>NZ_BAAAON010000011.1:0-560 GCF_039530425.1 Arthrobacter parietis | reverse complement strand
GTCGCCCACGCCCCGATAGTCACCGGAGCAACACACACCGCACGCGCCCCAATCGAGGCACCATCCTCGATCGTGACGCCGACCGGCGTCCAGTCGTGCGCGCTCTTCAGCGTCCCATCCGGTGAGATGGAGCGTGGGTAAGTGTCATTCGTGAGAACCACCGCGGGACCGATGAAGACGCCTCTCCCGAGCGACGCCGGCTCATACACCAGCGCATAGTTCTGGACTTTGCTGTTCTCCCCCATCGAGACGCCGGTACCGATGTACGCCCCGCGTCCGACAATGCAGTTGGCCCCCAGTTTTGCGTTTTCCCGGACCTGCGCGAGGTGCCACACTTTGGTGCCCTCACCCAGTTCCGCCTGATCCGAAACGTCGGCACTGTCAGCGATGTATGTCATACGACTACCTTTCGTTGCGTCTCAGGCCTTGCCAATGACCCGGTAAGTTACCCCGGTCCACTTATCCGCGCTGCTCACGCGGCGGCCGTCGATGAAGGTCTTTACACCGGGCAGATCCGACGGCGTCAGGTTCGCGTACTCCGCGTGGTTCGCCTGCACGAC
>NZ_BAAAON010000010.1:230294-294972 GCF_039530425.1 Arthrobacter parietis | reverse complement strand
AGGATCAAACTCTCCGTAAAAAACTACGAACACAACACAAACCCCCCGGAAAAAGAGAAGCCCATGCTGCACAAAATTCGAAACCAGCCAAAAAACCAGCCACCACACCAGGGCGAGATGACCAGCAAATCAACCAATCAAAAAACAATCGGTATCAACAAACATGGCACACTATTGAGTTCTCAAACAACAGAAGCAATTCACATAATTTGTAAAGTTTTCATTTACATTTCCGTGCTGCGGTGTTACTAAATCTATTTCATCCGAATTGTTTCTGTCAAATCGGCTTATTTGCCGGAATTCGACCGAACAATTCGAATCCGCCCACCACAAACTGTCTGGCTTTGGGCTTTCGCGCTCAGCGCATGCCCGAACCATTCGGTTTTAGGAGGGGGTTTGTCACCACTCAGCGGCGGCGACTCAGAAAACATTACACGGCCTTCGGGTCCCTTGCAAATCGCCTTCTGACGAGCCGGAAACCTGCGGGAACTAGCTGACTTCGACGGTTGCGAGTGTCCGCTTTCCGCGACGGAGCAGCAGGAACCGACCGTGCAACAGCTGCTGCGGACCGACGGTGGCGTCAGGATCGGACACCTTTTCGTTGTTCACGTAGGCACCGCCTTCAGCGACGGTTCGGCGGGCTGCGGAATTGCTGGGAGACAGCCCGCTGCTCACGAGGAGATCGATGATGCCAAGCCCGCCGCCGTCGACCTTTGCGGTTGGCAGCTCAGCGGTTGCAGCGCGAAGAGTGACCTCGTCCAGCTCGGTCAGGTCGCCCTGCCCGAACAGTGCCGCAGAGGCAGCAATCACCTTGTTCGTTGCCTCGACGCTGTGAACCAGTGAAGTGACGTCGAAGGCGAGGGCGCGCTGCGCCTCACGCAGGTGCGGCCGGTCGGCCACGGATTCCGCCAGCTGATCGATGTCCGCACGGCTGCGGAAGGTGAAGACCTTCAACCGGTCGACGACATCTGCATCCGACGTGTTCAGCCAGAACTGGTACATCGCATACGGTGTGGTCATTTCCGAATCCAGCCAAACGGCATTGCCCTCGCTCTTGCCGAACTTGGTGCCATCCGAGTTGGTGATCAGGGGGGTTCCGATTGCGTGGACAGTCTTGCCCTCCACCTTGCGGATGAGTTCCGTACCACTGGTCAGGTTGCCCCACTGATCAGACCCGCCGGTCTGCAGGACGCACTGGTGGTCGCGGAAAAGATGCAGGTAATCCATGCCCTGCAGCACTTGGTAGCTGAACTCCGCGTAACTGATGCCTTCCTCGGAGTGCAGACGCTTGGCAACTGTTTCCTTCTTGACCATGGTGCCGACGCGGAAGTGCTTGCCGACCTCGCGCAGGAAATCAATTGCGCTCATGGGCGCAGTCCAGTCAAGGTTATTGACCATCCGGGCAGCGTTGTCGCCCTCGAAGCTCAGGAACCGCTGGACCTGCCCCTGTAGGTACCCGACCCACTCGGCAACGGTTTCCTTTGTGTTCATGGTGCGCTCAGCGGACGGCCGGGGGTCTCCCACCAGCCCCGTGGATCCACCGACCAGGCCAATCGGCCTGTGACCAGCAAGCTGAAGCCGGCGCATTGTCAGCAACTGGACGAGGTTTCCCAGATGCAGGCTCGGAGCCGTGGGGTCAAAACCGCAGTAGTACGTGATGGGTGCGCCGGCGAGAAGTTTTTCTAACTCCGCCTCATCAGTGGAAACGTGGATCAGCCCGCGCCACTTCAGCTCCTGCCAGAGGTTCTCGAAGGAGCTGTCGTTTTGCTGCTGGTTCACGGCCGCGTGCGCGGCTTCGGTAGGTTGTTGCACTGCTTCAAAATATCAGCCCTCAATGCCCTCCGGAATTTCGCCCGTCGAAATGAGGCGGAGACGCTGGGTCGGCCTGGTCATTGCGACGTACAGGTCCCCTACCCGGACGGCTTCCTGCTTCAGCATCTCGGCCGGTTCCAGGACCACTACGCCGTCGAACTCCAGGCCCTTTGCCTCGCGTGGTGTGGTGACCACGATGTCCTGGCCCAGCCCGCCTGCGCCCCTGCCGACTCGGTTGCCGTACGCCGCCGTGACGGCGGCCCGGACCTGCTCGACGATGCGCGCAGGCGCGATGACGGCAAGAAGACCATCGGAAATCGCATCCAGTTCCTCCGGCAAGGCAGACAGTAACGCCGGTTCGAGCTCCGAAACCTGGTCGATCACCGGATCCCACCGCCCTTCGCGGACCGCCTTCGGGGCAGACACGACGAGGCCTGCGGCATTAGCCATGCGTACTGCCGCCTCGGCAATCTGCGCCGGCGTCCGGTAGTTGACCGTCAGCTCCTCAAGCTGCCACCGCTCCCCCACGAACGGCTCGAGTGCCTGCTGCCACGAGTGGGAACCGGCGATGGAGCTGGTTTGGGCAATGTCACCGACAATCGTGAAGGACTTGAGAGGGCATTTGCGCATGAGCAGCCTCCACTGCATCGGCGAAAGCTCCTGCGCTTCATCCACCACGATGTGCCCATACGCCCATGTGCGGTCACCGGATGCACGCTCGGCAGCCGTCAACCGCGATTCCGCAACCGTATTGTGCTCCGCGAGTTGTTCGGCACTGAGCATGCCGTCAATGCCGGCGTCCTCAAGTGTGCCGCTGACGTTCTCCAGGGCGCGCTCGGCGTTGGCTAGGTCCCGGCGTCGTTCCTGTTCCTGTTCCGCGGCGTTGCGTCCTGCGGACGCATCAAGCTCACCCAGCAGTTCCGCAGCCTCATCGAGGAGAGGGACGTCCGCTTCCGTCCATGGCGCGTCTTCCGTTCGGTAGAGCAGCTCCAGCTCGGCATCGCTCAAGTGGGGTGCGGCGGCCTCGAGCTGGGCAGGCTTGGCGTAAAGGTCCCGCAGGAGTTTCTCCGGCGTCATGGGCATCCAGGCGAGATTGAGCGCGATCCGCACATCGCGCGAGGTCCGTACGTCCTCGGTGAGGTAGGAGCGGTCCGCGGTGTTTCCGGCACCCGAGGATTCTTCGAGCTGCTCAGTCAGCTGCTCGGTGAGCTCGCGCAGCATGATCTTCACGAACGTAGTACGCGCCTCATTGTGCGGTTTCCCGGTGGCGCGGGCGCGGTCCCGCGCCCGGCGGACCTGCCGGGGAGTGAGGATCAGGGTGGTCCCCTCGACGTTGAGCTTTCGGTTCTCAGCCGGTATGCGCTGCCGGTTGGCCACAGCCTGCTTGATGACGCCGGCCATGTCCAGCCTGCCCTTGAGCTCTGCCGTCTCTTCTGACTGCTCCTGAACAGCCTGAATCCCCGGCATCAGGCTGCCGATGCTCGCCATCACCACCCCGGTTTCACCCAGCGAGGGCAGCACGCGCTCGATGTACTTCATGAAGGCATTGGTAGGACCGACCAGCAGCACTCCGGCAGATTTGAGCCGCTCCCGGTGTGTGTACAGCAGGTAGGCAGCCCGGTGCAGGGCGACGGCCGTCTTGCCTGTACCCGGACCGCCCTGTACGACGACGACGCCCGGAAGCGGCGCGCGGATGATGCGGTCCTGCTCGGACTGGATAGTTCCGACGATGTCCGACATCTGCCCGGTGCGCCGCGAATTCAGCGCGGCCAGCAGCGCTCCCTCCCCCTGCAGCGAGTCGGCGTCAGTAAGCATGGAAGCGTCGAGGACATCATCTTCCACAGCGACGACGTCCCGTTGGGAAAGGATCAGGTGACGACGGCGGCGGACGCCCATCCGCTCGAAAGCCGTGGCCTGGTAGAAGGTACCCGCTTCCGGTGCACGCCAGTCCACCATGAGCTGCTGCAGATCCTCGGAGGACAGACCGATGCGGCCGATGTAGCGCTCATCACCGCTGTCCAGATCGAGACGCCCGAACACCAACCGGTCATCGACCGCATTCAACTGGGCGAGGCGGTCCTCGTACATGGTGGCGAACGCATCGCGCTCGGACCGGTTCTGATGTGATCCGGCCGATGTTGTCCGGCGCACCTGATCGAGCTGGCGCTGCTTTTCGGCCCGCAGTTCATCAAGCCGTTGATACAGGCCGGCCACATAACCCCGCTCGTGGTCCAGCTCGTTCCGGGCTACTGACATTTCATGCATTGCGCGTTTCCCTCTCGCCAAGGCGGACCGTCAATTCTATCCCCCTTCGGTGCGAATTTCCTTTATGCCGCTGTGCACGCTGCCGGATGTTTCGCCCGATGCGGTTCTCCGTGCGGGATCAGCCGCCCTCCGGGCGCCTCGGGGCTTGGCGGCCGGCCGGTACACGGAGACGCTCGGGTCCCCGGCCAACCAGTAGCGCCAGGGGTAGGCCGGTGATCCGCCGGGTCCACTCACGCCGACGCGCGGGCCCGTCTGAAGACGCAGGGGGTCTGCAGGATGGTCCGGCAAAGTGAGCTGGAGCCGGTCAGAGAAAACATCCGTTCCGTCCAGCTCCCGGTCGATCCCGAGGGCCTGCGCCAGGCGCGCCGGACCGCGCGCAAGGTCCCGGTCCAGGCGAGGGTTGCCCCGACGGCGCCGGGCCGCGTCCACTCCGCCGACGATCTCCCCTGCGCGCAGGAGCAGTCCGGTGGCATTGCCTGGCCACCCACAGACCACGTTGGCGCAATAGTGCATGCCATAGGTGAAGTACACGTACAGGTGCCCCGCTTCACCGAACATGGTCGCGTTACGGGCCGTCTGTCCGCGGAATGCATGGGAGCCCGGGTCTTCTGACCCCATATAGGCTTCCACCTCGGTGATGCGCACCGTGACCGGCTCCGCGCCGTCGTCATGGGTCAGGTGCGCGCCAAGCAGGAGCGGTGCAACCTCGATGGCCGGGTGCGCAAGCCGGGTGCGCTGGAGAGCTGGATCCACGAAAAGACCGTATCAAGACGCAGGGACTCAGCCTGCACGGTCATGTCCGATTTCCGCTAGCAGCGCACCCGTCCGCCTGCGAGGATGGACTCATGGATTTCTGGCAGCAGTACCGGGCGATCGAATCGCGGGACACCCGGTTCGACGGGCAATTTGTCACCGCGGTGGCGACGACGAAGATCTACTGCCGCCCGTCCTGCCCTGCACGCACTCCGAAGCCGGCCAACGTCAGCTTTTATCCGACCTCTGCGGCGGCGCACGAGGCCGGATACCGTGCCTGCAAGCGATGCCTGCCTGAAGCGGTACCCGGTACGCCAGCGTGGAACCTGCGCTCGGATGTCGCTGCGCGGGCAATGAGGCTGATTTCCGACGGCGAGATTGACCGCGTCGGCGTTCCGGGGCTGGCGCTGCGGCTCGGCTACTCAACCCGCCAGCTTGGCCGGATCCTCCACCACGAGCTGGGTGCCGGCCCGCTCGCGCTCGCGCGCGCCACCCGAGCACAAACGGCGCGGACACTGCTCACCGCCACCGATCTGGCGCTTTCCGACGTAGCCTTCGCCTCCGGGTTCAACAGCATCCGCCAGTTCAATGAGACGGTCCAGGAGATCTACGACCTCTCCCCCTCGCAGCTGCGGCACCGCAGCCGTACTCTTTCCCATGCATCGACGGCGGCCGGCTCCCCGACGTCCCTCAGCCTGACACTGCCCGCGCGCATGCCCTACGACGACGGCATCTTCTCCTTCCTGCGCGCCCGCGCCGTCAACGGTGTTGAGCAGGGTGATCCGGCAAGCTATGCCCGCCTGCTGCGCCTGCCCGGCGGCGAGGGCTGGTTCAAGGCCGAACCAGGACCGCGCGGACTCGATGTCTCCGTGACGGTGGAGCAGTTGAAGGACCTGCCCGTCCTGCTGTCCCGCATCCGACGCCTGTTCGATCTGGACGCTGATCCCGCGGCCATCGACGATGTCCTCTCGGCAGACCCGGTCCTGGAAACCCGCGTGCAGCAATATCCGGGGATCCGCCTGCCGGGTGCGGTGGATCCGCAGGAGATCCTGATCCGCGCCATGGTTGGCCAGCAGATCACCGTAGCGGCCGCCACCGGTATCCTGGACACTCTCAGCGTGCTGGGCGAGCCCTCCAGGCTCGGCCGTCCCGGTCATTCCCGTCTGTTCCCCACCGCTGCTGCCCTGGCCGATGGGGCGGGCACGCTGCTGAAGGGACCGGCGCGCCGCCGCTCGAGTCTGCTGGCCGTCTCAGCGGCCCTGGCCGACGGCAGCCTGAGGATCGGCGTGGCTGACACACCCGGTGAACTGGCGGAGAAGCTCCTGCCGCTGCCGGGAATCGGGCCGTGGACTGTCCGCTACGCCGCCATGCGGGTACTTGGTGCTACAGATATCCATCTGGACAACGACGCCGCGGTCCGCACAGGTTTCGCCCGGTTATCCGGACGCACCGCCGATCCGCGGGAAACAACCGCCTGGTGTGAACAGTTCAGTCCCTGGCGTTCCTACGCGACCATGCACCTCTGGCGCCTCGCCTCCGAGAAACCGCTCGCCGCTGATCAGCAATCACAAACCCAGGCAGCAACCGATACCCCTAGAAAGGCGCTGGCATCATGACCACCCAGACCACCACCGTTCCCACTCCCGACGGGCCGTTTACGGTCGTGGAACGGGACGGTGCAGTCCTGGCCTCCGGCTGGACCGCTGAGCTCTCCGAGTTGACGGGTCAGATTCACCCAACCCTCAGGGCGGAACCTGTTCAGTCTGTACGAAGTCTCGCGTCCATCACGGACGCCGTGTCAGCCTATTACGACGGCGACCTCGCCGCCATCGAGAGGGTACGGGTGCATCAGTTGTCAGGACCTTTCCGTAACCACGCCTGGGACGTGCTGCGCACTGTTGCCCCCGGAAGGCCGGTGACCTATTCGGAGTATGCCCGGCTGGCCGGCCGGCCCGCCGCCATCCGTGCCGCCGCCGGAGCCTGCGCCTTCAACGCTGCTGCGCTGTTTGTTCCGTGCCATCGAGTGATCCGGACGGACGGCAGTCTCGGCGGCTTCCGCTGGGGCGTTGCCGTCAAGACCAGCCTGCTGGCCCGCGAGAAAACAGCCTCTCAGTCCGCTGACCCGGTAAGCGTTGCACGGTAGAAATCTTCGAGCGCGTGCAACTTGCGCATGCTGGTATGCGGCTGGTCGCCGTCCACCGACACCGCGACAGCATCCAGATGGGCGTGCCACTGAGCCAGCAGGGCGGGAGCTTCGTCCTGGCCCTCCACAACGTGCCGGACGGCCACCCGGGTACTGCCGCCGTCCGCAGTGAAATCGACCTCAGCCTGCTCAACCCTCGGCTGTTGTTCGGGATCCGCAGTGAGCGCATCCTTTACGAGCGGCAGGGTGGAAGGGAGGCGACGGTCGAAATGGACCATGGTGACGCCGTCGTCCGTTTCCACCCACCCCATGGTGTTGGACACGTTGAACTCTTCGGCATAGGCGTCCCGCAGGGCCGCCCAACCTCCATCGGGCGCCGGTTCCCTGCCGGCGGCGACGTCCTCCAGCGCGGCGAGGATCTGTTGCCAGCCGGCGGCTCCCTCGGTCAGGAAGTCCGGTGTCTCGGAGCGTGCGCGCAGCTGCAGCAGGGCGCCGCCGCTGCACTCAAGCACGCGCCATTCAAGGATCGATTCGAGACCCAGTGCATCATCCCAGGTGATCTGGAGACTGGTGGGCGGATTGAGCTGCAATACCGTACCCGTGGTGACTCCGCCACCCATATCCAGCGAGTATTCCTTCCCCAGTTCCCAGTGGCCGGCCAGTTCTCCCAGCCATAGGCGCACCTTGCCCGGGTCCGTCAGCAGGTTCCAGATGTATGAGCGCGGGTAATCGAACTGGCGGTCGAAGGCGAGCACGTAGCCGCCGCTCAAACGCTCGATGCGGCCACGCGGCACCACGGGATGAGCCGCTGATCGATCAACATCCGACGTCATGGCGTCTGCCTTTACCTCGTCCTGAACCTGCGGTAATTCTGCTCGCGTGCTTCCCAACTTAGCGCAGTGCCGTGCGCCTGATAAGAGTTGCGCGGCGCAGATCCGAATCTTTCAGACGCCGCGACATGCAGCGTAGTCCTCAGCCACGCGGCGCCATGGCTGACGGCCAGGGAAGGAGCTCGGGAAGGTCAACGCCGTCCGCCGCGGCGGTCGCGTTCAGCCCGCCCAGCGGTTTCCGACCTGCCAGCCAGGCGGCGATGTCCTGCAGGAGGCCGGTGACGACGACAGTGCGTGCGGGGGTTCCCGAACCGTTGAGGAGGGTGCGTGGTTGCTCCCCCAGCGGCTGAAGCTTGAGTGCCGTGCCTGCGGGGACCCGTGCTGTGAGGAATTCGAAAAGGTAGTGGCAGAAGGCGCTGTCCCAGTCGAGGGAGGTGCGTCGGAGGCCGAAATCGGAGGCGTGAATGACCAATTCCCGCCAGAGCGCGAGCGCGCCGTCGCGTACGGTGCCGTCCCGGTAGGAAATACGACTGTCCCACTCGCTGCCGGTCACGCCGGCAAACACCGCCACGGCGGTGCTGACGGCGTCGGTCAGGGTGTTAAGTTGCTCTTCTGCAGCGCGCTGTGCCCGCCGCTCGATGTCCCGGTTGCGGCCGTCGGGCCCGTCGTCGTAAAAATCGACGGTTTCACCGCGGGCGGCGAATTCGAGCTGACGCGTCATCGCCCGGCACACGCCCTCGACGTGGGCGATGACGAAGGCGCGATTCCAGCCCGGGAGGTCCGACGGTTCCGCGAGGGCGACGTCGCTGAGCCCGGCCGCTGTTGCCAGCAGTTCCCGGCCCGCGTCGGCAAGGAGTCCCGGAAGTCTCCGGGGATCGTGCTGGGGTGCTTCCGGCTGCGACGTGTTCACGGACATCCTCGGGATCGGGATCGGGTGGTTTGTCCCGAGGATACCCGCAACTTCCAGCGCTGTGCCTGTATCTGGAGCTAGGACAACGCCGGCGCCGATCGCGCCTGCGCCACCTGCTCGGCCAGTTCATCCAGCTGGCGGCGTACTGCAGCCGGGGCGGTTCCGCCCTGTGAGTCGCGGCTGTTCAGCGACCCTTCGACGGTCAGTACCTCCCGGACACCCGGCGTCAGCTGCGCGGAAATGCCGGCGTAGTCCGCGTCGGTCAGGTCCCACAGTTCGACGCCGCGGCTTTCAGCCAGCTTGACCGCTTCGCCGGAGAGCTCATGCGCCTCCCGGAACGGCACACCCTGGCGAACCAGCCACTCAGCCACGTCCGTGGCGAGAGCGAATCCGAGCGGCGCAAGCGAGGCCATCCGTTCGGTGTGGAACGTCAGCGTCGCGATCATGCCCGAGACGGCAGGCAACAGCACCTCGAGGGTGTCGACGGCGTCGAACACCGGCTCCTTGTCCTCCTGCAGATCCCTGTTGTACGCCAGCGGCAGCCCCTTGAGCGTGGCCAGCAACCCGGTCAGGTTACCGATGAGCCGGCCTGCCTTGCCGCGGGCAAGCTCGGCCACATCGGGGTTCTTCTTCTGCGGCATGATCGATGAGCCGGTGGAGAAGGAGTCATGCAGCGTGACGAAGGAGAATTCCTTGGTTGCCCAGATGATGACCTCTTCGCTGATGCGCGAGAGGTCAACTCCGATCATTGAGGCCACCCAGGCAAACTCCGCATACACGTCCCGCGACGCAGTGCCGTCGATCGAATTATGCGTCGCCGACTCGAACCCCAGCTCGGCAGCGACCGCCTCCGGGTCAAGACCGAGCGACGATCCCGCCAGCGCGCCTGAGCCGTACGGCGAGACCGCCGCCCGGCGGTCCCAATCCTGGAGCCGCTGCACATCGCGCAGCAGAGCCCAGGCGTGGGCGAGCAGGTGGTGGCTCAGGAGCACCGGCTGCGCGTGCTGAAGGTGGGTACGGCCCGGCATCGGCACCTCCAGGTGCTCCTGAGCCTGTTCCACCAGTGCGTCAATCGTGGCGAGGACGCCGCCGGCAATGATGCGGGCGTGTTCCCGCAGGTACATCCGGCCGAGCGTGGCCACCTGGTCGTTGCGGGAGCGGCCGGCACGGAGCTTGCCGCCGAGGGCCGGCCCCGCCCGCTCAATCAGGCCCCGCTCAAGCGAACCGTGCACGTCCTCGTCGGAGTCCGCCGGCACGTACGCGCCCGTGCGGACGTCGTCGTCGAGCGTGTCCAGGGCGGCCAGCATGCCGGCCAGCTCGGCGTCGTCGAGCAGGCCGGCACGGTGAAGGACGCGGGCGTGCGCACGTGAGCCGGCGATGTCATGACGGGCGAGCCGCCAGTCGAAATGCGTCGACTTGCTCAGCGCCGCGAGGGCGTCCGCGGGACCGCCGGAAAACCGGCCGCCCCATAGCGACCCTTCGTTCGTCCCGTGTGCGGCAGTACCGTGTGCCTCCGTCACCGTTCAGCTTCCTGCGCGCTGATCGCGGCCTGAGGCCACCTTGGAGGACAGCCCGAAGATTTCGATGAAGCCACGGGCCATCGACTGGTCAAAAGTGTCACCGGTGTCATAGGTGGCCAGGTTGAAGTCGTACAGCCCGACGTCGGAGCGGCGGCCGGTGACGGTTGCCCGCCCGCCGTGCAGCTCCATCCGCACGTCGCCGGACACGTGGCGCTGGGTATCGTCGATGAAGGTTTCCAGCGAGCGCTTCAGCGGGGAGAACCACTGGCCGTCATACACCAGCTCGGTCCAGCGCTGGTCAACGGTCTTCTTGAACCGGGCCTGCTCGCGTTCAACCGTGACGTTCTCCAGTTCGCGGTGGGCGGTGATCAGGGCCATGGCTCCGGGCGCCTCGTAAATCTCGCGGCTCTTGATACCCACCAGGCGGTCTTCGACAATGTCGATCCGGCCTACGCCCTGTGCGCCCGCGCGGCGGTTCAGTTCCTCGATGGCCTGCAGCGGCGTGACGGCGTGGCCGTCAATCGCCACCGGAATGCCCTCGCGGAAGGAGACGACCACCTCATCGGCCGCCGGTGAGAACTCGGGCGAATCGGTGTAGTCATAGACATCCTTCGTGGGGCCGTTCCAGATGTCCTCAAGGAAGCCTGTTTCGACGGCGCGTCCCCAGACGTTCTGGTCGATCGAGAATGGGTTCTTCTTGGTGGTCTCGATCGGCAGGCCTTTTTCCTCAGCGAAGGCGATGGCCTTGTCGCGGGTGAGTGCGAGGTCACGGACGGGTGCGATGCACTTCAGATCCGGGCCGAGGGTCTGGATGCCGACCTCGAACCGGACCTGGTCGTTACCCTTGCCGGTGCAGCCGTGCGCAACGGTGGAGGCGCCGAACTCACGCGCCGCGGCGACGAGGTGCTTGACGATCACCGGCCGGGAGATGGCGGAGACCAGCGGATAGGCGTCCATGTACAGGGCGTTCGCACGCAGCGTGGGCATGCAGTACTCGTTGGCGAACTCGTCACGTGCGTCCGCGACGTAGGCTTCCACGGCGCCGCAGCCCAGTGCGCGCTGGCGAATGGTCTCGAGCGATTCCCCGCCCTGTCCGACGTCGACGGCGACAGCCACCACTTCTGCTCCGGTTGCCTCGGCGATCCAGCCGATGGCCACCGACGTATCCAGTCCGCCTGAGTAGGCGAGGACAATGCGTTCAGTCACTTGGGTAGCTCCTCTTGTGTGTTGGGGTATTTCGGTGATGTGGAGAAAATCTGGTGTTCAGGACGCTTCGTGCGCGAACTGCAGGAATCGGGCAGCCACCTCGGCGCCGCCGGAAGGATCGCGGCTGACCAGCATAATCGTGTCGTCTCCGGCGATCGTACCGAGCACCGACGGCATGACCGAATGGTCGATGGCCAGCGCCAGGAAGTTCGCGGCTCCCGGCGGCGTACGCAGGACCACCAGGTTCCCGGATGCCTCGGCCGTCACGAGGAGCTCCCCGCACAGCCGGGACAACCTGCTGTCCAGGATTTCCTGCGTGACGCCGCTCTGCGGTGCCCGCCCGCCGCCTTCACCGGGCACGGCGTACACCAGTGCGCCGTCCTTACCACGGACGCGCACGGCTCCCAGCTCGACGAGGTCACGGGACAGCGTGGCCTGCGCCACCTGTAGACCGGCATCCGCCAGCAGTTCGGCCAGTTCAGACTGGGACCGCACCGACTGTGCGGTGAGCAGGGCAGTGATCCGGGCCTGGCGGGCGATCTTCGTCGTTGGCTGACCTGTCGGCTGACCAGGAGGCTGGCCGGCCGATTGACCTGGTGACGCCGCAGTAGTCACGAGCGCTCCATGAGCCACACCATGAGCGCCTTCTGCGCATGCAGCCGGTTCTCCGCCTCGTCCCACACAACAGACTGCGGCCCGTCGATGACCGCGGCGGAAATCTCGTAGCCGCGATAAGCCGGCAGGCAGTGGAGGACGACGGCGTCGGCCGCCGCCTGCGCCAGCAGCGCCTCATCAAGGGCGTACGGACGGAACAGCTCGAATCTCGCAGTCTTCGCGGCGTCGTCCTCGATCTCCTGCCCCATGGATACCCAGGTGTCGGTGGCAAGGACATCGGCCCCGGTTGCCGCCTCGCCTGCATCCGGGGTGATCAGCACCGAGCCGCCGGTTTCCGCGGCGCGCTTGTTGGCGGCGTCGACAATGTGTTGTTCCGGCAGGTAGCCCTCGGGACCCGCGATGCGTACGTGCATACCGGCGGTGACCCCGGCAAGCAGGTAAGAGTTCGCCATGTTGTTCGCGGCATCACCGAAGTAAGCGAGCGTGAGGCCTGCCAGCGCGCCCTTGTGTTCCCGGACGGTCAGCAGGTCGGCGAGCAGCTGGCACGGGTGATAGTCATCGGAGAGCGCGTTGATGACGGGCACGGAGGATGCCTCGGCCATCTCCTCGAGCCCGGCCTGCGCATAGGTGCGCCAGACGATGGTGGAGACCATCCGTTCAAGGACCCTGGCCGTGTCAGCGATGGATTCCTTGTGACCGAGCTGCGACTCGCCCGCACCGATGATGAGCGGCACCCCGCCGAGGTCCGCGATCCCCGTGGCAAAGGACACGCGGGTCCGGGTGGAGGTCTTGTCGAAGATCACGGCGACGGTCTTGCGTCCCGAGCCATCACCGGCATAGGCGGGGTTCGAGTACGGTGCCTTCTTCAGTTCAAGCGCGAGGTCGAGGACCTCGTTTTGTTCAGCCTGGGTGAGGTCGGTGTCGAGTAGGAAGTGGCGGGTCATTCGGATGCCTCCGTGGTCTGGGCTGCGTTGTTTCCGGCTGCGTTGTTTCCGGCTGCACCGCAGTTTCGTGCCGTCTCGAGGATCGCCGGCAGTGCATTGAGGAAGCTCTGTGCCTGGGTGCGCGTCAGGATCAGCGGCGGCGCGAGCCGGAGTGTGTGCGGCGTGGGCGCGTTGATGATGAACCCCTGGGTGAGGGCCTCCGTGACGGCGTCCGGGGCGTAGTCGCCGTCGAGGTCGAAACCGATCAGCACGCCCTCTCCGCGGACCTCGCTCACGCCGCTCACGCCGGCCAGCTTGCTGCGAAGGTAGCTGCCGACGTCGTTCGCGTTCTGCAGCACCGAACCCGCCTCAAGCGCGTGCAGGGTGGCCAGCGCAGCGGCCGTCGCGACTGGATTCCCGCCGAAGGTCGTTCCGTGCTGGCCCGGCGTGAGCAGCGAGGACACCTCACTACCGAATGTCACCAGCGCACCGATGGGGAAACCGCCGCCCAGTCCTTTGGCCAGGGTCATGGCATCAGGGGTGATACCGCTTGCCTGGTGCGCGAACCAGCGCCCGGTGCGGCCCACGCCGGTCTGTACCTCGTCCAGGATGAGCAACGCGCCGACTTCACTGGTCAGTTCACGTGCCTTGCGCAGGTAGTCGATGCTGAGCGGGCGCACGCCCGCCTCGCCCTGGATAGGTTCGAGGACGACGGCGGCAACAGACTCATCGAGCGCTGCCTCCAGCGCCGCGGTGTCATTGAACGGCAGATGCTCGACGCCGCCGGGCAGCGGTTCGAACGGCTCGCGGTACGCCTGCTTCGCGGTGAGGGCGAGAGCGCCCATGGTGCGGCCGTGGAAGCCGCCAGCAAGCGCGAGAATGCGCTTGCGTCCGCCGGCGCTGTTGCGGCGGGCGAGCTTGAAGGCTGCCTCGACGGCCTCGGTGCCGGAGTTCGCGAAAAACACCTTCGATCCTTCGCCGGCACCGGACAGGGACAGGAGCTTCTCGGCGAGCGCCACCTGCGTGGGGCTGGTGAAGAAGTTCGAGACATGCCCGAGGGTGGCCAGCTGGGAGGAAATCACCGACGTGACGAAGGGGTGGGCGTGGCCCAGCGCGTTGACGGCGATTCCGCCGAGGAGGTCGAGGTACTGCTTGCCGTCGGCATCCCAGACGTGGCAGCCAGCTCCGCGCACCAGAACGCGCTGCGGCGTGCCGAAAACACCCAGCACGGCGTTCGAATAGCGCTGCAGCCATTCTTTCCCCTGTGCAGGGTCAATGAGCGCCGCTGCCGATGCGGATTCGAGGGCGGTTTCCTTGGTCACAGTGCTTCGTCCTCGTCCGGCACTACCTGTGTGCCTATTCCAGCGGCCGTGAAAATCTCAAGCAGCATTGAGTGCGGCAGTCGTCCGTCGACGATGTGCGCCCGCTCCACTCCCCCGTCAACGGCCTTGAGGCAGGCGGTCATCTTGGGAATCATCCCCGATTCCAGTTCGGGCAGGAGGCCTCGCAGATCGGCAGCCGTCAGTGAAGAAATCAGGCTCGTGCGGTCCGGCCAGTTGGAGTAGAGACCTTCGACGTCGGTAAGGATGACGAGCTTCGACGCACCGAGCGCTTCGGCGAGCGCCGCAGCGGCGGTGTCGGCATTGACGTTGAGGACCTGTCCCGTTCCATTGCCTGTGGAGTCAGTCTCGGGTGCCACGGTGGAGATGACCGGGATGCGTCCTGCTTCGAGGATGTCGAGGATTGCGGCCGGGTTGACTCCGACCACTTCGCCGACCAGCCCGAGGTCAACTTCCTCGCCGTCCACTACGGTGCCGGTCCGGACGGCCCGGAGCAGGCCGCCGTCCTCACCGGAGAGACCAACGGCATAGGGCCCATGGGAGTTGATGAGGCCGACCAGTTCACGGCTCACCTGGCCGGTCAGCACCATGCGGACAACATCCATGGCTTCCGGGGTAGTGACGCGCAGGCCGCCCTTGAATTCCGAGGTGATGCCAAGCCGGTCCAGCATCCCGTTGATCTGCGGGCCGCCGCCATGCACCACGACGGGGCGCACCCCGGCGTGGTGGAGGAACACGATGTCCTCGGCGAAGGCACGGCGCAGCTCATCGTTGACCATGGCGTTGCCGCCGTACTTGATGACCATGGTGGTGCCGGCGAACCGCTGGATCCAGGGAAGCGCCTCGATCAGGGTTGCCGCCTTGTCCTGGGCGGCGTTGAGAGTGTTCATTTTGTCCTTCGACTCGGCGTCTGCAGCGGCAGCATCTTCACCTGAAAAGTTCAGCTCGAGTAGGCCGAGTTTTCATGCACGTAGTCGTGCGTGAGGTCATTGGTCCAGATTGTGGCCGATTCGGAGCCGGCGTTGAGGTTGATCTCGACGGTGACCAGGCGGGCGGTCAGGTCGACCAGTTCCCGTGGTTCACCGATTCCGCCGTCGCGGCAGATCTGCACCGCGTTGATCGCTACATCGAGGCGATCGGGCTCGAAAACGGCGTCGGTGGTGCCGACGGCCGCCAGGACCCTGCCCCAGTTCGGGTCGTTGCCGAAAATGGCAGCCTTGAAGAGGTTGGACCGGGCAACGGCACGACCAGCGGTTTCGGCGTCTTCCTCGGTGGCTGCGTTGATGGTCCGGATCGCGATGGTGTGGCTCGCTCCTTCCGCATCCTCAATGAGCTGATGAGCCAGTGAAGAGCAGACGCCGGTGAGAGCTTCGGTGAACTGGGCCGGATCCGGACGGACTCCGCTCGCGCCCGAGGCAAGCAGCACCACCGTGTCGTTGGTCGACATGCAACCGTCCGAGTCAGCGCGGTCAAAGGTGACTCGGGTTGCGGCACGCAGCGCGGTATCGAGGACTGCAGCGTCCAGGACGGCGTCAGTGGTGAGGACAACCAGCATGGTGGCGAGGCCCGGCGCAAGCATTCCAGCACCCTTTGCCATTCCGCCGATGGAGTAGCCCTCGCTCGGCTCATCCTGCGTGGCGGGGTAGGTTGCGGTCTTGGGCACCGAGTCAGTGGTCATGATTGCCTCGGCCGCAGCCCGGCCGCCGCCGTCGGACAGGTGTGCGGCTGCCTCGTTGACGCCCGGCAGCAGCTTGTCCATGGGCAGCTGTTCTCCGATGAGCCCGGTGGAACAGACGAAGACATCGCTGGCTGAGACGCCAAGCGCCTCCGCCGCGAACTCCGCGGTGCGGTGCGTGTTCTGAAAGCCCTGCGGCCCGGTGCAGGCGTTTGCACCACCGGAATTGAGCACGACGGCATCCACCCGCCCGTCCGAGACCACCTGACGCGACCAGTGAACGGGCGCAGCGGCGACCCGATTGGAGGTGAAAACCGCCGCTGCCTGGTGGTGCGGACCATCATTGATGACGACGGCGACATCCCGTGCCCCGGTCGACTTCAGTCCTGCCGCCACGCCTGCTGCGCGGAATCCCTGCGGTTCGGTAACGCTCATGGTGCAACTCCTGATCCGGTGAGGCCCGTGATCTCCGGCAGACCGAGGGCAATGTTCATAGACTGCACCGCACCACCGGCAGTCCCCTTGGTGAGGTTGTCGATGGCACAGCTGACGACGACCCGGCCGGCATGCTCGTCGAAAGCCAACTGGAGCTGCGCAAAGTTGGACCCGAGGACGGATTTGGTGGCGGGCCACTGACCAAGCGGCAACAGCGTGACGAAGGGTTCGTCGTCGTACGCGGTTTCCCACGCCTCACGCAGCTGCTCAGCGGTGGTACCGGGTGTGACCCGCGCAGTCGCCGTCGTCAGGATGCCGCGTGACATCGGAGCGAGGGTCGGTGTGAAGGAGACCGTGACCGGCGCACCGGCAGCCCAGCCCAGCCCCTGCTCCACCTCCGGGGTGTGCCGGTGGCTGCCGCCGACTCCGTATGGGCTCATCCCGCCCATCATCTCTGAGCCGAGCAGATGCGATTTCAGCGCCTTGCCGGCGCCGGAGGCACCGGAGGCAGACACAATGACGACGTCTTCCGGATGGAGCAGCCCCGCAGCGAATCCCGGGGTGAGGGCCAAGAGTGCGCTGGTCGGGTAGCAACCGGGGACGGCGATGCGGCGGGCGTTCCGCAACGCGTCGCGGGCACCGGGCAGCTCCGGAAGTCCATAGGGCCAGGTGCCGGCATGCTCGGAGCCGTAGAAGCGGTGCCAGGCGTCGGCGTCTTCGAGCCGGTGGTCAGCTCCGGCGTCGATGACCAGGACTTCCGGCGGCAGCTGTGCGGCCACCTCGGCGCTGGCTCCGTGGGGCAGGGCGAGAAAGACGACATCATGCCCGGCGAGGTTGGCGGGATTGGTTTCCTCAATAATGCGGCCAGCGAGGGAGTGCAGGTGCGGCTGCACCTCGCCCAGCCTGCTGCCGGCACTGCTGTGGGCGGTGATCGCGCCTATCCTCACCTCGGGATGGGTCGAAAGCAGGCGCAGGACCTCGCCTCCGGCATAGCCGCTTGCTCCGGATACCGCGACGGAAATATTCATGCGATTCATCGTACAGCAAACCTATTCACTGGTGCACATATTTATCCAATAGGTACTGGTGGTCGGAATGAGTTCACCACGGGACCGGTTGCACGCAGTAAGAGCACACCGATGAGAGGAAGCACTGACATGCCCATTGCCATTGTCGCTGAGCGCGCCGGAGGACCCGAGGTCCTCAAACCCGTGTCCATCGAACGGCCTGCACCGTCCGGTTCGCAACTGTTGGTCGGGGTCGCCGCGGTCGGGGTGAACTTCATTGAGACGTACCAGCGTGCCGGGATCTATGCGGTTGAGTATCCGTTCATTCCGGGCGGTGAGGCAGCCGGTGAAGTCATCGGGATAGGGCCGGAGGCCCACGGCTTCTCGGTTGGCGACCGGATAGCGTTCGCCGAGGGTTCCCGGTCCTACGCGGACTACACACTCGTTGATGCGGACAGGGCACTGCCGGTGCCCGACGGCGTGGACCTTGAGACCGCCGCCGCGCTTCCGCTGCAGGGAATGACGGCGCACTACCTGGTGAATTCCACGTACCCGGTACAGCACGGTGAAACTGTGCTGACCCACGCGGGGGCCGGCGGAACGGGGCTCCTGTTGACGCAGATGCTCAAAGCCAAGGGAGCCCGGGTCATCACAACAGTCTCGACCGACGAGAAGGAAGCACTGGCGCGGGAGGCGGGAGCCGACGTCGTACTTCGCTACGAGGGCTTCTCGGAGCGGGTGCGGGAGCTGACCGACGGCGCGGGTGTGGATGTGGTCTATGACGGAGTGGGCAAGGCGACCTTCGACGGGTCGCTGGAGTCACTGCGCGTGCGCGGGATGCTGGTCCTGTTCGGCGCTGCATCCGGGCCGGTTCCCGACTTCAATCTGCAGCGGCTGAACAGCTCCGGTTCGCTCTATGTGACGCGGCCGAGCCTCGCCTTCTATCTGCGGTCCGCCGAGGAGCGGCGCTGGCGGGCAGGAGAGGTCTTCGGCGCGGTTGCTGACGGATCGCTCACCGTGAGGATCGGTGCACGTTACCCGTTGGCTGACGCCGCGCAGGCGCACGAGGACCTCCAGTCGCGCAGGACGACGGGCAAACTTCTCCTCGTCCCCTGATCCCGCGCGCTAAGTCCCCCAACCCGCGTTCATTTGTCAGGACACACCCCTTTTGGCTGTCCATAGGGGTGTGTCCTGCACATTCAACGCGCGGATTCAACACGGGTCAGCGGCGCTGCACGGCTCCGTGGCGCTCGGCTGCGAGGTGCACGGCCTGGTCGCGGGCGGCGCTCGCCTCATCTGCGGTCAGGGTGCGGTCGGTGGCGCGGAAGCGAAGACCGAAGGCGAGTGACTTCTTGCCGTCGCCAATCCCCTGTCCTGAGTACACGTCGAACAGGTGCACCTCCTCCAGCAGTTCACCGGCGCCTTCGCGCAGCGTGGCGAGAACCTCATCGGCCGGCAGACCCGCGTCCACCACAAGGGCTACGTCCTGCGTGGTCGCGGGGAAGGTCGAGAGATGCCGGGCCACGATGACGTCCGGCGCGGCGTCGAACAGCAGGTCTGCGTTGATTTCCAATGCAACCGTGCGCGGCGGCAGGTCCTGCGCGGCGACCAGCTTCGGATGCAGTTCTCCCGCGTAGCCGAGCTCCTCACCGCTGCGCAGACTGATGCGTGCGGTGCGTCCGGGATGGAAGGCCCGGTGCTCACCCTGTTCGATCACGAGGTCGACGCCGACGACGTCAGCCATCAACCGGACGGTGTCGAGGGCGTCCGCCCAGTCCCAGGCACGCGGAGAGTGGCCGGCTGCAGCCGGTGAGTCCTTGCCGAAGAACACGGCGGCGATAGTCAGCGGCTGCAGCGGGAGGCCGTTGTACAGCGTCTCGAGCGTCGCGTCGTCGGGCAGGGCTCCGAGCGGCGGGATGGTTGCGGTGCCGAGGGTCTCCTGCGGCAGGAACACCAAACCGGCCTCGAAGAGCGCCAGATCGCGGAAGCCGCGCGAGGAGTTCCGCTTGGCCACCTCGATCAGGCCGGGAAGGATGGAGCGCCGCAGGTAGCCGAATTCGGCACTCAACGGGTTGGCCAGCTTGACGGCGGGTCCCGTTCCCTCCGCTGCGCCGAACGTGTCGTTGGCCTCCATTGAAACAAAGGGATAGGACAGCACTTCGGTCAGCCCTGCGCCGGCGAGCGCAGCCAGAACGCGGCGCCGCTGCTGCTGGGTGCGCGTGAGGCCGCGCCCGGGAGGAGCGACCGGCAGGCGCGACGGGATCTGGTCGTAGCCCACCAGCCGGGCGATTTCCTCGGCGAGGTCGTCTTTGATGGTCAGGTCCTGACGCCAGCTGGGGGCGGTAACCTGCCAGCCGCCGTCGTACTCCGCCACGTCAGCACCGAGGTCGGTGAGTGCACCGACCACCTGTTCCGGCGCGAAATCCATACCGATCCGTTGCGAGGCATAGCCGGCCGGCAGGTCGATCAGGATGGGTTGGGGCGCGGTTCCGACGTCGGTGATCGATGCATCGGCGGTACCGCCGGCAAGCCTCACGAGCAGGTCCACGACGCGCTGGGCCGCGACATCGGCAACGTGCCAATCCACCCCACGCTCGAAGCGCTTGGACGCCTCCGACGGCAGCTTGTGGCGGCGGCGTGCGCGGGCGATTGACACCTCGTCGAAGTGTGCGGACTCCACGAGAACGTCCGTGGTGGAGTCCGAGACCTCCGTGGCCGCTCCGCCCATGACGCCGGCGATGCCGATGGCGCCCGAGCCGTCAGTAATGAGCAGATCCTCAGGGTGTAACTCACGCTTGCGGTCATCGAGGGTCACGATGGTCTCGCCGGCGTTGGCCCGGCGCACCACAACCTCACCGGTGAGCCTGGCGACGTCGTAGCAGTGCGTCGGCTGGCCGAGCTCGAGCATGACGTAATTCGAAATGTCGACCGGCAGCGAGATGGATCGGATGCCCGCCAGGCGCAGCCTCGAGACCATCCACTGCGGCGTCGGCCGGGTGGCATCCACGCCGCGCACCACGCGGGCCACGAAACGGTCGCAGCCGGCATTCCCGTAAATGGGAGCCTGGTCTTCCAGCCGCACCGGGTACCCTGCGCCGTCCGCCGGATCGACGACGACGGCGGCAGCCGGGTCGGTGAACGCCGACCCCGTGGCGTGGGCGTACTCACGCGCGATCCCCCGGATTGAGAAGCAGTAGCTGCGGTCGGGGGTCACATTGATTTCGGCCGCCTGGTCATAGAGTCCCAATAACTCCATGGCGTCCGATCCGACCTCCGGGTCCAGCCCGAGAGTGGACAACACGAGGATGCCGTCGTGGTCCTCACCGATTCCCAGTTCACGAACGGAAGCAATCATCCCGGCAGACACATGGCCGTAGGTCTTGCGTGCGGCAATGCGGAAATCGCCGGGAAGCACGGCGCCGGGAAGGGTGACCACCACCTTGTCACCTTCGACGAAGTTGTGTGCGCCGCACACGATTCCCTGCACGCCGGACGGGTCGATGCCGTCCGCGGTCAGGGTCTGCTCAGCGCCCTCGGGCACCACACGGACCTGGCACCAGTTGATGGTCTTACCGTTGGTCTGCGGCTCTTTCTCGACCGAGAGCACCTGTCCCACCACGATCGGCCCGGAAAGGGTATCGGTGGGACGATGGACGGCCTCTTCCTCCAGGCCGACCTTCACCAGTTCGGCCATGACGTCTTCGGCGGATGCCTCGCCAGGAACCTGTGCGTACTCACGCAGCCAGGACAGTGGTACTCGCACGGTTAGATCTCCATCCCGAAGTGCTCGCTGAAACGTACGTCGCCCTCAATCATGTCCCGCATGTCGCCTACCTCGTTGCGGAACATGAGGGTGCGCTCGATGCCCATGCCGAACGCGAATCCCGAGTACACGTCAGGATCGATGCCGGCGGCTCGGAGCACGTTCGGGTGCACCATGCCGCAACCGCCCCACTCAATCCACTGGGGGCCGCCCTTGGCACCCGGGTGCCAGATATCCAGCTCGGCGGAGGGCTCGGTGAAGGGGAAGTAGTTGGGGCGCAGGCGGATGCCGGCATCATCGCCGAACATGAGCCGGGCGAAGTGTTCGAGCGTTCCGCGCAGGTCCGCCATGCTCAGGCCCTTGTCGATGGCCAGGCCCTCGAACTGGTGGAACACGGGAGTGTGGGTGGCGTCCAGCTCGTCCGTGCGGAACACCTTGCCGGGGCACAGGACATAGATGGGAACCTCGCGCTCGAGCATCGCTCTCACCTGTACCGGTGAAGTGTGGGTGCGCATCACCAGGTGCGCCTCGGGCGGCTCAACGAAGAAGGTGTCCTGCATTTCGCGCGCAGGGTGATCGGGTTTGAAATTCAACGCGTCGAAGTTGAACCATTCGGATTCAACCTCGGGCCCTTCGGCGATTTCCCAGCCCATGCCGACGAAGATGTCGCTGACCCGCTCCTGGAGGATGGACAGCGGATGCCGGGCCCCAGCACGACGACGGCGCGGAGCAGCGGTCACGTCGACTGCCTCCTCCACGAGGATGCGCGCGTCGCGCTCAGCTTCCAGCTCGGTTGCCCGGGCGGCGAGTGCCTGGTTGATGCGTCCGCGGGCGGGGCCGATGTTCTTTCCGGCGGCGGCCTTCTGGTCTTTCGCGAGCGAGCCGATCTGCCGGTTCGCGAGGCTCATCGGCGACTTCTCGCCCGTGTGGGCAAGCCGTACCGATTTGAGCTCGTCGAGGTTCCCTGCGGCGGCGATCTCGCTGAGCGCGCGGTCAACCGCGGCCGCGATGGCGTCGGCGTCCAGGGGATCCGGGGCGGCGGCGGTGTCCGGAGCGTCCGCGGGTGTGGTGGGTTCAGACATGAGTGTGCTTTTACCTTGGTGTCGTGAGCGCGATGGGTGCCGGCGGCACTGATGATCCAGTACTCCGGCGGCCTTGCCAGTCTAAAGGACCGTTGGCGGGTGCCCCGAATGGCCCCAACCACGCCCGGGCATGTCCTGCACCATATCTTTAGACTTGGGCCTATGCATCGCCGCGACCGCCTGCGCTCGGCACTCAACTGGATGAACGGATCTACGCTGCTCGGCCTGGCCGCCGCGAAGCTGGTGGGCTGCGAGCTCCGCCCCGCTTCCCGCGGCCTCATCTTCGCGCATCACTACTCCCCCCGGCTGCCGAAGGCGTCTGCGTTCACCGTGGGAAACGTTGTGCTGTTCCGTGCGGGACCGGAAGTGGTGGCCCGGAGACCGCGGCTCGTCGAACATGAAGCACGCCACTGTACGCAGTATGCGTTGTGCTTCGGCCTGCCGTTCCTGCCGGCCTACTTTCTTGCCGCGGGGGCGTCCTGGCTCCTCACTGGTGATCCGGCGTCGCGCAATGTCTTCGAACGCGGGGCCGGTCTCCAGGAGGGCGGCTACGTGGAGCGCCCGCTACGCGCCGCGCTGACCCGGCGTGTCAGTGCTCCGCGCCGGCTGCGATCCTCAGATCCGCTCCGGAGTCGGCACTCGTCCGGGCAATAACAACCAGCGCGCGGGCCATCTCCCCGATCGGCATCCCGGACGCGCCGTGAGCCTGTGCCTGTTCGGTCGAGAACGGCACATGGATAAAGCCGCCGCGCGGCGCACCGTCACCGTGGGCCAGTAGATCCATGAGCCCGTAGAAGACGTGGTTGCAGACATACGTGCCGGCCGTCTGGGACACCGCCGCGGGCAGCCTGGCCTCCACCAGCGCCTGCAGGCTCCGCTTGAGCGGAAGAGTGCTGAAGTAAGCCGCTGGCCCGCCGGCGCGCACGGCATCGTCCACCGGCTGGTTGCCCGCATTATCCGGAATCCGGGCATCATCGACATTGATCGCGATCCGCTCGAGAGAGACTTCCGACCGGCCTCCCGCCTGCCCCACGCACAGCACCAGCTGCGGCTGGTGAGCACGAACGGCATCAGCAAGCACATCGATGCTTGCGCCGAAGACGCAGGGCAACCGAACCGCTACCACCGCCTCGCCCTCATCCGCCAGGATGGCTGCGGCCTGCTGAGCCGCCTCCCAGGAGGGATTGACGGTTTCGCCGCCGAAAGGCTCAAAGCCGGTGAGCAGGATCATTTCACCAGCCTATCCCTCCGGCCTTTCCGCAATTCAATAGGAACGTATGTTCTAATAAAAGAATGCGATGGGATGCGCAAAAAACGACGACGACGGTGGCCGCTGCCGGAGAACCGGAGCCGCTGGTGCCGCTCGCCGGGCTTGTGCGGTCCGTTAGAACCCCGGAGTTCGCGGGCATCACCTTCCACGAGGTGCTGGCCAAATCGGCCCTGAACCGAGTCCCGGAAAGTTCGGGAATGCCGTTCTCGTGGACCGTCAACCCCTACCGTGGGTGTTCGCATGCGTGCGTGTACTGCTTCGCCCGCAAGACCCACAGCTACCTCAACCTGGACACCGGTCTCGACTTCGACTCGCAAGTAGTGGTCAAGACCAACATCGGCGAGGTCCTCCGGCGCGAGGTAGCCAAACCCTCCTGGAACTGCGAACACGTGGCGATGGGCACCAACACCGATCCCTACCAGCGGGCCGAAGGACGGTACCGGTTGATGCCGGGCATCATCCGTGCGCTCGCAGACAGCGGTACACCGTTTTCCATTCTCACCAAGGGGACGCTGCTCAGCCGGGATCTTCCGCTACTCAAGGAAGCCGGCACCCAGGTCAGCCTCGGCATGGGAATTTCGCTTGCGGTGCTCGATCCCGAGCTTGCCCACACGGTGGAACCGGGAACTCCCACCCCGCGCGCACGCCTGGACCTCATCACCAGGTTGCGGGATGCGGGTCTGCCCTGCGGCGTCATGGCCATGCCCATCCTGCCGTGGCTCACCGACAGCGATGAAGCCCTGGACGCCTTGTTCGCAGCCCTCGCTGCGGCGGGCGCCACGGGTGTGTCCGCCGGAGCACTGCACCTGCGTCCGGGAGCCCGTGAGTGGTACATGGAATGGCTGGCCAAAAAACATCCCTCGCTGGTCGGACGCTACCGCCGGCTCTATGGCGGAGGCACTTATGCCTCCGGTGAATACCGCACCTGGCTCTCGAAACGCGTGCAGGTGCACCGGCGTCGTCATGGGTTGTCTGCCGGAGCACGCTTCTTCCGGGAGGAAGCGGGAGCAGGTGGGCACGCGCCGTCGTCGTCGGCATCGCCCGTACAGGGGGTGTCAGCAGCCGAGCCCACGCTCTTCTGAGCCGAACTTCCCGCGTCTGCGCCCGGCTACCCTCTTCTGCTCCTAAGTCAGATCTTCGACCGGAACCACGGTCTCGAGCAGAGCATCAACGATGGGACGGTCCGCAGGGATCCACGGAAGATCCCGGAGCTCGCCGGTATCCCTGAGACTGACCCAGCGGAGCTCGTCGTGGTCCTGCAATGCGGCCGGTATGCCGGCGGTGATGACCGCCAGCCACACCCGCATTCCTGCTGAGGCATTCAGCGGCCAGCCGTCGGGATCAGGGCCGACGAGTTCAGCCCCGACCTGCACGTCCACGCCCAACTCTTCGCGCACTTCACGCTGGACCGCCTCCAAGTCATCTTCGTCCGGCTCAACCTTGCCGCCGGGGAACTCCCACTGCCCGGCGAACTGCTCCGGAGCGCTTCTGCGCGCTGCGAGCAGTTTGGACGGTGCAGTGAGCGAATCAACAATGGCGGCGCCGACAACTTGTGTGCGCTGGGTATCGGTCATCCAGCCAGTCTAGGGGCGCAGAACGACGGCTTAGAAGATGGCGTTGATTCCGTTCCAGCCTGAGCCGAGGGGACTGCGCGAAAGGAAGCCGGACCTGCCGTTGCCCGGGTACAGCCAGAGTGCACCGCTCGAATCACGTGCGGCGATGTCAGCAATTCGGTCACCGTTGAGGTCACCCGTTCCAACGATCGCGGTCATCGAGTTCCAGCCATGCCCGGCGCGGACCCGTGGCAACCATCCGCCCGCACCGTTACCCGGGTAGAGCCAGAGGATGCCCGCGGCATCGCGTGCGAGGACGTCGCTGGTCCGGTCGCCGCTGAAATCGCCCGGCGTGATGATCGCGGTTATCGAGTTCCATCCACTTCCCACGAGGACGCGCGGCAGCCAACCACCGGAACCATTCCCCCGATACAGCCACAACGCACCCGTGGCCCGTTCGCGTGCCAGCAGGTCCACCCGCTGATCACCGTCGAAATCCCCAGGTGCAGTGATGCTGCTCATTCCATTCCAGCCATGGCCCACCTGTACACGCGGCAACCAACCGCCGGTGCCGTTCCCCCTGTAGAGCCACAGCACCCCGGTAGCTGCTTCGCGACCGATCACATCTGCGGGGCCGTCGCCGTTGAAGTCGCCGAGTGTCTCCAGCGCGTTGAAGATCCCCCAGCCATTGCCGATCTGGATTCCGGAGTTCAAACGCCCGGCACCGGTTCCGGCATACAGTCTCAGCTCGCCGGTCGCGCCGACGCGGGCCAGAATGTCGTTACGCCAGTCCCCGTTGAACTCGGCGGTGGAGCCGGTCAGCGTAGAGGCCGGGATGGGCAGCGCAGTGAAGTTATACGGTTCGCACGTGCGGTCATAGTCACGGACATCGTCATACCACTGGGAAATGTAGACACGGCCGGCGGAGAAGCTGGGTGGAAAGCACCTGTCGAGTGCTTCGGTCGGGTAGTCCAGCCTGCCTGCCGTGGCCCAGACAGGTACGCCCGTCAACCGCCATTGGCCAACGATTTCCTGCCAACCGGCGGCGTAGGAGTAGAAACCGTAGGCGAATCCAGCGTCACGCAATCCGCGCATGAGCCCTTCGACGACGTATCTGTTGTCCAATCGTTGGGCGGCGGTTGCAGCCGGCCATGGTTGGGCAGGGCGCGGTTCAAGATCGATCCACACCACCGGCGGGCGGAATCCGATCCGAGTGAGGCTCTGAACGGCGAAGCGGGCCTCCGAATAGCCAACGTTGGAAAGCCGCCCGGCGTGCGTTGTGGACGACCACGGCCCCTGCCCGCCGTAGGTGGTGAGCTGGGCCGCAGTCGGGTAGGTGGCCATGGCGTAGCCGTGGGCCGGCTTGGCGTTGGTGCGCGCCCAGGTTACCTGGTCTGCAAGGCACGGGTTTTCGGTGAAGGCAAGCCCGCGGGTCAGGCCGATGATGACAAACTGGGATGCCGGCGGCGGAAGAGGCAGCCCGAAGCCGCCCTGCGCCGTCGAACACTGTGGCCAGGAAACGTCATGACCGAAAAGGGGCGCCGCGTGAGCCGCGGGAACGGTAGCTCCCAGCATGCCCACAATGAGGCTGAACGTCAGAAGGCAGGTGGTCAACAGCCGGTGGACAGCCGAAGGCGGCGCGGGCGACCCGTAGTCAGATGATCTCCGGAACGAATACTGAGACGTTCCGGGGGAAATTGCTGGTTCAGGGGATGATCCATCCATGGCTCCGCGCTCCTCGTGCCGGTCCAATTTTAGAGCCGACTGCCGTACTTTGCACCGCCCGGTTCGGGATCTTTTTGGCATCGATCCAATCTCGGACCCGTAAAGTGAAAGGTGCAAGAAGTCCCTGCTCAACGATGCGCGGCCACATAACCGGCGCCGCTTAGGCGCTTCCCGTCGTCGAAATGAGTCCCGTGCCTGCAATGCCCGCCGAACGACCAACGCACACCCTTGTCCTGGCGATTCTCGCCCTGGCGGTGGGTGGCTTCGGGATCGGCACTACCGAGTTCGCCATCATGGGGCTGCTGCCCAGCATGGTGGATGACCTCGGCGTGGATATCCCCGCGGGCGGGCACGTCATCTCGGCGTACGCGCTGGGAGTCGTCGTTGGTGCTCCCCTGCTCTCAACGCTCGGTGCCCGGCTCCCGCACAAGCGGGTAGCGCTGGCACTGATGGCGCTCTTCACCGTAGGGAACCTCTCCTCCTACATTGCCCACGACTACGGGTGGCTCCTGGTCTCCCGATTCATCTCCGGCTTGCCCCACGGGGCCTTCTTCGGAGTAGCCGCGGTCATCGCCGCATCACTGTCCTCGCCGACGCGGCGTGCCCACGCTGTTGCGATGGTCATGATGGGACTGAGCATTGCCAACGTTGTGGGAGTGCCTTTTGCGACCTGGCTCGGGCAGCAGTTCGGGTGGCGGACCATGTTCATCCTCGTAGGGTTCATCGGCATCCTCGCGCTGCTCCTGATCGCCCGCTTTGTACCCCATCAGGACGTACGCGACGGCGCGAGCATCACCCGGGAGCTGGGGGCACTGAAACGGGGACAGGTATGGATGACCCTGCTGATCGGCACGGTCGGTTTCGGCGGATTCTTCGCTGTGTACACCTACATTGCACCGACCATGACGGAAGTGGCCGGTGTCTCCGAAGCTGTGCTGCCGATCGTCGTCGCGCTCTATGGTCTTGGCATGGTCGCAGGCAACGTCGTAGGCGGGCGACTCGCCGATATCTCCGTATTGGGGACCATCTACTGGGTGATGGGAAGCATCTCGGTGTGCCTTCTGCTTTTCGCCGTGGCGGTGCAGTGGGCACCGACGGCCCTGCTGTTCGTCTTCCTCGTCGGGGCGATCGGATCGGCTCTGATCCCCTCGCTGCAGGTGCGCCTGATGGATGTCTCCCCCGACGCTCCGTCGCTGGCGTCTTCCATGAACCACGCGGCGCTCAATACGGCGAATGCGTTGGGCGCGTTTCTCGGCGGCGCGGTGATCGCGCTCGGCTGGGGCTACACGGCACCGGCCCTGGTGGGTGCTGTGCTTGCGGCCTTCGGTCTGGGAGTGGCGTTGATCAGCGGTCGGATGGACCGCGCCGCCACGGCTCCGGAGAAGCCGGTTCTCGCCGCCTCCCGCTGAGCTTTTGGCCGCCTCCCGCGGACCCGACGGAAGAAAGCCGTCTAACCGCGCTGAGCCCGGGCGGACGCGTAGAGGCACACAGTTGCTGCGGTACCGACATTCAGGCTCTCAGCGCTGCCGTAAATGGGTACTGACACCCGGTGGCCGGCTGCCTCCAATACTTCCGGCGCCAATCCCTGCGCCTCGTTGCCGAAAAACCAGGCTGTGGAGGCCTCCAGGAACGGCTTCCGTGCGTCCTGCTCATTTACACTAAGGGACGACGGCGCCAGCCGCCTGGCCGCACTCGCGTCCTGAAGCTCGTCCAGGTTCCAGTCGCCGTAGCCGTCGGCCGCCAGCACCGTGACGGAATGACCGGCAAGCGCTGTCAGCAGGTCCCGGGTATCGACGCCGACCACCACGGGCAGATGGAAAAGGGAACCCACAGTCGACCGGACGGTCTTCGGGTTGTAGACGTCCACGCTTCCGCTGGTCAACACCACAGCGTCAGCGCCGGCGGAGTCGGCGGCACGGAGGATAGTCCCGGCATTTCCGGGATCACGAACCTCCACCAGGACGGCAATCAGCCGCGGACTGCGCTCAAGCACCGACGCCAGCGACGAGTCGATGAAACGGCAGACTGCGAGGGCACCCTGCGGCGTGACGGTTGAGCTCATAGCTGCAAGCACCTCGGCCGTCACCATCCGCGGCGGAACCACAGCACCGAACTCCGGGTAGCGCGCCAGGGTCTCAGCCGTCAGATACACGTCCTCCACGACGCCGGCTCCCCCGGCCAAACGGCGGGCCTCGTGGAGGCGCAACGCTTCGCGTACAGCCTGCGGACCTTCGGCGAGGAAGGATTCCTGCCGCTGACGCGCCGAACGCCCCGCAAGCTTCGCTACCTCCCGGACCCGATCTGATCGGGGATTGGTCAGTAGCTGTGCCTGGGGGCGTTCGGATGTATTCATGGATTATTTCAACCGGCTCACGGAACCGGCTGGGTGCGCTGCCTAGGCGTGGACCGGCGCAGAGGTGTCGGACGGCAGTGCGTCCTTGGCGATCTGCACAAGTGCCGCGAACGCGTTGGCGTCAGTTACGGCGAGGTCTGCGAGCATCCGGCGGTCAACCTCAATGCCGGCAGCCTTCAAGCCCTGGATGAGGCGGTTGTACGTGAGGCCATTGGCACGGGACGCAGCGTTGATGCGCTGGATCCAGAGCCGACGGAAGTCGCCCTTGCGCTTGCGGCGATCGCCGTAGCTGTAGACGAACGAGTGGAGCAGCTGCTCCTTTGCCTTGCGGTACAGGCGCGAACGCTGCCCCCGGTAGCCTTTGGCGCGCTCAAGAATAACCCGACGCTTCTTGTGGGCATTGACTGCCCGCTTCACACGTGCCACGTGCGTACTCCTTAGATAGATCGTCCGAACAGAGGTTCCGTGGGCGGCAGTACAGCCGCCTGCGAAGGTGTCCGGAAGTGATAGGGGGTGTGTTAGACGCCGAGCATCTTCTTGATGACCTTGGTGTCAGCCTTGGACACGATCTGGTCGCTGGCCAGACGGCGCGTCAACGTGGAGGGCTTGTGCTCCAGGTAGTGACGACGGTTGGCCTGCTGGCGCTTGAGCTTTCCGCTGCCGGTCAGCTTGAAGCGCTTTTTGGCGCCACTGTGGGTCTTCATCTTCGGCATGGAAACCGATCTCCTTTGGTCTCCGCCGGCACTTTGCCGGCGGCTCTTGCGATCTCCGCAGCGGACTGCGGTGCTTACGTATTGCCTTGCTGCCTGGTGGGCAGCCGACTCCTAGTTGGAGCCGGACGGCTTCGATCGGCTTGGCGTTCCCTTGGCCGGGGCAGCCTTGCCGGTTGGTTTTGGTGCAGCCGACGCAGGCCTGGGCTTCGGCGTTGCTGCAGGTTTGGGCGCGGCAGCGGGCTTCGGCGCTGCGGCAGCAGCGGCAGGCTTCGGCGCTGCAGCCGGAGCGGCAACCTGCTTCGGTGCGGCTTCCTTCGGCGCGGCCTGCTTGGGCGCAGCTTCCTTCGGTGCAGCTTCCTTCGGTGCAGCCTGCTTCGGCGCAGCTTTCTTCGGCGCTTCCTCTACCTGCGTGGCCTCAGCAGCCTTCGGCGCATCAGTAGCGGGCGCATCCACAGCAGACGCTGCGGTCTCAGGTACTGCCGTCACAGGTGCTGAACTCTCAGCTACAGGAGCATCAGCTACAGGAGTCTCAGAAGCCGAAGCTGATCCTGCCGTACGCAGTTCCTCGGGCAGCAAGTCTCCGATGCTCTGCGTCATCGGTGCGGAGCCAGAGGTGTCAACCTTGTCCCTCGACGAATCATTGGCAGCCTTTGACTCGGCGCGCTGGGCAGCACGGCGTGCTTCAGCCTTGGCTTCGGCTTTGTTCTTCACCGGACCGATAACCATCACCATGTTGCGACCGTCAATGCGGGGGGTGGACTCAACCACGCCGACCTCGGACACATCCTCAGCAAACTTCTGCAGGAGGCGGATGCCCATCTCGGGACGCTGCTGCTCGCGACCGCGGAACTGGATCATGGCCTTGACCTTGTCTCCGGCACCGAGGAAGCGGATAGCGTGGCCCCGCTTGGTCTCGTAATCGTGGGTATCGATCTTCAGGCGGAACCGGATTTCCTTCAGCACGGTGTTCGTCTGGTTCTTGCGCGCTTCACGCGCCTTCACCGCGGCTTCGTACTTGTACTTACCGAAGTCCATGAGCTTGGCAACGGGAGGCTTTGCCTGAGGTGCCACCTCAACAAGATCAAGGTCGGACTCAGCGGCGAGGCGGAGGGCGTCTTCGATGCGGACGATTCCAACCTGTTCGCCGGCAGGGCCTACCAACCGCACCTCTGGGACGCGGATACGATCATTGATTCTTGGCTCGCTAATGTGCTGCTCCTGATATCCGTTGAATAACTGAACCGCCTGCAAAAGGAGAAGGCCTCCAACTGCATGCGCAATCGAAGGCCTCGGCATCAGTGCATCAACGGCGCTCCCTACCAAAGGGAGAGCCAGCGCACCGACCTGAACCCGGCTGCCTGTGGCTGCCTCTGGGGCAACGGCGGCAATCGCGGGTGGGAGAGGACTCCGCTTGCATACTGGTGATCTTTTTCATGCCGTTCCCGGCCACAAAAAATAACGACCCCCAGTTGGTCTGTGACAAGCTTACCAGCATGAGCACAGCAGACAATAATCCCGACGCCGCACGCCACACCTTCCAGACGCCGGAGGAAACGCGCGCCGCGTCCGGCAATGCGAACAATCCCGTTCGGGACATTGCGGAAGTCGCCGCCGTCGAGGTGATTACGACGTCGGCAGTGCACCTGATGAGCGCAGCTGCCGTCAAGTGCGGACTGGCTGAGGGCACTGACGCCGAAACGCACAAGGACCTCGACGAGGCCCGCAAGCTGATTACTGCACTCGCCGGCTTCATCACCGCCGCAGCTCCGGAGATCGGCAGCCAGCATGCCGGCCCGTTGCGCGATGGCCTGAGGTCCCTGCAGCTTGCGTTCAGGGAAGCATCACTCATCCCTGACGCTCCAGGCCAGGGACCGGGCGAGAAGTTCACCGGTCCGGTCAACTGACTGTCCTTCGCGAAACGGGATCTGAGAGATCAGGCGAAGCGCCGCCGTCGTAGTACCTGTTGTGCTCCCAGACACGCCAGGCTCAGGGCGGCGGCCGCTGCGCCCACTGCGACGAACCCGCCCCACGGGCCCACCGAGTCGATCATCACGCCTGCCAGCGGCGCGCCCAGTGCCACTCCGGAGGTGAGGGCTGAGCCATACCAGCCCATGGCTTCCCCCCTGCGTTCCTCGGTGACCAGATGAGCAATCCGCTCCGAGGCCGCGGAGAGAACCGGAGCACACAGCAGCCCTGGCGCAATTGAGAGCAACGCAAGAACCACCGTGCTTTCCGCAAAGCCCATCGGGATGGTGAGAACCGCCATCAGCAGCAGGAGCACCAGCGGCGAGAGCGGTCGGTGCATGGCACCGTAGACGAGGCCGCCCACAACGGACGCCGAGCACCAGGCGAGGAAGACCCAGCCCAGCTCGAAGGCCCGCTGATCGGCTTCCAGTACCGCGATGATGCCGACATCCGTGCCGGCAAGGACAAGGCCGGCACCGGCGGCCACGATCATGACCACGGCCACCGGCAGCGTGAGCCATGCGAAACTGTGCGCCATCCGCGCCCGCGCCCGTCCAGCACGGGCCGGCCGCGCTCCGGGAACGAGTTCTGCTGACGCTTCACTGACGTGGGCTGGAGCTGATGCCACCAACACTTCCACGGCCGCTGCATCATCCTGCCCTCCGGACAGCGTGGCACCGACGGCTCCCGGCTGGGTACTGCGTGTCGGCGGGTTGAACCACATGAGGAACAGCCCCGCCACGGCGGTGGAAAAGCCCACAACAGTCAGTCCCAGCACCGTGGACACCTGCGTTGCGAGCACAGCCCCCAACGCCGGCCCGCCCATGAAGATCACCTCGGTGGCCACCGCGTCGAGGGTGAAAGCCGTCCGGCGGGAGTTTCCGCTCACGAGCACACCCAAAGACTGCCGGACAACGGAGAACACGGGAAGGGTAAAGATGCCGCCAACGAGCGCGGCCAGCAGCAGCCACTCGTATGACAGGTGGGGCGCCACCGACCAGATCACGGCCTCGGCAATCACCGACGGAATCAGCGCGGCCCGCAGGCCTGCTGTATCGACACGCCGGCCGCGCCAGGGCGCACCGACGGCGATACCGATGGTCATCACTGCAGCTACGGCGCCCGCCTCGGCATAACCGCGTTCGAGGGTCTGCACCACGTGGAGGGTAAGCAGCACCCCTGCGGCAGAGTGGGGAAAGCGTGCGATCATTCCCACGATCAGCAGTCGGCGGACCGGGACAATCCTGAGCAGCTCCCGGTAAACGGCAAAGTTCAACGTTCTTCATCTTTCACGCGGGCCCAACCGCGTGGAAGATCAACGCGTGAGCCGGATTTCGAGCGAGTCCACCCGCTCGACAAACTCCTGCAGGTTTTGGAGGCGGTCCTGGAACGCCGCCGCTGTGGAGCGGACGTCCTCCTGTGAGAGACCTTCCTCAAGTACGAGGGTCAGGCGCAACTCGGGACCGGCACCGCCGCCTCCAACCACTTTACCGCCAGCGGTGCGGCTTGAAATTCCTCCCCCGGGCGCGATTTCGACCCTGCGAATGCTCCCGCCCGGAACGACCGCCTTCCCCACGAGGCGGGCCAGGTCCGGATCAGAGTACGACGGCGACCATTGGCCCTGTTGCGCCAGCGCCCAGAGAGCGGGGCGGCGCACGACGAATGTCACTTCTGCGCCCGGATCGACCACCATGAGTTCAGCTTTCTCGGATACCGCGGCCAGGGCTGCCCGGGAGGCGAAGACCGCAACGGGCCTGGCCTCCGGATGCCAGCTCTGGAGGTGCGCCGTGGCTGTGAAGACCGGCAGGGCGCTCCGCCCGTCCGGCGCCTTGATGGTTACCAGCGCCATGTCGGCTTCCTTGTCACCTTCATGGTGCCGGTCCCCGGGAGCTGCAGTGACATCATCAGCAGCTTCCGGGCCGCCAAGCTGCGCGATCACCGGTACGAAGACACGGATTTCCGTCAGCGCCCGCAGCACTGCGGCCTCATCAGCGGCGCCGTGCACCAGAGCCTGCAGGGCAGCGGCGTAAACCGCCGGCACCGCGCCGTCGTCCTTGTCGAAGGCGTGCAGCGGGTTCCCGCCGCCGGAAAGATCCCTTCCTTCCCAGGCGCGGCCTGCCGAGTCAGCGATGTTACCGCTCAGCGCCGCTTCGATGTGGGCAGGAAGCCTTCGCTCTGCCATGGCTAGCGCTCCGGGAGCCCCGCGACGTCGAGCGCCTGCGGTAGTGTGAAGGCGCCCGCATAGAGGGCCTTTCCTACAATGGCGCCTTCAAGCCCATCGGGGACCAACTGCCGGAGCGCGGCAAGGTCATCCAAACTGGAGATGCCGCCGGATGCCACCACGGGCCGCTCGGTTTTCTCGAGCACCTCCCGGAGGAGCTTGAGGTTGGGACCCCGAAGCGTTCCGTCTTTGGTCACGTCAGTCACGACATAGCGAGCACAGCCGGCCTCATCCAGGCGGGCGAGTACCTCCCAGAGGTCACCGCCTTCCTCCGTCCAGCCGCGGGCAGCCAGGGTGGTGCCACGAACGTCGAGACCGACGGCCACGGCGTCGCCGTAGCGGGCAATTGCGCTGGCTGTCCACACGGGATTTTCCAGGGCCGCGGTGCCGAGGTTTACCCGCTCCGCTCCGAGCTCGAGCGCCTGGTCCAGGGACGCGTCATCCCGGATCCCGCCGGAGAGCTCCACTTTGATGCTCAGTTCCTTGACGACGCGGGCAAGCAAATCGCGATTTGATCCCCGGCCGAAGGCCGCGTCCAGGTCAACGAGATGGACCCATTCGGCGCCGTCGTTCTGCCATTGCAGTGCGGCATCGAGTGGATCGCCATAACTTGTTTCGCTGCCGGCCGCTCCCTGTACCAGCCGGACGGCCTGGCCGTCGGCCACGTCAACCGCAGGGAGCAGTTCGAGGATGGGCGATTCGGTGAAGGGACTCATTCGCTTCCTTTGTTCTTAAGATTCGCGCCGGCGCAGTTGGACGGCTAAGGGGTCAGGGTGAGCAGGTACGCGGCGAGCAGCGCCAGGACGGCGAGAACGCCGAAGCTGATGGTGAGCGCGCGGGGCATCTGCTGGCGATGGAATGAAACGACGCCGCCGATCAGCAGCCCCGCCAGTCCCATGAGAATCAGGCTCCACATGGATCAGCGAAGGCTGCCGGTCCAGTTACGCAGCAACTGCGCACCGGCGTCGCCGGATTTTTCGGGGTGGAACTGCGTGGCGGAGAGTGGACCATTCTCCACCGCGGCAATGAACGGGCTGCCGTGCGTGGACCAGGTGACGAGCGGCGGCCGCATAGCCGGCTGGGTGACGTCGAAGTTCCATTCCTGCACACCGTAGGAGTGAACGAAGTAGAAGCGCTCTTCAGCAATGCCCTCGAAAAGCACCGACCCGGCGGGGGCGTCGACGGTGTTCCAGCCCATGTGCGGCACAACTTCCGCCTTGAGCCGTTCGACCGTACCTGGCCACTCCCCCATGCCCTGGGTCCGTACGCCGTGTTCCACGCCCTCCTCGAACAGGATCTGCAACCCGACGCAGATTCCGAGGACGGGGCGACCGCCGGCAACACGACGGCCGATCATGCGCAGCGCGTCAACCTCTTTCAAGCCCTGCATGACGGCGGCAAACGCTCCCACACCGGGCACGACGAGCCCGTCGGCGTTGAGGACATCATCAGCCGCTGAACTCAGCGTGACTTCAGCGCCGACGTGTTCCAGTGCCCGCACCGCCGAACGAATGTTCCCGGAACCATAGTCGAGAACCGTCACTTTCGGCGCACTCATAGCGCTCCCTTGGTGGAAGGGATTCCGCTCACCCGTGGGTCCGGTTCAACCGCGGCGCGCAGGGCGCGGGCGAAAGCCTTGAACTGGGCCTCGACGATGTGGTGCGGATCCCGGCCGCCAAGGACCGTCATATGCAGGCAAATCTGGGCGTGCAGGGTGATCGCCTCGAAGACATGGCGCGTCAGGGACCCCGTGAAATGTCCGCCGATGAGGTGGTACTCCTGGCCTGTGGGTTCACCCGAGTGAACCAGATAGGGGCGCCCGGAAATGTCGACGACGGCATTGGCGAGAGCTTCGTCCAGGGGCACAGTTGCCTCACCAAACCTCCGGATACCTGCCTTGTTGCCGAGAGCCTCGCGCAGAACCTCACCGAATGTGATTGCTACATCCTCCACAGTGTGGTGGACATCGATGTGGGTGTCGCCGGTGGCCCTCACGGTGAGATCGATCAATGAGTGCTTCGCCAGGGCCGTCAGCATGTGGTCGTAGAACGGCACGGACGTGCTGATCTCCGAGCGCCCGGTGCCGTCTAGATCGACCTCGACGAACACCGACGACTCACTCGTGGTCCGCTCACGTCGGGCAGCGCGATTGGCAGTAGCTTCCGCGGTCATGGATGGTCCTTACGGTTGTTTCGGCAGCGAGACGGGCGGCGGGCCCGCATGTGCGTCCCGGTCCAGTTTAGGAGACACGCGGCCGGATCAAAGATTCGAGGGCTTTCAGGAAGGTTGTGGTCTCTTCCTGCGTTCCGGCGGTCACCCGAAGGTGGCCCGGAATCCCGACGTCCCGGATAAGCACCCCGGCATCAAGCAGGTCCTGCCAGACGGCGCCCGGATCATCGAGCCCTCCGAACAGCACAAAATTGGAGTCCGAAGGTGCAACGGGCAGACCCATCCCCGTCAGCCCGGACACAATGCGGTCTCTTTGCCGCTTGATCTCATCCACGTTGGCGAGCAGCTTCGCCGAATGGGTCAGCGCCGCGACAGCCGTGGCCTGCGTAATCGCCGACAGGTGGTACGGGAGACGCACGAGCCGAAGCGCATCCGCAATTTCCGGCGCTGCGGCCAAGTACCCGAGACGGGCTCCGGCCAGCGCAAAGGCTTTACTCATGGTGCGCGAGACGATAAGCCGTTCCCTGCCGGGCAGGAGCTCCAGCGCACTCGGAGTGCCGGAGTGGGAAAACTCTGCATACGCCTCGTCCACAATGACGATTGCCTGCGCCGCTTCGCCTGCATCGTAGACCTCGGAAACCACCTCCAGGGGAAGCGCTGTGCCGGTCGGGTTGTTCGGGCTGCACAGGAAGACAATGTTTGCGCCCGTGGCGGCTACCTCGCTGGCGGTGGTACGAGCGTCCAGGTCGAAGGATTCATCCCTCGAACCTGTCAGGTATCCAGTACCGGTGGAGCCTGCGAGCAGCGGATACATCGAGTAGGTGGGAGGAAATCCCAACGCAGTCCGGCCCGGTCCGCCGAACGCGAGGAGGACGTGCTGCAAAACCTCATTGGATCCATTCGCCGCCCAGATGTTGTCCGCGGTGAGTCCGTGCCCTAGGTACGTGGCGAGATGTTCGCGAAGCACGGTGAACTCCCGGTCAGGGTAGCGATTCAGCCCCGCCACGGCGCCCTCGACTGCTTCAACAATTGCACTGCGAACATCCTCCGGAACGCCATGGGTGTTCTCATTGACGTTCAGCAGAATGGGCACATCGATCTGGGGCGCACCGTATGGTCGAAGGCCGCGCAGATTCTCGCGGATCGGCAGTCTGTTAAGGCGTTCTAGCGGATCGGTCACCATGAGAGTTTAAGGCCGCCCCATCCGCCACGAAGAATTCCGCTGAAGCCGGGCGAACTGTTACGAGCCAACCTGTGAAGAATCAGCGCGCCTACCGCTGTGCGGAAGCAGATCCGCTCCTTATGGATTTCCAACCGGAATATGAAGCGACTGCCCGGCCTGCACGGTCGACGAGCCTAGAACATTCAGTTCGACGATTTCCTCAACGACGGCTCGCGGATCACGTTCCGGCGCGTACTCGGCAGCAAGAGCCCAGAGTGTCTCCCCCGATGCAACACTGACCCGGACAGTGTCCGTGAGGTCACCGCCGGCTGTCGCTGCCTGCGCCTGGGAGGTGAAGAACGAAGCAACCACCAGCAGTACGGCAACAAGCAATGCGACCGGAATTGCCACCAGAACCACCCAGCCGCGACGGGTGAGATGAAGGCGCGGCGCCGCAGCCGGCCCGTTATTCTCACGGTCCTCTGGGTGAAGTACGGAAGCTGATCCTGCGATATGGAGCGTAGACATGGCGTCCACCTTTCTCGTTGTGTGGATCTCCCACAGCTTTGTTCGAAGCTGTGTTCTATTCCTCTGCACTTATTATTAGCACTTGTAAACTAATATTGTCGAGACTCACTCGAACAAATGTTTGAAAACGCGTCCCGCTTCCCCTAGCGTTCCTGGTAAGGGTGACGGTCCGGCTGCTTCACAAACCAGCTCATCACCCGCCACTGACAAAAATGGTTGGCGAGCCGGCAGTCCGGGCCCGGCCGGAGGAAGGGATGCATCTCGTGGCAGATCTCAGTGCGGCAAAGGACATGGCAGAGGTGCCTTCGCCCGATGCGAAGCGCGGACGCGGAAGGCCGCGCGGCAGGGCCATGCCAAAGGGAATGACAGCACGTCAGACAAAAATTCTTGAGACAATTCAGCGCAGCGTAGCTGCGCACGGCTACCCGCCCTCAATGCGCGAGATCGGTGACACCGTAGGTCTTGCGAGTCTGTCCAGCGTCACGCACCAGCTTTCACAGCTGGAACGCATGGGTTACATCCGCCGCGATCCCAAGCGCCCGCGAGCGATGGAAATCCTGCTTCCTCTCACGCTCGGTGACAGCACACCGCGTGCGCTGCCCTCCTCCGCCGAAAGAGAGGAACCTGCGCGGGCATCGTCGGCCGTCGACGCGGCAATGGTCCCGCTGGTCGGACGGATTGCAGCCGGAGGTCCTATTCTGGCGGATCAGGTTGTTGAGGATGTCATGCCACTGCCCCGGCAGCTCGTCGGGCACGGCGATCTGTTCATGCTGCGTGTTTCAGGTGACTCCATGATTGATGCAGCGATCTGCGACGGAGACTGGGTAGTGGTCCGCCAGCAGAGCACAGCCGAGAACGGCGATGTGGTGGCAGCACTCCTCGATGATGAGGCCACAGTGAAGACCTTCCGGCAGCGTGACGGTCACACCTGGCTTCTGCCGCAGAACACCAATTACGAGCCGATACTCGGTGACCACGCCACCATCATGGGCAAAGTTGTCTCGGTGATGCGTGCGCTCTGACCGAGGCGCGCGGCATGGTGCTAGGCGCGCTGCGTCTCAGCGAGCCGGGAGAGGACCCCGAGCGCCGTTGCGCGGTCCGTCGTCGACCAAAACGGCGGTAGCGCAGCCCTGAGGAAGCCGCCGTAGCCCGCGGTTGCCAGCCGGGAGTCCAGTACTGCCACCATGCCTCGATCATCGTGGGAGCGGATGAGACGGCCGGCTCCCTGCGCAAGACGAACGGCGGCATGGGTAGCGGAAACATTCATGAATCCGTTGCCTCCGGCCTTTGCGACAGCTCGGGTCCGCGCAGTCATGAGCGGATCATCAGGTCGGGGAAACGGTATGCGGTCGATGGTGACAAGCCGGCAGGCAGTTCCAGGCACATCGACGCCCTGCCACAGCGACATAGTGCCGAACAGGCAGGTGTCGGGCTCCTCTGAAAACTGCTTCACCAGCGCGGACATGGAAGATTCACCCTGACAGAGAATCTCAACGTCGAGCCGGTCCCTCAACGCGTCAGCAGCGTCCTCCGCCGCACGCCGCGAAGAGAACAGTCCCAGCGCTCCTCCGCGGGAGGCTTTGATGAGCGCCTCCAGCTCATCCAGTTGTTCCCCGGAAGTCCCGCGGCCCGGTTTGGGCAGGTCCTTGGCAACGTACAGGACACCCTGTCGGGGGTAGTCGAATGGGCTGCCAACGTCCACGCCGGTCCATGACGGCGCTCCCTCGCCCGTCAAACCGAGGGACCCGGCAACCGGTCCGAACTCCGAGCCGATTGCGAGCGTAGCTGACGTGAGCACAACCGTGTGGTCCTCGAACAATCCCCGCCTCAGACGCCCGGCAACCGACAGCGGCGCAATGCTGATCGTGGCAGGCGAGGAGTCATCAGCTGCGGAGTAACCGGAGCCCGGTGTAAAGGTACTTGGCCGACTCGACCAGAGCACTTCGCCCGCGCCACCTGCGGCGACCATCCGTTCGGACAATTCGAGCAATACCAACAGCCGTGAGCGTGCCATCTGGCGGCCACCGTCTGCCGACTGGGAGGACCCGTCGGAACTCGATTCGGACAGCGCGAGTCGGCATGACTCCCGCAATTGCACGAGCGCGAGTTCCTGCAACTCGTCGAGTCCCCCAGCCATCAGACCCGTGGGCTGAGCGTCGAACGCGTTCTCGAAGGCATCCTGTGCGGCCGCCAATGTGTCCGTGTTGGAACCGAGATGGCGCCTCGCCGCTGAGGCCGCAGCGCCGATCAGTGCTCCTGACAGTTGCCCAGACACCGCAGACGTGACGCGGTCGTGTAGCTCGTGCGCCTCGTCAATGACCACTACGTCGTGCTCCGGAAGGACCGCCAGCCCCTCGAAAGCGTTGATCGCCAGCAGCGCATGGTTGGTGATGACAATGTCCGCTTTTCCTGCCCTCTCCCGTGCGCGCTCGCTGAAGCATTCCTCAGCAACGGGACACTTCTGCGCACCAAGGCACTCCATGCTGGACACCGATACCTGGCGCCAGGCCCGGTCGCTGACACCGGGAAGGAGTTCGTCCCGGTCCCCGGTCTCCGTTTCTTCCGCCCATTCCCGCAACCGCACGATTTCGCGTCCGAGCGGGGTGGAAGGTCCTGCCGCAGGATGCGGCGCCGCGGTGTCACCGTCGAGTGAGAAGAGGGCTCCCGAATCATCCTCGTCGGGGAAACCTCCTGCCGTCTTATGCCGGCAGACATAGTTCCCCCGGCCTTTCAGAAGCGCTACGTCGACCGGCCGAGGAAGCGAACCACGCAGGGTCTCGAGAAGTCTCGGCAGATCGCGGTTGACGATCTGGGACTGAAGGGCAAGGGTGGCCGTCGAGACGATCGAGGTTGTGTCACCCTTCACGGCATGCGCGATGAGCGGAAGCAGATAGGCCAGTGACTTCCCTGTTCCGGTTCCGGCCTGCACCAACAGGTGTGTGCCGTTGCCGATTGCTTCCTCGACCTGGCGTACCATTTCATGCTGCCCGCTACGCTGCTGCCCGCCCATCGCCGCTACGACGTCATCAAGCAGTCGAAGGGGACTGATGCTTCCCTCAGCCATGCGTGACGAACGGCTCCAGTTCTGCCGCCAGACCTTCCCTGACCATCACATCTACCCGAGTGCCGTCCTCCACATGCTCCAGGCCGAGGATCTCTGCGTCCGGCTGATGCAGTCGGCTCACGATGTCTCCGCGCTGGTAGGGCACGAGCAGAGTCAGTTTCACGCTTGGACGCGGGATGGACTGGCTGATCAGTTCCAGCAGCTCCTCGATCCCCTGACCTGTGCGGGCGGAAACAATTGCATGGCGGGGTTCGCGCTGCCTGAGGCGTTCAAGCACAAACGGATCTGCCGCGTCGGCCTTGTTCAGGACGACGATCTCAGGCACTTTGCGTGCGTCGACTTCCGTCAGGACGTCGCGGACCGCTGTGATCTGCCCCTCCGGATCCGGATGGGATGCGTCCACAACGTGGAGGATCAGGTCCGCATCAGCAACTTCCTCGAGCGTCGAACGGAACGCCTCGACGAGCTGGGTGGGGAGCGACCGGACAAAACCGACGGTGTCAGCAAGAGTGAACTCGAGTCCGTCAGGCGTCTGTGCCCGGCGGATGGTGGGGTCCAGGGTCGCGAACAGCGCGTTCTCCACCAGCACGCCCGCATCGGTCAACCGATTGAGGAGAGACGACTTTCCGGCGTTCGTGTACCCGGCAATTGCCACTGATGGAACCTCATGACGACGACGGTTGGCGCGCTTGGTCTCGCGTGCGGGCTTCATGCCCGCGATTTCGCGCCGCAGCTTGGCCATCCGCGTGCGGATCTTCCGCCTGTCGAGTTCGATCTTGGTTTCACCCGGCCCGCGTGAACCCATACCGGCACCGGCGCCGCCAACCTGGCCGCCAGCCTGACGGGACATCGAATCGCCCCAGCCGCGCAGCCGCGGAAGGAGGTACTCAAGCTGCGCAAGCTCGACCTGCGCTTTGCCTTCACGGGACTTTGCATGCTGGGCAAAGATGTCCAGGATGAGCGCCGTGCGGTCGATGACCTTCACCTTGACGATGTCCTCAAGCCCCCGGCGCTGGGAGGGGGCCAGTTCGCTGTCAACGACAACGGTGTCCGCACCAGTGGCCATCACAATGTTCTTGAGCTCTTCCGCTTTGCCGGCCCCGAGGAACGTTCCGGGATCCGGCTTCAGGCGCCGCTGGATGATGCCGTCAAGCACTTCCGATCCCGCCGTCTCAGCCAGGGCAGCGAGTTCACGCAGTGAATTTTCAGCGTCATCAACCGTCCCTTCGCCCCAGATGCCGGCCAGCACCACCCGCTCAAGGCGAAGTTGGCGATACTCGACTTCGGTGACGTCTTCGAGTTCGGTGGAGAGCCCGGCCACACGCCTCAGTGCGCGCCGCTCCTCACGATCCTGCTGTTCACCGTCGTAACCCGTGTGCTCTTCGTCGAGATCAGACAGCGCCTGCGCGCGGCCACCGGGCCCGCTACCGAAACGCCGTTGGGAACCGCTCGAAGACGAGGCGGGGTCCTTGGCAAGTATCCGATCAATGACGGCCTGGATTTCATCCGGGCCCATTTCCGGCTCGGGCGTTGCGGACGCTCCGTTATGTGTGGTCATACTCTCCCTTGGTGATCGTCTTTCCATGGTAGTCCGTTGCCCCCGCGGCATGGGCAAAAATTCTCTCAGCGCGGAGGGACAACTCCTGCACAGCCAGCGGTCCCCGGCCGCACCGGTACGGCCCGGAGCACTAGGCTGGAGCATTATGGATTCGCAGCACTACTTCAGCGCCGCCCCCTCCGGACCCGACAAGCGCCGGCCGCTCCGGGTACCCATTGCGGGTCAGGAACGTGACCTCGTCACCTCGGGTGGCATCTTCAGTCCCGACGGCATCGACAAAGGCACAGCGATCCTGTTGTCGGAGGTGCCTCCCGTCACCGGTTCCACTCTGCTTGATATTGGTTCCGGCTGGGGCCCGCTTGCCCTGACCATGGCCGTTCAGGCACCGCACGCCCGGGTCATCGCAATCGATGTGAACGAACGCTCGTTGGAGTTGACGAGGGAGAACGCCCGGAGGCTGGAGCTGGGCAATGTGGCGGCCATGCTGCCCGACGACGTCAACCCTGACATTGCCTTCGACACGATCTGGTCCAATCCACCGATTCGGATCGGCAAAGAGGCGCTTCACGAACTCCTCTTGCGCTGGCTCCCGCGCCTTGCTCCCGGCGGGAGCGCATGGTTGGTAGTCCAGAAGAACCTCGGTGCGGATTCGCTGCAGCGTTGGCTTGCAGCGCAGCTGCCGCCCGACTATGAAGTCGACCGCCCTACCACGTCGAAGTCTTTCCGCATTCTGCGGGTTGAGCGGACCGCACCGGAAAACGCCCGGAAGGCCTAGCTGAACGTACCTCGCGCCACGAGCACCGCGGGACCGCTGAGATGCACATGCTCTCCCCCCTGTGCGCTGACTGTGAAGCGGACGCCGACGATTCCGCCGGGCACTGTCACGCTCCAGACGTCGGGCGCGTCCGCTCCCGCCCAGTAGCGGGTGGCAATTGCAGCGGCGCAGGCTCCGGTTCCGCAGGAGAGGGTTTCTCCAACCCCCCGTTCGTGCACGCGCATGCTCAGCTGTCCAACGCCGTCGTGCATGAGTGGATCATGCGGGACGACGAATTCCACGTTGGTTCCGTGCGGCGGTGCCGGGTCCACCGAAGGCGCGTCGAACAGCCGCGTGGCGCGAAGCTCCGCGATTTCGGCAAGGGCGACGACCGTGTGTGGATTACCCATGCTGATTGACAGTCCAGGCCGGGCGACCTGCAGCCCGTCTGCTTCGACCAGCGAGTCGGTTGCACGCGCGGCCGCGGCTTCCGGGTAGATGAACTCCCACGGCCCCATGTCCACGGAGTACCCATCGACTGACCGCTTCACCACTTTGACGCCGCCGCGGGTGCCGATGGCCATCGAGGCGCCATCCGCCAACTCAACCAGACCGGATTCGAGGAGGAAATGGACGAAGACGCGGACACCATTGCCGCACATCTCTGATACCGAGCCGTCGCTATTGCGGTAGTCCATGAACCATTGCGCTTCAGGAGTGTCCTCAAGCAGGGCCCGTCCCTCGGGAAGGAACGACGACGGCACGGCACGGATCAATCCGTCCGCGCCGATACCCCGGTGGCGGTCACAGGCGGCAGCCACATCGGCTGCGGTCATATCGACCGAGCCGTTCGGGTCTGCCACCAGAATGAAGTCATTACCGGTACCGTGCCCCTTGGAGAAGGAGAGTCCCGTCAGTCCCGGCCTTGCGGACAATGCTGGTTCAGTGTGTGAAGTCACGTTACCTAGGATAGGGGGCGTGCGCGGCGACGGCGCCCAGCGCCTTCGTGAGGAGCTCCGGATCACGCCAGTTGAACCACTGAATCCGCTCGTCGGCCCGGAACCACGTCAGCTGCCGGCGGGCGAACCTGCGGGTAGCCGCAACGGTGTCTTCGGCTGCCTCTGCTGCTGACCAGCCTCCGTCGAGTACCCGCAGAAACTGGCTGTATCCCAGCGCGCGGGAAGCCGTGCGGCCGCTTCGCAGCCCGAGGTCGTCCAGCCTGCGGACCTCCTCCAGCAACCCCCGCTCCACCATCGAGTACACCCGCTCAGCGAGTCTCTCCTTGAGGACGTCCCGATCGGCCTGCAATCCGATCTGGACGGCAGACTGGTGATAGACGCGGCGCGGCATGTACGAACTGAAGGGCCGGCCCGTGAGCTCGTGCACCTCAAGGGCGCGGATCACCCGCCGCTCGTCCCCCAGCCGTTCCGCCGATACCGCGTCGACTGCGGCAAGGCGCTCCCGCAGTGCAGGAAGGCCCACCTTGTCTCTTTCAGCCTCGAGACCGGCTCGAACGACGGCGTCGGTCGGTGGAAATTCAAGCTCGTCGAGCACCGCACGGACGTACAGGCCTGATCCGCCGACGAGAATGGGCACGTTTCCCCGCGCACGCACCTGCGCAATTACCTCGCGGCTGTGCTCCTGATAACGGGCGACACTTGCTTCCTCACGCACATCGAGGATGTCCAACAGGTGATGGGGAACAGCTCTGCGTTCACCGACTGACAGCTTGGCGGTGCCGATGTCCATGCCGCGGTAAAACTGCATGGCATCGGCGTTGATGATCTCACCGCCGAGCGCCTCGGCCAGCGCGATGCCCAACTCGGACTTTCCGGATCCGGTGGGCCCGACGACGGCGATCACCGGCGTCGCGGGCGCAGCAACAGCGCGGCTCACCTCAGTTGCTGCGGAGAGGAAGCGAGGGCATGCCGAGCACTACTGACCTGCCTGCCGCAGCGCCGACGCCGGGGGCCGGCGCCCCGCACGATTCTGCCTGAGATCGGTCCCAAGCGTCGCCTGCGCGTGAGCGGCGGAGCTGATAGTCCGACGCCGACGGATCGGCGACGAGGTGGAACGCGGCAGCTCCGGTGACAGTCACCGTCACGAGATCGCCAGGCCGCGGAGCGTCTGCTCCTTCGGGCACGGAGAAGTGAACGAGCCGCTGGTCGCGCGCCCGCCCACTCAGTCGGTGGGTCTCATGGTCCTTGCGGCCCTGATGAGCAGTAACGAGCACCTCCACCTGCCGTCCAACCTGCGCCGCGTTCTCTTCGCGGCAGATGCGGTCCTGCAGCTCGGTGAGCCGCTCATACCGCTCCTGCACCACGGCCTTCGGGAGCTGATCCGGCAGGTCCGCGGCAGGCGTGCCTGGGCGCTTGGAGTATTGGAAGGTAAACGCCGTCGCGAAACGCGACTGCTCCACGACCCAAAGCGTCTCCTGGAAGTCCTCTTCGGTTTCTCCGGGGAATCCGACGATGATGTCGGTGGAAATCGACGCATGCGGCATCCGCGATCGGACCCGGTCAAGGATGCCGAGGAACTTTTCAGAACGGTAGGACCGCCGCATTGCCTTCAGGATCCGGTCCGACCCAGACTGCAACGGCATATGCAGCTGCGGAGCAACATTCGGGGTCTCTGCCATTGCATCAATGACGTCATCGGTGAAGGCGGCCGGATGGGGGCTCGTAAACCGGACCCTTTCCAAACCGTCGATGCTTCCGCAGGAGCGCAGGAGTTTCGCGAACGCACCGCGGTCCCCGAACTCGACACCGTAGGAGTTGACGTTCTGGCCGAGCAGAGTCACTTCGATAGCGCCGTCCGCCACAAGGGCCTCGATCTCGGCGAGGATATCCCCGGGGCGCCTGTCCTTTTCCTTGCCGCGCAGCGAGGGCACGATGCAGAAGGTGCAGGTGTTGTTGCAGCCAACGGAGATCGACACCCAGCCGGAGTACACGGCATCACGTTTGGTCGGCAGGGTGGAGGGGAAAACGTCCAGGGATTCGAGGATTTCAAGCTGCGCTTCCTCGTTGTGGCGTGCCCGCTCAAGGAGCGCGGGCAAGGCTCCGATGTTGTGTGTGCCGAAAACGGCGTCCACCCACGGCGCCTTGCGGAGGATCGTTTCGCGATCCTTTTGGGCTAGGCATCCACCGACCGCGATCTGCATTCCAGGCCGTGACTGCTTGACCGGCGCGAGCTGGCCGAGGTTTCCGTACAGCTTATTGTCCGCGTTCTCGCGAACAGCACAGGTATTGAAGACGACGACGTCGGCCTCGTCGCCGCCGGCGCTCACATACCCGGCGGACTCAAGCAGCCCGGAGATCCGTTCGGAATCATGGACGTTCATCTGGCAACCGAAGGTGCGCACCTCATAGGTGCGCTGCGTGGCAGAGAGCGGCTCGGCCGGCTGTGCTGACGGGGAGGGGTAGGCAACTGTGGAACTCACCTGTTAAGGGTACGGCCCACCGAGAGCAGCCCCAACCCGGCCAACTACCGCCGGGGAAGACGGGCGGTTGAGATTACTCCTGCTGGTCAAGGACATCCTTGACGATGGAGAACGCGAACGACGGCGCATAGCCCTTGCGTCCGAGCATTGCCACAAGCCGGCGCACCTGCTTGTCACGGGATGCACGGTCACCAGGATCCGCAAGGGGCCTCGCCTTTCTCCGCACAAGGTCCTCGGCCGCTGACCGCTCGTCTTCGTCTGTCCGCTGGAGCAGTGCGTCCTCGGCCAGCTCTCCAGTGATGCCCTTCTCAGCGAGCTCGCGCTTGATGGCGGACCGCGCAAGCGACCTGGTCTGTGCCCGGCTTCGTACATACATGCGGGCAAACTCGGCATCATCAATCAGTTGAACTTCCTCGTAGCGATCCAGGATGCCCGCCGCCACCTCTTCTGAGACACCCCGCTCACGAAGTTTAGTGTGAAGCTGGTGGCGGCTGCGCGGGGCCATGGAGAGCTGGCGCAGGACGATAGCGCGTGCCACCTCATGGGGATCGGCCTCGGGCGTGAGATCAGCAGGCGAGCCCGGCGTAGGAGCCCGCGGGCCGCTCTTCCGTGCTGAACGCCGGGCACTGCGCTGCGTTGCTGCACCCGGAGTTCCGGAGAATCCGTTCATGGACCGCTAGCGGCCCTCGCCGCCGACTGCCTTCAGCTTGGGACCATCCTGTTCCGGTGTCTCCTCCACCGCACCTCCGACGCCGAGCTTCTGCCGGATCTTCTGTTCGAGCTCATCCGCCAGGTCCGGGTTGTCGAGCAGGAACTTGCGGGCGTTCTCCTTGCCCTGGCCCAGCTGGTCTCCGTCATAGGTGAACCAGGCTCCGGACTTCTTCACGAGACCGTTCTCCACGCCAACATCGATCAACCCACCCTCGCGAGAGATTCCGAAGCCGTAGAGGATGTCGAACTCCGCCTGTTTGAACGGCGGAGCCATCTTGTTCTTGACGATCTTCGCCCGGGTCCGGTTACCAACCGGATTGGTACCTTCCTTGAGCGTTTCAATGCGCCGCACGTCGATCCGCACTGATGCGTAGAACTTCAGCGCCTTGCCGCCTGTGGTGGTTTCAGGGCTGCCGAAGAACACACCGATCTTCTCGCGGAGCTGGTTGATAAAAATGGCAGTTGTCTTGGTCTGGCTCAGACGGCCGGTGATCTTACGCAGCGCCTGGCTCATCAACCGGGCCTGCAAACCCACATGGCTGTCACCCATCTCTCCCTCGATCTCAGCGCGCGGAACGAGGGCGGCAACGGAGTCGATCACGACGATGTCAATGGAACCAGAGCCCACGAGCATGTCCATGATCTCCAGGGCCTGCTCACCGGTGTCCGGCTGGGAGACGAGAAGAGCGTCGGTGTCCACCCCAAGCTTCTTGGCGTACTCGGGATCCAGCGCGTGCTCCGCGTCAATGAAGGCGGCAATGCCGCCGTTGCGTTGGGCGTTGGCCACAGCGTGCAAGGCAACGGTGGTTTTACCCGACGATTCCGGACCATAGATTTCCACCACCCGGCCCCGCGGCAGACCACCGATGCCAAGCGCTGCATCGAGTGCGATCGAACTGGTGGAAATGGTCTCGATAGGAGCGCGGACCTCGTCTCCAAGGCGCATGACTGAGCCCTTGCCGTATTGCTTATCAATCTGTGCCAGTGCGGCTTCGAGAGCCTTTTCACGATCGGCTGGTACGGCCATCATTCACCTCGGTATACTCATGGCCGCCAGGGCCTGTTTTTCTCTTCCCCTTGACCGTAGCGTCCCCCTCCGACAGTTTGCCCCGCGGGGCATCCGATGTGGACATCCCACTTGAAGCGGCGGGATTGTGGAGGACGAGTGGCATGGGAATCTTCTGATTCCAGCATAGTCCGGATCCGAACACATATTCGATTGATTCGCCCGGCGTGTTTGAACCGGCTAGCGCGGTTTCACATCGCGTCCGAGCCGTCTGTACTCGGGCACGTCCTGCATCTCGCAGACCGCCAGCCAGACGGCCTTCGGGTCAGCTCCCGCCTGCAGGGCTCCAGCCGGCGTGCGGTCGCCGAGCCCGGACAGATGCAGTGTTTGGGCCAGCGTCCTTGAATAGGCCGGCCCGAATTCGTCGTCCATGAGCCGCCAGAAGTCGCTCGTGCGCATGCTGCATCCTCCTTCTCCAGATAAACCCTAGAATGAAACGCATGACTGTTGACCGCCAGGAACCCGATGCTTCCGTCGATGCTGCCGTGCAGGCGTTGGAACAACAACTCAGTATGCTGTGGCGGCGTGCGCGGTCGAACTCCTACAAGGTTGCGCGGCGGGTCCATCCGGATATGGAACCTGCTGCCTACGGGCTGCTGGTCATCCTACAGCGGGAGGGCTCCATGCGCCTGACCGATCTGGCCGCCAGCATTGGCGTCGGCAAGCCCTCCGTCAGCCGCCAGATCGCCATGCTCGAACACCTGGGCCTGGTTCAGAAAACCGCAGATCCGCTGGATGGCCGCGCCCAGTCGATCAGCCTCACGGCGGCTGGACTGACGCAGCTGTCCACAGCACAGGAAGCGCGCAAGGAGGCGTTCCATCAGCTGATGGAGGACTGGAGCCTTTCGGATCTCACGACACTCGGGGAGCTCATTTCCCAGCTGAACCAGACCTATACGAGAGACAACTGGTAGCCGCAGACCAAAAAGAGGCCCGCCGCATTCGGCGGACCTCCCTGTGGAACGTGGGTTGTGCCGGTATCAGTTCTTGGTGACTGCCAGTCCCCTGCTGAAACCACCGGTGAAATCCTCCGGCATGTCCCCGCCGAACTGCTGGGCAAACTCCTGCGGGACTGTGTCAGGGACAGCAACACCTTCGGCTTCGGCCAGCCGGTCGCTGACCTCCCGAAGCATCATCGACAGCGGTACATCGAGTGCAGAGCAGATAGAGGACAGCAGTTCCGAGGACGCTTCCTTTTGGCCCCGCTCCACCTCACTGAGGTAACCGAGGGAGACCCGGGCGCTATGCGACACTTCCCTGAGTGTGCGGCCCTGGCGCTGGCGGACGTCACGCAGGACGTCCCCGATCTCGTGGCGTAAAACGACCATTTTGCGCTCCTTCGGCTTACGTTGCGGATCTTCTGCCAACCCCACATCCCGCCAACGGATGACACCGTTCACGGATACGGGTTGCTTTACCATGTGTATCGCCTAACTCCCTTGTGCTGGCCGCTTTCGCTGCCGTCTGATTTAAGCCTAGCCCGTCTTGCTTCTCCGTGCTGGACACTATTGATAACTATTGCGGAACTCCGTTTGTTCCCGCGGACTCAAGCTCAAGCGCCTCCGTGAGCAGGATCACCGCAGCCGAACAGGATGCTTCCCGAATCTGGCTCCTGCTTCCCCGGAAGCGATATTCTCGAACCAGGTTGACAGATACCGCCACCACGCTGATGAACACAGTACCCACCGCTTTTCCATCGTGCGGTTCGGGGCCTGCTACTCCTGTGGTGGACACGCCGATGTCGGCGCCACAGCTGTCTCTGGCACCAAGAGCCATCTGCCGTGCTACCTCCGCGTCAACAGCGCCCGCACGTTCCAGAAGTTCTGGTTCAACACCGAGCAAGGCCGCCTTCACGTCCCGGTGATAGGACACGACGCCGCCCCGAAGCACAGTCGAAGCCCCAGGAACCGAAGCAAGCGCGGCCGCAACCATCCCGGCGGTCAGCGATTCTCCGGTAGCAATGGTGAGCCCGCGCTCCTGCGCGAGGAGTACAACCCGTTCAAGGGCGGCCCTGCCCAACCCGCCTGACACCCCAGCGGCAGCTGTCACAGTGCGGTGTTACGTGCTGAGCGCCGCAGTCGGAGCGCCTGCAGGACATAATCTGCGCCGGTCACCACGGTAATTGCCAAGGCAGCCATCATGACGACGACGGCGGGCCACCACGCCCAGTCGCCGAGAGCCGGCACCAGCAGGTAGAGGAAAATAGCCAGCGTCTGAACGACGGTCTTCAACTTCCCACCGCGGGAGGCAGGCATGACTCCATAACGGATGACCGCGAACCTGAGCAGGGTGATGCCGAGCTCGCGGGCAAGGATGACGATGGTCACCCACCACCAGAGCTCGCCCAGTACGGACAGAAGTATCAAAGCGGAACCGATGAGCAGCTTGTCCGCGATCGGGTCTGCAATCTTCCCGAAATTTGTGATGAGACCACGGCTGCGCGCCAGGTCACCATCGAGCTTGTCGGTATAGATTGCCACTGCGAAGGTGGCTACCGCGAGCCAGCGGAAAAGCCCGCCCTCGCCGGAGTCGGCCAGCAGGAACCAGACGAAAAACGGTACCAGCAGGATTCTCACGACCGTCAGCACATTCGCGACGTTCAGGACTGGCACCGCTCCAGCGTCAGAATTACTCACTGCTCAAGGCTACCTGCCTGTCAGCTCCCAGGCGTCTTCACCGCCGTCGTCATCATCATCGTTGTAGTCCACGGCCTGCGGACGCGAGTCCAGGTCCTCCGCCACCAGGTCCGCGGCGCCCGGCTGGTAGCGCGACTGATCAACCTCCGGCGATGCGGCCGGCGCCGGCGGGTCATCGCCACGCATAGCAGCGAGAACAGGACCGAGGTCATCAGGCTTCACCAGGACGTCACGCGCCTTCGATCCCTCCGACGGCCCAACCACTCCCCTGGACTCCAGCAAATCCATCAGGCGGCCCGCCTTCGCAAATCCCACGCGCAGTTTGCGCTGAAGCATGGAGGTGGAACCGAACTGCGTCGTGACAACAAGCTCGGTCGCCTGCAGCAGGACCTCGAGATCGTCCCCGATGTCGTCGTCGATCTGCTTTTTGGGTGCTTCCACCGCCACATCATCGCGATAGACGGCTTTCAACTGTTCCTTGACGTGTTCCACCACTCGGTGGATCTCAGACTCGGTCACCCAGGCACCCTGGACGCGCATGGGCTTCGACGCACCCATGGGCAGGAAGAGCGCGTCGCCCTGGCCAATCAGTTTCTCAGCGCCCGGCTGGTCAAGGACCACCCGGGAGTCGGTCACCGACGAAGTGGCGAATGCCATGCGGGAGGGCACATTGGCCTTGATCAGACCTGTCACAACGTCCACAGACGGCCGCTGGGTAGCGAGCACCAGGTGAATACCCGCTGCCCGGGCCAGCTGGGTGATGCGGACGATTGAGTCCTCGACGTCCCGCGGCGCGACCATCATCAGATCCGCCAGCTCGTCGACCATCACCAGCAAGTACGGGTACGGCCGCACCACGCGCTTGGAGTCCGGTGGCGGAACCACCTTGCCGTTGCGGACCGCCTTGTTGAAATCATCGATGTGCTTGTAACCGTAATTGGCGAGGTCATCGTAGCGGGTGTCCATCTCACGGACCACCCATTGGAGCGCTTCCGCTGCCTTCTTGGCGTTGGTGATGATCGGTGTGATCAAGTGCGGTACGCCCTCGTACGCAGTAAGTTCCACCCGCTTGGGGTCGATCATGATCATGCGGACCTCATCCGGGGTGGCCCGCATGAGGATGGACGTGATCATCGAGTTCACAAAGGAGGACTTACCAGCACCGGTGGCACCCGCGACGAGCAGGTGCGGCATCTTGGCGAGATTCGCGACCACGAACCCGCCCTCGACGTCCTTGCCTACGCCCATGACCATCGGGTGATCCGTCTTGCGGGCATTGCCGGATCGAAGGACGTCGCCCAGCGACACAGTCTCGCGGTCTGTGTTCGGAATCTCGATGCCGATCGCGGACTTGCCCGGAATCGGCGAAAGGATGCGCACGTCCGAGCTGGCGACCGCGTAGGAGATGTTCTTGGACAGCGCGGTTACACGCTCCACCTTGGTTCCCGACGCCAGTTCGATCTCGTAGCGCGTCACCGTCGGTCCGCGTGAGAAGCCGGTGACCTTTGCGTCGACGTTGAACTGCTCCAGGGTGTGGGTGAGGGCGGCGACGACCGCGTCGTTGGCCTCCGACCGTTCCTTGGGCGGAGTCCCCGGCGGCAGGTAGTCCGAGGGCGGCAGCGTGTAGGTCACGTCTCCGGCGAGGGACAGTTGCTCAGTGCGCTGCGGGATCGGCGTAACGGGCGCCTGGGGCTGAACCGGATTGGACGGGACCGGAACGGGTTGGGCGGCCGGTGCGCTTGCAGGCGGAAGCACCGCCATGGCTTCGGTTGCAGGTTCTGTCTCCCCGAGCCCCTGGTTGCGCTTGATCTTTTCGGCGGCAAGCTCCTGCTGTGTGGGACGGCGCACGCCCGGTCGGACGGCCGGCGACGGGGACGTTGTGCCGCCGTCGTCGTTCCCCTCGTCGTCGTCGAGCACTGCGCGTTCGAAGGCTTCATCGCCGACATAGCCGTCCAGGTCATCATCCTGATCGGTGTTCTTCTTCTTTCTACCGAACAGGCCGGACTTCTTCCTGGGCTTGGCCGCCGCGCGCTCGCGGTCGGACAGGTAGCTCTGATCGTGAGCGTCGCCGTCCGCGCTGCCCTCGTGCAGGTCCTGTCCCATGAGGTGCTCATAGAGCTGGCGTAGCCGAGACGGAATATGGCGGAACGGAGTAGCCGTGATGATCAGGATGCTCACGAAGACGAGGAAGGCGAGTACAGCGGCAACCGGCCACACCGAGAGAATTGCAGCGACGGGTCCGGCAACGAGGTAACCGATGACACCGCCTGCCCGCCACAGCGCATCAAGTCCGGCGGCGAGCTCGGGCCGGCCGCCCACCAGATGGGCAATGCCCGCGCCCGCGAAGGTCAGGACGGTGAGCCCGATGCCGATACGGTTGTTGGCACGAGGATTTTCCGGATACCGGAACAACCGGACCGCGCCAATCAGTAGGACGAAGGGCAGCAGCAGCGCCATCCAGCCCACAGAACCTCCGGCCACAGCATGCACGACGCCTGCAACCGGCCCGGGCAGTGCCCACCACTCAACCGTGGCGACGGCTGCCGCGCACAGGAAAAGGAAGAAACCCGTGCCGTCCCTGCGGAGGTCCTTTTGCGGCTGCACATCGTGGCCGAATTTGCGGATAGCGCCGGCCACCAGGTGGGCCAGGCCCATCCAGAAGCCACGGACGGCGCGCAGCGGCAGCGGCAGCTTTTCCTCGGCTGCCGGCAACGGTTGGGTCTTGCTTGTGCCTCGCGCGGTTGAGCCGCGGCCGGCCGCGGAGGTGCTGCCGGTGCGCGACTGCTGGGATCCTCGCGGCTTCGGAGCTCGCGGCTGTGAACCTCGCGGCGCTGTGGGGGAAGTACGAGTCGCCATACCCGCTACGCTACCGGACGGCGCCCGCCGTTCCCGGGATTAGCGCGCCCGTCAGGCTTCAAGCACAACCGGAATGATCATCGGGCGACGCCGGTAGCGGCGGTTTACCCAGGTCCCTACGACGCGGCGAACGACCTGCTGTAGCTGATGCGCTGTGTGGTCCTTGTTGCTCATGACAGCTTCTGCCAGTGCGGTGCTGATCCTGGGTTTGATGTCATCGAAGACGGAGTCATCCTCGGCGAATCCGCGCGCGTGGATGTCCGGACCGGAAACGATTGTCCCGGTGCTGCGGTTGACTACCGTGATGATCGAGATGAAGCCTTCCTCACCGAGGATGCGCCGGTCCTTCAGATCGGCATCGGTGATCTCGCCGATGCTGGAGCCGTCCACATAAACGTAGCCGCACTCGACTGCACCAACGATCCGGGCGACGCCGTCCGACAAATCCACCACTGAGCCGTCGTCGGTCTGGAGCACGTTTTCCGCCGGGACGCCCGTCTGGATTGCGAGTTTTCCGTTGGCTATAAGGTGGCGGGTTTCGCCGTGGACAGGCATGACGTTCTTCGGCTTGAGGATGTTGTAGCAGTAGAGCAATTCACCGGCAGCGGCGTGACCGGATACGTGTACCCGGGCATTGCCCTTGTGGATGACGTCGGCGCCCAGTTTGAGAAGTCCGTTGATGACGCGGAAGACGGCGTTCTCATTTCCGGGGATGAGCGAGGAGGCAAGGATCACCGTATCTCCCTTTCCGACGGTGATCTGATGGTCCCCGTTGGCCATGCGTGAAAGCGCTGCCATCGGCTCACCCTGCGAGCCCGTGGACATCAGCACCACCCGGTCATCGGGAAGGCTATCCACGTTCTTGACGTCGACGAGGATTCCATCGGGTACGCGCAGGTATCCCAGCTTGGCGGCAATTGTCATGTTGCGCACCATGGAGCGCCCGGCAAAGCAGACGAACCGGCCGTGGGCCGCCGCCGCGTCGAGCACCTGCTGAACCCGGTGGATATGCGAGGAGAAGGACGCGACGATGACGCGCTTGCTCACCTGGCCGAAGAGCCGGTCCAATTCCGGACCAATCTCACGCTCGGCGGTGGTGAAGCCTGGAACATCGGCGTTGGTGGAGTCAACCATGAACAGGTCGACGCCCTCTTCTCCCAGCCGCGAGAATGCACGAAGGTCGGTGATACGACCGTCGAGCGGCAACTGATCCATCTTGAAATCGCCCGTGTGCAGGACAGTGCCGGCCGCAGTGCGGATAAAGACGGCAAGCGCGTCAGGGATGGAGTGGTTAACTGCAATGAACTCGCATTCGAAGGGCCCGAACTGCTCAATCTGGCCCTCGGCGACGGTGAGCGTGAACGGCTTGATCCGGTGTTCCTGGAGCTTCGCCTCGATCAATGCGAGCGTCAGCTGGGATCCAATCAGCGGGATGTCGTTCTTGAGACGCAGGAGGTACGGCACTGCACCGATGTGATCCTCGTGTCCGTGAGTAAGCACCAGGCCCACGATGTCATCCAGACGATCCTCGATGTAGGAGAAATCAGGCAGGATCAGGTCCACACCGGGCTGGGTCTCCTCCGGGAACAAGACTCCGCAGTCAACGATCAGCAGCTTCCCGCCGATCTCGAAGACCGCCATATTCCGGCCGATCTCACCGAGGCCGCCAAGCGGAACAATCCGAAGCGTTCCCTCGGCGAGCGGTGGAGGCGACACGAGTGCGCTTCCTGCGGGTTCTGTCATGGATTGGCCTTTCAGATGCTATCGGGTAGTGCCCGCAGAGAAGTCCCAACCCGCTTCCGCGAGGTCGGTGAGTACCGGCTCCATTTCGACGGCGGTGGGCTCGACCAGCGGCAGCCTCACCACGGAGTTTGCCAGCACACCTTGCATCCGAAGGATGTGCTTGGCTGAAATTGCGCCGGGGATGTGCGTCATGACGGCACGTACAACGGGGTCAAGCTCGAAGTGGATCTTGCGCGCCATGGCGAGGTCACCGGCGGCCAGTGCGTCCACGAGGGACCGGAACTGAACCGTGGCGACGTGGGCGCTGACGCTGACGACGCCGACGGCCCCCGCTGCCATCCACGGCAGAGTCAGCCCGTCGTCGCCGGCGTAGACATCCAGGGCAGTGTTGGCAAGCACACGCGTCACCGCTGCGTAGTCTGCTTTCGCATCTTTCAGTGCGAGAATCTTCGGGTTGTCCGCCAGTCGAATCATTGTTTCCGTGCTGATCGGGATCCCGGCCCGGCCCGGAATGTCATAGATCATGATGGGCAGGTCCGACGCAGCGGCAACGGCGTCGAAGTGCGCGAGGACGCCGGCCTGGGTTGGCTTGTTGTAGTAGGGGGTTACGACAAGCTGCGCATCCGCGCCGGCGCGCTGCGCGCGTTGCGCCATTTCGACGGAGTGCGAGGTGTGGTTGGTGCCGGTGCCGGCGATCACCTTTGCACGGCCGCCGACGGCTTCTGCGACCACGCGGAAAAGGTCTTCCTTTTCCTGGTCCTCCAGGGTGGATGTCTCACCGGTAGTACCCGATACGACGAGGCCGTCGCAGCCATCCTCGACAAGCCGGACAGCCAGGGCAGCCGTGGCATCGAAGTCCACAGCGCCGTCAGCGGTGAACGGTGTCACCATTGCCGTGACGAGGGAACCGAATGGGAGCGGGCGAATGTCGGAGGCAGCCATGGGTCAAACTTACCCGCTGCGGCAGGCGTGAGAACATTCCATCATGGCCATCACACAAACCCCGGGCCGGCTCAGCGGCATAGACGCGGCCAGGGGCATCGCCCTCTTCGGCATGATGTGCACCCACGTATTTCCGCTCTATGTGGAGGGGACCTCGGACGCGTCCTGGATAGGCGCCACCTTCTCCGGACGATCCTCGGCCCTGTTCGCGCTCGTCGCAGGAATAGGGTTGGCGTTGCTCAGCGGCGGTAGCAGGATGCACGACCGCACCGGAATCTCCCGCGACCGGCGCGGAATCGCGGCTCGGGCCGTCGTGATCGCGATGGTCGGGCTGATGCTGGGCGGACTGGAAACCAACATCGCAGTGATCCTCTTCCATTACGGCATCCTGTTCCTGATGGCACTGCCGTTCATCGGGATGCCGTTGCGCAGGCTCTGCTGGTGGGCGGCCGGGTGGACCCTGATCTCTCCGGTGGCGGCTTTCCTCCTGCGCCCCTGGGTTGGAACCAATATCAATCCCTCCGACCTCGATGGCAACCCTGCGCTTGAGCATTTCGCCCAGCCCGCGACCCTGCTCGCGGACATCCTCGTGACCGGCTACTACCCGGCGCTCCAGTGGCTGAGCTACCTGCTCCTGGGCATCCTCATCGGCAGGCTGAACCTGAGGTCGTTCGGGGTGCAGGCCGGACTGCTTGTTGCGGGCGTCGGGCTCGCCGGATTGTCCAAGTTCGTCAGCGCCTTCCTGCTGGGACCGCTGGGTGGGCTGGCCGTCCTACTCGAAACTCCGCAGGGCCGGCGTTACGACATTGAGGCCATGCTCCCGGTGAGCCTTACCGGCATTGACCAGACCGGAACGTGGTGGTGGCTGGCGGTCAGCGCACCGCACTCCGGGACGCCGCTCGATCTGATGCATACCGCAGGAACGGCCGCCGCCGTCGTCGGGCTCTGCCTTATGGCGACCAGGCGGCTGCAGTGGCTGCTTCTGCCGCTCTCGGCTCCCGGCGCCATAACGCTGTCCCTGTACTCACTGCATATCTGGATCATGAGCATCGTCGACCAGCAGGAGATCCCGCTGGATCCGGCGCCGGTCTACTGGGCCCAGGCCGCTGTCTTCATTGCGATCGGGCTGCTGCTGCGGAAGCTGGGTGCCCGCGGTCCGCTGGAGTATGTGGCGGCCGGCGCAAGCGACGTTGCTCGGTCAGCAGGGGCTGTTTCGAGGCGTTAGTCACGCCGCCCTGCCGCGGAACAGTTTCGCAGCATGCCGCATGCTGCGGCGTGCACGGGTGCGGTCCCCTGCGGCGTCGTACGCGCATGAAAGCCGGAACCAGGAACGCCAGTCATCCGGGTTGGCCTCCGCGTCCGCCTGGTAGGCGGGGAACTGAGCGTCCGCTGCCTCACGTACGATCCGGCCGGCCGGTGTCCGGGGGAGGTCATCAACGGGCAGCCCTCCCTCCGTATGCAGCGCAGACGCCATCCGCTCGGTCTGGGCGCCGAAGGACAATTCACGAATCAACGCCCACGCCCCGATCAGCGGAAGCAGGAGGTACGCAACTCCCAAGGCTTTGGCCACCGGTTCGGGGTCCGTCAACAAAAGGACGCTCCGCTGGAGCGCCACAACCAGCCAGAACGCCAGCAGGACAGTGACGAAGACCACGCCTATTTTGACGCGATGTTGCTTCAGGAAGTCCAGTGCACCCATCACGCCTGCAGGTCCAGGTAGCCGTCCAGACCGACGGTCAGTCCGGGATGGGAACCCACTTCCCTGACGCCGAGCAGAACACCGGGCATGAAGGACTCACGGTGGAAGGAGTCGTGACGGATAGTCAGCTGCTCACCGACCCCACCGAACAGGACCTCCTGGTGCGCCACCAGCCCACGGAGCCGTACGGAGTGAACCCGGACGCCATCGACGTCGCAACCACGCGCGCCGTCCCTGGAGGTGCGGGTGGCGTCAGGGCTGGCGGCAAGACCGGCTTCGGCACGGGCTTCAGCGATGAGCACCGCTGTTCGCTCGGCTGTGCCGGACGGGGCGTCCACCTTGTCCGGGTGATGGAGTTCGATTACTTCGACCGACTCGAAATACTTGGCTGCCCGTGCAGCAAAGGCTGTGGCCAGCACGGATCCGAGGGCAAAATTGGGCGCGATCAACACGCCCACCTCCGGATTGAGCGCGAGCAGATCCTGCAGCCGGCCGAGCCGTTCAGAGTCCCAGCCGGTAGTGCCGACGACCGCGTGCATTCCATGTTCGACGGCGAAGGCAACGTTCTGTTCGGTGCTGTCCGGAACGGTGAGGTCAACAACTACCGCGGCGCCGGCCGCCACCAGTTCCTCAAGTGGGTCTTTCCTGCCAAGCGCCGCCACAAGATGCAGATCAGCGGCGGCCTCGATGGCCCGTACAGCCTCTGACCCCATGCGCCCGGACGCGCCGAGTACGGCAACGGCAAGAGGTTGTGTCATGGATTCAAGAGTAGTGTCAGCCATCCACTCCGACCCATTCCACGTCACCGTCTGCGAAGAACTGCTCCTTCCAGATCGGCGCTCGCGCCTTGACGGTATCAACCAGCTCGCTGCAGGCGGCGAAGGCTTCTCCACGGTGGCCGGAGGCAACGGCAGCGACGAGGGCCGGATCCCCAACCTCCAGCGGACCGATGCGGTGCGCCACCCAGATGCGTACGCCGTCGTACTTCTCGGCGATCTCCGCAGCGATGTCGGCAATCACACCGCCGGCGGACGGATGGGCACTGTAGCCCAGGCGGTCAACCTGCCTCCCGCCGTCGTGGTTGCGTACCACGCCGCCGAAGCCGACGACGGCACCGCAGTCAGCGGAACCGACGACGGCCAGGGCATGGTTGAGGTCGAGCGGCTGCTCGGAAACTCCTGCGTGGAGAACGGTGCTAGTGCTCATGGCTTCCCTCCAGTTGTGCGCAGATGTGATCGAGGATGGGTTCCAGCACGTCCAGGCCGTCCTGGACTGCTTTCGGTGAACCCGGAAGATTGATGACGAAGGTGCCCTCCGAGACGCCCGCGTGACCGCGGCTCAACGCCGCCATGGGTGTCTTCGCAGCGCCGGCCCGGCGCACTGCTTCCATGATCCCCGGTAGGGATCGGGTAAGGAAGGGCTCGGTGAGCTCGGGGGTCACGTCATCGGCGCTGAGTCCGGTACCTCCGCTGGTGATGAGCACCGAAGGTGTTCCTGCGAGGCAGGCGGCCAGCGCTTCCCGTACGGCATCACCGTCCGGAACCACTTCGGCCAGCTGCACGGCATACCCTTTCCCGACCAGCCATCGCTGAATCATGGGCCCGCACTCGTCCTGGTAGACGCCCGCCGCCGCGCGGGTCGACGCAATGATCAGCGCCGCGGTCCGTTGCTTGCTCATGCGACCCAGTCTCCGCTCTTGCCGCCTGATTTCGCCAACACCTGGATGTCCGTGATGACTGCGTGCTTATCTACGGCCTTGATCATGTCGTACAGCGTGAGGGCAGCAACTGTCGCTGCTGTCAGCGCCTCCATCTCCACGCCGGTCACTGAAGTGGTTTTCACCGTTGCCTGAATAACGACGGCGGCACCTTCCGGTGCGAAGTCGACCGTCACCTTGCTCAACGGCAGCGGATGGCACAGCGGTATGAGCGCCGATGTCTGCTTCGCCGCCATGATCCCCGCTACCCGGGCCACAGCCAGTGCGTCGCCCTTCGGAAGATCCCCATCGGCAATCAGCGCAAGAACCTGCGGCGTTGTCCGCAGGATGCTCTGCGCGGTGGCCTGGCGGGCGGTGACCGCCTTCTCCGATACATCGACCATGTGTGCCGAGCCGTCCTCACGGACGTGTGTCAATCCGGAATCAGGTGTGGTCATGTCAGCGCCTCTCTAGTGGGATTGCCGGGATGGAGGGGTTGCGCGCCCTGGCGCAGTTCGCCCAGCAGCCACACGGCGACCGGCGTCCCCGCCTCCACCGTCCCCGTGCCAGCCGGCAGGTGTACGAGGGCGTTGGATGCAGCGAGAGCGTGCAGCAGGTGGGAGCCCGGCCCGCCAAGCAAGGTGACGTCTCCGATCCCCTCCCCCTGACCCGACCGGTCCGTATACAGGCCGCGACGGACCTGGTGCTTACCTTCGGGTGACTGAACGTCCTCGGTGAGCCGCGCCGGCAGGCAGACGCGGTTCCCCGGGAGCCCCGTCACCGTACCAAGTGCCGGGCGCAGGAACATTTCAAAGGAGACCAGTGCGCTTACCGGGTTGCCCGGGAATCCAAGGAACGGCACGCCGTTGATGGTGCCGATGGCCTGCGGCCCGCCCGGCTGCATCGCCACTGAAAGGAACTCCACGCTGCTGTCCGCCAGGGCCTGCTTCACAACCTCGTAGGCACCCTGGCTGATTCCTCCGGTACTGAGGATGAGGTTGACCTGCCCGCCGATGTTCTGGAGGGCGCCCCGCAGCTCCTCCGGATTGTCAGCCACCACACTGTGCCGCTGCACGTGCGCGCCCGCTTCCTCCAGCGCAGTCGTCAGCAGTGTGGTGTTGGCATCGAAGATCCGGCCGGGCGCCAGTTCGGTTCCGGGTTCCTGAACCTCGTCTCCGGTGCTAAGCAGCAGGACGCGGAACCGCGGGCGCACCGGCACCGTCGCCAGCCCGCAGGCCGCGAGGAGTCCCAGCTGGGAGGGTCCCAACAGGGTTCCGGCAACAAGCGCAACGCTCCCCGCTTCGAGATCGCTGCCGGCACGCCGGATGAACGAGCCCGCCTGGGCCACGGGCAACTCGACGGTGAGGCCCTCCTCCCCGCAGTACTGCCCCGTGGTGGGAAACTGCGAGGGCACTGCGTTCTCGATAGGCACGACGGCGGCTGCACCTTCCGGAATCATGGCTCCCGTCATGATCGGAGCAGCGTGACCCGGCTCAAGTGCAACAGGTTCCGCACCAGCCGGCACCGGCGGCGCGACCGCAAGGTAGAGGGGCGCGCTCCCGTCCAGATCATCGCCGTGAACCGCGTAACCGTCCATCTGGGAGTTGTCGAACGGAGGCAGGTTCACCGGGGAGAGGAGGTCCTCGGCGAGCACCCGGCCACGGGCCGTTGCGAGCGGCAGTATTTCGGGCGCCGCGTCGGCGAAGGCGCTGCTGTAGCGCAGCAGCCCGAGCACGGCCTGCTGGTGTTCCTCTACTGATCGTGTCATTACGCCCCGTTGTATCAACCCGCCCTGACATTTGTGCTGCGGCATCACTGCCGCAGCTAACAGCCTAGCCGCGCGGGAGTGCAGGATGCGCCCGGAATGTGGACCGCTGATGGAGGCACCAAGGCGAAGGGCGTAACCTCGGACTATGGGAATCCCACTCGGCACACCGCGCATCGGCGCTCCGGCACCTGCTGACGGGCTGCTCGACTCCTACGGCCGCCGGGCCACGGACATGCGGCTCTCACTGACGGACAAGTGCAACCTTCGCTGTACCTACTGCATGCCCGCTGAAGGGCTGCAATGGCTGCAAAAAGACCAGGTGCTCTCCCGCGAAGAGATTGTGCGCCTTGTAGGAATCGGCGTCAATCGCCTGGGAATACGCGAGTTGCGTCTGACGGGAGGCGAGCCGCTGGTAAGGGCTGACCTGCTCGACATCATCGCGGAAATCCGGGCAAGCCACCCGGACCTGCCCATATCGCTCACCACCAACGCACTGGGCCTGGACAAAAAGGCGCAGCGGCTCAAGGATGCAGGCCTGACCCGCATCAACGTTTCAATGGACTCGCTCCACCCCGACACCTTCGCGCAGTTGACGCGTCGACCCTTCCTGGACCGGGTACTCCGGGGCATCGAAGCGGCTGCGGCGGTTGGGCTTGGCCTCGTGAAGATCAACGCAGTGCTGATGCGCGGCATCAATGACCATGAGGCGCCGGATCTGCTGGAGTGGGCAGTGTCCCGCGGCTTCGAGCTGCGGTTCATCGAGCAAATGCCCCTCGATGCCGATCACGGGTGGACCCGCGAGGGAATGATCACTGCAGCAGAAGTCCGTGAGCGGCTCAGCGAACGGTTCGTCCTCACTCCCGACCCACGAAACCGTGACGGCGCCCCCGCTGAACGGTGGGAGGTCCGCCGGGCGGAGGAGCCCAGCATCGTCGTTGGTACCGTAGGCGTCATCGCCTCCGTCACGGAGCCGTTCTGCGCGGATTGCCGGCGTACCCGCGTCACTGCCGAGGGCAAGATCATGAGCTGCCTTTTCTCCCACGAGGAGACTGACCTGAGGGACCTGCTCCGGTCAGACGCCGACGACGCCGCCATTGCCCTGCGCTGGCAGGAGGCTATGTGGGCCAAGCCCAAGGCGCACGGCATGGACCATACGGGACTCGGGGCTGCGGACTTCGTGCAGCCGGACCGTTCCATGAGCGCGATCGGCGGCTGAGATGCTGGTGAGATACTTCGGCGCGGCACAGGCTGCCGCCGGCGTCCCTGAAGAGCGCCTTGAACTGGACGGCGCTTCCCTGGAGGAGGCGCTCGGAGAAATACGTTCGCTGCATCCCGCTGGCGAACCATCCATGGCCCGCGTACTCGATCGAAGCAGCTTCCTGCTCAACGAAGTGGCGCTACGCGACCGCAACGCGCCCATCCGGCGCAGCGATGTGCTCGACATCCTGCCGCCGTTCGCCGGAGGTTAGGGCGGCAGGATACTGAGCAGGTTACAGTCCCAGCTCGGCTTCGCTGTCGAACGGACCGACAACCGTGATGGTGCGCGGAGCGTCCGCCAGTTGCCGGGCAAGGTCCTGCACCTGCGCGGCAGTAACGGCCCTCACACGCTCAAGAGTCAGATCCAGCCCGAGGAACTCGCCGCTGACCAATTCCGCGCGGCCGAGCCTGGACATCCGGGAACCGCTGTCCTCGAGGGACAGGACCATTCCCCCGGACAACTGCCCCACGGCGCGCCGCAACTCCTCATCACTGACCGGCTCCGACGCCAGACGCTCCAGCTCTGCGCTGAGCAGGCTGATGACCTGGCCGGTCTTGGCCGGGCTGCAACCCGCGTACATCGCGAAGTAACCGGCGTCGGCATACGACGCTGAGAAGGAGTAGGTCGAGTACGCAAGTCCGCGCTTCTCGCGGATCTCCTGGAAGAGCCGGGAGGACATTCCTCCACCGAGCACCGCGTTGAGCACGCTCATCACGAACCGCCGGTCATCAGTGGCAATCAGTGCCGGGCACCCGACCAGGACGTTGGCCTGCTCGACGGCGCGGCGGATAACCTGCACTCCCCCGGATTCTTCGAGGACGGCCGGAACCGGCACGCGCCTCGGCACCGGCGCCGCATCGTCCGCAAGTTCCCACCCGGCCCGTTGCAGGGCTTGAACGACGAGCGCGCAGACAACCTCATGGTCGAGCCCGCCGGCAGCCGTGACCACAAGCTCCTCCGGGCGGTAATAGCGGTGATAGTGCTGCAGCACCGATTCCCGCGCGACCTCCTTGATGGCCTCAGGGGTGCCGCCGATGGGGCGACCGAGCGGATGGGAGCCCAGTACCGCTTCCACGAACTTCTCGTGCGCAACGTCGGATGGATCATCGCTGTCCATGGCGATTTCTTCCAGAATGACGTGCCGTTCCTGCTCGAGTTCCTCAGGGTCGATGACAGCCGAGGTCACCATGTCGGCGATGACGTCGATAGCCATGGGCAGGTCGGTGTCGAGGACCCTGGCGTAGTAGCAGGTGTTCTCCTTCGCAGTCGCTGCGTTGGATTCTCCGCCCACTTCATCGAAGGCCGCCGCGATGTCCAGCGCGGTCCGCCGCTTCGTACCCTTGAAGAGCAGGTGCTCAAGGAAGTGTGTGGACCCGTGCTCGCCGTCCGCCTCATCCCGGGATCCGACTCCCACCCAAAAACCGATGCTTGCCGATCGCTGGCCCGGCATGGCCTCCGTGAGCACACGCACCCCTCCCGGAAGTACGGAGCGACGGACTACTGCTCCTCCGGAGGTTCCAGCAACGAGCATGGACTTGCTGTCCGGTCCG
>NZ_BAAAON010000010.1:0-230145 GCF_039530425.1 Arthrobacter parietis | reverse complement strand
CCGCGGAGCCGCCGGTTTGTACTTTGAGCGTGAGCCCAACAGTTGGTTGTTGGCGCCTAGTTGTTGTCGTCGCCCTCAGCGGAATCCTGTGCGTTTGAATTCGGAGCATTGTCCGAATCCGCTTCGCCGGCTTCCTCTGCAACTACAGGCGAGAGGGAGAGCTTGCCGCGGTCATCGATCTTGGTGATCTCGACCTGGACCTTCTGGCCCACGGAGACGACGTCATCGACGTTATCCACCCGCTTGCCGCCGGCGAGCTTACGCAGCTCCGAGATGTGGAGCAGGCCGTCCTTGCCCGGCGTGAGCGAGACAAACGCACCGAAGGTGGTGGTCTTGACAACCGTGCCCACGTAACGCTCGCCGATTTCGGGGACCTGCGGGTTGGCGATGGCGTTCACAGCTGCCCGCGCCGCCTCGGCGGAGGATCCGTCCGTGGCCCCGATCAGGACCGTGCCGTCATCTTCGATCGAGATGTCCGCGCCGGTATCTTCCTGGATCTGGTTGATCATCTTGCCCTTGGGACCGATGACCTCGCCGATCTTGTCAACAGGGATCTTCACCGAAATGATGCGCGGCGCGAATTCCGACAGTTCATCCGGGGTGTCGATTGCTGCCTCAAGCACACCGAGGATGTGCAGGCGCGCTTCCCGGGCCTGCTTCAGCGCTGCGGCGAGCACCGATGCGGGGATCCCGTCAAGCTTGGTGTCCAACTGGATGGCAGTGACGAATTCCGAGGTACCTGCAACCTTGAAGTCCATATCTCCGAAGGCGTCTTCCGCACCCAGGATGTCGGTCAGCGCAGCGTAGCGGGTCTGTCCGTCAACCTCATCGGATACAAGACCCATGGCGATGCCGGCAACCGGAGCCTTCAGCGGCACACCGGCATTGAGCAGGGACAGCGTCGAAGCGCAGACCGAACCCATCGAGGTGGAGCCGTTGGAGCTGAGGGCCTCGGAAACCTGGCGGATGGCGTAAGGGAACTCCTCCCGGCTCGGAAGCACTGGAACGAGCGCACGCTCGGCAAGTGCACCGTGGCCGATCTCGCGGCGCTTCGGGGAACCGACGCGGCCGGTCTCACCGGTGGAGTACGGCGGGAAGTTGTAGTTGTGCATGTAGCGCTTGCGCGTAACCGGCGACAGCGAGTCGATCTGCTGTTCCATCTTGAGCATGTTCAGCGTAGTGACACCCATGATCTGGGTCTCGCCACGCTCGAAGATAGCCGATCCGTGCACGCGGGGAAGGACCTCGACCTCGGCGGTGAGCTTGCGGATGTCACTCAGGCCGCGGCCGTCGATGCGGACCTGGTCGCGGAGAATACGCTGGCGGACAACCTTCTTGGTGACCGAGTTGAAGGCACCCGCGATTTCCTTCTCGCGGCCTTCGAACTGACCGGAGAGGGATTCGATGGTTTCCGTGCGGTAGGCGTTGGCGGTCTCTTCGCGCTCCTGCTTGTCAGCAATCGTGAAGATCTCCGCCAGGCGTGAACCGGCAGCACCCTCAACGGCAGCGAAGACGTCGTCCTGGTAATCCTTGAACACGGGGAATTCAACGGTCGGCTTTGCCGCCCGGCCTGCGAGGTCAGCCTGAGCTTCGCACAATGCGCGGATGAAGGGCTTTGCAGCCTCGAGGCCGTCAGCGACAACCTCCTCGGTAGGTGCGGTAGCGCCGTCGTCCTTGATGAGCGACCAGGAGTTGTCGGTAGCTTCGGCCTCGACCATCATGATGGCAACGTCGTCACCGACGACACGTCCGGCTACGACCATGTCGAAGACGGAGTTCTGGAGCTCGGAGTGCTTCGGAAAGGCGATCCACTGGTCTTCGCCGGAGCCATCGGACACGAGCGCAACGCGTACGCCGCCGATCGGCCCGGAGAACGGCAGACCCGAAAGCTGCGTGGACATTGACGCAGCGTTGATCGCGACGACGTCATAGCGGACGTCCGGGTTGATGGCCAGCACCGTAACGACGATCTGGACCTCGTTGCGCAGACCCTTGACGAAAGCGGGACGCAGCGGACGGTCCATCAGGCGGCAGGCGAGGATGGCTTCGGTGGACGGGCGGCCTTCACGGCGGAAGAACGAGCCCGGGATGCGGCCGGCCGCGTACATACGCTCCTCGACGTCCACGGTCAGCGGGAAGAAATCAAAGCCCTCACGCGGAGATTTTCCGGCGGTAGTGGCGGAGAGGAGCGCGGTGTCCTCGTCGATGTAAACCATGGCAGCGCCTGCGGCCTGCTGGGCGACGCGCCCGGTTTCGAAGCGAACAGTGCGCTGGCCGAACCGCCCGTTGTCAATGACGGCTTCGGCGAACTGGATTTCGGGACCCTCCAAGAGAGTCACCTCCGTTTCTTTGGTGGCGGAGGCAGGCGGCGTTTTGCTGATCAACGCCGTTAGGACGGGTTGTGGCACCCGGTCTTCGATCGAGGTCCACGGGAAATCCATCACACGATGGTTTCCCGGAGACCACTACCGAGGACCGCGAATGCCTGCGTGTCCGCCTGGCTCCTGGTTATGAACTTCGTACTTCTTTGCATCCGCGCTGCGAATGCGGCCTTCAAGGGCACCGAGAGGAACCCATAAAGATTGAAGGCGGCCCCTTCCCGAAGGAAGGCGCCGCCTCACAGTCTAACGCTTCGCACCTTCCCCGAACTCGCTTCGCTCGCCCGGGGACCCCGCGTTTGCTTGCTTAGCGGCGCAGGCCGAGGCGCTCGATGAGCGTACGGTAGCGCGTGATGTCGGTGTCGCGCAGGTAATCCAGCAGACGACGACGGCGACCCACCAGCAGCAGCAGGCCACGACGGGTGTGGTGGTCATGCTTGTGCATCTTGAGGTGTTCGGTCAGGTCGAGAATGCGGCGGGAAAGCATTGCAATCTGCACCTCGGGCGAACCGGTGTCGCCCTCGGAAGTTGCGTACTGCTTGATGATTTCCTGCTTCAGAGCGGCGTCAAGTGCCACAAATAACTCCTATGAGTTGTACCGTGAACAAAGTAGATGCCGGTTCCCCTCGCAAGCGAGCGGAACTCCGGCGGTGGCCCAGCAACCACGGACTGCAGCAGGACCGCAGTCAACTTTACCCGTACGTGCGCTGTTCTGTCGAAAGCACAGTGCGGGTCTGGTTGACGTCCAGCCGCATCTGCTCGATCAACGCTTCCGGCCCGCGGTAGGCAACCATTCCGCGAAGTCTTCGGACAAATTCCACGATGACCGTCTGCCCGTACAGGTCGAAGACGTCAACTTCCTCCTGGGGTCTGTCGATGACGTGAGCCTCGACCTGTCTGCTGACTCCCTCAAACGTCGGGTTGGACCCAACGGAGATCGCGGCGGGCCAGCGGACCTGGCTGCTGTCAATGAGCCAGCCGGCGTAAATTCCGTCTGCGGGGATGAAACCGGTTGAGTCCGGCGACAGGTTTGCCGTCGGAAACCCAAGCGCCCGCCCGCGCGCCGCGCCGTGAACTACAACGCCGCGCATGCGGTGCGGCCGGCCCAGGATGCGGGCGGCAGTGGTGACATCGCCGTCGACCAAAGCCTCACGCACCCAGGTCGAGGAACAGCGTCGTTCCCCGGCTGCCGCCGTCGTGCTCTGCAGGCTGGAGCCGTAGTCATCGATGACAATCACGTCAAAACCCAGTTGCCCGCCGAGTGTCCGCATGGTGGAGAGGTCACCGGAATTGCCGCGTCCGAACCGCACGTCATGACCAATGACGACCGCTTTCGCCCGCAGTCCGTCTACCAGGACGGATTGGACGAACTCCTCCGGGGTGAGTGCGGCAAGCTCGAGGGTGTAGTGCATCATCAGCAGGCCGTCGATGCCGGTGTCGGCAAGGGTTTCCACCCTGTCCTGCAGGCCCATAATGAGTTCCGGAGCACTTTCCGGGCGGTGCACCTGCGCGGGATGCGGCTCAAAGGAGATGACGACGGCGGCTGCGTCGCGTTCCCGGGCGGCGGCAACAAGCTGCCCCAGCACGCTCTGGTGGCCTCGGTGCACGCCGTCGAAGTTTCCGATGGTGATAACTGCGGGACCGAAACCTTCCGGCACGTCGGCCAGGTCTCTCCAGTAGAACACGCATCTCCCTTTAGCGGTTGGACGGGCAGCAGGAGCCCTTCGTCGTTCCTCTCATTATGGCCGATGGTTGCGGGCGGTCTCGACGTCGCGCCAGTGGAACTGTCACTGTTCCTCCACATCGCCGTCCGATCAGGCCACTTGCGCACATAGCCGGCTCAGTCCCGTTCAGTGTTGTTTGGAAGGACCAGTGTTGGTTCCTGTGCGCTGCTCTGCCGGCTTCGGCGCCGCCCTGAAACCTGCGATCTGGAGGACATCCGTGCAACTTTTCTCATCTCTTTTCCTGCGTTTGCGCTTGCTGCCGGCGGGTGGTCTCGTGCTACTCATCGCGGTGCTCCTCCTGGTTCCGCAGGTCCCGCCGTCGCAGGCCGCTCCGGCCGGATCAGACTGGTCCCGGGCTGCCGGCATACACGCGGCCGAGCATTTCGTAGGCCAATACAGGGATGCCGGCGGCCAGGTGGCCTACTGCACCGACTTCGAACGGCTGTCCCCGGAAAACTCCGGCGGCTACGGTGACGGCAAATCAGGTGGCTTTGTGCGCAGCGACGGCAGTGCGCTAAGTACGGCGGAGAATGCGGCGCTGTCCTACCTGCTGCACCGGTGGGGCGCTACGGCCGATGATGCCACGGCGGCCTCTGTTCAGTTGGCTGTCTGGGCGCTTACCTCACCCGGGATGTCCTGGGATTCCCCGGGCATGAACGACATCCTCAGGGCCGAACAACTGCCGGCTGATGTAGTGGAACGAGCCCGCTCCATGACCAGGACGGCGTTCAACGAAGCTGGTCCTTACGCAGTCCATATCGATCTTGACGCTACGGACGCAGGAACCGTCTCCGCGGTGATCGAGGTGCTAGGAGCCAATGGGCAACCGGCCGCCGGGCTGGGCGCAGCCGCGAAGCTGACTGGACCGTTCGTCCTTGCGGAAACCGCCGCATCGACCTGGACGACCGGAGAAGAGGCACACCGCCTCATGCTTCAGAGGACGGGATTGGGCAGTGGATCCATCACGGTGACCGTCCCACGGACGCCCGCGGCGGGAGTCCAGTGGCTGGCCCCTTCCAGCAGTAAAGTACAGCGGCTGCTGTTCGCCTCAGTGCTGGAACCGCGCGACGCGGCGGCAGCGGTGGCAGACCTCCCCGCCTTCCAGCCTGCCGTAGCAACGAGGACCTCGGCTGCCCGAACACACCCAGGCGCATCCATCCATGATGTGCTCACCGTAGGCAGCGCCCCTCCTGCCGAGGGCAGTTCGGCGGAGCCCGCTCCGTGGCTGTCGGTGCCCGGCAGCGACTCGCCGGTATCCGTGGAGGTGGTCTCCACACTGTGGGGACCACTCGACGCTGAACCCGTCCTGCAGGAAGCCGTACCGGAGGGTACGCCGCGCGTTGGCGAGGTCACCACGCGGGTGGCGGGGCCGGGCACGTACAGCACCGCTGACCTCGTCGTTCCCTCACCCGGGTGGTACGTCTGGACCGAGTCAATTTCCCCTGAGAGCGTGCTCCCGGCGGAGGCGGCCCCCTATGTCCTCGGTTGGCAGGGACAGTTCGGGATCGCGGCTGAGACAACCTTTGTGCCCTGGGCACCGAACATTCGCACGCAGCTGTCGGCGGGCGATGCCTTCCTGGGCGACCAGGTCACCGATGCTGTGGTTGGAGAGGGATTCGGCCCATCTGCACAGGGATCAGGCAGCACGATCACATTGACGATGTATGGCCCGCTCGCAGAATTGCCCTCGCCCACCACCGAGATTCCTGCGGATGCACCGCTGCACTCCCAGACCTCTGTGCCCGCGGTAAACGGGAGCCAGTCCAGTGAACCGTTCGCCGCCTTCACGCAGCCCGGCTGCTATACCGTCGTGGCAACCTACCCCGGCGACGAGCACACAGATCCATTCACCTCCGCGTTTGGGGAGCCGTCTGAAACGGTGTGCGTTCAAGCGCCGGCCCCTACACAATCCCCTGCCCCTGACACGAAGGAGACCCCCGGGACTCCGGCCGCTGACGACGGCCCCGCTGCGCAGGCTGCTCCGCCGCACCGCCCCGAGCTGGCTCAGACGGGAGTTCGCGCTGAGGTCACCGCCGGAGCGGCGCTGGTACTGCTCGGAGCGGGCCTTGCCTGCCTGCGCCGGGGACGGGAATCCACGCGTAGGGTCAGTGGCAGCGTCCCATGCTAAGGGCGGGCTGCGTACTCCCTGCGCAGTTCGCTGGTCTTGGCGATGTAGCGGTGCCACACCAGCAGCGCTGCGGGGAATGCCAGCTCGACAACCATGAGAATGATCAACAGAAAGTGCGGAGTCCCCGAGAAGGCCCAGGAAAGGACCCGCCCGATTCCGCCGATGAATACCATGAGGCAAACCAGCCACAGCATGTTTGCCCACTGGAATTTGATCGCGATGGTCACGAAAGCGGCGCCCACGCCGATCATCATCGCGGCGAAGAACCGGAACTGGTTCTCGAGTGTCGGGTTCACTGGACCGTCCCCGGTTTCCGGCAGCCCGGCGGTGCCGGTAATCAGGTAGTAGCCCCCGAAGCCGGCAATAACGAGTCCGACGAGCACTACCACCGTCCGGAAGACGCTCCAGTCACTCCCGGTTTTGTCGGATTTCGTTGAGTCCTTCTTCGAGGTCTTCACCGTGGTGCCACCTGTCGCGGGTTGTTTTGCAGCGGGGCGGCCCGAAGCGGAGGTCTGGTCCGAGCCGTGTGAGCCCGCTGGGCCCTTTCCCGTATCCGCGGAAGAACTGCGACGCTCCGGCTGCGGGTTGTCAGGGGTGTTGCTGTTCATGGTGTTCCCTCTGTGGTCGACGGTTCGGCCGGGCAAGGCCTGCACAATTCATCTTCTCACCCCGGACGACCCTGTGCCCGGCAGGCCTCAGGTAGCTACCGTGCGGCGGTGGCGATACAGCCACCAAAGGCCCAGCACAGGCAGGATCAAGGGAACAAATCCGTAACCCCTGCCGTATACCGACCACACGGTGTCCGCTGGAAAGAGGACAGGGTCGACGACGCTGAGTGTGCCGATGGTGAGCACCCCCACCAGCTCGATTCCCACGGCAGCGACGGACAGCCGGTACCAGCGCCGTCCCGAGCGGCTCAGGGATACGGTCGCAAAGACATAGACGAGGGCCGCAAACGCCGTCAACGTGTAGGCGAGCGGAGCCTCGGAGAATTTGGTAGCGATCTGGAAGGCCGCGCGCGCTGTGGCCGCCAGGGCGAAAACGCCGTACACGGCGATGAGCAGCCTACCGGGCCCGCGGCTCAACGTCCCCGCAGATCCGGCCGGCTTACTGTGCAGGTTCACGCCGGCACCGCCCCGTCCCATATCTGTTCCATCCGGTACAACATCACGAAGATGGTGAGGCCCACTGCGCCGAGGACCAGATTGCTCCAGCGTGAACGTTCAAGGATTGCCCACCAGAACGCGCCCACTGGAACCAGCAGCGCGGTGAGCAGGTAACCCCAGAACTCCCACAGCTCACCGGTGACAGTCTCCCCGCCTACCTGCCGAACAATCCCGGCCACCGCGTAGACGAGAAGGAACAGTTCCACAGCCGCCACAGTAAGGATGGTCACATCGTTGGGAGGTTGCCTGATCACGGCAGCACCAACGCAGATCAAGGTTGAGATCAGGCACACCACAGTACCGGCGATGAAAAATCCGTCGACGACCATCAGCTGCCGGCCTGTCCCGGCGCGAAGACCAGCGCCGGCTTCGCCTCACTCCCCCGATTCTCGAGGAGCGCGATCAGCGCACCATCAGGGGCAAAGGCAGCAACGGGCCGCTGGTCGCCGGCATCATTCCTGGGCGAACCGCCACAGTCACCACCGGCGCTCGCGCTGATACGCCGTCCGTGGGAAAGGTCCAGCGCCTCGGTGGAACTCAACTCGCGCACAGGAAACAGCGCACGGGCAGCTTCGTCAATGCCGAGAAGCCGGAAGTCCTGGGCGAGTTCCTCCAGCGTGGATGCCTGGGCCAACGTATAAGGGCCCACCTCCATGCGGCGAAGCACTGTCAGGTGGCCTCCCACGCCAAGGGCTGCGCCCAGGTCCCTCGCCAGGGCACGGATGTAGGTTCCGGAACTGCAGCTGACCGTCACATCGAGGTCCTGGACTGCTCCGTCGTTCTCGCGCCGGATATCGGCAATGTCGAAGCTGTGCACGATGACTGGACGCGACGGTAAGACAACCTCCTCGCCCGACCGTACCCGGCTATAGGCGCGTTCGCCGTTGACCTTGATGGCGCTCACGCTGCTGGGAACCTGGCTGATGGAACCGGTCAGCTCCTCGACTGCGGCGCGAATCGCTGAGGCCGGAACCGCCCCGGCGGAAGTTTCAGCTGTCACTTCTCCCTCGGCGTCATCAGTGACAGTCGACTGACCCAGACGGATGGTTGCGGTGTAGGTCTTTGAGGTGCCGACAACATAGGTCAGAAGGCGGGTAGCCCGGTTGATCCCAACCACGAGCACTCCGGTGGCCATCGGATCGAGGGTACCTGCGTGTCCCACTTTGCGGGTGCCGGCAAGCCGCCGCATCCTGCCCACAACGTCATGGCTGGTCCAGCCCTGCGGCTTGTCCACTATCACTAGTCCTGAGTGGACCTGCCCCGAATTCACGCCTCCCAGTATAGGTGTCAGTGGCGAGCCAACCCTCACCGCTACGATGCCCCTATGCCGTCCATTGCAAAGCACATCGAGCAACTCCCCTCAAATCAGATCAGGGAGATCACCCAGGCTGCCTGGGCTACGCCGAACGCAATTGTCCTCAGCATCGGCGAACCGGCGTTTCCGGTTCCACGCCACATCCTGGACGCGGGGATGGCGGCGTTGGATCGCGATGACACCAACTACACCCCGAACGAAGGTATCGCTCCTTTGCGGCGGAGCTTCGCGGAGTGGTTCGGCCGCCGAAACCGCATGGACGTGACACAACACCGGGTCTACGTGACTGCAGGCGCGCAGCAGGGACTGCACCTTGCCATGAGCATGCTGCTTGACGCCGGCGACGAGGTGTTGATTCCCAATCCGGGATACCCGACCTTTGCCATGACCGCGCAATTGGTTCATGCCCGTCCCGTCAGCTACCCGCTTCGTCCTGAGAACGGATTCCAACCTCACATCAGCGACCTCGAGGAGCTTGTAAGTTCGCGTACCCGCCTCCTCGTGCTGAACTCGCCGTCCAACCCGCTGGGAGCCGTCTTCAGCGAGGAACTCACGCGAGATCTGGTGCGTTTCGCGCAACGTCACGACCTCTGGATTCTGTCGGATGAATGCTATGAGGCCTTCACCTACGGCGTTCCCCACGTGAGCCCTGCACGATTTGATGCCACGCGGGTGCTGACTTCGCTCACCCTCTCAAAGACGTTCGGGCTGACAGGTCTGCGCATCGGTGCGCTTGTACTGCCGGAGGGGCTCGGTGCCGAATTCAACGCAGTGATGGAGTCGATTGTGTCCTGTGTCGGTGCGGCCCAGCAGTACGCGGCAATTGCTGCGCTCACGGGTCCCACCGACTACGTGGAAACAGCGGCGCACCACTACCGTTCAAACAGGGATGCAGCGGCGGCAGAGCTGTCTTCGCTCAACATCAAGTACCTCGAAGCGCAGGGGGCCTTTTACCTATGGGCTGATATGTCCCACGCCACCGGCGGAGATGTACGCAGCTGGGTCCGCACGTTCCTCGCGGAGCAGGGGGTCGCCGTCGCGCCCGGAACGGCCTTCGGCTCACAGGGTGAGGGTTGGATCCGGATTGCGCTGTGCACAGACAGGGAAAGCCTGCTCACCGGAGTGAGCAGGCTTCCCAAACGCTGAATCCCGCGGCGGGTGGAGACTAGAGGGAGTCTTCCTGCTCGTCGTCCTCGCTTGGCTTGCGGTAAGGATCGGCGTCGCCGGCGAAGGCGGCCTTCCTCGCGAGTTCGGCCACCTCGGCGTCCCGTTCCTTGGCGGTCCGGAGCAGTTCCTCCAGATGGCTTGCGTTGACCGGGATCTCGTCCGGCACGAACTCCAACGTGGGAGTCAGTCGTGCGGTGATGTTCCGACCCACCTCAGAACGGAGCACGCCCTTGGCCGACTCGAGTGCCTTATGCACTGCTGCCTGCTCTTCGGACTCACCGAACACTGTGTAGTAGATGGTGGCATGCTGCAGATCGTTGGTAACACGGGCGTCAGTAACGGTGACCGCTTCCAGCCGAGGGTCCTTCACCCGGCGGCGAAGGGCCTCCGCAACGATGACCTTGATGCGCTGTGCCAGCCGTGCAGCGCGTGCGGCGTCTGCCATGACTTCTCCTTACTTCCTCCCCCAGGGGAGCTGCAACGGCGATCGAGCGCTCATGCGTCGATCGCCGGTATGGGCTGGATGGGCCCGCTGCGAGCAGCGGACCCACCCGATACGGGCCTAGACCCGAGGCTTCTCACGCATCTCGTAGGTCTCGATGGTGTCGCCTTCCCTGATGTCATTGAACGATCCGAGCCCGATACCACACTCGAAGTCCGTGCGGACCTCGGTGGCGTCGTCCTTGAAGCGGCGAAGCGTGTCAACACTGAGGTTGTCGCCAACCACCACTCCGTCACGGATCAGACGTGCCTTCGTGTTCCTGCGGATAACACCGGAACGGACAATCGAGCCCGCGATGTTGCCGAACTTCGAAGACCGGAAGACCTCCCGGATTTCCGCGGTACCGAGCTGCGCTTCCTCATACTCCGGCTTGAGCATGCCCTTGAGTGCAAGCTCAATGTCATCGATGGCTCCATAGATGACCGAGTAGAAGCGCAGGTCCACGCCTTCGCGCTCAGCGAGGTCAGCCACACGTTCGGCCGGCTTGACGTTGAACCCGATGATGATCGCGTTGTCCACCGTTGCCAGGTTGACGTCGTTCTGCGTGATCGCACCGACACCGCGGTGGATGACGCGCAGTGCGACTCCCTCGCCGACGTCGATCTTGAGCAGCGAGTCCTCGAGCGCCTCCACGGCACCGGAGACATCGCCCTTGAGGATGAGGTTGAGAGTGTCAACCTTGCCCTCGGCCACGGCCTGGTCGAAGTCTTCCAGGCTGACGCGCTTGCGGCGCTTGGCCAGGGCCGCGTTGCGATCTGCTGCCTCGCGCTTCTCGGCGATCTGGCGGCCCGTGCGCTCGTCCGGGGTGACGAGGAACGTATCGCCGGCACGGGGAACCGTGGACAGACCCAGTACCTGGACCGGACGGGACGGGCCCGCCTCGGTGACGTTGTCGCCGTTCTCGTTGAACATTGCGCGGACACGGCCGTGCGCGATGCCCGCGACAATGGTGTCTCCGACAACCAGCGTTCCGGACTGGACCAGCACGGTAGCAACCGCACCGCGGCCCTTGTCGAGGTTTGCCTCGATCGCGATACCGCGGGCGTCCTTGTTCGGGTTTGCGCGCATGTCAAGTGCGGCATCGGCGGTCAGCAGAACCGCTTCGAGCAGTTCGTCGATTCCCTCGCCGCGCAGCGCCGAGACGTGCACGAACATGGTGTCGCCGCCATACTCTTCGGGGACCAGTCCGTACTCGGTGAGCTGGCCCTTGACCTTGTCCGGGTTGGCGCCCTCCTTGTCGATCTTGTTCACCGCCACGACAACCGGCACGCCGGCCGCCTGGGCGTGGTTCAACGCCTCGACGGTCTGCGGCATGACGCCGTCATCCGCTGCCACAACAAGCACAGCGATGTCGGTAACCTTCGCGCCACGGGCACGCATGGCGGTGAACGCCTCGTGACCCGGGGTGTCAATGAAGGTGATGGGACGGTTGTCGCCCTCGTGCTCATGGTCGATCTGGTACGCACCGATGTGCTGGGTGATGCCGCCGTGTTCGCCGGCCACGACGTTCGACTTGCGGATCGCATCCAGCAGACGGGTTTTACCGTGGTCGACGTGGCCCATAACGGTCACTACGGGGGGACGTGCTTCAAGCTGCTCGTCACCCTCGGCCGCAAGTTCAGCATCCAGGTTGATGTCGAAGTTGTCGAGCAGCTCGCGCTCCTCGTCTTCCGGCGACACAACCTGGATCTTGTAGCCGAGCTCGCCGCCCAGTACCTCGAAGGTCGCTTCGTCCAGGGACTGGGTTGCTGTGGCCATCTCACCGAGGTGGAACAGAACGGTAACCAGTGCTGCGGCGTTCGCATCAATCTTCTCGGCGAAGTCGGTGATCGACGATCCGCGACGCAGCCGGACAACAGTGTTGCCGTCGCCGCGGGGAACGCTGACGCCGCCCAACGATGGAGCTGACATCTGCTCAAGCTCTTGCCGCTTTGCCCGCTTCGACTTGCGCTGCTTGCCGCGGCCGGCTCCACCCTTGCCGAAAGCACCGGCAGTGCCGCCGCGACCGCGGCCGCCCTTGCCGAAACCGCCACCGGCGGGCGCTCCACCACCGGCACCGGGGGCTCCCCCGGGGCCGCGCCGAGGTCCAGCGCCTGCACCGGCAGCTCCACCACGACCGGGCGCAGCCGGACGCTCGGTACGGTTGGGCATCATGCCCGGAGTCGGTCGGGCTCCACCGGCACCACCGGGGCGCGGAGCGCCGGGGCGAGGCGCACCCGGACGCGGCGCTCCGGGTCGCGGACCACCTGCACCAGCGGCAGGACGTGGGCCGCCTGCACCCGCGGCAGGACGGGGGCTGCGCTCATCGTCGCGGCGCCCTCCCGGACGGGGCATGCCCTGGGATGGCGCGAACGGGTTGTTGCCCGGACGCGGACCACCGGCGCGGTCGCCTTCTCCGCGGCCGGACCGCGGCATACCCTGCGATGTCGCGAAGGGGTTGTTGCCGGGGCGCGGCCCACCGGAGCGGTCGCTGCCTGGGCGGGCTGCTCCCGGACGGGCAGAGGTTGGCCGTGCGGCTGCGGGCTTTGGCCCCGGCTTGCTGTCGGTGCCGGAGTCGCTGCTGGGAGCAGCATCCGTGCCCGCGCCTTGAGGGGTCGTCGTCTCTGCTGCGGGAGTCTCCGGCGCCTTGAATGCGGGCGCTGCCGGAGCCTGCTCCTGCGGAGCAGCGGGGGCCGGCGCTGCCGGCTTTTCCGGGGCAGGTGCCGGGGCTGCCGGAGCAGGACCTGGCGTTGCCGCCTTGGGGGTGGGCTGCGACCCACGTGCCGGTGCCGACGCCGGTGCCTTGGCTGCCGCCGGGGCGTCCGGGAAAGCGCCGCGAAGTTTCTTCACGACGGGCGCTTCAATGGTTGAGGATGCCGACCGGACGAATTCGCCCAGTTCCTGCAGCTTTGCTACTGCATCCTTCGAAGTAATTCCGAGCTCTTTGGCGAGCTCGTGTACGCGGACCTTGGCCACATTTCTCCTGTCTCGGTCCGCACCGAGTCAGGAGCGAACCGTCTAATTCCTACTGCAGACCCCAGCCGCCGGGGCAGCTGACGCGCTGATTGCAGAGCTCAACAGATTGTTCATCGTTGGGCACTCATCGCTGGGTACTCATCGGGTTTCCATCAGTTTTCTGACCCGCTTTCAGGGAGGACGGTGTACGTGCGGGGAACCTCCATCAGGAGGTGCCCCGGAGTGTGTGCAGCCACCGCTCAACACTCTGCGAATCAACGACACCACGAAAGGCGCGGTTGAACGCTTTGCGTTTGAGCGCAAGCTCCACACAGGACGGTCGGGGATGCAACCAGGCACCCCTGCCCGCTAGCTGACGGCGGTGATCCACCTCGGCGACAGTGACGCCGCTGCGGCTGACCGCTGACCATCGAACCAGATTGGCTTGGTCATCACGACTTCGGCAACCGATACAGGTTCGTACCGGTTGATGACGTAACGACATAAGCCCTATCCATTCTAGCGCCAAGCATCTCGATATGACGCATCGGCGGGTTTATTGAGGCGAGCCCCGGTGCTTCACGCGCCGGCGGCGTCCGAGGCGATGTCGATCCGCCATCCGGTCAGCTTCGCGGCGAGCCGCGCGTTCTGGCCTTCCTTGCCGATGGCGAGTGACAGCTGGTAGTCCGGCACAACCACCCGGGCGCTGCGGGTTTTTTCATCAGTGATGGTCACCGATGAAACCCGCGACGGCGAGAGTGAGCTGGCAATGAAGGTGGCTGGATCGTCGCTGTAGTCAACAATGTCGATCTTTTCGTCGTTGAGCTCGTTCATCACGGCGCGGACGCGTGATCCCATCTCTCCGATACAGGCGCCCTTGGCGTTCACTCCGGGAACATGTGCCTTCACAGCGATCTTGGTGCGGTGGCCGGCTTCCCTTGCCAACGCGACGATTTCCACGCTCTTGTCGGCGATCTCCGGTACCTCGAGCTCGAACAGCTTCCGGACGAGACCGGGGTGCGACCGCGAGAGCGTGATGGACGGACCCTTCATCCCGCGGTGGACGTCAATGACGAAAGCGCGCAGGCGGGTACCGTGCAGGTATTTTTCACCGGGTACCTGCTCGGGCGGCGGAAGCAATGCCTCAACTGAGCCCAGGTTCACCTGGATCATGTGGGGGTTGTTGCCCTGCTGGATAAGGCCGGCCACGAGCTCGCCTTCCTTACCGCGGAATTCGCCGAGGATGTTGTCATCCTCCGCATCGCGCAGCCGCTGCAGGATGATCTGACGAGCTGTGCTCGCCGCGATCCGTCCGAAACCGGTCGGTGTGTCGTCGAACTCCCCCACGGCCACGCCGTCGTCGTCGACCTCGGTAGCCCAGATGGTGACGTGGCCCGTCCGCCGGTCCAGCTCCGCCCGGGCAATCTCCTGCGCACCTGTGGTCTTGTGGTAGGCAACAAGGAGTGCCTGCTCGATCGTGGGGATCAGCAGTTCAAGGGGGATCTCGCGTTCCCGTTCCAGTAGCCGCAGAGCGCTCATATCTATGTCCATTGGGGCCTCCTCAGCAACCAGCGGTGGTAATCAGTCATTGTTGCCGCCGGATTCCTCGGCATCAGCGTGGGCGAATTCAACCTGGACGGTCCCCTTGCGGATCTTGTCGTAGGGAATTGCCCGATCTTCCCCGAACTTCGGTTTGGTGCCCTTCTTGACCGTCATCAGCGGCTTTAGCGACACCGACGTCTCATCAGCATCAATCAAGCGGCCTTCCAGCACCTCGCCATCGACAAGTCTCACATCAACCAGCCTGCCGATATTCCTTCGCCAGTGACGTGGCTGGGTCAACGGCCTGGAAACTCCGGGTGAGGAAACCTCCAGATTGTAGGGGCGTCCATCATCCCCCGGATCATTATCGAGAGCATTGGAGACGCTCTGGGACACCTCGGAGACAGTGTCAAGACTCACGCCGTCGACGCCGTCATCCGGCAGATCCACCACCACATGGAGGGTACGGTGGCTGCCGACGATGCGGACTTCAACGTCTTCGAGGAGAAGCTTGTGCCGTTCCACTGTGGGGCGCAGGAACTCCCGCAGCCGTTCGGCCTCAGCCGCCGCATCGAGGTGCGCAGGGGCCGGATTCCGGCGGGGTATGGAAGTGTCTTGCCTTGCAGCAGTGTTCTGCTTGCCGGATTTACTCGCCATTGCCGCCTCCCGCTCGATGATCTTGTAGCTACTACCCTAACGACTTTATGACAGGTCGGTGAATGGCACACGGAACGGTCGTCCGCATGGCATGATGATCGGTTGTGACGCACTCGAAGGCCCGTTCCGCCTCCACCGGCAGCGGCTTCAAGGCAGCAGTGTGGCGTGTTGTCCGCACGGTGATACTGCTGTTGATCCTCCTCCTCGTGGCTTCGATCGGGCTCGTCATCGGCAGAGGGTCCCCGGAGGCTGAGCCGAGTGCCTCCGAACTGGCCCTCAGCGAGGGAACGCAAGCGGCTCAGGCCCTCGCGGAAACCGCCGCCTTCCTCGAAGATGCCGCTCCCCCGGCCGGGCCTGATTACGCGGCGCTGGCCGGGATGCTTCGGTTGCACGCGATCGCCCTGCACCCTGGAGCCAGCTCCCCCGAGCCCACCCCTTCCGCTTTCGCGGCGGCACCATCATCCACACCTGCATCGCCGTCCGCATCGCCGGGTACTCCAACGCCGACAGACCTTCTGAGCGGCCTCAGGAACTCCTACACCGGTGCCTTTGAAGCAGCAGCGGTGGTTGACGCCGGGCCGGCACGGGTGCTGGCATCGGCTGCGACAGCCCAGTGGCTCCGGAGCCGCACGCTTGCAGCGAGCCTGGGCGAGGAGCCGCCTGCGATTCCTGTTCCGGAGATACAGTACGACGACGACGCCCCCACCTGCCCGCCGGAGACAACGCTCACGGCTGTTAGCGGCCTGGCCGGTGCCCGGACAGCCGTACTCGCCGAACAGCGTGCAGCCTACGCCTATGAAGTGGTTGCGGCCCGTTCCGCCGACCCCGCACAGCTTCTGCAACGGATGGCGCAGCACGAAGCCGCGGCGGCCGTGGGTTCGGCCGTTTTGACCCGGCACTGCGTCGCTGAGCCCCTGCCGGCAGCGGCCTATGCGCTGGACAAAGTGTTCCTGGCTGATCCTGGACCCGCCTTGCGGGATTTGGAGGAGTCGCTGGTCGGTACCTACGCGGACCTGGTCGGTATGAGCGGGCGCGGACCGTTGCGTGACTGGGCATTACGGCAACTGGTCGGTACAGCGCAGTATTCCTTTGAATCCGCGGACAGCGTGCCCGCCGGCGGAGAACCCGAGGCGTTTCCCGGTATCAACCCGGACCAGTACCCGCAGCTGTCCGGGCCGGGCAGCTAGTCTTAGCGGGTGGACGCACGCAACATCGAGCTCCCGCGCACCCTTGTGCGCAAGGTGCTGAACCTGCCGGGTGGCAGGGCGTGGGTGGAAGCCTGGGCTGACATCGCAAACCGCTACCTCGAGACATGGGATCTGGTTTTTGAGCTGGAACCGGGAGCTGAGCCATGGAGCGGTCACTGCGCCGTCGTGCTTCCGGTTGTCCGCGCCGGCGGCCGGCCAGCCGTCCTCAAGATCACCGTCCCGCATGCGGAGGCAGTTCCGGAGCCGGACGCGCTAGCACTGTGGGAGGGACGCGGCGCCGTCGGACTCCTGGACAGTGCGCCGGAAGATTTCGTCCTGCTGCTTGAGCGGCTGGACGGGGACTCATCCCTGGCTGAGTTGCCGCTGGCCGAGACCACCGACATCTGGGGATCGATCATGCGCCGGCTCTCGATTCCTCCGGCTGGTGCGGCCGGTTCCGATCCCCGCTGGTTCTCCCTTCCCTCTGTTGCCGACCAGGCAGAACAGTGGACAGATACGCTGCCGCTTGAATGGGAGGCCCTCGGGCGCCCCTTTGACCGTTGGCTGCTGGAGTACGCACTCGAGGTGTGCCAGCTGCACGGCGCAGTTGGCCGACGCCGGAATCACGATGTGCTGGTTCACTCCGACCTGCACTACCTGAACATCCTGCCGGTCCTTGGAGATCCCCGGCAGTTTCTGGCGATCGATCCGAAACCGCTCCTGGGCGATGCGGAGTTCGCGGTGGCGCCGATGCTCTGGAACCGGATCAGTGAGCTCTCTGCGGTTGACCCTGCCAGCCATCTGCGTGATCGCTGCACGGATCTGGCACTCGCTGCGGATCTGGATCCGATGCTGGCCCGCGACTGGTCGGTGGTCCGGGAGGTTGATAACGCGCTGGACTACCTGAGGGAAGGCAGATCGGACGACGCGGACCGCTCACTCTGGGTGGCGAGCAACCTGCTGCGCAAACCGCTGGAGAACCTGCCGCCGGCGGCCCGGCTGACGGCGCCCTGAACGGCGTCAGCGGATATTCTCCACCCAGACGTCGTAACCGAGCTTCACGATAAGCGCACCGACCACGGCCAGGAACACCACCCGGATGAAGGTGCTGCCGCGGGTGATGGCCATCCGGGATCCCAGGTAGCCGCCCACCATGTTGGCGCCGCCAAGGATCAGTCCGAGCCCCCACAGCAGAGATCCGTTGGGCAGGAAGAAAACCAGGGCGCCGAAATTGGTTGCCATGTTCACAATCTTCGCCTTGGCGCTGGCACCGAGGAAGCTGTACCCGAGCAGCGTGACCATCGCGATGATCAGGAATGAACCCGTGCCGGGCCCAATCAGGCCGTCGTAGAAACCGATGACCAGACCGATCGCCCCGGCCGTCCCGTAGTGCCGGTGGCCCGTATACCGGAGTTTGGTCAGGGTACCGACGGTAGGCCGGAACGCGGTGAAGATCGCGACGGCGACGAGGGCGACGATGATGATCGGCTTGAACACCGAAGCCGGAAGGAACGCCGCCAGCATCGCGCCGCCGAAACTGCCCACGAGCGCAACCAGCGCCATCGGTACCGCCGTCCGGAGATCCGGTCTCGCACGACGAAAGTAGGTGATGGCACTTGTTGTGGTCCCGAAGATGGAGCCCATCTTGTTCGTGGCCAGCGCCTGCACCGGCGTGATGCCGGGAACCATCAGCAGCGCGGGAAGCTGGAGCAGGCCGCCCCCGCCAACGACGGCGTCGACCCACCCCGCGGCAAAGCCGGCTACCACGACAAGCACGATCGTAGAGAGCTGGATCTCCTCCAGCCCGGACATCATCGACGCGCCTCAGGCGCTGATCAGCGCATGCAGATGATCGACGACGTCGACAACAGCGACGTTCTCGCTTGTGCCCGAACGGCGGTCCTTGACCTCGATGTGGCCTTCGGCCAGCCCGCGTCCGACGACGACGATGGTCGGAATACCGATCAGCTCGGCATCGCCGAACTTCACCCCGGGCGAGACCTTCGGGCGGTCATCGAACATGACACTCAGTCCCCTGGCCTCAAGCTCCCCGGCAAGCTGCTCTGCCGCGGCAAATACCTCGTCACCCTTGCCTGTTGCTACTAGATGAACGTCAGCCGGTGCCACGTTCCGCGGCCAGATGATGCCCTTGTCGTCACGGTTGGATTCCACCAGTGCGGCCACCGCTCGTGTGACTCCGACGCCGTAGGAACCCATGGTGACCGTGGTCAGCTTGCCGTTCTGGTCCAGAACCTTGAGGTGCAGTGCCTCGGCATACTTTCGCCCGAGCTGGAAGATGTGGCCCATTTCGATGCCGCGCTGGGTACGGAGCGGACCGGAGCCGTCAGGAGCTTCATCACCAACACGCACTTCGACGGATTCGATCACCCCGTCCCAGGTGAAGTCCCGGCCGGCAACGAGCCCGAAGACGTGCTTCCCGCGGACGTTGGCGCCGGTCACCCAGGTGGTCCCGGACACGATGCGCGGGTCAACCAGGAACGTCAGGCCGGTGGAGCCCTTCGACCCAAGTACTGCCGCGTCAAGGCTCAGGCCGGGCCCTATGTAGCCCTTGACGAGGCCCGGGTGCTTCTTGAGGTCCTCATCAGTTGCAGCCTCCACAGTTACCTCTCCGCTGACGGACAGGTGGAGACCGATGTTGGCTTCGATCCGCTTGAGGTCCACGCTGCGGTCACCGGGAACACCAATCACCACCAGCTGGCGCCCACCGGTAGGCAGGACCACGGCCAGCACCACGTTCTTCAGCGTGTCTGCGGCCGACCAGGGACGATCCTGCCGAGGCAGCGCGGCGTTGGCGTGATCAACCAGCGTTTCGATCGTCGGAGTGTCCGGGGTATCCCGAACTTCCGCCGGCTGCGCGTCCGCGTAATCCAGCTCGGAGGGCACCACTGTGGTGACGGCCTCGACGTTCGCCGCGTAACCGCCGTCGGACACTACAAAAGTGTCCTCGCCGATTGCGGAAGGGTGCAGGAACTCCTCACTCCGGGAGCCTCCCATGGCGCCGGCTGTCGCGGCGACCGGGATGACATCGAGTCCCAGCCGGGAGAAAATGCGCAGGTACGCTTCCCGGTGCAGCTCATAGCTGCGTTCCAGACCGGCGTCGTCGATGTCGAACGAGTAGGAGTCTTTCATGATGAATTCACGGCCGCGCAGGAGCCCTGCCCGCGGCCGGGCCTCATCACGGTATTTCGTCTGGATCTGGTAGAGGCTGAGCGGGAGGTCCTTGTAGGAGTTGTACAGGTCCTTCACCAGCAGGGTGAACATTTCCTCATGCGTAGGCGCCAAAAGGTAGTCCGCGTCCTTGCGGTCCTTCAGGCGGAAGATCCCTTCGCCGTACTCGGTCCAGCGGTTGGTTGCCTCGTAAGGCTCCTTCGGCAGGAGCGCAGGGAAGTGAACCTCCTGCGCACCAATCGCGTCCATCTCCTCGCGAATGATGGACTCCACCCTGGCGAGCACCTTCAGGCCCAGCGGAAGCCAACTGTAGATTCCGGGAGCCGCGCGGCGGATGTAGCCTGCGCGCAGGAGCAGGCGATGACTTGCCACCTCAGCTTCGGCGGGATCTTCGCGCAGCGTGCGCAGGAAAAGAGTGGAGAGTCGAAGGACCACGCTTGGAATCCGTTTCTTTGGCACTTTTCTGCCGCGGTTCTAGGATCAGGGCGGCAGCAACAACACCTACCAATCTAACCGGTCCGGCGGGTTGCCGGTGACAGGCAGTCTCAGCGCGCGCGGAGCTCAGCCGCCACGAGATCCGTGAGGCGTTCAGCGCGCGCCGCATCGGCTGCCGGATCGGGAGAGCCGCCCACCAAAACGTCAACGACGGTGCTGCCCACAACGGCACGCACCGTAATGGATTCCTGGATGGTTCCCGGAACCTGCGCGGTGGTGCGCAGGGCAAGGTCCTCATCCGCGGCAGTATCAACGTCAACCTCGGAGACTGTGGTTCTGATCTCCTGGTTGGATACCTCCATGGTGAACTCTGAGCAGGCGTCCAACTGGTCCCTGCCGGCGCGTAGCTGCGTGCGGGCTGCTTCCTCCGAGGCGAGGCCGGAGAGACTCACGGTGTCCGGCTGCAGCGAGGACTCCCCCGCGAAGGTCATCGCTGCGCGGCTGGCTTCAGCGGAAAGGCTCTCCGTACTGGATTCCGCGTACACGTTGCACTCCTCGGGAGTGACCACGATGTCCTCTGCCCCGCGGGCTCCCTCCTCCTCAAGGGCGCGCAGCTCCGCGTCAGCGATGATCTGCGCATTAAGGGACTCCGCCTCGCTGACTGCCGCCAGCACCGCCTCGAGCTGTTCGGCGCTCAGTCGGGACCCGCTGCCCGGTGTGGAAGAAGGGGTTGCCGTTGGACTGGATGTGGCCGGGGCCGGCGTCCCTGAAGCCGGAGCGGCTGTTTGCGCCGCGGTTTGGGATGGCTGTTCCGGCGGCTGTCCGCGCGGCGGATCCGCGGTGCAGGCCGTCAACGCGAGAACCAGCGTTAATCCGCCGGCAAGACGAACCACACGCCTCATGGTTGACCTTTCAGGACGGCGGGGAGGAGCGGCGGCGAAACGGTTCAGAAGAGCACCGTCGCAAACTCACCCGTCCGGGTAAACCCGACGGTCCGGTACAGCGCCAGGGCACGTGTGTTGAATGAATTGACGTAGAGACTGACAACGGGTGCAAGCTTGAGCGCCTCGTTCACCACCGCCGACATATAGCCTGCACCCAGCCCCTGCCCGCGGTAAGCGGGATTGATCCAGACACCCTGGACCTGGGCAGTAGTGGCCGAAACCGTTCCCAGTTCCGCCTTGAAGATCACCTGGCCGGCGTCGTCGAAATCCACCAGCGAGTGCCGCCTTCGAATCAGGTTGGCCACTCGCCGCCGGTAGTGCTCCTCGCCGCCGACATACGGGGAGTAGCCCACTTCCTCCTCAAACATGGCCGCGCATGCGGGCAGGATCTTTTCCAACTCAGACGGTTTGGTATGCCGGAGGGTGGAGGTGGGCGGCACCGGCGACGGCTCCCGGATCTCCAGCAGCGGTTGCTCGGACCGGACGTCGAACGGCTCCGCGCTGAAGGAACTCAACGTGGACCAAATGCCCATCACGGAAGCCGCGGGACCAAAAATGGAGGAAAAGCGGCGGCCGCTCTCGCCGAGGAGGGTTCCCAGGGCGGCGGCATCGCTACCTGCCATCCCCACAGGAACAAGGTTGACCCCGGTCCAGCATGCGGAGACCATGCGTGAATCGTGGAACGCGCCGATCACTTCACCGCCGGACGACGAAGGTGCCGCCGTTCCTGCTGCCTCCAGATGCGCAGCCATGAAGACATTGGCCGTGCTGTCTGTGTTCACCAGCTGCCAGAGATCACAGGTGTCTTTCCCGCCCAGGGTACGGAATGCAACTCCGCCCGGGGTGTGCTTACCGGACGGAAACCACGGGGCTACCCGAGCCAGCAGTTTCGCCATCGGTTTCGCCCATCTCTTCTGCAATCCTCATTGCTTCTTCAATGAGTGTCTCAACAATCTGGTCCTCAGGAACAGTCTTAATGACCTCTCCCTTGACGAAAATCTGCCCCTTCCCGTTTCCGGAGGCAACGCCGAGGTCAGCTTCACGTGCTTCGCCGGGACCGTTCACCACGCAACCCATGACCGCGACCCGCAACGGGACCTCCATGCCCTCGAGCCCGGCGGTCACCTGCTCGGCGAGGGTATACACGTCCACCTGGGCGCGGCCGCAGGACGGACAGGAGACTATATCCAGCTTGCGCGGGCGCAGGTTCAGCGACTGCAGAATCTGGTTCCCGACTTTGATTTCTTCCACGGGAGGCGCTGAGAGCGAGACCCGGATGGTGTCCCCGATTCCCTTGGCGAGTAGTGCCCCGAACGCAGTGGCCGACTTGATGGTGCCCTGGAAGGCCGGGCCGGCTTCAGTCACACCCAGGTGCAAGGGCCAGTCGCCCCGCTCAGCGAGCAGCTCATAGGCGCGCACCATCACCACTGGGTCATTGTGCTTGACGGAAATCTTGAAGTCGTGGAAATCGTGTTCCTCGAACAGGGAGGCTTCCCAGACGGCCGATTCAACGAGCGCCTCAGGAGTTGCCTTGCCGTACTTCTGAAGCAGGCGCGGGTCGAGGGAGCCGGCATTGACGCCGATTCGGATGGACGTCCCTGCAGCCTTCGCGGCGGCGGCGATTTCCTTGACCTGGTCATCGAACTTCCGGATATTGCCGGGGTTGACCCGGACAGCAGCACAGCCCGCATCGATGGCTGCAAACACGTACTTCGGCTGGAAGTGGATGTCCGCGATAACCGGTATCTGCGACTTCCTGGCGATGATGGGCAGCGCTTCGGCGTCATCTGCGGAGGGGCAGGCCACCCGGACGATGTCGCAGCCTGAAGCCGTCAGCTCGGCGATCTGCTGCAGGGTGGCGTTGATGTCCGTGGTGGGCGTGGTGGTCATTGACTGCACGCTGATAGGCGAGTCCGAGCCCACCCCTACGGAACCCACCTTGATCTGGCGGGTCTTGCGCCGCGGTGCCAGTGTTGGCGGCGGAGCGGCAGGCATTCCGAGGTTGACCGAGGTCAAAATGTCCTCCAGGGCTAGATTCTTGGCTGGATGTGGATGGATACGTTTCTGATCGCTACCGATCAGTCAGCGATCCGCATGTTCGGCGAGAACGCCAATCACTGGATTCCACTGCGTTGTCTTGACCGCGGAGATGACACCTGCAGCGGCAAAAGGATCCTGCTTCAGCAGCTCATTGAGCTGCGCTTCACCGTCCGCGACGAAAAGCAGCAGCGCTCCCGCATTGTCCACGAAAGGGCCGGATGCAAGGACGTTTCCCTGGCTGACCAGCTGGTTCAGCCACTCCCGGTGTGCGGGACGGTACTCATCCCGGCTGGCTGCGGATTCAGCGCCATACACGTACTCGACTGCGAAAACACTCATGGCTCCACCCTACGTGATCAGAGCAGGTAGGCAGCTGTGAGTCCCGCGACAGCGCAGGCCCACAACAACGACGTCAGCGTCCCGATGATGAACCGTTCGGCGGCCGCGGGCGTTTCCTTCAGCTCCGCGTAACGCCCCAGTCCCTTGATAGCAACGACGTAGGCAATGGCAACCGGTTCGTTCAATAGAATTGCGAGCGCCACACCCGTGCGCTCCAGGATGCCGATCACCAGCCCGCCGCGGAGCACACCCGGTGTGTCCGGAGCGGTCTCCTCGAGCGCCGCTTCCGTTTCACCCGTTACCTCGACAGCGGGCGTCTCACTGTTGGTGACGGGGGCAGGGGGCCGCTTCTGGTGATCAACAGCACGCGCCAGGCGCAGGACGGCGAGCGTGATGGGAGAGCCCAGGCCGCCTGCAACGACGAGCGCCATAACGCCCCAAAAAAATTCCACTATTCCCTTACCCCATCTGCGGTATGCCCAGCATCTGCACTTGCCAGCTGCAACAATACTGCGGCGGCGGGACGGGCAGCCCACTCTTCGATCCAGGCTGATCGGAAGACCGCCTTACTGACCGCCTGCGGGCTGATATCCAGCGTCCTGGCCACCGCCGATTGGCTCCCTCTCTGTTGCGGTTCGAGCAGGTCCAGGATGCGCCACTCCGCATCGGTCCGGTGCATGACGAAGCGTCCAATGAGCGAGAGCACCCCTTCCGCGTCAGCGGCGCCGTCTGCACCCTCCACGGCGAGCGGCGCACGGTCACCTGTTTTCTTTGCCCGCTCGACGGCGGCTCTTGCAGCCACGAAGGCGCTCCCCCTTCCCTCGCGCGGGGTCGGCGGCAGCGGAAGCTCCACTGTGCCGATGCCGATGCCGACGTACCATCCGCCGGAACGCAGGCAGCGCAACGCAGCTTCAACAACGTCTTCCCCGGCCGCCAGGACTCCCTGGATCTCATCCCCCACTGACCGCTCGAACGGAACGGCTGCGGGGACCCCCTCCAGATAGTTGAGCAGGGCGGGAACGCGGTCGGGCTCGTTGGTGCTGTTCCGCTGATCGATCGTCAGAACGTACATACTGGAACCTTAGAAGGTTGATCTTAGAAATTCAATCTATTTAAGGTGAATTTATGAATTCAACCTAGCCGAAAAGATCCACCGGCTTCACAATGTCGGCGTAAATGAGAAGCGCACCCATTCCCATCAGCAGAATCGCGACGGCGTAGGTCACGGGCAGCAGCTTCGCCATATCAAATGGCCCCGGGTCCGGGCGTTTGAAGAGTTTAGCCACGCCGCGCCGCAGTCCCTCCCACAACGCGCCGGCTACATGGCCGCCGTCGAGCGGCAGGAGCGGAATCAGGTTGAACACGAACAGCGCCAGGTTCACGCCTCCCACCAGGCCGACCAACGTCGCTGCACGGGCTTCCAAGGGGATTTCCTCCATAGCGGAGACCTCCCCGGCGATCCGGCCGACACCCACCACGCTGATGGGGCCATTCGGATCACGCGGTGCGTCGGAGAACGCGGCTTCGGCCACCTGCGCGACACGTTGAGGCAGATTGAGCACGACGCCGGTCACGCGGACCAGGCTCTCGCCCACCGCCGGCATCACTTCCGAAGCCGGCTGCGGCACCAGTTCCTGCTGGGACCCGACCCCGATGAAACCGACTTCCTGCATGACCGGGGTGCCGTCGTCATTGAGCATTGCCCTGCCATCGACGTCGGGGACGGGGCGCTCGGTGAGCAGCGGTTCAATGGTTTCGTTGATCGTCTCGCCGTCCCGAACGTAGGTGATCGGCACTTCCTGGCCGGCTGCATCCCGGATCCAGGACGAGAGTTCGCTCCAACTCGTCACCTCGCGTCCGTCGAAAGCTACGATGCGGTCCCCCGGCTGGAGCCCGGCTTCGAAAGCGGGAGCGGCCGGATCCGCTGGGCCGCAGTCTGTCTGACCGGTTTCCTGCTGCTGATCGGCCGCAACCACGCACTGATACACCTCCGAGACCCTGGTGGTTGCCTGCGCGGATCCGAAGCCCATGATGAGGACGGCGAACATGATGATGCCGATCAGCAGGTTCATCAGCGGCCCACCGAGCATGATCACAATCCGCTTCCAGATGGGCAGCTTGTAGAACACCCTGAACTCGTCACCGGGCTGGAGCTGTTCGGCTGCCGCCTGGCGGGCATCTGCTGCAAGCTGCTGGAACATACCGGTGCTGGACTGGCGGACTGTTGCGCCGCCGTCGGCCTTGTTCGCCGGAGGGAACATACCGACCATGGACACGTAGCCGCCCAGCGGGAGGGCCTTGACTCCGTACTCGGTTTCGCCCTTTCGGCGGGAGAAAATGGTGGGACCGAACCCGATCATGTACTGCGTGACCCGCACCCGGAAGAGTTTCGCGGGCACCAGGTGTCCCACCTCATGCAGCGCGATGGAGGCCGCGATACCGACGGCCACAAAGAGCACGCCGGCTATGAACAGCACAATGGTCACTCGTCAGTTCCTTCTCGCTGGTAAGTCTCAGTCCTGGAAACCACAACGAATCCGAGCCCGGCGCCGTGCCCAGGTTTCGGCGTCGAGCACTGACTGCAGGGTGAGGTGCGCTTCGCTGGTATGGTCTTCGACTACGGCGCGCACGGTGTCCACGATATCCGTAAAGCGGATCCGGCCGGCGTGGAATGCCGTTACTGCCTCCTCGTTTGCTGCGTTGTAGACCGCCATGAAGGTCCCCCCGCGCGCCGCTGCGTCCTTTGCAAGCGCAACGGCGGGGAATGCGTCCTCATCCAGCGGTTCAAACGTCCAGGAGGTGGCCGTGGTCCAGTCGCACGCCGATGCTGCGCCGCGTACGCGGTCTGGCCAGCCGATACCGAGGGCGATGGGCAGGCGCATGTCGGGCGGCGAGGCCTGGGCGATGGTGGAGCCGTCAATGAACTCCACCATCGAGTGCACCACGGATTGCGGGTGCACGACGACGCCGATCCGGTCGAGCGGCACGTCAAACAGCAGGTGCGCCTCAATCACCTCGAGGGCCTTGTTCACCATGGTGGCGGAGTTGGTAGTGACCATCAGCCCCATGTCCCAGGTGGGGTGGGCGAGTGCTTCCGCAGGGGTGACCGACGCCATTTCGGCGCGGGACCGACCGCGGAACGGTCCGCCGGAAGCTGTGAGCACCAGGCGCTGGACCTCCTCGGCGGTTCCGGAGCGGAGTGCCTGGGCAATGGCGGAGTGCTCAGAATCGACGGGAACGATCTGCCCCGGACGGGCCGCGTCACGGACCAGTTGACCGCCGGTGATGAGCGATTCCTTGTTGGCGAGCGCCAGGAGATGGCCCTGCTTCAGTGCTGCAAGAGTAGGTGCAAGGCCGATCGAACCGGTGATGGCATTGAGAACGACGTCGGCGTCCGGCCGGGCGGCAAGGCCGGCGGATGCGTCGGGACCAGTGAGCAGTTCCGGCCGGTACCCCGCTTTGCCTGCCTTCCGGGCGGCGTCAGAGATAGCGGCGTTGAGTTCCTCCTCAGAGCTGGCCGCCGCGGCCACCGCCGGAGACTCGGCGTTCACCGCTTGTTCAGCGAGCAGCGCCAGGTTGGATCCTCCGGCGGAGAGACCCGCGACCGTGAACAGGTGCGGAGACTGTGCGATGACATCCAGGGCCTGGGTACCGACTGAACCGGTGGATCCAAGAATGATGACGCGACGCGCGGACTGTGCAGGATCGGGTTGGGGCAGCGGGAACTCCATCTCCCCAGTATCCCGCACTGCCTTGAGCGAGGCGGAACAACCGTCCTCTTGTACCTTTCCACCTGCTCTGCCAAGGTATGGATATTTCTTGATCGTTGCCGATCGAAGCGGAGGACGGCGAGTGACTGGCATTCATGTGGTGGTCGGAGCCAGCGGCGGCACCGGCAGAGCGCTGGTACGCGAACTAGTCCGGCGCGGCCGTCAGGTACGGGCCATCAACCGCAGCGGCAGCATACCGGTGCCGGAGGGTGTGGAGGTTGCCGCCGGCGATGCAACCGACCCGGATCGGATGATTGAGCTGTGCCGGGGAGCGGCTGTTGTCTACAACGCCGTCAACGTCCCCTTTGTGCAGTGGAGAGAGGCCTTCCCCAAAGCCGTTGATGGTGTGTTGGCCGGCGCGCGAGCCGCAGGTGCGGTCATGGTCTTCGCGGATGACACGTGGATGTACGGCCGGGTTGAAGGTGCGATGAGGGAGGATCTGCCCTATCGTCCGGTCAGCGACAAGGGGGTGTTGCGCGCGTGGCTGGCTGAGCGCGTTCTGGCCAGCCATTCCCGCGGCGAGGTCCGGACGGTGATAGCGCGGGCACCCGAACTCTATGGACCCCAGGTTGAGTCCCTCCTGGCCCGCAACCTCTTCGGGGCCGCCGTCGGCCGTTCGCCGGCGGTGTGGGTGGGTGCGATGGATCAGCCGCTCGGCCCGCTGTTCATTGACGATTTTGCCCGTGGAATGATCGAGCTCGGTGAGCAGGAGGCGTCCTATGGTTCGGTGTGGCATATTCCTACTCCGCCGGCAATAACCGCCCGGAAGTTCCTGTCAATCCTCGAAGCCGAGTCAGGTAGCCGAGTGCGCGCGCTTCGTGTAGGCGCCGGAACCGCTCGGCCGCTCGGTCTGGTGTGGAAAGTGGCGCAGGAAGGCGCCGAAATGCTCTACCAGTTTCACCAGCCGCACGTAGTGGATGCGAGCGCCTATCAGGAACGCTTCGGTCCGGTGGAACCGACAGCCTATGAGGACGGGATACGGCGTACCCTCCAGTGGTACCGCCAGTCACCGCGACAGCGGCTCATGTCACTCGGAGCCTGAGGCGGCAACGCTCACACCATCGCGTTAGGGCTGGCCAGCCCTGCGGAGGGTCTGCTCGGCATGCCGCAGGATCGGCCCGTCCACCATAGTGCCGCGGAAGGTAAAGACGCCGCCCTCGTGCTGCGCCGCTGCCAGCACGTCGCGCGCGAACTGTTCCTCGTCGGCCGAAGGCTGGTAGGCCTCCCGAATGATGCTGACCTGGCTCGGGTGGATGCAGGCCTTCATACCGAACCCCGAAGCGACGGCGTCACGCGCCTCCGCGGCGAGCCCGTCCACGTCCGGGATATTGACGTAGACCGAATCAATCGCCTGCTTCCCTGCAGCGGCCGCCGCCAGGAGGACCGTGGAGCGGGCATGCATCGCGATGTCGCGGTAACTGCCGTCCTCCTTACGGCTGCCCGTACCACCCAGCGAGGCAACCAGATCCTCGGCTCCCCACATGAGGGCGACGACGTTGGGTTCCTCGGCAAGCTCGGTCGCCTTCAGCACTCCGCACGCCGTCTCGCAGAGCGCGACAACACTGAAACCGTTCAGCGACCACAGGTCCTCTACGCCCTCCGCCTTGGCCAGCATGACCGTGCGGTACTGGGTGTCCCGAAGCGCCTGCAGGTCCAGCGCGAACTCGTGGCTCTGGGCGGGATTCACCCGCACGATGGTCCTCGCAGGATCAAGCGGGTTCGCGATCAGGGCTTCGCGGGCTGCTGCCTTGCTCTCAGGGGCAACCGCGTCTTCGAGGTCGAGGATGACGGCGTCCGCGCGCTCTGCTGCCTTGGAGTACCGCTCGGGACGGTCAGCAGGGCAAAAGAGCAGGGCAGGGCCCATGCCGAAGTCAGTCATGAACGCGCTCCCCGACTCCATGCGCCACAGCCGTCCACATCAGGACGGTGCGGGTAGCGAGCGCCACGATCTCGCCGTCCTGATTGCGTCCGGTATGTTTCATGGTCACGAGCCCCTGGCCGGGGCGGGACTTCGACGGCCGCTTCTCGGTGATCTCCGTCTCGGTGTACAGGGTGTCGCCATGGAAGACCGGCTTGGGGAAGGAAATGTCCGTCAGTCCCAGCTGCGCCACGATGGTCCCCTGCGTGAGCTGCGTGACTGACTGCCCGACGACGGTCGCCAGCGTCAGCATCGAGTTCACCAACCGCTGCCCGAAGGGCTGTTCCCCGCTCCACGCAGCATCAAGATGCAGCGCCTGCGTATTCATGGTCATGGTGGTAAACAGGACGTTGTCCGCTTCAGTGAGCGTCCTGCCCGGACGGTGCGCATACACCACGCCCGTCTGCAGTTCGTCATAGTAGAGGCCGCGCTGCACCACTGTTCCGGGCGCTGGTTCCTTACCGCTCATCGAGGTCGACCTCCAACGGGGCACCGGTGGCCGCGATCACGTCATCAACGCTGACTCCTGGAGCGGTCTCACGAAGGATCAGCGTTCCTGAGTTGCGCCCGGAATCCACGTCAATGACGGCGAGGTCGGTGATGATGCGGTCCACGCACCCCTTGCCCGTCAGCGGCAGCGAGCACCGCTCGACAATCTTCGGGTTGGAGTTCCGGTCCACGTGCTCCATCATGACGATCAGCCGCTTGGCTCCGAACACCAGGTCCATGGCGCCGCCCATGCCCTTGACCATCTTGCCCGGGATCATCCAGTTGGCCAGATCCCCGTTGGCGGCAACTTCCATGGCACCGAGGACAGCGACGTCGACGTGCCCTCCCCGCACCATGCCGAAGGAGGAAGCGGAATCGAAGAAGGCCGCGCCGTCATTGACGGTCACAGTCTCCTTGCCCGCGTTGATCAGGTCCGGGTCCAGCTGGTCCTCCGTGGGATACGGTCCGACACCGAGGATTCCGTTCTCCGAGTGAAGTACCACTTCAACGCCTGCAGGAATGTAGTTGGGAATGAGCGTGGGCATGCCGATGCCCAGGTTCACGTACTGCCCGTTCTCCAGCTCCTGCGCCACCCGCGCAGCCAGTTCGTTACGTGTCAGGGCCATGGTTAGAGCTCCTTCGCCTGGCCGGAGAATTCTTCCGGGCTGGAGGTAGTCAGGGAAACCGTCCGCTTCTCGATGCGCTTTTCGGTGTCCGGCGCATGCACAACCCGCTGAACGAAGATGCCGGGAATATGGACGTGCGCCGGATCGAGCTCGCCCGGCTCCACCAGTTCCTCCACCTCCGCGATAGTGATGCGGCCGGCCTGCGCACAGAGCGGGTTGAAGTTCATGGCCGTCGCGTGGAACACCAGGTTCCCGTGGCGGTCGCCCTTCCACGCATGGACGAGGGCGAAGTCAGGTGTGACTGACTCCTCCAGCACGTAGTCCTGCCCGTCAAACTCCCGCACTTCCTTGGGGGAGGAAGCAATGGCGATGTTGCCGGCGTCGTCGTATTTCTGGGGCAGCCCGCCCTCGCTCACCTGCGTGCCTACCCCGGCAGTCGTGTAGAAGGCGGGAATGCCGGCGCCGCCGGCCCGCAGCTTCTCCGCCAGCGTTCCCTGCGGCGTCAGCTCAACCTCAAGTTCCCCCGCGAGGTACTGGCGGGCGAACTCCTTGTTCTCACCGACATACGAGCTGATGGTGCGCCGGATCCGGTGGTCGTCAAGGAGCCGTCCCAGGCCCCAGCCGTCCACACCGCAGTTGTTGCTGATGGTTTCGAGTTCCTTGGTTCCCTGCTGGTGCAACGCATCGATGAGGGCCACAGGAATACCGCAGAGCCCGAACCCGCCCACGGCCAGGGACGCGCCGTCAGGAATGTCCGCTACGGCCTCGGCTGCTGAGGCGACGACTTTGTCTATCACTGCTTCTCCCTTACTCGTTTCAATCAGGTGAGTGGCCGACTGCCCGGCTCAGAGTCCCAGTTCGCGGGCAATCAGCATCAGCTGCACCTCGGTGGTTCCCTCTCCAACCTCGAGGATCTTCGAGTCACGATAGTGGCGGGACACCGTGAACTCATTCATGAACCCGTAGCCGCCGAAAATCTGCGTGGCATCGCGGGCGTTGTCCATCGCTGCCTCGCCTGCGACCAGCTTAGCGATGGATGCCTGGGTCTTGAACGGCTTGCCCGCGAGCATCCGCGCAGCGGCGTCGTAGTACGCGAGCCGGGCAGTGTGAGCGCGTGCCTGCATCCGCGCGATCTTGAACTGGATCGACTGGTAGCTGCCGATATTGGCGCCGAAGGCCTGGCGTTCCTTGGCGTAGCGGATGGATTCCTCTACACAGCCCTGGGCGGCTCCGGTAGCGAGCGCAGCGATGGCGATACGGCCCTCGTCGAGGATTTGGAGGAAGTTCGCGTAACCGCGCCCCCGCGTCCCGAGCAGGTTGGCTTCCGGTACGCGCACGTCCTTCAAGGTCAGCGGGTGAGTGTCCGACGCGTTCCAGCCAACCTTGTTGTACGCTTTTTCCGCCGTGAAGCCCGGTGTGTCGGTGGGCACGAGGATGGTGGAAATCTCCTTCTTCACCGAGCCGTCCTCCCGCGTGGCAGTGTCAGTGACGGCGGTGACCGTGACCAGCCGCGTGATATCGGTTCCGGAGTTGGTGATGAACTCCTTGCTGCCGTTGATGACCCACTCACCGTCAACCAGCTTCGCGTTGGTCTTGGTGCCGGAAGCGTCAGAGCCGGCCTCTGATTCGGTCAGCCCGAACCCGGCGAGCGCCTCACCGCTGGTCAGCATCGGCAGCCACTGCTGCTTCTGTTCCTCGGTACCGAACCGGTACACGGGCATGGCGCCCAGTGAGACGCCCGCCTCGAGGGTGATCGCCACCGACTGGTCGACCCGCGCCAGTTGCTCAAGGGCCAGGCACAGCGCGAAGTGATCGCCGTCCATGCCGCCGTACTGCTCCGGGAACGGGAGCCCGAACAGGCCCATCTCGCCCATCTGGGCGATGACCTCGTAGGGGAAGCTGTGCTCTTCATCGTGCTTGGCGGATACCGGCGCCACGACCTGGTCAGCAAACTCCCGGACGGTATCAACCAGGTCCTGGTATTCCTCGCTCAGTTCAAAGTTCATGATTGGGGCTCTTCCTGTTCGGTGGGAACTGTTCCGGCGGCAGGATCTTCTGCCTCGCCGGACGGGACGGGGTGAATGCGGGCAACAACCTGGTTTGCTGACACGAGGTCACCCGGGCTGAGGGTGATAGCAACGGTGCCGGACACTGTCGCGGTGAGCTGGTGTTCCATCTTCATTGCTTCGACGCTCACAAGCACCTGCCCTTCGGCAACGGAATCACCGTCGGCGACATTCACCGTGATCACCGTGCCGGGCATCGGCGAGCGCACTTCCGGATCGGCGGCGCCGTCCGTTCGGGCAATGGAAGCCAGCTGTGTCTGGAGGACCTCCTCGCGGCTCAGCATCCGTACTGGCTGGGACCAACCGGCATCCGTCAGCCACAGTGTGGAGCCGTTCGGGGCGAACCGGGCATCCAGCGTGACACCGTCGACAACGGCGCGGCCCGTCCCGTTTCCCTCCCCATCGACGAGCCAGTCAACCTCATAGCGATTGTCATTGAGAGCAACCACACTGCGCGCGCCGTCGCGCGTCAGGAACACGGTCTGCGGCGAAGTGTTCCCGACCTGAAGCTGAACGGGTGTTGCCGCGTGCACCCCGCCAATGCGCCAGCCGTCCCTTGAGTGCCACGGGGAGGCCGCACCGCCACCTGTGGAATGCCCTGCCAGTACGACGGCGGCCGCAGCGATCTCCGCGTCGGAGGCCGTCCGGAAGGCGAGGTGGGGAAGCTTCCGCTCGATCATGGTGGTGTCGAGCCGGCCGGCGCGGACGTCGTCGTCATTGATGAGCAGGCGGAGGTACTCCACATTGGTGCGCAGGCCCGCTATCCGGGTGCGCGCAAGCGCAGAATTCAGCCGGTCGAGGGCCTCCGAGCGGGACGGCGCCCACGCAATGACCTTCGACAGCATCGGATCATAGGTGGGGGAGATTTCCAGCCCCGGCAGCAGCGCGCTATCAACCCGAATGCCCTCACCCTGCGGTTCGGCCAGGTCGACGACGGTCCCCGCCGAGGGCAGGAAGCCCGCCTCCGCGTCTTCCGCGTACACGCGCGCTTCCACTGCGTGGCCGGTGAGGACGACGTCGTCCTGTGCCAGCGTGAGCTTCTCGCCGGCGGCGATACGCACCTGCCACTCGACGAGGTCCACGCCTGTCACCATTTCGGTGACGGGGTGCTCGACCTGGAGCCGCGTATTCATCTCCATGAAGAAGAATTCATCCGGCGCGTCGTCGGACACCAGGAACTCAACGGTCCCGGCCCCCACGTAGTCCACGCTGCGGGCCGCGTTGCACGCGGCCTCGCCGATCCGCGCGCGGGTCGCCTCGTCAAGAAGCGCCGAGGGAGCTTCCTCGATGACCTTCTGGTGCCGCCGCTGCAGCGAGCACTCCCGCTCCCCCAGGTGAATCACGTTGCCATAGGAATCCGCGAGCACCTGCACCTCGATGTGCCGCGGTGTGCGGATGAGCCGCTCGAGGAACAGGGTGTCATCACCGAAGGCGGACGCTGCAACGCGGCGCGCCGTCTTGAGGCTCTCCGAGAGATCTTCAGCGCGTTCCACGGCGTGCATGCCTTTGCCGCCGCCGCCGGCCGAGGGCTTGATGAGCAGCGGGTAGCCCACCTGGCCGGCTGCTTCGATGAGGTCTTCGTCGGTCAGGCCCGACTCAGCGATGCCGGGGACCACGGGCACGTCGAAGCCGCTGACGTGGTTCTTGGACCGGATCTTGTCACCCATGACGTTGAGGGCGTGGACCCGCGGCCCGATGAACACCAGGCCGGCTTCCTCGAGCGCGCGGGCAAAGGCCTGGTTCTCGCTGAGGAACCCGTATCCGGGATGCACGGCGTCGGCGCCGGTCGCCTTGCAAGCCGCGATGATCGCTTCAATGTTGAGGTAGCTCAAGGCAGCGGCAGCCGGGCCGATCCGCACTGCCTGATCAGCCTCTAGCACGTGGCGTGCACCGGCGTCGGCGTCGCTGTACACGGCGACCGAGCGGATGCCCAGTGCGCGTAGCGTCCGGATCACCCGGCAGGCGATTTCACCGCGGTTGGCTACCAGGACTGTTTCAAAAAGGGGCATCTCACTCACATCCTGAAGAGGCCGAAGGAGGTCTCCGGCAGCGGCGCGTTGGCGCAGACATCGAGCGCGAGGCCAAGCACACGGCGGGTGTCCGCCGGGTCAATGATGCCGTCGTCCCAGAGCCGCGCGGTGGAGTAGTAGGGACTCCCCTGTGCTTCGTACTGCTCGCGGATAGGAGCTTTGAACGCCTCCTCATCCTCGGCGCTCCACTCTTGCCCGCGCGCTTCCAGCTGGTCGCGCTTGACCGTGCTCAGCACGGAAGACGCCTGGTTGCCGCCCATGACGGAAATGCGGCTGGCCGGCCACATCCAGAGGAAGCGCGGCGAGTAGGCGCGCCCGCACATCGAATAGTTACCCGCACCGAAGGAACCGCCGACGACGACGGTCAGCTTGGGCACGCGGCACGTCGCCACCGCTGTGACCATCTTTGCCCCGTGCTTGGCGATGCCGCCGGCTTCATAGTCGCGGCCGACCATGAAACCCGAGAGATTCTGCAGGAAGATCAGCGGAATGCCCCGCTGGTCGCACAGTTCGATGAAGTGGGCGCCTTTGAGAGCTGACTCGCCGAAGAGCACGCCGTTATTGGCAACGATGCCCACGTGGTGGCCATGCAGTGTGGCAAAACCGGTGACGAGAGTGGTGCCGTACTCCTTCTTGAACTCGTGGAACTTACTGCCGTCCACGATGCGCGCGATGATCTCCCGGGCGTCATAGGACGCATTCACGTCGACCGGCACGGCGCCGTAGAGGCTCTCCGGCTCCACGGCTGGTTCTTCGGGAACAGCAGGCGCCCACGCCTGCTCCGGCACGGGCAGGGTCGAGACAATATCCCGAACGATCTCCAGTGCGTGCTGGTCGTTCTCCGCGAGATGGTCGACAACGCCGGACGTCTTCGCGTGCACGTCCCCGCCGCCGAGCTCTTCGGCGGTGACGATCTCACCGATGGCGGCTTTCACCAGCGGCGGGCCGCCGAGGAAGATGGTTCCCTGGTTCCGGACGATCACCGTTTCATCACTCATCGCCGGAACATACGCTCCACCTGCGGTGCACGAGCCCATGACTGCGGCGATCTGCGGAATCTTCCGCGCGGACATGGTGGCCTGGTTGTAGAAGATGCGGCCGAAGTGCTCGCGGTCCGGGAATACCTCATCCTGTCGGGGCAGGAACGCTCCGCCTGAATCCACCAGGTACACGCAGGGCAGGTTGTTCTCCAGCGCGATCTCCTGGGCGCGAAGGTGCTTTTTGACCGTCATCGGATAGTAGGTGCCGCCCTTGACTGTGGCGTCATTGGAAATGACGAGGACGTGACGTCCGTGCACCAGACCGATACCCGCGATGACTCCCGCTCCGGGGCTCTCGTCGTTATACATCCCGTTGGCGGCCAGCGGGGCTATCTCCAGAAACGGACTGCCCGGATCGAGCAGGTGGTCGATCCGGTCCCGCGGCAGCAGCTTCCCGCGGCTGACGTGACGTTCGCGGGAACGCTCCGGGCCGCCGAGGGCAGAGTCAGCGAGCCGGTCCCGCAGCTCGGCAGCGAGTGCGCGCTGGCCGGCGTCGTTCTGCCGGAACGCTTCGGCGTTCGGGTCCAGTCGCGAGGCCAGGGTCTCCATTGACGTCCTTTCGGTCCGCGCGCGAGCCTTCAAACTTCACGCACGCAACCACTCAGTTAGCAGGGATTAACTCAAATTTAGGTTAGTAGCTATTAACCGAACTGTCCACCAGAATGGAGGAATCCCCTCCGAAGTATTCCGCCACCGAAGTTCCTCCACCGAAGAAAGACAGGCATGGAAGCCCCAGCTCCCACCCGGATGACCGGCCGCAGCCTCGCCAAGGCCTCACGGCGAGCGGCACTGTTGGATGCGGCCGCGCAACTGTTCGCCGAGCGCGGCTACAACGGAGTCTCCATCGAGGACCTGGGAGCAGCAGCCGGTGTCAGCGGACCGGCGGTGTACCGGCACTTCAGCGGAAAACCAGCAGTGCTCGCCGCGCTGCTGGCCGGCGTCAGCCAGGATCTGCTCGAGGGCAGCCGTGCCGTTGTTGCTGAATCCCCCGGCCCCCAGCAGGCGCTCCGCGGGCTGATCGAGTTCCAGGTGGACTTTGCACTCCGCAATGCCAACGTCATCAGGGTTCAGGACAGGGATCTCAGCTCCCTGGCTGATGAGGACCAGGAGACCGTGCGTTCCCTGCAGCGCACCTACGTGGAGGTATGGGTGGATGCCCTCGCCGCTCTCGCGCAACAACCAGACAGAACCCATCTGCGCCGCAAGGCCCACGCCGCATTCGGGCTCATCAACTCCACCCCGCACTCCACTCACCGTCGCCGCAGCAGCAAGGACACCGCAGACCTGCGCCAGCTGCTTGAGGAAATGGCGTGGGCCGCCCTCAGCGTGGAGCCATGAGTGCACACGGGGCGCCACTTCCCGCGTCCTAGTACGCTGATGAGTAGAGCACCTCACGTGCACCCTAACCTCGCAGAAACCACCCCTGTTCCGCCTACCGGAAAGTCTCCAGTGATCACGCTACGCGCCGTTGAACCCACCGATCTGGACGAGTTCTTCTCACACCAGCTCGACCCCAGCGCCAACCACATGGCCGCCTTCAGTGCCAAGAACCCCTCGGACCGGGGGGTCTTCGACCTCCACTGGCAGAACATCCTCAATGACCCCACGGTCACAGTCCGCACCATCGAGGCTGACGGAGCGGTGGTGGGAAGTATTCTCGCCTACCGCGACGCCGACATCCCCGAGATCAGTTACTGGATCGACAAGGCGCGCTGGGGCCAGGGAATTACGACGGCGGCAGTCGGCCTCTTCCTCGAAGAGTTCACCGAGCGCCCGCTCCGGGCACGCGCAGTCGCAGACAACACCAATTCGATCCGGATCCTCGAACGCTACGGATTCACCCAGGTCGGTGAGACGCAGGGTTTCGCGAACGCTCGCGGCGCGGTGGTCAGGGAGCTCGTCCTCGAGCTTCGCTAACGGCTCCACATAACGGAACTTTTGTGCAGCTCCGGTGACTTCGACGCTTGTCGAAGTCACCGGAGCTGCACAAAAGTTCAGGGTGGACGGGCGGCCCAACCCGAGGTGGACAGGTCCGTCAGACCATCGTCAGGACCATGCCCGGGTCGGACAGGATGGTCCCGATATCCGCGAGGAAGCGTGATCCCTGTTCGCCGTCCACCAGCCGGTGGTCGAAGGACAGGCTGAGGGTCATGACCTGCCGCAGGGCAACCTCATTCTGGTACTCCCACGGCATCTTCCGCACCGACCCCATGGCCAGGATCGCCGCTTCTCCCGGATTGAGGATCGGCGTGCCCGCGTCAATGCCGAACACACCGACGTTGGTGATGGAGATGGTCCCGCCGGAGAGATCCGCGGGACTGGTCTTGCCGGCACGTGCCGTTTCCGTCAATCCTTTAAGCGCATCTGCCAGCTCGCGGAGCCCGAGCGTGTGCGCATCCCTGATATTCGGGACGACCAAGCCGCGCGGAGTAGCGGCTGCAATGCCCAGGTTCACGTAGTGATGCTGCACAATCTCCTGGGCGGCCTCATCCCACCGGGAGTTCAGCGTGGGATTGCGGTCCAGCGCGATGCACAGTGCTTTGGCCACCAGCACCAACGGAGTAATGCGGACATCTGCGAACGCCCTGCTCGTCTTCAACCGTGCCAGCAGGTCCATGGAAGCCGTGACATCCACGGTCAGGAACTCGGTGACGTGCGGCGCAGTGAAGGCACTGGCCACCATGGCAGCGGCGGTGTGCTTCCGCACGCCCTTGATCGGTGTGCGTGTCTCCCGCTCGCCACTCATGCGCGACGCCGGCGCCCCGCCTGTCTCTGCAGGCTGCACCCCACGGTCGGATCCCTGCTCTCCGGATCCTTCCTGACCGGATCCCCCCTGTGCCGCCAGCACGTCTTCGCGGGTGATGAGACCCTGTGGACCGCTGCCGTTCAGAGCGGTGAGGTCGATGCCGAGATCACGTGCAAGCTTGCGTACCGGCGGGGTTGACCGCGGACGCTCCAGCTGCGCCTCCGCCGGAACGGAGGGCTGCGGTGCCTCAGCCATCACAGGAGCGCCAACGGGTTCTGCAGCGCGGGCAGGCTCTGCCGCTCCGCTGCTGCGCCGAGCCCGCCGCGCGGGCCGGCCCGTCTTCTCAACAGCCGCTCCGTACCCCACGAGGTTGGGTTCCCGCTTGGCCGGCGGCGCGTCGTCGTCGTTTGTGTCCGCTGAGGCGTCCGGAGAATTGGTGGAGTGTCCGCCGGAACCCGGCACGTCGAAGGACACGATCGGCGAGCCGACCTCCACAACCGTTCCGGGCTGTTCGTGCAGCTTCGCCACAACGCCCGCGTACGGCGACGGCAGTTCCACGACCGCTTTCGCGGTTTCAACGTCCGCGATGACCTGGTTCAGCTCCACGGTGTCGCCCACCGCTACATGCCAGGCGACGATCTCCGATTCAGTCAGGCCTTCGCCGAGGTCGGGCAGTCGGAATTCCTTGATCACCGGTGACACTATCCTTCCAGTCCACTGCGGGAGCTAAGGGAGTTTGACCGGCCCAGGGCGCGGTCAACTCCATCGAGTATGCGGTCCAGATCCGGTAGATGATGGAACTCAAGCTTGGAGTAGGGGTACGGGATGTCGAATCCCGTCACGCGGACCGGTGCGTGCTCCAGGTGGTAGAAGCAACGCTCGGTGATGCTCGCCGCAATTTCGGCGCCGAGGCCGCCTGACTGAGCGGCTTCATGCGTAATGACCAGGCGTCCGGTTTTCCGCACCGACTTCTCCACGGTGGCGAAGTCAATCGGAGCCAGGGAGCGCAGGTCAATCACCTCGATCGAAATGCCGTCGTCGGAGGCTGCAATGGCGGCGTTCTGTGCCGTCGGCACCAGAGGCCCGTAGGTGACGAGCGTGACGTCGCTGCCCTCGGTAACCACTTTCGCGTCATTCATGCTGGTGGCGCCCAGATCCACGCCCTCGTCCACCTCACCCTTCACGTGATAGCGGCGCTTCGGTTCGAAGTAGAGCACAGGGTCATCGCTCGCAATGGCCTGCTGGATCATCACAAAAGCATCCTGGGGGTTGGAGACGCTCACCACCCGCAGCCCGGACGTGTGGGTGAAGTACGCTTCCGGGGACTCCGAGTGGTGCTCCGGGGATCCGATACCGCCGCCGAACGGCACCCGGATGGTCAGCGGCACCTTGACTGCACCCTGGGTCCGGTAGTGCAGCTTGGCAACCTGGCACACGATCTGGTCGAACGCCGGGTAGATGAAGCCATCGAACTGGATTTCGACGACGGGACGGTAGCCACGGTAGGCCAGGCCGACTGCCGTGCCCATGATGCCGGACTCCGCGAGCGGCGTATCGAGGACGCGGTGGGACCCGAAGTCCTTCTGCAGGCCGTCGGTGATGCGGAAAACGCCGCCCAACTTTCCGATGTCCTCGCCCATCAGGACAACCTTCGGGTCATTTTCCATGGCCCTGCGAAGGCCTGCGTTGATGGCACGGCCGAATGTCATGGTGGACATCAGCGGCTCGCCTCCCTGGAGGAGTTGGATGCAGCGGTATCTGCGTCGGCGGAATCAAAGTACTTCAGATACTGCTCATAGGAGTCCTGCTGGCGATCGAGCCATGAATTCGGCTCGCTGTAGACGTGCTTAAAGACGTCAAGGACCTGCGGCTCCGGCATAGAGATGCAGCCCTCGCGAAGCCGGGCGGCGACGTCGTCGGCGGTGGCCTTGACGGAATCCGCCACCTCCGCGGACAGCAGTCCGCGTGCGTCCAGAAGCGCGGCCAGGCGTGCGATGGGATCCTTCGCGGCCCAGTCCTCAAGCTCGTTCGCGTCCCGGTAGCGGGTGGGGTCATCGGCCGTGGTGTGCGGGCCCATCCGGTAGGTCACCGCCTCGATGAAGGTGGGACCGCCGCCGGTCCGGGCGCGATCGAGCGCCTCACGGGTAACGGCGAGGCACGCGAGCACATCGTTGCCGTCCACGCGGACGGAGGGGATGCCGAATCCGGGCGCGCGGTGGGCGATGGGCACGTGTGCCTGCAACCCGACCGGCTCGGAGATGGCCCACTGGTTGTTCTGGCAGAAGAAGATGACGGGCGCCTGGTAGCTGGCGGCAAAGACCATTGCCTCGTTGACATCGCCCTGGCTCGTGGCGCCGTCTCCGAAGTAGGTGACCGCAACGGAATCCGCACCGTCCGCCAGGACACCCATGGCGTATCCGGTGGCGTGCAGGGTCTGCGCGCCGATGATGACCTGCGGCGGAGCCATGTTGATGGCGTAGGGATCCCAGCCGGCGGAGGCGTTGCCCCGCCAGACGCGCAGGAGATCCGTGAGGTCCACGCCGCGGCAGTAGGCAACGCCGTTCTCGCGGTAGCTGGAGAAAACAAAGTCATCTTCGCGCAGAGCGCGGCCGGAGCCGATCTGCGCCGCTTCCTGTCCCAGCAACGGCGGCCAGAGCGCAAGCTCACCCTGGCGCTGGAGAGCCGTGGCTTCGGCGTCGATCCGGCGGATGACGATCATGTCCTCGTACAGGGCCTGCAGAGCGGCGTCGTCGACGTCGGAGACCCAGCGGTCATACGCGGCGTTGCTTCGGCGTTCGCCATTGGGCGCAATGAGCTGGACCAGCTCATCCTGCGTGGCATCCGCATCGTTGTTCAGAGGCACGTTCACTCATCCTTCTTCTTACCGGCTTCGGCGTTTGTACACCGGTCAACCGCAGCCTCCGACGCCGATCCGTGGGTGTTCGGCGGGCCGAGGGCGCCGTTGCCCGAGGTTTAGTGTGACGATACTCACGCAAGCCACACAGCACAACCGAACATGGAATGACTGAGCATTGTGCTCGATTTGCTGCCTTCGCGCCGTGCTACCGTTGCGCACTATGCAGCCCCTTGATGCCACTGACACGCGGCTCCTTCTCGCGCTGGCCCGGGACTCCCGGCGGACCGTCGTCGCCCTCGCCCAGAAGCTGGGGCTCTCGCGCAATACCGTCCAGGCACGGATGACCCGGCTGGAGAAGAATTCGACGTTCCTGTCCTTTGAACGGCGGATCAATCCGGCAGCGCTCGGCTACCCGCTCACCGCGTTCATCAATGTCCACGTGGACCAGCGGAAACTCGGCTCCATCACCGGCCAGCTCGCCGGTATCCCCGAGGTCCTCGAGGCGCACGGGCTGACCGGGCAGGCGGACATCCTGGTCCGCGTGGTGTCAGTGGACGCCGAAGACCTCTTCCGGATCAACGGAAAGATCCTGGCCTGCGACGGAGTGGAACGCTGCGATACCTCCCTCGCCATGCACGAGTTGATCCCTTACCGCATGGAGCCCCTGCTGGAGCGCGGTTCCGCGGAGTAACCTCTTCCATTCCTGATCCGAACAGCAGAACCATCCAAAGTGAGCACTGATCCGAATGGTGTGCAGAGCTCCACCAGGGAGCGCACATCACACGAAAGGCATCACCATGGGAACCTCCCCCAACCGGCTACTCGCAACCGTCTTCGGAGCCGTCTACCTGCTCGTCGGGATCCTCGGCTTCTTCGTTACCGCCGGAGTCGGCTTTTTCGCCACTGAGGGCAACACGCTCATCATCTTCGAGGTCAACCCGCTCCACAACATCATCCACCTGGCCATCGGCGCAGCACTGCTGCTTGCCGGCCTCAACTCGGTGAGCGCCGCCAAGGGCGTCAACACCACCGTGGGTGCGGTCTACCTCCTGGTGGGCATCCTCGGGCTCTTCCTGGTCGGCACCTCGCTGAACATCATTGCCCTCAACGGTGCCGACAACGTTCTGCACCTCGCGAGCGCCGTCCTCCTGCTGGGCGTAGGCCTGTCACAGGACAAGAACGTGCGCACCGCCAGCACCCACGCACACACCGCGTAGTCCGGACGTCGCTTTGATGAACAGTGCTGCGGTTGAGGAGCGGGCCCTGCCCGCTTTTCAACCGCGCGCCGACGCGGAGCAGGGCACCACGGGTGAACTGCTCCGCCTGCTGGCCGGATTCACTGCCCTCGGCTCAGGCCTGACGTTCTTTGCCCTCGCAGCCGACGCCCTGCTGGCTGCCGGCGGCATCCTGAATGTTGTGGTGGGAATGCTCACCGGGCTGTGGGCGGCCGCACTTACCCTGTGGGGAATTCTGGCGCTGCGCGGAACGCCCGGGCGGAACCGGGTTCCTGCCCTGCTGGCAGTGGTGGTGCCCGCCGTTCTTCCCGGTGCCGCCGCCGTCGTGCTGGGTGTTCTGGTGTGGGGTGCGCTGCTCGCGCCGGCCGAAAGCAGGAACTTCGACCTCACGCTTGCCTCCGCACTGGCGCTCGTCCTCCTGCAGCTCGGTTGCCGCGGCGCCCTGCACCGGCGGGCAGACCGTTCAGCTGCCGGCGCGAAGCTCTCCCCCGGCAGGCTTCTCACCGGGCTCTTCCTCTGTGCCGTCCTGGTTGCCGGAATTACGACGCCGGGACTCGCCGCATCAACGGCCGGTGACAATGCGGTGCCGCACGGCGAGCACGGCCTGGTTCCCGCGCCGGCGGAGCATCCCGGTCACTGAACAAGCGAGTTCATGAACAGGCAAGTTCGCGAAGATGACAGAAGGGGCCGGAATCGACATGATTCCGGCCCCTGCTGCGTCTAGTTGGGACTAGTGGTTGGTCGCCTTTTCCGCGCCTACCCCTGTCAGCGAGCGGACCTCCATCTCCGCCTGCTTCTGCGCATCCTCAGTCCGCTTGGCCAGCACGGTGCCGAGCCAGCCCAGGAAGAACGCCAGCGGGATCGAGACGATGCCCGGATTGCTGAGCGGGAACCAGGAGAAGTCAGCCGTCTGGATCATCGACTTCTCCCCGCCGGAGACCACCGGCGAGAACGCGATCAGGATGATTGCGGTGAGCAGGCCGCCGTACATGCTCCACAGCGCGCCCTGGGTGTTGAACTTCTTCCAGAACAGCGAGTAGATGATGGTTGGCAGGTTGGCGCTCGCCGCCACGGCGAAGGCCAACGCGACGAGGAACGCAACGTTCTGTCCCTGCGCACCTATTCCGCCGACAATCGACAGCACACCGATAACGACGACGGTGCGGCGCGCCACCTTCACCTCACCGTCCGGATCCACCTTGCCCCGGCGAACCACGTTCGCGTAGATGTCATGCGCGAAGGATGCGGCGGCGGTAATGGTAAGTCCCGCAACCACCGCGAGGATGGTGGCGAAGGCAACTGCGGAGATGATTCCCAGCAGGAATGGCCCGCCGAGTTCGAACGCCAGGAGCGGTGCGGCCGAGTTGACGCCGCCGGGTGCATTATTGATCCGGTCAGCGCCGATGAGGGCTCCGGCGCCGTAGCCGAGAACCAGCGTGAACAGGTAGAACGCTCCGATGAGCCAGATCGCCCACACCACTGAGCGGCGGGCTTCCTTGGCTGTGGGAACGGTGTAGAAGCGCATGAGAACGTGCGGCAGGGCCGCGGTTCCCAGGACGAGCGCCAGGGCCAGGGACACGAAGTCCAGGCGGGTGGTGCCCGAGGCGCCGTACTGCAGCCCCGGGCCGGTGATGGCAGGGTTGCCGGAGGTCTCGATGGCGGCACCGAGCAGGGTCGAGAGGTTGAAGTCGTGCAGGGCGAGCACCCAGATGGTCATCACGAATGCGCCCGCGATGAGCAGGCAGGCCTTGATGATCTGGACCCAGGTGGTGCCTTTCATGCCGCCGATCAGCACGTACAGGATCATGAGCCCGCCAACCACGGTGATGACGAGGGACTGTCCCAGCCGATCGTCGATGCCGAGGAGCAGGGACACCAGGGCGCCGGCTCCGGCCATCTGCGCCAGGAGGTAGAAGAAGCAGACAGCGAGCGTAGTGATGGCCGCTGCTATCCGTACGGGACGCTGCTGCAGCCGGAAGGACAGGACGTCCGCCATCGTGAACTTTCCCGTGTTGCGGAGCAGTTCCGCGACGAGGAGCAGTGCCACCAGCCAGGCGACGAGGAAGCCGATCGAGTACAGGAATCCGTCATAGCCGTTGATCGCAATGGCGCCCACGATGCCGAGGAAGGACGCGGCGGACAGGTAGTCCCCGGCAATAGCCGTTCCGTTCTGCGGGCCGGTGAAGGATCGTCCGGCAGCGTAGTAGTCCGCAGCCGTCTTGTTGTTGCGGCTCGCGCGCAGCACGATCACCAGGGTGATTGCCACGAAAATGCCGAAAATGGTGATGTTCAGCCAGGGCTCGCCGACCTGCGTCGTCTCAACGGTCTGCAGCGGCAGGTACTGCCTCATTTGGTTCCTCCCTCTGGGGCATTGAATACCTCAGGTGCGGCGTCTTCGAGGTCGTTGCGCAGTTCCTCGGCGATTGGATCGAGTCTCCTGTTGGCGTAGCTGACGTACCACATGGTGATCCCGAAGGTGCTGACAAACTGCAGCAGCCCGAGGAGCAGTCCGATGTTGACGTTCCCCCACACGGGGGTGGACATGAATTCGTGTGCGTAATCGGCGAGCAGCACGTACAGGAAGTACCACAGCAGGAATGCTGCTGCCATGGGAAAAACGAAGCTGCGGTGACGCTTCCTCAATTCCTGAAACTGCGGCCGCTGCTGGACTTCCGTGAAGTCCACGGACGCCGACGGCGGTGCGCCGGGTGCGGATGGGTCGTGGCCCATTGATACCTCCTCGTTAGGCTCCCACGCAGGATCAGTACCGCACTGGACGGCAGGGAACGAGGGAGTGTGACTCCCATCACTGTTGGTCACATCGTGTGAGGGCGCCAGCACCTTGGGCAGGCACATCGCCCAACGCGCGTCGGCCTGCGATAAACGGTGCGCGCCTGCGCCGAACGGCTCACGGCCACTGCGCCAGACGATTCAAGGCCATCGTGCCGAACGGTTCAGGGCATGGCAGGGTTCACGGCTACTCTTGACCCATGCTGAGCCCCGCCGTCGACGCCGCGCTGGTCGGCGCCGTCGTTCTCGTCACCCTCGCGGTGGTGGCAGTCCTCGGCTTCAGGTTCTCCCGTTCCTACCGTGACCTCGGTTCCGACGCGGACCGCGCCACCTACGCGACGCTGCACACCGTTGCGCTGGCCTCTGAGCACCTGAGGACCGGCCTGACGCCCGGCGGAGCGTCGAAGGCGGCACGGCACCTGCGGGGCCTGCTGCGCAGCCAGGCTCTCCTGGTGACGGACCTGAACGGCGTCCTGGCGTGGGATGGCACCTCCGCCGAACCCGCTGAGGTGATGACCGTTGTGCAGGAGGTCCTCTCCAGCGGGCGGACGCAGATCTTCAAGAGGCTCCGGCTGGGGCCGGTGACCGGAGGAGAGGAAGGACTTGCCGAGGCAGTTCTGGCACCGATCCGGGTAAACGGCCGGGTGGTGGGAACGGTGGGAGCCTTCGCACCGACAGTCAGCGCAGGGCTCGTCCGCGCGACGAATGAGGTCGGCGCCTGGGTGGCCACCCAGGTGGAGCTGGCCGAGCTGGATTCCTCGCGCACCCAACTGATGGAGGCCGAGGTCCGTGCGCTCCGGGCGCAGATCAGCCCGCACTTCATCTACAACTCCCTGAACGCCATCGCGTCCTTCATCAATACGGACCCACAGCGGGCGCGGGAGCTCGTCGTCGAGTTCGCGGACTTCACGCGCTACTCCTTCCGCCGCCACGGCGACTTCACCACCGTCGCGGAGGAGCTGAGGTCCATCGACCGCTACCTGCTGCTGGAGCGGGCGCGTTTCGGTGACCGGCTCCGCGTCAGCCTCCAGATCGGTCCGGAGGTGCTCAGCACCGTGATCCCCTTCCTCAGCCTCCAGCCGCTGGTGGAGAACGCCGTCCGCCACGGCCTCGACTCAAAGGACGGGACAGGCAACATCACCATCACAGCGCACGACGCCGGCGCCTACGCGGTGGTCACCGTCGAGGACGACGGCGTGGGGATGGATCCCGATCGCCTGCGCGCCGTCCTTGCCGGGCACGTCGACGGAGTCCACGTGGGGCTGCGGAACGTCGATTCCAGGCTGCGTCAGGTGTACGGTGACGCCCATGGGCTGATCATCGATACCGCACCCGGCGCCGGCACCCTGATCACGCTGCGCGTTCCGAAATCCCAGCCCGCCCACCAGACCTGAGGGTTGCCCTGCGTCCCGTGGCGCGGACGCCTGATCGACCGCGTAACCTAAGGAGCATGGTCAACGTGGTCATCGTGGACGATGAACTCCCGGCGCTCGCCGAACTCGGCTTCCTGCTCTCCAAGGACGCCCGCATCGACGCAATCCATCAGGCGTCCAGCGGCGCCGAGGCTCTCCGGATCCTGCAAAGCCACCCGATAGATGCACTGTTCCTCGACATCCACATGCCGTCCCTCTCAGGGCTGGACATCGCCAGGGTCATCTCGCGCTTCAGCCGGCCTCCCGCCGTCGTCTTCGTCACGGCGGACGAGGACCGGGCGCTCGAGGCGTTCGAACTTCGCGCCGTCGATTATTTGCTCAAGCCGGTGCGCACGGAAAGGCTGACCGAGTCCGTCCGGCGGATCTGCGAGCTGATGGAGGACGGCGCAGCCACCCCGGACGTCATCACCGTGGATCAGGGCGGCATCAGCAGGATGATCCGGCGCGACGAGATCCGCTACGTGCAGGCGCAGGGCGACTACGCCCGGCTGCATACGGCCGAGGCGAGCTACCTCATCCGCATTCCACTCAACGACCTTGAACGGCAATGGGCCGATGCCGGTTTCCTGCGGACGCACCGCTCCTACCTCGTGGCCATGGATCAGGTGACCCAGGTCAAGCTCGGGTCAGGCAGGGCAAGTGTCCTCGTGGGCGAGGCGGAACTGCCCGTCAGCCGGCGGCACCTGTCCCAGATCCGCGGCAAGCTGGAAGCCACCCGCCTGAGGCCGGGACAGTAACGAACGTGACAGAGCCTGAGGACCGCCCGGCCCGGGTTCGGGTCACCGCGCCGCACTCCGCCGCCGGGCCCGCCGGAACCTTTCCCGTCTCGCGAGAGATGGCTGAACAGTCCGACGTCGGCGAGCTGTTTGTGCGTTCACTCATCCGATCCCAGCTGCGCCTCGCCGTGGTGGTCGCCTCCGGTTTCCTTGTAATCCTGGTGGGCATCCCCATCCTGTTCAGCATCTTCCCGGCCGTCACAACGTGGACCGTCGCAACCGTGCCCGTTCCCTGGCTCCTGCTCGGCCTGGGCATCTATCCGCTCGTGATTGGCTGCGCCGTCCTGTATGTGCGAAGCGCCGGGCGCATTGAGCAGCGCTTCCGGGACCTGGTGGACGACCGGTGACATTCCCTGAGCTGAACCCTGTGGTCGGTTACGTGTCACTGGTGATGGTCGCGGTCTCCACCGTCCTGATCGGCATCTATGGACTCCGGATCTCCCGGACCACCGGTGACTTCTACGTGGCCTCGCGTACGGTGCGACCCTGGTGGAACGCCTCGGCGATCGGGGGCGAATACCTCTCAGCAGCCAGCTTCCTCGGCGTGGCCGGCCTGATCCTGCTCTCCGGGGTGGATGCGCTGTGGTTCCCCATCGGTTACACGGCCGGTTACCTCATGCTCCTGCTGTTCGTGGCCGCTCCCCTGCGGCGCTCCGGCGCCTACACCATTCCTGATTTCGCTGAAGCCCGCCTCGAGTCCCGCAATGTCCGCCGGATCACCAGCCTCCTCGTCATCGCCGTCGGCTGGCTCTACATCGTGCCGCAGCTGCACGGCGCCGCCCTTACCGTGCGGATCACTACCGGGCTGCCGTCGTGGGTAGGTTCCGTCGCCGTCGTCGTGGTTGTCTGCCTCAGCGTCATTACCGGCGGCATGCGGTCCATCACCTTTGTCCAGGCCTTCCAGTACTGGCTGAAGCTGACTGCGCTTGCCGTCCCCATTGTCTTCATCCTGGTTCAGCTGACCGGCACCGGTGAATCGATCACGAACGACGGCGCGGTCTTCGCACCGGAACTCAACACCACCGCCGATGCCACCCTGTACCAGAACATCTCGCTGGTCATCGCCCTGCTCTTCGGTACCTTGGGACTGCCCCACGTGCTGGTGCGTTTCTATACGAACCCGGACGGCGCTTCCGCCCGCCGGACAACCCTGCTGGTGCTGGGGCTGCTCTCCGTGTTCTACCTCTTCCCGACGCTGTATGGACTGCTGGGACGGATCCACACTCCGGATCTGGCGGTCCGCGGCGCGGCCGATGCCACCGTGCTGCTGCTCCCGAGCCGCATTTTCGACGGCGTTGGCGGAGACATCCTGTCGGCATTCGTCACGGCGGGTGCATTCGCCGCATTCCTCTCGACCACCAGCGGTCTTGTGGTCTCGCTGGCCGGCGTGGTGAGTCAGGACTTCTTCCGTGCCAGCGTTTCCGGGTTCCGATGGGCGGCGATTGTCTCGGCGCTCATACCGCTGGGGTTTGCCCTGCTGACGGACACCCTTGCCCTGGCCGGCAGCGTGAGCATGGTTTTTGCCTTCACTGCCTCCACGATCTGCCCGCTGCTGGTGCTCGGCATCTGGTGGCGGGGGCTCACGGATGCAGGAGCCATCGCGGGCATGGTTTCCGGGGCGGTTCTGTGCGGCGGATCGATCCTGATAGCTGCGGGCCTGGGTATGGATCAGGCCCCGCAGTGGCTCCAGCTGCCCGCGCTCTGGACGGTCCCTGCTGCGTTTGCGGTCACCATCACGGTGTCGCGGCTGACCGCAAACCGCCGGCCGATGAACACATCACGGGTGCTTGCGCGGCTGCATACGCCTGAGGCTGTGTGACGGTACTGGTACGTGCCCGGAAGCTAGTCGATGGCCGCCATGAGTTCAACCACGCGGTCCAGGAAGGCATCCACCTGGGTCTCCTCGTACCCGTCCTGGCCGATAGCTTCACGGAAAACGGCCCGGCGGACTACATCGACGCTGAGCGGCATGTCCCTCTCGAAGTACCCGAGCAGCTCGTTGCAGAGGGCATCTACGTCCTCGATGTCATAGCTGGTCGTGTTCTTCCGGGAAGGACGCCGGAACCGCTCCCCCGGCGGCCTGTGCAGCCTGCTCCTCAGGACGGCGGACGTGCGCCCGATCTGCATCAGCCACGCCTGTTCGCCGCTCGCCGCGATCAGGGTGTCCCGCTCCCGCTGGGCAAAGACGTCTTCCAGCCGGTCCAGTGCGGCATCGACCGCGCGTGGTTCATATCCGCCCCGGGCAGGATCAAAGGCGGTGGTGCGGACTTCGGCACTGGTCACAGGCTCACCGTCGGTGCCGTCCGAGTTGTAGAAGGTGCGTGCACGGGTCAGGAACCTGTCGACCTGCTTTGCCTTATAGCCGTATTCACGGCGGCCGACACGGGCGAACGGCGAACTGCCGTTGCGTGCTCCATCCATAGTTGTGCGTTTCACTTTCTTTGCAACGGCTTCGGTGCAACGGCGCAGTCACGACGCGCCGTCGTCAAGTTCTATAGGGTCCCGGGTACCAATGTAACGGACAGCAGGAACGCAACCGGCGAAGCAAAAACAATCGAGTCAAGCCGGTCCATCACGCCGCCGTGTCCAGGCAGAATGCTGCTCATGTCCTTGACTCCGAGTTCCCGCTTGATCATGGACTCGGCGAGGTCTCCGGCGGTAGCCGCGGCGACAACGGCGACCGCCAGGCAGATACCGACCCACCAGGGCCTGTCCAACAGGAAAACCACTGCAAGTACGCCGACAACCATTGCTCCGCCGATCGACCCGCCAAAGCCTTCCCAGGACTTCTTCGGGCTGATCCGGGGTGCCATGGCGTGCTTGCCGAAGAACGCCCCCACCAGGTAGCCGAAGGTGTCATTGGCAACCACGAGCAGCAGCAGGGTTGCCACCTTGATCGGTCCCGAAGGCTCCTGCAGCAGCAGCATTGCGAAACTCAGGAGGAACGGTACCCAGAGGAGGACGAAGGTTCCCGCCATGATGCTCCGCGCGGCGTCGGGCGCAGGGTCGAGGCTGCGCCACAGAGCGATCGCGGTCACGGACACCACTGTGGCGAATGCCAACGCCTCAGGGCCGCCGAGGTAGGCGGCGAAAGGCAGCGCCACGCCGGCAGCCAGCGCCGGAACGGTGGGAACCTTGATTTGGCGCACCTCAAGCGCCCTGCCGACTTCCCAGACGCCGACGACGCCGATCATCGTGGTCAGCGCCACGAACGCAAGGGGAAGGAACAGCATGCCGACCAGCAGCGAGATCAGCAGCGCAAGCCCGACCCCGATGGCCGCGGGAAGGTTCCGCCCTGCCCGTGAGGGCTCGCCGGACTTGGCACGGGGCGGACGGCGCTTGAACATGCTTTTGCTCTGGAGTGCCCCTTCGCGCAGTGCACGCCTGCCGGACAGCGCACCGGAAGCCGGCGGACCGGCCGGCGCCTGGTGCGCGGCATCAGCGTTTGCAGCATCAGCGGCAGGCGTGCGGCCAGCCTCTGGAGAAGGCTGGGAGTCGCTCATCAGACTTCGAGCAGCTCGGTTTCCTTGCGCTTGAGCATGTCGTCGATGGTGTCAGTGTGGGACTTCGTCCGTGCGTCGAGGTCTTTCTCGGCGCGGGCGCCGTCGTCCTCGCCGGCGTCACCGTCCTTGACCGCCTTGTCAATGCCGTCCTTGGCCTTGCGGCGGATGTTCCGGATCTGGATCTTGGCGTCTTCAGCCTTGCCGCGCACTACCTTGACGTATTCCTTGCGCCGCTCCTCGGTCAGTTCGGGAAGAACCACACGAATGACGTTGCCGTCGTTGGACGGGTTGGCGCCAAGATCTGAGTCACGGAGGGCCTTCTCGATCTCAGAGAGCGCGGAGCGGTCGAACGGCGTGATGAGCAGCGTGCGTGCTTCCGGGTTCTGGAAGGATGCCAGCTGCTGCAGCGGCGTCGGCGAGCCGTAGTAGTTCACGACGACCTTCGAAAACAGGGACGGGTTGGCACGGCCAGTGCGTATGGTTGCGAAATCTTCCTTCGCCGCCTCGACTGCCTTGTCCATGCGCGCGGTTGCCTCTGACATGGTCTCTTCGATCACGATTGCTCCTTTGGTTCGAAATCCGCTGCTTCTGAGCGTCCGATTCAGTTGATAATCCTAGTTCACAGCCGGGCTCCTGCCGGGACTTCACCGACCGCTGCGCGGCGCTCAGGCCGTGACGACCGTGCCTATCCGTTCACCCATGATCGCGCTGGTGACGTTGCCCTCGCCCTCCATGCCGAAGACCACCATGGAAAGATTGTTGTCCTTGCACATGGTCATGGCCGTCTGGTCCATGACCCGGATGTCCTGGCGCAGCGCGTCGTCATAGGACAGCGAATCGAGTTTCTGCGCGCTCGGGTCCTTGCGGGGGTCCGCGGTGTAGACGCCGTCGACACCGCTCTTGGCCATCAGAACGACGTCGGCACGGACTTCCAGCGCCCGCTGGGCGGCGACTGTGTCGGTGGAGAAGTAGGGCAAGCCTGCACCTGCACCGAAGATGACGACCCTGCTCTTTTCCAGGTGGCGGATTGCCCGGCGGGGGATGTAGGCTTCGGCGACCTGGCCCATGGTGATTGCGCTCTGCACACGGGTTTCAACGCCGGCCTGTTCCAGGAAATCCTGCAGCGCCAGGCAGTTCATGACCGTGCCGAGCATGCCCATGTAATCCGCACGCGAGCGGTCCATCCCGCTCTGCGAGAGCTCGGCACCGCGGAAGAAGTTGCCTCCGCCCACCACGATGGCAACCTCCACTTCGCCGATCGTCGCGGCAATCTGCTTGGCTATGCCGCGCACCATGTCAGGATCGACACCGAGCTTGCCCCCGCCGAAAACCTCTCCCGAGAGCTTCAACAGCACGCGCCGCCTCGGGGATTCGCTGTGACCGGCCTTGTCGTATGTGTCCATGATGCCTCCCGGGCAGTCGTACGTGCGTGTCAGAATCTGAGTTCCGTGTGGGTGTCAGCGCGTCAGCAGTGGAACTGATGTCCGGCTTGGTAAGTCTTACAGGTTTCCGGCAGGTCCACTCGCCGGACATGGCGGAGGGGCGGCCACCGTGGCGACCGCCCCTCCATCATCTCAAACAAAAACCGGCCCGGAAGGGTCAGTACCTGATCAGGCACCCACCCGGAAGCGAGCAAATTCCTTGGGCTCGACAGAAGCTTCCTTCAGTACCTGGGCAACCGACTTCTTGGCGTCCTTGGCGAACGCCTGGTCAACCAGCACGCCCTCCTTGAAGAACCCGGTCAGGCGGCCTTCGACGATCTTGGTGAGGGCGGCCTCGGGCTTGCCTTCGGCGCGTGCGGTCTCATCGGCAATACGGCGCTCGGTCTCGACCAGCTCTGCCGGTACGTCCTCACGGGTGAGGTACGTGGGCGAGTAGGCTGCAATGTGAACTGCCACATCATGGGCAGCCTCAGCCGCGGCGTCTCCGCTACCTTCAACGGCGAACAGCACGCCCACCTGTGCGGGGAGGTCCTTTGACGTCTTGTGCAGGTAGGCATCGACAATGGCGCCCTCGACGCGTGCCACGCGACGGATGTCGACCTTCTCGCCGAGCAGCGCACCGGCCTCGATGACATGTTCGGAAACCGGCTTGCCGTCAAGGGTGTAAGCGAGCAGTGACTCAACGTCAGAGGCGCCGGACTCGATGGTCGCAGCGAGCACCTTGTTGGCGAACTCGATGAACGGCCCGGCCTTGGCCACGAAGTCGGTTTCGCAGTTGACCTCGACCATGACACCGACGTTACCGTCAACCTTGGCGGCCACGAGACCTTCAGCGGTTGAGCGGCCTTCGCGCTTGGTGGCGCCCTTCAGGCCCTTGATGCGGATGAGCTCCATGGCCTTCTCGGCATCGCCGTTGGCCTCGTCGAGCGCCTTCTTCACGTCCATCATTCCGGCGCCGGTCCGCTCGCGGAGAGCCTTGATGTCAGCGGCAGTGTAGTTTGCCATTTGAACTCCTCAGATGTGGGTTTCTCGTCAAGTATTGAGTAAAAGTTCTCCGGATCTTTCTCCGGCACAAGCGAAAGGGTGCGGGCTTTGACGTCCCGCACCCTGTCGATGAAACTACTTGCTCTCGCTGTTTGCAGCTTCCTCAGCAGGAGCGTCAGTTGCGGGGGCTTCCTCAGCAGCGGCAGCCGGTGCTTCTTCAGCGGCGGGAGCTACTTCAGCGGCGGGAGCCTCAGTTGCCGGAGCTTCCTCAGCAGGCGCGTCTGCAGCGGGTGCATCAGCAGCGGGTGCACTCTCGGCAGGTGCGGCGCTACCCTCAAGCAGCTCACGCTCCCACTCGGCGAGCGGCTCTTCTGCTGCGGCAGCATCATTGCCGGAGGACCGGTTATTGCGGGCGATGAGACCCTCAGCAACGGCGTCAGCGACAACGCGGGTCAACAGGTTGACTGCGCGGATGGCGTCATCATTACCCGGGATCGGGAAATCAACTTCGTCAGGATCACAGTTGGTGTCGAGGATGGCGACAACCGGGATGTTGAGCTTCTTCGCCTCGTCGATTGCGAGGTGTTCCTTCTTCGTGTCGACAACCCAGACGATGGACGGAGCCTTCGTGAGGTTGCGGATGCCACCCAGGTTGGTCTCGAGCTTGGTCAGCTCGCGCTGCAGCAACAGCAGTTCCTTCTTGGTGTGCCCGGAACCGGCGACATCCTCGAAGTTGATCTCCTCAAGTTCCTTCATGCGCTGGATGCGCTTGGAAACCGTCTGGAAGTTGGTGAGCATGCCTCCCAGCCAACGCTGGTTGACGTACGGCTGGCCAACACGGGTTGCCTGCTCGGCAATTGCTTCCTGTGCCTGCTTCTTGGTGCCGACGAACAGGACGGTGCCGCCGTGGGCAACAGTGGCCTTGATGAACTCGTAGGCGCGGTCGATGTAGGACAGCGACTGCTGGAGGTCAATGATGTAGATTCCGTTGCGCTCCGTGAAAATGAAGCGCTTCATCTTCGGGTTCCAGCGACGGGTCTGGTGGCCGAAGTGGACGCCGCTGTCAAGCAGCTGGCGCATGGTAACGACTGGCATGCCGTTCCTTTCGTTGGGCAGCACAGGCACTGCTGTGTTCTGCCGGTTTGACGGTTGATGTCCCGCGGGTGAACGCGGGGGTCCTGGTGCCCGTCAGCTGTGCGCTCACTCCTCCAACCGGATTTCTCCGGACCGCTGGAGCAGTGTTCCCAGGCGTAAGCTCACTCATGAAAATCGATGGCGAGATGCCTGCGAATCGGGGACACGCGTAGTCAGTTCCCGACACCCAACGGACCGAAAGAGCCTTTCATGGCACGACGGGATACGGAGAACTGCTTCATCAAGTGTACTACAGCCGCCACATCCCCCGGACTGGCAAAGGCAGGCGTCACTCCGCCTCCACAACACTCGACCTGCACAGCGCGCCGCTTCCGCTGAAGCTGTCCACATAGAGCGCACGACGCCGATCCCGCGCAGCCAGGCTCGTTCACAGTGGGTGGGTGGCTACTTTCGCGAATATATTCCGCTTCCTGGCGGGCGCCGCCGTCTGCATCGGACTGCTGCTCTCCCCCGGGCCGTCGCCTGCTTCCTCGAATCCGGAAGCTCCCTGGAGTTGGCCGCTCGACGGAACCCCGCCCGTACTGCGGCACTTTGACCGGCCGCCGGAACCCTGGATGGCTGGGCACCGCGGTGTTGACCTCGGCGCGTCGGACGGCGTAGTCCTCAGCCCGGCTGAGGGCGTGGTGGTGTTCGTCGGCACGGTGGTGGACCGGCCGGTACTGACTCTCGACCATGGCGGCGGACTGTTATCCAGCTTCGAACCTGTGACAGCCTCGGTAGCGGAAGGAGATACGGTCGTCGCAGGGCAGGAGGTGGGGCGTATCAGCACGGAACCCCACTGCCCATCCCTGTGCGTGCACTGGGGCGTGCGGGAACACGGGGAATACGTCAACCCACTACCCTTCGTCTCGGACCGGCGGCCGTCAGTCCTGCTGCCGCTGGCCGATCCCTGAGCCGGTGCAGCGACTTAGACGAAGGCAGCAATTCCCGTGATGGCCCGACCCGTTACAAGCGAGTTGATTTCGTAGGTTCCCTCGTAGGAATAGACGGCTTCGGCATCGGCGAAGATTTTGGCCATCTCGTAATCGGTGACTATGCCGTTGCCGCCGAGGATGCTGCGGCCCAGGGCAACTGTTTCCCGCATCCGGGCAGTGGTGAACGCTTTGGCGAGGGCGGACTGCTCATCCCGCGCGCCGCCATCGTCGGCCAACTGCGCCAGACGCACCATCATGCCCAGGGAGCTCACCGTGTTGCCGAGCATCTCGACCAGCTGCTGCTGGATGAGCTGGAAGGACGCGAGCGGGCGGCCAAACTGCTGGCGCTCCACGGCATACCGCCGGGCAACATCGAAGGCTGCCAATTGTTGCCCTACAGCCTGCCACGCCACCGAAAGCCGCGTGATGCGCAGGACCTTGTTGGTGTCCTTGAAGCTGTTGGCGCCGGTGAGCCGGTAGTCGTCGCTGATCTGGAGGCCGTCGAGCACAATGTCGGCATTTTCAACGGTGCGCAGAGCGGTTTTGTTCTCGATCTTGGTGGCCTTGTAGCCAGGTAGCGAGGTGTCAACCATGAACCCCTTGACCTGGTTGTCCGCAACATCACGGGCGAAGATGACAACCCAGTCGGAGAAGGTAGCGTTCCCGATCCAGCGCTTTGCACCGTTGAGGACCCACCCGTCTCCGCTGCGCTCCGCGGTTGTCCGCGTACCGCCCGCGACGTCGGAACCGCCGAGCGGTTCCGTCAGGCCGAAAGCGCCGATCTTTTTCATGGCGTAGATGTCCGGAAGCCATTCGGCTTGCTGCTCCGGGGAGGCGAGCGTCTCGATGGAGCCGGTGAACAGGCCGTCGTGAACACCCATGAACGTTGCAATAGAGGTGTCGGCACGGGTGAATTCGGCGTGCAGCAGGCCCGCGAACAGGTTTGAATAGCCCAGCCGTTTGACTGGAGACACAATGTCCAGCTCGGCGATCCGCGGGATCAGCTCAGTGGGAAAAGCGCCAACGTTCCACCAGGACGCTGCGTGCGGGCGGACTTCCTGGGCCAGCCATTCCCTCACCTCAAGGAGCCGGGTACGCTCCTTCGGGTCGAGCATCTGCTCGAAGAAGTAGAAGTCGCCGTCCGCGTACGGCAGGTTGTCAGCGTCGATTGCGGGTGCACCCATGAAACGTTCCTCACCATCAGTCGCACCGGCGCTCAACTGCACCGGCGCTGTCCGTACCCTCGCGGTGCGGATCACCTCGGCCTATGTTACCCGCGGGTAACTTCCAGTGCCACCCGTGCGCACGATGCAAAAAACCCCGGCCCATCCGGACCGGGGTTTCCTGCACGAGTAGGGCTGCTGGGGCTTGAACCCAGGACAAACGGATTATGAGTCCGCTGCTCTAACCAGCTGAGCTACAGCCCCGCAACGCCGACGACGCGCCGGCGCAGTCCATTGTAGCCACGATGGTGGCCGTGAATCAGACGGCTAGACCGTTTCGGTGTCGTGGAACCTGCCGAAGTAGAGGTCCTCGAACGTGGACAGTGTGGCATCGATGCTGTGCTTTTCAACCATGGAACGGCTCATCTTCCCCATCCGCTCGCGTTCAGCCTCCGGCATGGAGATGATTTCGGTAAGGCGGCGGCCCAGCTCGGCACTGTCATGGGGAGTGAACAAATAGCCGTTTGCCCCGTCTTCGACCAAGTGCGGCAATGCCATGGCGTTTGCCAGCAGAACCGGGGTGGAAGCGGACATCGCCTCGAGTGTGACCAGGGACTGCAGTTCCGCTGTCCCCGGTTGGCAGAACACGGTGGCACGCAGGTACGCCTGACGGAGTTCCTCATCAGAGATGAGGCCGTGAAATGTGACCCGGTCTTCAAGCCCCAGCCGCTTGACCTGCGCCTGCAGAGCCGGTTTCACTTCTCCCCCGCCGACAATCTCCAGGTGCAGGTTCAGCTCGCTGGGAGTCTTCGCGACCGCGTCGATGAGCACGTCGACGTGCTTTTCCTCAGCGAGGCGCCCCACGAACAGGGCGGTCGGGTGACCGGGATGCTCGAGCTGCTCGCCGGGCCTGGCCTCGTAGGCTGCCGCGTCGATGCCGTTCGACAGCGGCAGCACTTTGCGCAGAAACGCGTGTTCGTGCATGGCCTTTGCGGCAAGAGGCGTAGGCGTGGTCACAACGTCTGCTTTCCCCATGACCTTGCCCATGTCGCGCCAGGAATTCTTCGCGACGATGTTCTTGAACCACTGAGGGAAGGGCAGGAAGGGGTTCAGGTTCTCCGGCATGAAGTGATTGGTGGCGACCACACGGATCCCGCGCTTCACGGCTTCATACAGCGCATACTCCCCCACCATGTAGTGGCACTGGATGTGCACCACATCGGGCTGCACCCGGTCGAAGAGCATGCTGATCTCGCGCTTGATTTCCCAGGGTAGGCAGATCCGCCAGTATTCGTGGGTGGGGACAGAGTGCGAACGGAGTCGGTGCACCGTCCAGTCTCCGCCCGGCTCGGTGAAGCTCCGGCCGTTGATCGTGTTCGGGGCAAGAACGTGAACGTCATGGCCGCGGGCCGTCATCCCCTTGGCCAGGCGGTAGCCGAACATGGAGGCGCCGTTGACATGCGGCGGGTAGGTGTCTGCAGCGATCAGGATGGTCAGCGGCGCATCTGCTGCCGTATCGGTCACGAAGTAGTCCTCGGGTTGGCAACGGTGGGAGAAGTTACGGGCGTTACCGCCGTCGTGCTTCTTTCTGGCGCTTGACCACATCCGGATGGTGGCGCGACAGTGCTATTACTCCAACAATAGCAACGATGGCGGCCGCACCCATGGCAATTGCAATCACCGATTCAACGTTTGGCTGGAGTTCACCCAGCACCACTATGCCGACGGCAATTCCCACGATGGGATCAATGACCGTGAGGCCGGCAATCACCAGATCCGGCGGGCCGGTGGCATAGGCGCTCTGGACGAACCATGAGCCGAGGCCGGCGGCTGCGATGATCGCAATGACGCTGTAGATGGGGACGTTGAGGAAGACCCGGCCGTTTGGGTCCAACAGGTGCGTAGCAATGATCTTGGTCAGCACGGCAACGAAGCCGAAGAGGACGCCGGCGCCGAGAATGTAGGCGAAAGCGCTGAGCCTGCGCTTGAAGACAACCGCAAGCGTGCCGAACAGCGCGACGGCGATGCACAGCAGCAACACGGCGGTCAGTTCCTGGTCCGGCAGGACAACATGGTCTTTGCGTGTCACATTGAGTGCCAGCAGCACGAACAGCGCACTGCCTGCGACGCACGCGGAGATTGCGACGACGGTGGGCCGGTTGATGCGCACGCCCTGGTCCCTGGAGTTCACGACGGTGGTAATGACCAGCGCGATGGCGCCGATCGGCTGCACAACGGTAAGGCTGGCCAGGCTGAGGGCGATGACGTTGCACACCATCCCGGCACCGAGCAGGATCAGGCCGAGAATCCAGCGCGGATTGCGCAGCAACCGGACGAACCCCGTGGAGTTGAGGGACAGCCCGCCGGTATTGGAGCGCACCGCACTGCCCTGGCGCTGGGCACCGACAGCAAGGAAGCAGGCGCCGAGGAGCGCAAGGAGTACCGCTACCCAGGCCATGCGCCCGCTTTCGTCATGCGGTGCGCTCCAGCCGGTACACCCGGTGCGACGCCGTGAAATAACCGTAGAACGCAATGACGTGACCGATGCACCCGAGGATCAGCAGCACGTTGGCGGTGATCTCGAGCCACAGCTGGTCGAACCCTTCCACACGCTGCAGGAGCAGGAGGGGGGATCCCACCAGCAGCAGTGCGGTCCGGATCTTGCCGATGTTGGACACGGGCAGACGCAGCCGTCCGCCGAAGAGGATCAGGACGTTGATGATGAGAATTGCATCAGGGATCACGATGGCCCACACGAGCCAGGCGGGCGCAACGCCGTCCACCACGAAGGTCACGGCAACCACGATCAGCGCCGTTCGGTCTGCCACGGGATCAAGCCACTTGCCCACCGAGGACACCTGGCTGAACCTGCGGGCGATATAGCCGTCGATCCAGTCGGTTGATCCGAGCAGCACCAGGGTGATGACGGCCGCGGCATATTCGCGCTGGACAATGAACATCACAAACAGCGGGACCCCAAGGAACCGGACAACGGTGATGATGTTCGGTACGGTCCAGAACGTGTCCAGTTCGGACGTCGCCTGACCAGGCTTTCCCCCGGCGCCAATAAGTCTGATCACAGTCCCTCCGCTCCCATTATGCAGGCAGGGCCCTGGATGCACCGAAGCGGCTGACGCAGTGTCCGCGCGATGTGCAGTGCCTACTTGGCGACGAGCCGTCTTACCATGACAGCGATTGCAGCGGCAGAAGCGGCGACAACGCTTAGTGGCTTCCAGCGGTCAGCGAGCGTCTGGTTGTGACGTGCAGGGGCAGATGACCCAGGAGTGTGGGTCACGCGGGTCGAGCCGCTACGGGTCCGCTGCGCTTCCCGGGCATGAACTGCCGAGGACTTGGCCTGGGCAGCGGCGGTGCGCGCGCGTGATTTCGTGTGGTCCACCTGGGACTTGAAGTCCAGTCCGCGCCCGAGATCATCCCTGGTTTCTGCAATGTGATCGCGGCGGCGGCCGGAGCGGCTGCGGAGCTCAGCGTACGACGGCGCAGGCGGCTTGGGCTCCCCTGTTTCCTTGTGCTTGGGCTTCTTTTCTTCCTTCGGCTTCTTGACGTCAAGCGTGGCCGGGTTGAACTTGCGCCCTTCCTTGAGCACACCGATGTCATACTTGATGCCGCGAATGGCGTCTTCCGGCAGGAGCGGCAGCGCCTTCTTGAAGCGGGACAGGCCCATCAGTGCTGCAATGGCGGCAATGATGAGGAACAGGGCAGCGAAGCACAGAGCAGCCAGCCAGGGGGGCATGACCGTAGCCAGCCCCATGATCGCCGCGACAATGAGGGCTACGGCAAGGAATGCCACAAACACCAGCGCCACGACGAAGAACGCCGCAGCAATGCCGGCCGTGATGCCCTTCTGTTTGAGCTGTTCGCGGGCAAGCGAGACTTCGTCGCCCAACTGGCGCGGGGTCAGCCGCAGCAGCAATCTGATCAAGCCGATCACCGACGGCTTGCCGCCGGCCCGGTTCACCCGCGTGCTGGTCGAGCTGTCCATATGCCCTGCTCCCATCCGTTCATCCTGCATCTGTTCCCAAAATTACCACTGACGCATACTTCCCGCCCGCGCCCGGGCCGATCACCGGCTCAGCGGGCCGGCAATTCGTCCCGGTCCTCGAGTTCCCGGCCGGCATACTCCTGAAGCTGGGTCTTCACGAACCAGAAGGAAACAACGGCGAAGCCGGTGAACACCGCGTACATGATCCAGACGCCAAGGTTCTCACTGACCCAGGGAAATGCGAGCGTGACAATGAAGTTGAAAATCCAGTTCACCATCGTTGCTACGCCCAGTGCGATGGAGCGCACCTTGTTCGGGAACATTTCTCCGAGTGTCACCCACATGACCGGCCCCCACGTCGCCGCGAAGAAGATGACGAACAGGTTTGCGCCGACCAGGGCCACCGGCCCCCACACACCGGGAAGCGAAACATCCGCTCCGCTCCCCGTTGCCTGCGCGAAGGACACGGTTGCGGCGAGAAGGCCGACAAACATTCCTGCGGAACCTACCAGCAGCAGCTTGCGGCGGCCGATCCTGTCAACGAAGAAGATGGCCACGAAGGTCATCGCGACGTTGATGATCGACGTGATCACCGACGTCGTAAATGACTCGCTCTCACTGAACCCGACTGACTGCCACAGGGTGGTGGAGTAATAGAAGATGGCGTTGATGCCGACAAGCTGCTGCAGGGCAGCAACGGTCATGCCCACCCAGAGAATGGGCTGCAGGCCGAGCATCGATCCACGGAGATCCCGCAGCGTCGTCTTGTCCTCCATCCGGAGGGTGGAACGGATCTCGGTCAGTTTGGCGGTGGTGTCCCGAATACCGGTCACGCGGGACAGCACGTGTGCGGCTTCTGCGTCGCGGCCACCGCGAATCAGATAATGGGGCGATTCCGGAATGGTCAGCGCCAGCACTCCGTAGATGATTGCCGGTACGACGCCGACAAGCAGCATCCAGCGCCAGGCCGGCAGCCCCCACCACAGTTCTCCGGTGGCTCCGCCTGCCAGGTCGGCAAGCCAGGCGTCGGACAGCAGTGCAGCGAAGATGCCGACGGTGATTGCCAGCTGCTGAATGGATGCGAGTCCGCCACGCCACTTGGCCGGAGCGATCTCGGCGATATAGCCGGGCGCGATGACTGATGCGACTCCGATGGCGACGCCACCGATGAGGCGCCAGAGCATCAGGTCCCACTCGCTGAATGCGAAACCGGATCCGACCGAGTTGATCAGGAAAAGGATAGCTGCGCCCAACATGACGCGTTTGCGGCCGAGCCGGTCCGCGAGTTCACCGGCAAACCAGGCGCCCGCGGCACAGCCCAGGAGCGTGATCGCGACAGTGAACCCCAGGACGGCTTCCCCCAGGCTGAAGTCTTCCTGGATAGCGTCAACCGCACCATTGATGACGGCAGTGTCGAAGCCGAACAGGAGTCCACCGACAGCGGCCGCGACACTGACTCCGATGACTTTTCCCATGTGCGGGTGCGGTGCACCTGAGGGCGCACTTGTATCCCGATCTCCGGCGTTCACGCGTTCTCCTGACCTCTGCGCTACCCTGTGGACCTCTGAGCTGCATTTCACCCTACGACAATCCGAAGCCTACTGAGCACATGAGTGTCAGCATTCATAGCGGCAGGTCTTCCGCGAGGTTGGCTGAGGGCCCTAAGATGGATGTTGATTCGTTCCGGCAACCACCTCGATGCCTCGACCGGCTCTCCACCACCTTTCGTCTGCAGCGCCGCAGTGCGACTCCCGCATCCGCCACGCCAGATAGGTATCTGTTGAGCACCACCACGCACCCCGGCGACGCGCTCACCAGGCGCCAGAAGCTGATCTACGTTGTCATTCTCGGCACGCTCACCGCGCTCGGTCCGTTCACCATCGACCTGTACCTGCCCGCGTTCCCGGCACTGCAGGATGATCTCGGCGTCACCGAGGCTGCTGTGCAGCTCACCCTGACCGGAACGATTGTGGGCTTTGCTGCAGGCCAGCTGATCGTGGGTCCGCTGAGTGACAAGGTGGGCCGGCGCCTGCCGCTGATCATGGCCACCAGCCTGCACGTCATCGCCTCGCTCGGGGCCGCGCTGTCCACAGAGATCGGCATGCTCATGGTCTTTCGTGTGCTGCAGGGAATGGGCGCAGCCGGAGGCGGCGTGGTGGCCATGGCGATGATCCGCGACCTCTTCAGCGGCTACCCACTGGTTCGCATGCTTTCCTACATGGCGCTGGTGAACGGGATGGCCCCCATCTTCGCGCCCGTCATCGGGTCCCAGTTACTCGTGATCATGCCGTGGCCCGGAATCTTCTGGTTCCTCGCCGCGTACGGGTTCCTGGTGATCCTCGCCGTCTCGTTGTTCATCATTGAAACCCTGCCTGCGGACCGGCGGAAAGCGTCGTCGTCCACGGCTCTTCAGCGGTATCGCGCGGTGCTGACCGACCGTGTCTTCATCGGCATTCTGCTGGTGGGCGGCATGAACTTTTCGGGCCTGTTTTCCTATCTGTCGGCATCGCCGTTCCTGTTCCAGGACGTGTACGGGCTTGATCCCCAGCAGTACGGGCTGCTCTTCGCAGTGAACTCGCTCGGCATTGTGGCTGCTGTCCAGATCAGCGCCCGGGTGGTTCGGAGGGTGGGTCCGCAGTGGATCATCGCCTGCTCCACCGCGGCAATGCTCGCGATGGCGCTCCTGATGATCCTCTTCGACTACCTGGGCTTCGGATTCTGGGGTACCGCGGTTCCGCTCTGGTTCTACATCTCGGCTGCCGGCTTCACGTTCCCCTGCGTCCAGGTGCTCGCGCTGGCCAACCATGGCGCGCAGGCCGGAACCGCCGCGTCACTTCTCGGCGCGACCACCTTCGGGTTGGCTGGGATCATCTCACCGATTGTGGGAGTTCTCGGGATAGCGTCAGCCACACCCATGGCGGCGGTCATGGCCTGCTGTATTGCCCTCGGGATTGTGTTCCTCTGGACGATTGTGCGGCCGAGGACCGTACCCGCGATCAGCTAGCCAGCTCCTCTCAAGCGACGGCCAGGGACAGCAGGCTCTACGCCTGGTGCCCGGCGCGTTCGGCTGTACGCGTGATGTTGCGCGCCATGGAGGCGAACACCACGCCGTGGAACGGCAGCACGCCGAGCCAGTAGAGCCGGCCGGCCAGGCCGCGGGGGAAGAAGATGGCGCGCTGACGATATTCGCTCGCTCCGCCGTCGGGCACTACCGAGAGTTCGAGCCAGGCTCGTCCAGGAAGTTTCATTTCCGCCCGCAGACGGAGCTTCTCGCCGCGCACCAGCTCTTCAACGCGCCAGAAGTCCAGGGCCTCTCCTGCCATCAGCTCCGACGAGTGCCGGCGTCCGCGGCGCAGGCCGACACCGCCGGCGAGCTTGTCCAGCCAGCCGCGGGCAGCCCACGCCACGGGCCAGGAGTACCAGCCGTTTTCCCCGCCGATGCCTTCGATCACTTTCCAGACCGCGGGAGCGGGTGCGCTGGAGCGGAAGGTGCGCTCGTCCTTGTAGACCGTGTGGCCGGCCCACTGTGGGTCGGAGGGAAGCGGATCCGCGACAGCGTCGCGCTGCGAAGCTCCCGCCCAACTCGTTTCTACCTCACCGGCGCTCATTTTGTTCAGGGCGAGGTCGACGGCGGCGCGATAGTCGGTGAGCCCGCCCTCCGGCAGCGGCACATACTCATGGATGTCTGCTTCGGCGGTGACCGCGTTGTGCTGGAGGGATTCAATCAGCGGCATCGCCATAGCCCGCGGGATGGGGGTCACGAGGTTCACCCAGTGCCCGGCCAGTCGCGGAGTGAGCACCGGCAGCGCCAGGACCGTTCGACCGGGCAGACCGGCGGCTTCCGCATAGCGCTTCATCATGTCCGCGTAGGTCAGGACGTCTCCGGAACCGATGTCGAAGGTCCGGTTGAGCCCCTCCGGCAGGTCCAATGCGCCGAGGAGGTAGTGGATGACGTCACGCACGGAGATGGGTTCGATGCGGTTCAGTACCCACTTCGGCGCGGGCATGACCGGCAATACATCGGCCAGGTGCCTGATCATCTCGAAGGACGCGGAGCCGGAACCGATGACGACGCCGGCCTGGAAAGCGATGGTGGGAACGCCCGATGCCAGCAACACTTCACCCACGGCCACGCGGGAGCGCATGTGCGTTGAGAGCTTTACACCCTGCGGGTGGAGACCGCCGAGGTAGACGATGCGCTTGACGGAAGCCTGCGAGGCAGCCTTGGCGACGGTCGATGCGATCTGCGCTTCCCGCTCCTCGAACCCCCGTCCGGAGCCCATGGAGTGCACGAGGTAATAGAGCGTGGAGACGCCCTCGCTTGCACGGTTCATAGTTTCGGCGTCCTGCAGATCGCCTTCGACCACCTCGACCTGCGCTGCCCACGGTACGTCCCGCAGCTTCTGGGGTGACCGCACAACCACGCGGACCCGCCGGCCGTCTTCCAGCAGCCGGGAGACGAGCCGACCTCCGATATATCCAGTGGCGCCCGTTACCAGAACAAGATCATCATTGCGCATAGGGGTCAGACTACGCGCCCAGCCTGAGTGGCAACCCGGCGGCTAACGAGAAAGGCTCCTGACCGGCGAAAACGCAGGTCAGGAGCCTATTTGCTCCCCCGACTGGACTTGAACCAGTAACCCTTCGATTAACAGTCGAATGCTCTGCCAATTGAGCTACGGGGGAAAGCAGCAGAAACAACTTTACATAGGAAAACCGGGTAAGTGAAATTGGCCGGCTGCTAGTCCGAGCGCAGGGCGCGGCGTTCCATTTCGAGCTCCATCAGCTCCCGGTTCAGTTGCTGAAAGAGGGATGGATCAGCCGCCGGATCGAGCCTCTGCAGTGAGCTCAGCTTCTCTGCCTTCAGCCGGGTGATGCGCAGCTCCGAGAGCCTGCTGAGGATGTCTCGGCAGTACGCGGCCATCCCCTCTCCATCCGTCGCGGGCAGCGGCGTCACGGCGAGTTCGCTCACATAACCACGCAGCATGTCGGGAACCTCCTGGCGCACCCGTTCCACCCAGTTCGATGCGGAGTCGGCTCTGTCTCTCCCTGTAGTTCCGGCAGCACGCACTGCATCATGCAGCGCGGCGTAGGCGGGCACGGAGAAGCGGGAATCAGAAAAACGGTCCCACTGGTCCTGATCAAGCAGTTGCGGATACTGGAGAACCACCTCGAGCGCTTCGCGCTCCATCCGTGCAACAGGATCACGCGGATCTGGACGCCGGAACTGCGGCACTTCTTCCACCAATTCAGGGCCGCTGCCCGGTGCCTGGGCGGGCTGGCGGCTCTGCGGGTTCTGTGCACCCTGCTTGCCATCCTGTGCCGGTTGGGTTGCCCGCTTTGCCGCGGCCGTGACCGCGCGCGCCACCTGGTCCTCGCCAACGAATTGCATGCCGAGCCACCGGGACAGTTCCCGGGTGTAGACCGACCTCAGGGACACATCGCGGATGTTGGCCACGATGGGAGCCGCGTGCCGTAGCGCTTTTGTCTGGCCCTCGCCGGTGGAGAGATCGAACTGGTCAAACGATGCTTTGATGGCGAACTCAAACAGCGGGCGCCGGGTGCTCATGAGGTCCTGAACGGCCTGGTCCCCCGCGGTCTGTCGCAGCTCGCAGGGGTCAGCGCCGTCAGCGCCGACCGCCACATAAGTCTGCGCGTTGAACCGCTGATCCTCCTCGAAGGCGCGCAGTGCCGCTTTCTGCCCGGCGGCGTCGCCATCGAAGGTGAAGATGACCTCTCCGCCGGTGCCGTCGTCGGACAGGAGCCGGCGCGCGATCTTGATGTGCTCGGCACCGAAGGCCGTGCCGCAGGTGGCTACGGCGGTGCCTACTCCGGCGAGGTGGCACGCCATGACGTCGGTGTAGCCCTCCACCACCACGAGCTGACGTGACTTTGCGATCTCCCGTTTGGCGAGATCGATTCCGTACAGGACCTGCGACTTCTTGTAGAGGGTGGTCTCAGGGGTATTCAGGTACTTGGGCCCCGGGTCATCCTCATACAGCTTGCGTGCGCCGAATCCCACGGTGTCCCCGGTGATGTCCCGAATGGGCCACATCAGCCTGCCCCGGAAGCGGTCGTAGAGCCGGCCCGAGTTGTTGGACGAAACACTGAACATGCCGGTCAGCTTCAGCTCGTCCAGGAGAAACCCGCGGCCGGTCAGGTGATTGAGCAGGCCGTCCCACCCCTGGGGCGCGTAGCCGACGCCGAAGTGTTCAGCGGCGGCCCGGTCGAAGCCGCGCTCCTGCAGGAAAGCGCGGCCGGTCGCCGCCTCTGGTGTCAACAGTTGGTCGCGGTAGAATTCCGCAGCAATCTTGTGTGCATCGAGGAGGCGCTGCCGCTTGCCGGAATCCTCGCGCCGGGGGCCGGTTCCGCCATCCTCATAGCGCAGTTCGAAAGAGATGCGTGCGGCCAGCTTTTCAACCGTCTCCGCGAAGGACGTGTGATCCATCTTCTGCACGAAGGAAATGACATCACCACCTTCACCGCATCCGAAGCAGTGATAGGAGCCCATGTGCGGACGGACATGGAACGACGGCGACCGCTCATCGTGGAAGGGGCAGAGACCTTTCCAGGACCCCACACCGGCGGACTTCAGGGTGACGTACCCGTCCACCACTTCCTTGATGTCGGTGCGCTGGCGAACCTCATCGATGTCTTCACGCTTGATGAGTCCGGCCATATTATCCAGTCTAGTGTTCGGTCTCCGGTTCCGCCGTCCGGTAGCCCGGCCCTGTGAATACCGCTATCCGGGCGTGTGCATAACCTCTACCAGAGCGCGGGAACGGGCCCGACAACCCTTTCGTGCAGGGCGAGGGCGGAGGCATCCGTCAGGGATGCCACCTGGTCGATCACCACGCGGAGGCGGGCGTCGTCGTCGTCCGCCTGGCGCCAATCGGAGGCGAACATGGGCTCAAGGAAGCTGTCCCCTGCGGCGGCCATCTGTTGCACCAGCGAGGACAGCACCTCACGTTGCCGCTCATAAATGGGCTGGCGGTGGACGCTGGTCATCACGTAGGTGGTTGCAAGGCCCTTCATCACCGCGATCTCGGTGACCGTGTCCTCGGGAACCACCATCTCGGCGGCGTACCGGGTGAGCGGGTCGGTGCCGTAAATGCCCCGTGTTGTCTGCAGTGCACTGAGGCAGAAACGACCGATCAGCTGGCTGGTCATGTTCTTCAGCGCGGCCATGGCTTTGCGGCTGCCGTCAGCCTCGCGAACCCAGACGTCCGTTGCTTCCAGCCGTGCGAGCGCAGCGTCGACGGCGGCCGGATCGGAGTGCGGCAGGTACCACTGCTGGGTGTACCCGACAACGCGGGCGCGGTGGTCGGGGTTGTCCATCCACTTGAGCTGGAAGTGACCGGCCACGATGGCGTCTTCGACGTCATGGACGGAGTAGGAGATGTCATCGGCCAGGTCCATGACCTGCGCTTCAAGGCAGGACCGGCCGGCCGGTGCCCCCTGCCGCAGCCAGGTGAAGACGGGGAGATCGTCCTCATAGGCGCCGAACTTCGAGGTGCGGTGTCCGTGGATCACCGGCGCGTTCACAGCAGTCCACGGGTACTTGCACGCGGCATCGAGGCTGGCTCGGGTGAGGTTGAGCCCGGCCGGTTCGCCGTCGGCACGGATGACTTTGGGCTCAAGCCGGGTCAGGAGCCGAAGTGTCTGTGCGTTGCCCTCGAACCCGCCGATGGAGTGCGCCAGGTCATTCAACGTGGCCTCGCCGTTGTGCCCGAACGGAGGATGTCCAAGATCGTGGGAGAGGCAGGCGGCGTCGACGATGTCCGGGTCGCAGCCGAGGGAGCGACCCAGCTCCCGCCCCACCTGCGCCACCTCGAGGCTGTGGGTCAATCGGGTCCGCACGAAGTCGTCAGTATCGGGGGCGACCACCTGCGTCTTCGCGCCAAGCCGTCTCAACGCCGAGGAGTGGAGGACGCGTGCGCGGTCACGCTCAAAGTGCGTACGATGCAGGCTCTTGGGCGCTTCATCGACCCAGCGCTGCATGTCCGCATCCGTGTAGCCGGGAGTAATCGGCGCTGCATTGCCGACGGGGGAATTCTGCATGTGCTCAGCCGCCCTATCCACCCGATATGTCGACTTCCGCCGCGGCGATGTCCGCCTGCTGTTCAGGATTGAGCTGGCGGGCCTCGAGCCACTTGTCCGGCAGCGACGTGCGCTTGGGTGATCCCGCACGCCCGCGCGGTCCTTCGGCGTCAGTGCCGGGATACGGAGACGTGCGGTCCAGTTGATCGAGCAGACCGCGCAGAACCTCGAGCGTGGGTACGGCGGCGAGCGCTGCACGCAATTCTCCACCCACCACGTAGCCCTTGAAGTACCAGGCCATGTGCTTGCGGATGTCGCGCAGCGCCATCATCTCGTTGCCGAAGGTGTCCACCAGCAGCTCCGCGTGGCGGTACACCGTGTCCGCCACCTGCCCGAGCCCGGGCTGGTGCCGCTCATCCCTGCCCTCGAAGGCGTTCATGAGGTCACCGAACAGCCACGGCCTACCCTGGCAGCCACGGCCTACCACGACGCCGTCAACACCAGTCTGCTGAACCATGCGGATTGCGTCTTCCGCACTCCAGATATCACCGTTTCCCAGTACCGGAACATCCGGCAGGGCCTCACGCAGCTCGGCGATGGCGTTCCAGTCGGCTTTGCCGGAGTAGAACTGGGAGGCAGTGCGTCCATGCAGCGCAACGGCGGCCACGCCGGCATCGCGCGCGATCTTGCCTGCCTCACGGAAAGTCAGGTGATCCTCGTCGATGCCTTTGCGCATCTTGATGGTCAACGGGATGTTCCCCCGCGAAGCTTCCCGGACGGCCGTCTGCACGATGCCGGTGAAGAGGTCGAGCTTCCACGGAAGCGCCGCTCCGCCGCCCTTCCGGGTGACCTTCGGGACCGGGCAGCCGAAGTTCAGGTCAATGTGGTCCGCGCGGTCTTCCTCGACGAGGATACGAACGGCGGCTCCGACGGTCTTGGGGTCCACGCCGTACAGCTGGACGGAGCGCACCAATTCATCCTCGTCATGGGAGATGATGCGCAGGGACTCCGGATTGCGTTCGACGAGGGCGCGGGACGTCACCATTTCGGAGACGTACAGGCCGCCGCCGTACTCGCGGCACAGCCGGCGGAACGCTGTATTGGTGATGCCGGCCATGGGAGCGAGAACCACAGGGGTATCGACGGTTATCCCGCCCAGGCGCAGCGGCGGCAGGTCGAGCCGCGTGGAGGTAGTAGTCGGTGCAATGCTCACCCAACCATTGTCGCAAGACAGGGCAAATCGAGGGGCGTCAGCCCTGCCTCTGCTCGCGCAGCTCCCTGCGGCTCGGCAGCGCGCCCGCCGCAACCTGCTCGCTGTGTGCGCCTTCAGCCGGCTGCCCAGGCGCCTCCTCGGCGGCGAGCGCTGCAGGGGTGGGTGCGCCGTCGTGCTGTTTCCTGGAGACGACCGGACCGGCTCCACGGCCGACCGCCTTGACCACCAGGACGGCAACCAGCGTGGTAACCGGGATGGCAAGAACCAGGCCTATTGATCCGACCAGGGTACGAACCACCTCCTCAACGAGTTCACCGCTGGTCAGGGCGGTCATCAGGGAACTGTCCTGTAGCGACACGAGGATCAGCAGTGGAAGGGCGGCGCCCGCGTAGGCAAAGGCAATCGTGTAGACCGTTGAGGCGATGTGGTCGCGCCCAATGCGCATGGCCCCGGCGAACAGCCGCCGCGTGGACGTTCCTGGCGCCAGTTCGTAAAGCTCCCAGACCGCCGAGGACTGGGTGATGGTCACATCGTTGAGCACACCGAGCCCGGAAATGATCAGTCCGCAGAGGATGATTCCGGAGAGCGAGACCTCAGGCGCTGCATTGATCAGTGCACTTGCGCTGTCATTGCCCACACCGGTGAGGTTCGCGGTGTCCGTGGCCCAGGCTGCCAGCAGCGCGGTGATGGCGAGTCCGAAGATCGTGCCGAGCAGCGCCGTCGAGGTTCGCGCCGAGAAGCCGTGCGCAAAGTAGAGGACCCCGAACATGATGACAACCGAGCCCACCAGCCCCAGCAGCAAGGGAGGTTTGCCCTCGATCAGCCCGGGCAGCATGAACTGTGCCAGGACGAAGAGCGCGCCCACCAGTCCGATGATCGCCCGCAGTCCGCGCCACCGGGCAACAGAAACAACGACGACGGCGTACAGCACCGCGAGCGCTGCCACGGGGAGCGTGCGCACGAAGTCCACGAAAATGTAGGGCGTGCCTCCACCGTTGATGACACCGTCGAGATTGAGGTAGCGGATTGAATCGCCCGGTTCCACCTGACCGGAATGTGCAATTTCAGGGTTGAGTTCCACCGGAACGGCTGAGCCGCCGGAGTCAGGCTCTGTGTAGGCGACCAGGCACTGCTGCGCTTCGCCGCCGGCGTCGACGGTTGGTTGGGAGGACGGGCAGTCCTCCGAAACCACGCGCTGCACCGTACCCACATCCATTGAGGTGCCGGGCGCGGTGGCGAGCGGATCGGCAACGGTGATGCCGGGCCGGTCGGCGCCCGGCCACAGCATCATCATCGCGACGAGTGTGATGACGCCGAGCGGAACAAGGATCCCCGCGAGGAGAAAATTCGCCCGCCGGCGCGTTCTTGACAGGGCAGCGATCTGCTCCGGGTTGGGTGGAGGAGCGGCCCCGTCAGAAGGATGGATATGGCTGTGGCCCACTCATCGTTCCTTGCTGTCGGTGTACTACTGGCAGGATGGAAACCGGCCTGCCTGGTGCGGAGTCCCCCGAGGATTCTACGCAGGATGGCGGTCGGGAGCAGGGACGCAGCGCATGGCCTGTGTGTATCCGGATCGGAAGTGAGTGGAGGGTGCATGGCGAAGGAACGGTTCAGTGAAGCCGACCAGGATGCGGACGGGTCAATGGCGCATGCGCCGGAAGTGACGGTCCGGCCGGCGGCTGGCGCCGTACGCGGGGTTGTGCTGGTGCTGCACGGTGGGCGCTCGAACAGCTTCGAGCCGGTGCGGTCACGACACCTGAGCCCGGCACGGATGATTCCGTTTGCCCGGCTGCTTTCTTCCTGGGGATCCCCGGCCGGCCTTGAGACCTGGAGCCTGCGGAACAGGGTGCGAGGATGGAACGGCGAGCACATGTCCGCGCTGCACGATGCGCGCTGGGCGCTGCAGCAGATCCGGAAGCGTCACCCCGGCAAGCCTGTCTACCTGCTGGGCCACTCGATGGGTGGCCTGACGGCCCTGTGCGCGGCGGATGATCCGCAGGTCCGCGCCGTCGTAGCCCTGGCACCATGGCTTGACAGCACAACGCCGCTGCAGCAGGTGTCCGGACGAAGAGTGCTCATCGTCCATGGGGACGCGGACCGCTGGACCTCGCCGCGGCAGTCACTGAGATACGCGCAGCGAATTCAGCACATTGCCGACGACGTCCGGTACGTCACGCTGACCGGTGCCGGACACTTCATGTTCACGAAACTTTCCGTATGGCACGAGCTCAGCGCCTCTTACCTGCTGAAGAGTTTCTCCGACGACACCGGCGCACCGGTGGACGCGAAGTACCTCCGGCGCGCTGCGGACGTGCTCGTTGAACCCTCACCGCTCGGCGTCACGCTGTGAACCCGTTGTCCCTATCCCCCCGTTCGAAGCGGGGCGTCTGAACGATGGCCTGGGTTCCGAAGCAGAGCGTCCGGTTCTACCGCATGCTGGTGCACAGCGGTCTGCTGCTGCGGTGGATCTTCCGGATGCGCGTCATGGTCAGCGGCGAATCACATCTGCCTTCCGCGCACGCAGGCACGGGGGTGTCACGAACGCCTGTGCCTGGAGAGGGAGCGGTGTTCGCTATCACCCACTTCGGTTACCTCGACTTTGCGTTTGCCGAGCTTGTGCTGTGGAAGCATACCCGCGCCCAACTGAAGTTTCTGATTACCAAGGCTGCGGCGTCGCACTGGTTTGCAGGACCGGCCATCTCCGCCTGCGGACACGTGATCGTCGACCGCAGCGCAGGCGCCGCGGCCTACGAGGGTGCGCTCGAAAAACTTCGCGCCGGCGAGTACATCGCCATCCTTCCCGAAGCCGGTGTAAGCCGTAGCTTCACGGTGCGCGAGCTCAAGACGGGCGCGGTACGCCTTGCGGCCGAAGCCGATGTGCCGCTCATTCCCGTGTCAGTCTGGGGAGCGCACCGGCTGATGACCCGCGGTCACGGGTTCTCACTCCGCCGGGCCTGGCGTGCACCAATCCGGGTTCACATCAGCGAACCGATCAGGCATACCCAGGACGCGGACATAGCCCTCGAGACGGAACAACTACGTGCGGAACTGCAGGACGGCATTGACCGCGGGATTGCTGATTTTCCGCTGGTGCCGCCACCTGGCGCGTGGTGGCAGCCTGCCCATCTCGGTGGAGGTGCGCTGACCGAGGCCGAGCGTGCTGCAGCGGATGCACGGGACGCCGCGGCCGGACGTTACCGCCGCGGATGATCTAGGCGACGCGGGTGACGCAAGCGACCACGACTTCGGTCAGTCGCTGACAACCCGCGTTTCCGCCACGACCCTGGCGGCACCAGTGGCAAGCAGCGGATCAAGCACCTCAACCAGCGCGGTCATGGAGTCATCAACCTCCAACTGCACGGGGTACTGATACACCAGCATCGCCAGCAGCGACGCGACGGCAGCGCTCTGCTCGCTGGGCCGCAGGCCTGTGTCGCACCCGATGAGCACGTCTGCCGGCGCGTCCGTTCGGCTCTGTGTGTAGCTCAGCGCGAATGCCGCAATCGCACCGCCGGCGCTCTTGGGCTTGTCACGCAGGACCACGGCACCACCGGCACCTGCCGTATCAGCGAGCAGGAACTGCTGCGCCTGGCCCAGCGTCATATCAGCCGGGTCCCACGAGTGCACCGCGTTGTACCACTCGGTCACCGCCCTGGTGAGCTCAACCGAACCGGTGGCAGCCTCCTCAAGCTGGGGGCCGTCGTCGTCGTCGAAGTTCGGTACCGCGAGCGCTCCGGGTGCAACCTCGATGATCCGCGAGCGCTGGATCTCCCGGAAGCCTGCCGCCGCTGCGAAGACAGCGCCGTCAGATCCGGGGACCACCTTTGCCCGCAGCGTGGAAACGCCCGACGGCGACGAGCCGGCTTCGTGGCGGAGCATTCCCAGGAGCGTGGCGGCGATCCCTGTTCCCCGATGAGCCTGGCTGACCTCAACGTAGGCCCAGAGCCGCTGATCATGAAGCTTCGGCTCGAAGACGTAAGCGGCAGCGACCGGCACGGCCACACCGTCCATTGCATCTTCTGCCACGATGCAGCGCAGCCACGGGGAATCCGACGACGGCCGGAACAGTGCCCGGGACTGCTCCGCCTGCGGATTCGGCGGGCCTCCCCACACCTGCAGGAGTTCGAGGTCGTCGCCGTCACGCCAGGGGCGGTACTGGATTGCCACTTACGCGCCTACCAACCGCTGCGCCAGGTAGCCCTCGACCTTGTCGAGGGAAACGCGTTCCTGGGCCATGGTGTCGCGTTCACGGATAGTGACGGCCTGGTCTTCGAGCGTGTCGAAGTCCACGGTGATGCAGAACGGGGTACCGATTTCATCCTGGCGGCGGTAACGACGGCCGATGGCACCGGCGTCGTCGAAGTCGATGTTCCAGCTCTTCCGCAGCTGGGCTCCCAGATCCTTGGCCTTGGGCGAGAGGTCCTCGTTGCGGCTGAGCGGGAGAACGGCGGCCTTCACCGGAGCAAGACGCGGATCGAGCTTGAGGACGGTGCGCTTGTCCACGCCGCCCTTCGCGTTGGGCGCCTCATCTTCTGCGTAGGAGTCCACGAGGAACGCCATGAAGGAGCGGGTCAGCCCGGCGGCAGGCTCGATGACGTAGGGGGTGTACCGCTCGTTGGTGGCCTGGTTGAAGTAGCTCAGCTCTGTGCCGGAGTGCTTCGAGTGCGTGGAGAGATCGAAGTCGGTGCGGTTGGCGACGCCCTCAAGCTCACCCCACTCGGAGCCGGAGAATCCGAAGCGGTACTCGATGTCCGTGGTGCCCTTGGAGTAGTGGCTCAGCTTTTCCTGCGGGTGGACGAAGAGGCGCAGGTTGTCCGGGTTGATGCCGAGGCCGGTATACCAGTCGAACCGTTCCTTGATCCAGTACTCGTGCCACTCATCATCGGTGCCGGGCTCGACGAAGAACTCCATCTCCATCTGCTCGAACTCACGGGTGCGGAAGATGAAGTTTCCGGGTGTGATCTCGTTGCGGAAGCTCTTGCCGATCTGGCCGATGCCGAACGGTGGCTTCTTGCGGGACGTAGTGAGCACGTTGTTGAAGTTCACGAAGATGCCCTGCGCGGTTTCGGGCCGTAGATAGTGCATGCCCTCGTCACTGGCAACAGGGCCGAGGAAGGTTTTCAGCAGACCGGAGAACTCCTGGGGTTCCGTCCACTGGCCGCGGGTGCCGCAGTTGGCGCAGGCGATGTCCGCCAGGCCGTTCTCCGCGGGCCTGCCCTTCTTCTCCTCATACTCTTCCTCGAGGTGGTCAGCCCGGTAGCGCTTGTGGCAGGAGAGGCACTCCACCAGGGGGTCGGAGAATACTTCGACATGGCCGGATGCTTCCCATACCTGGCGGGGAAGGATAACCGAGGAGTCCAGACCGACGACGTCCTCGCGCCCACGGACCATTGACTGCCACCACTGGCGCTTGATGTTTTCCTTGAGCTCGGCGCCAAGGGGTCCGTAGTCCCAGGCGGAGCGGGAACCGCCGTAGATTTCACCGGCCTGGAAGACGAAGCCGCGCCGCTTGGCGAGGGAAATGATTGGGTCCAGGGCTGAAACCTGCTTGGCCACGATGAATGCCATCCTCTACATGTTTGGACAGGCCGCTGGGTGCGGTCGTCGTTGTGCCGTGCGGAACGGCCCAGCAGCCGGAATTCAACGCGAACTGCCGTGCCGGACCGGGCGGGCGAAGCTACTACCTTAGCCTACCGAAACACGCCTGCCTGCTCGCTGGCGCTAAGGTCGTTCCTGTTGGTCCGGCGCGGGAACCGCCCGGGATTCACCGTTCAAGGAGGAACAGCATGGCAGGGAATGTGGTTGTGGGAGTCGATGGCAGCGAAACCGCTTATAAGGCGGCATCACGGGCAGCGACGCTCGCGCAGGGGCTGGGAACCGAACTGGTCGTTCTGAGCGCGCACATCACCGGCAACACGGAGATCGTCAAGATCGGCAGCGAAACCTGGGTGCTGGATGATGCCGAGCGTGCGCTGGAGATGGCAGAGCAAGTGGCAACCAAACTGCGCGGTGAGCACCCGGGGGTGGAAATTCGCCCTGCTGCCGGCCGCGGGAAGCCCCAGGACGTCCTGATGGAAGAGGCCGAGCGCTCGGGCGCCCAATTGCTCGTGGTAGGCAATGTGGGCATCAAGGGTCTAGGGCGAGTGCTGGGGAGCGTCGCCTGGAGCGTTGTTCACAACGCTCCGTGCGACGTCCTCGTAGTGAAAACAGCTTCATGACTACCGCCGGTTGAGGATGCTGCGGATCATTCCGCCGACTCCACCGGAACCGGGGCGGTTGGCGCCGCTACGTCCCGTTCGCATCCCGCCGGTCCGCGGTGTGCCTCGGGTTGTTCCGGCGCTGCCTCCGCCTGCGAATCGGCCGGCGGCGCTCCTGATGATGTTGCTTAGGCCCATGGGAAATCTCCTTTGCCTCACATAGTTCCCCGCTTCGGGAGTTCCGACCCTACGCGCCTTGGGGGCAGTTTTCTACCGGTGATGGGGGGGGTTTCTACCGGTGATGAGGGCGGTTTCCACCGGTGATCTACCGGCGGGTAGGGAGCCCTTGACGCGGCGGGACAACTGTCCATAGATTGAACGCACCCCTGTGCCGTGATCCGCGTCACAGGGGTTCGAGTGTCTGCAACCGTAGGCACGCCTTTGCGACAGAAGGAACAACGGTGATCCCAAACGCTCTACTTAAGCGCGCCCATTTTGGGCGAGCATCGCTTGCATTTGCCGGTGGACTCGCGCTCGTTGCCTCGGGAGGGCTGGCGGCAACTGCCGGGCCAACCCACGAGAACAGCAACAACAACACCTCTGAAAAGCTCCGCGCCGCCGTCTCGGTTGACCGGGTGGTCGGTCATCTTGAAGCCCTGGACGCGATCGCCGATGCCAATGATGGCACCCGGGCATCCGGAACCCCGGGATATGACGACTCCGTGGCCTACGTGGTCGGGAAGCTCCAGGCTGCTGGGTACTCCCCCGTTGTGCAGGAATTCATGTTCCCGTACTTCCAGCAGCTGAGCCCTTCGGTCCTCACCCAGATCAGCCCGGAATCACAGGTTTACGCAGCGGAATCCTTCGCGACCATGACCTATTCCGGGGCAGGAGAAGCGGTGGGCGCTATCACCGCCGTCGACACCACCGGTACCGCCGGCGCCAACACCAGCGGGTGTGAAGCCACCGACTTCGATGGATTCGCAGCCGGATCAATTGCGCTGATACAGCGTGGCAGTTGTTCGTTCGCGCAGAAGGCCAGCAACGCAGAAGCAGCCGGGGCCACCGCCGTCGTCATTTTTAATACCGGATCGGAAGGCAGCACCGGTCCGATCAACGGCACCCTCGGGGCACCGGGAATCGAAATTCCGGTCCTGGGAGCAAGCTTCGACGTGGGCGTCAGCCTGATCGGCGAGAACGTCACGGGCACAGTGACGGTGGACACCGTCTCCGAGAACCGCGCGACTTACAACGTGCTTGCGGAAACCGCAACCGGCGACGCCGACAATGTGGTGATGGTCGGCGCTCACCTCGACAGCGTGGTGGCCGGTGCCGGCATCAATGACAACGGCACGGGTAGCGCCGCAATCCTTGCGGTCGCGGAATCGATGCAGAAGGTCAAGACTGCAAACAAGGTCCGCTTTGCCTGGTGGGGTGCAGAGGAACAGGGACTCCTCGGCGCGGAGCACTATGTCGCAGACCTCGCGGAAACGGGAGAGCTGGACAGGGTTGGGCTGTACCTGAACTTCGACATGATCGGCTCCGCCAACTTTGGCCGCTTCGTGTACGACGGTGACAACTCGGCCTTCCCTGTCGGTCCCGGCGCTGCTGAGGGTCCTGCGGGATCCGGTCAGATCGAGCAGGATTTCCACGACTACTTCGCAGCTGAGGGACTGGCCTCAGGTGAAACAGCGTTCAGCGGCCGTAGTGATTATGGACCATTCATCGCAGAGGGCATTCCCGCAGGCGGACTCTTCACCGGCGCAGAGGGAATCAAGACCGAAGAGCAGGCAGTGCTCTTCGGTGGCGTTGCGGGCGCACCCTACGATGCCTGCTACCACGCAGAATGTGATGACCTGAGCAACGTCAGCGTTGAGTCACTCGACCAGATGAGCGACGCGATTGCTCATCTGACCCTCACCTACGCCATGAACACGACCGCGGTGAACGGCGTTGGAGACAACGTGAAGGGTAACTTCAAGCAAAAGGGCGGCTTCGAAGGTAACCCGCTGGGCGGCGGCACCGAAAGCGGCGGCGGGCTCCACCCGGAGCATGACCACGATTCCGAACTGGCCGACCGGTAGTATCCCGGGCTAGCCAAAGGCGGGTCGGGACCACTTCTTTCAGGTGGTACCGACCCGCCTTTTCGTTGCCCGCGATCTTTTCCTGGATCAGCGTCGCAGCAGGCGCCGGTTCCAGGGCAGCGTGGTCAGGATGATGGCCCCCAGTGCGAGGATCGGCCCCGCCACGGTGGCGAAGACGACGACGGTCCCCGGCGTGGGGAGCACAAGGTCCAGTGCCAGCGAACCCAGCAGCTGGCCTGCGATCATTCCGAGGCCGGTAAGCAGCACACCCAGGGATCGCACCAGGAGTGCACCGATACCGATGAAGATGCATCCCATCGGTCCACCCAGGTAATACCACCACTCTGCCGGCAGCGGTTCAGGAGGGCCGGTGAGCACCAGTTTCACTAGCCAGGCGGCGAGGAGCACGACCGATCCGGCAATGAAGTTCATCAGGGTGGCGGTAATGGGTGTGCCGTACTGCACGGCGGCGGTTCCGTTCATGGCTTGTTGGAAGCTCACCAGGATGCCGGCTGCGATGGGAAGCAGGAGCGGAAGGATGAGTGCCGCCGTCGTACCTGTTCCGCCGAGGCGGGGTGAGACTGCCCAGATAACTGCCGCGACCGTCAGCGTCACGCCGATTACCCGCATGATGGTGATTGTGCGCCGCCCGCCGGGTCCGATCCCGAGCCTGTCCACGGCGAGTCCGCTCAGCGTCTGGCCCATGACCGCGGCGACCGTAAAGAGCGCGACTCCAAGGACCGAGATGGTGAGCGCCTGCGAGAAAACAAACAACGCACCGATGGTCCCTGCGGCCAGGTAGATGCGGGGAAACCGCCGCTGCCGCACGGCAGGGATCAGCTGGCCGAGGCCCGCCCGTCCGCGCGGAAGCAGCAACGAGATCAGGATCATCAGCACCAATCCGGTACCGAAACTGATGAGCGCGGCTGCAAGTCCGTCGTCGAGCGTTTGCCCCAGTGCTCCGTTGATCCTGCTTTGAAGCGGAATGGCTACGCCGGAGGATATTGCCAGCGGGAGGCCGATGACGGCGGGAAGGTGGGGGGCTCGAGACACCCGTTAAACCCTAGGGCACTGGCCTGTTCCGGCCGGTCACTTCCGGCGGGCAGAATGTAACCATGAGCATAAACGATGAGACCGGCGCCGCCACTGAAGTGCCCATCCGTGACTCGATGATCCGGCTGGGCCAGTTGGTCAAGCTGGCCAATCTTGCCGAGGATGGGGTGGAGGCCAAGGAACTCATCGAGAACGGCCTGGTGAAAGTCAACGGTGAGATCGAGGATCGCCGGGGACGCCAGATTCATCCCGGTGATTCCGTGACGGTGAACGGCGTTACCGTGACAGTGGTGCAGGGATAACGCAGGCATCGCGGGCTTCGGCTTCGCACACCGCAACGAGAAAGTCCGATGTTGGCGTCCAGGCCTGAAGATCCCACGTGGCCAGGCGCAAGGAGACGGAGAAGCCGGCGCCGGCGACGTCAGTGAAAAACTGGTCGAAGGTGTAGCCGCGCCCGGCGCCGAACCCGACGATCAGGCGTCCACCGCGCGCCAGGTGGCGATGCAGGCGTGCAAGAACCTGTGGCGCCGTGCCCGGAGCAAGGAAGGCGAGGACGTTTCCTGCGCAGACAATCACGTCAAAGGACTTAGCCACTCCGCGGGCCGGCAGATCCAGCTCTGTCAAGTCTCCCACCAGCCACACAGGCCCTGGGTGGGCTGCCCTCGCCGCTTCGACCAACTGGGCGTCCGCGTCAACTCCCACCACGGAATGGCCACGCAGCGCCAGTTCCCCGCCAACCCGGCCTTGCCCGCAGCCGGCGTCGAGAATACGCGCATTTCGGGGAGCCATTGCGTCGACGCACCGGGCTTCCCCGTGTAAGTCCGCACCCTCGGATATCAGCTGTTCAAAACGCTGGATGTAGGCGGCTGACCTGTTGGGGTCCGCGCGTTTTCCTGCGTCCCAGAGCGTTTCTTTCTTCACATTCGGGAGTCTAACCCGCCACCGTAACGGCGTTACCGTGACAGTGGTGTCCGGCTGACGCCGGGCACCACCATCTGCAGAAATTCCCGCACATGTCCCAGTTCCTGTGCGTTGATGCTGTGGTACATGCCCGCGTAGAGCACCTTGGTGAGCTTGGTGTGGCGGTTCAGCCAGCCGTGGGTGAACTCGATTCGATCGGCGGGAATGACCGGGTCTTCCTGATCCCGGCCCCAGAAGAACGGCACTGGCTTCGCAACAAGCGCGCTGTCGTTGAAGAACGTGCTGCCGTCGGTCGGCACAACAAACCCTGAGAGCCCGACGACGGCCGCGTAGTCTGCGGGCCGGGCACGCAGCATGGAGCTTGCCACTGCCATGCCCATCGAGAAGCCGAGCAGGGTGACGCTCGAGTGCGACTGCTTGATGGAGTCGACCCAGTCAATGACGTCCTGGACGGCGGCGGTGACCTTGTCGACCGAATAGGCGGCGTCCTGCATCAGCGGGAACCAGGTGAAACCTGCTCCCAGGGCGACCGGCGCACGTACGGATGCCACGGTGAACTCGTCGGGCAGGAAGTCGAGGATACCCATGAGGTCTTCCTCGTTGGCCATGTGTCCGTGCAGCAGCACCAGGAGCGGCGAGCCGGAGCGCTCGTCTTCGGGCTTCGACCAGACGACAGTCGGTGCGGTCGAGGCCGGGCCGGTCCCGGGCCCGGTCTCGGGGGCGGAGGCGGAGGCGGAGGAGGAGGCGGAGGAGGGCGCAGCAGAACCGTCAGTCGAGGAAAAATTCGTCATAGCTCCATAGTGGCATGTTGAACTGTGCCGGCTGCGTGCTGCGGCAGGCTGCGACTCAGCCCGCGCGCAACCGTAGCGCTGAGGCGCTCTCCTTGACATCGCCGTCGTCGGTGTTGCTATAGAACGCTGCTGCCAGCGCGGGCTCAAGCTGCGCAATCTCGGTGAGGAAGGCATCGTGGCCGATGGGAGATTCAATGGTGTGGACGGCAACGTTCCCGGGCAATGCGGACGCCAGTTCAACGGACTGGCGAGGCCAGTAGAGGCGATCCGAATCCACCGCCGCGACGAAGAACTCTGCCGAGGCAGCTGCGAGTGCAGTGCTGAGGCTCCCCCGGTCACGGGCAACGTCGTGGCTCATGAGCGCTTCAGTGAGGATGACGTAGCTGTTGGCGTCAAACCGCCGGACCAGCTTTTCCGCCTGATGGTCCAGGTAGCTCTCCACCTGGTAGCGGCCGCGCCCGCCCGGCACCGACGACCCAAAAGGCTCTTCCATACCCTGCGCTGCCCGACCGAACCGGTGTACGAGTTCCGCCTCCGAACGGTAGGTGATGTGCGCGATGCGCCGGGCAAGGCCCAACCCATCCTCGGGACCGGCGCTTCCGTAGTAGTCGCCGCCGGTGAACCGCGGGTCGAGGCGAATGGCCTGCACCTGGGCCTGCGCGAAGGCGATCTGCTCCGCGGTGCTCGCTGCTCCGCACGCGATGACGGCGCACCGTTGCACCCGCCCGGGATAGGTGACAGCCCACTCAAGAGCCCTCGCGCCTCCCATTGACCCACCCAGCACGGAGTGCCAGGAGGAGATGCCCAGCAGGTCTGCGAGCAGTGCCTCGGCACGCACGGAATCGCGGATGGTGACGAAGGGGAAACGCGAACCCCACGGCTTGCCCTCCGGATCAAGCGACGCCGGCCCCGTGGATCCGTAACAGCCGCCCAGCATATTGATGGACACCACGAAGTAGCGGTTCGTGTCGATGGTTCTGCCCGGACCCACCAACCCGTCCCACCAGCCATCCTCGGAGGACTCGCCCCGCGCTACATGTGAGCTGCCGGTGAGTGCGTGCTCGATCAGCACCGCATTGGAGGCATCGGCATTGAGCGTGCCCCAGGTCTCGTAGGCGAGGACGACATCGGGCAAATGGCCGCCTGTTTCCAGCGCCAACGGGCCAATCCGGAACCGTTGCACGACGACGCCGTCAACCAGCCCCGCTTCCGGCTGCGGAACCGCTGTGGTGATGCCTGTCAAAACCCTGCCGCCTCACTGAATCGCGCTTGCTCCTGCACTGCATGCAGGGCCTGGTCTTCACCCGGGGCACCCCGCCGCGAGGGAGGGTTGCCGGACAGCAAGCCGGGGCTGATGGCGGGTGGAACCTGCCGCACTGTCACTCGTTACCTCGTATTAGGAAACCTGACCAGCGCGGGTGAGGGCAACTTGTGTGACTCGCCGTGAAATGAAGCCGGCTGGCGTAGTAGCCGTGAAAGGCGCGCGTGCGGCAGAGGATGCTTGAGTGGGGCCGTTCGGCGTCTATGGGAAAACGGTCGGCCCCACTCAAGGGGGACACCCAGTGGGCGTCCCTGGCAGGAAACTCCGGCGGTCTCGGAACCGGGCTCCCTGTGTGAAGCAACTATCCGGCTCTGACCTTGGGTTTTGCTTGGAACATCGTCGCCCGCGGTGTGACTTAGGTAACCCTTAGTCGAGGCCTCCATCACAAAGTGCCAAAATGGGGCCATGCGCCTGGATCATGTGTCTTATGCCTGCGAACCTGACGGACTGACTGCTACTGCGGAACGGATTTCCGACGCCCTCGGAGTTGAATTCGTGAAGGGTGGAATCCACCCGCGGTTTGGCACCCGCAACATGATTTTTCCGTTGGTCAACGGCCAGTACCTCGAGGTAGTCGAGGTCCTTGACCACCCAGCCTCGGACAAGGCTCCATTTGGCCAGGCGGTGCGGGCACGGTCCGAGGCCGGCGGCGGCTGGATGGGCTGGTGCGTAGCCGTTGATGACCTCGCCCCGTTCGAGGACCGCCTTGGCCGCAGCGCCGTCCCCGGTAACCGCAAATTCCCGGACGGGCAGGAGCTGACCTGGCAGCAGATCGGCATCAAGGGCCTCATCGCTGACCCTCAGGTCCCCTACATGATCCGCTGGGATGAAGGCACGGAGTCCCTCCACCCATCCCAGGCGCGCACCGCGTCCGTGCGCCTCAGCGCGCTCACCATCGCCGGGTCGGCAGAGCGCGTCACAGAGTGGCTCGGAACGCCCGTCACCCACCCGTTGGACGACGTCGACGTCGAGTGGATCGCCCCCAACGGCACGCCCGGCATCATGTCGGTAGCGTTCGAAACCCCGAAGGGTGCGGTCCGGATCTAATTGGTTCTTTCGGACGCTGGTTCCCCAGGCCGCGTGGCCGGGGGTTAGCTTCCGATGCCGATAGCCGGGCCGAAGAGCGCGAAGCCGACAAAGCCTGCAATGTCCAGCAGCGCATGCGCTATCACCAGGGGCATCACCCGCTTGGTGCGCGTGTAGGCGTAGCCGAAGATCAGCCCCATGATCACGTTCCCGATGAACGGGCCGATCCCCTGGTACAGGTGATAGCTCCCTCGCAGGAGCGCCGAAGTCACAATAATCACCGGGACTGACCAGCCCAGTTCCCGGAGCCGCTCAAAGAGGTAGCCCACCACAATGACCTCTTCGAGCACCGCGTGACGGATCGCCGAGAGCACCAGCACAGGCAGCGTCCACCAGTAGGTGTCGAGCGCCGTCGGGATGATCGCAGTGGTAAGCCCCAGTGCCCGGCCCGCGGCGTACACCCCGAGCGTTCCCACCCCGATCACCGCGGCCAGCCCCACTCCCAGACCGAAGTCGACCTTCGGTTTGCTGAAGGTGAAGCCAATCCGGCGGAAGGCCGACTTCCCCGGCTGGGTGAGCAGGAACAGCACAAGCACCACGGGAACCAGCGCAAAGAAGATTCCCAGCAGCTGGTAGGTGAGATCGAAGTACTGCCGGTTGTCCAGAACCGGATTGAGCCTGGTGGTCTGCGCAGCCAGCGGCGCACGGGTCAGCTTGTCGATCAACTCCACCACCGCGTAAACCCCGGCCTGGCCGAGGGACAGACCAAGGACAATCAGGATTTCCGCTTTGATCCTCTTCCGGCGGGCGGTCGGGGATAACGACGACGGCTGGCTGGTTTTGGCGGTTGGCATGCCTTCATGGTGCCGTACGCTTCGGTGCTTGCCAAAGCGTACAAAAACGGTTCCCCGGGAAGTTTTTGTCGCCTATCTGCTGTTCTGAGCGTCGTGAAACAGCAACTAGGCGACAAAAACTCAACGGAGGCGCTGCCCGGCGCGCCACACCGCATGGGTCAGCTGCATCCCCGGACGGTAAGCCAGGTGGGTTGCGGACGGTGCGTCCAGCAGTTGCAGGTCCGCGCGGTGTCCGACAGCGAGCGACCCAACGGCCAGCCGGCCGCCGTCGTCGGTTGTTTGTTCGCGGTGGAGGGCAAGCGCACCGCCGTAGGTTGCCGCGCGGACGGCTTCGGCAACCGTCAGTCCCATCTGCAGCACGGCCGTAGCTACGCAGAACGCCATGGACGAGGTGTAGGACGTCCCCGGATTGCAGTTGGAGGCAAGCGCGATGGGTACTCCGGCATCCAGCAGCTGCCGGGCGGGCGCGAGGGGTTGGCGGGTGGACAGATCGCACGCGGGCAGGCAGGTTGCCACCGTCCCCCGGCTGTCCGGATCACCCTCCCAGCCGGACCAGGAACCTGCGAGGGCGTCGATGTCCGACAGCTCCAAATGGTTCACGTGGTCGACGCTGGCCGCTGCCTCCTCCACAGCGAGCCGCACGCCCTCCCCCGGGCCGAGCTGGTTCCCGTGCACCCGAAGTCCCAGACCCGCGTCCCGGCATGCGCGAAGCACTTCACGGCTCTGGTCCGGTGTGAACGCGCCCGTTTCGCAAAATACGTCAGCCCACTGCACGTAGGGCCGGACGGCGCTGAGCATGGGTCCGGTGACGGTCTGAACGTAGTCGTCCGCTTTCCACCCCTGCGGAACGAGGTGTGCTCCGAGGAAGGTCAGCTCGTCCGCTGTTGCAGCGGCGATCCGTGCGCTGCGGGCTTCTTCCTCGACGTTGAGACCGTAGCCGGTCTTGGTTTCGAGGTAGGTGGTTCCGTTCGCTCCGGCTTCGGCCACCCGCTGGGCCACGAGCGAGCCGAGTTCCTCATCCGAGGCGCGCCGCGTGGCGTCCACCGTCACAGAGATCCCGCCCGCGGCATAGGACTGCCCGGCCATGCGTGCCTCGAATTCCGCGGTTCGGTCGCCGGCGAACACCAGGTGGGTATGGCTGTCCACCCAGCCGGGCAGGCAGGCGCGGCCACCGGCGTCGTACCGGGAATCAGCGGCAGGAGCGTTTGCGGCCGGACCGAGCCAGGCGATCCGCTCATCCTCGAGCACGATCGCCGCGTCCTTGAGAACCCGCTGCTCGGCGTCCTGCGTCATGAGCTCGCCGATGCCGGTGATGATCGTTGTAGCGCCCGTCATGAGAGTGCCTTCCCCGTTGTGGCCTTCGTTGTTGGTGCTGCCTCGTCCATCCGCGCAATCGCCGCGGCGAGCAGCGTGCCCGGACCCCCCAGCCGCACATGGCGCCCGTTCCGGGCCACCACTTCCCCACCGACGACGACGGCGGTGACATCCTGCGCTGTCGCCGTCAGCACGAGCTGGGCCGGAGAAGAGCCGGCCGTGCGTGCGGTTGCGGGATCAAGTGCGACCAGGTCGCAGACTTGTCCCGGTGCCAGACCGGCTGCGGGCCGACCCTGTGCCCGCGCCCCGCCGCTGGCGGCCGCGCGCACCAGCTCGGCAGGTGAGAATCGCCCCCGCCCGCCGCTGGCCAGCCGTTCGCCGTGTTCCAGCGCCCGCATTTCGAGCCAGGGGTCGACGACGGCGTGCTGGTCCGTCCCCAGACTCACCACCGCGCCGGCATCCTGCAGAGCGCGTGCCGGACCGATGCCGTCGGCGAGATCCGCCTCCGTTGTGGGACACATGGCTACGGTGACCCGCGCCTGACCGAGGAGATTCATGTCCTGGGCGGTCAGGTGGGTCGCGTGAACCACCGTCAACCGTTCCGAGAGTAGATCATGCCTGGCCAGCAACCCGGTAGGTGTGGTTCCGGTCGCCTCGAGACAGTCACGGTTCTCGGCAGGCTGCTCGGAAAGGTGAATGTGCAGGGGTACGTCTGCGGGAAGGTGTTGTGCAATGTATGCAAGCGCAGGTTCATCCACGGCGCGCACGGAGTGCAGGGCAGCACCGACAGAGACCTGGGATGCGTCGAAACTGCCCGTGATGGCGGTGTGCAGGGAGTGCCACCGGCTGAGCCAGGCGTCCGCGCTGCCGTCGGTGAAGCGTGCCTGTTCGGGCAGCACCGGCGCGCCGAAGCCGGCGGAGAGGTAGCAGGTGTCCAGCAGTGTCAGCCTGATGCCGGCGGTGACCGCAGCGCGGGCAAGCGCCAGCTCCATGGCATGCGGGCCGTCGTCGTGCGTTGGTGCTGCCTGCGTTAGTGTTGCGTGCGTTGGCGCTGCGGTTTCTGGCGGCCCGATACGCTGCTTGCCGTACTCGGTGCTGTCCTGCCGGTGGTGCACGTAGTGGAATTCGGCGACGCTGGTCCAGCCGGCCGTGACCATTTCGGTGTAGACGGCGGTCGCAAGTTCCTCGTACAGCTCGGGTGTGAGGGTACCGGCCGCCTGGTACATCGCGTTCCGCCACGTCCAGAACGTGCCCGTGCCGGCATGGGTTCGCCCGCGAAGCACCCGGTGAAATGCATGCGAGTGTGCATTTGCCGCAGTCGGGAAGACCACGCCGTTCAGCCGCAGATCATCGGGTTCCGGTTCAGCACCGCGGCTAACGGTGCGGACAACGCCGTTGTCATCGACCTCGGCCCGCACGCCCGCCGCAATGTCCCCCGGTTCCAGCCAGGCCTGCTCGCACCAGAGTGATTTCACAGCAGCCGCTCCAGGGCGTCGGCGAGCGCAACGGCGCCGTAGTCGGCGTCGTCGTCTTCGACATGTTCCTCGGGGGAATGGCTGATGCCGGTCGGATTCCGCACGTACAGCATGGCTGACGGTGCGTGGGCGGCGAGGATGCCTGCGTCGTGACCGGCACCGGTAGGCAGGCCGGGAGCGCCCGGAATGGCGAGCTGCAGCTGCCGTTGGAGTTCTCCATCGAAGGTCACGGTGCCGCTGACGGACTCCCGGGTCAGCGCGGCGGTGCACCCTTCGAACGCCGCAGCCTTCTGCGCCTGGCCGTGGATCGACTCCACCAGCGAGGCCGTGGTGGCGTCGTCGGGATGCCGGATGTCGATCCACAGCTCCACCCGGGAAGCGATTACGTTGGTACCGCCCGGGATCGGCTGCAGCCTGCCCACAGTCGCGCGGGCTTCGGGCGTGGCGGCGGCGGTCTTGCGGATGGCGAGGATGACCTGTGCTGCGGCCACCATGGGGTCCGCGCGGTCCTCCATCAAGGTGGTCCCGGCATGGTTGCCCTGTCCGCTGATGGTCAGTTTCCAGCGGCCGTGGCCGATGATCGAGGTGCCCACGGCGATGGCGGAGTCGAGGTCGATGAGTCCGCGGCCCTGCTCGACGTGGAGTTCCACGAAGTCACCGATCCGGCGAAGTGCCTCGTCGTCCCTGCCCAGATGTGCGGGATCCAGCCCGTTGGCGCGTGCGGCCTCGGCGAATGTGACGCCGTCCGGATCCTTGAGATTCCGGGCTGTATCCGGGTCAATGGCACCGGTCAGCAGCCGCGAACCAAGGCACGCCACACCGAAGCGCGAGCCTTCCTCCTCGGGAAATACTGTGACGGCGAGCGCCCGCTGCGGCTGGACTCCGCGTTCCTTCAGGAGGTCCACTGCAGCAAGGGCAGCGGCGACGCCGAGCGGACCGTCAAATGCACCTCCACCGGGCACCGAGTCGAGGTGGCTGCCGGTGACGAGCGCGCCGTCCCGGGTGCCGCCGTCGTTCCGGTCAGCGCCATCGACATCCCACCAGGCCCAGAGGATGCCGTTACGGTCAGTTTCGATATCCAGTCCGCGCCGACGGGCCTCCTGCTCGAACCAGGACCGCAGGTCCAGTTCAGCCGGAGAGAACACAGGGCGGGAGTAGCCGCCACGGACCGTATCCCGCCCCACACCTTCGATTGATTCCAGCAGGTTGCTTACGCTGTCCATCGGTTTCCCTTCCGGTTCTTCAGAGTTTTCCCAGTGCCACAGGTACCCCTGTGCAGACTGATTGATCAGGCCTAGACTCACCAGCATCTCGCTAACCGATCAATCTGGAGGAGTTCATCGTGGCCGGACGCGTTGTACATTTCGAAATCCCTTTTGACAATGGCGATCGCGCCCGGGAGTTCTACCGCGAGGCGTTCGGCTGGGACGTGACCCAAATGCCCGAGTTCGACTACACCGCCGCCGGCACCGGACCTGCCGGAGAACAGGGTCCCACTGAGCCGGGCTACATCAACGGCGGCATGTTCAAGCGCGACGGCGGCCCGCTCTCCGGTCCGATCATCACGATTGACGTCGAGAACATCGAGGAGTCGATCGCGAAGGTCGAAGCGCTCGGAGGGTCCGCCGTCGGCGAGAAGATGACCGTCGGTGACATGGGGTTCGCCGCCTACTTCCGTGACCCCGAGGGCAATGTGATGGGCCTCTGGCAGAACCCCTGACCTTTCGGGCACGGACCCCGGGTCAGCCCTCCATGGGCACACGGACTCCACGCTCATGGGCCACCTCCCGGGCTCGCTCGTAGCCGGCGTCAACGTGGCGGATGACGCCGGTTCCCGGGTCATTGGTCAGGAGACGTTCGAGCTTCTCTGCTGCCAGCGCCGTTCCATCCGCTACGGACACCTGCCCGGCGTGGATCGAACGGCCGATACCGACTCCGCCGCCGTGATGGATGGAGACCCAGGTGGCACCGGAGGCAGTGTTGAGCAGGGCGTTGAGCAGCGGCCAGTCTGCAATGGCGTCGGAGCCGTCCGCCATGGCTTCGGTCTCGCGGTAGGGCGAGGCAACCGAACCCGAGTCGAGGTGGTCCCGTCCGATCACGATGGGTGCGGACACCTTGCCCTCGGCGACGAGCCGGTTGAAGAGCAGGCCGGCTTTCGCGCGGTCGCCGTAACCCAGCCAGCAGATCCGGGCAGGCAGTCCTTCGAACTCCACGAGCTCACCGGCGGCGTCGAGCCAGCGGTGCAGGTGTTCGTTCTCCGGAAACAGTTCCTTGAGCGCGGCGTCGGTGACGGCGATGTCGGCGGGGTCACCGGATAGGGCGACCCAGCGGAACGGGCCGAGGCCCTCGCAGAAGAGCGGCCGAACGTAGGCCGGTACAAAGCCGGGGAATTCGAACGCCCGCCCGTAGCCGCCCTTGCGTGCCTCATCGCGGATGGAGTTGCCGTAGTCGAAGACGGTGGCTCCGGCGTCCTGGAACCCAACCATTGCCTCGACATGACGGGCCATGGAGGTTTGGGCCTTCTTGGTGAACCCATCCGGGTCCCCTGAGGCTTCCCGCTCCCACTCGTCCATCCCGATGCCCTCGGGAAGGTAGCTCAGCGGGTCATGCGCGGAAGTCTGGTCGGTGACGATATCGATGGTGAACTCACCGTTCCGCTGGCGCTCCAGCAACGCCGGCAGCACTTCGGCAGCATTCCCGACGACGCCGACAGACAACGCACGCTTCTGGCGTTTCGCTTCGAGGACCTGCTTCAGTCCGTCTTCAAGGTCAGCGGCAACGACGTCGAGGTAGCGCTTGGCGGCCCGCCGGCGCAGGCGGGTCTCGCTGACGTCAAGAATCAGCACCGCGCCGCCGTTCAGTGTGACGGCCAGCGGCTGGGCACCGCCCATCCCGCCGCAGCCGGCGGTGAGTGTGAGCGTTCCCGCAAGAGTCCCGCCGAATCTGGCCGTAGCCACGGCGGCGAAGGTTTCATAGGTTCCCTGCAGGATCCCCTGGGTACCGATGTAGATCCAGGACCCGGCGGTCATCTGCCCGTACATCATGAGACCCTCGGCCTCCAACCGCCGGAACTCGGGCCAGTTGGCCCAGTCTCCCACCAGGTTTGAGTTGGCCAGGAGGACCCGCGGTGCCCAGGGATTGGTGCGGAAGACGCCCACGGGTTTGCCCGACTGCACCAGCAGGGTTTCGTCGTCCTCCAGGTCCTTCAGCGTGGCCACGATGGCGTCGTATGCCTCCCAGCTGCGTGCCGCCCGGCCGGTGCCGCCGTAGACAACGAGGTCTTCGGGCCGCTCGGCCACCTCGGGGTCGAGGTTGTTCATCAGCATCCGCAGGGGTGCTTCTGTCTGCCAGCTTTTCGCCGTGAGTTCGGTGCCACGCGGTGCGCGGATGGTGCGCGACGGATCGTGCTGGGTGAAGGTCATGATTGTGCTCCTGACGTTGAGGACTCGTTCGTGGGAGAGGTTTCAGTTTCCTGCGGGGCAGTGTCTGTTCGGGCGGTGAGAATACCTGTGGCTTCGCCGGCGACCTGGCGCCCGATCCGGCGCGCGCCGTCGTCGGTGATCCGGTAGGAGGGCACAACGACACTCAGCGCTGCCACCACGTGTCCGCCGGACAGCACGGGTGCGGCGATCGCGGTGACGTCGGGTTCGATGCCGTTGCTGACCACCACGTAGCCGTCGTCGGGAGTCTTGCCGCTCAGGACAGCACCGGCGGCGGAACCGTCCAGCGGAATGCTCCTGCCCACCCAGCTGGTGTGGCGAACCGAGTGGGTTCCTTCCCGGACGGACAGGTAGATCCCGTGGCCATCGTGGGAGGGCACATTGAGGTAGGCGGACTCCCCCGTTGAGTCGACCAATCGTTCCAATGCGCCCTCCGCCAGCGACACCAGCGATTCGTGCGAGAGCGCCTGCGCGCCGAGCTGGACCACGCGCATGCCGGGCCGGTAGCCGTCGTCGTCCCTGCGGACAAAACCGGTGCCCTCGAGGGTGCGCAACAGCCGCAGCGCAGTCGATGCCGAAAGTCCGGCATCACGGGCAGCATCGGCCAGGGTCACCGAACCACGGTCACAGACCGTGCCGAGCAGGAGCAGGGCCCGCTCAACGGTGCGGGTGGAGGTATCCGCCACGAGTTCTTCCTTGCGTTCGGTGGAAATATGTATTTCACTTATTGAAACGCTCATTTCATCTGTTGGCAAGAGCGGTCGATTGCGGGACGAGAAAAGGGACAGGTCATGCCAGAAGAGAGCACCGTGACAATCGGTTTAGGAGCACTGGCGCCGGCGGAGGTTGTTGCCGTGGCCCGGTACGGTGCGCGGGTGGAGCTCGGCGACGACTCGCTGTCTGCCATGCAGGACAGCCGCTCGGTGATTGATGCGCTCATCGATGATCCGACACCCCACTACGGCGTGTCCACCGGCTTCGGCGCCCTGGCAACCAAACACATTCCCGTCCAGGAGCGCACGCACCTGCAGCGCAGCCTCATCCGCAGCCACGCGGCGTCGTCGGGCGCGGAAGTCGACCGCGAGGTGGTGCGCGGGCTGATGCTCGGGCGGCTCTCCACCATGGCTACCGGCCGGACCGGCGTGCGGCCGGTCGTCGCGCAGACCTACGCGGACCTGCTGAACGCAGGCATCACTCCCGTGATCGGTGAATACGGGTCGCTGGGCTGCTCCGGCGACCTCGCTCCCCTATCCCACGTGGCGCTGGCCCTGATGGGCGAGGGAGAGGTAAGGAACGACGACGGCGCGCTGCTGCCCGCCGCCGAGGCGCTCAGTGCCGCCGGAATCACCCCGGTCGAACTGCGCGAGAAGGAGGGCCTCGCCCTCATCAACGGCACCGACGGCATGCTGGGCATGCTCGTTCTCGCCTCTGCGGATCTGCACCGGCTGCTGCGGACCGCTGACCTTGCAACGGCAATGAGCGTGGAGGGCCTGCTGGGAACCGACAGTGTCTTCGCGGAGGATCTGCACCAGCTTCGGCCGCATCCCGGACAGATTGTCTCCGCGGCGAACATCCGTCGCGTGCTTTCCGGGTCGCGCCTCATCGGCGAACACGCCTCTGATGAGCGCAAGGCACACCGGTTCACGCGGGTCCAGGACGCCTACTCGCTGCGCTGCGCGCCGCAGGTTCACGGGGCCGCGCGGGCAACGCTGGCACACGTCGAGTCCGTCGCGGCGATCGAGCTTGGCTCCGCCATCGACAATCCGGTGGTGACCGTTGACGGCCGCGTAGAGTCGAACGGCAACTTCCACGGCGCGCCGATCGGCTATGCGTTGGACTTCCTCGCGATCGCCGTTGCGGACCTCGCGTCCATGAGCGAACGCCGGACCGACCGGTTCCTGGACAAGAGCCGAAGCCACGGGCTCAATCCGTTCCTCGCGCATGATCCGGGTGTTGACTCCGGGCACATGATCGCCCAGTACACCCAGGCCGGCATTGTGTCCGAGCTCAAGCGCCTGGCTGTTCCGGCCTCCGTCGATTCCATCCCGTCCTCCGCAATGCAGGAAGACCATGTGTCAATGGGCTGGTCCGCCGGTTTGAAGCTGCGGCGGGCGCTGGACGGACTGACGCGCGTGGTGGCGATCGAGCTGCTGACCGCGGCCCGCGCGCTGGACATGCGCGACGGCGGCATCAGCACCTCCTACAGTTCGCCCGCCATCTCTGCGGCGCGGGCCGCGCTCCGGGAGGTGGTGGAGGGTCCGGGGACGGACCGGTATCTCGCGCCCGAAATTGAGGCGGTGCGGAAGCTGGTGGAGGCCGGGGCGGTTCTTGCCGCCGTCGACCGCGTGTTGGGCGAGCCGCTCGCCTAGGTAGTCCCCATTACTCCATTACCCCATCGCACGCGCAGTAATGGCGCTTTGAGTAACTCAAAGCGCCATTATGTGACTCCACACGCAGGAGGGTTGGGGGCGGATCCCCTACCAGCGATGAGCCACATCGATGACCAGCCGGGATGAGGTACCCGGCCCGTCGAGTGAAAAGACCCGGAACGGAAGGCGGGCGCGAACGCCGAGGCCAAACGTGGTGCGGCTCTCGAAGCTGTCCACGTAGGCCACCTGCCGGAAGGTTGTGAAACCGGCAACATTGACCGCTTCGGACCTGACGGCCGGACGGTAGGTTGCGTTGCCCCGTCCGTCCTGGGCCGGTGCGTTGACGGTCACCTGGATGTCGGCCCCACCGCGCAGCGGCGTGGCCAGGCCGGAGGTCCCGACGACGGCGCTTACGTACCGGACGGTGTAGCCGGCACCCTTGCCCCGAACATCGATCACGAGCCGGTCAAAACAGGCATGGCGGCCGGCCCGTGCGTTCACCACCGGGGCACTGGTCTGGGCCGTGCTGGTCTTGGCCAGTGAGCCCCAGGTTATTCCGCAGTAGGGAGCAGCGGAGGCGGAAGACGGCACTACCAGCCCGAACCCGATAATAAGTAGCAGGCTCGCCAGCAGCGCACGGAGTGTGTGCATGATGCACCACCTTTCAAAGAAGTAGGTGGGATCATCGTAGGGCCGCGTTTCCGGGGAAGATCCGGTCTGTGAACCATCGGCGCCCAACCGTTACGGGCGGCGCATGTGCCGGATGTTCACCGGGCTTTTCGGCGGTAAATCGCAATCATTCGGACACCGCAATGACACCGTGTGTGTTGCGGGATCCTGTGTTGCTTCTGCTGGGTTTACGCAGGGTTCTAGGCTGGCTGCGGCGTCATGCGTAGGACCAGACGCATGGCTGGTTCTGCGAGCCGTGCCGCAATTGGACCAAGGATGGCCATTAGCAGCACGTAGGCCGTTGCCAGTGCAGCAAGCTCGTCTGTGATGGCTCCGGACGCCACGGCAAGGCCGGCAATGACGATGGAGAACTCGCCGCGGGCGATCAGCGCTGCACCTGCGCGCGCACGGCCCAACTTGCCGACACCCTGCCGTTTCGCCGCCCACCAGCCGGTTGCCACTTTGGTTGCAGCCGTGATGGCGGCCAGGAGCAACGCGTAGCCGAGCACCGGAGGAATGGTCGCGGGGTCAGTATTGAGTCCGAACACCACAAAGAAGATGGCTGCGAACAGATCGCGCAGTGGTTCCAGGAGGCGGGTGGCATTGGTGGCAGTGGCCCCCGAGATCGCAATGCCGAGCAGGAAGGCGCCGACGGCGGCTGAAACCTGCATCGCCGCTGCAAAGCCCGCGACAAGCAGCGCACCGCCGATCAGCGTCAGCAGGAACACCTCGCGGTCCTTGGAGTCAACGATGGCGGAAACTGTGCGGCCGAAGCGGAGCGCGATCACCAGGACGATGGTGACCACCACCAGCGACACGCCGACTGCCTGAAGCCCGCCGGCAAAGCTGACCCCCGCGAGCACCGTAGTGAGGATGGGAAGGTAGATGGCCATTGCGAGGTCCTCGAAGACCAGCAGTGACAGGATGACCGGGGTCTCACGGTTCCCGAGGCGCCCCAGGTCCGTCAGCACTTTGGCGATGATGCCCGACGACGAAATGTACGTCACTCCGCCGAGGACGAGTGCTCCGACACCGCCCCAGCCGAGCATGAGGGCAACAATCGCGCCGGGCAGGAAATTCAGCAGGATATCGAGGACTCCCGCCATCCATGACTGTTTCAGGCCGGTCACCAGTTCGCCGGCGGTGTATTCCAGGCCAAGCAGCAGGAGCAGGAGGATGACCCCGATCTCACTGGCTATCTCGCTGAACTCCTCCAGCCCGTCCAGCTCGACAAAACCGCCCTGCCCGAAGAACAGCCCTCCGATCAGGTAGAGCGGGATGGGCGAGAGACCGATCCGCCCGGCGAGCCTTCCGAGGATACCGAGGCCAAGGAAAACCGCTCCCAGTTCAATGAGGACCAGCGCGCTGTGATTCTCCACGGGCGGCTCAGCCGCCGCTAAGAATCTCGGCCGCGGCGTCGAGCCCTTCGGAGGTTCCAACGGCCACCAGCAAGTCGCCGGCAGCCAACGTGAAATCCGGTGTGGGCGAGGCCTGGACCTGCCCTCGCCGGAGCACCGCAACCAGCGAGACGCTGGTGCGCGTGCGCATCTTCGTGTCACCGAGTTTGCGTCCGTCATACGGGGAGTCGACATCGATGAGGAATTGCCGGGTGTTGACCCCCGGCAGATCCCGGTGGTCTTCCGTCAACTGCGCCACAATCTCGTGGGATCCGAGCAGGTTACCCAGCGCAGAGGCCTCCTCGGCAGTCAACGGGATCGATGCCAGACACGCATCGGGATCATCGGCACGGGACACGATCAACTCCGTCTCTCCGCTGCGCTGGGTGACTGTGCCGATCCGGCGGCCCGACGCCGTCACAATGTCCTTGCGCACGCCGATTCCGGGCAGCGGCGTCTCTTCAACCTTCATGGTTTTACTCTAGACCCGCCGGTGCACTCGGGATGCTCAGGATTCCTGATTCAGCGTCCGGCGGCGAGCGCTGAGGCGAGAGACTGGCCGGCGGCGGCTCCTGCTCCAGTGCCGGTGATGAGCCCGGCCGACAGTTCGGCAATGGCCGACGACGTCTGGAACCCGTAGCCGCCCTGGCCCGCCAACCAGAAGAATCCCTCGGCTTCCGGATCGAATCCGACAACCGGGAGACCGTCTGCCACCTGGGTCCGCAATCCTGTCCAGGCGCGCATCACGCTCCCGATTCCGAGTGTGGTCATGGAATCAAGGCGAGCGATCAGTGCCTCCAGGTCCTCGGGACGCGGCTGTGCGTCCTCCGGCACGCTCGGGACCGTCTCGGCAGGTGAGATGAGGAGGCCGTCGTCGTCCCTGCGGAAATAGAAACTGTCATCCGCCGCCGCTACCATCGGCGAATCGGGGGCGGGGATATTGTCTGCGCCGACAACCGCTGCCGTCCGTCGGTAGGGCCGCATGCCCTGTGTGGCCACACCGGAGAGGACAGCCAGTTCATCAGCCCACGCGCCTGCCGCATTGACGACGACGGCGGCGTGCACTGCCTGCGAACCGGCACCGACTTCCCAGGCCGTCCGGAGCCGCTGGACCGAGTGAACGCGCGCGCCGGTCATGATCCTGGTGCCGCCTGCCTCCGCTGCCGACCGGTGATGATCCAGCAGGACGTCCGTGTTGCAGCCGACCGCCGTGGTGTCGAGTCCGGCGGCGTTGTAACCCTGCTGCCGGGCGGCCGGCTCGATTTGCGGACAAAGCTGCACTGCTTCTTCCCATGGGAGGCGTTCCATGGCGCCGCTGGCTCTGGCAGCGACGTCGTTGTCCGAACCGATCAGCATGAAACTGCGGGGAGTGAGCACCGGCGAGGGTAGCTCATCTTCACGTTCCCGGATGAGCTGAAGCGTCCGTGCGGTGAGTTGCTGGATCGCCTCGGGCCCGTAACTGGGGATGAGCTGCCGGGCCGACCTCGAGGAGGTGTGGTACGCGAGGGAATGTTCCGCCTCGACGAGGATGATCCTCAACTGGGCCCGCTGGTCCGATGCCAGCGCGGCCGCGAGCGAGAGCCCCGCGATACCGCCGCCAACAATCACAACGTCCGCAGTCTCAGTCATTGCGCTCCTTCGTTCCGCTTCCATGGCGCTTTCACACCAGCCACAGCTACTCCAGTGCGACGCACAGGACTGAGGCGTCATCGGCCGATTCGCCGATCTCATCCTGTGTGGTCCGCAGCATCAGCATAAGCTCCTGCGCGCCCATCGGAGTCTGTACAGCCTCAAGGAAATCCGCCGGGCCGCTGACCAGCCCGAGGTCCACCGCCCGCCACGCGCCGTCGGATGCCAGCGCCACGGTATGGGCAGGCCCGAGCGTGACCAGCCGGGCGTGTTGCGCCGCTGCCGGTTCACGGCGTGCAACCCAGACCCCTTCCGGCGTGTTTCGCTCCAGCCGTGCCCGGCGCAATTCGTCACGCGATGACGGTCCGTCGAGGGCCTGCCCCACGTGTCTGACCTCCCCGTCATTGAGGGCCGCCACCACGTGGCAGTCGGCGAGGCTGAGGACCGAGAGGGCGCCGTCGTCGTCGGTTGTGACCAGGGAGACCGCGGCGCTCGGGAAGCGCTGGGATTCCGGTCCCACCAACTGGTGGCCGAGCTCGTCCACTTTCGCCAGCGCGGCGGCCAGAACGGCGCGGGGGTCCTGTGGTCCGGCGCTTTCCGCCAGCGCCAGCCCCAGGACCTGCGCATACCAGGAAGGGTTCGACGCGCCGGGGAGATCGAGTTCGTCGAGCAGCGACGTTGCGCCGTCGATCATCCAGGCGGCGTTGGCGCGGTATCCGCATGCGTCTTCCATGACGTGGTTGTCACCCTCGGTCTGGACCCGCGAGACATGTGTGAATTTCATCGGCAAGGCCCTTCGTCGATCAATATGTCATCGGCGAGAACGTCCTCGAGGATGCGGATCCCCATCGTGTGGAAGGCGGGATTGTCATCGGATGTTGCTGCCATGGCTGCGGCGATACAGAGCGCCCAACCGCGTGCCCGCTGCCAGGTCGCGGAATCCACAGACCGTTCCCTGGTGACCGTCTCGATGAAGGTACGCCTTCCAATGCGGTCGAAGACGAGCCAGGCCGCGGCGAGGTCCGTGGCGGGGTCCCCTGCCGTCAGGTCGCCGAAGTCAAGGACGCCGGCGAGCCTGCCCTGCGGATTCAGGACGAGGTTCGCTGCGTGCAGGTCGCCGTGCAGCCACAGCGGCGGTCCGGTCCACTCGGGTTGGTCCCGCAGGACCCGCCAGAGGTGCAGGAGTTCCTCGGGCTGGCCGGCTGCGGCGATTCGCTCCTCCACAACCGCGCTCCGTGTGGACAGTGGTACTCCGCGGACCGTATTTCGTGGGGCGTCAGCCGGTGCCGGGCGGTGGAAAGCGTTCACGAACCGTGCCAGATCGGCGGCCGCGTCGAACCTGTGCGCTGCTTCGATGTCAGCCGCCACGGTCCCCTTCAGCCAGCGCGTGATGGACCAATACCACGGAAAGTACGACGACGGCGTGCCCGTCCGCACCGGAAGAGGCATGACAGTCGCGAGGCCCCGGCTCACTTCCGGCAGCCAACGCTGCTCGTTGCGGATGAGCTCCGCCGCCGCCTGCCGCCGCGGAAGGCGGACAGCGAGCTCGTCACCGAGCCTGAAGATCACGTTGTCCCAGCCGTTGGCCACCTCCAAGAGCGGCAACTCGGCGAAATCAGGGTGCTGGTCAGCGAGCAGGCGCATGACCAGGGCGGCGGTGACGTCCACCTCTGCTGGCGGCATTCTGGTCACGTTGTCCTCACCGCTGAACCTGATCTTCTGCTGATGCCGGCTAGCCCTCAACCCCGAGGCGTTCGAGGATGAGTTGACGAACTCGCCCGGCGTCTGCCTGGCCGCGGGTGGCCTTCATGACCCCGCCCACAATTGCTCCGACTGCCTGCAGCTTCCCGCCACGGATCTTCTCCGCGACATCGGGCTGCGCGGCAAGGGCGCCGTCAATCGCTTCGAGGAGGGCGCCGTCGTCTGACACGACCTCAAGGCCGCGCTGCGAGACTACTTCGGTGGGCGTGCCTTCGCCGGCGAGGACGCCGTCGAGCACCTCCCGGGAGAGCTTGTCGTTGATCTTGCCGGCGTCGATGAGGCCCTGCAGTTCCACGATCAGCGCAGGGGTTACGCCCAACTCGGCGGGTTCAACATCAGCGACCTTGGCTCGGCGGGAGATCTCACCCATCCACCATTTGCGTGCGGTTGCAGGCTTGACGCCGGCAGCGATGGTCTCCTCAATGGCGTCCATGACACCGGCGTTCACCACATCGCGGAACTCAGCGTCCGAGTAACCCCAGTCGGCCTGGAGGCGCTTGCGACGTGCGGCGGGAGGTTCAGGGAGCTCGCTGCGGAGCTTCTCGATCCAGGCGTCGTCGGTAACCACGGGCACCAGGTCAGGTTCCGGGAAGTAGCGGTAGTCGTCGGCATCGGACTTGGGGCGCCCCGCCGTCGTCGACCGTGTGTCCTCGTGCCAGTGGCGGGTTTCCTGCGTGATGGTGCCTCCGGCGTCGAGCACTGCGGCGTGGCGCTGGATCTCGTACCGGACAGCGTGCTCAACGGCACGCAGTGAATTGACGTTCTTCGTCTCGGTGCGGGTGCCGAACTTCTCCTGGCCCTTGGGCTTGAGGGAGACGTTGGCATCGCAGCGGACGTTGCCGCGCTCCATTTTTGCGTCGGAAACGCCGAGGTTCTTCACGATCTCGCGGATAGCTGCCACGTAGGCCTTGGCCAGTTCCGGCGCGCGCTCGCCAACGCCGACGATCGGCTTGGTGACGATTTCCACGAGGGGTACGCCGGCGCGGTTGTAGTCGACCAGCGAGAATTCGGCGCCCTGGATGCGGCCGGTGGCGCCGCCCATGTGCGTCAGCTTGCCGGCGTCCTCCTCCATGTGGGCGCGTTCGATCTCGATGGTGAACACGGTGCCGTCGGCGAGCTCGATGTCGATGGAGCCGTCGTAGGCGATTGGCTCGTCATACTGCGAGGTCTGGAAGTTTTTCGGAGTGTCCGGGTAAAAGTAGTTCTTCCGCGCGAAGTGGCATTTCTCGGCGATTTTGCAGCCCAGCGCCAGGCCGATCTTGATGGAGGATTCGACGGCTACCCGGTTGATGACGGGCAGAACGCCGGGAAGCCCAAGGTCGACCGGTGTGACGTTGGTGTTGGGTGTGTCTCCGAAGGCGTTCGGCGCTGAGGAGAACATCTTGGTGCGGGTGTTCAATTCAACGTGCACCTCGAACCCGAGGACTGGATCGAACTTCTCCATGGCCTCGTCGAAGGACAGAATTTCGGCGGTTGCAGTGCTCATTTACTTCACTCCAGCGATCTCGGGTGCCTGTGCCAGCAAAGGTCCGCCCCAGGTGTCTTCCAGCAGCGCTTCCAGTGCGGCGCCTGCCCGGTAGAGCCGTGCATCCTGGCGCGCGGGGGCGAGGAACTGGATGCCCACCGGCAGTCCGTCAGCCAGGCCTCCGGGTACTGAGATGCCCGGCACGCCGGCCATGTTCGCAGGGATAGTGGCGACGTCGTTCAGGTACATGGCGAGCGGATCGTCCAGCTTCTCCCCCAGCTTGAAAGCCGTGGTGGGAGTGGTGGGCGAGATAAGAACGTCTGCCTGAGTGAAGGCGGCGTCGAAGTCCCGTTGGATCAGGGTGCGGACTTTCTGTGCGGAGCCGTAATAGGCGTCGTAGTACCCGGCGCTCAGTGCGTAGGTGCCAAGGATGATGCGGCGCTTCACTTCGTCGCCGAAGCCGGCTGCGCGGGTGGCGCCCATGACGCGCTCAATCGTGGGAGCGCCGTCGGGCACTACACGCAGACCGAAGCGGACACCGTCGTACTTTGCAAGGTTGGATGAGGCTTCCGAAGGCATGATCAGGTAGTAGGCGCCCAGCGCGTACTTGAAATTGGGGCAGGAAACCTCGACGACGTCGGCACCCGCTTGGCGCAGCAGGTCCAGTGCTTCAGTGAAGCGTGCCTGGACGCCGTCCTGATAACCCTCTCCCTGCAATTCCTTGATGACGCCGATGCGCAGGCCCTTGACGTCCGCGTTGCGTGCAGCCTCGGCTAGAGCGCCGACGGGATCAGTCAGCGAGGTGGAGTCGTGTGGATCATGGCCGCCGATGACCTCGTGGAGGAGTGCGGCGTCCAGCACCGTGCGGGTGACGGGGCCGATCTGGTCGAGGGAGGACGCCATGGCGATGGCACCGTAGCGGGACACGCCACCGTAGGTCGGCTTGACGCCGACGGTTCCGGTCACGGCACCGGGCTGGCGGATGGAACCGCCGGTGTCGGTTCCGAGCGCCAACGGCGCTTCGAAGGCGGCGACGGCGGCCGCTGACCCGCCGCCGGAACCGCCGGGGATGCGGTCGAGGTCCCACGGGTTGCGGGTTGGACCGTAAGCGGAGTGCTCCGTGGAGGAGCCCATGGCGAATTCGTCCAGGTTGGTCTTGCCGAGGATCGGCATCTTGGCGTCGCGAAGGCGCCGGACGACAGTGGCGTCATAGGGGCTGTGCCAGCCCTCGAGGATTTTCGAGCCGGCGGTGGTTGGCTGGCCTTTGGTGACGATGAGGTCCTTGACGGCAATAGGGACGCCTGCGAGCGGATGCATCGTATCTCCAATTGACCGCTCCTTGTCCACCTCGGATGCCACACGGAGGGCTTCATCAGTGTTGACGTGGAGGAACGCGTTGATCGCCGGATCCACTTCACCGATGCGATCGAGGTGAGCCTGGACAGCTTCCGCTGCCGACACCTCGCGGGAGGAAAGCTTGTCGGCGAGCTGGGCGGCGCTGAGCCTGGTGAGATCGGTCATTTCTACTCCTCGTCCAGGATTGCGGGGACCTTGAAGCGGCCGGCTGCGTTGTCCGGGGCGCCGCTGACAGCTTCCTCGTTGGTGAGCGTTTCACCGATGACGTCATCGCGGTAGACATTGCTCAGCGGAATGGGGTGGCTGGTTGCGGGAACGTCATCACCGGCAACTTCGCTGACCGTCTTGATGGAGTCGACGATGACGGAGAGCTCGCCGGTCATCCGGTCCAGCTCCTCGCCGGTCATGTCGATGTGGGCAAGCCGTGCCAGATGCGCGACGTCCTCACGGGTGATCTCGGGCATGTTTCTCCAGGATCTCGAGATGGCTGGGTTTCGGGTTCTAGTCTACGGGCGGGAGGTGACAGTCCTGTCCGGTTGCAGCCCAAGCCTGAAGACCCATAGCTGGATGTCTTCGTCGCGCACCCACCAGTCACGGCCTGGCACGCGTTCGAACCCCAAGGATTCGTACAGTCGGTGTGCCCGCACCATGTCGGAGCCACTGGTCAGGCTGACGGCGTCGATGCCGTCCAGGGCGCGCGCGTAGTCAATGATCCACTCGACCATCCGGCGCCCAAACCCACCACGCTGGACGGCGGGATCCACAGCGAGCATGCGGAACTCCAGCTCCCCCGCGAGTGCGATGTCGGTGTAGCGCTGACCCTCGAACGTAATGGCAAAGGAACCGACGACTACGCCGTCCTCCTCCCCTACCCATACCTCGGCGTGTTCGGCCCTGTGCTCGATATCGGAGAGAATCTGCACGTAGGGGTGGTCTGGGTCGCTGAAGTAGCCGGCGTGAATGTAGGCGTCCCGGGTGATCCGGCGGACGTCGTCGTAATCTGCTGCAGTGACGCGACGGATAGTGAAGGGCATAACGCAAGCCTTGTCGTAGAGTGGGCGGATCTGAAGCGGGCGGAAGATCCGCCTATCTATTGTGACGCACCCGGTTCTTATTACCGGGCTTCCTGGATGAAAGCCGAGGCGCCCTCGCCACTGAATTCATTACGGTCAACCGGACGGCCTGAGACGCTTCCGATGTTGGTGAGGCGAGCTAACGGTTTATCCCGTTACCCACAGCCCCTTTCTTTCGAAGATGTCTTCTAATAGAATAAAGTATGAGCCTGACAGCCGCACTCGACGCCCTCCCCGGCGAACGGCTGCGCGCTCTCCCAGCCTTCGGATTCGATGATCCGGCCGGTTGCTCCGAACCTTCGATCAGCGAGCTGAAGCAGCTCCTGGCCGCGTACACCTCGCGTTTGGTGGCCGAGTTCGCGGAAATGGGACAGGACCAACTCGCCGAGCATTTGACCGGAATCGAGGATCTGTCCCGGACGGTCGAGTACCTTCAGCTCGTTGCGGCAACGGCAGTGGATCGCAGCAGCGCCGCAGCGGGCGGCAAGCCCGCCGACACCAACAACACCACGACCGACGACGACGGGACCCCCACCGGTGGTGGTGCCGGTTTCGCGTTCGGTTTGTCCGGTCAGTCCGGTGGGCGTTCGGCCTACCGGTGCACCGCCGAATACCTGCAGGACCGGTTACGGATCAGCAGAAGCGAAGCCAACCGCCGGCTCCGCCTCGGCGCGAAACTCATCCCCCGCACCACCCTCACCGGAGAACCCCTACCCGCCGCCTGTGCACACCTCGCAGCGGCGGTCTCAGCCGGAGTGGTGTCCGGCAAAGCAGCCACCATGATCAGCAGCGCACTGGACCGCGCACAGTTCACCACCGAACCAGCCGTGCTCAACACGATCGAAGCCCAACTCACCGCCAGCGCCACCCGCTTCGATCCCGATTTCCTCACCAAACTCATCGGCCGCGTCGAAGCACACCTGGACCCCGGCGGACCGGAACCGAGCGAGAAGGAACTCACCGCCCGCCAAGGCGTATTCCTCCGCGGCAAAAAACGCGGCCTCCACCTACTCGACATCGCCGCCACCGATGAACAATACGAATACCTCACCACCATCATGAACACCGCCACCAACCCCCGAACCACCAACCCCGGAGACAGCGGAAGCGACGGGCGCGGCAATCGAGACCAGAACCCGCGCCCAGCTGCTCCTGGACGGACTCGTCGGAGCCTGCCAACTAGCCCTGGCCACCGACAAACTCCCGGCCACCGGCGGACAGCGGCCACAAGTCCTCGTCACCATCGACTACCAAACACTCCTCGGCGACCTCGAAACCCGCACCGGAGTGTTTTCCCCCGCCACCGGTACGTCCACCGGCACTTCTGCTGGCCCATCCGCCACCGGACCGTCGACCGGCGCCTCTTTCTCCTCAGCCGGCGGCGCTTCGCTCGCCTACACCGGGCCCGTCAACGCACGCACGGCCCGCAAAATCGCCTGCGACGCCGACATCATCCCGGTCGTCCTCGGCGGACAAGGCGAAATCCTCGACCTCGGCCGCCCACAACGGCTCTTCACAGCCAAACAACGCAAAGCCCTCATCGCCCGAGACCAAGGCTGCGCCTTCCCCGCCTGCACCATGCCTGCCCACTGGACCGAAGCCCACCACATCCAACCCTGGTCACACGGCGGAACCACCAGCACCGACAACGGAATACTTCTGTGCAGCCACCACCACCATCTGATCCATCAAAACGAATGGACCATCCAGATACCGGACCGCCTCCCCTGGTTCATCCCACCCCCACACCTCGACCCACACCAACAACCCCAACGCAACCACTACTGGACACTCTGCTGAACAATCGCACCCGGCTGGAAAGCAGACGGCCGAGCAATCACGCGGCTGAGCGATCACGCGCGAGTAGCAGAGGAGCAGTCCCCAGACCTGTCATTTACAGCTATTGCGGCCGGCTGATGCTGCCTGCAACCATGATGACGTGCAGCCTGAACCAGTCTCTCCACCCGATCTCTCAGCAGTCAGCCTCATGTGGAACGCTTATGCCCAAGCACATCCTGAAGCAGTAGCTGCCTCGCCCGAATACACGGTTGATCACTTTGGTGATTCGAAGTGGTTGGCCGACGAGCTCCTGAGCCTGGTCATCGGCGGTCGGAAGCGGGCTACCGCGGATCTCGTCGCTGAATTCCTGGCACGCGGTGACGAGCTACCGCGCATCGGTTCCCACTGGGTCGCGTGCGACAGCGAAGGAAACCCCCGCATCATCATCCGCAGCACTGGCCTTCGTGTTGGCCCTTTCACCAGTGCTGACGCGGCCTTCGCCGCCGACGAAGGCGAAGACGACGGAACCCTGGCAAGCTGGCAGCGTGAACACCGGCGCTACTTCACACGGGTCAGCGCCGCTAGCGGCCGGCGATGGTCAGAGGATGACGAGATTATCTTCGAGCGCTTTGCTGTCACCTGGCCACCGGAACACGCTGACTGATTCCGGTGAAACCCGCTGACTCCCGGCGGACTCCGGCACTCCAGCACTCCGGCGATCCGGCGATCCGGCGATCCAGCGATCCAGCGATCCAGCGATCCAGCGATCCAGCGATCCGACATATCGTCGACACGGCGAAACGGTCCTAAAGAGTCAACTTGTAGACGTGCAACGCAAATGTATCGGACAAGAGAAAGTTCCGGGCAGGAACTCGGACAAAGTCCATTGACTCGTACAACTTGTGCTGTCCATCCATGTTCGGTGCGATGGTCAGGACAACCGCCGACACGTCAGGATCCATGCGAGCCCGCTCGATCACGGCCGCCACCAGCGCGTGCCCGATCCCCTTGTGCTGTTCGCCGGGCTCAACTGCGAGCATCCGAAACTCGAGTTCACCGTCATGCGCGACATCGCTGAAATCACCGCCGGCCCTCGTAACAAAAACCGATCCCATAATTTTTCCGGCCGATTCCGCAACCAGTAATGATGACCCGGAGTACCCCTCCTCAATCGCCGCCAGGATGTGGTTGTATGCGTACTCATCGTCGATGTAGCCGGCATCCGAATAGGCGGCCACAGTGATACGCCGGATCTCTGCGAAATCGTTCCTGTCCGCCGACCTGATATTAATGTCCATGGACGCCTCCTCTTGCGTTGGACGAGCGATGATCTGAGTGTGGCAGACCAACGAACCGCGAGCGCCGGACGAATGCAACGATCAGATTAATTTAGCCGGCAGGCGCTCTCCGGTACCGCGTTCCGTCTGGGTTGCGCACGAGAAACCCGAAGTCGACAAGCGCACGCCGAAGAGTCGGGATGTCCCCCGTAACCGTCGCTATCAATAGGTTCACTGCCGGCTCATCCAGCTCCTGATCAAGCGGGAACAAGCGATCGGCAAGGTGCTCCAGCACCGCCAACCGGTCCTCCTGGCCCGCCGGCAATCCATCGAGTCTGCCCTCGTGAAAGAACCGGTCCACTCCCCGTGGCCGCGCACCCGCCGCAGAACCCAGTACGTCCTTGAACATCCCGTCATTGACGGATCCATCGCTCAACAGCAGCCCCGATTCAACGAGCTTCGAAAACTCCCTGGACCGGGCGCTGACGTCCTCACCAAGAATGGCCCGCGCATACGCTTCCCGAAGAGGTTCTGAAGCCAGCGTCGAAAAGACCTTCTGCCAACTGACCGTCATGTCCTGAGCTCCAGACGTTCCGTAACATCAATAACCGACTGCGGACCAGCCACTGTGAAAGCCGAGAAGCGCTCGGCTTCATCCGGCCCGCCATCGAGGACGGACGTAATGCCGGGCCGACGTACGGCCACGCCTGCTTCCTCGGCAATCAGCGCACCGGCCGCCCAGTCATGCTCGTTCAATCCTCGCTCGACATAAGCATCCAGCGTGCCGTCAGCCACCATGCACAAATCCAGAGCAGCCGACCCGATCCGCCGCAGATCACCGTGCCCCGCCAGCAGCTCACCCAGTTCACCCAGCTGCTGGGAACGCTGCCCCGGGTTGTAGGTGAAGCCACTCCCCACCAGCGTGCCCGGCCTGCCTTCAGCCGGACCGTGCAGCTGCCGCACGGCACCCCGTTCACGTACCCATGCTCCCTGCCCGTGCGATGCCCAGTACACCCGGTCCAGCGCAGGCGCATGAACGACGCCCGCCAGCCACACGCCGTCGTTGTCCACGGCTGCTACAGACGTACCGTAGTAGACGATGTTCCGGATGAAATTGGTGGTTCCATCAAGTGGGTCTATGGACCAGCGGACGCCGGAAGATGATCCTTCAGGCACGGTGGTCCCGTACTCCTCGCCGGTGATCGCATCATGCGGGCGGGACCGCCAGATCACATCACGGACGGCCCGCTCGGCAGCCGTGTCGAAAGCCGTCACCCAGTCACTGTCCGAACTCTTGTTCTCCGCCTGAAGCTCACCCTCACCGCGCTTCCGCAACACTGCCGCACCCGCTTCAGCGGCCTGCAACGCGACGTGCAGCAGTTCTGCCGGGCTGGCACTGGTATTCATACGCTTCCCTCCTCAAGCAGCTTCCGGAAACCGTCTTCATCCAGGACCGGCAGTCCAAGCTGCTCAGCCTTGTCCAGCTTGGTTCCCGCGTTCTCCCCCGCCACCACGTAACTGGTGTTCTTCGACACCGAACCCGACGCCTTGCCTCCGCGCTGAATGATGGCTTCCTTCGCTTCGTCACGGCTGAAACCCTCTAGAGAACCGGTGACGACGACGGTGAGCCCCTCCAGCGTGCGTGGCATGGACTCATCCACCTCATCCGCCATGCGAACTCCGTCTTCTGCCCACCGGTCGACGATCTCGCAGTGCCAGTCCTCCGCGAACCATTCCTTCAGAGCTGCCGCGATGGTTGGGCCGACGCCGTCGACATTGGCAAGTTCCTCTTCGCTGGCACCGCGGATCCGATCCATCGAACCGAATGCCGTGGCCAGTGCCCGCGACGCCGTTGGCCCGACATGGCGGATGGACAGCGCAACCAGCACACGCCACAGCGGCTGCGATTTGGCTTTTTCCAGCTCCGCGAACAGCTTCCGTGTGTTCGCGGTTGGTTCCGAAGGTTTCTTTGCTGTTCCACGCGTATAGAAATAGGGAACGAGTTCCTGGCCGCTGACCACCCCCTTGATCTTTTTGTCCCGAAGGATTCGCACATCGGCGAGCTTTTCGGGGGTCAGCCTGAACAGGTTCGCTTCGGTGGCCAGCGGCGGTTCGTGAGGTTCAGCGGGCTGGGTGAGGGCGATCGCCGCTTCCCAGCCCAGCGCCTCAATGTCGAAGGCACCGCGGCCTGCTACGTGAAAGACCCTCTCCCGCAGCTGGGATGGACAGGACTTTGCGTTGGGACAGCGGATGTCGACGTCGCCCTCTTTTGCAGGTGCCAACGGTGTCCCGCAGGAGGGACACTCGGTAGGCATCACAAACTCGTGGGGCGGCGGATCCTGCTTCGAGCGAAGCGCCACTACCGGACCGACAATTTCCGGGATGACATCGCCGGCCTTGCGGAGCACCACGATGTCACCGATGAGCACTCCCTTGGCCTTGACGACCTCCTGGTTGTGCAGTGTGGCCATCTCCACGGTGGAGCCTGCGACCTTCACGGGAACCATCATGCCGTAGGGCGTCACGCGCCCGGTTCGGCCCACATTGACCCGGATATCCAGGAGCTTGGTGTTCACTTCCTCCGGCGGATACTTGTACGCGACAGCCCACCGCGGCACACGAGAGGTGTGTCCGAGGGCCCGCTGCAGGGCGAAGCTGTCTACTTTGACAACAATCCCGTCAATTTCATGCAGCAGATCATGACGGTGCTCGCCATAGTGCTGAATGAAGTCGAGGACCTCCTGATAGGAACCGAGCACCTTGAAGTACGGCGAGACGGGCAGCCCCCACTGCTCAAGCAAGCCGTAAGTTTCCGACTGGCTTTCGGCTTGCAGACCCTCGCGCGCACCGATCCCGTGCACATACATGTCCAGCGGCCGCTGGGCAGTGAGCGCCGGGTCCTTTTGCCGAAGTGAACCTGCCGCTGCATTGCGGGGATTGGCGAACGGTGCCTTGCCTGCTTCAACCATCGACTCGTTGAGCTGGGTGAATTCCTTCGAGGGAAAGAACACCTCGCCCCGGATCTCCACCTCCGCCGGATGCTCGGAGCCCTTGAGCCTGCGCGGGATTGTCTTGATCGTGAGGACATTGTGCGTGATGTCCTCTCCGGTTGCTCCGTCACCGCGGGTTGCTGCCCGGACTAGTTCCCCGTTGCGGTAGAGAAGGTTGACCGCGAGGCCGTCAATTTTCAGCTCGGTCAGCCACGACACGCCGCTTCCCGGACGCTGCGACTCGATACTGGCCTCGGCACGCCGGACCCATGCCTCGAGCTCATCCGTGGAGAATACGTCTTCCAGGCTGTACATCCGTTGCAGATGCTGCACGGGCGAGAAGGCGGCAGACACATCCCCGCCGACCTCCTGTGTAGGGGAATCATTGGAGATCAGCTCCGGGTGCTCTGCCTCGATCTGTTCCAACCGGCGGAACAGATCATCGAACTCTGCGTCCGAGACCAGCGGCGCATTCTCGTTGTAGTACGCGAAACGGTGACGCCGAACCTCCTCAACCAGGCTGCCGTATTCCTCCTTCAGGGAGTCATCCGGCACCTCGCCGGCGGGCAGCTCGACGTTGGGACCTGCTTCGGAATGCGCATCGGCGTGTTGGTTCACTGTGGCCACGCTTCCTATCTTGCCCCAGACCTCCGACACTTGCCCGCGTTGAAGGATGGGGTCAACGCAAACGGCCCGCAGCCGAAGCCGCGGGCCGTTCAGCCGTCCGAAAGAACCTACGCGTTGGAGGTTGCTTCCTGATCCTGGCGGTTGCGCTGTACGGTTGCGCTGACTTCCTGCAGCTGGGCTGCAATCTGGGTCAGCTGCGCGCGGTGGGTTTCCCACTCGCCGCGGAAGCGCTCGGAATCCGGGCCAACCCAGGCTGTGTTGCCAAGCTGCTGCGTCAGCTGGTTGGCGGTCTGGTTCAGTTCTTCGGACTTCTGGGTAAGCAGCTGTGCCAGCTGTCCCATCTGCTCCGGGTTGTTACCGTGTGTAACGTTGCTCATTGTCCCCACCTTTCGTCTGTGGCGGTCCGGCATTTCCGGAACCGCCTGCCCAAGCCGGGATATCCCTCGCGGGCTCCCCTGCTGAGCGACCAACTACAACCTATCCAAGCCCGCTTGCCGGTGTCGATGGGGACCGCTCCCCAAGCAGCACTCCCCACGTACGGGCTGGATCGGCGTGTCAGTCCAGGCCGCCCATGGTTGTAGCGACCTGTAGCTTGTAGGCCTTTCCGCGGCCGATCACGTACCCGCGGCCCGGAATGAAGCGGTTTCCGGCCGTCCGTCCGAGCGACGTGTTCAGGAGCGTGTCGCCGTCGAGCTCGTTCGGGTTGAGCAGAAGCCCCCGCCTGCCCGACTTGAACGGACCGGACAGGTTCCAGGCGCTGGACCAGGTTGAGGTCTCAGCCTCCCCGACCACCCATTGCCCGGCTTTCACTGCAGCCTTCACCAGCGAGCCCAGCTCGAGTTCCGCCAGCGAATCGCTGAACTCCGTCAGTCCCTCGATAAAGAACGCCACCGATCCTTCGGCGCCGTCCGCCAAGGTTGCGAGCCGCGCTAGCTCCGGCTGTACCAGTGCCGCCGTTACATGGGCCTCGTCCCACAGCCCGAGCGACGCCACCGTCGATCGCCGCGCACCGAGGTAGATCCGCCTGACATTCGGCGACGACTTCTGCAGCGCCGCTGCCAGCGTCACGAGCGCGACGGTCCGCCCGGACCCAGGCGGGCCGGACACCATGAAGGCCCCGGTTGCAGCAACGGCTGCAGGCTCGAGGTTGAAGTCGTCGACGCCGATCACTGCTGAACCCGCCTGCGCCTCCGGCAGCACGTCCAGATCGATCGACTCCGGCAGGCTGAGCACGCCGGGCGCCTGCGGAACGCCCTGGCGCAGCATGGCATCACGCATGCGTTCGACCTCGCGAGCCTGGAGTTCCAGGTTGGCGTTGCCGCCGAAGACGGCGAGCTGCACCTCCAGCCCGTCGAGCAGCCCGCGCCCGGGTGGAGACGAGCTCGAAAGTACGTCGCGCGGCACCCCGAGGGTCGAGTAGTCGTCCTTGGCTGCCATCCGCAGGATGATCCGGCGGCTGATCGATGACGCCAACGACGGCGGCAGTGCATTGGTGCGTTCACCGGTCACGACAATGTGCACACCCATGGGACGGCCATCGGTCGCGATCTGCTGGAACAGTTCGAAGTGGCGCTCCCGCCCCTTGAACTCGTAGGTCTCCCGGAAGGTGGTGATGCCGTCGACCAGGAGCAGGATTCTCGGTTCGTCCGGCCGGCCAGCCAGCCTCCGGTACTCGGAGATACTTCCGGCCCGCACCTCGGCGAACCGGTCTGCACGCTCGGTGATGATTCCGCGCAGGTACCGGAGCAGCCTGCCGATCCGCTCGGAATCATCCCCGTCAAGGATCGCGCCCACGTGGGGCAACTGACCGAGCATCTGCAGCCCATTGGACGCGCAGTCAATGCCGTACACCTGCACCGGACCACCCCGCACCGTCACAGCACACCCGATGGCGAGTGTCCGCAGGGCGGTGGACTTGCCGGACCCACCGGATCCAAGGATCGCCAAATTCCCGTCGACATCCGGCTGGTAGAAGACCGTGGGCTGCTCCTGGTGCTCCGGATCATCAGTGACGCCAAGCAGCAGCGATTCATCGGTACGCGGGTTGGGCAGCTTCGAGAAGTCGTATGCCTCGGCCAGTTCGGCCAGCCAGGGCTTGCGCGGCGGTTTGATGCCAAGCTCCAGCGCCGCCTGGGAAACATTGCCCACGATCCGCGCGATGTCATTCGGCCCACCCGGCTCGGAGACAACCTCATCAGCTGCAGACTCCCACCTCGTGCCTGAGCCGAAATTCATCTCGACCACGTCGATGCGCGGACGCGCAGGCGCACGCGTGGTCCAGCCCCCCGCATAGCCCGTCTGGAAGCTCTGGATGCGGCCGGGCCCCGTCTTGGCAGCACCACGGCCCGGAATGGTGGGGCTGAAGTAGGCAGCCATCGGCGTCCCGAGGATGTCCTGTGAATCATCCGTGTCAGCCATCCGCAAAGCAATCCGGAGGTTGGTGTTGGCGCGCAGGTTGTCCTTGATGACACCGGACGGCCGTTGCGTTGCCAGGATCAGGTGCAGGCCGAGTGACCGACCGCGCGCCGCTATATCGACCACCCCGTCGACAAACTCCGGCACTTCGCGGGCGAGCGCCGCGAATTCGTCCACAACGATGACAAGGGAGGGCGGCGTCTCCGGATCCGCATCCCGCTCCATGGCCAACAGGTCCTTGGCCTTCTTGCGGTTGAACAGGTGTTCCCGGTAGTGCAGCTCGGCCCGCAGCGAGGTCAGCGCCCGCCGCACCAGGTGCGGCGACAGGTCCGTGACCAGCCCTACCGTGTGCGGCAACTTCACGCAGTCGGCGAACGCCGCTCCACCCTTGTAGTCGACAAACAGGAACGTGAGCCGGTCAGGACTGTACGCAGCGGCCATGCCGAGCACCCAGGACTGCAGGAACTCGGACTTGCCGGCGCCGGTGGTTCCCCCGACCAGTGCGTGCGGGCCCTCGGTCTTGAGGTCCAGGTACATCGGCTCGACGCCCTTCGAACCCACCAGTGCACGAAGCGATCCCTGGTGCTTCCGGTTGGGCAGCGCACGGGACGCCACCGAGTTATTCTCCGTCCAGCGGTCGGCGACCGCCGTCGTCGCCTCCACCAGTTCATGCCCCGCCAACGTCACGTAGGAGACTGCACGCGGAAGATCCGAATCATCCTCCACAGGCTTGCCGACGTCGACGACGGGAGTCAGCATCCGCGCCAGCTGCCCTGCCAGCTCAAGATCCACGCTTTCGCAGCTGACCGGCGTCGACAGTTCACCCAACCGCACCTGGCCGCTGACATTCGCCGCGTCGCCGTCGACAAAGAGGAAGTCGCGGCAGGCCGCCGGCAGCGCCGCAACCGTCCCGGCAACCCACACAACATGGACGCCGACGTCCGCTCCTGCCTCGGCAACTCTGGTCAGGCGGGCGCGGTCAACCGTGACATCGTCCTCCACGACCACGAGGACCGACGGCGTGACCGGCACAGGCTGTTCCACTTCCTTCGTGGGGTCCAACCGCCCGCGAAGCGCGACCCCCGAGCGTTCGGCAGCGCGGACCGAGACGAGGTCCTCCAGCCGGGACAACAGCAGTCCCGCCGCGGCCGGTCCGGCCGCCAGATGGTCACCGGTCAACGGGCTGTGGACTGAGCCGGTGTGCGGGAGCCACTGCAGCCAACCCCACCGTTCCTTCGACTGCACCGAGGTCAACGCAACAACGGTCAGCTCGGCCGGTGAATGCAGCCCGATCGCCTGGATGACCAGTCCGCGTGCTACGTCGTCAACGATCCCGCGTGCCCCAGCGACGCCCAGTGCGCCGGACAGACGGAGATTCGCCACGATGGGTACGTCGTCAATGTAGGCGTACTCCTCTGCGGCGTCGCGGATCTCCTCGGAGAACTCGGGCAGTGTGTCTGAGCCGGCAGGTTCAGACAGCTCGATCCGGGACGGTGCACGTCCGGTACCGAACCGCAGGCTCAGGAAGAAGTCGTGCTCCGGGCGGTGCGTCCACAGCAGTGGGCCCAGTTTGTAGACGGCGTCGACCGTGTCCGCCACCGAGGGCGCCTCGGCATGCCGGACGGCACGCTCTACTTTCCGTGTCCTTTCGATGTCGCTGCGGAAGAACGCCATCGAGTCGCGGAACTGCGCCACAGCCTCCCGGAAGGTCCGCTTGGCGTTGATCCGCTGGTCGAGGTAGCTGCCCACCAGGATCATCGGCATCATGAGAATGAAAATCAGACTGAACGGGCTGCGTGTAATGGAGAACATGATGGCGCCCAGCAGGATCGGCGCAATGAGCAGCAGGTAGGGGAAGCGCATGGGATTCGGCCGCCTCGGGCCCGCCGGAATCTGCTTGGGCTTTTCGACGAAGGCCGGTACAACGCGCGGCGAGCGGTTGAACTCTATGAGCGGGTTGGTGGGATCGGCGGAGTAGGCGCGGGTCAGCGGCACCACTGCAAGGGTGGTGTCTCCCAGCGTGATCTCATCCGCGCTGGTCAGGGTTGTCCGCTCCACCCTCGTGCCGCCCATGAGGAGGCCGTTCGCGGAGTTCGTGTCAATGATTTCAATGCCGTCGGCCACGTTGATCCGCGCGTGCCGCTTGGACATCATCGGATCGGCGAAGCGGATATCGCAGTTGCGGTCCCGGCCCAGGTAGCTGGCGCCGGCCGGCAGGGAAAATTCCTTGCCGGCGTCGGGCCCTGACAGAACCCGTAGCGTGGCGACCGCCGGCCCCCGGTCCTGTCCCGGCACGTTGAACTGGTCGCTGACCCGGCTGATAGTCACGGCGGAGCCGGGCCGCAGACCTGATTCAAACAGGCTGACGTCGGGATTGAGCGTTCGGCCGCGCATGCCGCCGGCAACGTAGGACTCCTCGACTGTCAGGGACAACTGACCAGGAGGTTCAGCCCCCGCACGCGCCGGATCAGCCACATACAGCTCGCGGGCAACATCGCTTACGGTAGCGAGCCCGTCCACGGTGACAGCGAGATCCTTCGCGGGGTCAGGATCACGCCGCAGGGTGAGGCGCAGCAACATGTCAGGAACACTCCGGGTGGTTGAGGTGGACGTCAGGACGGAACGGCGCGGACAGCTCAGTCCTCATCCGCCTTGCCCTTCATGGTTTCGAGCAGATCGAGGTCCTCGGGCGTGACCAGGTGCGAGGTCACGGCATGTTCCACCAGCCGGGCGCGCCGGTTGGTGGCGAGCTTGCCGCCGCCGCCGCGCAGGCCCACGACTCCCACCCGGTCCAGTTTGTCGCACACGTTGTCCAGCTTGCGGTTGAACTTGGTCAGCGCCCAGCCCAACCGTTGCGCAGCCGCCGCAGAGGATGGAATGGAACTGAACCCGGTCCCTTCACGGCGCAGCATCGGTTCAGCGAGCGCTACGATCAGCGCACGCTGCGAATCGGTGAAGCGAACCGGGCCGATCGTCGTTGTCCCGGAGCCGTCGTCGACCTGGCGCTCCTGGCGGAAGGCGGGGGTCTTGAGGTGCACGTCGAACTCGTAGGTAGTGGGGCCGGCCGTGAAGACAACGCGGGTCTGCCCGAAGACCAGCGGAATCCTGGCACCGGGCGCAACCCACGCCTGCATTCCGCCGGTGGTGTCCGCAACGGTGGCCGAGAGCATGGTGCCCACGTTATTGAGCCACCAGATTCCGTTCTGATGGGCAATCTGGAGGAACTTGCGGTGTAGGTACGGATTGTCGTCCACCTCAAGATCGCCTTCGCGACCGATGTTGAACGGCTCTCCGTCCTTCGGCTCATGCCACTCACCGCAATAATCTATTGCCAGTTCCCCCACGGGTATTCCCTTCAACTCACTCAGGCCAGCAGGCGCGTTCGGGCTCGGAAGCAGTTCCGTTTGCCCGCACTATCTGTATATCAGCGCAGGTGCGTCCGTCCGGATTGGCCGCGACGGGCGCCTCGGTCTGCACTGTGCGGTCCCAGTCCCCCTCCTCGGTGACGGTCACGGTCCGGAAGCGGTACACGTCACCTTCCTGCGGATCGGGATTGGTCCAGGTGAAGACAACAGTGTTGCCGGACTCCCCTGCGGTGATACCCGTGGGCGCCGGCACAACGCCCTCAACACCGGCCAGCGCGTCCGGCGGCGGCTGGGTGGGCGGTGCCACGGTCGGTTGGTCTTCCGGTTGCCCGTTCACGATGGCGAATACCCCGATTCCGACGCCGGCCAGCAGCACCAGCCCCAGCAGGATGCCCACCAGTGGGCTGCGCTTGCGACGGACAGGTTCGGCGTCGGCTGGAGCGGCTTCCAGCCCCGTACCCACGGGCCTGCCGAGCGTCGTATCCAGACGGACGGAGTCGCCCTGCGGCTCACCCCCACGGAGGATGGTGCGGTCCCGCCACGCGTGGTCTTCGGTTGCGCTATTGTCTGCCGCGTCCTCCGCTGCTGGAGGTTGGTCGACCCTGGAGGACATGGACGACGACGGCGCGGAGTAGGTGGGCACGGAACCGTGCGAAGGGCGACTGGGCGCGGTGGGTGACGCCGTCGGGAAGGTGGGTGAAAAGGTGGAAGACTCCGGGTCGATGGAGACGACCTTGCGCACGCGGGTGGCTTCGGCGCCGTCGTCGTTCTGATACACGTGTTCGGTGTCATCCAGAACTTCAAACGGGGTGACCGAGATGCCCAGTTCCGTCTGGATCCGCTGCAACGAAAGCGCAAAGGAGTGTGCCGAGCTGTAGCGGGCGGCCGGGTTCTTGGCCATCGCTGTTGCCAGCGCAAGCTCCAGGGATTGCGGCACATCATCCCTGCCGATCGGGGCAAGCGGCATTGACCCGATGCGGTCCATCAACTGGCTCTGCGAATTGTCCAGGCCCGGGAACACGAAGGGCGAGCGGCCGGCAAGAAGCGTGTAGAGGGTGGCTCCGAGGGACCAGACGTCCATCCGGATCCCGTCCACGCTGCCGCCCTCGAATGCTTCCGGCGGGGACCAGGGGATGGACATGCCGAGGTCCTCATCGGCGCCGCCGTCCGTGGTGCCGGAGATGCCGAAGTCCGTGAGCGCAGGGCGGTTGTATTCGGTGACCAGGATATTTGCCGGTTTGATGTCGCGGTGCACGATGCCGGCGCGGTGGGCAGACTCGACGGCTGAAGCGACCTGAATGCCGATCGTCAGTGTTTCGGCCAGCGAGAGCCGCCCCTTGCGGTACCGCACGTCCAGGCTCGGGCGCGAGCAGTACTCCATCGCGAGGTAGGAGTGCCCGTCGTCGGTGATGTTCGCTTCGTAGATCGTGACGATATACGGGTGCGTGGAGAGCTGGGCCATGAGGTTGGCCTCGGACTCGAACGCCTTGCGGGCGCCTTCGGTCAGCAGACCGGACACCAGGACCTTGACGGCTACGCGACGGCGCGGACGGTCCTGCTCGTACAGGTACACGTCGGAGAAACCACCCGATCCGAGCAGGCTGACGTAGCGGTAGCCCGGGATGTGCGGCGGTGGTGCGGCGGCGCGCCGTGAAGTCATCGCAGGCCCTCGAAGCGCAGGAAGATGTCGTCACCGAGCTGGGCGACATCACCATCAAGGAGGAACGCGGTCTCCGATTCGCCCAGGCGGCGTGGCGGCTGGCCCGCGCGAATCAGCACCGTGCCGTTGGTGGCCTTGAGATCGCACAGCAGGACGTGCCAGCCGTCGAGCCGCACCTCGACGTGTGAGCGCGAAATATCCCCGCCGGCGCTGGTGACCTGCACCAGCTTCGGCATACCACGGCCCTGAACCCGTGAGACGGACGGCTGCCGGCCAATGATCAGCGACCGGTCCAGTTCCACCACCTCACCGGTTGAAATGCGCATGGTGCCAAGACTTGGCCGGCGGACCTCACGCGGTTCGCTGTCAAGGGGCTGGGAACAGACTTTGCAGTCCGATGCTTCCGGCGGATTGGCGTGACCCTGCCCGCACAGCCTCGCCAGCACCAAAGGTCCGGTACCGAGACGCGGCTCAGCTGCCGGTTGGGCAGGCTGCTGCGATGGTTGGACCTGCAGGTCGCTGCGCATGATCGTCTGGCCATCGTGATCTTCGGCGTCGGGGAGGTCGCGGGGCTGCTTCGGTGCGGGGGCGTCAGGCGTGATCGACGTGTCAGGCGTGATTGGGGTTGCGGACCTGTTTAAGGTTGCGGGCCCTGTTGCCGGTCCGCCGGTCCCGGCACTCTTGCGTGCCCACGGTACGGAGTCGATCAGCTGCCCGGGTGCAGTCAGCGGTATCGGCGACGCATCGGCCGGCGGCGTGGACGGCTCCGGCTGTGGCTTTGACAGCTCTGACAGCTCTGACAGCTCTGACTGCTCTGACGACTCTGACAGCTCCGCCTGCTGTGGTCGTTCCGACGGCCGTGACGGTTGTTCCGGCACCTGAGCAACGTCCTCCTGAACGTCTACCTCGTTCGACGGGTTAGCTTCCTCAGGTGGACGCACCGCAGCGTCCTCCACGCGCCGCATGACAGTTTGGTCCCACAGGTGGTCGTAGCCGGTGGTCTGGAGCTCGGTATCCGGTTCGGCCTGCTGGTTCTGGTCCTCACCGATGCTGTCCGCACCGTCCGCCGCACGTTGGCCGTCTTCATCGACGCCGTCAGTGGAGCTCAGATAAAGGCTCGGGTTGATTGTGGCGAGTTCCTCAGCCTCAGCAGCACCCGTCACAGCGCGTTCGGGATCAGCGGGTTCGGGCTCGGCGCGCACGGGATCAGCCGGCCCGACCGGCCCAAAAGACTTAACGGAGACGACAGACGCCCGGACAATCCCTGACTCAAGCGGCAGGGTAGCAGTGTCCCCGCTTGCCCCGGAATAACCGCCTGGGCCAATAGAACCGGCTGCGTCGACAGAGCCGCCGCTCAGCGTGAAGCCGTTTCCGCCGCCGTCGACGATTCGCTCCACCCACGTGGTCACCTGTTGCCCGGACAACTCAACCTGCGCGCCGCCGGCGTCGGTGTCGACACTCAGGTGAACATCGCCTCGAAGCAGTACATGGAGCCGGTCCGTGTGGGACACCACACCGAACGGAGGCATGGATTCGAGCCCCTGCCCAAAACCACCCGCGACGATCGGCAGCACAGCCTGCAAATTGGGGTTCTCCCCCAGTTGGTTCCAGAGCCGGTCGGTCAGCTCAGGTGCGGTGGCAGCAGGGACCAGCACTACGACGCCGGAACGCACCACACTGAGCCACCCCTCCCCTGGAAGGTAACGGACTGCGCTCACGAACGCTCCACCTCGGCGTTGGAAGCATCAGCGTCCGGAGCACCCGGACCATTCGGACCATCCGCAGCAGCGGTATCCGCACCGATCATGCGTGGCGCTGTGGTGTGGAGCTCGGCATCGGGGTCGATCCCGTGGGCGTCGATCACCACCACGGTCACGTTGTCGCGGGCACCATTGCGGAGAGTCTCCTGCACCAGCGCGTCAGCAGCCTGCTGCGGATCGGCCGTGGAACTGAGGAGCGTGTAGATGCGATCGTCGGAGACCTCGGTGCTCAGTCCATCCGAGCAGATGAGGATCCTGTCGTCCTCTTCCACCGGCATGAGCCAGTAGTCGGCCTCGGAATCGTCACCCGTTCCCAGCGCACGGGTGATGACATGCCGTCTGGGGTGGCCAACGGCCTGCTCCTGCGTGATGTGGCCGCGGTCCACCAGCTCCTGCACCTCGGAATGATCAACGGAAATCTGCCCGAACCGGCCCTGACACAACCGGTAGGTGCGTGAATCGCCCACATTGAAGAAGAGCCAGTAGGGCATCCCGGACTCTTCCACCAGGACGACGCCGGACAGCGTAGTGCCCGCCCGGCCTCCCGTCTCTGAGCGGATGTGCTCATCAGCAGTGCGCAGCAATTCCTCGAGATCCGCCGCTGAAAAGTGCGGGGCATGCTCGCCGATGATGCTGCTCTCCGCCAGGGTCCGCACGCAGATTCCTGAAGCGACCTCCCCTGCCTCGTGCCCGCCCATGCCGTCCGCCACCGCGAAGATCGGCTCGGACGCAATCAGGGAGTCTTCGTTCAATTGGCGCTTGAGGCCGCGGTCGGTCGCGTACCCGACGGTGAGTTCGATGTTCCGGTCCTTCATCTGTTCGAAATTGCTCATGCCTGTTCCACCCTGAAGCTGCGGTCGCCGAAGTACACAGTGGAACCGGGTGGCGCCCACGAAGGCTGGCCTCCCGGCAGCGGAGTACGTTCACCGTCCGCACCGCCCACGGCACTGCCGTTGGTTGAATGACGATCGGTCACCCACAGCCTGCCCGCGTCGACGCGCAGGTGAAGGTGGGTTTTCGAGACTGAGCGCCCCTCGTCCTTCACGGGGATCAGCTGTGCCGGCTCGTTGTCCTTCCCTGCAGGGTTGCGGCCGATCAGCGCCACGGATTCCAGCACCAGGTCGCGGCCGTCGTCGAGCAGGATACGCACAGCTTTACGGCCGGCCGGCTCAGCGTACGTTTTCACCGGCGCGGACCCCCGGGACATGACCGTCTCTCCGGCTTCCTCATCGGGGTGCAGGGTGCCGAAGTCAGGAAGCGGGGCCGTCCTGCCCGTTGGAACCTTCTCTGGCTGGAAGAGCACCGGTTCTGCTGTGCGCGCCACCGGTTCAGGCCGGGCAACGACCGGCGACTGGATGGGCTGGACGGCAGGCGGAACCGGTTGCGGAGCGAACGACGACGGCCCGTTGATTCCTCCGGTCAGCAGCGGATTGCGGCCGCGCCGGACATCGAACACAAACGTTCGCGCGGCTTTGTCATACCAGCCCTGACGCTTCCCGTGGGAGTCGAACAGGTTGGAGATCATGACGATCACGAAGCCAAGCACCGGAATGATCCCCGAGAGCGCGATGATGAGGTTGCGCAGAAAGACAGCCAGCCAGCCGGGCGCGAAGCCCTCCTCGTCGGTGGTCCGCAGGCCGAACATCAGGTTGCCAGGGGTCTTGCCGGTTTTCGCTTCCCAGCCCCAGAGGAAGATCCAGTAGCCAAGCGCCAGCAGGCTGCCTGCACCCATCACAACGAAAAACATGGACAGATCGACGACGGCGGAACTCGCCGACACCTGCTCGTAGCCAATCAGTGGCATACCGACCACGGCGGCCAGTCCGCTGATCAGCGCAGGCGGAATACCGTCAACCAGCTTTGCTCCGAGCCGCTTGCCTGCCGAACCGTTCTCAAGGTTGAGCTGAGCCATGGTGCCCCGCGTTCCTCCCTCACCGTTCATCCGGGCATCAGGATGCGCCAACGCACCGCCCGGTGGGTCCACTGTACGGACATGCGGGGCACGATTGGGAATGGAAGCGCCGCAGCGCACGCAATACGCCGTGCCGGCGGCCACCCGTGACGAACAACGCGGGCACTGGAGCCCGTCCACGCTCACGGGTCCTGCCTTCGCTCTGAACCACGGCGTGCTCCCCGGGCAGTGCTGCGCGGACGCACCTTTGACCGCGCCTCCCGGATGAGGGAACGCGGCGAGAAGCGGGCACGCTGCCGCCGGAACCAGCCAACCGAGCCGCGCATACCCTCCAACGATGACTCGACGGCGCTCCAGTACTCCTCGACCTCACGTTCGGTCGGTTCACCGTACGCAAAGATGTTGGCGTCTGCGCGCTGTGCGAGGAGCGTGGTTGATCCTGCGCTGGCGGGAAAAGCCGTTCCGAGTTCATGTGCACTCTCGCGGCGGGTTGCCCTGGCGTTGGTCTCCGCACCGAGGTCCGTAGCGAGGCTCAACACCTCGCTCCATCCTCCGCCGACCCGCTGGGAAGGCGCGCCGATGTTCGCGCGCCGCTTCCGCCGTCGTACTTTCAGCAGAAGAATGAGCAGCAGCGGAAGCAGCAGGACACCCAACGGGATCAGGGCGAGCGCTATGGCGCGGACCAGCGGACCCCAGTCATCCCAGAAGTCCTTGGTGCGGTCTTCGGCGTCCTGGGGCTCCGGTGCGGAATCCGGCGGCAGTTCGGCCGGTTCCTGCGGCGGCGGCGGAGGCTGGAGAACCTGCGGCTTAGGCGAGGACTTGGGCTGCTGTTGCGGCGGCACCGGTTCGTTGTCCTCCGGAGGGGTGGGGTCGAACGGAACCCAGCCGGCATTGTCGAAGGCGATCTCCACCCAGGCGTGCACGTCTTCACCGGTGAGGGCGAGGGGCGCTGAAGGGTCCTCGACCTCGTCCCAGTCGGGGTAGAAACCCATCACTACCCGGGCCGGAATGTTGAGCTTGCGAGCCATCAGGGCCATCGATACGGCGTACTGCTCGTCGTCGCCGACCATCTGCTCGGCGTCAAGGAGGGTGAGCATGCGGGCGGCGCCGTGGCCGGGCAGGGACGGCGCTTCACCGTCCTTGCCGTTGCTGAAGAAGCCCTGCGAGCTGAGCACCTGCTCGAGGCGACGCGCCCGCTCGATCGGGTCGGAAACTTCTCCCACGTATTCGCTCGCCTTGGACGCGATGATGGGCGGCTCGTTCTTGACGCGCGGGAGGCTAAGGTCCGCGAAGTCATACTGGGTGAGCACCTCGTCACCCGGAACCTCCGGGAAGACCACGTTGATGCTGTAGGTGTCGCCCGACTGCACCCCGATGGTGGACAGTGCGGTCAAGGCGTCATTGTTGTAGTACAGGGACCGGTTGAGGTCCTGTGAGCGTGGTCCGTCCAGATCCACGCCGAGCAGCTCGCCTCCCGTGGGCAGCCACACGCCGTTGTACGCCTCGACGGTGATGTCGAGGGTGGCGACGGTGCCCTCGTCCTCCGCGACGTCCGCGCTGCCGAGCTGCTGCGCATCCCCTACCCGGGCAAAGTTCCCGGCAGCCTGCGGATTCACGTTGTACACCACGCCGTCGTAGGCATCCATCGCGGCGAGCCGGATGCGCTGGCCCTCGGGCAGCCCGTCCACGGTCAGGAGCGTCTCATCAGCCTGGTCCTTGACGTACTTGCGGAAGCTGGTCAGTGGGCTGGGGTAGTCGAACAGATCAACCGGAGGCTCGACGACGTCGCGGAGCACATCGCGGTCCGTGTTGCCGGCCAGCACCGGACTCACCACGAGGGTAAGAATGGTGCCGACGGCGAGGACAGCTCCGCCCAGTCCCAGCCGGCGTGCCGTGTTGGAGCGGAGAAGACCGCGAACTCCAACGATTCCGACGCCGGGAGGGTCCGGCTGCGCAGCTGTATTCGCCGACAGCGCTCCGGTCTGGTCAGTTCGTGCAATGTCCCGGCGGTAGGCCAGCCAGGCGGTTGCTGCGACGATCAGCAGGATGCCACGGAGTTCCGGCAGCGCTGCCCGGTTGGTGCCGAAGGCGATGCTGACGAGGAACAGTCCGAGGACCGGCAGGAGCACCCAGTACGGCGTGCGCACGCGCCAGGCCAGCAGCCCGGCGACCGCCGCGAGCAGGAGGGCTGAAAGGAAAGGCACCACAAGCATGCCGCGGCTGATTCCCACCGGATCCGCGACCGTCAGCAGATCCTTCCAGGAGAAGACGACGCCGGCGATCACGACCCGCAGCGATTCAAGCGTGGGCAGGAACCCGAGGAAGGATTCCACCGGCGCGGCCAGCGCGTGTCCCAGCACCAGGTAGGCGCCCAGCAGGACCCCTGCAGTCGGCCAGAAACCCCAGCGGTGGCGGGTACTCAGCCAGGCCGTGACGAGGCCGATCGCGATCCCACCGAATCCCGCCGCAAGATAGCGCAGGTCCCCGCCGAAAGTGGGGCCGAATCCAACGATTCCGAGACCGAGAAGGAGGACCAGGGCGCCGATATCGATGCCGGTCTGCAGCCTTCCCGGCAGCGTCCTTGCGGAGCGTCCCGCACGGCGGCTCATGCTGCTGCCTTCCGGAGGATGAGGGCGAGGTCGGACAGGTTGCCGAGGGTGAGCACGGTGAGATCTCCGATCGTGGCCCGTCCCGGATCCTGGTCACTCACGCAACGGATGGCAATGCATCTGATGCCGGGCGGAACCGAGGCGGCTGCGGAGCGGAGCTGGGACGGGGTGACGTGCGGGCCCACCACGAAGAACACAACCGAGGCATTCGGTACCGAATCCGCCGTCGTCCTCGCAAGGTCCACTGCGGTGAGGCGCCGGTTCCGGCCCTCGATCCGCGTCATGTCATCGAGCAGGTTACGCCCGGTTTCGGAGCGCACGGGGCCGTCCTGGGTGAGCACGCTCAGGTTCCGCTGCTCGCGGATGGCCTGCAGTCCGATGGAACCGGCAACGGACACGCCGAGCTCGAACTCGGCGTCTGATGCGTATTCGGATGTGTTGGTTGAGAGGGCAACGGCGAGGTGGGAGCGGCGGGTTTCCTCGAACTGGCGGACCATGAGCTGGCCGGTCCGCGCCGTCGTCTTCCAGTGAATGTGGCGGCGGTCGTCTCCGGGTACGTAATCGCGCAGCGCGTGGAAGGAGACGTCAGCGCTGGAGAGGTCCTTGGTGGGCAGTCCCTCCAGATCCTTGATGAAGCCGGCCGCCGAGCCGACCAGCGCCACCGTCCGCGGGTGCACGTACAGGTCGGTGGGTTCGGTCCAGAACACCTGGCGGCGCAGCAGGCTCAGCGGATCAGCGCGCACCGAGCGGACCGGCCCCACCACGATGACGGCGCGGCGCTGCGTGGGGATGGTGAACAGGTCTTCGTGCTGCTGGTTCGGCTTGAGTCTTGGCAGGTGGAAAATTGCCGTCGCCGCTCCTACCGGCAGCTCCAGCGAGGCCGGAAGCAGCGCCTTGGCTGAGGTGTTGGAGACGGCAACGCTTCCGACGGCGCGGTCCCCCACCGCCACGCGCGTACGCGTCAGGTCCAGCTCCACAGCGTAGGAGGAGCGGCCGAGAATGAATCCGACGGCCAGGAGAAAGAGAACCGTGCCCAGCAGCGCTGCAACGAGCGCTTCCCGCCAGTCGAAGACAGAGCCGAGTATCCAGAGTGCGGTGACAGTTGCGGCAATGATCCACCCGAGCGGACTGACCACTCCCACTACGGGGCCACAGTATTTCCTCAGTCCGTCGAGGATCCGGCTGGCCACCGGCGCGCCTGCGTCCCGCGCCAGCTGCCAGGCTTCCCGGGTCAGCGACCGTGGGTGGAGACGGGACGACGACGCCGTGCGTTTCTGTCTTCCGGTCCGTTCCGGGGACGGCTGGGACGCCCGACGGCGCGCAGGATCAGCCGCGCGCCGTCGTGAGGCGCTCTTTTCCGCGGTTTCCGTGTTCGTTGCCATGAATCCTCAGGAGTGTCAGGCGGTGGCGCGTTGCTGGGGAGCTGACACGTCGGCAAGCACGCGGCGCAGGACGGCCTCGGGTGTTGCTCCGGCGAACTCCGCTTCCGGGTCCATGACAAAGCGGTGGGTCCACACGTACGGCGCCAGTTCCTTGACGTCGTCGGGCAGGACGTAATGCCTGCCCTGGCCGGCAGCCCAGACCTTCGCTGTGCGGACCATGGCCAGTGCTCCGCGCACGCTCACTCCGAGACGCGTCTCCGGTGCAGAGCGGGTCTCCTCCGTCAACCGGGAGATGTACTCGAGCACCGCGTTATCCACGTGGGTTTCCGTCGCCAGATCCGCCATGTCCTTGATGGCCTGGGTGGTGATGATCGGGGTCAGCGCCGCCGAACGGTCACGGGTTGCCGAGCCGCTGAGCAGTTGGACGGTGGAGGCATGGTCCGGGTAGCCGATCATGGTCTTGATCAGGAAGCGGTCAAGCTGCGCTTCCGGAAGACGGTAGGTTCCGGCCTGTTCGATCGGGTTCTGCGTTGCGATCACCATGAACGGGCGGTCGTTGGTGTAGCTCACGCCATCCACTGTGACGCGGGATTCTTCCATGACCTCCAGCAGCGCCGACTGGGTTTTCGGCGAGGCGCGGTTGATCTCGTCTGCGAGCACGATGTTCGCGAAGATGGGGCCCTTGTGGAACTCGAACTCCTGCGTCTTCTGGTCATAGATGGTGATGCCCGTGACATCAGAGGGCAGGAGGTCCGGGGTGAACTGGATGCGGGAGTGCGTTCCCTGCACCGTCGCAGCGAGTGACCGCGCCAGCATGGTTTTTCCGGTTCCCGGAGCATCCTCGAGCAGCACATGACCCTCGGCGAGCATCGCGGTCAGGACAAGCCGTACCACGTGGGACTTGCCGAGGACTGCCTGCCCCACGTTGCCAACCAGCTTGTCAAACGTCCCGGCGAACCACGCGGCCTGTTCAGCGGTCATTGTCATGATGATCTGTTCCTTTTTCTCTTGCGGAATCCGTGCTGCCCACGGGAAAGAATACGTGCAGGACGTCGGCTGTCAGCACTGCGGCAGTTTGCTCTGGGCCGGCCCGCCGACGGTCACGTGGCCGGCGTCGATGTAGCGGCCAACGTTGCGCGGCCCTCCAACAATCCGGTACCACTGACCGGTCCGGCCGTAGCCATCGGTGTGGCTGATCCAGCAACCGACAGTGAACTGGTGCTCGGCGTAGAACCACGGGGGATTATTTCCGCCCACGCCTTCACAGGTGAACTCCTCGGGATCGTAGGTGGCCCGGTTCGCGGGGTCGGTGCAGCTGCGCTGCATATGTCCCAGGAGCCGTGTGTCGAGCTGGCTCGGTTGTTCCTTGCCCGCGCGGGCTGTAGCGTTCGCGATTCCCCCTGCTTCGCCGCGGGAGTTCAGCGAGCGAACCCGAATCTCGTGTTGTTGTTCGAAGTTGCCGCTGACCCGCCTCGAACCGGAATTGGCAACATTCTGCCAACCACCGCCGTCGATGCTGATCTGAATCTGCTTGACATCATGGGCGCCGGTGTTGGGCGGTCCCCAGTTGAAGGTGACGCTGTTTTCGTTCTGCGCACCGTTCTGTCCGCTGGCCGAGGGTTTGCCCGGGCTGCCGTAGGGGCTTACCTGGTTGGAGGTGGCGGGTGAACTCGAGTAGCTGGCGCCGTCGCTGTTGACGATGGCCGTGACCGTAGCGGTCACTGCGGATCCGTTGGCGAGCCCGCCGATCTCCTGGCCGGGCCTGACTGTCATCTGACGATTGTTGAACGTCGCCTGGTAGCTGACTTCGGACGCTCGTGCGCCGTTGCGCTGCTCCGCGTTGAGTTCGCTGAAGCTGATTTGGACGTGGCGGCCCTCGGCGCCGGTACGAGTCTCCTTCAGGCTCACGTTACTCGGCGCTGCAGGAGAACCAACCGCGCGACGAGGTGCTGATTGGGCACCGTATTCGGTCCAGCCTGCCTTGTTGTAGGCGCGGACAGCGTAGCTGTAGTCCGCCTCGGCGTTGGGCACCACGATGGTCTGCTCAGACGCCTGGACCTCGGGCAGGGTACGCACCAGCGCGCCACCGCGGAACTCCTGCACCTGATACTTCGTCACCGCGTCACCATTGGGCGACACGTCTGCCCAGTCGACCACCAGCTGACTCTCCGTGCCCACCGAATCGGCACGCGTCGTCGTCGGCGCAGCAGGGATTCCCGGCAACCCAGCCGGAATCTCAGCCGCGGAGTAATCGCTCCACTCCGACGGATCAGGCGCCGCGTTGCGTGCCTGCACCCGAACCTTGTACGCGGTGCCGTTCTCCAGACCCTCCCACGTCAGCGGACTGCCGGTGGCACTACGCTGCACCGCCCCGTTCGGCGGTGCAGGCGAAATCTGCAGGTCATAGCCTTCAATCGGTGAGCCCTCATTGGCCGGCGGAGTCCAGTTGACCGTCAGCGATCCGTCACCGAACACCAGCGCCGGCGGAGCGGGCTGGGCCGGCTGTGTGTCCGGACGCGCTACAGCCGATTCCGGCGACGGATCGGAGGTACCGATGTCGTTGGTGGCGGTGACCGTGAATACGTACTCGACGTTGTTGGTGAGCCCGGTCAGCGTGCACGTGGTCGCCGGGCATTCCTGCGTGAACCCGTTGTTGCTGGTGACTGTGTAACCGGTGATCGGCGAACCGTTGTCGGCCGGCGGATCCCAGGACAGGACCACCGACTTGTTCCGGGTGCTTTCGACCACAGGCGTTGACGGCGCCCTCGGCTTGCCCTTCACCGTCAGCACAATTTGCCCCGTCGCCAGGCGCGACTGGTCAGCCGTCTTGTCCTCCACCGTGTACTGCACCGTCATCGTCCCAACAAAGGACTCATCCGGCGTCACCAGAACCGACTCGCCCTGCTGGGACACGCTGCCGTTCCCGTCAGCGACCACATCGACAATGCGCAGCGGTTCCTCCGGGAACGGGTTCACGTCGTTGGCCAGCACATCCACCGGGACGGGCTCACCCTGCACGGCGTCAGGCACCTCATCGTCATTCGCCACCGGAAGCGGCCGGTTCGACGCCAACACCGCCAACGCAACTGAACTCGCTGCGGTCTCCTCACCGTCAGATACCGAAATTCCCACGACGCCGGTGAGCCCAGCCTCAGAATTCTCACCGGGTGCCACGCTCAGAACCGAGCCGTCGAGGGACACTTCGAACCCGGCGGGTTGATCACCGGTCAGCGAGAACTCCAGGGTATCTTCCGGGTTCGGATCGGATGCAAGGCCGGCCAGATCCAGGGAGACCGCCGGCTCAGCAACTGCAACTTCCAGCGATCCAGAGTTCAGGGTGGGCGGGATGTTGGGGCTTTCCGCAGCGGGGATCACGTTGGTGAGTACGGTCAGGGTTGAGCTCAACCCTTCGGGGTCGTCGGGGCCGGTGCCGTCGGTGACCTCGAAGGTGATGGAGCCCTTGCCGGCGTAACCGACGTCCGCGGCGTAGCGGAGGTTGTTCGGATCGACCACCCAGTCGTTGGCGTTGCTGGTCCCGATTGCGGAGACCTTCTCGGTCACCGTCAGCCGCGGCGTCCTGCCTTCCCGGACCTCCACCAACTCCCGCAGGTCGAGAGCCAGTTCCTCTCCTGCCTGCACGTCGATCGGTGCGTCACTGATGAGCGTGGGGTACTGCTCGCTCAGTCCCGGCACCCAAATCACGGCGGTGGCAACACCGCCGTCGATGTCCTCCACCGTGTACGGGATGATCTGAGCCTGCTCGGTGAGCTCAACGCGGACTGCGTTCTCCGCTCCCACTGAGGCGGTGACGGCTGCCGGATCGACCCGAACAACGAGGTCCTCGGCCACACCGTCAGGGTCCTCATCGTTTTTCAGGACCGGCACGTCCACAGCCGTCTGGCCGCGGGTCTCTTCCGACTCCACCCGATCATCACGGGCGATCGGCAACAACAGCGGAGCGTTCTGATCGACGGTGACACTGATATTGCCTGCGGCGGTGCCACCCCGGCTGTCCTGGATGCCATAGCGGACGCTGAAATCACCTTCTGCCTGAGGCGCACTGAACAGCACGCGGCCCTCGACCACCTCCGGAGTCATCTCCTCCGGCGTGCCCGCCAGAGCCTCCGGATCAAGCGCGATCGGGTCACCGTCCGGGTCCGAGTCATTTCGCAGCGCATCGACAGCGATCGCGCGCCCAGGCCGGAGGATCACACCATCGTTCACGGCGATGGGTTTCTGGTTCGCTTCCGCTGCAGGCGCTATGCCCACCTGAATGGTGCCGGTGTTCTCCAGGCCAAGCCGGTCACGGACCGTGTAGGTGAAGGTATCCGTACCCGCTCCGGTGGCCGATGCGGTGAAGTCGATGTAATTGGGGCCGGGAACCGCCGCGCCCATCGTCGGAGCGACGTCGATTCCTGTCAGGAAAGCGGAGTCACCGTCGGCGTCAATGCCGTCCAGCGGAACCGGGATGCGCACCGTCGATCCGGCGATCACACGGGCATCGAGGTTCTTCGGCACGGGTGGGGTATTCGGTGCATCCAACGGTCGGATATTGATCCGTACCTCCGCCGAGTCCGTCTGCCCGGTGCTGTCCAACACCTCGTAGATGGCGTACACAGTTTTGGCTGTGGTGCCGGCGACGAAACGCAGTGAGTTCTCCGAGGCGAAGATTCGGCCATCCGCAAGGTCGATCCCCTGTGCGAGGACCGGATTCAGTGTCAGCTCGTCGCCGTTGGGATGAGTGTCGTTGTCGAGCACCGGGATGTTGACGACATCACCGGCGCGTACTGTGACCTCGTCGGAGTTGGCCTGCGGCGGCAGCAGCGTTTCCGGGCCCTCCACGGGCAGCACGCTCACCTCACCGGTTGCCGAGGCCGTGCCGTTCGACATCGTGTAGGTGATGGTGGTCTGCTCGCTGAGATTCCGCACGTCATGGATGCGCAACACATTGTGATTCAAGATTGCAACGTCCACTGGCGAATCTGCCGGGACTTCGACGGACTGCACCACCAGGACGCCGCCGCCCGGGTCGCTGTCATTTCCGAGAACGTCGACCAACACGTCGCCATTCCGTGGCAGCAGTGCCACATCACGGACGGCGATCGGCGCGCCCTCCGCACCGTCGGCTTTCGCATCGACGCGAATGAGACCGCTGGCGCTCTGCGGGCCGTTGGTCACCAGGTATTCGACGTAATAGGTTCCCGCCGAATTCGGAGTAAAGGCGATGGTGCCGGTGTCATAGTCCGGCGTCACCACTGCATCCCCGCCGGTCAGCTCCGCCTTCGCGAGGCTCAACTGGCCGCCCGCCGGATCGAGGTCATTCTGCAGCGGGCTCAGTTGCGATTCCTGCCCGACGACGGCGGTGAAGTGGTCAAAATTGACCACCGGCGGCAGTGTCCCCGACGCACGCACATCGAAACTGATAACACCGGACACCTCTTCACGGCCGTCCGAGACGACGATGTTGACTTCCTTCACCCCCTGGCCCTTGCCGACATCGCGGAACGTCAACAATCCGTCCGAGCGCGTGCGCACCTGATCCCCATCCGGCGTCGGCTCCGCACTCACCAGGAACAGGTCATCGCCGTCGGGATCAGTCCAGCTGGAGAGGATGTTCTGGCTGACCGACTTCCCCTCCTCCACAAGGATCTTCGTGGGACGCAGAGGATTTGGCGGCTCATTCGTGTCAGCCCCGCGAACCTCGACGTCGACCTGGGCGGCATCCGTGCCGCCACGTCCGTCCTCGACCTCGTAAGCGAATGTAGAAATACCCACAGGGGCATCTGCCGGCACCACAATCTGCAGTCCTGCACCGTTATAGATGGGCTGCACACTGCCTGCGGCCGGCTGGTCCCCGCTCAATCGCGCCGTGAGCAGGTCACCATCCGGGTCCGTGTCATTGGCGACGACGTTGAGGATGCTGGTCTTGCCTTCACGTGCACCGTAGGAGTCGTCTTCGGCGACCGGAGGACGGTTCTCACCCGTGCGGTCCGGGAGTGTGTTGACCGGGTTCTCACTCGCCGATTCCTGGTCCTCGTCATCGGAATCCTGCTTCGGCGGGATGATGTCGCCCCAGTTGTCCACAAGCTGCATGTTCTGCAGGACCAGCCAGACGTCGCCGGCGTTGACGTCGTTGAGGACCACAACGCTGCGGTTGACCCGGAACACCAGTTCCGATTCCGCACCGAGTTCAGGGATGTCCTGCCGCTGGTCGCTGGCGTCATCCGCGCAGTCGCGGACGTAGACGGCAGGCCCGGCCCACGCCGCGTGGACACAGCCGTCCAACTGCACCGGCGCAGCAGGAACCCCTGTCGCATCCAGCGGTGTGATGACCGGATCGCCACCATTCAGCGGCTGCTTGATCAGCGACGTCGGCGTCGCCACCACCGCAAAGCTGCCCGCCGGTCCGCTCTGCTGCAACCGGCCACCGGCAGCATCCGGCAGGGTGACCGCCTCCCCATCAGGCAAAATGAGCTGCCCGGATTCGCCGTCGAACACAACTGCCTGGTCTCCCACGGCGGCGATCTGCGCGTCACCGAACGTTGACAGCGTTTCCGCCTCGACGACCGTCGGCTCCTCGTAGGTGCCGTCGGGGGCGACCACGTAGGTAGAGACCGTCTTTGCGCCCGGGTCTGCGACCAGCACACGGTTATTCGAGGACACCGCCGCGACCGCACCGGAAGAACCGGTCACCACCGGTTCGGTCTCCTGATCGCTGAAGGCAGCGAGGTTCTGCACCGTTGTAATCCAGACCGCACCACCGGCGCGGTCGGTGACTGCCGCCGTCGTACCGCCCATCGCCACAGCCGCTGAACCGGGAAGCTGTACCTCGGTTCCGCGAACCACGTTGGCGACATCGACGGGGCTGACCTTCGACTGGTCGGAGTTGATGTTGAAGACCGTGGCCTGGTCCTGAATGATGTCGAAGCTGTCGCTATTCGCTGCGTACCCACCGTCCAGAAGCCGTGACTGATAATTGAGGTGACCCACCATGCCGGTGTTGCGGTTGGTCACCCACACGCCACCGTCGTTCAGGTCAACCTCAGCAGTAGCAAAACCGGGATAGAGCAGAGCACCGCTCACCACAGCGATGCTGACCGCGGAAGCGGTTGAAAACGACAGCGCTCGTCTGTGTTTAGTGCCGAAACGACGCAGGCGATCGAATACACGTTTCATCAAAGTTGCTGTCCCCCGAAAATGGGCGCCTCGACCGTCAGCGGCGCCGTAGCAAGTCTATAGGCTGGGCTGCCGTCCTCCCATAGGTACAGGTACCCATCGGAGGACAGTCGCAGTCAGTGGCTTGGAGCGTGAGAAAGATCAGCAGGATGGCATGCCTTGCGGCGGCGAGAACCCTTCGGTGGTTGTGTCTCCGCGCACAAACAAACCATTGTTCATGGCGTCAGTGTTTGGCCCTGACTGCTGGCGGTACCAGGCTTCACCGTTGGTGTAGAGGTACCTGAAGCAGTTCGACACGATGGTCTGCCGGTCGTAGAGCCAGTGGTTCCCGCTGCACTTGGCGTCTCCGGAGGCATTCGGTCTCCAGTTGGTTCCACCCAGGCCGTCCATGCACGTCCTTGAGCTAGCATCGAGGCCGGGGCCGCCCGCTGTGATGTCCCACGTCGTCGGTGCCGGCGCATTCCCTGCATTGCCGGATACGATTGTCGATTCCGAACACTGGCCGGTCGAGTCACAGGCCTTGAACTCGACGGTCTCCTGGTCTCCGTAATCACCGACCTTGTAGGACACGTTTCCGGACGTGCCTCGCGACACCCAACTGGTTGCGGGGTTCAGCTTGCGGTGCTGCACCTCCACCACGGGACGACCATTGTCACGCCGGGCAGACCAGTCGAAGTGGACTTCCATATCACCCTGGGCACTCTTGCCCGAGCTCGCACGCGGTGCAAGCGGCTTCCCGTACGGAACGACCGTAGTGGAGCGCGCGCTGTTAGCACTGCTGTAACTTGATCCGTCCGTTGTAGCAACGGCCCGAACCACAGCCCACACGTTGGATCCGTTCGGGAAACCCCCCACGTTCTGGCCATTACGCACACCGTTGACGACTTTGCCGTTGCTGAATTCGGCGACGTAGCTGACTTCGGAGGCCCGCGCGCCATTCCGCTGCGACGCCGCGATTTCCTGGAAGCTGATCGTGACGGTCTCTCCCGCTCCCCCGGTATTCGTTTCCACCAGGGAGGGGGCCTGCGGCGCCTCAGGGCTTCCTACGGCGCGGCGCGGTGCGGATTGCGCGCCATATTCGGTCCAGCCGGCCTTGTTGTAGGCACGGACCGCGTAGCTGTAGTCCGCCTCGGCGTTGGGAACGACGATGGTCTGCTCGGACGCCTGCACCTCGGGCAACGTGCGCACCAGGGCGCCCCCGCGGAATTCCTGCACCTGGTACTTCGTCACGGTGTCGCCGTTCGGCGCCACGTCTGCCCAGTCGACCACCAGCTGACTTTCCGTGCCCACTGAGTCGGCGCGCGTCGTCGTCGGCGCCGCCGGTGTTCCCGGCAGGCCGGCCGGAATCTCGGCAGCGGAGTAATCACTCCACTCCGACGGATCCGGAGCGGCATTGCGTGCCTGCACCCGAACCTTGTAGGCGGTGCCGTTCTCCAGGCCTTCCCAGGTCAGCGGGCTGCCGGTTGCGCTGCGCTGGACCGCCCCGTTGGGTGGTGCGGGAGAGATCTGGAGGTCATAGCCTTCGACCGGGGAACCCTCGTTGGCTGGAGGTGTCCAGCTCACCGTCAGCGATCCGTCACCGAACACCAGCGCCGGAGGAGCAGGCTGAGCCGGTTGTGTGTCAGGACGCGCGACCGCCGATTCCGGCGACGGGTCGGACGTACCGATGTCGTTGGTGGCGGTGACGGTGAACACGTACTCGACGTTATTGGTGAGCCGGGTCAGCGTACACGTGGTCGCCGGGCACTCCTGGGTGAACCCGTTGTTACTGGTGACCGTGTAACCGGTGATCGGTGAACCGTTGTCAGCCGGCGGATCCCAGGACAGGACCACCGATTTATTTCGCGTGCTTTCGACCACCGGTGTGGAGGGAACGCCCGGCTTGCCCTTGACCGTGAGGAGAATCTGGGCCGTTGCGACGCGGGACAGTTCCCCGGTCTTGTCCTCAATCGTGTACTGCACGGTCATGTTTCCCACAAAGGACTCACCCGGCGTCACGAGGACTGAGTCTCCCTGCTGGGAAACGCTGCCGTTGCCGTCCGCGATGACGTCGACGATCCGCAGCGGCTCTTCCGGGAACGGGTTCACGTCGTTGGTGAGCACGTCCACCGTCACCGGCTCGCCCTGAACGGCGTCAGGCACTTCGTCGTCGTTAGCGACCGGAACCGGCCGGCTGGACGCCAACACCGTCAGCGCCACCAAACTGTTCGCCGTGTCTTCCCCGTCCGTCACGGAGATTCCGATGGTTCCGGTGGTGCCGACCTCGGCGCCGTCCTGGGCTGCGACGGTCAGCACCGAACCGGCGAAGGAGATATCGAAGCCGGCAGGTTGCTCACCGGTGAGCGAGAACTCGAGGGTGTCCTCAGGATTCTGGTCGGCGGCAAGACCGGCCAGATCGAGCGTGACTGCCGGCTCGGCGATGGCAACTTCGAGGGACCCGGAATCCAGGGTCGGCGGGAAGTTGGGGCTTTCCTCAGCGGCGATCACGTTGGTGAGGACGGTGAGGGTGGAGCTCAAGCCCTCCGGGTCATCGGGTCCGGTGCCGTCGGTGACCTCGAAGGTGATGGAGCCCTTGCCGGCGTAATCCGCGTCCGCGGCGTAGCGGAGGTTGTTCGGATCGACCACCCAGTCGTTGGCGTTGCTGGTGCCGATCGCCGTGACCTTCTCAGTGACGGTCAGGCGCGGCGTGCGGCCCTCGCGGACCTCCACCAGCTCGCGCAGGTCGAGGGCGAGTTCCTCCCCCGCCTGCACATCGATGGGAGCGTTGCTGATGAGCGTCGGATACTGTTCACTCAGCCCGGGTACCCAGATGACGGCGGTCGCGACACCACCGTCGATGTCCTCGACGGAGTACGGAATGGACTGCGGCTCCGGTGTCAGCTCGACGCGGACCACGTTCTCCGCACCCACGGCCGCGGTGGCATCGGCGGGGTCAACGCTGACTTCCAAATCCTCTGCGACGCCGTCCGGATCCTCGTCGTTTTTCAGGACCGGAACGTCCACGGCGGTCTGTCCGCGGGTCTCGGTCACCTCGACCCTGTCATCACGCGCGATGGGCAGGAGCAGTGGAGCGTTCTGGTCGACCGTCACGTTGATGTTGCCGTTGGCGGAGGCACCGCGATCATCAGCCACTGAGTAGCGGACGCTGAAGTCTCCCTCGGCCTGGGGTGCGCTGAACAGCACGCGGCCCTCGACCACCTCCGGAGCCATTTCCTCGGGGGTGGCAGTGACCCCCTCGGGATCAAGCGCGATGGGGTCGCCGTCGGGGTCTGAATCGTTGCGCAGCGCGTCGACGGCAATGGCGCGGCCGGGCCGGAGGATGACGCCGTCGTTGACGGCAATGGGTTTCTGGTTCGCTTCCGCGGCAGGAGCTATGCCCACCTGAATGGTGCCGGTGTTCTCCAGGCCAAGCCGATCGCGGACGGTGTAGGTGAAGGTGTCGGTCCCCGCTCCGGTGGCCGATGCGGTGAAGTCGATGTAGTTCGGTCCCGGGATCGCTGCGCCCATCGTCGGAGCGGCGTCGATGCCGGTGAGGAAGGACGAGTCGCCATCCGCGTCGATACCGTCCAGCGGGACCGGGATCCGGACCGTCGATCCGGCGATGACGCGCGCGTCGAGGTTCTTCGGTACCGGAGGCGTGTTGCGCTCATCGAGCGGCCGGATGTTGATCCGTACCTCCGCCGAGTCCGTCTGCCCGGTGCTGTCCAGCACCTCGTAGATGGCGTACACAGTTTTGGCTGTGGTGCCGGCGACGAAACGCAGTGAGTTCTCCGAGGCGAAAATCCGGCCGTCCCCGAGGTCGATCCCCTGAGCGAGGACGGGATTCAGGGTCAGCTCATCGCCGTTGGGGTGAGTGTCGTTGTCGAGCACCGGTATGTTGACGACGTCACCGGCGCGTACCGTGACCTCGTCGGAGTTGGCCTGCGGCGGCAGGGGCGTCTCCGGGCCCTCCACCGAGAGCACGCTTACTTCCCCGGTGGCCGAGGCCGTGCCGTTTGAAATCGTGTAGGTGATGGTGGTCTGCTCGCTCAGGTTCCGCACATCGTGGATGCGCAACACGTTGTGGTCGAGTACCGCGACCTCCAGGGGTGACCCCGCGGGTACATCCACTGACTGCACCACAAGCACCCCACCCGAGGGGTCGCTGTCGTTGCCCAGAACGTCAACCAGCACATCGCCGTTGCGCGGCAGCAGAGCAACGTCTCGGACGGCGATCGGCGCGCCCTCCGCACCCTCGGCCTTTGCATCAACCCGGATCAGTCCGCTCGCGCTCTGCGGTCCGTTGGTCACCAGGTACTCGACGTAGTAAGTGCCCGCCGCGTTGGGAGTGAAAGCGATGGTGCCGGTGTCATAATCCGGTGTTGCCACCGCATCCCCGCCGGTGAGTTCCGCCTTCGCCAGGCTGAGCTGACCACCTGCCGGATCGAGATCGTTCTGCAGCGGGCTCAGTTGGGATTCCTGCCCGACGACGGCAGTGAAGTGATCGAAATTGACCACCGGCGCCAACGTCCCTGCTGCCCGGACATCGAAACTGATGACGCCGGACACCTCTTCACGGCCGTCCGAAACGACAATATTGACTTCCTTGACGCCCTGGCCCTTGCCGACATCACGGAAGGTCAGCAGCCCGTCCGAGCGGGTTCTCACCTGATCACCGTCCGGCGTCGGCTCCGCACTCACCAGGAACAGGTCATCGCCGTCCGGGTCCATCCAGCTGGAGAGGATGTTCTGGCTGACGGACTTGCCCTCCTCCACAAGAATTTTCGTGGAGCGCAATGCGTTGGGCGGCTCATTCGAATCAGCCCCGCGAATATCCAGGGTGACCTGCGCGGAATCGCTGCCTCCGCGTCCGTCGGACACTTCATAGGTGAAGGTGGAGTTGCCGGGGGTGGCGTTCGGCGGGACCACAATCTGCAGTCCTGCACCGTTGTAGATGGGCTGCACGCTGCCTGCGGCCGGCGGTTCCCCGGTCAGGGTACTCGTCAGGAGATCGCCGTCCGGGTCTGTGTCATTGGCGACGACGTTCAGAATAGTGGTGCGGCCGGCTCTTGCGCCGTACGTATCGTCTTCGGCTACCGGAGGACGGTTTTCACCGGTGCGGTCAGGGAGCGTGTTGACCGGGTTCTCACTCGCGGATTCCTGGTCCTCGTCATCGGACTCATCCTTCGGCGGGATGATGTCACCCCAGTTATCGACCAACTGCATGTTCTGCAGCACCAGCCAGACATCACCGGCGTTGACATCGTTGAGAACGACAACGCTGCGATTGACCCGGAACACCAGTTCCGATTCCGCACCGAGTTCGGGGATGTCCTGCCGCTGATCACTGGCATCATCGGCGCAGTCGCGGACGTAGACCGCAGCTCCGGCCCAGGCAGCGTGGACACAACCGTCCAACTGCACCGGCGCAGCGGGAACACCGGTGGAATCCAGGGGTGTAATGATCGGATCCCCGCCACTCAGCGGCTGCTTGATCAGCGACGTCGGTGTGGCCACCACCGCGAAACTGCCCGCCGGGCCGCTCTGCTGCAGACGCCCACCCACAGCATCCGGAAGGGTCACCGCCTCTCCGCCGGGCAGGACGAGCTGACCGGACTCGCCGTCGAACACCACTGCCTGATCTCCCACAGCGGCGATCTGCGCGTCACCGAACGATCCCAGTGCCTCCGCCTCGACGAGGGCGGGCTCCTCATAGGTGCCGTCGGGGGCAACCACATAGGTAGACACCGTCGCGGCGGACGGGTCCGCGACCAGAACACGGTTGTTCGAAGAAACCGCCGCAACCACACCGGACGAACCGGTCACCACCGGCTCCGTTTCCTGGTCACTGAACGCCGCCAGGTTCTGCACCGTGGTAATCCAGACCGCACCACCGGCGCGGTCCGTCACCGCCGCCGTCGTACCCCCCATGGCCACCGCTGCTGAACCGGGCAGCTGAACTTCAGTGCCGCGGACCACGTTGGCCACGTCGACGGGGCTGACCTTGGATTGATCAGAGTTGATATTGAAGACCGTGGCCTGGTCCTGAATGATGTCGAAGCTGTCACTGTTCGCTGCGTAGCCGCCGTCCAGGAGCCGCGACTGGTAATTAAGGTGACCCACCATTCCGGTGTTGTTATTCGTCACCCACACACCGCCGTCGTTCAGGTCAACTTCGGCAGTGGCAAAACCGGGATAAAGCAAGGCACCGCTGATCACACCCATGCTGACGGCAGAGGCAGTGGATACCGATAATGCTCGTTTGTGTTTGGTGCTGAATCGTCGAAGGCGGTTCAGTAGCTTCACAATGTTCCCCGGGTGAGACGCTGGACGGCCGCTTCCTCACTCAATAGGAGGCGGCCGGAATACTTGACCGATTAAAGTGTTGCATGACTTCGCAAACCGGCCGACCGGCACTCGTGGGTACTTGTGCCCATCGGTGAGGCGTTGTCAGTCGTGAATGAAACCGTCAGTCGAGAACCAGGCCGGTGCCGGTGCCGCGCGCGAGCGTCACGGGGTGAACTTCCCCGAAACCGCGTACGGTCCGCGCTTTGTGGGGCATCAGCACAAAGCGTTCGTTCTCGCGCAGGGTTGCGGCGGTGGAGGCGTCGATCAACACCGTGCCGGGCTCCGCCAGCGAGGTCAGGCGGGCCGCCAGGTTCACCGTGGGCCCGTAGATGTCACCCAGCCTGGACAGGATCCGGCCCCACACCATGGAGACGCGCGCCGAGGGAAGCAGGTCGTCCTCGGTGAACGCCTTGGCGAGCGCCAGCGAAATTTCAGCGCCGGCCTCGGGCGTCTCGGCAATGTAGAGCACTTCATCGCCGATGGTCTTCACCAGGCGTCCGCCGCCGACAGAGATGATCTCCGCGCTTCGGTTTTCGAACCGCTGCACCAGTTGGGCGAGGGTGCGTTCATTCATCTGCCGGGACAGGCTCGTGTAGGAGACCAGGTCCGCGAACCCGACGGCGCGGGCCAGCGGCAGCGGTGCGTCGTCCTCGGCTCCTTCAGGCCCTCCCGCGCTAGAGGCGAGCCCCGACTCCGAGCGGACGGCCAGCCGTTGGACCGCTGCGTTCATCTGGCGGCGCCACGCGTAGACCAGCGTCTTCTCGAGCGGCTCGAGCAGGTGCGGAAGCTCGGCAACGAGGTTCCGGCGGGCAGCGGAGTCGGAGATTCCACGCTGAACCACCATCTCCTCGACAAGCGCCTCAATCTGCCACACCACCATGCGATCCGTCATCTGCCCGATGGCACGGGTGATGGAAATTGCCGCCGATTCCGTCAGCTGCTCCTTGCGCACCAGTTCGATGATGGTGGTCAGGGCTTCCATGTCCTTTTCGGTGAACGCGACGTCGTCGTCCCCGATGTTGGGAAATCCCATTGCGCGCCAGAGCTTCCGCGCGGACAGCAGGGACACCCCGGCACCTGTTGCCACATCCCTGCGGCGCAGCGTTCGTTCAGCGCCGAGCAGTTCAACCTCGAGGCGCCGGATGGCGTCGCGGTCCAGCTTCTCCGGCGGCGGAGGCAGGTCTGCCCGGTTGAACGCCGGCATGGAAAGGGTCAAGGGGTTGTCGGGGTCATCGGCAAAGGAGCCGGTGCCACCGGCTTCAGTTCCATCCGTGCCGCTGTTGGCGCTCATCACCGCTCCTGTTCCATGCTTCGTCTTCTACCCCGTCCACCGGCTCCGCTTCCATATCTACACCATCGAACATGGCGGTCAGCGGTAGGTCGCTGATCGCAGCCACCATGTACTCCTTGAACGTATGCACCTGCGGAACCTCGCGGAAGGAGAGGATCCGGTCTCGGCCCAGATCAACAAACAAAGTGCCTCCACCGGTAAGCCGCTCGACGAGGGCCTGCTCGATGATGATCTGGAAGATTCCCGTCAGCCGAACTTCCCGCTCACTGCGCCTGGTGATACCTGCCCGCCGGATCAGCCGCCGGCTGGTCAGGATATACCGGGTGCCGGCCCAGCGCAGCAGCGGCCGGAGGAAGACGCGGAACAGGAAAAGCAGCATAAGGAGCAGGAATACGGTGACAGTCGCCGGGCCCCATTGCTCCCACCCGAGCGGCAGCTGTGACCGGCTGAACCAACCGAGCCCGTAGCCGGCACCGGCCAGAATCAGCAGGGCCAGGCAGAACGGAACCAGCAGGCGCCGCGGGTGTGGCCGGGTACGCACCACCACGTGCTCCCCCGGCTCGAGTCTTATCCGCATGATCGTGCATCCGGTGCGTGCCGCATTGGTCGAGCTCCTCCTTACAGCGTCAGCGGCCGCAGATGTACGACGTCGCCCGCCGAGACCGTATGCCTCTCACCATCCTCATCGCGCACCACCAGGGCACCGTGGGAATCGAGATTCATGGCACGCCCGGTGATGACGCTGCCGTTGGGCAGATCAGCCTGGACATCCTGGCCCAGCGTCACCATGCGTTCGCTGACCCGTGTGAGCAGCGAGGCGCCGCCCTTCCAGGGGCGGGTTGCGTCGCCGTCGACCGCGGTGAAGTCACCGTAATGTGCTGACAGGCGGCGCAGATAGGCCTTCAGGAGGATGTTCCGGTCCGTGGTGGCGGCGTATTCAAGCAGCAGGCTGGTGGCGGTGGGGACCGGCAGTTCCTGATCGGTGAGGCTGACGTTCACACCCGCACCGACGATGACGGCGGGCGGCTCGGCGTTGGCGCCCGGCACGAGCTGGGCGAGGACACCGGCCAGCTTGCGGCCGTCAACGTGGACGTCATTGGGCCACTTGAGTTGGGGAGAGATTTCGGTGCGTTCCTCGATGCTCTCCGAGAGCGCGAGCGCCGCCAGCAGGGACATCCACGCGTAACTCTGCGTTGGCAGGGGCCGGCCCTCCGGATTATGGGGGCGCAGCAGAACGCTGACGAACAGCGAGGAGCGCTCCGGCGCCGTCCAGATCCTGTCCAGCCTGCCGCGGCCGGCCGCCTGCTCCTCGGCGGTGAGCACGCTGAGATCCGGCCAGTTCCCGGGATCCTCGACGCAGTGCTCCGCAAGGTCGGTGTTGGTTGAGCCCGTTGCCTCCACCAGGTCCAGCCTGCCGTAGGGACCCTGCGGGCGGCACAGCGCCTCGCGCAGGCCGTTCTCGTCCAGGCCCGGACGTTCAAGGTTGGAGTAGCGGGATGTCATTGTCCAAGCCTACTGGGCGCCGGAACCGCGCTGGAGACGGCCCGCAGTCAGACGATTCCGGTGGTTCCCAGGAGGGATCCCACGGCGTAGGTGACGGCCATGGCAAGCGCTCCGCCGAGGACGAGCCTCGCCATCGCCCGGCGCCGGGAGCTGCCCCCGACCTGCGCGCTGACTGCACCGGTGATGGCCAGTGCAACAAGAACCGCTACAAACGTGAACGGGATGCGGACACCTGCGGGGAGGATGAGAATTGTCAGGAGGGGCAGGACGGCCCCTGCCGCGAAGGATGCAGCAGACGCAAAGGCAGCATGCCACGGATTGACGACCTCGAGTTCGTCGATGTTCAGCTCCGCTGAGAGGTGCGCGGCGAGGGCATCGTGCTGGGTCAGCTCCTCGGCGACCTGGCGGGCAGTTTCGCTGCTGAGCCCACGCTGCTCATACAGACCGGCCAGCTCGGTCAGCTCTCCGTCCGGATCATCGCGCAGTTCCTGGCGCTCCTTCTCGATCAAGGCTTCCTGGCTGTCCCGTTGGCTGCTCACCGAAACATATTCGCCGAGCGCCATGGACACCGCTCCGCCGACGACGGCGGCCGTTCCAGCGATGAGGATCGGGGCGACAACATTAGTCACTCCTGCGACACCGACGACGGTGGCGGCAGTCGATACGATACCGTCGTTTGCTCCCAGGACTGCGGCGCGAAGCCAGTTCAAGCGAGCTGCAACCCCGTTGTCATGCGGTTCAGCCGCGTGTCCTCCTGGATCAGTCATGACAGAAGTACAGCACCGATGACCGGTTCCCACCAGGCAGATGCAGGGCCCGGCCGGCGCACGGCTGCCGGGCAGCCGTCAACCTAGAGGAAGATGTCAGGCACCAGGCGATCCTCGGGAGCGCCGAGGCTGTAGCGGCTGAAGTCGGTGACGCCTTCGGAGCGCAGGACTTCCTCGTCGGTGAAGAAGTTCCCGGTGCACTCGCGCGCCGGCCGGACCAGCACGGTGTGGGCGGCGTCAGCGACGATGTCCGGTGTCCGGGCAGCCTTGATGAGTTCGCTCCCGCCGGGCATGTTGCGGATCGCCGCGGTGTCGATCAACGTGGCCGGCCAGAGCGAGTTGACGGCGATGCCTTCGTCCCGGAGTTCCTCGGCGAGCCCGAGCGTTGTCAGGCTCATGCCGTACTTGGCCATGGTGTAGGCAAGGTGCTTTCCCGCCCAGACCGGATCCAGGTTCAGCGGCGGGGAGAGCGTCAGGATGTGGGCATTCGTAGCCTTACACAGCGCCGGCAAGGCGAACTTGCTCAGCATGAACGTCCCGCGCACGTTGATGTCCGCCATCAGGTCATAGCGCTTCATGGACACGTCGGCGGTTTTCGAGAGGTCGATCGCCGACGCATTGTTGATAACGACGTCGATACCTCCGAATTCGGCGACCGTCGCCTCCACCGCCGAGGCGACGTCGTCGTCGTTTCTTACATCCCCCACGAGGGCCAGTGCTCCGCCGCCGGCTGCGCGGATCTCTTCCGCGGCGGTGTGCACGGTGCCTTCGAGACTGGGGTGGGGCTCGCCCGTTTTGGCGAGAATGGCGACGTTGGCGCCGTCACGCGCCGCACGGAGGGCGATGGCCAGGCCGATCCCCCTGCTGCCGCCGGACATGAGGATGGTGCGCCCTGAAAGGGTGCCGGACACAGGTGCGCCATTGCGGGTCATAGGTGACACCATAATCGGCACAGGGGGTGGGAAACCTAATTGTTACTCGTGGGTAACTTCGGGGCGGGCGCTAAGTCTTTCAAGAAGTTGTTGTAGGTGTTCTACAGCTATGCGGTTCGTTTTGCTTACTAGACTGGGCGAGAAGCCCGGTTCTTTGGAGGAAACCTACTTAAGGCCCCTCGAGACCGGCTACTCGCCCGCCACCAGGACACCAATCGGAAGAGACTCGATGCAACCCGAAACGCTTCCCCTCGAGCAGGGCACCGAAGACGCAGTCGACACCGGGCCAGACCTCCAGACAACCGCAGGCAAGCTAGCCGACTTCCGGCAACGCCAGGAACGGACGTTAGCGCCTTCCGGCCCGGAGGCGATCGAGAAGCAGCATGCCCGGGGCAAGGGCACGGCACGCGAGCGCATCGACCTGCTCGTGGACCCGGGTTCCTTCGTGGAGTTCGACGCCCTTGCCGTCCACCGGTCCACGGCATTCGGCATGGAGAAGAAAAAGCCCGTCGGCGACGGGGTGGTATCCGGCTACGCCACCGTGGACGGCCGGCAGATCGCGATCTACAGCCAGGACTTCACGGTCTACGGTGGATCGCTCAGCCAGGTCAACGGCGAGAAAATCGTCAAGGTTCAGGAATTCGCGCTCCGTAACGGCTGCCCGCTGGTGGGGATCAACGACGGCGGCGGCGCACGCATCCAGGAGGGCGTTGCGTCGCTCGCGATGTTCGCTGACATCTTCCGCAACAACGTGCATGCCTCCGGCGTGGTCCCGCAGATTTCGCTCATCATGGGCCCGTGTGCCGGCGGCGCGGCGTACTCCCCCGCGCTGACCGACTTCGTGGTCATGGTGGACAAGAGCTCGCATATGTTCATCACCGGCCCCGACGTCATCAAGACCGTCACCGGCGAGGACGTGGACATGGAAACCCTGGGAGGCGCGCGGCAGCACAACTCCACCACGGGAACCTCCGCCTACCTGGCCACCGATGAGCAGGACGCCATCGACTTTGTCCGGGAGCTGCTCGACTTCCTGCCCTCCAACAACCTCGCCGAAGCACCGCTGACCGAGTTCACCGAGGACCTCGAAATCAATGAGGCTGACACTCAGCTGGACACGCTCATCCCCGACTCCGCCAACCAGCCGTACGACATGCACACCGTCATCTCAACAATCGTGGATGACGGCCATTTCCTGGAGATGCAGTCTCTCTATGCGCCGAACGTGGTGATCGGGTACGCCCGTGTGGAGGGCCACACCATCGGAATCGTCGCCAACCAGCCGATGCAGTTCGCGGGCACCCTGGACATCGCTGCCTCAGAGAAGGCCGCACGGTTTGTCCGCCATTGCGACGCGTTCAACATTCCCATCCTCACCCTGGTGGACGTCCCGGGCTTCCTGCCGGGCAAGGACCAGGAGTTCAACGGCATCATCCGTCGCGGCGCCAAGCTCCTCTATGCCTACGCCGAAGCCACGGTTCCCAAGATCACCGTCATCACCCGAAAGGCCTACGGCGGCGCGTACATCGTCATGGGTTCCAAGAAGCTTGGCGCGGACCTCAACCTCGCCTGGCCCACGGCGCAGATCGGCGTCATGGGCGCACAGGGCGCGGTGAACATCCTGTACCGCAGTCACCTGAAATCAGTAGCCGACGCCGGAGGCAACGTTGAAGCCGCCCGCAGCGAGGTGATCAATCAGTATGAAGAGGAACTGCTGAATCCCTACCAGGCCGCGCAGTTGGGTTATGTGGACGCGGTGATTGCGCCGTCGGACACCAGGATTCAGGTTGTCCGCGGTCTGCGCGCGCTGCGCGACAAGCGCGCTTCGCTGCCCGCCAAGAAGCATGGGAACATCCCGCTGTGAGCGCGGACCTCTCGCCTACAGAAGAAGCCGAGCCGCTGTTTCAGGTGGTGGCAGGGAACCCGACGGCGGAGGAGCTGGCGGCTCTCGCCGTCGTCGTGCTTGGACTGCAGGCGAACGACGACGGCGCGCGCGGACACGCGCCGCACCGCACCTGGATCCGCCGCGATCAGTTGCGGCTCGGACCCCGGCCGGGCCCGGGATCGTGGCGGCGCAGCGCCCGGCGGTGACTTACACGGCCACAATAGGCAGGATCCTTCCACTTCCGTCGGCAACCACCCTAGGGTGGGGGTACGAGACCGAGCACGGCAATCGCGGAATTGTTCCGGCGGAAGGAAGCTGATGGATTCCAGGGAAGACGAGTGGCGAGGACAGCCCGGCACGCTTCACATGTCGGAGGATCTTTCGGAAACCAGGTGCTGGGCGCTGCTGAGTACGCACCAGACGGGCCGGATCGGTTTCCTCCGGAACGGCGCCGTGCAGATTTACCCGGTGAACTATCTGGTGCACGACGGCGCAATTTACTTCCGCACCCGGGATGACGGGGACATCGGCAGTCTGCTCCCCCTCAACGGTTGCGCTTTCCAGGTGGACGAGGTCCGTTCGGAGGCGATGGCCGGCTGGTCCGTGCTGGCCAATGGAACTGCGGACGCCGTGCGCGACGAGGCGCTGCTGACCGAACTCTGGGGGCGCTCAGCAGAGGAACCATGGGCGGGCGGATCGCGGACAACGTTCGTCGGAATTCAGCCCACACAGATCAGCGGCCGCAGTGTCCAGGCAGTCTGAGGCGGAGGAGCCCATGCAAAAATCGTCACTGACCGCGCTGATGCGGCATCAACTCGAGCTCGCCCGCAACGCTTCGAGCGGGCGCAGCGCCCGGACAGTATTCGGCGGGCATGAGCAGACCCTGCGCCAGACCATGATCGCCCTCGCTGCGGGCTCGCACCTGGCTGAACATGAGAATCCCGGTGAGGCGACGGTTCAGGTGCTGCAGGGCAGGGTAACGCTACGTGCAGGGGACGTGTCCTGGGAAGGGTCTCCCGGGGACCTGCTGATTGTCCCGCAGGCCCGCCACTCGCTGGAGGCGATCGAGGAGTCGATCGTTCTCCTGACGGTGGCGAAACTTTCCTGAGTCGCCCGGCTAGCTCACACTCGGGTCCATCACTGTGCCCAGGAACAGCGGCATGCCGGTGTCCTCGTGGAGGATCTGGTAGAGGAACGGCCGGTCGAACGTAATCTCGACGTCCGGCTCCGCGAATCCGCTCTCGGCCATGCTGATCTGCGTCACGGCAGCGGCGATGGTGCCCTTCTCGGCAACGGTGATGTTCGCCGATTGGGCCGCGCCCTCCACGTAGAGTCCGTCGGCGCCGATGCCGCTGAAGTCCGGCGTCCTACCCATGGCCTCTTCCAGTCCCATGGTGGTGAGCACCTCCTTGAGGTCCAGCTCACGGGTGTGGTCCCACGAAGGCAGCGTCAGCGCCACCAACCCTTCGCCGGCGCCGTCCATCTTCCCATTGGCCTCCGCGAGGGCAGCCTCGCCCAGGACCGGGTTTGAGCCTTCCTCCGGCAGGAGCAATCGCATCACGAACCCGTTGTTATAGGGCAGGTCAACGCCCTGCCAGCTGCCGCCGTCGACGTACTTCAGCGGGAGCACGGCGTGCATCAGAGGGGTCTGGATCACGCTGCCGCTCGTCCTGAAAGGTCCGGTCTGCGTGCTTTGAGGGTCGAAGGGGGCAGCCCAGGCCGCTGCGAAGTAGACGGTGTTGATGATGTTGAGGCGGGTGTCCGGCGTCGGTTCCAGTGGTACTTCTTCAATCCGCCCGCCGGTGTGCTGCTTCACCCACGCGTTCATTGCATCGAGTGCGTCACCGCTGGGGTAATCCACGGGGTACACACCGGCGCCGAAGTGCTGGGCGAGAGGTTCCAGGAAGTCATCCTCGAGCACGAGGGCCTCCGCCGGGAATAGCCCGTTCGCCAGGTGCAGCAGAGGTTCTTCCGGCGGTTCTTCATCATCGACCGTGGCGGGATCGCCATCATATGCGGCCCAGTTGGTGAGCAGCGCGTTCATCGCCTCGTCCCGGTTTTCCGCCGGGAAGGCGAGAACGGAGTCCAACTCTTCCGCCGTCGTCGTTCCTGCTCCGATCCTCAGCATGGCAAGGGCCGCGAGCGCGCTGACGGGGCTGGTGACCTGGTTGCCCTCGGGATCTGCGGCAAGCATTGCTGCGCCGAGCCGGTAGGAGGAGTCGCGGAGGGCTGCGACGGCGTCGGGATGATCTGTGAGCAGAACGGTTTCCCGCTCCACATCGGCGATCCGCTGTTCTGGCAGCGCCGGTGATCCGCAACCGGTCAGCACCAGCATTCCGGCGGCCAAAATGGAGGTGAGGAGGCGTTTCGGAATGGTGCCCATGGCTGTCTCCCTTGAGTGAACCGCCGGACTTCAAACGTAGGGCACCATCGGGGCCGGCCTCCAGCAGGGCCGGAACACAATCCGGTCACGATCCCGCTGAACTATGGACAGCTCTGTGGCCGTGGGCGATAACGTGCCGTTAGGCTCTACGGGTGATCAACGAGACTTCCACCGCACACCTGACCGCTGAGGCACCCACCCGCGCCCAGACGGCCATCGACGCCGTTGCCGAGGCCTATACGGAGATGCTGCTGCAACTCGATCCCGGGTTTGCCACCCAGCTTGGCTTGCCGGGACACGAGACCGAATACCGCGACTACTCGCCCGCCGGGCTGGAGGCCTTCGCAGAGGCCACGAGGGAAACCCTCGGCCGCCTTGATGACCTCGAACCTACCGACGAGGTCGACGCCGTCACCCTCGATGCGATGCATGAACGCCTCGGGTTGGAACTGGAGATCCACGAGACGGGCCTGAACCTCGCGGACCTGAACAACCTGGCCTGCCCGGCGCAGGAAATCCGCATGATCTTTGATCTCATGCCCACTGACACCGCTGAGCAGTGGCATCACATTGCCGGCAGGCTCTGCAATGTGCCGGACGCCATCGGCGGGTACATCACTTCCCTTCGCGAGGGCAAGAACCGCGGCATCCTGCCCGCAGCGCGCCAGATCCGCATCGTCATGGAACAGACCAACGCCTACGCTGCGGACGGCGGCTACTTCGATGAATACGTCAGCGGCGCAACCATGGAGAACGACGGCGGCCTTCCGGACTCCGTACTAACGGAACTCGCCGCCGGCTGCGAGGCCGCACGCAACGCCTACCGCCACCTCAGCACTTTCCTCGAGGAGGAACTGCTGCCCGAGGCTCCGGAGAAGGACGCGGTGGGCCGTGAGCGCTACTCGCTGATGTCACGCCAGTTCCTGGGTGCGGCGGTAGACCTCGAGGAGACCTACCAGTGGGGCGTCGAGGAACTGGACCGGCTGATTGCCGAGCAGGAGTCCGTCGCCAACGAGATCAAGGAAGGCGCATCCATCGAGGAAGCCATGCGCATCCTCGATGAATCGCCCGAGCGCCAGTTGCAGGGCACCGATGCGCTGCAGGCCTGGATGCAGGGACTGTCCGACCGCGCTGTCCGGGAGCTTGCCGGTGTGCACTTCGACATCCCGGACATCATGCGCACCATCGAATGCATGATCGCTCCCACCAAAGAAGGCGGAATCTACTACACGGGTCCCAGCGACGACTTCGCCCGCCCGGGCCGCATGTGGTGGTCGGTTCCGGAGGGTGAGGACACCTTCACCACCTGGAAGGAAACCACCACGGTCTACCACGAGGGCGTTCCGGGACACCACCTGCAGATTGCCACGGCAACCTTCCAGCGCGGGCTCCTGAACTCCTGGCGCCGCAACGCCGTCTGGGTTTCCGGGCACGGCGAGGGCTGGGCGCTGTATGCGGAGCGGCTCATGGAAGACCTCGGCTACCTGAATGATCCGGGAGACCGCCTCGGGATGCTGGATGCCCAGCGGATGCGCGCGGCCCGCGTGGTCTTCGACATCGGCGTCCACCTCGAGCTCGAGATCCCCGAGCGGTGGGGCTCCGGTACCTGGACGCCGGACAAGGGGTACGAGTTCCTGAAGAAGAACATCGCCATCAGTGAGGGTCAGTTGAATTTCGAGTTCAACCGCTACCTCGGCTGGCCGGGACAGGCGCCCTCCTACAAGATCGGCCAGCGTCTCTGGGAGCAGATCCGCGACGAGGTGAAGCAGCGTGAAGGCGAGTCCTTCAACCTGCGGGACTTCCACACCCGCGCGCTCAACCTCGGCTCGGTCGGTCTCGACACGCTCCGCCGGGCGCTCTTGAGCTAGTCCCCTCGCTGGTCCCCCGGCGTTGAGTTTGGCAGGACACACTCTGCATGAAGGTTCATCAGGGGTGTGTCCTGCCAACTCATTTAGTTCAGGATGAAACATTTCGCAATAAGCAATTTTTTTGTTAGAGGAACGAACCTACTGTTCTCGGGTGACTTCAGAAACTTCCGCTCCGGCGTCCCGCAGGCTGCCCCGCTGGGCTACCTCCTTCGGACCGCAAATCATCGCTGCCCTCATCGTTGGCCTGGCGCTCGGCCTCGTGGCCAAGTACTCCGGCCACACCGAAGAGACTCCCACCGCCCTCGGCACAACCCTCGCGACCATCGGCTCAAGCTACGTCGCGCTCCTGAAGGCCGCCGTCGTACCCCTGATTTTCACCGCAGTGGTGAGCTCGATCGCCAACCTCCGCGCTGTCCACAATGCTGCACGCCTGGCTGGACAGACGCTGCTCTGGTTCGCCATCACCGCGTTGATCTCTGTGGTGATCGGCATCGGGCTTGGAACAATTTTCCAGCCCGGTGCAAATACCAACGCGGCGCCTCCGAGCGAGTACACCGGCCGAACCGGCGACTGGTGGGCGTTTTTGACCGGACTCATTCCCGCAAACTTCCTTGGCCTGCAGGCCTCGTCCAGCGTGGACGACGCCGGCGCCGTCACCACTGGACTCAGCTTCAACGTGCTGCAGGTCCTGGTGGTCGCCGTCGCCATCGGCATTGCCGCACTGAAGGTGGGCAAGCCGGCCGAACCGTTCCTCGCTCTCAATGCCTCCGCTCTCGCCGTCATCCAGAAGGTGCTGTGGTGGATCATCCGGATTGCACCGATCGGCACCGTCGGCCTGATCGGCAAGGCCGTTGCTGTCTACGGCTGGGACACCATCGGTTCACTCGGCAAGTTCACGCTCGCCATCTACGTTGGTCTTGCGCTGGTGCTGTTCGCCGTCTATCCCGTACTGATCCGCGCCAACGGTCTATCCGTGAAGCAGTACTTCTCCGGCGCATGGCCCGCCATCCAGCTGGCTTTCGTCTCCCGCTCGTCCATCGGCACCCTTCCGCTGACCCAGCGGGTGACCGAGCGCAACCTCGGCGTACCGCGCAGCTACGCATCCTTCGCCGTGCCGCTCGGCGCTACCACCAAGATGGACGGCTGCGCCGCGATCTACCCCGCCATCGCAGCGATCTTCGTGGCCCAGTTCTTCGGCATCCAGCTGGACTTCGGGCAGTACGTACTGATTGCAATGGTTTCCGTACTGGGATCGGCTGCGACCGCGGGCACTACGGGCGCCGTCGTCATGCTTACCCTGACTCTGTCCACGCTGGGACTGCCGCTCGCCGGCGTCGGACTTCTGCTTGCCGTCGACCCGATCCTGGACATGGGCCGAACCGCGGTGAATGTTGCCGGCCAGGCGCTCGTCCCGACGATCGTCGCGAAGCGGGAAAACCTCCTCGACACGGAGCTCTACAACGCAAAGCGCACTGGGGATCCGTTCGTGGATGACACCCCGAGCTCTGACGCAGCGCCTGAGCTCGCGGGGGCCAAGGCCTAACCACCGTCGTTGAGTTGGCAGGACACACCCCTCATGAACCTTCGTAAGGGGTGTGTCCTTCCAACTCACGGGTGTTTGTAGGAGCTCCGGGAACACTAGGCTGGTTCGCATGACCCTCCGGCTGATCCTCGCTTCCGCATCCCCCGCACGCACGAAACTCCTCACCGAGGCGGGCATCGCGCATACGGTCACGGTGTCCGACGTTGACGAGGACGCCGTCACAGCCGCACATGGCTCGCCGAGTCCGTACGACACCGCCCAGCTGCTGGCACGCGCCAAGGCCGAGGCCGTTGCAGCGCTTCCCGAAGCGCGCGGCGCCCTGGTGATCGGCTGCGATTCGGTGTTCGAGTTCGAGGGCGAGGCGCACGGCAAACCGTATGAGGCGCAGGTTGCCAGGGAGCGCATCAAGCGCATGTCCGGCTCCTCCGGAACACTCCACACCGGCCACTGGCTCGTGGACACCCGGGAAATGAACGACGGCGGATCAGGCGCCGCGGCGGGCGCAGTCGCCTCCGCTGAGGTTCACTTCATGCCGTTGGATGACGCCGAGATCGAGGCTTACATCGCAACCGGTGAGCCGCTGAACTGTGCCGGCTCCTTCACAATCGACGGACGCGGCGGGGCCTTCATCCGCAAGGTCGACGGTGACCCACACGCCGTCGTCGGGCTCAGTGTCTCCACGCTGCGCGAGCTGCTCCGCGCTGCAGAAGTGAGCATCACCGATGTGTGGCAGTAGCAGCGCTTTGTAGCTTCCCTACAAATAATCCCTGCCCAACACGGGGAATCGGCATGGTTTATGGGCAGTAGCAACAAAACCGCGCTAGGCTCCCAACAGATCAAAGGAGCCCCTAACCCATGAGCGAGTCGATGTCCGCACCTTCCGCGCCCGTGACCAAAGTCCTGATTGCCAACCGCGGCGAGATCGCGGTGCGTGTGATCCGGGCGGCCCGTGATGAAGGTATAGCCTCGGTCGCCGTCTACGCCGAGCCGGACCGGGACGCGCTGCATGTGCGCCTGGCCGATGAGGCGTTTGCGCTGGGCGGCAACACCGCTGCCGAGTCCTATCTGGTCATGGACAAGATCCTCGACGCGGCCGCACGCAGCGGTGCGGATGCCATCCACCCTGGCTACGGTTTTCTGTCCGAGAACTCCCAGTTTGCGCAGAGAGTCATCGACGCCGGACTTACCTGGATTGGCCCCTCCCCCTCATCGATTGCGCAGCTCGGTGACAAGGTGCAGGCCCGCCACATCGCTGAGAAGGTCGGTGCACCGCTGGTTCCCGGCACCAAGGATCCCGTCGATTCGACCCAGGAAGTCCTCGACTTCGCCGATGAGTTCGGCCTGCCGCTGGCGATCAAGGCTGCCTATGGCGGCGGTGGACGCGGCATCAAGGTGGTACGTGACCGCGATGAGATTCCCGAGGCCTACGAGTCGGCGGTACGTGAGGCAACTGCGGCGTTCGGTCGCGGCGAGTGCTTCGTGGAACGCTTCCTTGACGCGCCCCGCCACGTCGAAACTCAGTGCCTCGCGGACGCACACGGCAATGTCGCTGTCATCTCCACCCGCGACTGCTCCCTGCAGCGCCGCAACCAGAAATTGGTGGAGGAGGCCCCTGCGCCGTTCCTGTCCGAAGACCAGAACCGCCGGCTGTATGAGGCGTCGAAGGCCATCCTGAAGGAGGCCGGATATCAGGGTGCGGGTACGTGTGAATTTCTGGTCGGTCAGGACGGCACTATCTCGTTCCTCGAGGTCAACACGCGTCTGCAGGTTGAGCACCCGGTCTCTGAAGAGGTCACCGGTATTGACCTGGTGCGAGAGCAGTTCCGCCTTGCCCGCGGCGAGGAGCTCGGCTATTCCGACCCCGAGATCCGCGGCCACTCCTTCGAATTCCGCATCAACGGCGAGGACGCCGGCCGGAACTTCATGCCCGCGCCCGGGACCGTTCAGACCCTGAAGCTTCCCACCGGACCCGGCGTCCGTGTGGACTCCGGGATCGAGGCAGGCGAGACTATCGGCGGCAACTTCGATTCGATGCTCGCCAAGCTCATTGTCACCGGCGCTACCCGCAGACAAGCCCTCGAGCGGTCCCGGCGTGCGCTGGCGGAAATGCAGATTGACGGCATGCCGACCGTCCTGCCGTTCCACGCCGCCGTGGTCAGCGACCCGGCTTTTGCGCCCGAGTCCGGAACCTTCTCGGTGCACACCCGCTGGATCGAGACTGAGTTTGCCAACACCATCGCGCCGTGGACCCCCGAAGGCGGTGCTGCGGCGCCGGCTGATGACGACGACACCCGCCAGCGCGTGACCGTTGAGGTAGGCGGCAAGCGACTGGAAGTTGTGCTTCCCGCTTCCCTCGGAGTCGCCACCGGCAGAGCCGCAGGCAAAGGGGCAGGCAAGCCCGGGAAACCAAAGAAGGTTGCCCGCTCACGGGCAGGTGCGGCCTCCGGTGCCGGCGGCGATGACCTCACGTCCCCCATGCAGGGCACCATCGTGAAGGTGGCAGTCCAGGACGGCGACGTGGTGTCCGAGGGCGATCTCATTGTGGTGCTCGAAGCCATGAAAATGGAGCAGCCGCTGACGGCCCACAAGGCAGGAACGCTCTCCGGTCTGACGGCGGTGCCCGGAGACACTGTGTCCGCCGGCGCGGTCATCGCGGCGATCAACTAGATTTACCGCCTATATGCGATCGAGACCGTAAACTGTCCCCTGGCGGACAGCACCTTCCGATCAAGCTTTTCCAGCGATAGACTGCTTATCTGGAAAAAATGGAAGAGGTGGTCTTTCCCGTGAGTACAGCACTTCCCGAACGGTTATCCGCTGAAGCCGAACAGGCTATCGCCAATATGCATAAGAGCATGGCGGCCCTTGGCGCCGCCGTTTCGGCGGTGGAGGTCCCGGTGTCTCCGCAGATGGCCCGCGGTGTACAGGCCACCGAGAATGCCTGGCGCGAGATCGAAGCAGAGTTCGGAATGCTCACCGGGGCCGAAGTCGCCGAACTGCTGGGCTCTCGTTCCAGCAGCCCCACTGGATATGCCACTGACAAGCGGCGCGCCGGGAAGCTGATCGGTGTCCGCCGCCGCAACGCATTCCACTACCCGGCGTTTCAGTTTGATCGGACGGAAGGCACGGTGCTGCCCGTCATCCCCGAGCTGCTGATGGTTGCCAGGAAGTACGGCAAAACGCAAGAGGGTTTGGCGCAGTGGCTGTGCGCGCCAACTGGCCAACTCGACGGTGACCGGCCGGTCGATCATCTGCACCAGGCTTCCCTGGTCCTCGAAGCAGCTGAAAACCATTACGGGGTGGAGTGGTAACGGGGCCGAAGGGCGCCTTCAACCCGCAGAGTTTTGAGCTCGAGTCCTCGTCGGAGCTCTACCGGGTGTTCAGCAATCGATCAGGCCGTCTCGCGAACGTCTTCAACCCTGGCATGGGCCGACCAACTCGCTTCGCATTCTTCGGCGATCCTGTCGTCCCGGTGCTTTATGCAGCCCAAACTCAGCAAGCGGCAGTCTGCGAAACGCTGCTGCACGATGTTCCGGTCGACGGTGGGATGATCAACCACGACGACTACGGCGACCAGGTCATGGCCCGGCTCATCGTGGCCCGCGACCTGAATTTGGCCTCTTTCATGGGGACGGGGCTGCGTCGGCTCAAGGTGGAGGAAACGGATGTCACCGCAACACCGGCTTCCAGGTATGGAGAGACTGTGACTTGGGCCAAGGCAGCTCATGGGGCAGGTTACGACGGAATGGTGTGGATGAGTCACCGCTGCAACACCGACCGAGCCTTCGTCTTCTTCGGCGACCGTGTCAGCTACACCGACCTCCACATCGATCCAGATTTCGCCCGGGTTTTTGAACTTGGTCCTGACCGTGCCTGGCTCTCCGATTTCTGCGCCCCACTCCTCGTGGACGTTCGCTGGTAGGGAACGGTTGCGCATATGCGGTGACACAGAATCTCCCCCGGATCCGGGCTAGTCGTCGCTGCTACGGCCGCGGCCGCGGCCCTTGCCGCCGTCGTCATCATCGTCGTCATCGTTAGCGGCGTCGTTCGCATCATCATCGTCTGCGTCGTTCGCGGGGTCGGCGCCAACGGGGACCGGGACGCTCCGGTTACCCGCACCGCCGTTTGATGAGCTGCCGACGTCGGAACCGCTTCCCGAGGATCCGCTGCCCGAAGAATCCTGAGCGTCGCCCTCCGGCTCGCCCGCCTCCGGGGTGTCGGTGTTCACATTGGGGACCGGCTCGGGCGTTTCCGGCGATACGGGGGCCTGCTGAGGTTCCGGTGCCGCTGAAGGAGCAGGCTCGAGGGTTTTGACAGGTTCGGGCACGGCAGGCGGCGGCACGACCGGCACGGCCGGGCCGGCGAGGGGTTGCGGCAGGTCCGCCGCTGCGGGCGCCGCACCGGAGCTCACCAGCCGGTCGATGAGCTGCTCGATCCGCTGCAGGATCATCACCGCTCGGTCACCGGAAATCTCCCCGTTGATTTGCGCAGTCCGCACCCTCGAGGCGAGGCCATGGGCAGCGGCTACGGCATCTGAGGTGTCCCCGCGGGCTGTGAGGACGGCAATCCCCTGCACTTCGGACTGCAGTTCCTGGGCAACGTCGGCCGCAATCGGTGGCGCAGAACACCCACTGAACGTGAGGAACGCGGACACGATCAGCGCGCTGAGACCGGCACGCAGGTTCACGGCTGGACGCTTTCATACAGGCTATCGAGCATTGCGCCTGTGCTGCCGGGCACGGTGGGCAGCGGAGTCGGCCCCGGCCCGGCATTGACGTCGAAGACAGTGAACAGGACGGCAAGCGTCAACCCCACCAACACGACGACGGCGGCCAGCGCACGGGCGCGCAGCCTCACCTTCGCTGCCGCTCGTCCGCGCGGGGGCTCAGGGCGGAACGCCGTCTCCACATCGAAAGACTCGAGCGTGCGGTGACCGGACGGCCGCTGCGCCGGACTCGGGGGCAAGCTCCGCGACGTGGTGGCCGCGGATCGATCTGCGGCTGGCACGGCGGCGGCCGATTCGGCGGGAGCAGGTTCGACGGTTCCTGGCTCGACTGTGCCTGACTCGACGACGGCCGGCGCATCAGCGCCGTCGGTCGCGACAGCGACTTCGCTCCCGGCAGCGAAAGGCTGCGCCGTCGTCGTCGTCGTTTCTTCAGTGCCCGTTCCGGCAGCGAGTCCGGCAGGAAATCCTGCGCCCACGGAAGGGACGTCGATGGCATCGAGGAGCCGCACCACCTCGGTTGCGGTGGGACGCTCAAGCGGATTATCCAACGTCATCCTGGTGAGCAGGCGGTGCCAGCCCTCCCCAAAGCACTCAGGGATCGCCGGCGGGCGGCTCAACCGGGCAAGCGCGCTCTCCAGTCCGGTGCCGGGGAAGGCCGGCTCGCCGGTGAGGCATTCGATCAGCAGGAGGCCGAGTGCGTAGATGTCGGTCGGGGTACCTACCCGGTCTCCGCGTGCCTGCTCCGGACTGAAGTAGGTTGCGGTGCCGATGAGGCTTCCCGTGGCGGTGACCCGGCTGCTCTCGAAGAACCGTGCAATGCCGAAGTCCGTGAGCAGAAAGCTGAACATCCCGGAGGATGTCTCGCCGTAGCGGGTGAGGACGTTCGAGGGCTTGATGTCGCGATGCACTATGCCCTGGCCGTGGATGTACTCAAGGGTGCGGGCGATGTCCCGGCCGGCCGTCGTCGTGCTGTGGATCGGCAGTGCGCCATCCCTCAGGACTGCGCCGAGGTCCGGGCCCTTGATGTACTCCATGACGAGGTAGGACGGTTCCAGCCTGGCGCACTCGGCGTCCATGTCCAGGACGCGAACCAGGCCGGGGTGGTGGAGGGCGGCCAGCATGCGCGCCTCGCCGGACCCGCGCGCGACACCCTCGGCAGAACCGCGGCGGAACATCTTCACCGCAACATCCCGGTGCAGGCGGGTATCCCGTGCGCGGTAGACATCGGCCATGCCGCCGGCGCCGATCACGCGGTCGAGGACGTACCGTCCGCTCGCGAGCGTTTCCTGATTCATGCCAATTCGCTCCCGCTAGAGAAGGTAAGCCTGTGGATCATTCTGGCCGAGGCGCCCTGCGGAAAACTTGGGAAGTGAGCCCATGCAAAAGGCTCCCGTCCAACCCTTGCAGGTGAACGGGAGCCTTGAAATTGCGGTTCGGGTTAGGCGATGTTGTTCTCGTAGTCGTTGTCCCGGGTTTCACGGGTGAGCCACAGAGCAATGAAGGTCAGCACGGCGGCAGCGCTCAGGTAGAGGCCCACCAGGAACGTGCTGCCGTCCGCCGCCTGCCACAGCGCAATAGCAACGAACGACGCCGGTGCCGCCCCGATCACGCTGGACAGGTTGTAGGCCACCGCGGAACCGGTATAGCGAACGTTCGCGGGGAACAGTTCGGGCAGGATCGCGGCCATGGGTCCGAAGGTAAGGCCCATGAGGATGAAGCCGATGATCAGCAGCGCCATGGCGCCCATGGTTCCGGCACCGAAGAGCGGAACCCAGGTCAGGCCGAAGATTGCAATACCGGTAGTGACGGCCAGCAGCATACGACGGCGGCCGAACTTCTCCGCCAGCGGTCCGGACACGAGGGTGAAGATTCCGAAGAACACGACGCCGATGATCAGCATCCAGAGGAAGTCACCGCGGGCAATTCCAAGACCCGGCACAAAGGCGTCCGGGTTGAAGGGCTTGCCTGCCGCTTCCGCCGCTGCGGAAGCCGTTTCCACCGAGGCCGGCGAGGTGCCGAAGGTCAGCGTGAAGGAGGTCATCAGGTAGAACAGAACGTAGGTGGCGAACATGATGAACGTGCCGAGGAGCAGCGGACGCCACTGCTTCGTGAATACCGAGGCCAGCGGCAGCTTGACGACCTTGCCCTTGTCCAGCACCTGCTGGAATGAGTGGCTTTCGATCAGCTTCAGCCGGACGTACAGCCCAACAATGACGAGCACCGCGCTGGCGATGAACGGAACACGCCAGCCCCATGCCATGAACGCTTCGGGTGAGAGGGTGGCGTTGAGGACAACGAACAGCAGGTTGGCGAGGATGAAGCCGATCGGTGCGCCAAGCTGGGGGAACGTGCCGTAGACGGCCCGCTTGCCCTTGGGTGCGTTCTCCGTGGCGAGCAGCGCTGCGCCGCTCCATTCGCCGCCGAGTGCGAGGCCCTGGAGGAAACGCAGCAGGACGAGCAGGGCCGGGGCCAGGAAAATCCAGCCTGGGTTGTCCTTGGCAACCGGCAGGACACCGATGAGGAAGGTAGCAATACCCATCGTCAAAAGCGACGCCACCAGGGTGCCCTTGCGCCCGATCCGGTCCCCGAAGTGCCCGAAGAGGATGGACCCAAGCGGACGAGCAACAAAGGCAACGCCGAAGACCGCGAAGGACTGGAGCAGCGCATTGGCGGGGGTGGAGTCGGGGAAGAAGAGCGCCGGGAACACCAGCACCGACGCCGTGGCGTAGATGTAGAAGTCGTAGAACTCGATGGTGGTGCCGATGAGGCTGGCGAAGATAACGCGACCACGAGAGTTCAGGGGCTTTGTTGCCGCCGGCTCCACGGTCGAAGATGACGATGACATGGTTGCTTGCTTTCTCGAAGACGGCCGTCGAGGAAACCGAAAGCCGGAGTATTTGGTGCCTATCAATCTCATCACCGGAACCGAAGCGTGAGATAACCCGTCCACATAGTGGACATCTCGCCCCATCGGGAACTTTTGCGCATCTTCGGTGGATTCCGACGGCGTCGGAGTCACCGGAGCTGCGCAAATCTTCCCGTTCGCGGATAGCCGGATGTCACATCCCGTTTACACGCAGCGCCCAGAGTCGAAACGCGCCTTTCCTAGTGTGGCGGTACTGCTCCTTGAATGAAAGGTTCACCATGAGCGTTGACCGCGCAGTTTCCCCGGATATTCCGACGACGACGCCCGGCGGAGCGCTTGCTCAGCGTCCGGGCCTTGCTCAGCGTCCGGGCCGCTGGATCGACAACTGGAATCCTGAGGACGCCGAGCAATGGGAGTCCGGTGGAAAGGCGATTGCCCGCCGCAACCTGCAGTGGTCCATTGTCTGCGAGTTCCTCGGCTTTGTGGTGTGGCAGCTCTGGTCCATTGTGGTAATTTACCTGCCGGCTGCCGGCTTCAACTTCACCACCTCGCAGATCTTCTGGCTGATCTCGATGCCCAGCCTCGTCGGCGCTACCCTGCGTATTCCCTATACCTTCATGGTGCCGCGCTTCGGCGGCAGGAACTGGACGATCGTCTCGGCGCTCCTGCTGCTGATTCCGTCGGTTGGCCTGGCGGTCGCGGTGGGCAATCCGGACACACCGTTCGGAGTACTCCTCGGCATTGCGGCGCTTGCCGGCTTTGGCGGCGGCAACTTCGCAAGCTCGATGGCGAACATCACCTTCTTCTACCCGGTCCGCGAAAAGGGCTGGGCGCTGGGACTGAATGCCGCGGGCGGGAACCTAGGCGCCGCCGTCGCGCAGTTGGTGGTTCCGCTGGTGATTGCAGCGGGTGCCGCCGCGACGCTGAATCTGCCGCTGGCGGGCTGGATCTGGGTCCCACTGATTCTCGTTGCCGCGTTCGGCGCGTGGAAGTACATGGACAACCTGTCCAGCGCGAAGTCCGACCTCGCCGGCTCCCTCGCCGCCCTGCGCGAACCGCACCTGTGGATTATGGCGTTCCTGTATATCGGGACGTTCGGCTCATTCATCGGGTTCTCCGGAGTCTTTCCCAAGCTGATCCTCGATTCGTTCCCGGAGTTCTCCACCTTTGCGCTGGGGCCTGCTGCGCTCTCGCTGGCGTTCCTCGGTCCGCTGGTCGGCTCGCTCGCGCGGCCCTACGGCGGCCGGCTGGCTGACCGATGGGGCGGCGCGCGGATCACAGTCTGCGCGTTCGCCGTCATGGCCCTGACGGCGCTGGCCGTGGTGTGGACCCTACCGCTCGGGAACTTCTGGCTCTTCCTCGGCCTCTTCCTGGTGCTCTTCACCGCCGCCGGCGCAGGCAACGGCTCCACCTACCGCATGATCCCGGTAATCTTCGCGCTCCGCGGACGGTCGGACGCGGCCATGAGTACCGGGCGCAAAGCGGCAGCCGCGCTGGGCCTCATCTCCGCGATCGGTGCCTACGGCGGCTTCGTGATTCCGCAGGTCCTGAACGCTTCCAAGGGCGCAACCGGCACGTACGACGCCGCGTTCTACGGTTTCGTCTCCGCGTACGTCCTGATGCTCGCGGTGACGTGGTTCTTCTACCTGCGCCGCAGCACCTCGAGGGTGGGTCACGTCTAGCATGTGCAGTTCGCCAGGCGCCACCGCCACCCATTGCCCCTACTGCGCGCTGCAGTGCGCCATGACGCTGACTGTGTCCGGGCCGGGGGCCGCGTCTAGTTCGGCTTCGGCTTCGGTCGAAGTAAGCGGCCGGGACTTCCCCACCAACCAGAGCGGCCTGTGCCGGAAAGGCTGGAGCTCCGCCGAGCTGCTGAAGCACCCGGACCGCCTCCGCGAACCCCTGCTGAAGAACGACGACGGCGAGCACCACCCCATCTCCTGGGACCGTGCGCTGGGGCTCATCCGTGACCGTGTCCTTGCGACCCGCGCCCGGTACGGCGCCGATGCGGTGGGCGTCTTCGGCGGCGGTGGGCTCACCAACGAGAAGGCCTACCTGCTCGGGAAGTTTGCACGCCTGGCTCTGGGTACCTCGCGGATCGACTACAACGGACGGTTCTGCATGTCCTCGGCGGCTGCCGCCGGCAATCGGGCGTTCGGTCTGGACCGAGGCCTACCGTTCCCGCTGACGGATCTCGGGACAGCGAGGACCATTTTGATGCTCGGCTCCAACACCGCAGACACGATGCCGCCGTTTGTGCAGCATCTGCAGGCCGCGCGGGATGCAGGCGGGCTGATCGTCGTTGACCCGCGCCGGTCCGCCACCGCCGAGCTCACCTCGGAAGGCCGCGGCCGGCACCTGCAGCCCGCACCGAAAACGGACCTCGCCCTGCTGCTCGGGATCACGCACGTGGTGATCATGGAGGGGCTGATCGATGAGCCGTATGTGCACCGTCGAACCAACGGGTACGACGACGTCGTGCGCAGCGTAGCCCCCTGGTGGCCCGAACGCGTTTCCTCGGTCACGGGCGTCCCGGCCCGGCTCATCCGCGAGACGGCACATCGGCTGGCGGAGCCCGGCGGCACGTACATCCTGACCGGACGCGGAGTCGAGCAGCATGCCAACGGCACCGACACCGCAACGGCCGCGATCAACCTCGCCCTACTGCTCGGCCTGCCGGGAACACCCGGAAACGGGTACGGCACCCTGACCGGGCAGGGCAACGGGCAGGGCGGACGCGAACACGGGCAGAAGGCGGATCAGCTTCCCGGGTACCGGAAGATCACCGACCCGGCAGCCCGGAAACACGTCGCCGGAGTCTGGGGAGTGCCGGAGTCTCTCATTCCGGGACCGGGACTTCCCGCCGTCGAACTCTTGGCGTCTCTTGGCCAGCCGGGCGGGGTGCGCTGCCTGTTTGTGCACGGCGCGAACGTGGCGGTATCGGCTCCGAACGCGTCGAGCGTGCTGATGGGCCTCCGCAGCCTCGACTTCCTGGTGGTGTGCGACTTCTTCCTTTCCGAAACCGCAGCGGAGGCGGACCTGGTGTTGCCGGTGCTGCAGTGGGCGGAGGAGGAAGGCACCATGACCAACCTCGAGGGACGCATCCTGCGGCGCCGTGCAGCGGTGAGCCCTCCCCCGGGGGCACGCAGTGAGCTGTGGATTATGGCGCGGCTGGCGGAGTTGCTGGAGGCGCCGTCGTCGTTTCCTGATGACCCGGAAACGGTGTTCACCGAGCTGCGGGCTGCGAGCGCCGGGGGCCTCGCGGACTACTCCGGCGTGGACTACGCGATGCTCGATGCGGAACTGCACGATGCTGAACTGCACCGCGGGGAACTGCACGGCAGGGAACTGCACGACGGCGGCGCCGGCGCCTACTGGCCCTACCCGGCCGGTTCCAGCGGAACACCGCGACTCTTCCTCGACAGGTTCGCCCACGCGGACGGGAGGGCCGTGCTGCATCCGGTTGCGCCGTCGTCGTCTGCTCCTTTTGCCTCTACTCCAGATGGCGTGCTCACGCTGATGACAGGGCGGTTGCTGGAGCATTATCAGTCCGGCGCGCAGACCCGGCGGGTGAGTGACCTCCACTCCACAAGCAGCGAGCAGGCGCTGCAGATCCACCCGGTAACGGCTGCGGGCCTCGGCATCCTGGACGGTGCGGAGGTTGAGGTCAGCAATGAGCGGGGAATCGTGCGTGCTGTCGCCCGGCTTTCCCCTGCCGTGCGGCCCGACTCCGTCTTCCTCTCCTTCCATTTCCCTGGGACGGGCAACGCGAATGTGCTGACGTCGTCGGAGACGGATCCGGTGTCCGGGATGCCCGAATTCAAGACCACGCAGGTATTGGTGCGGGTGCACCGGCCTGCGCAGAGTGAGGTGGTGGGGGTATGAGTTCCTCCGAGCGCGTTGTGGTGGTGGGATTCGGGCCCGTGGCGGCGCGTTTCATCGACGTCCTGGAGCCTTCCGTGGTTTCGGAAGCCGTGCAGTTGACCGTGATCGGATCCGAGGCTGACGCCGCGTATAACCGTGTGCTGGTCGCTGACGTCGGAGTGGGGCGGACTTCCCCTTCGGCGATCGGGCTGAGTGATGCTGACCGTCTCGCCTCGCTGGGGGCGGAGGTGCTGCTCGGAACCGGCGTACGGCGGATCGACCGGGCGCGGCGCCAGGTTCTGCTCGATGACGGCACCGTCCGTTCCTATGACCGCCTGGTCCTCGCAACCGGAGCACGCCCGGTGATTCCGTACCTGGCCGGCTTGAATCCGGATCCCCTGCACCCTGCGTTGCCTGACGGCGTCACGGCACTGCGGGACCTGGCTGACGCGCGTGTGCTCCGCGCCGTCGTCGAGCGCCGGGGTGATGTGGTGATTCTGGGTGGCGGAATCCTCGGACTTGAGGCGGCGCTCGCCGCAGCTGAGGAGGGCGCGCGGGTGACCGTGGTGCACCACGGCGACTATCCGCTGGCGCGGAACATTGACGACGGCGGCGGGCTGGTTCTGGCGTCCGTGCTCCGTTCGCAGGGCGTGCGGCTGGTGTCCGGGGCGAAGGCCGTGGGTCTTGAGCAGTCGGGCGGTGGTGCTTTCACTGGCCTGCGGCTCGATGATGGCAGGTTGGTGTCCGGCGACCTGCTGGTGCTGTCCTGCGGAGTGCGGCCCCGGGTTGAGTTGGCCGAGGGCGCGGGGCTTCCGGTCTCGTCGGGCATCCTCGTGGACCACTCGCTGCGGGCGCATCATGACGAGCACGTTTATGCCATCGGAGATTGTGCCGAGGTCCGCTGTGCTTCTCCTTCCTGCGGGAACTGCTCGGGTAACACTGCGCCGTCCGGGCTGATTGGTCCGGGGTGGAAGCAGGCCGAGTGGTTGGCGGAGTCGTTCGCTGCGGATCTGGCCGGCAACGGGCACCGCGCGGCTGGCGGCAGGCTGCGCGCGGCTGGCGCTTCTTCAGGCTCCCGCCGCTATGTGGAGGCGGCTCTCCCACCGGTTCTGATGTTGAAGGCTCGTGGCCTGGATGCCGTGGTGGCGGGTGACGTTTCTGCCAACCCGTGGGCCGCGCACGAGGACGGCACCGCCGTCGCGCTCTGGGCCGATCCGCAGCAGGGCAGTTACGCGAAAATGGTCACGCGAAACGGAGTGCTGCAGGGTCTGGTGTGTGTCGGAATGCCGCGTGCGGGGGCGGAGCTGGTGCTGCTGTTCGAGAGCGGTGCGGTGTTGCCGTCGGACCGGTCGAGCCTGCTGCGGCTGGATGGAGCGGAAGCGTCATCGTCGGCGTCGGCTTCGGTGACGGATCCCGCGTCCGTTGTCTGCCGGTGCGCGGGGGTGAGCCGGGGCAGCATCGAGCAGGCCGCCGTCGTCGGCTGTTCGAGTGTGGCGGAGGTGTCGGCGTCAACGCGGGCGGGCACGGGCTGCGGCGGCTGCCACGCGGACATCCGCACGATCATCGAGCAGCACTTCCAACAGCCCGCGTCCGTCTGACGCCCTGGCCCGGCCCACTTTCCCCGGGTACAAAGCCTCAAACCGCGTGTCCCGCCCTGACACGCCGCCAAAACAACGACGACGACGCCGGGACCTGGGGAATCCGGCCCGCCTTTCACCGGATTACCCGGCCGGAAAGCACAGCGCGTACCTGCTCGAGAACGGCTTCCTGGTTGAACATGATGTCCTCGTAGCTGTAGCGCAGTACGAGGTAGCCGCCGGCGATCGTAGTGTTGTTGCGATGCAGGTCGCGGCGCAGCGCCCTGCGGTCGGAATGGTAGGCAGCGCCGTCGACTTCCACCACCAGAAAACCCTCGAGCAGGAAGTCAACGCGGCCGACTCCGTTGATGGGCACCTGGGTTTCGACATGGAATCCGGCGTTGCGAAACAGGATTCTGGCAACGACCTCAAGCGCCGAGTCGGCGCAGCCTGTCACCAGCTCGAGTGCGGAACGAGCCTTTCCATTTCGGTCTCCCTGAAGTCGTTCAAGCAGGAAGGGCTTCACGGTGTCGCTCCGCCTGAGGGAAGACTCCACCATGACAGCAGCTTCCACCGGTGGAAGGCAATGCAGAGCATGAATCAGTACGTCGACCACTCCGACGAGCGGCAGGTACTCATGCGGGGGAACGGAGCGCTCACGATGGTTTGCGAAACCCCGTCCATGGCCATGCAGACAACTAAGGTGGAGGCGACTATGCGGGTTCAGTAGCCAGAGACCGTAGTGCCGCGAGGCCGATGCACAGGTCAGCAGCCCGTTGTTGATGAGCGCGGCCTTGAAATCGTCAGAGGCTCCGGGCAAAGCCAAGACCCCCTTCCGCAGCCGCATCATCTCACCGCGCGCCACGGCGTTTGCGATCTGCCGCTTACTCAACCCGCGGTCCCGAAGTGTCTGGGTTCGCGCTACCGACCCGACGCTCCGCAACAGCTCAACTGCATCCACGATCCCATGCTCACGTGCGCCCACGTCAGCCTGCGGAGGAACAACGACGATGTGAACAAAATGCCCGCATATCGCGGCTTGTGCAGGGACGGTCGACTCCCCGCAGGCGGGCCGGATCCCCCACCTACTGAGCCCCAACCCGCGTGTCGCACGACGACACGCCGCCAAAACAACGACGACGACGGGAGAACCTGGGGGATCCGGCCCGCGGGCGCGAATCAGAGGGATCAGTGGACGTGCAGGCGGCGCGCGGCCTCCGAGATGGACCCGGTCAGCGACGGGTACACGGTGAACGTGTTGGCCACATCATCCACGTGCAGCTTCTTGGTGACGGCGAGCGCCAGCGGGAAGATCAGCTCAGACGCACGCGGAGCAACCACAACGCCGCCGATCACCGTCCCCGAACCCTTCCGCGCAATGATCTTCACAAACCCGTCCTTGACGTTCAGCATCTTGGCGCGGGCGTTGGTGCTGAGTGAGAGCTTGAAGATGTCGCCCTGGTACTGGCCGGACTCGACGTCGGCTTCCGAAACACCCACGGAGGCGATCTCCGGAGCCGTGAAGATGTTGGAGGCGACGGTCTTGAGCTTGAGCGGTGACACCGCATCCCCCATCAGGTGCGCCATGGCGATCCGCCCCTGCATCGCGGCCACCGAGGCGAGCGCCAGCACGCCCGTGCAGTCACCCGATGCGTACACATTCGGCGCGGTGGTACGCGAGACGCCGTCCACCTTGATGTGCCCCGACTCGGTCAGGGCAACGCCCGCTTCCTCGAGCCCGATCCCTGCGGTATTGGGAATGGCACCGACGGCAACGAGGCAGTGGCTGCCGTCAACCGTTCGTCCGTCGGACAGCGTGACCCGGACGCCGTCCCCTACCCGCTCCACGCCCTCGGCGCGGGACTTCGACAGCACGGTCATCCCGCTGGACCGGAAGACGCCCTCCAGCACCTCGGCGGCGTCGGCGTCCTCACCCGGAAGCACGCGGTCGCGGCTGGAAATCAGCGTCACTTCAGCGCCGAGCCCGTGATAGGCGGAAGCGAACTCCGCGCCGGTCACGCCTGAGCCGATCACGATCAGGTGTTCCGGGACCTCGGTGAGGTTGTAGACCTGCTTCCAGTTGAAGATCCGCTCACCATCGGGAACAGCGGTGGGAAGCTCGCGCGGATGGGCGCCGAGGGCCAGGAGGATCGCGTCGGCCTCCACAATGCTGGTGCCGGCGTCCGTTTCAACTTCGAGCCGGTGGTTGTCCAGCAGCTTCCCGGTGCCGATGATGATGGTGACGCCGGCCCGCTCCAGCGCCGCCGAAATGTCCTTGGACTGGTCCACGGCCAGGTCAAGCAGCCGCTGGTTCACTTGGGTGAAGTCGGCGTACGCCGAGGAGGCATCAGCGAATTTCACGCCAAGGCTGTGGGCATTCGCCACGCGCGCCATGGTGTCCGCCGTGGCAATGAGTGTCTTGGAAGGAACGACGTCGGTGAGCACCGCTGAGCCGCCAAGCCCGTTCTGCTCAACGATGGTGACCTTCGCACCCAGCGAGGCAGCGACCATGGCCGCCTCATAGCCGCCCGGACCACCCCCGAGGATTGCGATACGGAGGGCGCTGAAATCCAGTTGACTCGTCACACCTGCCATTCTGTCCTATCAGGCACCAGCCCTCAAACAGCCCGACGGCGCCACGCACCCGCCCGAATCACCGCGCCGAAGCCCCGGACGGGTGGAACAACACGCGCTCGACCGGTAGGTTGGACCGGTGATTGACCAATCCTCGACGGACCCGTTTGCCCTTGCCCGCGATGCCGCGGACTACATTGCCCGCCAGACGTCGGTAGCGTCCCATGACATTGCCCTGGTGCTGGGCTCGGGCTGGGGTGAGGCCGCCGAGCTGATCGGCGAAACCACGCACACCCTGCAGGCGACGGACATTCCCGGCTTCGCCGCCCCCGCGGTCGAAGGCCACGTCGGCACCGTCCGCTCCATCCTCACGCCCGCCGGCAAGCGCGCGCTCGTACTCGGCGCCCGTACCCACTACTACGAGGGCCGCGGTGTCCGCGCAGTGGTCCACGGTGTCCGCACCGCCGCCGCCGCAGGCGCCAAGACCGTCGTCCTCACCAACGGCTGCGGCGGCCTGCAGGAACAGTGGACCCCCGGCACACCGGTGCTCATCAGGGACCACCTCAACCTCACGGCCGCCTCCCCGCTCGAGGGCGCCACGTTCGTGGACCTCACCGACCTCTACTCCCCACGCCTGCGCAACCTGGCCCGGGAAGTTGACCCCACCCTGGACGAGGGCGTCTACGCACAGTTCACCGGCCCGCACTACGAGACCCCCGCCGAGGTCCAGTACGCCAAGCGGATCGGCGCGGACCTCGTCGGCATGTCCACGGCACTCGAGGCCATCGCCGCCCGCCACGCAGGCATGGAGGTCTTCGGCATGTCCCTGGTCACCAACCTGGCCGCCGGCATCAGCCCCATCCCGCTCAGCCACGCCGAGGTTCTCGAAGCCGGGCAGGCAGCAGGCCCGCGCATCTCCCGGCTCCTCGCCGACATCATCGGCAGGCTCTAGACATGCAGCCATCCTCCACCGACCTCTTCACCGCCGCCCGCGAATGGGCCGCCCAGGACCCGGATCCCGAGACCCGCGCCGAACTGGAAGACCTCCTCGCCCGAGCCCGGAACGACGACGACGCCGGCCAGGCCGCTGCCCTGCAGCAGCTTGAGGACGCCTTTAGCGGACCGCTGCTCTTCGGCACGGCCGGCCTGCGTGCCGCGCTGGGCCCCGGTCCCAACCGGATGAACCGGGTCGTCGTGCGCAGTGCCGCGGCGGGAGTGGCCGCCCACGCGCTCAACCTGGCGAAAGGCGCCTACTCGCCGCGCGCCGTCGTCGGCTTTGATGCACGCCGCAACTCGCGCATCTTCGCGGAGGAAACTGCAGCGATCTTCACTGCGGCCGGCCTCGAAACCTTCCTCATGCCCTCTGAACTGCCGACGCCGGTGCTCGCCTACGCGGTCCGTGCACTTGAGTGCGAGGTCGGTGTGATGGTGACGGCGAGCCACAACCCGCCGCAGGACAACGGGTACAAGGTGTACCTCGGCGGCCGTGCGGTGGAGGAGACTGCGCGCGGCGTGCAGATTGTCGCCCCGCATGACGCGCAGATCGCCGAGCAGATTGCAGCCGCTGGCGATATTCAACTGGCGCCGGGCTGGAACGTCCTCCCCGAAAGCATTGAGACGGATTACGTTGCTTCCGTTCTTGCCCTCGCGGACCGGGAGGCGTACCCGTCCCGCGACCTGTCGATCGTGCTCACGCCTCTACATGGAGTGGGCGGGCGGACCGCGCAGAGCGTCCTCGCCTCCGCCGGGTTCGACACCGTGTATGTCGTCGAGGAACAGGCAGAACCGGACCCCACGTTCCCCACGGTCGACTTCCCCAACCCCGAGGAGCCCGGTGCGCTCGACCTGGCGCTGGCCGCTGCGGCTGATCAGGACGCCGACCTTGTGCTGGCCAATGATCCCGACGCCGACCGCGTTGCCGCCGCGGCCAAGGACCCTGCGACAGGTGAATGGCGGATGCTGCGCGGGGATGAAACGGGCGCGCTGCTCGGCCTCCACGTGGCGGCCCGGCTCGCGGACGATGCAAAGCACGGCGCCGTCTTCGCCAACTCGGTCGTCTCCTCGCGACTGCTCGGCAGGATCGCGGACGCCTCCGGCATCAGCCACGCCCAAACGCTCACGGGCTTCAAGTGGATCTCCCGCGTTCCGGACATCACCTACGGCTACGAGGAAGCACTCGGCTACTGCGTGGCACCGGAACTGGTACGGGACAAGGACGGCCTGTCCGCAGCCCTGCTGCTGGCCGAGTTCGCCGCTGCCTGCAAAGCCGAGGGCAAGACCCTCTTCGACATCCTCGACGAACTGGCACTCGTCCACGGGCTGCACGCCAGCGACCAACTGTCAGTACGGGTAGGCAGCCTGGGGCTGCTGGGAGCCATGATGAACCGCCTTCGCGAGGCGCCGCCGTCGTCGTTTGCGGGTTCAGATGTGGTGGTCGAGGAGGACCTGGCTGAAGGCGTCCATCTGCCGCCCACCGACGGGCTGCTCTACGTCACCCGGGACGACACCCGCGTGATCATCCGCCCCAGCGGCACCGAGCCCAAGCTCAAGTGCTACCTGGAGGTCATTGAACCGGTGGATTCCGCAGCAGAGGTAGCGGACGCGAAAGCAACAGCGCGGACCCGGCTCGATGCCGTGATCCGCGATGTTGAGGAAGCGCTAGGGCTCTAGACGAGCACTTCCACCATTCCGCTGATCACCCGCGTCGGGAAGCTTCGCAGGGCCGTCCCGGATCCCGCTGCGGGAACGCCGGAATCCAGGAAGTAGACCTCCTTGTGCAGGGGCGAGGTGATGGTGAACCTCTGCCCGCGTGAGCCGACAATTCCGCGTGCCATGACCTGTGAGCCGCTGACCGGGTCGCGGTGCGAAACGGCGAACACCGTCGCTGAATCCACCCGGAACAGCGCCACCTGACGGCCGTGGATCAGCGCAGCTTCTCCCCAGCACAGCTCGAGGTCCTCAAGCCGGCAGATGGGATACCAGGTGCCGTCCTCGAAAGCAGCGAGCGTCGGTGTGTGATCGAGTTGCAGAGTCATGAGTCTCCCCGTTCGGATTGTTTGATCAGTTGCGATTACTGGTTAACTGAGCCTGCATCCGACGCTAGGAACGCCGCGTTACGCGCTCCCGCCCGAAGTGTTGCGGCTGCGTAAAACGCACCTCACCAAGCCGCCTGTCACCGGTGAGTGTGAAGTTAATCTTCGTTTACATAAGCGAAATCGCGGGGCAATTGGGCGTCCGTACGCTCGGTACCTAAGTGCGGCAACCGGCTGAGTTCGGAAGCTGCAAAGCGGCGAAAGGTACCCCTCATGAACTTCCAACAGATCCTCGTCGTCGGCGGCGGCCCGGCTGCCCACCGCTTCGTCGAGGCCATGGTCTCCCGTGGGCTGGACGGGTTCTGCGTCACCGTCCTCACCGAGGAGACCTGGCTGCCGTATGACCGCGTTGCCCTCAGCCAGGCACTGCTCGACGACGTCGACCTCACCCTCGGCGAGCCAACCATGTGGCACCACCCGGCCGTCACCCTCGCAACCGGCTCCCGTGCGGTGTCGCTGGACCGGGAAGCCCGCACGGTCACCACCGAGGCCGGCGAGGTGTACCCCTATGACCAACTGGTTCTCGCCACCGGCTCCAACGCTGCCCGGCTACCGCTTCCCGGCATGGAATCCGCGCATGTCTACCGAACAGTCGATGACGTCCGTACCCTCCGCGCGGAAGTCGCCCGCCTGACGGAGGAGTATGGGCGGACTATCGACGCCGTCGTCATCGGTGGAGGTCTGCTGGGCCTTGAAGCGGCGGGCGGCATGCAGTCCCTCGGCGCCAACGCCGCCGTCATCAACGGAGCTCCCTGGCTCATGAATACCCAGCTGGACCAGGGCGCCGGGCAGGCCCTCGACCGGCTGATCACCGCCAAGGGGCTGACCGTGCACGGGGGCGTCTTCCCCGCCGGCTTTGTGCTGGAGGACGGTCGGATGACCGGGGTCGACATGGCCGACGGCCGCCGGATCCCGGCTGACCTCGTGGTCGTCGCGGTCGGTGTCCGCGCCCGCGATGAGCTCCCCCGCGACGCCGGAATGACCATGGGCCAGCGCGGCGGCGTGGTGATCGACGACGCCTGCGCCACCGAGGATCCGAGCATCTGGGCCATCGGCGAGGTGGCCTGCTTCGAGGGCATGTGCCTCGGCCTCGTGGCGCCGGCGAACACCATGGCGGAGATCGTCGCTGACCGGCTGCACGGCGGCACCGCAACCTTCCCCGGCTTTGACACCGCCACCAAGCTCAAGCTCTCCGGCGTGGAGGTTGCCAGCTTCGGTGACGCCTTCGCGAAGACCGAGCACAGCCTCGAAATCGTGTATGCGGATCCCGCTCGCGGCCTCTATCAGAAGCTCGTGGTCACCGATGATGCCAAGACCCTCCTCGGCGGCATCTTCGTGGGCGACGCCTCCCCCTACACGGCACTCCGCCCGCTGCTGGGACGCGAGCTCAGCGCCGAGCCGGGCGCCTACCTCTCCGCTGCCGGCGCAGGTGAGGCCCCGGACACCGAGCTGCCCGACGACGCCATTCTCTGCTCCTGCAACAACGTCTCCGCCGGCTCCATCCGCGACGCCGTCAACGGCTGCGGCACCTGCGAGGGTTCCGCACCGGTCCGGGAACTCAGCCCGCTGAAGGGCTGCACCAAGGCCGGCACCGGCTGCGGATCCTGTGTGCCGATGCTCAAGAAGCTCCTCGAGGGCGAGCTGAAGAAGAGCGGTATCGAGGTCTCGAAGGCACTCTGCGAGCACTTCACCATGTCCCGCCCGGAGCTGTTCGAAGCCGTCCGGGTGCTGGAGCTCGACAGCTTCGAAGGCATCATCGAACGCTTCGGTGTCCCCGAATCAGGGCTCCTCGGCTGCGACATCTGCAAGCCCGTCATCGGCTCCATCCTCGCCTCGCAGCGCGCCGAGTACGTGCTCGACGGCGGCCGCGGCATCCTGCAGGACACCAACGACCGCGCGCTGGCCAACATGCAGAAGAACGGCACCTACTCAGTGGTCCCGCGCATCCCCGGCGGCGAGATCACCCCGGAGAAGCTGGGTGTCATCGCCAGGGTGGCCCAGGACTTCAACCTGTACACCAAAATCACCGGCGGCCAGCGCATCGACCTGTTCGGTGCCCGGCTCGAGGAACTCCCCGAGATCTGGAAGATCCTCGTCGAGGCCGGCTTTGAGTCCGGCCAGGCGTACGGCAAGAGCCTGCGGACCGTGAAGTCCTGTGTCGGCTCGACGTGGTGCCGGTTCGGCGTCCAGGACTCGGTGGCCATGGCCATCAACCTGGAGCTGCGCTACCGGGGCCTGCGCAGCCCGCACAAGCTGAAGTTCGGCGTCTCGGGCTGTGCCCGCGAGTGTGCCGAGGCCCGCGGCAAGGATGTCGGCATCATCGCCACCTCGGACGGCTGGAACCTGTACGTCGGCGGCAACGGCGGCGCGACGCCCGCCCACGCGCAGCTGCTCGCCAAGGACCTCGACGACGACACCCTCATCCGCTACATCGACCGCTACCTCATGTACTACATCCGCACCGCCGACCGGCTGCAACGCACCGCGGCGTGGCAGGCAGAGCTCGACGGCGGCCTCAAGCACGTCGAAGACGTCATCATCCACGATTCCCTCGGCATCGCCGACGACCTCGAAACCGCCATGGCCCGCCACATCGACAACTACGAGGACGAGTGGGCCGCCACCCTCAAGGACCCCGAGCGCCTGCGCCGCTTCCGCTCCTTTGTCAACGCCCCGCATGAGAAGGACGACTGGATCGCCAATGTTCCCGAACGGGGCCAGATCCGACCCGCCACCGACGAGGAACGTGCAGCCGCGCAGGCCGGTACCGGGCCGGTGCTGCTGGGTGCCGGGATCCCGGTCCGCGCCGCACTGCCGCAGAGACCGGGGTCGCTGGAAGCAATGGAGACGCTGGAGGCAGCAGAATGAGCACCGCTGCTGGAATCAACGTCAACGGCATCGAACTCACCCTCGACTGCGCAGGACTGACCGTCCTTATCGCAGGCACGACGACGGCGGCCCGCCACACGGTGCGCCGCTACACCGCCGGTGGAGCGACAGTCCGCCGCATCGCGACGCCGGCCCAGTTCCAGCCGCGGCTGCTGGACGCAGTGAGCCTTGCGGTAGTGATGGACGGCGCTACTGCGGACAGGACGATGCCAGGCTATTCCGGAGCCGGCGGCGCTCCCCTCGGTGAGCAGGATTGGGAACCGCTGCGTGCGGCCTGCCGCGAGCGCCGGATCCTCACCGCTTCCGAGGAACCCGCCACGACGGGCGGGAGGGTCACCCTGATCGGCGGCGGGCCAGGTGTGGAGGACCTCCTGACCGTGCGGGCGAAGCAGGCGCTGCGGGAGGCCGACGTCGTGCTCTATGACCGACTGGGACCGTACCGGACGCTGCCGCAGCTGGCCCCGGGTGCAGAGCTGATCGACGTCGGGAAGACCCCAGGCCACCACCCGGTCAGTCAGGCGGAGATCGAGAAGCTCATGGTCGCCAAGGCGCGCGAGGGCAAGCACGTGGTGCGGCTCAAGGGCGGCGATCCGTTTGTCTTCGGGCGGGGCGGCGAAGAGGTCAACACCTGCCTGGCGGAGGGCATCCCGGTGACCACCGTGCCGGGGATCAGCAGCTCCATTGCCGTTCCGGCGGCCGCGGGCATACCCGTCACCTATCGAGGGGTGGCTCATGCGTTCACCGTCATCTCAGGTCATCAACCGCTCATTGATACCGAGTTTGAGGCGCTGGCGAAGCTCGGCGGCACTATCGTGGTGCTGATGGGAATCGGGACGCTTCCGCAGCTGACGTCCGGCCTGCGCAAGGCCGGACTGGCTTCGAGCGTGCCCGTCGCCATCGTCGAAAAAGGCTACAGCCCCGAGCAGCGGACCACCGTCACCACCCTGGGTGACGCCGTCACAGCGGCGGGGCGGGCGCGCTGCGCGTCTCCCGCCGTCGTCGTGATCGGTGAGGTGGTGCGTCAGCACCGGGACTTTTCCGCCACGCTTGAGCACGTTCTGGCGCAGCCGCTGGGAGCATCGTGACGGTGACAGCGCCCTCATCGACGCCGTCGCCGGAAGCACCGGATCTACCGGTTGAGGGCTCCCTCGCCGGATTCCGAATCGGCGTGACGTCCGATCGGCGTTCGGCTGACCTCATTGACGCGCTGGAGCGGCGCGGCGCTACGGTGATGCACGCGCCGGCGCTCAAGATCGCTCCCGTGGCAGCTGACCTGCCGCTCGTCGAGGACACGCAGCAGATCATTGCAGCTCGGCCGGACTACGCCGTGATCACCACGGCGTACGGGCTACGCCGCTGGTCGGAGGCTGCGGACGCCGCGGGAGTCGGGGAAGCGTTGCTGGCCGTGCTCGGTGAGTCAAAGATTTACGTCCGTGGGCCCAAAGCACGCGGTGCCGTGCGGGCGGCCGGGCTGACGGACGCCGGCATCAGCGCTGATGAGACCACGGCGTCGCTGGTGAACATGATGCTCGGACTGGAGCTGCGAGGAAAGACCGTCGCCGTCCAACTCCACGGCTACACCGATTATCGGCAGCTCGACCGGCTGCGGCGGGCAGGCGCCGACGTTCTGACCGCAACCCCGTACCGCTGGGTAAAGCCCGCCGGCGCGAATCAGTTGCCCCGGCTCATTGAGGCCGTCTGCAACGGCGGGCTGGATGTTGTGACGTTCACCAGCGCTCCGGCCGTCGACGCCGTGCTGAGCACAGCGTCCGAAATGGGCTGCCGGGACGCGTTCCTGGCGGCGCTTCGTGGGCCGGTGGCGGCCGCCGTCGTCGGGCCGGTGACTGCGCAGCCGCTGGTGGAGGCGGGAGTGTCGCCGCTGATTCCGGAACGGTTCCGGATGGGGGCGCTGATCCGCCTCGTGGGTGAGTACCTGGGCCAGCATCGCGTGCTGCAGTACCCGAGCCGTTACGGGCTGATCGAGCTGCGTGGGAAGAACCTGCGGATTGACGGGAATCCTGTCGAGTTGGCACCTGCGCCGATGAGCCTCTTCCGAGCGCTGGTCGAGGCCAATGGTGCGGTGCTGTCGCGGGAGCAGTTGGCCGGGGTGCTCGGAGACGGTGCCGGGGAACACGCGCTGGACATGACCATCAGCCGGCTCCGGAAGACGCTGCCCGAGGCGTCTCTGGTGGCGACGGTCATCAAGCGCGGGTACCGCCTGCAGCTCTGACTACACCCATGAGACCTCTGGCCACCGGGTCGCGAACCGGAACTTTTGCGCAGGTACGGCGGGATCCGGACGCCGTCAGCTCACCGGATCTGCGCGAAAGTTCCAGAACGCAGTCGGTGACTCGCCTCGCGGACGGCCTCCGTCATGCGGTTCAGCCGCTCCGAATTCAGCGTCCACGTTTGCCAATGGAGCGGCACATCAACGTGCGCGTCCTTCTCCAGTAGCACCAGGGCCCCGAGATCGAGGTCCGATTCGAGTTGCAGCTCGGGAATCATTCCCCAGCCCAGGCCCGCCCGGAGTGCCGCGAGGAACGCTTCCGACGACGGGATGAGGTGTCGGGGCGGAGGCTGAGTGACGCCGTGGGACAGCAAAAAGCGCTGCTGCAGGTCATCCTTCGCATTGAACTGCAGGACCGGCATGCGGGTGAAGTCGATGCCGTCGTCGTTCATGAAGCGGCTCCGCAGCGCAGTCGTGGCCACGGGCAGGTACCGCATGTACCCAAGCAACTCAGCCCGGCACCCGTTCACCGGGGCGGGATCCGAGGTGATGGCGCCGATGACGTCGCCCTGCCGGAGGAGCCTGCTGCTGTGGTCCTGGTCTTCCACGCGCAGGTCCAGCGTGGTGTCCGTCCAGCCGGCAGCCTCGCCCAGGACGGGGACAAACCAGGTGGCCAGCGAATCCGCGTTGACTGCAACCCGGGTGACAGTTCGGGTTGCTTCACCGTGGCCAAGGGCAGAACGGGTCTCAGCCTCGATGATCTGCACCTGTCGAGCCATGCGGAGCAGCACCGAACCCGCATCAGTCGGAGTGCAGGGTATGCCCCTGCGCACCACAATCTGGCCTACCGAGGCTTCCAGTGCCTTGATGCGCTGGCTGACCGCGGAGGGCGTGATGCGAAGAGTGTCTGCGGCGGCCTCGAAGGACTCCTCGTCGATGATGGCCGCAAGAGCCCGCAACTGTTCGAACTGCATGAAGCAAACCTAATGCATGCGCAGAATCTATCGTTTGTCTACACTGCTCCCGCTGAATAGCGTTGATCCCATGTTGAGCATCTGGGGCACCGGCCTGCTGACGGGCCTTGCCCTGATCATCGCCATCGGCGCGCAGAACGCATTCGTACTGCGGCAGGGCATCCGGCGGGAACACGTGGGAGTGGTGGTGGCGCTGTGCATTGTCAGCGATGCGGCGCTCATCCTCGGAGGCACTGCGGGGATCGGCGCGCTGGTCTCGCAGTTCCCTGCCATCCTCGACATCCTCAGGTGGGGCGGCGCTGTATACCTGACCTGGTTCGCCGTCCGCTCCTTCCGCTCGGCGCTGAAGCCGGCGGCCCTGACAGCGGAAGCGCCGCGGAGCCGCGGGTCGGTGGTTGCCACCACTCTCGCGCTGACCTATCTCAATCCGCATGTCTACCTGGACACCGTCGTCCTGCTTGGAAGCCTGGCCAACCAGCAGGGAGAGGGGACCCGGTGGGTGTTCGCGGCCGGCGCCGTCGTCGGGAGCATTATCTGGTTCTGCGCCCTCGGTTTCGGTGCCCGGGGGCTCTCGGGTGTGTTGAAGAGTCCGCGAACCTGGCGGGTGGTGGACGTGGTCATCGGCGTGGTGATGTTGGCGCTTGCGGTCAAGCTGATCGTGGGCTGAGGCCGGCGCTCAGCCACGTCCGCACCGGCCCGCGGAAACTTGCCTCGGGCGCTAGAGTTGAGGCAGACAGGCCACGCATCAGATCGAGGAGACTCATGGCACACCCGGTAGGCACAACCCGCGACAAGAACAACAAGCGCCCCGAGCACTCCGGCGAGGGCCACGGCCTGACCGCCGCTGTTGCTTTCGTGGTGATGTTTATTCTCTTCGCCGCGTCCATCTATGTGCTGTCATTTTTCGAGCGCACCAATGTGTGGCCGTTTGCGGTGTGCCTCACACTTTTCTTCCTTGCGTTCTGGATTCCGCAGACCATCATGGGCCGTTCAGATTCCGGCTACCGGATGGCAAAGGGCGACCGTAAGGCCTAACGCCGCGTATTTGGTGAGGAGGGGTCCGCAGAGGCGGGCCCCTTTTTGCTTGCCCTGACCGCCTCAGCGCTATGTTACGCACTGTTACGCGGGGGAATAAGGACGCCCCGTCGACTGCTGGAATGGATAGCTCCCGTACCCGGGCAGTCCAAGCTTTCCGTTCAAGCGTCAAAGGATACCTCCATGATTTCTCGCCGTCTTCCGCTGCTCGGCGCCGCTACCGCCATCCTCTTTGCGGTTGCCGGTTGCGGTTCATCTGCTTCCTCCGACACCGCCACGGGCGCGGCCACCGAGTCCGCCGGCGGCACCACGCTCGCTGAGATCCAGGAGTCCGGCGTGCTGACCGTTGGGACCGAGGGCACCTACAAGCCCTTCACCTACCACGAGGGCGGCGCCGGCGAGCTGACCGGCTACGACGTCGAGGTCATCACCGCCGTCGCCGAGAAGCTCGGCGTTGAAGCAGAGTTCGAAGAGACCCAGTGGGACGCCATCTTCGCCGGACTCGAGGCGGGCCGCTTCGACGTCATCGCAAACCAGGTCTCCATCACCCCGGAGCGCGAGGAAGCCTACGCCTTCTCCGAGCCCTACACCTACAGCAACGGCGTCATTGTGACCTCGGCTGACAACAGCGAAATCAGCTCCTTCAAGGACCTCGCAGGCAAGACCACGGCGCAGTCACTCACCAGCAACTGGTACGAGCTGGCGGAGGAAAGCGGCGCGCAGGTTGAGGCTGTTGAGGGTTGGGCGCAGTCGGTGACCCTGCTGGAGCAGGGCCGCGTTGACGCCACCATCAATGACGAGCTCACCTTCCTCGACTACCAGAAGTCCACCCCCAACGAGAACATCAAGGTGGTCGCGGAGACCGACGAGCAGTCCCGCAGCGCGCTGGCTTTCCGCCAGGGCAGCGACGAGCTGGTTGAGGCCGTGAATGAGGCCCTCGCCGAGCTCCGCGAAGAGGGCACGCTGGCCGAGCTCTCCGAGAAGTACTTCGGTGAGGACGTCAGCGCCGAGTAATCAGCGCAGAGTAACCAGTACGACGACGGCGGGCACCGGTCGCGAGGCACGCAGCCTCCGCGGTGCCCGCCGTTTGTATGTGCGTTTTCATGCAGAAATCACGATCAGCCACTGGGATAGCGTAGGAGCTTATGGACATCGACTGGGATCTGGCCCTGACCTCGCTCTGGCCACTCATCGAAGGCGGCCTGAAGGGCACCATTCCCCTGTCGCTGGCGTCGATGGCCCTGGGACTCATCCTGGCGTTGCTGGTGGCGCTCATGCGGCTCAGCAACAACCGGATCGCCTCCGGGATCGGCAGAGCTTACGTTTCCGTGATCCGCGGCACTCCCCTGCTGGTGCAGTTGTTCGTGATCTTCTACGGCTTGCCGTCGATCGGCCTCACCATTCCGCCCTGGCCAAGCGCCATCATCGCGTTCTCCCTCAACGTGGGCGGTTACGCTGCCGAGATCATCCGTGCAGCCATCCTCTCCGTGCCGCGCGGCCAGTGGGAAGCCGGGCACACCATCGGCATGTCCCGCACGCTGGCCCTGCGGCGCATCATCCTGCCGCAGGCAGCCCGGGTATCCGTGCCGCCGCTGTCCAATACGTTCATTTCGCTGGTGAAGGACAGCTCACTGGCATCAGTAATCCTGGTGACCGAGCTGTTCCGCCAGGCCCAGGAAATCGCCGCGTTCAGCCAGCAGTTCATGCTGATTTATGTTGAGGCCGCGGCCGTGTACTGGGTCTTCTGTCTGGTCCTTTCGGCTGGACAATCACGAATCGAGAAGAGGCTGGACCGTTATGTCGCCCACTAATCCTGAGCCGGTATTGAAAGTCGAGGGACTCCGGAAATCCTTTGGGGACAACGAGGTGCTGCGCTCCATTGACCTGTCGGTTGCCCAGGGCGGCGTGGTGGCGTTGGTCGGGCCCTCCGGATCCGGCAAGACCACGGTTCTGCGTTCCCTTAACGGACTGGAAATTCCCGACGCCGGCCGCATCACTTTCGACGGCGGCCCCGTGGTCAACTTCGGATCAGGCGCATCGAAGCGGGAGCTCGCAGCGCTGCGGGACCGCAGCGCCATGGTGTTCCAGCACTACAACCTCTTCCCGCACAAGACGGTGCTCGAAAACGTCATCGAAGGCCCGGTGCAGGTGCAGCGCCGGCCCAAGGCGGAGGCTATTCGAGAGGCAGAGGAACTGTTGGGCCGCGTAGGCCTCGCGGAGAAGAAGGACCAGTACCCGCACGAGCTGTCCGGCGGTCAGCAGCAGCGCGTGGGCATTGTCCGCGCGCTCGCGCTGAGGCCCACGCTGCTGCTGTTCGACGAGCCCACCTCGGCCCTGGACCCCGAACTGGTGGGCGAGGTCCTCTCCGTCATCAAGGAGCTGGCTGACGAGGGCTGGACCATGGTGCTTGTCACGCATGAGCTTGCCTTTGCTCGCGAGGTGGCCACCGAAGTGGTTTTCATGGACGGCGGCGTGGTGGTTGAGCACGGCCCGCCTGAGACGGTGTTGCGCGATCCCCGGGAGGAACGGACCCGGCGGTTCGTGCATCGGCTGCTGCACCCGTTCTAGGGGACGTCCTTCGGCGTACTCATACTGTGTTGGTCCTCGTATCTCGAGACCGCTGAGTCATTTCGGAGTCCGTTGCGGGACCGGCTGGGACGGCGGGGATGCGGGTCCAGGTCCAGGCGGAGCGCAGGATGAAGGCCAGGATCAGCACCTCGATTCCGATGGACAAGGCGTAGAAGGAGGCCCATTCCCAGTCCGTCGAGGCCGCGTTGAACACCATCACGGGGATGTAGAGGGATGCCACGATGAGGTTCGTGGCGCGGTTCATCCGGGCTGACAGGGTCATGGAGAGCAGGATCATCAGGGCCGGGATCCCTATGACCACAACGAAAATGGTCAACAAGAACCCGCTGATGTCGAACTCATAGATTTCGCCACCCCGGATCTGGTCGATGGCGCCGGGCTTATAGAGGTGGAAGTAGTCGATGTAGATGACGAAGAACATCAAGCTGGTCCAGGCGGCCGCGAGCTTGGCCTGGACGGGGACTGGAGGGTTATCGGACAGTTTCGGGGTGTTCGTTCGGATGGTCATCGGTTTCTTTCGTGAGGGGTGGTCGGTCCGCCAAAGTGGCGGCAGGCCTGGGAGTGATACATACGGGCTGAGTCGGTCCGGTTCTCAGACGGTGATCACGACCTTCCCTTGGGTGTGGCCGGCCCCGACGTAGCGGAGGGCGTCGGCAGCTTCGTCGAGGGGGTAGGTACGGTCGATGACGGGCGTGACCTGCCCGGCCGCGAGCAGATCAGCCAGGGTGAGCAGGTCCTGGCGCTTCCCGAGCGATGTAAAAGGCCTCAAGTGCTGACGGGTGAAGCCGGACAGCACGCGCGCTTTGACAATCCGAGCGATGGGGCCGAGCCAGCGGCCGCCGCGTCCGCTGTTGGGGATAAGGGTGCCGGTAGGTGTCAGCGCTTCACGGACAGCGGCCAGGGGGTGGGCTTCCACGTTGTCGAAGATGACGTCGTAGCGCTTCCCCGTGCGGGTTGAATCGGTGCTCGTGAAGTCGGTGCTCGTGTAGTCAACGACGTGGTCGACGCCGAGCGACCGCACCAGTTCAACGTTGCGGGTGCTGCACACACCCGTCACCTCGGCGCCCAACGCCTTGGCGATCTGTACGGCGAAGGAGCCCACGCCGCCCGACGCGCCCGTGACCAGCACCGTATGGCCCGGCTGGACGTGCGCGATGTCGCGCAATGCCTGCAACGCCGTCATGGCCGAGGTGGGCACCGCTGCCGCCTCCACAACCGACAGGTTGGCAGGCATGGGAACAAGGTTCTTCGCCGGAACGCAGGCGTACTCAGCGAGCGCTCCAGCCGCGCTCCAGCCGAACACCTTGTCGCCGGGGCGGAGAGTGGTGACCTCCTTCCCGACCGCTTCCACCACGCCGGCTAGGTCCATACCAGGGGTGCCGTGGCGCGGCCGGCGTAGCCCGAACGCCAGGCGCACCAGGTACGGTTTCCCGGTCATGGCGAAGTAGTCGCCAGGATGTATCGACGCTGCACCCACGTGGACGAACACATCGCCTCGACCGGGCAGCGGCACCCCGACCTCGGATACTTCGAGGACTGACGGCGGCCCGTAGCGGTGCTGGACGGCGGCCCGCATTGTCGCTGCTCCGCCCGGGTCTACCCCCGGCACCGGGCTTGGTCCACCCTTGGATTGCTGTTCGATTCCCACACAAGCCTCCTCACGTCCGAGCGGCGACCCTCGCGGCCCGTACACCGTACGACGTACGCTGTACGTATAGAGTGATCGTACTGTGTACTATTGTCAAGACCTTTGAGAGAGCAAGGAGATCGATGTCTGCGAAAAAGCAAAGTGAGGTCACGTCAGGCGCGGGGCTGAGCAAGCAACGGGTGGTAGCCGAGGCGATGCGGCTTGCCGACCGCGAGGGGGTCGACGGACTGAGCATGCGCCGGCTGGCTGGCGCGCTCGGCGCGGGCGCGATGTCGCTCTATCACTACGTGGCAAGCAAGGAGGAGTTGCTGGATGCCATGATCGACGTCGTATTCGGGGAGATCGAGCTCGCGCCCGTGGAGACCGACTGGCAGTCCGCGATGCGACAGCGGGCCGTATCCACCCGACAGGTTCTCGCACGGCACCCGTGGGCTATCGGCCTGCTGGAGTCACGGACATCGCCGGGGCCCGCGAACCTACGCCACCACGAAGCGGTCACCGCCTGTCTGCGGAGGGCCGGCTTCCCGGTCCTGATGGCGACCCATGCCAACTGGCTGCTCGACAGTTATGTCTACGGTTTCGCTTTGCAGGAAGCCAGCCTGCCGTTCGACACCGCTGAGGAATTCGCGGATATGGGCGAAGAGGTGTACCTGCCCCAGCTTCCTCCCGACGAGTTCCCCTACCTCAACGAGTCCGCCGCGGCGCTCGTCGCTGCCGGCTACGACCCGGCGGAGGAGTTCATTTTCGGCCTCGACCTCATCCTGGCCGCCCTCGAACCCCTACGAGAATCCGCCTAGCTATCGGCGGTGATGCCCCCGCTGTGTACAGGGCGGACTTCGACGCCCCCGGTGGCAGTGCGGACCGCCGGGTTCACGCGGGCAATTGCCATAGCGGCGTCGAGATCCGGAGCTTCGATGACGTAGAACCCGGCCACGAACTGGTCGGCTTGAACAAACGGTCCAGGGCTTGTGCCGTCCCGCCGGATGGACACCGCACTAGCTCGAGGGGTCAGGGCATAAGCGAGCGACATGGTGCCGGACGCTGAAAGGTCCTCCGCATGCCGGTCATTCTCTTCGAGTTCGGCCTCCGCTGCGTCGACAGCATGGAGGGACTCGTCTGCGTAGATGAGGATTGCGAACTGCGGCACTGTGGTGGTCCTTTCGTGGCGGTGGATTAATTTACGACGAGATTTTGATGCCCGTCGATTAGCTCACGCACGACGTCGAGGTGACCTGCGTGCGTGGATGTCTCTGACAGCACCCGAAAGGCGACTTCGCGCCCCTCGAGCATGGGTGGGGCGGCGAACTCGCTGGCCGGGGGCCACCAGCGTGGCGGTTCATTCAGGTCGACTCTCGCCAGGATTCTGTTGCTTCGCCGGATCTCGTGCTTGTAAATTCTGACCGCTTCGGCGCCGGTCATGGGCCGGGATGCCCATCCGTTGTGGAGGGCTGAAATCGCCTCGGGGTCCCCGCCAAGAACGGCCGAGATCCAAAACATCTCGTCGTCGAAAGCGAGATGGTTCAGCAATCGCGTGACGGTCCATCCTGACGGGACGAGCGTTCTACTCATCTCGGCCTCGGTCAGCCCTTTCACGGCGTTCAGCACATGATCGCGTTCGCTGGCCAGTTGCGTAAGCAGTAGCTCGTCACTCATGCCTGAGGCTCGCAACCGAAGAGTGGTTCAGCCATAGTCAGCACTCCTAACGTGTGAAGAAATGCATTCAGATTTCGAAGCACCGGACATCGTGCACAGCGGGCCAGACAGGATCATTCCCATCGCCCCGGACGACGAGCGTTCCAGTTGTGCCCCAGGACAACTCGTACTGCCCGGCCTCGATCGGACGAACGCCGTCGTCAGCTGTCCAGGAACCGCTGCGCCATCCAATGCCTGCACTGTGCACTGCGTAAATTTCCCCACCACCTGCCATGAGAAATGATGCCTCTCGAACAACTGCCTGACATCCGTCCGACCCCGCCGGCGTCAACACCGTGTACGTAACGCTATACGCTACGTCCCACACAATGGCGAGTACACAACCTGCGACGCCCAGGGTTGTAAGTACGTGGGCAGTGAAGACTCGCGGCCGGCTCTTGCGCAAGCTGCCACTGCCTTCCTGCTTCCTCTGGAGCTTGACGCGGCTTCGCCGATCGAAGAGCGCAAACACAAGTGACATGACGCAGAAGACGGCGCTGATTACCCATGCGGGGACAACAACATCACCGATCACAAATATCAGGCCACCCCAGCTCAGCGCGAGGAGCACAACAGCGGAAAGGCCGCAGAAAGCGATGACGGGAACGAGACGCTCCACAACGAACCGCTGAGCTATGAGTTGATTCGGCGTATCTCGATCGGCCATCGTTTTGCCTCTCCGAGCTGTCCGGCGATTTCGACGGCGCGTTCCATGTCTACACAATCGACGATGTAGTACCCGGCCATGAATTCCTTGGTTTCAATGAACGGACCGTCCGTCACGGTGTACTTGCCGCCGTTCGATGTGACGAACTTCGCCTCCTCGCTCAGCTCATTGGCCTCCACGAACTCTCCGGAGGCCAGCAGCTCCTGTTGCAACGAGGTGTGGGCCTGCATGATCGCATCGATCTCGGCCGGGTCGATTGTCTTCCAGGTGTCAGGGTTGTTCGGAATCAGCAGCAGGTGTTTCATTCTTCTCCTTCGCCCGGTTTCGGGCACTTGTTCTGGTTGACTGCGGATGAGGGGCCCGGGGCTGTTTCCGCGAGGCGCTTGCCGAGGTAGCGGCGCTCGACCTCCGATGGCGCTAGTTCCTGTGCCCGCTGATATTCGCTGTGGGCCTCCGTCCTTCTGCCGAGACGCCGCAGAAGGTCAGCTTTCGCTGCGGGCAGGAGGTAGTACCCGTCAAGAGCTCGTGCCCGCTCCAGCGGCGCAATGAGCGCCAGACCGGCCTCCGGCCCTTGGGACATGGCGACGGCGACGGCACGGTTGAGCTCGATGACCGGCGACGGTGCAATCTGGCCCAGGTGGTCATACAACGCGGCCACCCGTCCGAAGTCCGTGCTGCCGGCGTCGGGGGCGGTCATGTGGCAGGCAGCGATGGCGGCTTGGAGACTGTAGGTCCCGGGCTGGGAACGGCGTGAGATACCCAATTGCTCGGCATCCGCCAGCAGCGCCATAGCCTCCGCAATCGCAGCCCTGTCCCACGAACTGCGATCCTGCTCCTCCAGCGTCACCAAGTCACCCGCTGCGTCTGTTCGCGTCCCTCTCCGGGCATGATGGAACAGCATCAGCGCCAGGAGGCCCAACGCCTCCGGCTCTTGAGGGGAACCGTTGAGTAAGGAAATCAGGAGCCGCGTCAGGCGTATCGCTTCCCGGACAAGAGGCTCGCGGATCAACGTACTGTCTCCAGTGGCCGAATAGCCTTCGTTGAACATGAGGTAGAGCACGGCCAGGATGCCGGCAGTGCGTTCGGAGATCAGTTCCGGTGGCGGCACACGATACGGAATTCCCGAGTTCCGGATCTTGGCGCGGGCCCGGACGAGTCGCTTCGACATGGTCGCTTCCGAGACGAGGAACGCGCGCGCAATCTCACCTGTGGTGAGACCGGCGACCGTACGCAGGGTCAGCGCGACCCTGGCATCGAGCGGCAGTGCCGGGTGGCAACAGGTGTAAATCAGACGCAACCGGTCGTCGTCGGCAGCAGAGTCTGTGCCGGGCTCCTCCGGCAACTCTTCGAGTTCAGTGAGGATCGCGAGTTCGCGCATCACCCTTTTTTCACTGGCAGCACTGCGCAAACGATCGATCGCGCGATTCTTGGCGACGGTGGTTAGCCAGGCCCCGCGGTTTGTGGGAATGCCACGCACCGGCCAATCGACAAGCGCTCGCGCGAACGCATCCTGAAGACAATCCTCGGCAAGGCTCCAGTCGCCCGTGATGCGGATGAGGGCTGCGGTGATTCGCGCGGTTTCGGCGGCGGAGGCCATCTCGATAGCGGTCTGCACCTCCACCTGCCCGGTCACCACTTCAGTATTCGAGATGGGCCGAACGCCTACTCCCCGAGCGGCCACACCGGCCTGATTTCGATCTTGCCGAAGCGCGCCATGGGATGTTTCGATGCCACCTCGATGGCCTCGTCGAGATCGGTGCAGGCGATGATGTCGTAGCCCGCAATCCATTCCTTGGTTTCGGCGAACGGTCCGTCGGAAACCACTACTTCGCCTCCACGAACCGTAACGGTGGTCGCGTCCTCCACGGGACGCAAGCGGTCACCGTGACGGGTGACACCGCGCGCATCCATTTCGGCCCCCCACTGTTCGATGTTGTCCTCAGCGGCCACATATTTTGGCGCTGAAGGATCCGCACAAATGAATAGCATGTACTCCACGATGGCTCCTTCTTTCGGTTGATACACCAGCACGACGTACAAGACATCGCTAAAAGGACACCTGGCGAAAAGAATCTTTCCACACTGCCGCAACCGGGCAATCCATAAGAAGTAACCAAGGCGGTTCTTTTTCGAACAGGGTGCGGTACCTTGGTCTGGCTGGGCAGCCAATCTTTTCCGCCGCCAAGCGAAGGATCACCGTGAAAGCCTCCCGAAAGACCGCACCACCCGCGTTAAGCGCCGAAGCGACGCGCCCACCTGATTCCAAACCCGCCAGAATGCACTGGGCACGCTGGCTCGTGCCGGTTGCCCTGATTATCCTCAGCCTGGTCCCGGTGCTCGCGGGAACAGTTCGCCTGGGTGAACTGGCCGGCGGCGAAGTGACACCCGAGAACGCACGCTTCTTCGATGCCCCGCTGCCTGTGCTGATTCACATCCCAACCGTCACCCTGTACCTGCTGCTCGGAGCCTTCCAATTCATCCCCTCGCTACGCAGCGGCAAACGCGGCAGACCGAGTTGGCATCGCATCTCCGGGCGGATCCTGGTGCCGACCGGCCTGCTCGCTGCCTTGTCGGGACTGTGGATGGCGATCTTCTACGACCTACCGCCGCTCGACGGCGTGCTTCTCCTCGTGCTCCGGTTGGTCTTCGGAACTGCCATGGTGGTGAGCATCATCCTCGGCCTGCTTGCGGTGCGCCGCCACAATTACGTCAGGCACAGCGAGTGGATGACCCGCGCCTACGCGATCGGCATCTCCCAGGGGACCATCGTGGTGGTGACGATCCCCTGGATCCTTCTGATCGGCCCGGTCACCGAGCTGAGCCGGGCGATCCTGATCGGAGCGTCCTGGGTACTCAGCCTGGCGGTCGCGGAGTACTTCATCCACCGGCGCCGGCTGACGGCGTCGACATATCCCGCCAAGCTCGCGCGTTCAGCAGGATAGTCCGGACAATCCCACTGGATCCGCTCATTCGGTGGGAATGTCTAGACATTCCCACTGAAACCCAGGATCCGGTGGGACGGAGTAACCCCGCCAAGACCCAGAAGGAGCCAAGGCCCAACCGTTAGAGCAGACCCTTCGTGTGCCACACGGTCTTGGTCTCCGTGAAGAACGTGATGCGATCCAGCGAGGGGGCACCGGCGTCGGGGCCTTGCTCCGGCGGAAGCACCCGCTTCAGGGTATCCGCGGCAGCGATCTGCAGGTCCACCCACTCCAGCTCGCCGGCACCGAGCAGGTCCAGCGCGTTGACGTCGGCGTGCGCGGCAAGCCACGGAGCAATCTCCGCCGGTGATCCGCTCAGGATATTGACGACGCCGGCCGGAACGTCACTGGTCGCGAAGACCTCGCCGAGGCTGAGCGCTGCAAGCGGTGCCCGCTCACTCGGAATAACGACGACGGTGTTCCCGCTCACGAGGACCGGCGCCACCGCGCGGACGAAGCCGAGCAACGAGCCCGGAACCCCCGCCCCCTGCGGCGCGATCACCGCCACGACGCCCGTGGGCTCAGGCACGGACAGGTTGAAGAACGGACCGGACACGGCGTTACCGTTGCCGGCAACCTGCACGTACTTGTCCGCCCAGCCGGCGTACCAAACCCACAGGTCAATCGCCTCGTCCACCTGTGCAGTAGCAGTCGAAAGGGAGACACCCTCGAACGCGGCGATCTCCTCGGCGAACTGCGCACGCCGTCCGTCCAGAATCTCCGCGATCCGGTACAGCACCTGCCCGCGGTTGTAGCCGGTGGTCCCGGACCAGCCGCTGACGGCTCCGCGGGCGGCCACAACGGCGTCGCGGGCGTCCTTCCGGGAAGCCTTCGCGGCGTTGACTGAACTCACCGAAAAGCTCCCCTTCGTGGTTGCAACCTCATACACGCGTCCGGATTCACTCCGGATGAACTTACCGCCGACATACAGCTTGTAGGTCTTCGGAACAGCCAGGCGGCTCATCGGTTGGCTCCATTCAGTGCCGAGCGGTTGGGAACAGTCGGCGCGAGGTACGCGTGCAGCCCCTGCTTGCCGCCTTCACGCCCGTAACCGGATTCCTTGTACCCGCCGAACGGCGAGGCAGGATCGAACTTGTTGAACGTGTTGGCCCAGACGACGCCGGCACGCAGCTTGTCCGCCACCGCCAGGATGCGGCTGCCCTTGTCGGTCCAGATGCCTGCGGACAGACCGTACGGGGTGTTGTTCGCTTTGGCGATGGCCTCAGCCGGGGTACGAAACGTCAGCACCGACAGCACGGGGCCGAAGATCTCGTCCCGAGCAATCCGGGAGCTGGTGGACACATTCGTGAAGATCGTCGGCGGGAACCAGAAACCATCCGATGGCAGGTTGCACGCCGGGCTCCAACGCTCCGCGCCCTCCTGCTCTCCGATGTCGGACAGCTCGCGCATCCGGCCCAGCTGGGACGCGGAGTTGATGGCTCCGATGTCGGTGTTCTTGTCCAGCGGATCCCCCACGCGCAGGGTGGACAGCCGCGCCTTGAGCCGCTCAACGACGTCGTCGTGAATGGACTCCTGCACCAGCAACCGGGAGCCCGCGCAGCAGACCTGGCCCTGGTTGAAGAAGATTCCGTTGACGATGCCCTCGATGGCCTGGTCAATAGGGGCGTCATCGAACACAATGTTGGCGCCCTTGCCGCCCAGTTCGAGCGTGAGCTTCTTGGCCGTGCCGGCGGTTGAGCGGGCAATCTGCCGGCCCACCGCCGTCGAGCCCGTGAAGGCAACTTTGTTGACGTCCGCGTGGTTGACCAGTGCTGAGCCGGTAGACCCCGCGCCGGTGACAATGTTGACGACGCCTGCGGGAAGGTCAGCCTGCTGCAGGATCTCGGCGAAGAGCAGTGCCGTCAGCGGAGTGGTTTCGGCGGGCTTGAGCACCACGGTGTTGCCGGCGGCGAGCGCGGGGGCGATCTTCCACGCCAGCATCAGCAGCGGGAAGTTCCACGGGATTACCTGTGCGGCGACGCCGAGCGAGCGCGGGTTCGGGCCCATTCCGGCGTAGTCCAGCTTGTCCGCCCAACCCGCGTAGTAGAAGAACCAGGCGGCAACCAGCGGGATGTCGACGTCGCGGCTTTCCTTGATGGGCTTGCCGTTGTCGAGGCTCTCGGCGACGGCCAGTTCGCGGGCGCGTTCCTGGACCAGCCGCGCGATGCGGAAGAGGTACTTCCCGCGGTCAGCACCGGACATGCGCGACCACGTCTTCTCATACGCACGGCGGGCGGCGACGACGGCGGTGTCCACGTCCTGCTCGTTGGCGCAGGACACTGTGGCAATGTGCTTCTCCGTGGCCGGGGAGATGGTGGTGAAGGACTCCCCGTTGCCGGCGACGAACTCGCCGTTGATGAACAGGCCGTATTCATCGCGGAGGTTCAGGATCGCTGCCGACTCGGGCGCGGGAGCGTAATCGAGGAAATTCATGGCAGGTCCTTTAGTCGATCGTGACGTAGGCCGGGCCGGAGTAGCGGCCGCTGGTGAGCTTCTGGCGTTGCAGGAGCACGTCGTTGAGGAGGCTGGAGGCACCGAAGCGGAACAGGTCCGGCTGCAGCCACTCCTCCCCCACAGTTTCCGCGACCGTGACCAGGTACTTGATGGCGTCCTTGGAGGCGCGGATTCCGCCTGCGGGCTTCACGCCGATCTTCTCGCCGGTGAGGCGGTGCCAGTCGCGGACAACCTCGAGCATGGACAGCGTCACGGGCAGCGTTGCCGCCGGGGTGACCTTGCCGGTGGAGGTCTTGATGAAGTCACCGCCGGCGAGGATGCCCAGCCAGGAGGCGCGGCGCACGTTGTCATAGGTGTTCAGCTCGCCGGTTTCGAGGATGACCTTCAGGTGCGCGTACGTACCGTCGGGGCGCTTGCACGCTTCCTTGACGGCGACAATCTCGTCGAACACCTGCCCGTACCGGCCGGAGAGGAATGCGCCGCGGTCAATGACCATGTCTATCTCATCGGCTCCCGCGGCAACGGCGTCGGAGGTGTCGGAGAGCTTGACGGAGCGGGACGCACGGCCGCTGGGGAAGGCGGTGGCCACGGCGGCGACGTTGATACGGCCGGGGGCGCCGTCGTCGTGCGCTGAACCCAGCGCTTCCACAGCGTGCGGCACCATGTCTCCGTACACGCAGACCGCGGCGACGCGCGGGGTGGACATGTCGTCGGGATCCGGCACCATAGCCTTGGCCACCAGCGAGCGGACCTTGCCCGGCGTGTCCGCACCTTCAAGAGTGGTGAGGTCGGTGAGCCGGATGATGGTGTCCAGCGCCCAGGCCTTGGAGGTGGTCTTGATCGAGCGGGTGCCCAGGGCGGCGGCGCGGGCTTCGAGGCCCACGGCGTCGACGCCGGGAATGCCTTCGAGGTAGCGGCGCAGGCTGCGTTCGGTGAGATCGCCACCGATCACGTCCAGGGCCCTCGACGCCGGTGCAACGGTGGTTCCGGCGCGCGTGGTTTCCATGGTCACAGGTTCTCCATACTTCTACTCGCTGCCATGCGCGGAACGGTTCCCGGCGTACCCGTTTGGCCTTGTTGGGCCGGGGGTATCGATAGCGTCGGGACAGGTGATCGGACCCGCATGGACGCTATGACTTTACCACCGCCCAAACCCGGAAGATTTGTGCACCTCCGGTGACTTCCGAGGGGTCGGAAGTCACCGGAGGTGCGCAAAAGTTCGCGGGGGTTAGGCCGCGAACACCGCATCGATCACGTTCTGCGCCCACTCGAGGATCGCGGCATCCGCCAGATCGCGGCCCCCAAATGCAGCAGTCTTCGGCTTCGGAATCAACGCCGCATTCATCGCCGGCTTCACCGACGCCCCCGGGTACATCCGCTTCAGGCGCATCTCCTTGGACTCGGGCAGGTTCGCCGGCGCGAACTTGATGAAGTTGCCCTGCAGCGCCACGTCCGTCAGGCCGACCGACCGCGCCCGCACCCGGAACCGCGCCACGGCCACCAGGTTGACCACCGGCGCCGGCAGATCACCGTACCTATCGCGAAGCTCCTCAACCACCTCGTCAATCGCGGCATCGGTCAGGCACGAGGCAAGCTTCCGGTACGCCTCAAGCCGCAACCGCTCCCCCGGCACGTAGTCATGCGGCAGGTGCGCGTTCACAGGCAGCTCGATCTTCATCTCGGCGGCCTTCTCCTCGGCCTCTCCACGGAAGTTCGCAACGGCCTCACCGACCAACCGGATATACAGGTCAAAGCCCACCCCGGCAATGTGTCCGGACTGCTCCCCGCCCAGCATGTTTCCCGCGCCACGGATCTCGAGGTCCTTCAGCGCCAGCTGCATACCGGCGCCGAGCTCGTTGTGGGACGCCACGGCCTTCAGCCGCTCCAGCGCCACCTCGCCCAGCGGCTTCTCCGACGGGTACAGGAAGTACGCGTACGCCCGCTCACGCCCACGCCCTACGCGGCCTCGCAACTGGTGCAGCTGCGAGAGCCCGTAGTTGTCCGCCCGGTCAACGATCAGCGTGTTCGCGTTCGAGATGTCCAACCCGGTCTCGATGATCGTTGTACACACCAGGACATCGAACTTCTTCTCCCAGAAGTCCACAATGATCTGCTCCAGCCGGGACTCGCTCATCTGTCCATGCGCGACGGCGACTCTCGCCTCCGGAATCAGCTGCTGCAGGTGGGAGGCCGTCCGGTCAATCGAGGACACCCGGTTGTGCACGAAGAACACCTGCCCCTCGCGCATCAGTTCACGCCGGATCGCCGCGGAGGTCTGCTTGTCCGTGTACGGGCCAACATAGGTGAGCACCGGGTGCCGCTCCTCCGGCGGTGTTGCCAGCGTGGACGTCTCACGGATCCCAGTCAGCGACATCTCCAGCGTTCGCGGAATCGGCGTGGCGCTCATGGCCAGTACGTCCACGTTGGTGCGCATCTTCTTCAGCGCTTCCTTGTGCTCAACGCCGAACCGCTGCTCCTCGTCCACAATCACGAGCCCAAGATCCTTGAAATGCACCTCGGTGGACAGCAACCGGTGCGTGCCGATGACGACGTCGACCGAACCGTTCTTCAGCCCCTCCACCGTTTCCTTGGACTCCTTGGTGGTCTGGAACCGGGACAGCGCCCGGATCCGCACCGGAAACCCGGAGAACCGCTCGGAGAACGTCTCGAAGTGCTGCTGCACCAGGAGGGTGGTGGGCACCAGCACGGCCACCTGCTTCCCGTCCTGCACAGCCTTGAACGCAGCCCGGACGGCGATCTCCGTCTTGCCGTAACCCACATCGCCGGAGACCAGACGGTCCATGGGGACTTCCCGCTCCATGTCCGCCTTGACCTCATTGATAGTCGTCAGCTGGTCCGGCGTCTCGATGTACGGAAAAGCCTCCTCAAGCTCCCGCTGCCACGGCGTGTCCGGCGCGAACGCGTGCCCGCGCGAGGCCATCCGCGCCGAGTAAAGCCGGATCAGCTCACCGGCAATCTCCTTGACGGCCTTGCGCGCCTGGTTCTTGGTCTTCGACCAGTCGGACCCGCCCATCTTCGACAGCGCCGGCGTATCTCCACCGACATAGCGGGTGACCTGGTCCAGCTGATCCGTCGGCACAAACAGCCGGTCACCCGGCGCCCCGCGCTTGGACGGCGCGTACTCCAGCACCAGGTATTCGCGGATGGTCTTGGTGGGACCGGCGCCCGTGGACCGCTGGATCAGCTCGATGAACCGCGCCACACCATGCTGCTCGTGCACCACAAAGTCACCTTCACGCAGCTGCAAAGGGTCGACGGCGTTGCGCCGCTTCGAGGGCATCTTCCGCATGTCGCGGGTCCCCGAAGCAGAAGTGCGACCCAGCAGGTCAGCCTCGGTCAGCAGCCCCAGTTTCAGCCCGTCGAGCACGAACCCGCGGCCCGCAGAGGACGTGGTGATCTCGATGATTCCCGGCTGCGGCGAGCGGTCAAGCGAGTCAACGCGCGACGCCGGAATGTCAGCATCGTGGAACAGCTCAGCCAGGCGCTGGGCCGGCCCGGGGCCCTCGGTTGCGACCACCACCCGCCACTGGTCCCGCACGCGCCCGCCGAGGAACTCCATCATCTCCGCAACGTCCCCCTGGTACCCGCGCGGCTCACGCGCCGCAACGGTGAAACTGTCGACCTCGGTCAGCAGCTCGTCGGACCCGAAGGACGTCACCGACCACCACGCAACGTCATTCGCCAGCGCGGAGGACCGCGTATCAACCAGCGAGCGGAAGCTCGCCGCTTCGAGATCGGCACCCAACTGACCGCTCAGATCGACCGGCGCCGCACCGCCGTCGGACGCTGTTGCCCACGCTGCCTGGAGGAATTCCTCGTTGGTCGCCTCGAGGTCATGGGCACGCGCGCGCACCTTCTCCGGCTCGACGACGACGGCAATCGACCCTGCCGGCAACTCGCCGACAAACGGGACCATCGCGTCAACCAGCACCGGCGCCAGCGACTCCATGCCCTCGACGGCGATTCCGCCGGCAATCTTCTCCAGCATCCCCGCCGCAGCCGGCAGCTGATCCTTTAGATGCGCGGCACGGGACATGACCGACGGCGTGATGAGCAGCTCGCGGCACGGCGGCGCATACAGCTCCGCGGGTGCCCCGCGATCACCGTCGGTGGGCAGCGAACGCTGATCGGCCACGGCGAACCAGCGCATCTGGTCCACCTCGTCGCCGAAGAACTCCACGCGGATGGGGTGGTCCTCGGTGGGCGGAAAGACGTCGATGATCCCGCCGCGCACCGCGAATTCGCCGCGGTGGGTGACCATGTCCACGCGGGCGTACGCGGCGTCGGCGAGCGCGCGGACCACCTCGTCGAACCCGCGCTCCTGACCCACCTTCAGTGTGACCGGCTCGAGCTCGCCCAGCCCGGCAACCAGCGGCTGCACGACGGCGCGGATCGGCGCCGTGATCACGCGGATCGGGTCAGCGCCCGGGTGGGCAAGCCGCCGCAGGACGGACAGCCGCCGGCCCACCGTGTCGGAGCGCGGGGAAAGCCGCTCGTGCGGCAGCGTCTCCCAGCTCGGAAATTCTTCAATGCCCGACGCCGGCAGGTAGCTTCGCAGCGCAGCTGCCAGGTCTTCTGCCTCCCGCCCCGTGGCGGTGACTGCTACAACAACGGGATTGCCGCCGTCGTCGTCGTTTGAGGCCGATGCCAGCCCGTCCACCATCTCCGCCAGCAGCGCCGCACGCAGCCCGGTGGGTGCGCCGATCTCGAGATCGGTACTGCGGTCGGCAACCCGGCGGGATGCGTTGGTGCGCACCCGTGCGAAGGAGGCGTCCTCCTGCAGGGCAGATCGGAGACCGTTGAGGGTGGGTCCGGAGGGGGCCATGGCGTTCCTTCAGGGGTAACTTGAAATGAAGCTGAGCACGGAAAAGACAACACGAAAGCCCGAAATTCCTAAGAATCCCGGGGAGTAGTTCAAGCCTACTCGTATTCGGCGCGTGGGCAGGGCGCCTGTGGACGAGGCTGCAAACTCAACGCAAGCTCGAAGCCGGCGCTCACATAGGATGTACCGGAAACCCAATAGACCTACCCCGGAGGATTAGTGGCACTCAGCGCCTCAACCACCCTGCCCTACAGCGTCCAGACGGTCACGGACGTGTTCACCGATGAAGCGTTCCTCAAGCACACCAGTGAGCACGTCGGAGGGGAGCTGAAGTCACTGACGGTCGACGGCGACACCTCCGCCGCTTTCACCCTCACCGCTGTGCGAACGCTGCCCACCACGCGACTGCCGGATTTCGCCCGCAAGTTTGTCGGCGAGACCATCACCGTGACGCAGACGGAGAACTGGGCCGCACCGCTGCCTGACGGCTCCCGCGAAGCAAAGGTCACCATGAAGGTCTCCGGTGCGCCCGTGACGGTCGACGCCGTCCAGCGCCTGGTTGCCGAGGGCACCTCCACCCGTGTGGACCTCGAAGGCAACGTGACCTCGTCCATTCCGTTCATGGGCGCCAAGATTGCCGACGCCGCTGAACCGTTCATCGGCAAGGCCCTGAACGTTCAGGCTGCCCAGGCGAAGAGCTGGCTGGAGAACCGCTGATGCAACTGCCCCTCGCGCTGTCGATAGTCCTGGTGATCGCCGGGCTCTGGACGCTTATTGTCTGGCCGCCGTTCCTCCGTCGGGTGTTCAAGGACCCGCGGTCCAAGGATGAGAACGGCGCACCCACCCGGTTCCTCAAGGTTCACTTCATGCTGGTGACCACCTCGATGATCCTGGGAGCAGCAACCCTGGTGATCGGAATCCGCACGCTGGCAGCCTGAATCCCAACGTAACGTGCGTCACGTCCGTACGGACTCCCCTGCTAGGGTCTTAAGCAGGTGCGCCGGGAAGTCTGGTCGGCAATAATTTCTTCCTGCCCTGAAGGAGCCGCTCGTGTCGAGTTCTCAGCCCCGGAACGTCCTCGGACGGTCCAGTTATCCAGAACATCTGCGGATCGGGGAGATCCTCCGGAAAGAAACCGTCGGCGGTATCCTGCTGATCATTGCGGCCGCACTGGCGCTTGTCTGGGCCAACTCGCCCTTCGCGGACAGCTACTTCGCTCTCCGGGACTTCGAGTTCGGCTACGAGCCATGGCACCTGAAGCTTTCGGTAGGACACTGGGCCGCTGACGGCCTGCTGGCCATCTTCTTCTTCCTCGTGGGCCTTGAGCTCAAACGCGAGTTCGTGGCCGGCGACCTGCGGAACCCCGCACGCGCCATTGTTCCGGTGGCAGCAGCTGCCGGCGGCGTCATCGTTCCCGCTCTGATCTACGTCCTCGTCAACCTCGGATCGCCGGAAACCATTCGCGGCTGGGCCATCCCCACCGCTACGGACATCGCGTTTGCGGTGGCCGTTCTCGCGGTCATCAGTTCCCACCTGCCGAGCGCCCTGCGCATCTTCCTGCTGACATTGGCAGTGGTGGATGACCTGATTGCCATCGCCATCATCGCGTTCTTCTACACGGAAGAGGTGGAGTTCACGTTCCTGCTGCTGACGCTGATCCCGCTGGCGCTGTTCGCGTTCCTCGCGCAGAAAAACCCCAAGTTCTTCGGGAAGAACACATCGGCGGCCTGGTTCATCCTCCTGCCGATCGGTTTTGTCACCTGGGCGCTGATGCACGCATCAGGCGTCCATGCCACAGTGGCCGGCGTGCTGCTCGGCTTCATGGTTCCGGTACTGCGCATCGGCAAGGGCGGCAAGTCCGTGTTGCCCCGGCCAAACAAGCCTGGTCTCGCGGAGACCTTTGAGCACCGCTTCCGCCCGCTCTCCGCAGGCATTGCCGTGCCGATTTTTGCGTTCTTCTCGGCCGGTGTGGCAATTGGCGGCGTCGACGGGTTCGTCAACGCGCTCGGAGATCCGGTCACCCTGGGAATCATCCTGGGCCTGGTCCTGGGCAAGCCCATCGGCATCCTCCTGACCACGTGGACAATCACCAAGACCACCAAGGCGACCCTTGACCCCGATTTGAGGTGGGTGGATCTCCTCGGCGTCGGCATCCTCGCGGGAGTCGGATTCACCGTCTCCCTGCTGGTCAATGACCTCAGCTTCGCTCAGGGGTCGGAGCCGAACGACAACGCCAAGGTCGCCATCCTGACCGCATCGTTGCTCGCCGCGCTGCTCGCTACCGCTCTCCTGCGCTCCCGCAACAAGCGCTACCGCAGGATCGAAGAGGCGGAAAAGGTAGACGCGGACGACGACGGCATCCCCGATCTCTTCGAAGACAACCCTCCGCGACGCTAACGCCGAAAACGCGCGCTAGCGTCGCTGCGCCCCTCCCGAGGAACACACAACGGTCAGGAGTTCGCGGCGAGGACCGCTTCCTCCAGGGCCACCCACGCGAGCATGGCGCACTTCACACGCGCCGGGAAGCGGGAGACGCCGGCGAACGCAGCCGCATCCCCCAGTACCTCTTCGTCCGGCACGATGGTCCCGCGCGAGCGCATGAGCTCACGGAAACGATCGAGCTGCTCCATCATGTCGTCGCGGGTTTCTCCGCTGACCAGTTCGGTGAGGACCGAGGCAGACGCCATGGAGATTGCGCAGCCCGCTCCCTCCCACGCCACCCGTTCGATGCGGGAGTCAGCAATCCACACCCGCAACGTCAGCTCGTCGCCGCAGATGGGATTGAGCTGGTGCGACGCGCCGGTCGCCAGAGAGCCGGTTGCCGGCGAGCCGGCAACCGGCTCTTCCTCAGGCACCGAACCAGCGCCCGACGCCGGATCCGTGCTTCCCTGCCCCACCCGCCGTTTCGCGTGGTCAAGGATGATCTGCTGGTAGAGGTTCTCGAGTTCGCTGCTCATGCCGATACTCCGGACGCCGCTGCTCCGAAGAACGAACGGACTTCGGCAACGGCGGTGAGGAACGCGTCCACCTCGTCGGTGGTGTTGTACAGGTAGGTGCTGGCCCGGGTGGACGCCGTCAGCCCCAGCTTCCGGTGCAGCGGCTGCGCGCAGTGATGGCCCACCCGCACGGCGATGCCGCGGGAATCGAGGTACTGCCCCACATCATGGGCGTGGACGCCGTCAACATCGAACGCCGCCAGCCCGATTCGGGGCTGACCCGAACGCGGGCCCAGCACCCGGATTCCGTCGATCGCCTCGAGGCCAACCACCAGCCGCTCCCCCAACAGGCGTTCCCATTCCTCGATCCGGTCCATGCCCGTCTCGGCCAGGTAGTTCACGGCCGAGCCCAGCGCAACCGCCTGCGAGATCCGCTGGGTGCCGGCCTCGAACCTGGCCGGCGGCGGAAGGTACTCGGCACGCTCCATGGTGACGGTGGTAATCATTGAGCCGCCCGTGAGGAACGGCGGCATCGCGTGCAGGTGCTTCGCCCTGCCGTACAAGGCGCCGATTCCCGTGGGCCCGAGCATCTTGTGCCCGGAGAACGCAACAAAGTCCACGTCCAGCGCCGCAACATCGAGCGGCAGGTGCGGCACCGACTGGCAGGCATCCAGAACGGTCAGGGCTCCCACGCCGCGGGCGAGGGACACCAGCTCAGCCACCGGGTTGATGATGCCCAGCACGTTGGATACATGCGTGAACGCGAGCAGCTTGGTGCTGCCGTCGATCACCGAGGCGGCTTCCTCAAGGCGGAGGGCGCCGTCGTCGTCGACTGGAATGTAGCGCAGGGAAGCACCGGTACGCGCGGCAAGTTCCTGCCACGGGATCAGGTTGGCGTGGTGTTCCATCTCGGTGACCACAATGGAGTCCCCCGGGCCGAGCGCATACGGGCGTGCGGCGTCCCCGCCGAGGCCCAGCGAAGCGTTCGACAGGCTGTACGCAACGAGATTCAGGGCCTCCGTGGCGTTGGACGTGAAGACGATCTCATCGGGTGAGGCACCAATGAAGGATGCGACGGTGGTGCGGGCGTGCTCGTACGCGTCGGTCGCTTCCACCGCGAGGGAGTGGGCGCCGCGGTGCACGGCGGCGTTGCGCTGTTCGTAATACTCCTGCTCGGCCTCCATCACGCTGATGGGGTTCTGGGAGGTGGCTCCGGAATCGAGGTAGACCAGCGGCCGGCCGTTGAGCTCATTGGCCAGTAGCGGGAAGTCATTGCGGATGCGGCCCACTTCCTCATCCGAGAGCGGATGGGATGGAGCTGACAGGATGGGCATGGAACTCCCTCGACGGCGAATGTGCGCTATTCAGTCTACTGCCGGCAGGTTGGTGTGGACCCGTTCATCGCCGGCTCGACCTGAGGGCGGTGAAGGTCTGTCCGTGGTCGTTGGATACCTGCACGCTGTCATGGGTTGCAACCCAGATGCGCTGGGTCGAGCCGTCGATGACCTGCGTGGCAATGGCTGACGCCTCGCCCTCAACGCTCCCCTGCGCCACCCAGCTCACACCGCCGTCACTGCTCGTGTAGACGCGGCCGTCGGGTCCGATTCCGGCCGCCTTCTCCTCAGACAGTGCCGTGAACACCAGCAGAGGGGCATGACCAACAGTGGCCCACGTTGCGCCGCCGTCTGCGGAACGCTGGAGGCCCTTCTCCGTGGTGGCGAGGACAATGCTGCCCCGCGGCGATCCGGCGAGGTGATGGGTGGGGAACTGGCCATCCGCAGCCTGCCATTCAGTGCCGTCGTCGGTGACCTTGAGTTCGCCGTCGAACCCCACGATTCCGCCGTGGGTAGCGGCGAGCGCATGGAAGTCGGATTCGCCCTGCAGGGACAGCGGTTGCCACGTGCGGCCACCGTCAGTGGATCGGATCAGTCCCACAGGATCCGGCAGGTCGGAGCCCGGGCCGGGATGCCCGGACGCATAGAACTCATCTGGAGCCGCAGCGGTGAAACCCATCAGGTCAATAGAGGGCCCGATCTGCACTGCCGGGGACGCCGAGACATCAAACAATCCGTCATGGGTAGCCAGGAGCACCCGGTTGGTGGCCGGATCCACGCTCATCCCGTGGATGTGGGCAGTGGGATAGTGAGACGCACCGGCAGGCGCACTCTCTGACGGGCTGGCCCCGGCACAGCCGGTGAGGACCAGCAGTACGACGGCGATGGCAGCCGAGCCCGACGCCCGCCGCCACCGCGGCAGCCCGTGTGAGTGGGAGAACCACGAAGCTTGGGAGTGCAGGCGGCGGGACATGGAACATTCCTTGGAAAGCGAGGTTCTGACGAGGTAGCCCGGCGAGGAACCTGGCCCTGTAGATGCTACCCACCGCCCCGCCCTGCGCCGAAACCCGCGCCGCCCGGAAAACAGTCCGGGACTCGCTGGCGAGCGTAAAAGGAGCCGACGACGGCTGGGGACGAGCCTTAGTCTGGGGAAGGCTTCGACGTCGCCGGCTCCACTCATCACTCTAGGAAAACTACCCACTCCAAACACGAGTAGTAGGTACCCGATTTTCCCCTTCCCGTAGCGGGTAGGGTACTCAGCCGATACTCGCTGGATCAGCCCCCGGCAGCTCATCGCGGCTGGTGATTCCGAGCTTGGCGAAGATGCGGTAGAGGTGGCCTTCAACGGTGCGGACGGACACGCCCTGGGCTTCAGCGATATCCCTGTTGGAATAGCCTTGACCGGCCAGCCGCGCGATGTCCAGCTCGCGCTGGGTGAGCTTCGATGTGGAACGTACCGCCTCGAACTGCGGGCTCTGCAGTCCTTCGAGTTGCCCGATGATCGTATTGAGCTTCTGCTGCACCGTCCGTGACTTGTGCTCTTCCCCGCGCTGCGAGAGGTACCGCACGGCCTTGCCCAGGCACTCGGCGGCCACCAGCAGGTAGCCGGAGGACTGCGCCAGTTCGGCGGCGTCGATCAGCGCGTTCGGGTCCTTCTGGACCGCAGCCTTCGCCATCGCTGTCATCACAGCGCCTTCCGGCCCCTCGAAGGATTCAGTGAGCCGGGCCAGCGGTTCAAAGCAGCGCTCATCCCCCAGCCGTCCTGCCAGTTCATAGGCCACGGCGGCCAGAACGGTCATCCCGTCAGTCGCCGCCTGCTTCGCCAGCACGTGCAGTTCCTCGATGCTCCGGGCGGCGCCCTGAAACAGTGCGTTGGCCGCGACCACGTGCACCTTGCCGAGGAGCTGCGCCTGGCGGGTGCCGATACTTGCGCCGGCCTCGAACTCAGTGGCGTACACCTTGGCGCGCGTGGTGTCCCCCACCATGGTGCACGCAAACGCCGCGAGCCCCAGGGCCATCGGCATGAGTTGGTTGGAATCGGACTCCCGCAGGCCCTCCACGCCGAGGATCAACGCGGTGCGGGCACTTCCCATGAGACCCTTGCGCAGCGCGATGAGCCCCTCGGATAGCTCCGTGATGCCGGTGAAGGAGGAGGGACCGCTGGCTTTGCTCCGCACCAGTGTGTCCAGGAGCTCCTCGATCTCGTCCCAGAGCCCGGCGTGGGCCATTGAGACGAAATGGCGCGTGATCACAAATTCCGAGTGCCCCACGAACTTGTGTCCGTGCGCTGCGATGATCTGCAGGGCTTCCCCGGTTGCCTGAGTGCCTTCGACCGCCTTTCCCATGGAGCCGAGCGCCTCCCCGAGCAGACTGAGAGCAGCGAGCCGAACCTCGTCGCTGCAGTACGGGTCCGCGAGGACCTCCCGGAGGATCTTCTCGGACTCCTGAAACCTGCCTTCGTAATTCAACGCGAAGCTCTCCAGGATCCGGTGGCCGTTGGCGGATACACCCAGGCCGATCGCCACCTGCGGATCATCCGGAGGCTCCATCTCCGACGCGATCCGGTCAGTGATGCGTTTCCAGCGCGCAACGTCCTCCCGGATTCGCTCGGCCGCGTTGGAACCGCGTACCCGAAGCGCCACGGACAGCAACGAGGCCTCCTTGGCCAGGGTGAAGCTCTCGCACTGATCAAGCACTTCGTCGACAATCTGCCGCGCATACGGGAGGTTTCCCCGCGTGGTCTGTGCGCGTGCAATCTCCACCAGCGCGTTACCGCGCAGCTTGGGTTCATGCACGGCCCGGGCAGCGCGCAGGGCAAACTCGGCGTCATGCAGGCGGTTGGCTACCACCGCCGCCCGCAGCAGCGTCTTGTCATCCGGCGGCAGCCCGCAGTCCAGCCCCCAGGCCACAAAACGCAGGAAGCCGTCAGCCGTGCTGGAATCATGGTCCAGGACCTCGAGCACTTTGCGGCGGATGGCCAGGCTGCGGCCGGCGGGCACGTCCTGCCGGATCACTTCACCGTAGAGCGGGTGACTGAGCGTGACCAGTCGGTCCCTGCCCCCTTCCACGGCGATGAGGCCGTCCTCCTGCAACGCGGTGACGGCCGGCCGGTCCGTGCAGTGAACCAGCGCGTCCAGCGGCATGGGTTCGGCGAGCGCCAGCGTCTCCAGCACGGACAGCTCTTCCGGCGTCCGGCGCCGGAAGCGAACCTTGATCAGGTCCACAAGGCTCACGTCCAGCGGCGGCGCCGGGCCGACCAGGCGCCACACCTTGTTGCGCACACCCAGATAGCCTGAGCGTTTTCCCTGCCGCAGCAGGGCCAGCAGGAACATGGGATTTCCGCCGGATGTCTGGGCGAGGGTGGCGCTGACGCTTGACAGCACGTCGCCGCCCAGTTCACGCCGGCACAGCTCATGCACCTCGGGCGCACCGAGCGGCCTCACGTGGTACCGGCGCAGCAGCCCGTCCTGGTGCAGGGACCCGAATTCCGACGACGGATTGGGCGCCGTGCGTGCCAGCGCCAGGACGCGGGCCCGCCGGCCTGCGATGAGCTGGGAGAGCAGCACGCTGGTGTTGTCGTCCAGTTCGTGGGAATCGTCCACGAGGAACAGCGGCATTTTCTTCTTCTGGCCGTTGCTGCTGGATTCCAGGTGCGCCATGATGCTGCGGTACACGGCTACGGAGGAGCCGACGTCGTTAATGGACAGCGAGTGCAGGTACGGTGAGAGCGCTCCGAAGGGCACCTTCCGCAGGGAGGGGCTCGCAGAGATGGGAAGCACGGCAACGCTGCCGTCCAGTTCCCTCGCCACGGTCCGCGCCAACGCGGTCTTCCCCACGCCGGCCTCGCCAACGAGGATGGCGCCGAGGTACTGGGATCCGGACAGCACAGAGGCGATTTCTTCGACCAGGTCTTCGCGGCCAATCAGATCCTGGCCGCCGTCGGTGTGTTCCCCCATAAGCCGCCTATTCCAGGAGCAGAGCCAGCTGGCTACGCGATGACACCCCGAGTTTCGAGTAGAGCCGATAGACGTGGCCTTCAATGGTCCGTACGGAAACGCACATAACTTGAGCTATATCACGGTTGGTTCGGCCCTGCGCTACCAGCACGGCAATGCTACGTTCGCGGTCCGTGAGCGATTCGAGTGCGCCCCGCCTGCCGGCAACCCCGGGAGCGCCGACGTCGCGCAGCACCTTTCCGGCGGCGGCCACAGTGACCTGGTCGCCACTTTCCTGGGCAAGCTCGGCCGCCAGCCTCGCTGCATCGGCGGCCAGCCGGCAGTTCCCGAGTTCCGCGGCCTTCTGCGCGGCGAGCATCAGCTGGTGGGTGTCCTTCGAAGCGATCCCCTTCCCATACAAGGCGCAGACTTCAGCGAACGGTCCCTGCGAGGCGAGTGCGGAAGACACCAGCCTGTCCGCTACTGAACCGAGGCCCAGCTGGACGCTCTGGCACAGGAACAACAGCTCGTGACCGTGATTGCCCAGGGCGCGGTCTTCATCGGCGAGCTGCAGCATCCGCTCGGCCACCTCGGCCGGTGCATGCGTGGCGGTCGTGGCCAGTGTCATGAAGTACTCAACGCCGCGCGAAGAGTGCCAGGACAACCGCTCCGGCCGGTGGTCGGCTCGTTCCAGGTGTTCCAGTGAGGCGCGGGCCTCCCCCACCAGAGCGTAGGCATAGGCGGAAGCCGCCTCGGCCACGGGAAGGGCGTGCTGCCGGTCGTGGACCCGCATCTGACTGAGCGCGGGGAGCAGCTTGTCGAGCGCTTCGGAGCCGCGGCCCCCGTACGCGAGCAGGCAGCCTTCGGCGAACTCCGACGCCGAGCCGTCATAGGCGCTCTCCTTGCCGTGGTTCGACGGGGAGGCGGCCATGGCAAGGCACTCGCTCCAGCGACCGGAGACCACGAGCAACTTGAAAACCCGAGCCATCGCAGCTTCCTGCAGCAGGGAGTCCGTGCTGGTGTCCAACAGTCGGGCGACGATGGTTGAGGCCAACCGGACGCCGTCGTCCTGGCGACCGGTCATGGCCAGCGCCTCAGCCAGCCACCCCAGGAGTGCGGGGTTCTGCTGTTCAGCTGCGTGGTCGGTCAGCAGGTGGCCGAAGCTCTCCAGCAGCTCCGCGTAGCGGCCGCTGTAGCCGGCGAGTTCGGCTTCGAGTTCGTCCACATCCCGAATGAGGCCGTTCAGGTCCGCGGAGACCGCCTCCGCTGCAAGCCGTTGCCGGACCTCCCGGAGGAGAGGTTCGGCTTCGGCATACCGGCTGGGATTTTTCATGAGCAGGCGGCACTGCAGCAGCCTGATGTCCAGCCAATCCTCAAAGTGCGGTTCGGCGTGGGTCTCGAGGAGCTGGTCAAGGACGGTCAGGCCGCCGGCGAAGTCGGCCTCGACGCCCATCGCCCTGGCTTCCTCGATTACCGCCTGGGATAGCGCGGAGTAATTGGGGATGGCGTGGATGAAGCGGAGCGCCAGCACTCCCTGGCGGTGCCGGTTAGCGAGGCGGGCGGCGTTGATCAGGTTTTCGGCCGGGATGTCAGCGCCGGATTCAATGCACCAGGAGGCGAAGGTCATGCGGGCAAGCGCGGGGATGTCCCACTCCTGCGCTTCCACTGCGAGCGCGCGCATCAATTCACGGCCGCGGCCCAGCGGAACCTGGGTGCGGACCACCTCGCTGACAAGACCATTTGCAATCCTCACCAGCGGCACCTCTGTCCGCTCAACGCGGATGGCCCGTGTGATCTGCAAGGCGTCAACGGCTGAGGAGGGGACAAAGCGGAGCAGGAGGTCCAGTGGAATCGCTCCCACTACGGAGATCAGCTCGATCGCCTCGCGCTGCTCCGGGGGCAACCGGCGCAGGCGGACCATGATCCAGTCCGTCATTGACCGCCGCGTCTTCGGTGCGGATAGCGGCTTGGCCACCCACACGCCGTCGCGCTCCAGCATTTCGCCGGAGTCCACCTGTTCGCGGGTGAGCGCCTGGAGGAAGAGCGGGTTACCGCCAGTGATGTGCCACATGCTTGCCGCGGCGGCCCGGGACACCGGTGCGTCAAGGGCTGCGGAGAGCAGCCTGGTGGTGGAGGCCAGGTCCAGCGGGTCGAGGTCGATCCGCCGCAGCGCGCCGTCCTTCCAGAGGTCGCAGAACTCCTCCGGGGAGGCGTCAATGGACTGGCAGATAGCAATCAGCTTGACCGCTTCCACGCGTACCAGGTGCGCCAGCGCCATGGCGGAGGAGGAGTCGAGTTCCTCGAGGTTATCGGCGAGGATGAGGGTCTGCCGGCCGTCGTCGCGCCGTGCGTAGAGTTCCTGCAGTCCGCGCAGCAGCATCAGGGGGTTGTCCACAATCGCGTCGTCGAGATCGCTGAGGACAAAGCTGAGGGCCCCATAGGGCATTTTTGATGCGAGTGCCGAACCGCGGACGTACACGAGTTCAAACGAGTCATCGAGCTGGCGCGCCATGCGCTGTGCCAGCGCGGTCTTTCCCACTCCGGATGGACCGGTGACAATCACTCCCCGGCTGCTGCTGTCCAACAGGGCGTCCCGGACGTCGTCCAGTTCCGTGTCCCGGCCTACGAGGGGCCACTCGCCGTGAACGTTCAACATTCTGGGATCCCGGCGCTTTGGAAGCTTTCGCCTGGTGGCCATACAGTATCGACCGGCGGTGCTGACAAATCATCGTCAGCACCGGACATCACTAGTTCATTCATCAGTCCGCCCCAACACGTCATGCGCTAGGCCAATAGACTACGCCCGATCATCCGATGCCGCACCCATTGTTTCCTTGATTTATCAACTATGTGTACCAACCGCGCACAGGCACAAAAAAGGGACCGACGTTGGGATGGGGGTGGCCCAGTCTCAGAGGCCGCCCAACGTCGGCCCCCGCTTTTGGGGCCATCAGGCCGTGCAGTCCTGTTCGGAACTGCTCATCCAGTTTACCGCTATTTTCCCGCAGAATGAAACTTCTGCTGGGTGGTCAGCAAACCGTCCAGTACAACGCTTTCGACGGCGTCAGCCGCCTCCTCCAACAGGATCGGGAGGTCCTTCTTTTCGGTGGAGCTGAAGTCGCGGAGCACGTAGTCCGCGGCTTCCTGCCGGCCCGGCGGACGGCCTACGCCCACGCGGATCCGCAGGTAGTCCTTGGTGCCGAGCGCCTTGCTCATATCCCGCAGTCCGTTGTGGCCGCCTTCTCCTCCGCCGATCTTGAGCTTGATCGTGTTGAAGGGGATGTCGATCTCATCGTGGACCGCCACCACGTGGTCCGGCTCGATCCCGTAGAACTTCGCCAGCTGCGAAACGGGCCCGCCGGTGAGGTTCATGTAGGTGAGCGGCTTGGCAAGGATCAGCTTCGGCCCGCCTATTCCCAGCCGGCCCTCGAGTACGACGGCGCGTGCCTTGGAAGTGCCGAACTTGCCACCCAGCCGCGCACCCAGCACGTCGAGGACCATCTGGCCCACATTGTGCCGGTTGCCGGAATAGCCGGGCCCGGGATTCCCGAGCCCGGCTATCAGCCAGGTGTTGTCAGGCACTGGTGGGTGCTTAGGACTCTTCGGTGGCCGGAACCACATCGCCGGTGGCTTCCTCAGCGGAGGCGTCGCCGCCGTCGGAGTCAACGCCGGTCTCGGTGGCGGTCTCGCCGAGGTCTTCAACAACCGGTGAGGATACGTTGATGATCAGGGTCTCTGCTTCAGTGAGCAGGGTGACGCCCTTGGGGAGGCGGATGTCCGAGGCGTAGACGTGGTCGCCCACGCCGTGGCCGTCGAGGTTGACGGTGAGGGACTCGGGCAGGTGGGTTGCCTCGGCCTCAACGGTGACGGTGGTCTGCTCGAGGTTGGTGACCACGCCCGGCTTGGGCTCGCCCTCAACGTGGATGTTGACCTCAACAGTGACCTTCTCGCCGCGGCGGACGGTCAGCAGGTCAAGGTGCTCCACGATGCGCTTGAGGGTGTTGCGCTGCACATCCTTGGCGAGGGCGAGGTGCTCTTCGCCGTCAACGTCCACGCTCAGCAGGGCGTTGGCGTGGCGGACTGCCAGGGTGGTTGCCTTGCCGGGCAGCAGGATGTGGATGGGGTCTGCGCCGTGGCCATAGATGACGGCGGGGATCTTGTTGGCGCGGCGTGCCTGGCGGGCAGCGCCCTTACCGAAATCGGTGCGCAGTTCTGCGACGAGCTTCTGCTCGGACATGATGTCTCCTGAGGTTAGGTTCTTGAGGTTGTACCGAGCGATCCAACGAAGCCCGGCCACCCTCCCCTTACGCGAACATGCGCGTTGTCAGGAAAGCCGCCAGCCACCGTCGATAACGGAACGTGCCCTGGAATCAGAGCAGGCGTTCCCTCGCCTAGGCATCAACGGCCAATCCTACAGCATGCCGGCGCTGTCCGCGCTCTTCCGCGGGGATACCAGCACCGCTAGGCTGGGGCTCGGAGAGCCGGGAAACCTATGAACGCACCAGCACAACCAGTTATTGAGGCCCGCAGCCTGGTGAAGGACTTCGGCCGCACCCGGGCTCTGGATGGCCTCGATCTCACGGTGGCGCCCGGAGAGGTGCACGGGTTTCTCGGGCCTAATGGAGCGGGCAAATCCACCACGCTGAGGATCCTGCTGGGGCTCATCCGTCCCACTGCCGGCGCCGTCCGGGTCTTCGGGCTCGACCCGTGGGCTGACCCCGTGAAAGCGCACCTGGACATCGCGTACGTTCCCGGTGATGTAAGCCTCTGGCCAAACCTGACAGGCGGCGAAGTTCTTGATCTGCTCACTGGGCTCCGCGGCGGTGCCGATGAGAAGCTACGCCGCGAGCTTATCGAGGAGTTCGAGTTCGACCCGCGGAAAAAGGCGCGGACCTACTCGAAAGGCAACCGGCAGAAGGTAGCGCTGATAGCGGCATTCGCCCGCCCTGCGCGTCTATACCTGCTGGATGAGCCGAGCGCCGGCCTGGATCCGCTCATGGATGCCGTATTCCGCCGCCAGGTTGAGCGTGTCAGCCGGGACGGCGCCACGGTTCTGCTGTCCAGCCACATCCTGAGCGAGGTGGAACAGCTGTGTGACCGCGTGACCATCATCCGCTCGGGAACGGCCGTGGAGTCTGGCACGCTGGGCGAACTCCGGCATCTCCATCGCACCCATTTCCGGGTAACAGGGCTGGCCGACCCCCTCCGGCTGGCTGCGTTGCCCGGTGTCCACAATGTCGGCGTGGGCACCAGTGCAGTAGAGTTCGACGCCGACTCCGCGGACATCGCTGCCGTCCTGGCCGGCATCGCGGAACCGGGAATCAGCAGCCTTTCAGTGACCCCGCCATCCCTGGAGACCCTGTTCCTGCGCCACTACAGTAACGACAGCTCCAACAGCGAAGACAGCACCAACAACAGCCCGGCTACTACAAACAGCACCGACAGCGGGGCCGTGTGATGTCCGGCGTGCTGCGGCTGGTCCTGTTCCAGGCCCGGCGTGATCGCGTGACGCTGCCGATCTGGATCGCGGGCATCGCTCTACTCGGCTTTGCCACGTCCACCGCCGTGGCCACGCAGTTCGCGGATGAGGCATCGCGGGCGGCGATCGTCCAGCTGGCGGCGTCCAATCCGGCGTTCCTCTTCCTTCGCGGTCTGCCGGCTGGAACCGGGGTAGGCGCGGTGGTGTTCTTTCAGGGGTATGCCTTCACGGCGGTCCTGGCAGGCCTCATGAGCACGTTCCTGGTGGTGCGGCATACGCGTGCGGATGAAGAGCTTGGGCGGGCCGAACTTCTCGGTGCCGTCCCGCTGCCGCGCGCGGCGTCCCTCACCGCGACGCTGGTGCTGGGTACCGCGGCCAACCTGATCCTCGCCGTCTGCGTTGCGACCGGTTTCATCGCTGCAGGGCTCCCTGCTGGTGGTTCCGTCGCAGCCGGAGCCGCTGTCGGAGTAGTAGGGCTCTTTTTCGTCGGTCTTGCCGCGGTCGCTGCCCAGGTGCTGCCCACGGGCAGGAGCGCAAACGGAGTGGCCGCCGGGCTGGTAGGCGCCGCATATCTGATCCGCGGCGTGGGTGACGCGTTGGGGACCGCTTCTGCAGACTTGCTCTCCGTGGTCAGCGCCTGGCCGTCGCTCCTGTCGCCCATCGGCTGGGGGCAGCGGGTGCAGCCCTTTACAGGTCCGGACCTGAGCGCGCTGTTGGTCCCGCTCGCTGCCGCGGTTGCCTTGGGAGCGTTGGCAGTAGTCAGCCGACGACGGCGGGACGTGGGTTCCAGCCTCCTGTCCCAGGGCAACGGCAGGGAGCGGGCCGGAATGGGAGGCGGCACCCTCGTTGGCCTGGCCTGGCGGCTGCAGCGCTCCGCCATCGCAGGCTGGTGCATTGCCGCTGCCGTCCTGGGTGCCATGGCCGGCGCCCTTGGCCCTCTGGTGTCTGACGCCGTAGCGAGCGTGCCGGCGATGCGGGACCTTCTTGCCCGGCTCGTGCCCGAGGGGCAGTCGGGGCTCGTTGACGTTTTCGTTACGGCGCTACTGGGCATTGCCGGTGTCTTCGCTGCGGCTGCGGGCGTTCAGGCCGTCCTTCGCCTGCGGGCGGAAGAGGCGGAGGGCAGGGCCGAACTTCTGCTGTCCGTTCCGGCTTCCCGGCTGCAATGGCTGGCCGCGAACCTGCTTGCCGCTACTGCTTCGGCAGCCCTGGTGGCCGTTGCGGCGGGTGTTGCTGCCGCAGTCGGCTTGGGCTTGTCCGGCAGCGCCGATGGGCCGGCCTGGCACCTGATTCCGGCGGCGCTGGCGCACCTGCCTGCCGCCCTGGTGTTTGTGGCCGTGGCCGCCCTGGCGTTTGCGCTGATCCCGCGGCTCAGCATCATGGTGAGTTGGGGCGTGCTCGCGGCGGGCCTGGTGCTGGGCGAATTCGGGGAGCTGTTCGGCCTGCCGGTGTGGCTGCAGGACGCGAGCCCGTTCCGGCACTCCCCTGCCATGCCCGTCGAATCCTTCAACCAGGCCGGTGCCGCGGGGCTGCTTGCCGTGGCGGCTGCCGGGGCTGTGTTGGCAGCGTTGTCCCTTCGGCGGCGGGACGTCGCTGCGTGATGACCGACCCCATGATGAGACGGAGTACGCCCTGATGAAGATCCTGCTCCTGACGGCCGGAACACGCGGCGACGTGGAACCGTTTCTTGCCCTGGCGCGCGCCGCGGGCGCCCGGGGGCACTCCGTCCGGACCGCCATCCCGGACAACTCCGGCACTGACGGCACAGGCCTGGACACTGTCAGTCTGGGCATGGACTTCGCCCAGCTCATCAGCGACCAGGGCGTGTCACCAGGAATGGCGGCCAAGAAGTTTCGCACTGTCATCCGGCCGTCATTCGCACGCCTCTTGCAGACTGCCGTGGATCAGATTCGTACTTTCGCACCCAATGTTGTGGTCTATCACCCGAAGGTCCTGAGCGCTCCCATCGCGGCCGAGAGACTGGGCATCCCGTCGGTGCTGGTGGAGACCATTCCGTCATTCACCGCAACCCGCGAGTTTCCACTTCCCGTCCTCACCAGGACTAGTTTGGGGTCGTTGAACCGGCCCAGCTATCGCCTGGCTGGCGCGGCCAGGCTGATGTTCAAGCGCGAGTTAGCAGCGGCGGTGGAGGCCCTTCCTGCCGCGCCTCGGACGGGGTCGCCTGGAAGCGCAACGCTGATCCCCATCAGTCCTATCCTGCTGCCACGCCCTGCTGACTGGCCGGCCACCGTCCATCTCACCGGACACTGGACCGGGCATCCGACGCCCGCGGTTGAGACGGATACAGAACTGGCAGATTTCATCGAGGACGGTGACTTTGTCTACGCCGGATTCGGTTCGATGAAAGCCGGAGATCCACGGGCACGGGGCGAAGCGATCGTGGAAGCGGCCCGCAGGAATGGCCTCCGGGTCCTGGTGGCCAGGGGCTGGGGTGGCATCGACATTCCGGCGGAAGTTCAAGGCGACAACCTGCTGGTGCGGGAATCTGTGGACCACCGTCTGGTCCTGCCACGTGCAACTGCTGCTATCCACCATGGAGGGGCGGGTTCCGCTCATGCTGTGGTGCGGGCGGGCATCCCGTCAGTGGTGGTGCCGTTCATCGGCGATCAACCGTTCTGGGGACAGCTCCTGCATCGGCGGGGGCTCGTTCCGAAACCGATCCCGTACCGCAAGGTCACGGTGGACCGGCTGACGGATGCTCTGGCCCAGGCAGGGAGATACAAAGATCAGGCGACGCGTACGGGGGAACTTCTGCGGAAGGAGGACGGAACAGCCGTCGCGCTCAACGTTCTGGAAACCCTTGTGCGCCCGTAACACGGGCATGTGCAGTCGGTCGGAAGGGATCGCCCCGCTACAAGCTCTTCCCATGAAGCCGACCAGCAGCAACGCTGACCGGCCGCCTCCTTGAGATCGAATTTCAGGTGTTGCCGTCAAACAGGCTGGTCACAGAACCATCATCGAAGACCTCGCGGATGGCGCGCGCAATAAGTGGTGCGATCGAGAGAACCGTCAGCTGCGGGAAGCGCTTCTCCGGGCCGATCGGCAGTGTGTTGGTCACGACCACTTCCCGTGCACCAGACTCGGCCAGACGCCGCGCCGCCGGATCCGAGAAGACTGCGTGCGTCGCCGCAATGATGACGTCTTTCGCTCCGGCATTCTTCAGTACCGCAACGGCGCCGGAGATAGTTCCGCCGGTGTCGATCATGTCGTCGATGAGCACACAAGTACGGCCCTCGATCTGACCGACGACTGTTTTGGAGATGGCCTGGTTGGGGACGGTGAGGTCACGGCTCTTATGCACAAAGGCCAGAGGTGCTCCTCCCAGCCGTTCAGCCCACTGCTCGGCTACTCGCACTCGTCCGGTATCCGGAGACACGACGGTGATGTTGTCGGCATCAACACGCCCTCTGATGTAGTCAGCCAGGAGCGGAATAGCCATCAGGTGGTCAACCGGACCGTCGAAGAAGCCCTGAATCTGCGCGGTGTGCAGGTCCACCGACATCAACCGGTCTGCGCCGGCTGTGCGGTACAGGTCCGCGACCAGGCGGGCGGAGATGGGCTCACGCCCACGGCCCTTCTTGTCCTGGCGCGCATAGGGGTAGAACGGGGAAACGACGGTGATGCGCTTGGCAGACGCGCGTTTGAGCGAGTCCACCATGATCAACTGCTCCATGAGCCAGTTATTCAACGGCGCAGGATGGGCCTGAATGACGAAAACGTCCGTGCCACGAACGCTTTCTCCGGAGCGCACATAGATCTCGCCGTTCGCGAAGTCATAGGCCGAGATAGGCAGGAGTTCCGTATCCAGAACACGTGCAATCTCTTCAGCCAGTTCCGGATGGGCCCTGCCCGAGGCGAGAACCAGCTTTTTTTCCCCGCGTGCCGTGATCTCGCTCATGAAGGATCGCTTTCGTCTGTTGATGCAGTGGCTGATGCTGAAGCTTTGGCGGCAGCAGTGCCCGCACGGTTCTGCTCGACCCAACCATCCAGATTCCGCTGGGTCGCAGCGACGATGGCCAGGGCGCCGGCGGGGACATCCTTGCGCACGACGGCGCCCGCCCCTGTGTAGGAGCCGTCACCAATGGACACCGGGGCAACAAATACGGTGTTGGAGCCGGTCCGAACTTCGCTGCCGATGACTGTTCGGTGCTTGTTCACGCCGTCATAGTTCGCAGTGATGTTTCCGCAGCCGATGTTGGTGTTCTCGCCAATCTCCGCATCGCCGGCATAGCCGAGGTGGGAGAGCTTGGAACCGCGGCCGATAGTGACGTTCTTTGTCTCGTAGAAGGCGCCGATCTTGCCTGTCTCCCCCAGCACCGTGCCCGGACGCAGATAGGTAAACGGGCCCACCGATGCGCCGGCGCCGATACGCGCACCGCTGCCGTGCGTGCGGATCACTTTGGCGCCCTCCTCGATGACGACGTCGGTAAGACTGCAGTCGGGGCCCACAACGGCGTTCCGAGCGACCTGCGTTGCGCCATGGAGTTGAGTTCCAGGGAGGATTGTGACGTCCTCGTCAAGCTGGACGTCGATGTCGATCCAGGTGTTGTTGGTATCGACGATGGTCACGCCGGCACGCATCCACCGTTCGAGTGTGCGCCGGTTCAGTTCGGCTCCGAGCGCTGCAAGCTGTACGCGGTCATTCGCACCCTCGACCTGCCAGCGGTCGGATGAAACGACCGCCGCTACACGGCCGCCAGCTTTCCGCGCGATTGATGGCACGTCGGTCAGGTACATCTCGCCCTGCGCGTTATCCGAATCCACGCTTGTGAGGCTTTCGCGGAGTACAGCGGCGTCGAAAGCGTAGATGCCTGAGTTGATCTCGGTGATCATGCGCTGGTCATCCGTGGCGTCTTTGTGTTCCACGATGCCGGTCACAGTGCCGTCTTCGGCGCGGACAATACGTCCGTATCCGCTGGCGTCATCGAGGACTGCCGTAAGGATCGTTACAGCGTTGGCGTCCCGTTGGTGCGTGCGTACCAATTCCTGCAGCGTTGCGCTGTCAAGCAGGGGCACGTCCCCGTAGGTCACGACGACGGTTCCCTCAATTGCGGAGCGCGCGTCCAGTGCGTCGAGTGCGACCTGGACGGCGCGCCCGGTGCCAGGGACATCGTCCTGATCCACGATGAGCGCTCCGGCATCCAGCTCTGCGACATGTGCGGCAACGCGGTCTCGCTCATGCCGGACGACTACGGCGAGCTCCCTTGGAGTAAGCCCACGGGCCGCGGCGAGAGCGTGACCAACCATCGAGGTGCCACCGATGCGGTGAAGAATTTTAGGTGTCCGGGACTTCATCCGGGTCCCGGCTCCGGCTGCCAGAACTATCACTGCTGCAGGCGTTGACTCCGCCTGGTTGGACTGGTTCTCGTGGCTCACGAAGGGGGCCGCTCCTTGCCTATTTCGGACGCCTGTTGGCCTGCCGTTCCGCCCATAGGATTCGAACCTATACTCCACAGCTCCAAAGGCTGGGGTGCTGCCGTTACACCAGGGCGGACCGCGTGATTCCCGATCACCGGAAGAGTGCACGCGACTACCTAGTTTGCCATGCCCGAGCGCCACGCCGCGACTTCGGGCCCAGCTTCGTGCTCCATCTTCCCGTCCGACGGACGGGAAGTCTATCATCTTGATTCCGCCTGAGACCTTGCTTCTCTCGAGTCGCTATTGTTGGGCTATACGAAACGGTGAAGTTTGGCTTCGTACTATAGTGGTCCGAAATTTGTCCGCCGTCGTCATTTGGAGGTGCGCGCTTGCCCGATCGCAAGCCACAAGTGCCTCCAGCACGCCACATGAAGCCGGGCGCTCAGGGAAGACGAAACGCGGCACCAGCCAGCGGAGGTTTCGAGAGCCCCGTCGACATAGCGTATCGGCGGAAGCGGGCGGTCGCTGTATTCATCTCCGTGCTGGTTGTTGTCGCAGTTCCAGCCTTAGTTCTGGCGTTGATCATGCTGGGATAAGGTGGGACGGTCGATCTTCCAGAAGCTAGGGGCGTCTGTGCCTGTCATCATGCCTATATATGGCACCCGCCCAGAGGCCATAAAAATGGCTCCCATCATCGAAGCACTCAAGCGTTCAGAGCATTTTGATTGTGTGGTTACCGTGACCGGTCAGCATCGAGCGATGCTCGATCAGGTGAACGAATTATTCGGGATTAATCCGGATCACGACTTGAACATCATTCAGCCGGGGCAAACCCTCAGTTCGATCATGACAAGGACAATCGACGGGCTTTCGACGTTATTCGAGACCGCTAAACCTGATGCTGTGATTGTTCAAGGTGACACAACCACATCCACCGCTGCTGCAATCTCGGCCTTCTACCAAGGAATCCCGGTGGTCCATGTGGAAGCAGGGCTTCGCTCGGGAGATCTACGCTCCCCTTTCCCCGAGGAAGCCAATCGGAAGATCACCTCGCAGATCGCAAGTCTCCACCTCGCACCTACTCAGACCAGCAAGGCTAATCTTCTGGCCGAGATGGTAGCGGAGGAAGACATAGTGGTTACCGGGAACACAGTAATTGATGCGCTCCTTGCCACTGCGGAGAAGTGGGTCCCCTTTTCCGACAAGAGGCTTGAGGAGCTTGCTAAGTCAGGCAGGCGAATACTTCTGGTAACCATGCATCGTCGTGAAAATCAAGGCGACATCATGCGCGGTATCGGGCGCGCTCTTGCCCGTATCGCGGAGGCAGAACCCGAGCTAGTCATCGTCTGGCCGGCCCACAAGAATCCGGCAGTACGCGAGTCGGTCCTACCCGCCGTTGAAGGAAAACCGAACGTTGTCGTCACCGAACCCTTGGCGTACGGGGAATTCACTCGTTTGCTTGGAATTTCCTACATCGTGCTAACGGACTCAGGCGGTGTGCAGGAGGAGGCCCCTAGCCTGGGCAAGCCGGTACTAGTCATGCGTGACAACACCGAACGACCCGAGGCCGTAGAAGCAGGAGCAGTAGCCCTCCTCGGCACCGACGAGAACCGCATCGTAATGGAAGTCAACCGCCTACTGAATGACTCGGCGCGATTCGACGCAATGGCGAACGCTGTGAACCCGTATGGTGATGGTCAAGCTGCAGCGCGAACCATTGCAGCACTATCCCAGTTGTTGGGACTTGGGTCGCGGGTTGAGGAGTTTGCCGCCGCGAACAGATAGATCCGGGATCCGCTTGATAACTTTCTGCTTCTACATACGAGTCGACGTCGGGCGCCAAATTCCTCTCACGTCCTATTTGTGCTTCTTCGCATCGAAGCGCTCAAGCATGAGACGATCGTCCTTATAAGCACTCATTTTGGGCCACATCGAGGGGTACTCTGACCACTTGTCGTGATAATGGCGCAGGACATGGCTTCCCGTCTCTGCAACGATTTTTGCGAGTGTATCGACGTGAATCCAGTGATACTGGTTGAACTGTCTGCCGGTGATGGTCTTTCTGAAGTTCGTTGGGTACGCCACGAGCTCCGCGCAAGCCCATGGAATTGCCACCTCGATGCAGTTTTTCCCTTTGTTTACCGGGAGCTCTTGGACCTTGCGGTACGACTCCGCCCGCGGCCAACTTGCAAGCGGATCGTACTCGCCATCACCGATAGCAACGCTGAGCTGGCCGTTCTTCGAGGCGTCAACTCGCAACAAAATTTTGTTCGGTTCCGGCCAGGACAGTCGACTAAGAGAGACCCCGACTGCCTGGCTAGCTCCATCTCGCACCCTCACCGTGCCCTTTTTTTGAATCTCTCCCGCAGGATCGCCCGCCAAGTTCGCTGCAAACGTGCCACTTCCAGGGATAACCACTTGGCAGTCCAGAACCTCAACATCAGTATCCGTTGCAGCCAGCCGCAAGGAGGCGGGCCCAGTGAGCCTGTACCTGGAGTTCGCCAGTTCAGGCACGTCGTAGAGCGGCATCAAATCTTCCAAACCACGCACAGACTGATTGAAGATTTCCCGGGCTTGTTCGTCATCGTTTCTCGCCGCGAAATCCATGAGAATGCACGTCGCGGTAGTCCACCCGTTCAGTGTGCAGTCGGGTAAACGGGAAGGATACTCCTCGATAATGAGCCCGCCATTTTTGGTGAACCGAGCCACGCCGTTGTCCTCGATCGGGATGGTAAGACTGGTGAGGACTCTATGCAGCGGCTCTCGGAAGCGCTCCGTCCCTGGCCTCAACAGAAGTTTGCTAAACACTTCGATGTATCGGGACTGTGTGAGCCCGCTGTAGAATACGCCGTTCTTGTTGGCGACCTTCGTCTTTTCCTGACTGTATACGAAAGCGAGGCTATCTCCGAGACTCGTCATCTGTTCAACGGCAGCGTCGGCTACCTTGCACGCCGCATCAAGGAACACTTGGTCTTTAGTGCGGTGGTACTGGGCCGTGTAGTCCGAGATTACGTAGGGACCGTAAATGGGGTGCGCAAAGAGTTCACCGTTAGTGCGCCGACCCGGATACCCGTTGGGCAGAAACTCGATCTGGTAGTAGTCCCAAACTTGTTTGCGAGATGCCTGGAGCGGAGGCAAACCGACCTCACGTTCGTTAGTCATGTAGGTGTTTGCTGCATTCGTACCGTCCCCGAGCCCGCTGGATATCTCGACCATCCACTACCCTCTCTTTTCTGAACCCCATCGGCCTTAGAACCATCGTTGCGATGAGTTTGCGTCGTGTCTCACATATGACTTATTCCAGCGGTGGCCCCTTCAGCTATGCCCGAAGGAAAGCATCGACACACGAAGCCCATTCCTGATGATCACAGGACGGAGACTATGAGAATGCGGAGTTCGAATGGCTAGCCGGTCACACAACGAAGACAGAAACACTGTCCACACGTGCGGTAACAACATGTCAACCTCACCGGCGGCGACTTGAAGCATGAGCTCATGCCGGGAAAAGCTAGCCTCGCGGTTGAGCGCCTAGCAAATTGTACGTGAAATCAACTATCTTCTGCCACGTCCTCTCGAGGCCATTGAAACCGTTGCGTCGAGCGACCTTTTCGTATAGGTCAATCAGTCGCGGCTCGTAGGTCTGCCAGGCATCACCAGCCGCGAAGGCCGCGCAACGCGTACGGAGAAGCTCGAGATCCTCGTCACCGAGGGCGTTTACTGCTTCAGCGATGTCCTTGGGTCGGAGGTCACGACCGATCGTCAAACCGATCTCCCATTCGGTGATCGTCCGGCTCATTTCCGGCATGTCCGTCGCAAGAATGGGCACGCCCGCCGCTGGATACTCCCACAGCTTGTTGGGCGAACAAAAACGATGATTCAGACCGGTGTCTTCATACGGAATCGCGCCGAGGCTCGCGCCTGCAGTCCAAGATAACAATTCGTCGTGAGGCGCACCGGGAATGACGGCCACTCGTGCCCGGCTCGCCTCCCTCTCGTTGGCGTTGATGAATTCCTGGATGTCCTTTTCGAGCTTTCCCCAGCCCATGAACACCAGTGACCACTTTTCATCGAGCAGACGCGATGCCTCGAGCAGCGCGTGGATCCCCCGGTGGGGTGAGAATCCACCTTGAAACAGAAGAATGCGCTGATCGAGCGCGAGCCCGGCCGCATTGTGGAGCCTCCCGTCATACCGCGTCTGGGCGACCTTTTCGACAGCGTTCGGGAGCAGCACAGCCGGCGGCAAGCCTGAGTAATTCTCCGCATAGAACCCTGCGATGCTCGAGTTAAGAGTGATGAAGCCGTCGATGTGGTCGACGTTGTCTCGGATGATCCGCGGATTGACCTGCCGACGAACGTCTTCAAGTCCTGCAAGATCCTCGTAGATTTCATGGGCATCCCATACGATCCCGCAATCAAAGGCTTTCTTGTATTGAGACGCAGCGGTTAGAGCGACATGGTCGTGAATGTGGACCACATCCGGCACGAACGTGTCGCGCACCTTTCGGAACACTATGTCACCTTGTTCCCTGAACGACGTCCATACGGAGTTCTCGCGGTTTCGCTCCAACCCTTCGGCCTGGATGCGATCCTTGATTCCGCTAAGGTCACGGTGGCCTAGCCGGACAGGAATGTCGCCGGGCAGATCGAATTCAGCGTCCGAGTCAGCACTAAGCCCGAAGAGCCGCACGTCATGGCCCGCCGCCTTCAAAGTGGCTGCCTGCTTGAGCACGCGTGCATCACGCTTGACCTCGTTGTGAACCACAGAAGCGATGCGAATGATCATTCCCCCTCATGTTGACGCGGTCTCTCCGGCCTCGCCGGGACACTCACGGCACCACCTGCCACTATATAGGTTAGTTAGCCCAGTAACGCCATGGGAGTCTCAGTGTCAGACAGTGAGGTAAGGCTCGCTTTCCTCACTCCCATCCTGCTATTCGCTTCGCCTCGGAAACCAGGATCAGTCTCTCGTTCTCCCAGGTGTTGCGCTGACCGAAGTTCGCTGCCGAGCGTCGGTATGTCTCGTGCTCTGCAGGGTCAAGGATCCTCGTCACCGCTGTGGCGAGTCCATGCGGATCGAACGGACCGTAAACCGTTGCACAACCTGCTTCCTCGGCGATGCGCCGCAGCTCAGGCAAGTCGGACGCGGCGAAGGGCAATCCAACCCCGGTGTATTCAAAGACCTTGTTCGGCAGGGCCATAAAATTGTTGTCGGACACCGGCTGGTATGGAATAACCCCGACAGATGCTCCTGCTGTGTATGCCGGGAGCTCGTGCGGCAGTACGGCGGGAATGAAATGCACACGATCAGCCAGACCGAGTTCTTCGGCCTGCCTGCCCAGCTCGTCTCGCTGACGGCCGCTTCCCACCAGTACCGTATGCACGCCTTCGGGGAACCCCGCCGTTGCCGCGACGAGGACGTCGAGTCCGCGCCCTGCTGCTAAACCGCCCTGATACAGCACGATCGGCGCGCCCAGCGGCAGGTCTAGCAGAGCGTGAAAGTCCACAGGATTATTCAGGACCTCCTTAGGGACTGCAGGTCCACAGTTCCGAAGTACCACTCCTTCGACCCCATAGCGATTGCGGTAAACGTCCCGAATGGTCTGGTTTACAACGACGACGCTGTCAGCTCGACGCATGAAGAGTGCTTCAATAGGCCGCAAGAAACGCTTTTCGTACCGTTTGAACGACGTACTCTCCAGATAGAGCTCGTGGCAATCGTGCAGATGGGGGCGACCCAAGCGCCGGGCTGCGATATTGGCTCCGACGAGTCCGGGCAGGTCCGAGCTGACGACGAGGTCCGGTAAAAAACACTGCACCTGCTGCGCGGACAGACGCCAGAACTCGAGGAACCTGTTGATGCGATGAAAACGATGCAGGAAGGCACGAATCTTCTTATCGCGTTGCTTCCGCAGGGCGCGTCCCTGACGGATGAACCACCTGTGTGTGGGTCTCCATCCCCGCAACCACAATCTATGTGCGCGTACTGTTCGGCGTGACTCGGTTAAGCGCAGGAGCGGACGGAACGCTGGGGCGGTCAGCTTTGAACGCCAATAAGGACTCACTAGTTGCGAATCGTATCGAATTTGAGCTCCCTTTTCCGCGTCCCATCGCGCGCGTCGCTTCCGGTTCTGCTCTGTGACCCAATCGGTGTATATCACCGACAAGGATTTCGGGTCGAGGAACACCACATGGAGATTCGGATGCTCCAGCCCAACGAGAAAGTCGTCCCGCGGCCTCGAGTTAACGACAATGACCTCTGCACCGATATCGAGAAACGTCATAATGTTGCGCCGTATGCGTCCGCGTATCTGCGGCTTCATTGCAACGACGACTACGCGCTTCCGAACAGCCACCTTCATTTCTTCCATCTCAGCTTTGATTCGGCTTCCGGTCTTGACGGAGAGCCTCCAAGACGGCGGCAAGCCCGTGAGCAAGATGCATGCTGTGGCGGAACTGCTTCGTCTCCAAATACTTGCCGATGGCAAGCGTCGCGACCGGTTGGAGCTGCCTGACCCAGAACTGCGCCGTGGCCCCGCTTCTAGCCGACGTTGCGGCGAGCAGCAGAAGCTCCCCCACGGACCACGGGCGGGCGGGGCGATCGAAACCGAAAAGTGCGGCCCCATCTAGAAATCTGTGCGTGCGAGCGTTCCAACGCCGTGGTTGTGCGATGGCGTCCTCGGCACCGAGCATGTCGAATCGGTCGAACCAACCGTGTGGAGAAAGGAACTGTGTTGTTGACACAAGTAACGCCCGCTCAACCTGGTCACGCCGTCTCGGGAGCGTATGCAGAAGGGCGTTCCCGATGTAGCACGTGTGCAGTAGATCCAAACGAGTGCTGAGCTCGCCGTAGGTCCAACCAACGTTCGGGCGGAACTGTTCGAGAACAGCCGTAGCGGCGCCCCGATGGTCTGCGGTCTGGTTACGTTCGCTCAACGGAAGCACGTCGATGTCCTGCGCCCGCGTAAGCACGTAGGACCATTGCGCCACTACATTGAACACCACTTCAGGAATCGACTGACTGAACGTGGGCACCTCGATGCCGTTCCAGGGCTCCCGCCGCGCGCCGTCCAGGAGCCAGGTCAATGCGCCCTTGGCCAGCGCGGCCAGCCGATCCCGGTCTTCGCCATCCGCGATCTCCATGGCGTCCAACAGGCCGGTGACGATGATACAGGTCGTAATCACGTACGGCTCGTTTGCGGACGCCTCGCGGAAAGAAAAACCCAGGCCCCAGGCGATACCGTTGCGCTGGGGGACCGCGGTGCGTTCAAGACGCACAACGGATTGCCGCAAACGGCCCTTACTATAGTCCGTTTTGACGACGCCGGTGCGTTGAAGCGCGGCGAGTGACGACATGTACTTGCCCTCCGCCATGGGGTGGAGCTGCGGAGCTTCCGAGTACTCGTCAGCACTCATGCCATCAGCAACTTCATACTGCCGAAGAAGATGGAGCGTCGCGGTTCGAATCGGGTCCGCTCCTAGCAACCGTGTCGGCACACCGTCCGCGCCCTGGTCCAGCCTCCGTCGCGCCCAGCGGAGAAGCGAGGATCTACTCAACCCCATATCGTCAGCTACAATTCGGACCGCGGCCGGGAAGTCTCCGTCCAGAGCGTTGAGCGCCTGAACCCGTGCGACTGCGACCTCACGCAGCACTGGATCGACCGAACTCATTGGCGCCTCGACTCAGTAGTAGGAGATGCGACGAAGGACTCATCCCAACGAGTGCGCTCCGTCGCAGGGGACATTCCCTGATGGTTCGAAATGGCGAGGTGCAAGCATCGAGCGGCCGCGACCGGGGCTTTACCCTCACACAGTGCAGCCTGCGCCTCCCCTGCGACCTCTTCGATGTGGGGATGGAATGCCTGCTTATTGCTCATGAACTTTTTCCTGACGGCCGATACGCACCATGCCAGTGTAGGGCTCCGGGCGACCGCGGAGGGATTAGTCGACTCCCGGCCTGTGAGCACCTTCACTCGAAGCCAGGTCCAACCAACTAGTGTACCGCTGGGTCCCCGTTGCAGCCGCCCTCACCTGCAGCTTCCAGAGTTACAACATTGACGTTATCGGGAGCACGCCGAAGCTCGAATAAACCGCTGAGTATCGCTTGGCATTAGACGCCCAAGTCCTTTCAGCGCGCACCCATTCGGCACCCGCACGCCTGAGCACCGCACGCTGATCCTCGTTCTCAATTAGGCCCAGCAGGACATCCGATAACGAATCTTTGTCCCCTGCGGTGAACAACGCTGCCGCTCCTGAGTCCTGAGCTATCTCCTTCAAGGCCCCTACATCAGACATAACAACCGCGCGACCTGTGGAGAACGCCTCGAATGGTTTCAGTGGTGTTACGAGATCGCAAACAGGAGAAGGCCGTCTCGGCACAACAAAAATATCGATTAAGCCGTAATAGCGAAGTATCTCTTCATGAGGTACTCGGCCCGTGAAAACCACTCCCCCGTTTCCAAGTTGTGCATTAAGCGCCTTGATGACAGGAAGGTGTGGACCATCACCGACAACAACAAGTCGTACCTCCTCAAACGTTCTTTCCTTAAGGTCATAAAACGCTCTTATTAATGTGTCAATTCCTTCATATTCGACCACTGAAGATATATACCCAATAGTTATCGATTGGCCTGGGATCTTGAATACTCTACGCAGCTCCTCGATGCCATCCGACAAAACAGGGAAACTTTCGGTACTCACGGCGTTAGGCACAATACTGATGTGGGAAGAGGGGTATCCGAATTGAGCTATGTGACCCTTCATCACATGTGCCAGGGTTATGACGTGTGCGCTTCGTCTTCTTGCCTCAATCTCGCGAGCACGGCGCAATGTATAGGCATCTGGCAGTCCCCATTGGCGTTCGATCTCGGTCCAATCTTCAATTCCGTACCTCTCAGAGATGCGTGAAAGCCATGATTCCTCCCAGAATCCACGGCTTTCGTAGATCACGGGGATACCGAAGTGGTTACCAACGGCCTGAGCTGTGATTGCATTGAAGAAATCGGAGTGAGCATGCAGAAGCGCCGGGCGGGCTCGCACGACCACCTCGCGCACCTGCTCAATATTCTCGTCGAGCCAGTCATGGTAGGAGCGATTGGAGCGCGACGACCCCACGAGCGTATAGTAAGTCACATTTTCTAGAGTCTCTGAGCGCAATTGGTCGCGCTCGGGATTTTCACCCACCTGACTCACCACTGACACTTCGAAGCCCACGTCTTGCAGAGCACGAGCGGTGTAGTGAGTCCGGAGAGTGTACCCGGATTCCGTTTTAGGGAAGGCCTTCCCGACAATATGAAGGACGCGCCCTGAAAGAGGGTCTAATTTTCCCTCATTCGGACGCAGCTTTGTCACATATTGCCCTCGAAAAACATCGAGCTCACTCTGTCGACTATTGAGCGCGCTGAGATCGCGATTTGTTCCGGTTACCACAGCGACGCTCCGAAGCACCTTCAAACTTTTATGCAGGTAACCCCGGGCACGGAGCTCGACTGACAAATTGCGTCTCGGCGTGAGCGGTAGAATATCAAGTGCGGCAGCTTCATCGAGCAACCAGAATGCTGTTAGTGGGTCCTCCTGAATGAGCTCCGGCACAATCTGTAGCAGTTCATTCTTGCTGAAAATCCCCTTGCAGCTTCCGGCTTCTAAAGCAAGTTGAACTGCGCGACGCAGGGCGGCCCGTTCCTCTTCGCCCCGCCGGCCGACAATAGCTCGGAGCTCGAGCAACAGGCCTTGCCTACCAACTCTTCCCAACGCTGCTTGAACCCAGTCTCTCTCCCTAATAATCAGGGAACGGACCGTGCTCTGCTGCCCTCTTGAGCTGCGATAACCGTGGGGTGAACGTCTTCCCGAGGAGCGCACGAATCGCGACCGGAGCTCAGTAAAACCGCTAAAGCAAAAAGTCACACAGGCCACTGCAAGAAGCAGTCCGCCCACTGGCCGGGAAGCACCGCCAACTAAAAGCAGTCCCAGCGACGTAACTAACGACATAGCGCAGAGCACTAGGAGAGCCCTGGCCGCCCTTCCCAGTCTGACCTTGCGAGGATCTTTCATGCTTCTCCTACTTCGCATTGCGCCGTAAGTGTCAGCCTCGAAGCGCTGCCACAGCCCTTATGCTCCGGTGATGAAGGCCGGCGATCGCGACAGTACTGTACGCAAGGATCCGCGCGTATCGATGACGTGCACACCCGTCAGCAACTCGGCAGGGATCTCGAGGAAATCATCGTGGTCCACCAAGAGGACAAGGACTGACGAGCCACTCAACGCTGATTCCAGCGATGTCAGGTGGATATTCTCCGTCCTAAGAATCGGCGGAAGCTGCTTGATATGAGGTTCCACGACGTCGATGGTGACATCGGGAAGCCGACTTGCCAGCTCGCGAACAATCGCAACTGCCGGTGATTCACGAATATCATCGATATTCGCTTTGAAAGTGAGCCCAAGCGCTGCAATGGAAGTCGCGCCGCTCGCTGCGACAGCTGCACATGTCTGTTGCAAGACATATTCAGGTTTGTGGTCATTGACCACTCGAGCCGTACGAATGAGCCGCGATTCGTCAGGAGCAGCGGATACTATGAACCAGGGGTCGACGGCAATGCAATGCCCACCCACTCCTGGACCCGGCTTGAGTATGTTGACGCGCGGGTGGTGATTAGCCAGTGAAATTAATTCCCACACGTCAATGCTCAACTTGTCGCAGATTAGTGACAGCTCATTCGCGAAGGCGATATTAACATCTCTGTAGGAATTTTCGACCAGTTTCGCCATCTCAGCCGTTTTTGCATCGGTCAGGTGAATGGTGCCATGGCAGAACACTTCGTATAACTGTTTTGCGACTACGGCCGCTTCTTGCGTGATGCCACCCACGATTCGATCATTCGTCACCAGCTCGATCATCACGCGTCCGGGCAATACTCTCTCCGGACAGTGTGCAAGCAGTATGGCTGGTCTGCCGCCTTCACCGTCGAGGGAGAGATCCGGTCGGAGCTCGATCAAAAAGTCCCCCAAGTGTTGGGTAGCTCCAGGTGGTGAGGTCGATTCTAGGATGACCAGCTCGCCACCTGAGAGCTGAGGCGCGATGGCGCGTGCTGCCGCCTCAATGTGGCGTAGGTCGGCATTCTTGTCCTCAAGAAAGGGAGTAGGGACAGCGACGATATACGCCTGAGCTTTCGGCGTTGTTGTGGACGCGCACAGACGTCCCTGGCTCACTGCGCCAGCGACGTGGACGCTTAGATCGGGTTCGACGAACGGAACCTCACCGCGATTCACCGCCGCGACGATATCCTCGCGGATGTCGACACCAGTCACATTCAGTCCGTTAGTCGCCAGGATCGCCGCTGTGGGTAGCCCGATGTATCCGAGTCCTATAACGACGACTTCGTTAATCACATTCACTTGATCCCCCTCGGAGCTGCGCTCGCGTTGGGATATGGTCTCCCGATCTCACGCGCTTCGCCTCCCTGTCGTTCTTTCCAGTACTTGGGTGGCGATTAGACTTTCGCGGGATTTGTAGCGTAGTTCCTGAGCACTCGCGTGGTCGCCGTTCGACAAGAACGAGGTGAAACGCGAGTACGTGCTGGTCACCGTCTCAACATCACCGTCCATCAGAAGGTCACCACCATCGAGCCAAATCACACGGGTGCACATCTCAGTGATGGTGCCCAGACTGTGGCTGACGAGGAAGACCGTGCCCGCGTGATCCCGTAACTGACTTATTCTCGAACGGCTGCGCTCACGAAATTGAGCGTCGCCGGTGTTGAGTGCCTCGTCGATGAGGAGTATCTCCGGATCAACAGAAGTTGCTATAGCAAAGCGTAAACGGGATGCCATGCCCGAGGAATAAGACTTCATCGGAAGATATATGGAGTCACCCAATCCGGAGACCTCCACTATGTCGTCGAACTTCTCCGCAATTGTCCTACGGTCCATTCCCATCGCAAGACATCCCAGAATGACATTCTGATCACCCGCTAAATCTGGCAAGAGGGCAGCATTGACTCCTAACATTATTGGCGTATCAGAGGCGAAGATGCTGCCGGAGGTAGGTCGGGTGCGACCACTAATGAGCCGAGTGAGGGTGCTCTTGCCGGAACCATTTCGACCGATGATTCCCACTGATTCCCCATGACTCACAACGAGCGACATCTCGTTGAGGGCATGCACGGTGATGGTCGAGGCGCCCCGACGCAGCCGCGACAGCCGGTTCGATGTGGTAGCTGTTTCTGCATGTGTCGAAGCGACCTGGTACTGCATACTTACCCGATCAATGACCACAGTTGGCCTTGCCTTCAAAAGGTTCAGGGAATGATCATTCTGCACTATAGGACTCCTCACCTTGCCAGAAGTAGGCGATACCAATGGCCAGGAACGTCAGGGACCAGGCGGCCAGAATCGCCCAAGACTGCCATGCGGGCAATTGCGCATAGAGCAGGCAATTCCTCGCGATATCCAGCACGTTGAATAGTGGGTTGAGCTTGACCAGAGCGAGCAGGACATCGTTGCCAATGAATCTGTCATACGAGAAGAAGACGGCCGAGCCGTACATCCAGAGTCTAAGGCCGAAGGAAAGCAGGTGCGCGACGTCATTCACTTGGGACACTATCCGGGCCAAGATGAGACTCAAGCCAAGGTTCATCAAGAACTGAAGTCCGAGCGCAGGCAGCAGGAGAGCCCAAAGCCAAGTAATTTCCTCAGTTGGCGGTAGGAGGAGTATGACCACCAGCATCGTAATCACCACGGGGACCGCAGCTAAGACCTCCCGCGCGTTGGCCGCGATGGGAAGGGCTGCGCGTGGAAAAGTGAACGCCCGAATGATGGACTGATTCGATTGCAGTGACCGGGCACCATTGGAGATTGAACGAGCCGAAATCTGATATAGGAAGACGCCAATGACCAAGTACCCAATGAAGTTTTCTATGCCTCTACTGGTTTGGAGGAGCAAGCCGAAAATGAGGAAGTAAGTTAATCCATTGAGTACAGGATTCAGGATCAGCCAGAAGCTGCCCAGGCGATCTTTACGGCTTCCAGCTTGGACTTTCGCTTTGGCGTCGTAGCCGATGAAGTCCCGGCGTTCCCACAGCTGGACCAGATAATCGATGAATCCCGGCCTGGCTCCCACCCGGACCAAACCCCGCGTGTCAATGGGCAAAGAGCGGACACCTATCGGTTCAGGCAGTGATGCGGGCGAGTTTGTTTTTGCCATCAGTGAACCAAGGTCAGGTTGCCATACGCGTCGACTATGGCCCGAGCATTTCGAGCCCATGTGCGCTCCATGAGCACACGCTTGCGCCCCGCTGTACCCATGGCGATCGCTGCGGAAGTAAGCCGGCGGCCGTTGTCTTCGGTTAAGTCGCTGAGGGCTACCGCCAGTGCATCAACGTTTTCCGCTTCGACCAGCTTTCCTGTCACTGAGTCCTCAACTATCTCGTGTAGCGCGGGAAGGTTGCTGGCTACAACCGGTCGGGCCGCGGCCATCGCCTCCACAGGCTTAAGTGGTGTTACGGTTCGTGTTACCTCAAGACTGTTCCTTGGCACCACGAATACATCCAACGCCTGGTGGTACAGGTGAGCCTGCTCGCGCGGAACCCGGCCAGTGAAGATTACGCGGGAGTCGACCCGCAGCTCGCGGGCAAGCTGGCGCAATGCCGGCGCTGCAACTCCATCACCGACAATCAAGCAGTGCAAGTGAGGGTGGTCGACCGCCAACACTGCAACGGCGCGAATGAGAACGTCGAGTCCTTCATAAGCCACCAGACTGCTGACTGATCCTACACAGACTCCATCTCGCCGTAGTCCAAGGAGCTCCCGAGCAGCCGACGCATCCATCGGTTCTTCGAGAAAGTTCCCTCCAACTGCGTTTGGGCAAATGAGGACATCACGGCGAACACCGCCCGTTTTAAGGATTTGCTGCTTCATGGCCTCGCCCAATGTAACCACTAGGGCCGTACTCTGGGTCACAGCCGCCTCACATTCAGTGAAGAGTTTATATCGTTGGCTCGATTTAGCCGTTTCGCTACGCGTGGAAGCCCAAGTGTCAACGAGCTGCCCTCGCACCTCGTAGACCCACGGGATGCCGAGCGCCTCCGCTACTGCCCGGGTGACGATGCCGTTCACGAAGGGCGTTGTAGTGTGCAGCACCGCTGGTCGAAGCTTTTGCGCAAGCTGGAGGACTGTCTCAGCTTGCGCTTGCAGACGTTCATCGAAGCCGGCTGGAAGCCTCGCTGGCAGTAGGCGGTGGTAAGTGACTCCACCGACTTCGTCCTCGTTCTTGCTCACAAGCTTGCCGACCTGGACAGGGTATCCCAAGCGAGTAACGGCATGTACAGTCCAGCCGAGCTGCGACTGCGCCTCCAAAATTGAGTGTGAACGTTGCGCATACCCGCTCCCTGTGTGTGGCAGGGAGTTGGTGAGGACATGTAGAACCGTCCTGTGCTGCGGCTTGTATCCTGGAACCGGATTCAAGGTGGGTGTCCAACCCTGGAAAACTTGGAGCTCGCCCTGTAGGCGCCTTGCCTGACGGAGCAGGCCAGCGGCAGTCAGTTCCGCAATTGCGCCGGTCATGTCCCCGTCGTACCAGCGGCGCCGCGCGCGTGTAGCCGCTGCTGATCCAGCTTTTTCTAGTAGGCGATCCGCCCTGACCGCGTCGTTGGCGGCCAGAGCAACATCCGCCAGCCTAGCCGCTGTCCCCTGCGACACCCTCGACGCCAAAGCCATATCGATGACATGGTTTCGAACGTCAGACATTCCTAGCAGATGGGCTCCAATCGCTTTGGGAACCGGCCGCGAAAACAGACACAAAGCATGTCCAACACGACGCATCAGCTGAGCGGGCATGAGCCGTGCCATTTGAAGCGTAAGCAGGACGGGATCATCTCTTAGATGCTGTGCAGCAGTTGCAGCCGCAAGCTGGGCGTTGCGCAGGATGTTCAACGGTGCGGACCGCCGCCCACCACTTCAGCCAATAAACTCAAATAGGACTGCCCCAGCGTGTAGACATCGGCATTGTGCTGAACCCACAAACGTCCGCCCCCGTTAACACGCAGTTGCGCACGATCATCCGCGAGAACCCTCCACAGGTCCGCCAACGCCTCCGGATCCGCAGGCACTACATGGCCGGCTTCCGCATCTTCCAGAATTTTCTTTGCCTCGCCGCGAACCATCCCGGTGATGTGGCGTCCGACGGAGAGAACCTCGTACGTCTTCGAAGGCACCGTCGTCTCGAAGGACTTCCAGTCGTCGCGTAGAGCGACGATGCAGCTGTCTGCTCCGCGGTAGTACTCCATGACGTCGCGGCCGTACGCGGGATCATGGAATTGCACTGGAGCGTCAATGGTCGCGGCCAACTCCTTGAGTTCATTGCGCATTACGCCGTGGCCCACCATTGTGAGCGTCATCTTGTGCTCGCCCACCAGTGCTGCTGCGCGGATGGGAACCTCGAGCCGCTGGCTCTCGCCGTGATTGCCCAGGTACAGCACGTCGAGCCGGTTCTTCTCGAGCGGAACCGGTTCCAACTTCTCCAAGTGCTCGATATCGACACCGTTACTGACTGTCGCCACATTCTTCAGTCCCCGCTCGCGAAGAGTCCGAGCGAAGCCGTAAGTCACAGTTACCACCAGATCCGCTCGGTCCTGGATCGCGATGATCGCCCGCTCGGCGAGGCTCTTCGCACTGCCTTTGATAAGCCGGGCGTCGCGGGCGATGTCTGGCCATGCATCCCGCATATCGACCACCAGCGGTCGCTTAAGCATACGAGACACTATGTACCCTGTGCCGAGAATAGGCAGGCTTGGAACTGTCACGATGACGACGTCGGGTCTCGGGCCGAGCGCTGCTGCAGGAATACTCAGCCCGGCTGAAAAAAGGTGGTTGGTCAGCCGGCCAAGACGAGTGGTGCGGTGCCAGATGTAGGGAACACGACGAACGCTCTCCCCGTACTCGCCCCGATCGGTCCTGAACGCGCGTCCGGCGACGCGCTTCGGGAGCGTCCGACGTCCGTGGGGTGCATGCGCTACTGGAGCGATGACGTCGACAGCCCACCCCGCGGATCGGAGGGTTCGAACGAACTGCGTCCAACGTCGCTGCGGTGGGCTGTGCTCGGGCGAGTAGGAGTGAGTCAGCAGCAAAACGCGCAAGAACTACCCCCTAATTTGGACTGATTGATACATCTAATTTCGTTCAAGTGCTTGACAGTCTAACGATTGCAGCTTCGGCGGAGGAAATGAGTGCCTCATCGAACCGAATTTTCTACCCAATCGTTATATCGTGGCAGGGCGCGATTAGGTACGACTGCCACTTCGGAGCTGGGCGTAGTAGAGCACGCCCAACCCAATAAGCAGCGCGATGACGAGCGCTCGGGTGAGAGGGTGCTCTCCGATCGGGACCTCTTCCGCCTCCGCCGTCGCCTCCGCATCGACTGCAGCGGGGCTAGGTGATGCGCTGGTGGCGGTTGGAGGTGGAGTTTCGGAAGGGCTAGGGCTAGGGCTGGTTGTTGTCACGGTTGGTGACGGCTGGGGTTCTTCGGAGGACGGCTCCGCCGTGGGCTTCTCCGCCGTTGGTTCGATCTCGACGACTTCCCCGGTCGCGAAGTCCAAACGGAAATTCGTGTACAGGTAGGTGGCGGGGTCGATCAGATTGCCGGTTCCGGGTTCTATCAAGAGTGCGGTCTGGGGTTCCACCAGGTACCCGGTTGCAGGGTCTATAACAAACCCGGTCGCGGGATCGACGGCAGGGCCAAGCTGCTGGACGGGCTGTTGCGGCGCGGGCTGTTGCTGGGCGGGCTGTTGCTGGGCGGGCGCCGGTGCTGGTGCTGGTGCTGGTTCCTCAGGCGGTGACGCCGGCGTCGTCGTCGGCGTAGGCGTGGGCTGTTGGGAAGGGACAGTCACGAGCGGGAAAGTGGGGACCGGCTCGCCCTCGAGTGCCATTGCCGGCGAGGACAATGACGCGAGGAGCAGAAGTGTGCCGGCTACCGCCGCGAGGGTGTGTCTCATCGCTCCTCCGTTAGGCTCCGGCTTCAGCAAGGTCTACAGATTCGAGATACTCCCCCAGCGAACCTTCATCCAGAGCGTTCGCTATCTCAGCTATCGCCGCCTCGTCTTTGACAACGATGGATTGACCATCGGCCGATGTTCCGATCCCGAGGTTCGGCAAAGTGAAGAACTCCACGTCGTCAGGCCGGATGTTTTGCAAACTGAGCCCCAACCCGGCGACCGTACCCGCGTCGAATTTTTCATCGACACTGAGATACGGTGAAATTTCGTTGACTACGCGGCTGATTTTTCCAGGATCGGTGAGCGTGCCGGTACTCAAAAACTCGGACATCACAGCCCTGATGAAAAGCTGCTGATTACGGACGCGCTGATAGTCTCCGTCATCGAAGGCGTACCGCTCCCGCACGAACTTCAGCGCAGATTCACCGTCCAGAGTGATGTTTCCCTGCTCAAAAAACTCGCCCTGTGAACCGCGGGACTGGAAGGCCATTGGGTTGTTGACCGTGACCCCGTCCAGGGCATCCGTGAGGCCTTTGAACCCCTCAAAATCCACGATCACGACGTGGTCGATCGGCGCGTTGAACAGGCTTTCCACCGTCTGCACAACGAGGGGAACTCCACCTAGGGACATCGCCGCGTTGATCTTGTGCTCGCCCTGACCGGGGATCTCGGTCCACGTGTCACGCATGATCGACATGACGTAAATGCTTTCCCGGTCGTTGGGGATGTGAATGAGCATCATCGTGTCGGATCGGGAACCGTCTGCGCTCGTGGGCACGCCACCAACGCCAGCATCCGTCGCACGAGCATCACTGCCCATCAGCAGGATATTCATTGCGCCCTCAGCAGCAGGGGCTCGCGTCGGTCGAGTGGCCTCTTCCGGGAACGCGGACTCGATTGTGGCTGTCTTGGTGTTGAACGAAGTCGCCAGACTAAGTGTGTAGACCGCTACGATTCCCGCCGCAATCACTGCAAACGCGAGCAGGATCAGCAGGACATTTCGGACGACATGATTCTTCTGCACAGGATGGGAAGGGGCATCGTCGTCGTCGTAGTAATTCAACGTACTCAAGCGAAAGGCTCCCCTGTTTTTCAAAAGACTGACCCCTAATGGTACCGGTCTTGCGGAAGCAAGGGGCTGCCGCTCGTACTCCCGGAGCCGTTCCCCGGCCGCTGGCCGCCGGTTCTAGAGCGACTCCTGCTAGCAAACCGTCGATGAACTGGTCAGTAGGTGAACTCGTCGGGGCCTTCGAGTATTTCGATGTTGTTCCTCACCCTCTGAAGGAAGCGTTTGATAAAGATGGCGGTCTTTCTGAGAAGCTTCATGCCTCACCGGCCCTTCAGCAGCAATGGTCACCGTACGTATCGAAGATGACTGATGCGCCTTGCGAAAAGCATGCGGCGCGAGGCGAACATCGGTAACTGGATCAGAAATCAGCCTCCCGCACTCCGGCCGAAGTGCTCTCAGACAACAGAGCCAATTGCGAGGCTGCTGTTGGCATGCAGGTTGATACATGCGACAACGCATCCGTGACGGGCAATACCGCAGAGATATCGGGCACCGCCGCTAGCGGCACGTCAGGCCGGGCCATTGCATCCGCTCGGAAGGCACCCGGCCTACTCCACGGTCACGGGGAATACTCTCCGGTACTCAGGACCCGCCATCCACTGGTGTGGGGAACGTGGCCGCGAACAACTTATAGCGAGCGGGGGGAAGGTCCTGGATGTCCTCATACAGGGACGCGGCGAAGGTAAACGCTGGCGACGCCGTGGTAGCCGTACTCTCGGAAAGGACCCGCCGGAGGGGGACGTTGAGTTCCACTGGTTGGACCCCCGTTAGCAGTCCAGCGTCTATGCGATAGCTAATTGGTTTTCTTGCGTCCAGTTTTCTCAGTAGCGTTTCGGCGTCATGCCGGCCAGGGATC
>NZ_BAAAON010000009.1:0-1149 GCF_039530425.1 Arthrobacter parietis | reverse complement strand
ACCCGAGAGAGTGTGGGAGAGTAGGACACCGCCGGACAACACTTACGGAAAGGCCTCACCTTCACGGTGAGGCCTTTCCTGCTTTAAACCCACACCAACAACACATCGCATGACCGAATTTGCTCTGGCCGGCGTGGTGGAGGAGCGGAACTTGTTCCCCGGCATCAGGGTGTAGGGGCCGCCAGGAGCATCCCATGAGGCTTGCGGCGCTTCCGTGGTGGCCGGCCCGCCGTGCCGATCCCCTACTCGCTGAGGGCCCAGCTGTCGAACCACGGGCAACCGGAGGTGGAGCGCCTGCTGGCGGTGGCCGGCGAACGAGATATTCAGCACACAGCCCGACCGGCTGGGATGCTCAGCTCGCTGCTGCTTGCCGCACTCTAGTTGTGTGCTCGGCGTTTCAGGAGGGGTGACTCGATGCTGATCGAGGAGACCACAGCGGCGCGGAAGTAACGCGACACCCCCTGCAGGATTCTGTTCTCTTTATGCCGAGGATGTCCTGGCGTCATCAGTGCCGCGGGTTCGGAGCAGCTGTTCTGATGCGTGTTCCTGGCCGGGTGTTCCTGACTCCTGTGCCAACATCTGCAGCAGCGATGGGATAGCCACCCTGCCGAGACTACTTGGCTTCACGCGCGGGGCGGGCAAGACCATCGGGCATGCGCCACTCCCTGAAAGGTGCGCGTGATTGTGGTTGACGTCACGTCACCGTGCCGGCGTCAACCGTAGTGCATTTGCGCATTGTGGTGCCCTGCATCCGCATGCCCGCGCGGTTTTTGGTCTCTCGACGGCTGATTTGCCGCACCCCGGATCCTTGTGTAATGTTTTCTGAGTCGCGGCGGCCGGGACAGTGAAATTTACCGGCAAGAGCGACAAACTCCCAACACAATCTGGATGTATTCCGTCATGGAGTGCGCCCTGTTTGGGAGCCGGCACAGCACCACAGCCGGTCAGATAGCCCGACAGGGCGGATTTGACGGGGTGGGGTTTGGCGGGTAAGTTTGAAAAGTTGCTCCGGAGCGATGATGCGGCCTTGAGGGTTGTGTTTGGTGCCGGGTGTTTCTGTTGTTTGAGAACTCAATAGTGTGCCATGTTTGTTGATACCGATTGTTTTTTGATTGGTTGATTTGCTGGTCATCTCGCCCTGGTGGGGTG
>NZ_BAAAON010000008.1:0-4409 GCF_039530425.1 Arthrobacter parietis | reverse complement strand
AGCGCGCACGACTGGACGCCGGTCGGCGTCACGATCGAGGATGGTGCCTCGATTGGGGCGCGTGCGGTGTGTGTTGCTCCGGTGACTATCGGGGCGTGGGCGACGATTGCCGCCGGCGCCGTCGTCACCAAGGATGTTCCCGCCTATGGGTTGATGGCAGGAGTACCCGCGCGCCGTCTCGGCTGGGTAGGTAAGGCCGGTCACCCGCTCAAGGAACAGGACGGGTTGTGGGTCTGCCCCGAGACCGGCGAGAAGTACAGCGAAGCACACGGCACACTGGCACCAGTAGAGGATCAGAAATGAGCACAGGATTCATTCCGGCCGCGAAGCCGATCGTAGGAGATGAGGAGCGTGCTGCTGTTGATGCCGTGCTCGTCTCGGGCATGTTGGCGCAGGGCGCCGAAGTTGCCGAATTCGAGAAGGAGTTCTCGGACGTTCTCCTCGACGGTAGGGCCTCTGTTGCCGTGAACTCGGGTACGTCCGGGCTGCATCTCGGTCTGCTCGCCGCAGGTGTCGGACCGGGTGATGAGGTCATCGTTCCCTCCTTTACGTTTGCTGCAACCGCGAATTCGGTGGCGCTGACCGGCGCGACGCCTGTGTTTGCGGATATTGAGCTCGACCACTACTGCCTGGATATCGCGCATGTGGAGTCACTGATCTCCGATAAGACGAAGGGGATTATGCCGGTGCACCTATACGGACACCCGGCTAACGTTGTCGCGTTCCGCGAGCTTGTTGATGCCCGCGGGATCAAGCTGTTTGAGGACGCGGCTCAGGCTCATGGGGCTGCGCTGGGCGGACGAAAGGTTGGCACCTTCGGCGACTTCGCCATGTTCTCGCTCTACCCGACGAAGAACATGACCTCGGGCGAGGGCGGCATGGTGTCCACCGGTGACGCCACGGTTGAGCGGAACCTTCGTCTGCTGCGGAACCAGGGCATGGAGCGCCAGTACGAGAACGAACTCGTGGGATTCAACGCGCGCATGACCAACCTCCATGCCGCTATTGGGCGTGTCCAGCTGACCAAGGTGCTCGGCTGGACTGCCCAGCGGCAGGCCAACGCGAGGTTCCTTACCGATAATCTCGAAGGGGTTGGAACGCCGGCAGTGGCCGAAGGCGCTGAGCACGTGTACCACCAGTACACCATCCGTATTTCCGGTGACCGGGACGGCTTCGCGGCGGCTTTGAAGGATGAGTACAACATCGGCAGCGGTGTCTACTACCCGATCCCGAATCACCGGCTACCGTCCTTCGACCGGACCGAGGACCTGCCCAACACGGAGATCGCGGCACGGGAGGTGCTGTCCCTTCCGGTGCATCCTTCGCTCGATGAAGAGGATTTGGACCGGATTGTGACGGCAGTGAACAAGCTCGCGGGAGCGGGCGCATAATGGCGGATCTTCGCGTAGGCATTATCGGGTTGGGAATGATGGGCCGTCATCACGCTCGCGTCGCGCGTGAACTCGACGGCGTTCAACTGGTGGCGGTCGCGGATGCTTATGGTGATCCGCACGGAGTTGCTGGGGACTTGCCGTTGTGTGGGTCCGTTGATGAGCTGATCGCTCAGGGGATCGACATGGCCGTGTGCGCCGTACCTACGGGTCTGCACGAGGAAGTCGGTCTTGCCCTTGCGGCTGCAGGTGTGCACACGATGGTGGAGAAGCCGATCGCTTCCACCATTGAGGGCGGCGTGAAGCTGGCCGAGGCTTTCGAGGAAGCTGGCCTAGTGGGCGCGGTCGGGCACATCGAGCGGTTCAACCCGGCACTTCAGTCCCTGCGATCCCGCATCGAGAATGGCGATCTTGGAGATGTGTACCAGGTGGCTACCCGGCGTCAGGGTCCTTTCCCCTCCCGGATCGCAGACGTGGGCGTAGTGAAGGATCTCGGGACACATGACATCGATTTGACCGCCTGGTTGGCGCAGTCGCCCTACAAGTCGGTCTCCGCCCGGACGAGTACGCGCTCGGGGCGCCCGCATGAGGACATGGTGAGCGCGTCCTGCCAGCTCGCGAACGGCGTCATCACATCTCATCTGGTGAACTGGCTTTCGCCGATGAAAGAGCGGCTAACGGTGGTGACGGGGGAGATGGGTGCTTTCGTTGCTGATACTTTGACGGCCGACCTGACCTTCTATGAAAACGGAACAATCGACACCGAGTGGGAAGCCGTATCGAACTTCCGTGGGGTGAGTGAAGGCAACATCACCCGCCTAGCCCTCACGAAGCGCGAGCCGTTGAAGGCAGAGCATGAGGCGTTTCGCGACGCCGTCCTAGGAAAGCGCAACGATGTCGTTACCATGCGGGAGGGCCTCAACACTCTGCGGGTCGCTGAAGCGATGATTGAGTCATCGCGCACCGGGCAAATGGTGGACGTCACCGCGTGAATGCGCGGGTCATCCTAGCCACCAGGCTTTACCCACCAGAAGTCGGTGCCGCTGCTTTAGAAGCGATCAGTCCCTTCGAGTAGGACTGAGGCCACCTTCTGTGCAGCCTGTCCTGATCCGTAAGGTGTCGCGTCGGTAGCCGCAGGTATCGGACGGGTGACCGCAGCTCCCAATCGACTCAAGTCAGCTGACACAAGCGTGTTCCACCCTAGTTCGACTGTCTCAACCCACTCAGTCTCCGGCCTTATCGTTGTGCAGGGAACTCTCAGCAGGAACGCTTCTTTCTGCAGTCCTCCCGAATCTGTCACGACGCCCGCGGAGTTCTGAACGGCATTGACGAGTTGCGGATAAGCAAGTGGGTCGATTGATTGGAGGGAACCTTGATTAAGTGCGATGCCGTGCTTTTCCGCGAGTGTGCGAAGTCGCGGGTGCGCCAGGAGAAGCACAGGCTTCTCCAAGTTCGAGAGTTGCGCCACAATTGCGGCCAAACGAGCTGAATCGTCGGTATTGTCCGGACGATGAATCGTGGACACATAGTAGTCGCCCGAGTTCAGCCCGAGAGGGAGCTCCTCCTGTTTCGCTGTTACCGAATCCCGGGTCAGATAGAGCACGTCGGTCATAACGTCGCCGACTAGGACGCTGCGTTCGGCTAGCCCTTCGGAAGCTAGGTGCTTCATCGCAACTTTGGTTGGGGCCAGCAGCAGATCTGCCGCATGATCAGTGAGTACCCGGTTGTGCTCTTCCGGCATGCGCCGATTGAATGATCGCAAACCGGCCTCAAGGTGCGCGACTGGGATATGCATCTTCACCGCAGCAACTGCCGCGGCCAGAGTCGAATTTGTGTCTCCGTAAACCAGCACCCAATCCGGTTGAGATTGGTCCAATACCTCTTCCAGCCCGGTGAGCATGGCTGCTGTTTGTTGCCCGTGCCGCCCAGACCCTACGGCCAGATTGAAGGCCGGTGTCGGGATCCCAAGATCCTGAAAGAACACATCGGACATCAACTCGTCATAATGCTGGCCGGTATGCGCAATGAGGTGGTCGGCTTTGCCTTGCAGCGCAGAAGCGATTGGAGCCAATTTCACGAACTGAGGGCGCGCGCCGACCACGCTGAGAATACGCATGGCATTCACCTTACCGGGTTGTAAGAGGACCGCCTCTGGAATCACTGCGCTTGAGGCTTTGCCTAATCGAGTATGAGCGAGGAACTGAAGAGGCGAGATGGCGGAGGGTACATTCGGACTATGACTAAGGGTCCACAAGCAGGAAGAAAGAGGAAGGGACGTTGGCAGTGGGTGGTTGTATTGGCAGCGGTAGTGGCCATTGTGCCTGCCGTGATATTCGCTAGCTTCTCGGCAGCTAGTTACCTTGCGGGACTGACTACAACAAAAGCCACATTGATTGACATCCTGTGGCACAGGTATGTTGATTCTTCATCTAGAAATGAGAGTGAAAGGCCGCACGAGCAAATGGACAAGCCGCTGCACTACGACAGCAGCGACTCGAGCGAGATGGTTACAACACTCCCTGTTCCGGTCGCGGCTGATAAGACGCACAAACGGGTCGTCTTCTCCCTAGCCGTACCCGACCTCTCGTCGGGACATATTTTGCAGGTTATGGCTGAGTTTCAAGTCACGAATGACCTTGGCTACAATGTCATGTGCATGAGCCAGATCATCCTCGCAGAGAGTAAGACTTCGGTCTCGGGCACGGAAATTACTGAAGCAAACGGGCGAAACGTTACCCCGGCGGCACATCACGATAGTTTCCCGAAAATAGGTAGCGTGACTGTCACCACAACGGGTACGAAGTATGTGAACGTCGTAGCTTGGTGTGCAGCATCGAACGCCACAACAGGCGCGAGAATCACGGTAGACGCTGATTACGGGCGGCTCTCCGTTATCCGGTATTGATTCCTTGTGGTGGTTGGGTCCCCAGTTAGAAGTCCAGTGTCTGTGTGAGTTTCGTGTCCGAGAATGGACACAGGAGGAAATTCACGAATTATGGCACGCAGACACACCCCCGA
>NZ_BAAAON010000007.1:0-1259 GCF_039530425.1 Arthrobacter parietis | reverse complement strand
GTGGTTGGGTCCCCAGTTAGAAGTCCAGTGTCTGTGTGAGTTTCGTGTCCGAGAATGGACACAGGAGGAAATTCACGAATTATGGCACGCAGACACACCCCCGAGCAGGTCATCGCCAAAGTCCGGCAGGGCCAGAAGATGCTCAATGACGGACGCCCGATGGTCGAGGTCATCAAGGAGCTTCAGGTCACCGAGGCGACCTGGTACCGATGGCTGAACCAGTACGGATCCGAGGAGAACGCCGAGGCGTCCAAACGGACGAAGGAGCTGGAGAAGGAGAACGCCCGGCTGAAGCGTTTGCTGGCCGAGAAGGAACTGGCCATCGACATCCTCAACGAGGTGGCCAAGGGAAAATTCTGAGCCCCGAACCCCGCCGCCGTGCCGTGCGCATGGCGGTGGAGAAGTTCGGGGCTTCCGAACGCTTCGCCTGTAGCGTCCTGGGCCAGAACCGGTCCGCGTTCCGCAAGAAGAAGCCCGACATGGGCTTTGACGAAACACAGCTCCGCGCAGCCTTACGCGCCGTCGCCGTGAAGCACCCCGCGTGGGGCTGGCGGAAAGCCCGTTGGCACCTGCTGGCCCAACCCGAGTGGAACGGCGTGGCGCTGAACAGGAAGCGGGTGCGCCGGCTCTGGCGCGACGAAGGCCTGGTCTGCAAACCCAGGGCGCGGAAGAAGCGCCGGACCGGGCCCGGTGCCGGGGAGCAGAAACGTCTCACAGCCGAGTACCCGATGCACGTGGTCAGCTTTGATTTCCAGTCCGACGTGACCTCCTGCGGCCGGCATATCCGGTTCTTCAACGTCATCGACGAATACACCCGCACTGCGCTGGCGATCATCCCGCGCCGGTCGTTCAAGGCCACGGACGTGGTCGCGGTGCTGGAGAACATCATCGCCGAAAACGGTACCGCCCCGGCCTACGTCCGCTGCGACAACGGGCCCGAGTTCACTGCTGAGGCGCTCGTCAGCTGGTGTGACACCGCCGGGGTCGACACCGCATTCATCGACCCCGGATCACCCTGGCAGAACGGCTTTATCGAATCCTTCAACGCCCAATTCAGAAGGGAACAACTCGCCGGAGAAATCATGGACAGCATGGCCGAAGCGACGTATTTGGCCGATGAATGGAAAGCTATCTACAATCATGAACGGCCCCACGGATCCCTGGCCGGCATGACGCCGAAACGCTACTGAGAAAACTGGACGCAAGAAAACCAATTAGCTATCGCATAGACGCTGGACTGCTAACGGGGGTCCAACCAG
>NZ_BAAAON010000006.1:0-3629 GCF_039530425.1 Arthrobacter parietis | reverse complement strand
GATCCCTGGCCGGCATGACGCCGAAACGCTACTGAGAAAACTGGACGCAAGAAAACCAATTAGCTATCGCATAGACGCTGGACTGCTAACGGGGGTCCAACCAGCTGGAGGCTGCCGAGGTACTGGAGGAGTAACGATATTGTCTATCTCTTGCGGAAATCGTCTCGGGGCGGTCGTTTTCGTCGGCTGGGCTGTTCCTCCACCGGTCGCACGGCAATGTATTAATCTTTTCCCATGAGCAGCCGCTGCACTAATCCGGTTTTATCTGCGGCATCTTCTGGGTACGAAAAAAGGCCACCCAACGAAGGTTGAGCGGCCTTTCTGTGTGCGGGTTGCGGCAACACTATTTGTGTTTCTTTGCGTCGAACCGATCGAGCATTAGACGTTCGTCCTGGTACTCGGCGATGTCTGCCCACTGCGTAGGGTACTGCTCCCACTTCTGGTGGTACTGGCGGAGGACTTCACTGCCGGTCTCAGCGACGATTTTCCCGAGAGTATCTATGTGGATGAAGTGGTACTGGTTGAACTGCCGACCAGTGATCTTCTTGCCGAAGTTCGTGGGATAGGCGATCAACTCTGCGTCACGCCAGGGGATCTCCACGTCGATGATGTTCCATCCTTTGTGCACTTCGACTGTTTGGAGATCCCTGTACGTTTTGGCTCGCGGTGCCCTAGCTAATGGGTCGTACGCCCCCTCGCCAATAGCCAGTTTGAGCCGGCCATCCTGGGTGGAGCGAATCCACATCGTGAGCCTGTTAGAGTCCGGCCATGAAAGCCTGCTCAGGGAAACCGCTATTGTGTGAGCTTCCCCGTATCGGATAGCAAGCGGCCCGCCGTGGAGCACCTTACCCGCAGGGTCGCCCTCCATATTCGCTGGGTAAGTCCCGCTCCCTGGGATGACAATCCTGCAGTCGAACACTTCCAGGTCGGAGTCTTCCGCTGAAAGTTTGAAGGTAGCTGGGCCGGTGAGCCTGTAGCGGGAGTTGGCCAGCTCGGGTACGTCGTATAGCGGCACGAGTTCCTCTAGCCCTCGCACGGACTTCTCGAACACTTCCCTGGCCTGCTCGTCATCGTTTCGCTTTGCGAAGTCCATTACGATGCATGTCGCGGTTGTCCACCCGTTGAGGGTGAGGTCCGGCATGGCCCCCGGGTATTCCTCGATGACGAGGCCTCCGTTGCGGGTCCAGCGTGCCACTCCGCCGTCCTTGATCGGGATAGTGAGGCTGGCGAGGACCGCATGCAGTGGCTCACTGAACCGCTCGGTTCCCGGCAGGGTCATGAGCTTGCTGAGAACCTCGATGTAGCGGGACTGTGTGAGCCCGCTGTAGAACACGCCCTTCTTGCTGGATACGTTCGTTTTTGCTTGGTCGTACATGAAGACTAGTCCGGCTTTGACGGCTGTCATCTGGCCAATGGCGGCGTCGGCGACTTTGCAGGCGGCTTCGAGGAAAACCGGATCCTTGGTTTTGCGGTACTGGGCCACGTAGTCGGAGATAACATATGGCCCATAGATGGGGTGCGCCTGGAGTTCACCATCGTGGCGTCGGCCAGGGTACCCGCTCGGTAAGAACTCGATCCGGTAATAGTCCCAGACGGCTTTACGTGACGCTTGGAGTGGGGGCAACCCAACTTCAAGTTCGTTCGTCATAAAATTCGTTTCGGCGCTCATCCGTCCCCCGGTCGGCGTGGATTCTCAGTGTTCCCACACTACCGGTTGTATTGCGAGGTGTTATCGTTTCGGCACTTGGCATCTAGCCTGACGGCGACCTGGATCTGGCGTTCACAGCAGCTGAGCCTGAAGCTCTACCAGTTGGGGCGAGGGTTCCGTGACGCCACAGGGACGTATGGGAGAAGGTCATCCATGACGACCTACCTCTCCCCGCTTGGTTCCGCAGCCAACTCCCTATTGGGGCTGGTCCTCGAAGGGAGTAGAGGCCTCCGGTGATGTCTTTGGACTATCCTCAGCGACCCCGACAGCAATCGCCGATAGATGAGTTAGGCGTCCGAGTCCGCCAAGCCGAGATTAGCGACGATTTTGGGCGTTCCGAGCATGTTGAGAACCTTCGCCGAGTTGGTGACTCCGCAAAGTCGTTACCCATGATGATGGTGTCGGTTTGCAGCCGTGGTGCCGTTTCAGCAATCCGCACGCCGTTGGTGTTCGCCCCGGCGCCATTGTTGGCTATGAGTGGCTTGAGGCCGCCGAGGTGCTGGGGTAGTAGAGACGGCCGGCAACGAGGCCAAGCGGGTCCCCTCAATACCAAATCGCACATGACTTCATCGATCCCTGACTAACGCGGGGATTCTGCGCCCGGAAGGATAGTGTTGGTGATCGAATGCTGGTTGAGCGTAAGCAACGTAGAAGAGGTCTCCTTCACCGTGAAAATTGCTGTCATTGCCCTTGGGAAGATCGGTCTGCCGTTGGCAGTCCAGTTCGCGTCGAAGGGCCACGAGGTCGTGGGCGTGGACGTCAATGCGCAGGTTGTAGAGTCGATCAATAACGCGGTTGAGCCGTTCCCGGGTGAAGCGCACCTGCAGGAGAAGCTGTCCGAGCTGGTGCCAGCGGGCAAGCTCAGGGCCACAACGGACTACGGGCATGCCGTTCCTGGCGCTGATGCCGTCGTTCTGGTGGTGCCCTTGTTTGTTGATGCCGATGCCAACCCTGACTTCGGCTGGATGGATGGGGCCACGGCCGAGCTGGCCAAGCATCTTACTCCGGGCACACTCGTCTCCTATGAGACAACCCTCCCGGTGGGTACCACCCGCACCCGATGGAAGCCGATGCTGGAGGAGGGCTCCGGTCTTGTCGAAGGCAAGGACTTCCATCTGGTGTTCTCACCGGAGCGTGTATTGACCGGACGTGTCTTCGAAGATCTCCGCAAATATCCCAAGCTTGTTGGTGGGCTTTCCGACGACGGCGCCAAAAAAGCCGTTGAATTTTACGAGGCAGTCCTCGATTTCGATGACCGTCCCGACCTTGTTCGCGGCAACGGCGTCTGGGACCTCGGGTCAGCCGAAGCGTCGGAGCTTGCCAAGCTCGCCGAGACGACGTATCGCGATGTGAATATCGGCCTGGCGAATCAGTTCGCCCGCTTCGCCGCGACCGCCGGAATAGACATCTATCAGGTCATCGAGGCATCCAATTCCCAGCCGTACAGCCACATCCACCAGCCGGGTATTGCGGTGGGGGGCCACTGCATTCCTGTCTATCCGCGTCTGTATCTGTGGAATGATCCTTCGGCAACGGTCGTGCGGGCCGCCCGGGAAGCCAATGCGGGGATGCCGGAGTACACGATTGGGCTGCTGGAAGGCGCCCATGGGGATCTGGGCGGTGCGACCGTCGTCGTGCTGGGCGCTGCCTACCGCGGTGAGGTCAAGGAAACGGCTTTCTCAGGTGTCTTCGCGACGGTGGAGGCGCTGAAGGAGCGCGGCGCGAGGGTACTGGTTCACGATCCGATGTATACCGATGAGGAGCTCTCCTCCCTTGGTTTTGATGCGTACCATGTCGGCGAGCCCGTGGACGCTGCCGTCGTGCAGGCGAACCACGCGGAGTACGCGAACCTGACGCCGTCGGATCTGCCCGGTGTAAAGACCTTCATCGACGGCCGCCGCGTGAGCAGCGCGGATAAGTG
>NZ_BAAAON010000005.1:0-1537 GCF_039530425.1 Arthrobacter parietis | reverse complement strand
GGTGGGAAGTATGTGGTTACAACTGTTCTGTGTAGTTGTACGTAATTGTCAATATTGTGTTGTGTGTTCCCTGGTAACCGGTGTTATTGGTTGGGAACCGCATAGTGGACGCGTAGCATTCGTGTTTTGTGTGGTGTCAAGTTATCGGCGTATTAGTACCGGTCAGCTTCACGAGTCGTTAGTCCTCGCTTCCACATCCGGCCTATCAACCCAGTGGTCTGGCTGGGGGCCTCTCACACCAAATGGTGTATGGAAATCTCATCTTGAAGCAGGCTTCCCGCTTAGATGCTTTCAGCGGTTATCCCATCCGAACGTAGCTAATCAGCGGTGCACTTGGCAGTACAACTGACACACCAGAGGTTCGTCCGTCCCGGTCCTCTCGTACTAAGGACAGCCCTTCTCAAATTTCCTACGCGCGCAGCGGATAGGGACCGAACTGTCTCACGACGTTCTAAACCCAGCTCGCGTACCGCTTTAATGGGCGAACAGCCCAACCCTTGGGACCTACTCCAGCCCCAGGATGCGACGAGCCGACATCGAGGTGCCAAACCATGCCGTCGATATGGACTCTTGGGCAAGATCAGCCTGTTATCCCCGAGGTACCTTTTATCCGTTGAGCGACGGCCATTCCACAATGTACCGCCGGATCACTAGTCCCGACTTTCGTCCCTGCTTGAGATGTCTCTCTCACAGTCAAGCTCCCTTGTGCACTTACACTCGACACCTGATTGCCAACCAGGCTGAGGGAACCTTTGGGCGCCTCCGTTACTTTTTAGGAGGCAACCGCCCCAGTTAAACTACCCATCAGGCACTGTCCCTGACCCGGATTACGGGCCGAAGTTAGATATCCAGAGTGACCAGAGTGGTATTTCAACGATGACTCCACCTGAACTAGCGTCCAAGCTTCACAGTCTCCCACCTATCCTACACAAGCCACACCGAACACCAATACCAAACTATAGTGAAGGTCTCGGGGTCTTTCCGTCCTGCTGCGCGTAACGAGCATCTTTACTCGTAGTGCAATTTCGCCGAGTTTATGGTTGAGACAGCGGGGAAGTCGTTACTCCATTCGTGCAGGTCGGAACTTACCCGACAAGGAATTTCGCTACCTTAGGATGGTTATAGTTACCACCGCCGTTTACTGGGGCTTGAATTCCCAGCTTCGCCCACAAGTGAGCTAACCGGTCCTCTTAACCTTCCAGCACCGGGCAGGAGTCAGTCCGTATACATCGTCTTGCGACTTCGCACGGACCTGTGTTTTTAGTAAACAGTCGCTTCCCCCTGGTCTCTGCGGCCCCGATCCGCCTCCCCACAGCAAGTGTGGTTCACGGTTGGGGCCCCCCTTCTCCCGAAGTTACGGGGGCATTTTGCCGAGTTCCTTAACCATAATTCTCTCGATCGCCTTAGTATTCTCTACCTGATCACCTGTGTCGGTTTGGGGTACGGGCAGTTGGAACCTCACGCCGATGCTTTTCTAGGCAGCATAGGATCATCGGATCCCCACCAAAAAGCGGGGCCCATCGGGTCTCAGAGACGG
>NZ_BAAAON010000004.1:0-3455 GCF_039530425.1 Arthrobacter parietis | reverse complement strand
GGTTAGTATCCCTTGTTCAGTATGGGCGGTTCTTCACCGGTACGGGAATATCAACCCGTTGTCCATCGACTACGCCTGTCGGCCTCGCCTTAGGTCCCGACTTACCCAGGGCAGATTAGCTTGACCCTGGAACCCTTGATCATTCGGCGGACGGGTTTCTCACCCGTCTTTCGCTACTCATGCCTGCATTCTCACTCGTGTAGGCTCCACCGCTGGTTTACACCGCGACTTCACTGCCCACACGACGCTCCCCTACCACTCCAAACGCCTGAACTCAGGAGAACAAGTCTCCGGCTTGGCTAACATTTGAAATCCACAACTTCGGCGGTGTACTTGAGCCCCGCTACATTGTCGGCGCGGAATCACTTGACCAGTGAGCTATTACGCACTCTTTCAAGGATGGCTGCTTCTAAGCCAACCTCCTGGTTGTCTGAGCAACTCCACATCCTTTCCCACTTAGCACACGCTTAGGGGCCTTAGTTGGTGGTCTGGGCTGTTTCCCTCTCGACTATGAAGCTTATCCCCCACAGTCTCACTGCTGCGCTCTCACTTACCGGCATTCGGAGTTTGGCTGACGTCAGTAACCTTGTAGGGCCCATCGGCCATCCAGTAGCTCTACCTCCGGCAAGAAACACGCAACGCTGCACCTAAATGCATTTCGGGGAGAACCAGCTATCACGAAGTTTGATTGGCCTTTCACCCCTACCCACAGCTCATCCCCTCCATTTTCAACTGAAGTGGGTTCGGTCCTCCACGACGTCTTACCGTCGCTTCAACCTGGCCATGGGTAGATCACTTCGCTTCGGGTCTAGATCACGCCACTCACTCGCCCTATTCAGACTCGCTTTCGCTACGGCTACCCCACACGGGTTAACCTCGCGACGTAACACTAACTCGCAGGCTCATTCTTCAAAAGGCACGCCATCACAGGACAAAATCCCGCTCTGACGGATTGTAGGCACACGGTTTCAGGTACTATTTCACTCCCCTCCCGGGGTACTTTTCACCTTTCCCTCACGGTACTGGTCCGCTATCGGTCATCAGGGAGTATTTAGGCTTACCAGGTGGTCCTGGCAGATTCGCACGGGATTTCTCGGGCCCCGTACTACTTGGGATACTCTCCAAGCGGCAGCACGCATTACAGCTACGGGACTCTCACCCACTCCGGTCGGGCCTTCAAACCCGTTCACCTATACGCCTGCACTCACTTCACCAGTCCGGCAGAACTGATACGGAAAGTCCCGCAACCCCAGAGATGCAACGCCCGCCGGCTATCACACACCACTGGTTTAGCCTCATCCGCGTTCGCTCGCCACTACTAACGGAATCACTATTGTTTTCTCTTCCTGTGGGTACTGAGATGTTTCACTTCCCCACGTTCCCCCCACGCACCCTATGTGTTCAGGTACGGGTCACCCAGTCACTCGCGCGCTGAGCGGGGTTTCCCCATTCGGACATCCTGGGATCAAAGTTCGGTTATCAACTCCCCCAGGCTTATCGCAGATTCCCACGTCCTTCTTCGGCTCCTGATGCCAAGGCATCCACCGTGTGCCCTTAAAAACTTGACGATCACACACAACCAACACAACCAACCCCAAAGAGCCGGCCATGCCAAACGATTGCGTGCATACACAAAATTTAAGATGCTCGCGTCCACTATGCAGTTCTCAAACAACAACCCCAGTCAACACACCACCCACACCCCACAACCCCAAACAAACAGGATCAAGACATGAGCGGTAATGCCCAGGAAAACCAGAAACACCAGCCAACCAAACCCCCACCCGAAACAAACCACACAACCGTGCGACTCATCCCCAGCAGAAACCCAGCCCCTGTTGCCTCAGGACCCAACAGTGTGCCACACACTACCGAACCAGCAACCAACCAGCCCTTTCCCAAACCACACACCCCCACCCCGCCAGGACAAACCCGACAGAACAGAAAACATGCGACCCGTACTCAAACCAACCAGCACCAACCCGGCACCTATTCATTGATATTCCACCCATGAGCACCCACCGCAGAACAAACGCCTGCGCAATGGGCATACTCCTGACAACCCCCACACCCCACACAACGCAGGATGCAAACAGTTGTAGGCGCTCCTTAGAAAGGAGGTGATCCAGCCGCACCTTCCGGTACGGCTACCTTGTTACGACTTAGTCCCAATCGCCGGTCCCACCTTCGACGGCTCCCCCCCAAAAGGGTTAGGCCACCGGCTTCGGGTGTTACCAACTTTCGTGACTTGACGGGCGGTGTGTACAAGGCCCGGGAACGTATTCACCGCAGCGTTGCTGATCTGCGATTACTAGCGACTCCGACTTCATGAGGTCGAGTTGCAGACCTCAATCCGAACTGAGACCGGCTTTTTGGGATTAGCTCCACCTCACAGCATCGCAACCCTTTGTACCGGCCATTGTAGCATGCGTGAAGCCCAAGACATAAGGGGCATGATGATTTGACGTCGTCCCCACCTTCCTCCGAGTTGACCCCGGCAGTCTCCCATGAGTCCCCGGCATAACCCGCTGGCAACATGGAACGAGGGTTGCGCTCGTTGCGGGACTTAACCCAACATCTCACGACACGAGCTGACGACAACCATGCACCACCTGTAAACCGGCCACAAGTGGCCGACACATCTCTGCGCCGTTCCGGTTCATGTCAAGCCTTGGTAAGGTTCTTCGCGTTGCATCGAATTAATCCGCATGCTCCGCCGCTTGTGCGGGCCCCCGTCAATTCCTTTGAGTTTTAGCCTTGCGGCCGTACTCCCCAGGCGGGGCACTTAATGCGTTAGCTACGGCGCGGAAAACGTGGAATGTCCCCCACACCTAGTGCCCAACGTTTACGGCATGGACTACCAGGGTATCTAATCCTGTTCGCTCCCCATGCTTTCGCTCCTCAGCGTCAGTTAATGCCCAGAGACCTGCCTTCGCCATCGGTGTTCCTCCTGATATCTGCGCATTTCACCGCTACACCAGGAATTCCAGTCTCCCCTACATCACTCAAGTCTGCCCGTACCCACCGCAGATCCGGAGTTAAGCCCCGGACTTTCACGGCAGACGCGACAAACCGCCTACGAGCTCTTTACGCCCAATAATTCCGGATAACGCTTGCGCCCTACGTATTACCGCGGCTGCTGGCACGTAGTTAGCCGGCGCTTCTTCTGCAGGTACCGTCACTTTCGCTTCTTCCCTACTGAAAGAGGTTTACAACCCGAAGGCCTTCATCCCTCACGCGGCGTCGCTGCATCAGGCTTGCGCCCATTGTGCAATATTCCCCACTGCTGCCTCCCGTAGGAGTCTGGGCCGTGTCTCAGTCCCAGTGTGGCCGTCCACCCTCTCAGGCCGGCTACCCGTCGTCGCCTTGGTAGGCCATTACCCCACCAACAAGCTGATAGGCCGCGAGTCCATCCAAAACCACAAAAGCTTTCCACCAACCACCATGCGATAGTC
>NZ_BAAAON010000003.1:477223-535159 GCF_039530425.1 Arthrobacter parietis | reverse complement strand
ACCCGAGAGAGTGTGGGAGAGTAGGACACCGCCGGACAACACTTACGGAAAGGCCTCACCTTCACGGTGAGGCCTTTCCTGCTTTAAACCCACACCAACAACACCAACTAGAGTTCCACTATGGACAGTCTCTTCTCCCATCGTGATGCCGGCTCCACAGATCGCGAACCAGGTACTAAGCCGGGACCACTCACTGCAGAGGTGACCGTCCCTCGGACCCGCGACGAGTCATTCGCAGGGTTCACCGACGGTATCCATCTGTGGTGGCCCGTTGATCAGACCCGATTCGGCGATGGTACCCATCCGGAATTCACCAGCGGGGAGCTCTTTGAGGAGGATGCCGCGGGCAACTCGGCGTCATGGGCAACCGTGGCAGGAGAGACATCTGGCGGAGAGCTGGAGCTCAGGTGGCACTACCTTGGCAACCCGAATTTGTCGAGTCGTGTCGTGGTCACCTTCACCGCGGGTCGCGGAAGCACGCAGGTGAGCCTGGTTCATGACGGGTGGACCGACGGCGAGCTGGGTCACGAGCAGCGTGCTGCTGCGCCCAATTGGGCAACCGTGATGGCTTCCTATCGACGATTCATGGGTGGCGCTTCGTGACGAATGCGGCTGCGCGCGAAATGTCCGATCAAACCTCCTCCCTCGTGAGGGAGTTGCACCTCGGCGTGCACAGCTCCCGCATTCTGATGAGCGGCGGGGTGCTTGAGGAGTATTCGCGGGATCAGGGCCCGGTCACGCAACCGGCGATGCCCGCCGTCGTCGTACTGGCGGAGAGCGTTGAGGAAGTGCAGCACGTTATGCGGTGTGCGCATCTCTTCAAGGTGGCGGTCGTAGCACGCGGAACCGGGACCAGCCTTTCGGGCGGCGCCCATGCGGTGTCCGGGTGCATTGTCCTCAGCCTTGAGCGGATGAATCGCATCCTCGAGGTGCGTCCGCAGGATGAGCTTGCCATTGTGGAGCCGGGGGTCATCAACGCGGACCTGAATCTCGCGGTTGCACCGCACGGCTTGATGTATGCACCCGATCCGGCGAGTCACACAATATCCACACTGGGCGGCAACGTCGCCACCAACGCGGGCGGGCTGCGGTGTGCCAAGTATGGTGTAACCCGGGATTCGGTTCTGGCCCTCGACGTGGTGCTTGCAGACGGCACGCTCATCCATACGGGGCACACCACGTTCAAGGGCGTTGCCGGGTATGACCTGACCGCGCTATTCGTGGGATCTGAAGGTACGCTCGGCATTGTTGTGGGAATCACCGTGCGCCTGAAGTACCTTCCGATCCAAACCCGAACTCTGGCCGCCTTCTTCCCGGACTTTCCAGCAGCGGCCGCAGGCGTTCTCGCCATTGGTGCTGCCCGCGTTCAGCCGGCCATTCTTGAACTTCTTGACGGTAATACCCTGGGCGTCCTGGACGCCGCGTTCCAATCGAACCTTGCAGCCAGGGGCGGAGCCCTGCTGCTCATCCAGACTGACGGCTTTGGCGCTGAAGCGGAATCCGCCGTCGTGCGCAAAGTCCTGACCCAGGCAGGAGCGACCGTCGAAGCGGAGGACGGCTCGGAAGCCGCTATGCTCCTCGACTTGCGGCGCAACGCGAGAGGCGACGGCGTCGACGACGATTTCCGCGTTGGGGAGGATGTCGCAGTTCCGCGATCCCAGTTGGTGCACTATGCGGGTGAGCTTGAACGGATGGCCGCGGAACACGGCGTGAGGCTTCGCCTCGTTGCGCACGCGGGAGACGGCAACCTCCACCCCACGTTCTGGGTTAATCGAGACGAAGGGCAGGCGGGAATGCTCAGGCTGCAGGCAGCGCTCGACGAGTCGGTGCGGGTTGCCCTGGGGCTGGGTGGAACCATCACCGGCGAGCATGGGGTGGGGCAGTACAAGTTACGTTGGCTGGCGTGGGAACAGAGTGCTGAGGTGCTGAGCCTGCAACGACGGGTCAAGGAAGCGTTTGATCCACTCGGGATACTCAATCCGGGCAAGGCGATCACCTGAGAACACGCCGCTGAAACCATCGGTATCCCGCTACCGTTGCCGAACCTTCCAGACGGATAGACTGGATTGAGCCAGCGCCCTGGAAGAGGCCAGTGGCATCGCACTGAAGAATGGGGACAACACCGTGTCAGACAACACCACCGGTCAACCGGGCAACGATGACGGCCAGGACGACTCCCGCCGATACCCGGCGGGGCAGCAGTGGCAGCAGCCCACGTCGTCCGACCAGCATTCGGGACAGCAGCCGTCCGGTTACGGTCAGTCTTATGGCCAGCAGTCCGGTCAGTCCTACGGCCAGCAGCCCGTTCAGGGCTATGGCCAGGCGCCGGCTTCACCGTATGGCACACCCGGCGGCTACGGCGGCGGTTACGGTCAACCGACGGAGAACCCTGGAAAGACGCTCGGCATTGTCGGTCTGGTCTGCTCTATCATCTGGCCCATTTCGATCGTGGGTCTGATCATCTCTATCGTCGCGATGGTGAAGTCGAGGAAGGCCGGGATGGGCAATGGCTTCGCACTTGCCGGCATTATCATCGGAGCGATCGGCGTCATTACGGGCATCATCGCGGTAATCGGCTTGATTGCGCTCATTCCGTTCTCGCAGGAGGTCGTCGAATTCTGCCAGAGTGCAGGGCCCGGCATTCAGGAGTTCCAGGGCCAGCAAATTGACTGCAGTCAGCTGACCCCGTAAGCAAGGCGGGAAGCGCGGAAACTTCCAATCAGAGAGCGTCTGCGGTCCCGGCTCAAGCCGGGACCGCAGACGCTCTCTAGGTATTGCTTGCTCACAGGACGGCTCAGCTGCCCTCTTGCGCCCCACCGCTGATGATGTCCAACGTCTTGGTGTCAGCAGTCAGCATGATCGCGGCTTCGTCGCGGCGATGCCGCAGCACCGAATCCAGGTATGACTGCACGGCTTCGGCAAGCGGAACGTTTCTGTCTTGCTTTTCAGACATGTACCATCGGTGCTCCAGCACCTCATGGACCACTTCCGCCGGCTCCAGCTTTCCGCCGAGCTCCCGCGGAACTGCCCGAACGATCGGCTCGAAGACATCATTGAACCACTGGTGTGCGCTGATCTCTTCGTCGAGGCCCGGACTGTTGTCTGCCCGGTAGGCGTCCATGTCATTGAGCAGCCGGCGGGCCTGGTTCTCCTGGGCATCTATGCCGGTGAGCCGGATAAGACGACGGCTGTGATGCCCGGCGTCGACCACTTTGGGCTGCAGCTGGATCTGGGAAGTCTCGGAAACTGTCCGTATGGCGTACTCCTCGACGTCGAAGCCGAGTTCGTTCAGGCGCCGAATCCTTGCGTTCACCCGCCAGCGCTCACCGAGCTCGAACGACTCCTTGTCGGTGAGTTCGGCCCACAGGCGTCGGTAGCTGTCCATGATGAGCTCGCTGGTAGCCAGTGGGTCCACCTTTTCCTCAATGAGACCGCCCTCTGCCAGGTCCATCAGTTCACCGGCGATGTTCACCCGGGCAATCTCGAGATCATACTCGCGCTGCCCGGTAGACAATTCCGGATACAGTTCACCGGTCTCAGCGTCCACGAGGTAAGCAGCGAACGCCCCGGCATCTCGCCTGAACAGGGTATTGGAGAGTGATACGTCTCCCCAATAGAAACCGATGAGGTGGAGACGGACAAGGAGCAGCGCCTGGGCATCGATGAGGCGGGTCAGAGTGTCCTTGCGCAGCATCTGTGAGAACAGCGCCCGGTACGGCATGGAGAACTTCAGGTGGCGGGTGACCAGCACCGGGTTCAGGTCCTCGCCGTCACGCGTCTTCCGGCCTGCGATGACGGCAACCGGCTCCACGCACGGAACGTCCAGGCGCTGCAGCTTGCGGAGCATGTGATACTCGTGGCGTGCAATATGTTCGCTGGTTTCCTTCACAGCGATCACGGATCCGCCGAGGTGGGCGAATCGGACAATATGGCGGGAGATTCCACGGGGCAGAGCAGCGAGATACTCGGCCGGCCACTCCTCCAGTCCCAGATGCCATGGGAGGTCGAGGAGCTCCGGGTCGGTGGCCGCTGCCGTGATGTTGAGCGATCCCAGCGAGCCTTCCCCGAACGCACTTCGGGTCCTGGGCAGTTTGCCGGCCTGGTCATAGTCCGTTGGCTCGTGATGCCAGTTGGCTTCGGTCGAATCAGTCATGGTGATTGGGTGTCCTCACGGCGACCTGTATGTCCTAACAACGACGATGGCCCCCGCTGGTTGAGTTTACCGTCAACCAACAGGGGCCACCGCGGAATGTGCATCTAACCGCTAGCGGTCAAATTGCTACACGTGGTCGGCCAGGCGAAGGCCGTCCTTGGTGTCGAACAGGTGCACGTGGCCCTTTACCGGCCGTACATATACCGTGTCACCCTTCATTGGAGGGCGGCGTCCGTCTACGCGTGCCACGATGTCGTGGTCCTGGCCGTTGAGCGTGGTGTGGCCGTAGAGGTAAGCGTCAGCGCCAAGTTCCTCCACGACATCCACCTCAACCTGCAGGCCTTCGCCGGCACCGACGAGGCCAAGATCTTCGGGACGAACACCCAGCGTGACTGTACCGCCGTGTGCGGAGCTCAGGACCTCGCGCGCCACCGGGTACGTGGTGTCGCCAAACTTCACGCCGTCCTCCGAGGTCGGCAGCTCCAGCAGGTTCATGGCGGGGGAGCCGATGAAGCCGGCAACGAAGACGTTCTTCGGGCGCTCGTAGAGGTTGCGGGGGGTATCCACCTGCTGAAGGATGCCGTCCTTCAGCACTGCGACGCGATCGCCCATGGTCATGGCCTCGACCTGGTCGTGGGTCACGTACACGGTGGTGACACCGAGGCGACGGGTGAGCGAGGCGATCTGGGTACGGGTCTGCACGCGGAGCTTCGCATCGAGGTTGGACAGCGGCTCATCCATGAGGAAGACCTGCGGGTTGCGGACGATTGCACGACCCATGGCAACACGCTGGCGCTGACCACCGGAAAGAGCCTTCGGCTTGCGGTCGAGGTAGTCCTCGAGATCGAGGAGCTTTGCGGCTTCCCGGACACGCTGGGCGCGCTCTTCCTTGGAGATGCCCGCGATCTTCAGTGCGAAGCCCATGTTGTCGGCAACGGACATGTGCGGGTACAGCGCGTAGTTCTGGAAGACCATCGCGATATCGCGGTCTTTCGGCGGAACATCGGTGACATCGCGGTCACCGATGAGGATGCGGCCGGAGTTCACATCTTCGAGGCCGGCCAGCATGCGGAGGGAGGTGGACTTTCCGCAACCGGAGGGCCCGACGAGAACGAGGAATTCGCCGTCTGCGATCTCGATGTTGAGGCCGTCAACTGCGGGCTTGTCAGTGCCCGGGTACAGGCGCGTAGCCTGGTCAAACGTTACCGTTGCCATTTTTTCTTATCCTTTTCACGGGCAGGTACGTGCCCGACGATCCGTTGTGAATGGAAATATTCAGTTGGCGTGATCAGGACGGAGGCCAAAGTTGACCCACCGTGAACTGCGTCACAAGGAAAAGTATGGCACGAAGTCAGGTAGCGACGCCAGCACGACGTAACCTCACCAACTCCTGAAGGACCTCAACGAGCTGCTCCGGGGAGGTGATGCGGTACGTCGCAGCGCTCTCTTCGTCTCCGACCTTGATCCCGACGTCGGGTGCCTGAAGGGTCTTCAGCGCGTGTTCGTCGGTGACGTCGTCACCGGCAAACACTACTGCGGTTGCCGCGGTGAGTTCACGAAGGGACTGCAGACCCCTTCCCTTGTCCGCCTGCACCACGGAGAGTTCCAGGACATTCTTGCCGTTGCTCAGGTGGACGCCGTTCAGCGATGACAGTGCGGCACGCGCCGCAGTTGCGGCCGACTGGGCTGTCTCTGCGTCTGCCGTCCGCATATGCAGCACGACGCCGGCTGGTTTCAGTTCCAGCAGCGTACCGGGATGGGCATCGACCACCTGTTGGACGGCGCCGGTCGCATGGCGCAGGATTTCCACCTGCGAGGGCGTCAGTTCAAGGGGTGCACCACCGGGGCCGGTCCACGCCTCAGCTCCGTGACTGCCGATGAGGAGCGTTTCCGGCTCTGGAGAGGCGACCCGGCGCAGACTGTCCAGAGCGCGTCCGGAGATGAGCGCCGTCGTCGTCCTTGGCAGTTGCGCCAGATCGCGCAATGCTGCCGCCGATCCGGGCAGCGCACGGGCGTCTTCCGCGCGGTCAACCAGCGGGGACATGGTGCCGTCGAAATCGAGCGCAACCAGCAGCGTCTTCGTCGCGGCCGCCGTCGCGAGAGCGGCAAGCAATTCCGGGCTGAGTGAATCAGACAAGGAGATCCTCCCGTGCGCCTTTCTGCAGTTCTGAGAGGAAGGCCTTCGACCAGCGCTCCACGTCATTCTGCAGTACTTGACGGCGCATGGTGCGCATCCGGCGGGTTGCCTCGGAGGCGCTCATATCGAGGGCACCGCGGATGGCGCTCTTGAGACCGTCGATGTCATGCGGATTGACCAGGATTGCCTGCCGGAGCGTGTCAGCTGCTCCGGCGAACTCGCTCAGGACCAGCGCTCCGCGGTTTCCCGTACGGGCTGCGACATACTCCTTCGCCACGAGGTTCATACCGTCGCGGAGCGCTGTCACGAGCATGACGTCGGCAGCCAGGTAGAGAGCCACCATTTCCTCCACCGGATAGCTGTGGTGGAGGTAGCGGATAGCAGTGTTCTTGATGGTGTCGTACGTGCCGTTGATACGCCCGACGGCGCCCTCCACCTCTTCACGCAGGAGCCTGTATTGCTCCACCCGTTCACGGCTGGGGCTGGCGACCTGGATGAGGGCGGCGTCCTCGACCTGGATCAGGCCGTCGGCGAGTAGTTCCTCGTAGGCCTTCAGGCGGTGGCCGATGCCCTTGGTGTAGTCCAGCCGGTCAACTCCGAGCAGGATGTGCCGGGGATTACCGAGCTCACGACGGATCTCCTGAGACCGCTCGATGATGTCGGGGCGGTTGGCGAGGTCGACGATGCGCTGGACATCGATGGAAATGGGGAACGCCTCTGCCCGTGAAACGTAGTCAGGGGATCCGTCTGCGCCCTTCACCTGTACCTGCTGCTGACGGACCGCGAGCCCCAGGAATCTGCGTACGCAGCGCAGGAAGTTGCTGGCGTCGCTCGGTCGCTGGAACCCGATCAGGTCAGCGCCGAGCAGGCCCTCGATCACCTGGCGCCGCCATGGGAGCTGGGCATAGATTTCGAGCGGAGGGAACGGAATGTGGTTGAAGAAGCCGATCTTCAGATCAGGACGGGCCTCGCGCAACAGCTTGGGAACGAGCTGAAGCTGGTAGTCCTGGACCCAGATGGTGGCGCCTTCGGCTGCGACGGCCGCAGTCTCCGCTGCGAAGCGCTCGTTGACCTTCCGGTAGGAATCCCACCAGTGGCGGTGAAACTCAGGCGGGGCGATGACGTCGTGGTAGAGCGGCCACAGGGTCGCGTTGGAGAAGCCCTCATAGTAGAACTCGACTTCCTCAGCGCTCAGCGGAACGGGAACCAGCCGGATCTCACTGTGGTCGAAGGATTCAAGTGCCTCGTCCGCGGCGCCGTGCCATCCTACCCATGCGCCGTCGGCCTTCTCCATCACAGGAGCCAGTGCGGTGACCAGACCGCCGGGTGAGCGCCGCCAGGAGCCGTTGCCGTCGTCGTCGTTCACGCGGTCAACCGGAAGTCGGTTGGACACCACAATGAATTCGAACTCACCGTACGGTGTGTCCCCTGATTGCATACTGTCTCCTCTGACGATCGTAGGCCTACTGACGACTTTAGCCGGTTGGGTGGGTAGGGGGAGCGGACAGCAGCATCACCTAAAATGGTAGGACGCGTAACCGAGTGAGCAATGAGGACTGATGACTTCCAGCAACCCCAGACCGAGCAAGGCACAACGGAAGTCAGAGTCGCGGGAGCAGGCACGGCGGGTGGTGGAGGAGCGGGAGCGCCGTGAGAAGCGTGCATCGTTCCTCATCAAGTGGGGCGTTGTTGCCGCTATCGTTGCAATCCTTGTGATCATTGGGTTGATCGTTGCCGGAAACCTTCGGAGCCAGGTTCCCGATGCTGGCCCGGCTCCTGCGCATGGCAATGAGTACGGCGGTATCACTCTGACCTCCACAACGGAGCTGGCAACAACGTCCCTTGAAACGGTCGACGTCGCGTCCCTCCCTGATGAAGCCCCGAACGCAGCGGATCCTCCGCCCGGCGTCGAGGCGTCTGCTACTGACCAGCCTGTACAGGTTGTGGCATACGTCGACGTGAACTGCGTGCACTGCGCCAACTTCGAGCAGACGCATGCCGAGCAAATTCAGACCTGGCTGGATGAGGGCGCCATCACGTTCGAGTACCGGAATGTGGCATACCTGGATCCCAATTCGCAGACGGAGTATTCGTCCCGCGGTGCTGCGGCGCTTGCCTGTGTGGCGGACACCTCGCCGCGGGCCTACTGGGACTTCTCTGCAGCCTTGTTCGGCAACTTCGAGAACGGCGAGCTCTCCGATGGGGAACTCGCCGAGATGGCAGCAACCGCCGGGGCCGGCGACATCTCCGCCTGCCTGGAGGAAGATACCTTCCGACCATGGGTGAAGTTCGGCACCCAGGCAGCAGAGACCTATGGCGTCAGCGGGACTCCAACGGTTTTCGTGGACGGCGAAGAAGTGCCGGATGCGGTATCCGACTTCGCCACGGTCACCCAGGAGCAGATTGAAGCGAAGAACTGAGGATCTCTGAGACCCGGTTGATTTCCCGCTGGCGGCGGCGCTGGGCTAACCTTGTCTAGCGCTGTTGAAGTTGGATAACGACGACGGCGCCCGCTGGCTCAGCCAGTCCGCCTCCTTAGCTCAGTTGGCCAGAGCACCGCTCTTGTAAAGCGGGGGTCGTCGGTTCGAATCCGACAGGGGGCTCCACCAGCTCAGCCGGAACTCAGAGCAACCTGGACAAAACGGTGCATTATTCCGCTCTATTGTGTCCGGACTGCTCGACATACTGTCCGGTTTGCTCCCCAGAGATCGAGATACTTCCGCTAATCGCTCGTGCATCGTTCTGTGCTTGCTCCTGTTCCGCGGTGACTATGATTCCCGGCAGATGGCCGGCCGCTGCAACCATTGCGCGCAGTTCAGCGACGGTATACGGGGTGGGGACCCTGCGGTGCGCCATGTAGTGGCAGTTCGGGCAAAGGGGTACGAGGTCGATGATCGGGTCGATCTCATAATCTGGCCGAAGACCTGCAGCAGGCACTGTGTGATGGACATGGCTGAAACCTGCGCCCGGCGGCCCATACGTAGCCTCGAAGTCAAAGCCGCACGCGTGACAGCTGGACCCGAGATGAGCAATCGCTACCGCTTTTGCCTCGGGATCGCGTTCATGCCGGTTGACGGGTATCCGCTGCAGCGCGTGCTCCGGGTAGGAGCCGGGGACTGGATCCACGGTGTCTGCGTGTTGACATACGCTGTCCACCACATGGCCGGACCAGGCGTCTCTCACTGCCGACTCGGTGTCCGGCGGGATGTGCCAGAACGAATCAGCAGCGGCGTCCCAGTCAATTTCCGGGGCACGAACCGCGAGCTCATCGGTGTGCAACTGTTCCCCTTCCGGCAGCAGGAGGTCGAATTGAACTGTGACAGACAGCCGACTGCCCGAGGCCTCCGGATCGAGGTACGTGACCGCAATCGGTTCACCCACCGTGACGCCATGCCCAATCAGACCCCGCCTGTTGGGCCCCGTTCCCTGTACGAGCAACCAGACCTCAGTTCCGGTGGGAAGCATCATTCCGTCATTGAGAAACCACTGTTCCAGATGCCCGCCGGAGTTCCGCACCTCGGCGACAGCTGATGCATAAGGTCCGCTCCAGTGACTCGTGTCCGGGTTCCACCCCAAAAGTACCGCTGCCATGGGATCAGTGTGTCACTACGGACTCGCACGGGTACGGGTGCCGATGGTTACTGAAAGGTAATCTCAAGACCCGTGCAAGTTACTCTCATGACTTGATGGAAGCCCTTGACGCTTGAAGTGTCTGCGGCAGATGCTGAGATTACGCAGTGCAAAAGGACTCATCGGGGGCGGATATGGGAACCATCAAGTGCAAGACGTGTCCAGGAACGTGGACCGTAACAACAACCAAGGCTGAAACCGTGATCGCGCAGAATCACGTTTATCTGAATCCAGGCCACCGGACAGCTACCGTGTGGAAGGACCAGCACGAAGAGGTCAAGCCTTCCTAGCGCTTCCCAGCGGGCTACGTACGGTTGAGCGCGTGCCGTATTCCGTTGGAACCAGAGCGCCAGTCAGCCCACGAGGCGCTTGGCGCGCTCGACGGCCTTACGCAGCTCATCCTGTTTGGTCTTGCGGGACAGGGACTGGGGACCTACGCCGGGAGCTTTGATGACGGTGACGCGGGGGACGCGATCCTGCAGGTGCTTGTCCCAGGTCTGCTGCACGGCATCGCTGCAGAGCAGCACCACCTCGAGTCGCGGCAGGAGGCGCAGGACCGAACCCAACGCCTTGGCGCCGGCCGTGCGGTTGTCGGCATTGGGATTCGACACGAGGAACGGGACCATGTTCCACATCAGGACGCCTTCATGCAGGCCGGCTGAATCGCGTTCTATCCAGCAGCGCTCAGCGGCGCTGTCCGGGTTGTCGACGGATACAAAACCGGTGCCGCTTTCGGAGAGCACTTCCTCCTGTGGGCGGTCCAGCACGAAAAGCACGCGGGCCTGATCTCCCGCGTCTGCCGGGTCAAAGTGCGGTACAGGGGTTGGCCTGGTGGCCGTGTAGCTGGCTCGCCACTGCTCCAGGCTTTGAATGTGCGGGGCGGTTGCCAGCATGGATCGGCGGTTCTCGAGAACCGCATCGTCGGCCAGGGCTTGCGGATGATCGAGGTACATATCTCCACTGTATCCGCGCTCAGCCACTTCGTATGCGTCGGGTTCTCCAGATCCATCCGCTCGACCGGATCTGCCCGGAGTGGGTGTCCGGAAGATGGATGCAGTCCGCGAACGGGAAAATCAGGCGGCGCGGAGCCGGCTGACTGCGTGTCCCCAATCGCCGTGGTCTACGTCGATCGGCTCTCCGTCCTGGCCGAAGCACACGTCCACGGGTTCACCGAAGCCTTCACAGCTGTGGTCCGTGCACTGCTCCGTCAGGGTTCCCGCGTATTCGTTGGCGAACTCGCGCTCCCACTGATCGACCTGGCAAAGTGCCCACGCATCACCCTGATCGGCAAGCTCGCGGAGTTCGTCAATGGTGTATCTCCGCCCCCTCTCGGGGTGGCGAAGGTTACCTGTGAAAGTACTCGAAGGAGACGTTGAGATGTTCATGCGATCAAAATACGTCGTGCCTCTGACAATTTCGCGGGACCGGCTCGGCGAGTTACGGATCAATCAGGGTTCACCGGCTGCAGGGCCGATTGAACCGCCACCATGTTCTCCCCGTAGCTGGCGTCATAGGAATCCTGCAGCGTGCCGTCGTCATACACGACCGTGACAAACACGTAACCGTTCTCGATCCACGAGGTGAGTATCCTCTCGCCCGCCGTCTCGAGGAGGTCCTGTTGCACTGCTTCCAGCTCCGCGTGGTTTCCTGCGCCCGAATTCGCAGGTTCGGTACGCGGATCGATATTTGCGGGAGGGTCATAAAGCGCCAGCGGGGTCGGCGGACGTGTGAGAGTGAAGGTCTCGCCGTTCCAGGTTCCGTGCACGGCGTAGGTCCCCCAGGTCACACCCCCTGCTCTCTCCCACAGCTTCACCGCTTCCCAGTCCCAGCCGATGACTTCGGGGCCGGAACACTGCGGGGGATAGGACTCCATCACGGGTCCGAGGCACAGCATCGCGGGACCGTCTTCGTCCGAAATCACCATGCCCTGCCCAATCAGCTCCTGGGAAGCGGGGGGAAGCGGCACTTCGCCGGGGCTCGCGCCGGGCGTTGCCACCGCGCCACAGCCGGTGAGCAAGAGCAGGCAGGCTGCCAGAATGATCGCCAAACCCCTCACCACACGGTCTCCAGATCCGCATGGACCGCTGCGAGGAGGCGCTCCCTGTCATCGAGAAGATCCACGGGCCGATCCCCGTGAAGGGAGCCGTTCGGTGCAACGAACCATTGCAGGATGTGGCGATCCTTCCAGCCGGCGTCGAGCCCGATCTGGGCTACTTCGGCGAGGATCGGACGCACTGTGTGCGCCGTTGAGTCGAACTGGAATCCGGGGTACAGGACACGACCGGCCTTCGTCGCGACGCCGAGGATCCTGCGTTCGGCTGCGAGGCACCCGGCGGGTGGCCAGTGTGGCCCCAGCAGCGCGTCAACGTCGGCGCCGCTCAGCAGCCCGAACTCCAACTCGATGGCAACCCACTTGGCGCAGGCCGCCCTCACGGAACGCGATACCGCGTCCTGGTAAGCAGTCGCCTCACGTACGACCCTGGCTGAGCCGCCTCTCATAGGGCAAAGTTACTGCTAGCGGGCAGTCAATAGAACAGTTGATGGACAATTGACACCTAAACGCGACATCACCGGCTTACGACTACGGCGCACACGCCTCATTCAGCGCTTCCACCGACTCTGCCGGAACCTGATCGCCGGCTGCAGCGATGTCGCGAAGCGGGCCGGTGATCTCGGCAGGAACACCCGCGGTCTCTGCGGCGTCAACCAATCCGCCGAGCAGTTCGCGATCTCCAGCGCTGACGTTCCCGTCGCTGACGAGTGAACACACCTGTGACTGGACTTCTTCCGCGGCGGCGCCAGCCACCTGCGATGCCGCATCACTGGCTATCTCACCGGCAGTTTCCTCAATTTGATTGCAGCCCACCAACAGGGCGCCCAGAGGGATGAGCAGGGACAGTGCAGCGATTTTCTTCACGGTTCCAGTCTACGGGCACTGGCCCTGCAGCCCCTGGGTAACTATCGGTCCAGGTCCTCAGGCTCGAACTGGCTCAAGGGGGACCCTCCGAAGTTCGCCTCGTCATCACTCGCGTCGACTTCCTCGCTGCTCATGGGATCACCGAAATCGACGTCGGATGCGGCTTCGCCGATGGTAGGTTCTTCCGGCGGCACCTGCTCTTCACCGTCACGGAAGCGCGCTTCCTCGGTATCATCGCGAAGGCTCTGATCGCTTTCCTCGGCAATCGTGCCGGCTCCGGGCTCATCCTGCAGCAGTGGATCCTGCTGCCAGTTATCCGGATCATTCTCGGCAGCTGTGGGATAGCCGTCCGGTTGGCCGTCCTGCACGGGATCGAGCGCCTCGGGCGCGATCGACTCGTTCACGGCGTCCGGCTCCTCGCCGACAACGTGCAATTCCTCATCGGGAAGATTCTCAGTCATGACCGGTCCTTTCGACGATTGCATTCCGGGAGGTGCTCCCGTGAATGTAAGCCTACTGATCATTCAAGGTCGAGGCCAGCCGGATGGGAAGCTCCCAATACCGGAGGCCTCCCATCCGAGCCGTCAGCCTGCGTGATCCCGCCAGCTGTGCTGCGGGTCGAATCCCAGTAGGCGCCGTGCCTTCTCGATCGAGAGCAGCGTTTCATGTTCGCCGACTTCCCTGACCAGCTCTACGCCGGGAAATACCTCCGCGGCCAGCGAGGCGCTCGATCGGCTCATCACGGTATCGGCGGCCGCGATGATGAACCGGTCAAAGCCGTTCCGCGCGTTCTCCAGAGCCTGCAGCACAGCCTGGGCTCCGTCCCGGCCGTCAATGTATCCCCATAGATTCCACTTCCTCAGCAGCGGATCCGAATCGAATGTCGGAAACTCGGCGTAGTCCGACGGATCCATCACATTGGAGAACCGCAGCGCCGTGATGCTCAGCGAGGGATCCCAGCGGGTCAGCTGGATGGCCATCTGTTCTTCGAGGTGCTTTACCAGGGAATAGGTACTCTCCGGCCGCGCGTCATATTCCTCATCGACCGGAATGTACGGCGGGTCCTCGTCGAACGGAAGCCCGAGGACTGTCTCGCTGGAGGCGTAGACAATCCGCTGGATCCCCGCCCGCCGGCAGGCCTGGAACACGTTGTAGGTCGCCAGCATGTTGTTGTGGAAAGTGGCGGAATCAGGCTGCAGCCCCGGTGCGGGGATCGCAGCGAGATGGACGACGGCGTCGAAACCTGAGTGCCGGTCATCCACTCCCAGCAGCGCATCGACGACGTGACCATAGTTGGTCAGGTCGATTGAGAGGAAGCCAAGCCCGCGCTCGCCGTGCAGGTCGAATCCATGGACCTCGTGTCCGGCCTCCGTCAAACCCGCAACAACACTGCGTCCCAGTTTGCCGCTGGATCCCGTGACCGCGAGCCTCACGCCGGCCGCTTGTCAGGGGAAGTTGTCTTGGCCGCGTCAGTTTCGGCCAGGTGCCCGATCGCTTCATCGATTTTCTTCATGAGGGCGGGCTCCAGCGTGACGCCGGCGGCCGCAACGTTGGACTCGACCTGCTCAGGGCGGGACGCGCCGATGATTGCTGAGGCAACGTTGGGGTTCTGGAGCACCCACGCGATAGAGAGCTGCGCCATGCTCAGCCCGGCCTCGTCTGCGAGCGGTTCCAGCTTCTGCACTCCGGTGAGGACCTCATCAGACATCCAGCGCTTGATCATGTCCGCGCCGCCCTTGTCATCGGCAGCTCGCGAACCCTGTTCCGGTGCCTGACCCGGCTTGTACTTGCCGGTGAGGACGCCCTGCGCGACAGGGGACCACACGATCTGGGAGATGCCGAGTTCCTCCGACGCCGGCACTACCTTCTCCTCGATGACCCGCCAGAGCATGGAATACTGCGGTTGGTTGGAGATGAGCTGGAAACCCAACTCCTTCGCAAGCCCGTGCCCGGCGCGCAACTGCTCCGCAGTCCACTCACTGACCCCGATGTAGAGGGCCTTGCCCTGCCTGACGACGTCGGCGAACGCCTGCATGGTCTCTTCGAGGGGAGTCTCGTGGTCATACCGGTGGGCCTGGTAAAGGTCCACATAGTCTGTTTGAAGGCGCGTCAGCGAGCCGTCGATCGACTCCATGATGTGCTTCCGGGAGAGACCGGCGTCGTTATGACCCTTGGGGCCGGTCGGACCCCAGACCTTGGTGAAGATTTCAAGGGACTGCCTGCGCTCACCCTTGAGGGCTTCCCCGAGGACCGTCTCGGCTGCGGTGTTGGCGTACACGTCCGCGGTGTCGAAGGTGCTGATGCCGGCGTCGAGGGCTGCACGCACACACTGCGTGGCCACGTCATTCTCCACCTGGGAGCCGTGCGTGAGCCAGTTTCCGTAAGTGATCTCCGAGATTTTGAGTCCGCTGTTTCCGAGGTATCTGAATTCCATGGTTTCGATGCTATCCATCCCCGGGTCCAGCGGTACAGTGCACCTGCGGGCGACGCCGGATCCGGCCAGTGCCAACGGCTACACTGAATCGACGCCTTCCGACCAATTGTGATTGAGGACCATGGGTACGTTTACTGCGCGATTTGCCACTGCGGAAGAACGCGGGAACTGGGATTCCCTGGTCACCGCCAATCCGAACGGCGGCAACCTCCTGCAGTCGGCGGCGTTTGCAGAGGTCAAGTCCCACCATGGCTGGAAGCCCCTGTTTCTCGTGTTCGAATCCGCCGGATACACCACCTACAACCTCGTCCTCGAGAAAAAGGTCCCGCTTCTCGGGAGCCTCTGGTACCTGATCAAGGGCCCGGATGTGGCAGCCCCTGAGGATGTTCCTGCGGTCCTGGACGCGTGCAAATCCTTCATCCGGGAGTCAAAGCTCGCAGTCTTTGCAGTCAAGATCGAGCCGGACATTGAGGATGACGACGGCGTCCGCACCCTCTTCCGGCGCGCCGGTCTGGTGAAGGCCTTCAACCTCCAGCCCAACGATCACACGGCCATCCTCGACACCACCCCGGAGCCGAACCAGCTGCTGCGCAACCTGCACTCGCGTGGGCGCAACGCCGTCCGGCGGGCCGAGCGGGAGGGCGTCACCGTGCAGCAGATGGAACCCACGGATGAAAATTTCCGCACGATGTACCGCCTCATGGCGCACATTGAGGACCGCTCAGCGGCACGTCTCCGCTCGTTCGAGTACTACCGGCGATTCTGGACGAACTTCGTTTCCGCCGGTCAGGGCCGGCTCTACTTTGTGCACGAGGACGGCGAGCCTTCCGTTGGCGCCTTCGTCATCAACTACGGCCGCAAGGGCACCTACAAAGACGGTGGATCCAAGCCGGGCCGCTCGCAATACGGTGATTCGCATCTCCTTCAGTGGAGGGCGATCAATGATCTCAAGGCCGAGCACAATATTGTTGAGTACGACTTCTGCGGGACCCCTCCTAGCGATCAGCTGAAGGACAAGAGCCATCAGCACCACGGTCTCGGCCTGTTCAAGACGAGCTTCACCAAGACGGTCACCGACTTCGTGGGTTGTTATGACCAGGTGCTCAGTCCCATGAAGTACCGTGCGTGGCAGAAGCTGGGCGAACGCATCACGCGTCAGGTGTACTGGCGGCGCACAAATCAACCGTTCTACTAAACAGCAGGCCCGGGCACGACGAGCGATCATGAGCCAGGAAAGGGGCATAAGAGTGGCAGACAAGACCGGTGCGGGCAAGCGCCGGAGCCCGGATACCAACCCCTCTCCGGTGGCTGAACAGCTTCCCGTAGTGAAGTCGCCCGCATCACCGGGCAAGGCCAAGTCGAAAATCGCGCGGAAAGCAGCCGCCCGGCCGCAGTCCAACCCGACCGATGCCCTGCCGATCACCCCGCAATCCGCCCGCCCTGACCGTTCACAGCTGGCCGCCCGCAAGATGCTTCGGCGCCTTGTCCAGGGAGAATCTCCGCCCACCCAGGCGATGAACCTGGTGGAGCGGCTCGCCGGCAGTCCCTATGCCAACCCCACTATCCAGGTGGGAGGCCCCGACGTCGGTGCCCGCCGCACGCTCGATTTCGCGCTCAGTCTCGCTGAGACGATGTTCCGATACGGTGCCGGGGCGCTGGAAGTCGAGACGAGCATCATTGCCGTGACCGCGGCGTTCGGGCTCGACAACATCGAGGTGGACATCACCAACCAGTCGGTGGTGCTCAACTACTCAGCGAAGGACCAGACCCCCACAACCGTTCTGCGCGTGGTGCGGTCCTGGACCAACAATTATGCGGGACTGACACGGGTCCACCAGCTGGTGACCGACGTCGTCGACGGCGGGGTGGACCGTTCCGAAGCCATCCGGCGCCTTGACGAGATAACCCACCGGCCCAAGCCTTTCCCGCGTTGGATGGTCACGGCCGCGTTCGGTGTCTTCGCCGCGGCCATCGTGGCGTTCATCGGCGGCGGACCGCTTGGCTCCCTGATCTCGTTTGCAAGCTGTATCGGTGTTGACCTGCTCTCGCGTCAGCTGGGGCGTTGGCGGGTGCCTGAATTTTTTGCGACGGCCACCTCGGCCGCCCTCGTCACGTTGACCGCAGTGCTGTTGTGGTCGCTGAACGTACCGATCGCGCCCGCCCTGGTTGTGGTCGGCGGGATTCTGCTGCTCCTGCCCACCGGCAGGCTCGTATCTGCAACCCAGGACGCGATCAACGGATTCCCGGTGACTGCAGCAGGGAGGTTCCTGTCTGCCTTCCTCGTCTTCGCAGGAATTGTGTCCGGCATCGCCGTTGCGCTGGTGCTCGGCAACCTCCTCGGGGTTCCTGAGCTTGACGTGACGTCGTCGGTCGGCTCCCTGTACCCGCTGCCGGTGGTTGCGGTGCTCATCTTCATCGCGGTTGCAATGATCTGCATTGCCGAGCAGACGGACATGGCCCTGGTTGTGCCGACCTCCCTCATCGGAACTGCCGGGTTCTTGCTCTATTCGCTCGTTGTGAACCTCGGCGTCGGCTATCGGCTTGCGCCCGCCATTGCGGCTGTCCTGATCGGCATGCTCGCGCGGGTGGTTGCCCTCCGGATGGGCGCACCGCAGCTGGTGGTCGCCGTGCCTGCGGTGATGTTCCTCTACCCCGGGCTCACGATTTTCCGGTCGATGTATGACCTCACAATCGAGACGGACGTGACCGGCGCTGGCGCCATCGGCCTGTTCAACGCTCTCACCATCATTTTGGCCATCGCCGGCGGCGTGGTCCTGGGCGACAATCTGGCACGGCCGTTCACCAAGAAGCTCAGCAGCAACGAACGACGCCGTAATCGACGCAGATGATCCGGAGACTCTAGCCGCGAAGCCAGTTCACCGGCTCGGCGCCCTGTTCGGCGAGGAGCGCATTGGCCCGGCTGAAGGGCCGGGAGCCGAAGAAGCCGCGGGAGGCTGATAAGGGACTCGGGTGAGCGGACTCGACGAGCGGCGTAGAGCCCAACAGTGGCTTGAGCTGCTGTGCCTCCCGGCCCCACAGGATGGCAACCAACGGCTGGTCACGGGCAACCAGAGCCCGGACGGCGGCATCAGTGACTGCGTTCCAGCCAAGCTTCCGGTGTGAACCCGTTTCCCCCGCTCGGACTGTGAGGACCCGGTTGAGCAGCAAGACCCCCTCGTCAGCCCAGCCCGAAAGGTCACCGTGGCTGGGTGCCGGTGCCCCAAGATCCGTGGACAGCTCCCTGTAAATGTTGACCAGGCTGCGCGGCAGTTTGGTTTGCCGGGTAACGGAGAACGCCAGGCCGACGGAGTGCCCGGGAGTGGGGTAGGGGTCCTGGCCGACGATGATGACCTTCACGTGATTGAGTGGGTAGGTGAAGGTCCGCATTATGTGGTCCGGGCGCGGCAGCACGTGGGCGCCGGCCGCTTGCTCGAGAGCCAGGCGCCGCGCCAGCTGGTGAATCTGTGGTTGAACGGGCTGAAGCGCTGCCGCCCAGTCGGAAGCCATGATTTCCTCGAGCGTCGCCGGAGCGGCGAACGGCAGCGTTGCGCCCGGGCTGGAAGGAATGGGCAGGGTGGTGCCGCCGTCGTCGTCGTTCATGGTTCTATCTTTGCCCGGATGGGCACTCAAGCTCCACTGCGGGTGAATGACAACGGTGTGATTCGCCACTACCATGGGGAAAGTAAATTGGGCGGAAACGGTGGATTGGACGGTGTGTCGTGAGCATGCAGGGACCGGCGCAGACAGACCAGAACGGCCACGCAGCGGGCGTGCGGGAGTCAGGCCTGGGTGAGCGGGAAGAGCGGATACTTGAGCTCGAGAGACAGTGGTGGAAATACTCGGGGGCCAAAGAGCAGGCCATTCGTGAGCTGTTTGATCTCTCTGCCACGCACTATTACCAGATCCTCAATGCGCTTATCGATACAGAAGCCGCGCTTGCCCATGACCCGATGCTCGTGAAGAGACTGCGTAGACTACGTACAACCCGCCAACGCGCCCGATCAGCGCGCCGTCTTGGCGTCGATGTCTAGCACCCACGTCCACCCAATCCAAGGATTCCCCGCACCATGACCCAATACCCCCGCGACGAATTCGACCAGGTTCCCGAATCCGCCGCCCGGCAGGGAGTTCACCGCGAGCGCATTGTGCCTCCGCGATCTAGCGGTCTGGCATTGAAGGTTGTTGCGGGAGTCCTGGTCCTCGCGGTTGGCCTGGCCGCATACTTCCTCTTTCCGCGCCTTGGGCTTGGGCAGGCCAGCGATGTCACTCCGGGGAGCACCAGTTCTGCGCCGATGCCGTCCATCACGGCCGAGGGGGCGGCGGGCGAACCCAGCGAAGACGCCAGTGAATCTGCGGAGTCCACGGAATCTGTGTCGCCCAGTGCCGCACCCACTCCCGGGGAAGAGTCGACTGCCGGCTCGGAACCGACAACCGAAGAGGAACCGACAGCCGAGGCAACCGATTCGCCGTCAGAAGCGGCAGCAGTCGTCGACATCACCCAGCCGGTTGCCGTGCTGAACGCCACCGCGGTCAGCGGGCTGGCAAGCACAGCGGCGGGCAGGCTGCAGGCGGATGGCTGGAACGTGACCCAGATCGGCAACTGGTCCGGCCAGCAGCTGCAGGGGTCCATCGTGCTCTACAACGCAGAGGAGCAGCGCCCCACGGCTGAGGCGCTCGCCGGTGCCCTTGGTATCGGCGCTGTCCAGGGCAATGCGGGTTTCGGCGATATCACCGTGGTGGTTGGCCCCGGCTTCCAGTGAGCCGCCCGGTTAAGGATCAATAACATTCACTGTGTTCCGCATCACTGCTTTCGAGTTCTGGGATTAGATGTATCTCAGCCCCGCCGTCAACAGTTAAGCGGGGGATCTACATAGTGGGAGAACAACATGGCGCAGGGAACCGTGAAATGGTTCAACGCTGAAAAGGGCTACGGCTTCATCACTGTCGATGAGGGCGGGGCGGATGTCTTTGTGCACTGGTCCGCAATAGACATGGAGGGCTACCGTGCACTCGATGAGGGCCAGCGGGTCCAATTCGAAATCGGAGAAGGCCAGAAGGGCCCGCAGGCGGAGGCCGTGCGGCTCGCATCCTGAGCAACCCAAGCAACACCAAACAACGACGGCGCGCTTCCCCTGTCAGGGCTGGTGCGCCGTCGTCGTTGTTTTCCCCAAGGCGAAACAGCTTGCACTCGCAGTGTGTGAGTGCTAATTATTGACTTAGCACTCTGGTGTGACGACTGCTAAGACGCCACACTGGGAGTGAACCAGGCAACCTCTGTGGTGAGGGCTGGTTGGGGAGGTACAGAGATCCTCCCGGATCAGTCCGTCCGTCGCGGGCATCACAGGCCGGTAGCAGCATACGCATGACCGTCCCGAAAGGACCTACGCCGTTATGGCCAAGATCATTTCTTTTGATGAAGAGGCACGCCGCGGCCTCGAGCGCGGATTGAACATCCTCGCTGACGCAGTCAAGGTTACGCTGGGCCCCCGCGGTCGCAACGTTGTCCTTGAGAAGAAGTGGGGCGCTCCCACGATCACCAACGATGGCGTTTCCATCGCCAAGGAGATCGAACTCGACGATCCGTTCGAGAAGATCGGCGCCGAGCTGGTCAAGGAAGTTGCAAAGAAGACCGACGACGTCGCCGGTGACGGAACCACCACCGCCACAGTCCTCGCCCAGGCACTCGTCAAGGAAGGCCTGCGCAACGTAGCCGCCGGTGCTGATCCGTTGAGCCTCAAGCGCGGAATCGAGAAGGCAGTTGACGCCGTCACCGCCGAGCTCCTCGCCTCCGCCAAGGAGATCGAGACCAAGGAAGAGATCGCAGCTACGGCTTCGATCTCCGCCGGTGACCAGCAGATCGGTGACCTCATCGCTGAAGCCCTCGACAAGGTGGGCAAGGAAGGCGTCATCACCGTCGAGGAGTCCAACACCTTTGGCCTCGAGCTTGAGCTCACAGAGGGTATGCGCTTCGACAAGGGTTACATTTCCGGCTACTTCGTCACCGACGCAGAGCGCCAGGAGACGGTCCTTGAAGACCCCTACATCCTGATCGTCAACTCGAAGATCTCCAACGTCAAGGATCTCGTCGCTGTTCTTGAGAAGGTCATGCAGTCCGGCAAGCCGCTGCTGATCATCGCCGAAGACATCGAGGGCGAAGCCTTGGCTACCCTCGTGGTCAACAAGATTCGCGGCACCTTCAAGTCCGTTGCCGTCAAGGCACCGGGCTTCGGCGACCGCCGCAAGGCTCAGTTGGCTGACATCGCCATCCTCACCGGTGGTCAGGTCATCGCTGAGGAAGTTGGCCTCAAGCTGGAGAACGCAACCCTGGACCTTCTGGGCCAGGCGCGCAAGGTTGTTGTCACCAAGGACGAGACCACCATCGTTGAGGGTGCAGGCAACGCCGAGGAGATCGCCGGCCGGGTTGCACAGATCCGCGCCGAGATCGAGAACTCCGACTCGGACTACGACCGCGAGAAGCTGCAGGAACGTCTGGCCAAGCTGGCAGGCGGCGTTGCAGTCATCAAGGCCGGAGCCGCAACCGAGGTTGAGCTCAAGGAGCGCAAGCACCGCATTGAGGACGCCGTCCGCAACGCAAAAGCTGCTGTTGAAGAAGGCATTGTTGCCGGTGGCGGCGTGGCCCTGATTCAGGCCGGCGCCAAGGCATTCGCCAACCTCAACCTTGAGGGCGACGAGGCAACCGGTGCAAACATCGTTCGCATCGCCATCGACGCTCCCCTCAAGCAGATCGCTTTCAACGCTGGCCTCGAGCCCGGCGTTGTGATCGAGAAGGTTCGCGGCCTGCCCGCCGGCCATGGCCTCAACGCCGCGACCGGCGATTACGAGGACCTCCTGGCTGCCGGCGTGAACGACCCCGTGAAGGTTACCCGCTCTGCACTGCAGAACGCTGCCTCCATTGCGGGCCTGTTCCTCACCACCGAAGCTGTTGTCGCGGACAAGCCTGAGAAGGCTGCTCCCGCAGGCGGCGGCGACGAAATGGGCGGCATGGGCGGGATGGGCGGCTTCTAAGCTTCCCAGCCTCACCAGCAGGAATACCTGCGAAGAGAGTTACACCAAAGGCCGGTCCCTCACGGGGCCGGCCTTTGGGCTGTGCTGGAAGATTTGTTCAGCTATGGCGGGTTCTCCGGCCTGGAAGCCGCCGCAGCTGCACAAAACTTCGGGGGTGGGCCGGTTCGGTTAGTGCATGAACATGCGGGCGTTGCTCAGCTCTGCCTGACTGTACTGCTCGGTTGCAACGCCGAGAGCCTGGTTGATGCTGGTCAGCGATTCCTCGACCTTGAGCTGGGTTGCACGCCAGTCCGTCACCAGCTGCTGGAAGTTCTGCGAGGCCTGACCCTGCCACTCGGACTCAAGGGACCTCAGCCCTGACTGCATGGCATTGACCTCTGCCTGGAGCCGGGCGATGGTATTTTGCACGTCTGCGCTCTTGGCGGCGAGCGAGTCCGTATTGACGTTGAAGTAGGTCATGGTTCCTCCTGGGCTTCTGCTGTGTATGCACTGCGCCTTCGACGTTAGAGTGCACCGGTAGCAGCGCATGCCCTCGGCCGCGGAATGTGGGTAATTTGCCTGCACCCAAGGGGCTGGGGAGGAGGAGTCCCCTGCAAGAATCGCGCGTCAGTCGTCTGCCGGCGGCGTGCTTTCCGTGTCATGCGGCAGCCGAATGGATAAGGTGGCGCCGCCGCCGGGGGTGTCCTCGAGCCGAACGCTTCCATCATGCTGCGCAACCAGCGCCGCGACAATGGCCAAGCCAAGGCCGGTACCGCCGGTTTCCCGGTAGCGTGAGGAGTCTGCCCGGTAAAAGCGCTCGAAGACCCTCGCGGCGTCTTCCTCGGAGATGCCGGGACCGTGGTCGCGTACCTCGATCACCGAATCGCTTCGGCCATGGATCACGGGAGCGACGCCCACGGCAACCTCGATCGGCGACCCTTCGGGCGTATACCGCAGGGCGTTGGTCATCAGGTTTGCGACGACCTGGCGGAGGCGGGCCTCGTCACCGACTGTCGGGGCATGACGCGCCGGTCCACCGTCGAGGCCGATCACGCGGATAGTGCGTTCCGGTGCGATGGCTCGGGCGTCCATGGCGGCATCGTTTCCCAGCACCAGCAGGTCTAGCGGTTGGGACTCGAGGGGCCGCTGCTCGTCGATGCGCGCCAGGGTGAGCAGATCCTCGACCAATTGGCCCATCCGCTTGGCTTCGCTCTCGATACGGCCCATGGCGGCCTTGACGTCGTCGTCGTTCTGGAGGGCACCGTGACGGTACAGCTCGGAAAATCCGCGAATGGTGACCAGGGGTGTACGAAGTTCATGCGAAGCGTCCGCGACGAAGCGGCGCATTTTCCGTTCTGAATCCATCCGGGCTGCAAACGCAGACTCGATGTGCGCAAGCATGGCGTTCAGGGAGCGGGAGAGCCTGCCCACCTCGGTGGCGGGACGCTCAACCTCGACGCGGCGTGAGAGGTCGCCGGCGGCGATCGCCGCCGCTGTCCGCTCGACGCGGCTCAACGGACGGAACTGCCGGGTAACCGCAAGGTAGGCGACGATCGAGGCGGCGGCAATTGAAAAGAGTCCGACTGTGAAGATGATGCGCCCGGCTTCGGACACTGTCTGGTTCAGGGTAGACATGGGGCTGGCAACAGCCACCGACGTGTTGTCCGCCTGCAGCGGGAACACCATGACGCGCCACTCGCTCTCACCCCTGCTCCCGGGAACCGTGAAGCCCTCCACGTCTCGTTCCTCAACTTCTTCGTGATCGAGTAGAGGAAGTTTTGGAACCTCGTAGAGCGCAGACGAGTGGGTTGCGCGGATAGCGTTTCCGTTGGAGTCGAGCCAGACGCCATAGAAGCGGGAAAGGTCCTGACTGGTGTCACTGCCGATGGTGCCGATGGTGTTGGTCACCAGCTGCGCGTTGGCATCGATGTCCTGGTCCATCTGGACTATGAGACTGTTGCGGAGCAGGGAGATGGTCACGATCCCCGTGATGGCAACCGTGAACACCATGAGCAGGGTCATGATGGCGATGAGTTGCGTGCGGAGGGAGGCAGACTTCCAGCGACGTATCACGGCGGGTACAGAGATGCTTGTTACCGCTTGTCAGCGGTGCGCAGCAGGTAACCGACCCCGCGCTTGGTCTGAATCAGCGCCGCGGCATCCGGGTTCTTGTCGATCTTGCGCCGCAGGTAGGAGATGTAGGACTCCACGATGGAGGCGTCTCCGTTGAAGTCGTACTCCCAGACGTGATCGAGGATCTGCGCTTTGGACAGGACGCGGTTCGGGTTCATCATCAGGTAGCGGAGGAGCTTGAACTCTGTGGGGGAGAGGTCAATGACCTCCCCGCCGCGGCGCACCTCGTGGGCGTCGTCGTCCAGTTCGAGGTCATCGACACGGATGACGGCGCCGTCGTCGTCGTGTGGCTGGGTGCGGCGCAGGACGGCGCGGATACGGGCAACCACCTCGTCGAGGCTGAAGGGCTTGGTCACGTAATCATCACCGCCCACGGTGAGGCCGGTGACTTTGTCATCGGTGTCATCGCGTGCCGTCAGGAAGACCACGGGGAAGTGGCGGCCAGCGGCGCGGAGCCGGCGGGTGACGGTGAAGCCGTCCATGTCCGGCAGCATCACGTCGAGGACGGCGAGGTCTGGATTGTGAGTTTCCGCTGCGGCGAGGGCGTCGCGTCCGTTGGCGGCGGCGACAACATCGAATCCCGCGAACCGCAGGGAAGTGGAGAGCAGTTCCCGGATATTCGGCTCGTCATCGACTACAAGCAGTTTGGCTTCAGGTACTGATTTATTCACGATTCCCAGTATGCTCCCAGCAGCTGGGAGTTGTCTGGATGCTTGCTGTATGCGCGTCGGGTGTCAGGTCTGTGGGATGTCTGCGGCATCCATGATGGTGTAGGCGTAGCCCTGTTCAGCGAGGAACCGCTGACGCTTTGCTGCAAAATCCTGGTCGATGGTGTCACGCGCGACGACGGTATAGAACCGCGCTGCCCTACCGTCACCCTTCGGCCGCAGCAGCCGGCCCAGCCGCTGCGCCTCCTCCTGCCGGGAGCCGAAGGACCCTGACACCTGTATTGCCACTGACGCTTCCGGAAGGTCGATCGAGAAATTAGCGACCTTGGAAACAACTAGGATGTGCAGCTCCCCGGAGCGAAAGGCATTGAACAGGCGCTGGCGTTCCTTGACGGACGTCTCACCTTTGATGACGGGAGCATCGAGCCGCTCACCCAGCTCATCCAGTTGATCGATGTACTGCCCGATCACGAGGAGCTGTTCGCCCTTGTGCGAGGCGACCAGCTTCTCCACGACTGTTGTCTTCGTCTCGGAGGTTGCGCACAGACGGTATTTGTCGCCGTCGTCGGCCATTGCGTAGGCGACCCTCTCATCGCGCGGGAGGTCGACCCGCACCTCAACACAGTCCGCAGGCGCAATGTAGCCCTGCGCTTCGATGTCCTTCCAGGGCGCGTCATAGCGCTTCGGTCCAATGAGGGAGAACACCTCGCCTTCGCGGCCGTCCTCACGCACCAAGGTGGCGGTCAGGCCGAGCCGCCGACGGGCCTGCAGGTCAGCGGTCATGCGGAAGATCGGTGCGGGCAGCAGATGAACCTCGTCATACACAATGAGGCCCCAGTCATTGGCGTCGAGCAGTTCGAGGTGCGGGTAGAGCCCGCCGCGGCGCAGGGTCAGCACCTGGTAGGTCGCGATGGTGACCGGCCGGACCTCCTTGACGGATCCGGAGTACTCGCCGATCTCTTCCTCGGTCAGCGAGGTCCGCTTGAGCAGTTCGTCCTTCCACTGCCGGGCGGAGACGGTGTTCGTCACGAGGATGAGGGTGGTCGTGGAGCTCGTCGCCATGGCCGCGGCGCCCACCAGGGTTTTACCTGCCCCGCAGGGAAGCACAACGACGCCGGACCCGCCCGCCCAGAAGTTCTCCGTGGCCACCTTCTGATAGGGACGCAGCGCCCAGCCGTCTTCGTTGAGCATGATGGGGTGCGGGGTGCCGTCAACATAGCCGGCGAGATCCTCAGCCGGCCACCCGAGTTTGAGCAGGAGCTGCTTCAGCTGCCCGCGCTGGGACGAGTGCACCACCACCGTCTCGCCGTCAATGCGCGGGCCCAGAAGCGGCTCGATCTTCTTCGCGTGCAGGACTTCCTCGAGCACGGGGTAGTCGTTGGTGCGCAGCACGAGGCCGTGCTGGTCATCCTTTTCCAACCGCAGCCGGCCGTAGCGGGACATTGTTTCCTCGACGTCGACGAGGAGCGCGTGCGGCACCGGGAAACGGGAGTACTTCAGCAGCGTATCCAGCACCTGTTCGGCGTCGAGCCCTGCCGCGCGGGCGTTCCACAACCCAAGGGGAGTGAGGCGGTAGCTGTGCACATGCTCCGGCGCGCGCTCCAGTTCGGCGAAAGCGGCAATGGCATGCCGGGCTTCGGTGGCCTGCTCGTGATCCACCTCCAGCAGGATGGTCTTGTCGCTCTGGACGATCAGCGGCCCGTTAGGCATCCGTTGAAGCCCCTTCCACAGTTTCCACATCCATGATCCGATGCACGGAAATTACGCGCTCGGTTTCCTTCTCCGGGTCGAAGACCCGTACACGGCCGGCATGGACCGACAGTGGAACAAACACCTGACGGGTGGAATTCCCTGCGCTGTCCGCAAAGCCCATCCGGACGGCCTGCTTTGTTCGGATCGCAGTCCGCAGCGTTTCAAGGCCGATCATCGCCTCGCTTTCGGCTCCTCCGCCCGTGCCGGGCCGGCCGTTGCCCCGCAGCACCGTCATCTGCGCTTCAAGATCTGTCTCCGTAAGTACCCAGGGGTTGGTCCGTACCGCGGACGACGACGGCGCGGAGCCGGCTGCCGCCCGTAAGGTAACCCGCGGTGCCGCGCCGCCCTCCAAGGCGGGCGAATAGCCGAGCTCACGCAGGGAAGCGGCCAATTCAGCCGGCGTGGCCCGGGCCGTCACGACCGTCGGAGCGAGCCGGGCGAGCCCGAGCGAGGCAGCGGCAGGATCAGAGAGCAGGGCCGTTAGAGCGGCGTCGTCGTCGCTTCGAACGTAGCTGGATGCGGGACCAACGCGCAGGGAGCCGTAACGGGCTGCGGTGTCTTCCACCAGATAGCGCAGCGGTTGTGGGACGTTTGTCGCGGAGTGCTTCTCAAGGAAGGTCAGGATTGCCACGGCGTCCTGCCCGTCGTCGAGCGCCCGGCGCACTGACTGTGCGGAGAACCTGTATACGGTTGCCGGGCCCTGCCCCTCCGCGGATGCCAGCAGCGCCAGCTCGCGCGCCACACCCGGCTCAAGGTAGCCCGGCGCTACCGCGGTCAGGTCCGCCTGCAGCACGAAGTGCGTGAGCGGCTCGGGGAGCGCGTTGCGAAGTGTGGCCGCGGCATCGTCGAACCGGTCCTGGGCGATCGCCGCGCCCAGCCCGGTCAGCGCACCGGATCCCAGCAGGCCGAGGTGGCCCAGCTCCTCGACCATGCCCGGCACCAGCCGCGAAAACCGCCGGCGCAGGCGGGGCTGGTGCCACGTGAGGCGTTCGACGAGGGATGGTGCGTCAAGGACCGGGGCGCGGCCGTCATCGTGCTCTGTCTCGGCCGAGAGCGCGTCCGCGGCTGACAACAGACGACGGCGGACCGCCGGCGCGTCAGTGCGCGTTGCCTCCGAAGACAGCACATTGACCGTACTACCGGTGGGCAGCTGCCCGCCCGCCAGGGAAGGAGCGCGCTCAGCGTCGAGCCACGCTTGCACCAGCCGGAGCCACTGCTCGTGGCGTTCGGCGAGGTGCCAGGATCCACCAGGGGCGGCCATCCAGCGTGAGCTGTCCGGATCCAGCACTATCAAGCGGCCCAGTGCTGCCAGCTCAAGCAGCCAGGCCACCTGGACACGGTCCACCCGCAGGGCATCGGCGAGCCGTCGAATCTCCCGAACGCCCACACCTCCGGTGCGGAGGGTCGCGATTGGCTCCGCCTGCACGCTGGTAAGGAGTTCGGTGACGAGCCTGAGCGTTTCAGCGATGGCCCCGAAGGCGGCGTTGTCCCGAAGGCCGGCGCGGACCGCAGCGAGCTGCGGAACCGGTGGCGAGGCCGGCAGCGAGGGAATGATCATGCCACCACGTGCCGCAATTCCCACTTCCCGCGGAAGCTCGACATGATTGGCGTCGAGACGGATGAGGAGTCCGCGCTCAAGAAGCCACTCAAGGGGCGTCGCCGTGCTTGATGCGCCTGCCTTTGCCGAGCCCACCGGAGAGGCCGCGAGTTTTTCCAGCAGGTCACCCGTTGCGCTGGGAGCCGCCTCCAGCACAGCGTCCCAGGATGTGTCGAGGATCGCCGCGAGGGTAGTTGCGGGATCGGATGCGGACGGACCCGCTGCACCAGGAATCCCGGAAGCGGACAGTAGTTCCAGTCCGGCCGCCATCCGCGCGGCGTACTCCGGGTACTGCTGGGCCAGCAAGGCCAGCGGACGTCCAAGGCCTGCAGGGTAGGGACCAAGCGCTTCGTGAAGGGATTCAAGGGGGAAGTAGGAGCGGCGGCCCCTGGCCGCGGGGCCGGTTCGCAGGAGCGCCACCTCGTGAAGCTGAGTGAGAAAGGGCTCGAGCGTCTTCGCCGTCATCGAGGATATGGACGCCTTGAGGCCTGTGGCTGTGGCACCGACGGCCGCGTCGAGGTTGGTGGTGAGCACTACTGCCTCGAGCACCATGAGCTGCGGAGTATTCAAGCCCTCAAGGGCACGCTGGACGCTTACCCGGGTCGAGGCCCGGGCCGCGAGGGCTGCAAAATCCGGCACCGGCGGCAGGACAACATCCGGGCGCGCGGACATCAGCCTTCGGAGTTCGGCGTCGCTGCGGGAAACAAGGTCCTCGGCAAGAGCACGGATAGCGGACACCGGATTAACGTTACTCGCACCGGGCGGCGGTGAGATGACTGCCGATGTCTGGGCGTGGGCGCCCGTAGGAAATGGGAATCCAGCGGCGACTATAGGGAAAACTCAGCTGCGCCCGCGCCTAAGAACGCTGACAACCACGCTGGCAGCCATCAACAGGAAGCCGAGCGGCAGAAAGAAATAGGCAGCGGTAACAAATCCCGGCCAAGCCTCCGCGCCGGCCCACGCGGAGAAGAGTACCGCCACCAGGGACAGCAGGCCGAGGACCGCGAAGCCGACCGCGGCAATGAGCAGGGCCAGCCGCGCACGCCGGGTGTTGCGGCCGCCGTCATCGTTGGCGGCAGGGACAGAGGAAGGGTTTTGCGACATGATGCTCCTAGCGTACAAGGACGCGGATCGCCCATTTCGCCCGTCAGTGCCGGGTATCCTGTTAAGGCAGACTTTTTCCCTGCGCAGCCCCGGCTGACTGACACCCTTCCGGTTGCCCTCGGTAACCATTGGTGAAGCGCCAACGGCTTGCGCGCAAGTAGTTCGAGAACGAGGTAATTACGTGCCTATCGGCAAGGTCAAATGGTTCGACTCCGAGAAGGGTTTCGGTTTCCTGGCGACGGATGACGGCAAGGAAGTGTTCCTGCATGCCTCGGCGCTTCCGGCCGGCGTGACTGAAGTCAAGGTCGGAACGCGGCTCGAGTTCGGAGTCGCTGACGGACGCAAGGGTCTCCAGGCGCTGTCCGCACGCATTCTTGACGTGCCGCCCTCGGTTGCCAAGGCAACGCGCAAGAACGCTGATGACATGGCCGTGATCACCGAGGATCTGATCCGGCTGCTGGATGATGTGTCCAACGGTTTGCGGCGCGGGCGGTACCCGGACAAGTCGCACTCCGCGAAGGTCGCCGCAGTGCTGCGCGCGGTCGCGGATGATCTGGACGTTTAGCCCGCATGAGTGAAACCCCGGCATCAATGGAAACAGCTGAGGCGGAGCCCGTCGCGACGGCGGCCCCCGCAGCGCCTGCAGCAAAGCGCAGGCCGGTCCGTAAGCCGTCCAGGCCTGACGCTGTGCTGGCTGCGGCGGTGGACGCCGCGCGGAATGGCCTGCTGGAGGTTGCCGGGGAACATGAGGTGGGGGAGCATGTCGGTGCTTTCCCCGATGCCGAGCGGCTCGTGACGCATCGCTTCGCCGCACACGTCCCCGGGTACGAGGGCTGGCACTGGTTCGCAACCCTGGCGCGGGTTCCGCGCAGCAAGGACGCCACGGTCTGTGAAGTAGGGCTGCTGCCCTCCGAAAACGCACTTTTGGCGCCTGACTGGGTGCCCTGGTCTGAACGCGTTCGCCCGGAGGACACAGCGGAGGAAGACTCGGCAGCACCGAAAGCCGTAACGCCGGAAGATGCAACTCCGGAAGATGCAACTTCGGAGGACGCCGCACGGGTTCCGGAGGTTGACGTTGCTGAGACTGACGCCGAGGCCGCCCCTGGAGGCGAATCTCCAGTTGCCTGAGGTGTGGGGGAGCGCGGAAAGGAAGGCTGCCTGATGGGCATGTTCCGATCCCTGCATATCCACAACTACCGGCTCTGGTTCATCGGCGCCCTGATTTCCAACGTGGGCACCTGGATGCAGCGCACAGCCCAGGACTGGCTTGTCTATGACATCCTCACCGATCAGGACGCCGCGGCTATGGGTATTGTCATGGCCTTGCAGTTGGGGCCGCAGCTCTTCATAGCTCCGTGGGCCGGGCTGATCGCTGACTCCGTTGATCGCCGCAAGCTATTGATGGGAACCCAGGCCGCGATGGCGGCGCTCGGCGTAGGGCTGGGCCTCCTCGTGGTGCTCGGCCTGGCGGAGCTGTGGCATGTTTACGCGTTTGCGCTTGCTCTGGGCGTCGTCTCCGCCATTGACGCTCCCGCGCGCCAGGCCTTCGTCTCCGAACTGGTGCGCGATGATTACCTTCCCAACGCGGTGGCCCTGAACAGCGCCTCTTTCAACGGCGCTCGGATGTTCGGTCCCGCAGTTGCGGGTTTACTCACGGTTGCCGTAGGGCCCGGCTGGGTCTTCCTGATCAACGCAGTGACGTTCGGGGCGATGATCTTCGTCCTCGTCACTATCCGTCAAAAAGAACTGCGTGTACTCAACCGCTCGGCGCCCGGTCGCGGGAGGATCCGAGCAGGTTTCCGCTATGTGCAGCAGCGGCCGGATCTCATGATGGTGATGTTCGCAATTTTCGTGGTCGGAACCTTCGGCTTGAACTTCGCCGTCTATATTGCGGCGATGGCACGCACTGAGTTCGGAACAGGCGCGGGAGTCTTCGGCACGCTGTCCTCGATCATGGCGGTGGGTTCCGTGGCGGGGGCGCTGCTTTCGGCGAGGCGGGACCGGCCGCGGCTCAGGTTCGTCTTCGGAGCAGCCGGTGCCTTTGGCTTCGCGTGCCTGCTGGCTGCGCTGGCACCGTCCGTCTGGCTTTTCGGGCTGGCCCTTGTTCCAGTGGGACTCTTCGCGCTGACGCTGATGACCAGCGCCAACGCCTACGTTCAGACCACAACCGTGCAGGAGATGCGCGGCCGGGTCATGGCCCTGTACTTTGCGATCTTCCTGGGCGGGACGCCTATCGGAGCGCCCATCGTCGGTTGGGTGACCAACGCCTACGGGCCGCGGTGGGGACTGGTGGTCGCTGCGGCGTCGGGCTTCGTGGCCGCGGTGGCCGGGCTGGCCTGGGTAGCGCGGTCGCATCACGTGCGGGTCCGTCTCATCCATCCCTCGCCGCGGCGGCTCAAACTGACCCTTGCCGCGACAGCGCGGAATACTGCGGAACGGAACGGCTAGGAACGCTCCACCACGTAGTCAATGCATTCCAGCAGCGCCGATACGTCGGCGGGCTCGATTGCCACGAAGGTGGCGATGCGCAACTGGTTGCGGCCCAGCTTCCGGTACGGTTCGACGTCGACAATCCCGTTTGCGCGGAGGGTCCTGGCTACGGCGGCAGCGTCAACAGTCTCCGCGAAGTCGATCGTCGCGATGACGTTGGAGCGGTGGTCCGGGTTCTGCACAAAGGGCGCGGCAACGGCGGAGGACTCAGCCCAACTGTAGATGCGGCCGGCGGAATCAGCGGTTCGCGCGGCTGCGAAATCCAGCCCGCCGTTGCTGTTGAGCCACTCGATCTGAGCATTGAGTGTCACAAGCGTGGACAGTGCCGGTGTGTTGTAGGTCTGATTCAGGCGTGAGTTGTCGATCGCCGTCTTAAGGTCGAGGAAGTCCGGGATCCAGCGCTTCGAAGCCTTGATCGCCGCTGCCCTTTCGAGTGCAGCGGGGGAAAAGAGGCCAAGCCAGAGTCCGCCGTCGGACGCGAAGTTCTTCTGCGGAGCAAAGTAGTACACGTCAGCCTCTGAGACGTCCACCGACAACCCGCCGGCAGCGGAGGTTGCATCGATGCAGATGAGCGCGCCGTGATCCGCGCCCGCCACCCGCTCGACCGGCGCCGCCACACCGGTTGAGGTTTCGTTCTGCGGCCAGGCATAGAAGTCGATGCCCGGCTCCGCGACGGGCACCGGCCGGGAGCCGGGGTCAGAGGTGATGACCGTTGACTCGCCCAGGAATGGTGCCTTGGACGTCGCCGCTGCGAACTTGGATCCGAACTCACCAAAGGAGAGATGCTGCGCACGCGCTTCAACGAGACCGAAGGAGGCGACATCCCAAAAAGCAGTGGACCCTCCAACACCGAGAATCACTTCGTAGCCTTCCGGGGCGCCGAAGAAGTCCATCAAACCGGCCCGGACCGAACCCACCAGATTCTTGACCGGTGCCTGCCGATGTGAGGTTCCAAGCAGGGCCGTTCCTGCCCGGTTCAGCGCTTCCAGCTGCTCGGGGCGCGTTCTGGAGGGACCCGCACCGAACCGGCCATCCTGCGGCAGCAGCTCGGCGGGGATGCGGATGTCGGCGGGATCGCTCATGGTTACTCCAGGGAGGTTGCTTGCGATGGGGTCGCAGACCATTCTGCCCCAGCACGCTCAGCGCAGATGCATTGTGACCGGCTTCGGATGCGCCCGGATCAGCGGGGCGGGTGACGCTGTGTAAATGGGTTAACCTTGTGGGGCGTAGGGATGACGACGGCGGCCCATCTGTTGGGCACTGCAGGCAGCCGCTGCATCAACGCTCAAACCGCACCAGTGCCAAGGAGCTGAACCCCGCAAATGACGGACCTCATCGACACCACCGAGATGTATCTGCGGACAATCCTTGAACTTGAGGAAGAAAACATCGTTGCGCTGCGTGCCCGGATCGCCGAGCGCCTTCGTCACTCAGGCCCGACGGTCTCGCAGACTGTCGGTCGGATGGAACGTGACGGACTCGTAGTGGTGACCGGCGACCGTCACCTTGAACTGACCGAGCTCGGGCGCCGGCGGGCCACCGAGGTGATGCGCAAGCATCGGCTGGCGGAACGGCTGCTCTCCGATGTCATCGGCCTGGACTGGGCCTACGTCCACGATGAGGCGTGCAGGTGGGAACACGTGATGAGCGAGCGGGTTGAGCGGCGCCTGTATGAGCTGCTGGGCCAGCCGACCGAATCACCCTACGGCAATCCCATCCCTGGCCTTGAGGCCCTGGGCGGTACCCCGTCGGAAGCGTTCACCTTGGGCGTGCGCACGCTTACGGACACGATGGCAAACTACAATGCGGGTTCGATTGTGACCCTTGTCCGGCTGGCCGAACCCATTCAGGTGGATCCCGAACTGCTGACCCAACTGGACGAAGGCGGTCTGCGTCCCGGAGCGCAGATGACCCTGCAGGCAGTGGGAGACTACGTGTCCGTTCGGGTGCCCGGCGTGGAGGGTGCGCTGGAGTTGCCGCCGGAAGTTGCTTCGCATGTTTTTGTGGCGGTTCAGCCGCAGTTCTGAGGCGCCGGACCGGAAGGCTCTGGATTCCCGAAGGATATCCACAGCATGGTTACGAAATGATTACTTTCCGGCGCTCACGGCTATAGTTGGTTCCTGGCGCTGATACTCCAGCGTTACCTGGTTCGCCTGCCTAACCCTGTCAGCGAACGCAGTGTTACACAGATGGACAGGGGCGGAGGACCCACAACCGGTCATGGCATGCCATGGCCTTGGGGTGAAGTTCGGATGCTGCCACACCGCAGGGATCTGAACCGAGTCTTCTCATACTCGAATCCGACAGCTAACTTCGCAGGCAAAAAATGAGAAAGGGTCTCCTTGTCGAACACTGCTTCGGGGCGCCGCCGTGCGAGCACCCCGGTCGCTGAAGCGCGGCCACGCGATGCGCATAGGCGGGAACGAGCTGAGCGCTTGGCACGTCAGGCTGCGGACAACGCAGCAGCGCCGTCCAGCCCGGTGTGCACTGAAATCAACGCTTTCCCGGCGCCGGTTTCCACCTGCCCGGATAATCCGCTGCCCCGCCGTGAAGCCCGCACCGGAACGGTAGCCCCGGTAGTTTCCTTACGCCCCCGTGATGCCCAACGCACCGAACGACGACGCCGCGCAGCCAGCACTCGCCGCGACGTTTCCTTCGCCGGACTCAGCCAGAAGGTTGCCATTGCGGCCGCTGCCTCTGGCATGGTGCTCACGGTTGCGCTGCCCACCACCGCCGCAGTGGTGCCCGCTGAAGCGCAAACCGTGGCTGCTGCAGCTGAGCAGGAAGAACTGCAGCCAGTGCAGGCTGCCGCCGGTGCGGATGTCTCATTTGACCGCGCGGCACTGCACAGCACCTTCGATCCCGATGCGAAGCTTGCCGAGATCGTTTCCGCATCCGGTGGAGACATCGTGACTGCGGAGGCCAAGGGCTCTCTCTCAGCACCCTTGGACCGTATGGTGATGAGCTCCGCTTTCGGAACCAGGATCAGCCCAATCACCGGTGCAGGGGAACTCCACACCGGACAGGACATGAGCGAAGCCTGCGGGACCTCTGTCTTGGCGGCTGCGGCCGGCACCGTCACGTTTGCAGGCTGGCACGCATACGGGGGCGGCAACCGTGTGGTGATCAAGCATGCCAACGGACTGGAAACCACCTACAACCACCTGTCGGCCATGGACGTGGCGGTGGGCCAGATTGTGGAGCGTGGCGACGCGATAGCACGCGTGGGTTCCACAGGCGCCTCAACCGGATGCCACCTGCATTTTGAGGTCCTTGTCGACGGCAAAAACGTCGATCCGCTCGGCTGGCTCTGAGTCATTTTCCGCGCCGGTTGGCCGCGTCGTAATCATGAACACACCGTTCCGTGACCGGAATGTGACATAGCCAGAGAACTGATGTACCGTCTAACTCGTGCCGAATCGCAGGGGGTTCGGCGCACTCGTGCAGATCGCCTAGCTCTGCCACTGTACGAGTTCCGTTCGCAACAATCGCATGGCAGGGGCGGGGGAACCAATTGTGGGCTTCTTCTTGAAGTCCTTGGGGTTAAGTCGCTGGATCTGAGACGATCCGCGGCCGGGTGACTCCCATCCGAATCCGACAGCTCACCTCGCAGGCGTAGGGAGAGGCAATTCAACGTGTCAAATAGCTCTGCGCTGGGGCGCCATCGTGCGGTTCCGGCTCATACAAATTCGCTCGCAGCCATTTCCAGGGCTGTGTCTTCGAACGCAGGTTCCGTAGGACGCCAGGCAGCAGTCATCGTCGCTGCTTCCGGACTCGTCCTCACCGCAGGCCTTCCGGCTCATGGCGCTTCTGACGCCCAGCGCTCGGCCCAGGCAGTCAAGACCCTCAGTGCCGTGGCAGCTCAGCCGGTCAGCGTCAGCGCCGCCGCTGACGCAACCGTCACCTTCGAGCGAGCAGCCGTTGAAGCTGTAGCAGCTCCGGTCGTCGAGGCTGTTGAGCCCGCCCCAGCCGTCACAGTGCAGGCTGAAGCAGTAGTTCAGAATGAAGCAGCTGTGGCCGCTCCGGCCCCGGTCGTTGAGCCCGCCGTCGAGGTTGCGGCAGCTCCCCAGGCAGAGGTTGAGGTAAAGGCTCCCGCCGCTGAGGCTCCGGCTCCCGTCGAGGCGCCCACCTCCAGCGGAATCGGCGCAGCGCTCGTAGGCTCGGCCTACTCGCAGATCGGCGTTGCCCAGGATTGCACCGCCATGGTTGAGAAGGCACTGCGCTCAATCGGCAAGTCGGTCGGGGACATCGCGCCGAGCGATTTCTTCGCTTTCGGCTCAGTCGTTTCCACTCCTGCACCCGGTGACCTCGTTGTCTCCGCAGGTCACGTTGCCATCTACGTAGGTAACGGCCAGGTCATCAGCGGTGGCCTGAACGGTATGAATACCGGGCTGCACAGCCTGTCCGATCTCGCTGGCTCTAGCTTCGTCCGCGTTAGCTAAGAACAGATACCTGGAGCACACACATGACCTCTAACACCCGTGCCATAGCGCGCCACCGCGCCGAAGTGCAGCGTTCAGCCCACCTCTCCTCCATTGCCCGCGCAGTCAGTGACAACGCCGGCGGTGTAGGTCGCCAGGCAGCCGTCATCGCGGCGGCTTCGGGCCTCGTTCTTTCCAGCGGAGTCGCGGCCAACGCTGTGGAGCTGCCCGCGGAGCGCAACACCGTCACCACCACGCTTGAGGTTCAGGGCGCCAAGGCCCCGATTCAGGCCCCGGCGGATGCCAAAATCTCCTTCAACAAGGCTGCCGTCAAGGCAGTGGCGGCGCCCACTGTGGCTGCCCCTGTTGTCGAGGCTGTACCTGTTGTGCAGTCGCAGGCCCAGATCATCGAAGCCGCTCCGGTGGCGGAGACAGCTCCAGTCGCAGAAGCAGCACCCGCCGTCGTAGCGGAGGCCGCTGTCGCCATACAGGCAGCGGCTCCTGTTGCTGCACCGGCTGCTGTCGCCGAGAAGCCCGCGCCCGCAGCTCCCCAGGTCTCCTCGGGTGTAGCCGCCACCATTGCTGCCGCTGCGCAGGGTCAGCTCGGAGTAATCCAGGACTGCACCCGCCTCGCCAGCAACGCCCTTGCCGCTGCCGGCATCAACTTCCATGGATGGCCGGCCGGCTATCTCTCCCTCGGCCGCACGGTCAGCGCCGCGGAAGCTATTCCCGGCGACCTCATCTACTACGCTGACGGTGGCATGGGCGCAGCCCACATCGCTGTATACATCGGTGGAGGGCAGGCCGTTCACGGTGGTTTCAATGGCAACCAGACCGTTGTGGCACCTGCAGAACTCGGCTCCGGCGGTGTTTACATCCGCGTTGGCGGCTGATCTCCCTTACCCTCCCTCGACAAAGCCCTCTGCCTATCAGGCGGAGGGCTTTGTCGTGCGTGGCGATTGACGGATCCTCCCGGCAACGGCTTACTCTTGCACTGTCAATCCGAAGTACCTTCGCCGTAGCTTCAGGGACCTCAGGGATTCAATCCTGCGGCTATGGATGGCAAAGAGGAATGTGCATGCGCACTCTCGTTCTGAATGCTGGATACGAACCACTGGCGGTCGTGACCTTCCGCCGGGCGCTCGTGCTTGTTCTTACGGGCAAGGCCAGCGTCGTCGCAGAAGGGGAGGACCCGGTAGTGGGCCCCAACGAAGTGCTGTCGCGGCCATCAGTCATCCTCCTCAACAGGTATGTGAAGATCCCCTACCGTAGCGGCACCGTCGCGACCCGCCGTGGAGTGCTCCGGCGTGACAACCACCTGTGCGCCTACTGCGGCAAGCCTGCCTCGACCATTGATCACGTTGTTCCGCGATCGCGTGGGGGCGAGGACAGTTGGGAGAATCTGGTGGCCTGCTGCCTACGCTGCAACAACGCCAAGGGTGACAAGACACTGGCCTCGCTGGGTTGGTCCCTGCGAATTGTGCCTACGCCGCCCCGGGGGACGTTCTGGCAGATCCGGGAATTGGAAAAACCGCTGCCGCAGTGGAGCGAATTCCTGCCCGCTGACAACGCCGCGTGAGCAATACACGCGACGGCCGGGGCGCCGGTAGCATTGCCGCCGGTGTCGGTGGCGCCAGCGAGTTGATGTACGACGCCGTTGTGCTCACAGGAGGCAGGTCCTCAAGGCTCGGAGGGGTCGCCAAGTCAACCCTGATCGTCGATGGATTCTCCCTTCTGGAACGAACCTGCAGCGCTCTGAATGAAGCCCGGCGGCTTGTCGTTGTTGGCGGACCGGCGCCCGATCTGCCGCCCCGGGCGGAACTGGTACGGGAAGACCCGCCCTTCGGGGGGCCGGCAGCGGCGGTGAGCGCCGCCGTCGTACATCTGATGACCGATCCCGCGCCCTGGGTGCTTGTGCTTGCGTGCGACATGCCGCGGATCAGCGACGCACTGCCTGCACTCATGCTAGGCGCCGCTGAAACGGGCGCCTCGGTTCTGGCTCACGACGGCGGCAGGGACCAACCGCTTGCCGCACTGTACCGCTGGGCTGACCTGGCCACAGTGGAAAAGCAGGAAGTAAGGAATCTGTCTATGCGCGCGCTCCTTGCTAGGGTGACATGGAGTCCAGTCGAAGTTCCCGCGGGCTCAACCACTGACATTGATACGTGGTCCGATGCCCGGCAGTTCGGGGTGGAGGAGCCAGGCGCGGGCAGATAGCGGAAGGTTCACCATGGAGGATCGGGAACGCCTGCTCAGGCAGTGGAGCGAGAAGCTTCTGGAAACGTTTGAACTCGAGGGCATCGAGGTCGATGTCGATGCCGTTTTGGCGCTGGCCGGTCAGGCGGCGCACTCGGTTGTTCGACCCGCAGCGCCGCTCACCACGTTCATCGCCGGTTATGCAGCCGGAATGGCCGTCGGGATCGGGCAGGCAGACAGCGGAACGGCCATGCGGTCAGCGCTGCGGGCCGCCCATGCGGCGTGCCCGCCCGTCGCCGGGTCGGAAGACCGCCGATGAGCAGTGCAGGGCACGAGTTGAGCTGGCAGGAGGCCCGGCGGCTGGCGTATGAATCGGCATCTCCTAAGCCTGTACAGACCGTGAACCTCGCGGACGCTCTCGGCCAGACCCTTGCTGAACCTGTCGTGGCGCTGCAGCCCATCCCGCACTACGCGTCCTCGGCGATGGACGGTTGGGCGCTCAGCGGTGAGCCGCCGTGGATGCTGATCACACCCGTTCAGGAGGATGAGAGCCCCTGGCACCGGGCACACGAGCACAAGAAGTCCGGCTACGCCACGCTGGAACCCGGTCAGGCCACGTTCATCCTTACAGGCGGCGTGGTGCCCCGAGGGGCTACCGGAATTCTTCGTTCTGAGCACGGAGCCATCCGGGATGGCATGCTCACCCGCAATGACCGTGCCCGCCCCGACGAGCCGCTCGAGAACGAACATATCCGCCCGGCAGGTGAGGAAGCGGCAGAGGGAGCGCAGGCCATAGCTGCCGGTGCGGTGCTCAATCCCGCGCAGATCGCGCTGGCCGCAGTCTGCGGGTATGACACGCTTCCCGTTCTCCGTGCGCCACGGGTGTCCCTGCTGTTGACCGGTGATGAAGTGATCGAGGCAGGGTTGCCCGAGGCGGGCCAGGTTCGCGATACGTTCGGCCCGCAGTTGCCCGGCCTGCTCACCATGCTGGGCGGCCACGTGGATACGGTGGCCCGCGCGCGTGATGATCTGGACGACGTCGTTGCTGCCATCAGCGCCGAGGCCACAGATGAAGTCTCTCTCGCGAGGGCTTCCGGAGACGTCCTGATCAGCACCGGCGGCACCGGTTCCTCGGATGCGGACCACATCCGCCGCGCGCTGGCTGTGCTCGAGGCTGAGCTTCTCATCGACGGCATCGCCATGCGCCCCGGACACCCTACGCTCCTGGCACGGCTGCCGGACGGCCGATTCTTTGTGGGCCTGCCCGGCAACCCGCTCGCCGCGATGATGGCGCTGTTCACGGTGGGAGCACCGCTGTTGGCCGGTCTGCGGGGAGCCGCCTTCCCGGAGTCCCGCTCAGTTCTGGCAGGTGAGGCCTTCAAGCCGCTGGAAGGGCGCACTCGGCTGGTGCCGTACCGCCTGGAGAACGGACGCGCCATGCCCACAGTCCACCACCGTTCGGGCATGCTGCGCGGTCTGGCGGATGCCGACGGCGTCCTCGTTGTACCTGAACATGGTTGTGAGCCGGACGAAAAGGTACCGGCACTCACCCTGCCGTGGTTCAGCTAGCAGCTCCCTCGTTCAGCTGAAACGCGGCAGGGCGGTGCAGGTCAGACGGTAGCCGGCATGTTCTCCCGCGCGTTCTCCTCGCCGGTGCCGCCCGCCGGCCCGTCAGCTGCCGGCTCCAGCCGGATGATGACGCCCTTTGAGACCGGGGTGTTGCTGCCCTTCACGGTGTCGTCCAGCGGAACCAGGACGTTTGCCTCCGGGTAGTACGCCGCAGCACAGCCGCGTGCGGTGGGGTACGCAACCGCCCGGAACTTGCGCAGCGCGCGGTCCTTGCCGTCCAGGTACTCGCCGTGCACGTCCACAAGATCGCCGTCCTTGAAGCCGAGTTCTGCGAGATCCTCGGGATTCACAAAGACCACATGGCGGCCCTTCTTGATTCCGCGGTAGCGGTCGTTGTAGCCGTAGATGGTGGTGTTGAACTGGTCATGCGAGCGCATGGTCTGGAGGATCAAGCGGCCGGGCGGGCACTCCATCGGGTCCAGTTCGTTGACGGTGATCATCGCCTTGCCGCTGGGGGTATTGAACTTTCGCGAATCACGCGGCCCGTTGGCCAGCAGGAAGCCGTCCTTCTCGCGGATCCGCCGGTTGTAGTTCTCACACCCTGGAACCACGTGTGCAATGTGGTCCCGGATGCGGTCGTAGTCGTCCTCGAATCCCTGCCAGTCAGCGTCAATGCGGTCACCGATGGTGGCCTGTGCCAACCGGCTCACGATGGCAACCTCGGACAGCAGCCCCGGTGCCACCGGGTCTACCCTGCCTTCAGAGGAGTGCACGGCGCTGACAGTGTCCTCGACGGAGACGAACTGCGGGCCGGTTGCCTGGATGTCGATCTCGGTGCGGCCGAGCGTGGGAAGGATGAGCGCTTCTGCGTCCTCACTGATAACCGTGTGGGAGCGATTGAGCTTGGTGGAGATCTGCGCGTTCATCTCAAGGTTCTGCATGGCCGCTTCGGTGGCTGCGGTGTCCGACATCGCTGCGACGAAGTTGCCGCCGAGTGCGAGGAAGAACTTGATGTCGCCGTCGCGCATTCCCCTGACCGCCGCGACGGAGTCCACGCCGTGCTCGCGGGGTGGTTCAAACCGGAATTCCTTACCGAGCGCGTCCAGGAACGAGTCCGGCATCTGCTCCCAGATGCCCATGGTGCGGTCGCCCTGCACATTGGAGTGTCCGCGGATGGGAGAGGCGCCCGCGCCAGGCCGGCCCATGTTGCCGCGCAGCAGCAGCAGGTTGATCATTTCCTTGATGGTGCCGACGCCGTTCTTCTGCTGCGTGACGCCCATGGCCCAGGTAATGATGGTCCTCTTGGACCTGATGTAGCGGTCGGCCAGTTCGTCGATCTCTTCAGAACGCAGCCCCGTCGCCTCCAGCACGGTCTCCTCATCAAGACCCGACAGGTGTTCCCGTAGTTCGTCCAGCCCCTCACAGTATTCAGCGATGAATTCATGATCCAGCACCGTGCCGGGGTTCCTGTCCTCGGCCTCGAGCACCCGCTTGGACACCGCCTGAAGCAGCGCCATGTCGCCGCCGCTTCGGATCTGCAGGAACTGGTCGGCAAGATCGGTGCCGCGACCCACTACGCCCTTGGGCTTCTGGGGATTCTTGAACCGGCGCAGGCCGGCCTCGGGCAGCGGGTTGACTGCCACTATCTGGCCGCCGTTTTCCTTCTGCTTCTCCATGGCGCTCAACATCCGCGGATGGTTGGTCCCGGGATTCTGGCCGATGACGATCATCAGATCGCAGTTCAGGTAGTCGTTGTATGCGACGGTCGCTTTGCCGATCCCGATGGTCTGGCCCATGGCAACGCCGGATGACTCGTGGCACATGTTCGAGCAGTCCGGCATGTTGTTGGTGCCCAGTGCACGGATGAACAGCTGGTAGATGAATGCTGCCTCGTTGGACGCGCGCCCGCTCGTGTAGAACGCCGCTTCATCGGGGGAGGCGAGGCTCTTCAGCTTGTCCGAGATGATCGTGATCGCCCTGTCCCAGCTCACGGGCCGGTAGTGATCCTCACCGGCCGCCTTGTAGACGGGTTCCGTCAGCCGGCCCTGCATGCCGAGCCAGTACTCTGACCGTCCGCGCAGTTCGGTGATGGAATGCTCTGCCCAGAACTCGGAGGACACAGTGACCGGTGTGGCCTCCCAAGTGACCGCCTTGGCGCCGTTCTCGCAGTATTCGAAGGTGCTGCGGTGATCCGACGGGTCCGGCCAGGCGCAGCTCATGCAGTCGAAACCCTGCTTCTGGTTCATCCGGAGCAGGGTGCGCACGCTTCGTTCAACACCCATATGCTTGAAAGCAGGCTGCATGGAGTGGTACACGCCGGGCAATCCGGCCGCCCATTCCTTGGGTGTACCGACATCGAGATCGTTCTCGTCTGCTTCTTCGACGGGAGGGTTTGAGCGAGTCATCGCGCATCCTTTCTAGGCCGCTTCTCAGCGCTGAGTGGTCCTACCTGACCCATTGTCGCTCAGGAACATCGAATGTGGGATACACGCGGCGCCGGTCGCTGAAGGTTGAAGCGTCCATTAGGCTCAATCCAGACCCAACCGGAAGGCAGATTGATGACGCGGGTGATGGACAGGCGGCGGATTACGCGCTATCGGCTGGACGGCACGGTCAGCCGGCGGGAAGACCGTCTGGCCGGTGAAGAGCCCCTGGAGATCAGGCTGGGCGGGCGGGCCTTCAGCGTCACCATGCGCACCCCGGGCGACGATTTCGATCTGGTCGCAGGTTTCCTTGTCTCCGAGGGAGTAGTTGCCGAACCCGGTGAAATCCTCGCACTTCGCTACTGCGCCGGGGTGGACGAGGAGGGCCGGCAGACCTTCAACGTGGTCGAGGCCCAGCTCCGCCCGGACGTAGCGCTGCCGGATACATCGATGGAACGCCATGTCTATACCTCCAGTTCCTGCGGCATCTGTGGAACAGCCTCCATTGACGCGGTCCGGAAGTCGGGCCGCTTCGACGTGCACGACGACGACGGCACCGTGGATCTGCCGGTCCTTGCCTCCCTGCCGGACCGGCTGCGGACCAGCCAGAAGCTTTTCGACCGTACGGGCGGCGTCCACGCGGCGGGACTGTTCTCCCGGGACGGCGAGCTCCTGTGCCTCCGTGAGGACGTGGGCAGGCACAACGCCGTGGACAAGGTGGTGGGTTGGGCACTGCGCTCGAATCTGCTGCCGCTGCGGGGAACAATTCTGCAGGTCTCTGGACGCGCCTCGTTCGAGCTGGTCCAGAAGGCGCACCTTGCCGGTATACCGATCCTCGCGGCCGTGAGCGCCCCGTCGTCGTTGGCTGCGGACCTGGCGGAGGAATCCGGGATCACGCTTGTCGGTTTCAGCCGGGGGCAGACACTGAACTGCTACACACACCCGCAGCGTATTGTCGCAGGCTCAAACCCGGAATAGGTGCACCGGGCCCGGAGTTGCACACCAGTATGGAACTTGGCATCTTCAGCTTCGGCGACATCCACCCGAACCCGGTAACCGGCGAACGGGTATCACCCGAACAACGGATGGCCGATCTGCTGGAGCGGGCACGGCTTGCCGATGAGGTGGGCCTGCACTACTTCGGTATCGGAGAACATCACCGGCCCGATTACGCGGTGTCCTCCGTGGTGCCGGTTCTGGCCGCCGCCGCCGCACAGACCCGGCAGATCCACGTGGGATCAGCGGTCACCGTACTCAGCACCGAGGATCCGGTGCGCGTCTTCCAACAGTTCGCCACCCTCGACCTCCTCTCGGGCGGACGGGCGGAACTGACCGCCGGCCGCGGCTCCTTCATCGAGTCCTACCCGCTGTTCGGTGCTGCCCTCGAGGACTACGACGCACTCTATGAGGAAAAGATCGAGCTTCTGCTGCGCCTCAACGCCGAGGAACGGTTGACCTGGTCCGGCCGTTTTCGGCCGCCGCTTCAGGATGCGCTGATCCTGCCGAGACCGGTCCGGGAGCAGTTGGACATTTGGATCGCAACCGGTGGGACGCCGTCGTCGTCGGTGCGTGCTGCACGGCTGGGCACATCGGTCATTTACGCGCTGCTGGGTGGTGCCGTCGACAATTTCGCGCAGCACGCCGCGCTCTACCGGGAACAGTTCAACGCGAGGGGGACAGCCGTGCCGCGGGTCGGCGTCAGCGGCGTCGGGTTGATCCTCCGTGACGGAGCCAGGGAGGCCTTCCGTCCGCACTGGCTCGACAGCATGACCCGTATTTCCGCGGAACGCGGCTTTCCCAAACCCAGCGGAGTCACTTACAACATGCAGGCGGCGCGTACGGGGGCGCTCTATGTCGGTACCCCTGAAGAAGTGGCGGAGAAGATTGTTCTCACGCACGCCGCCATGGGCCATGACCGGCACATCCTCCAGCTCGACTTCTCATCTGTGCCCCAGGCACAGGTTCTTGAGTCCATCGAACTGTTGGGTACACAGGTGCTGCCCCTCGTCAATGAGGCCCTCGGCGTCCACCAACTCGAGGACGCCGTTTCCCGGACCGAAAGTGTCCGCGGCGGGTCCTAAGCTTGAAGTTCACTAGCTGGAGGCACCCATGAGCATGGAAGGCGCGGCCTGGAGTTCCCTGTACCGGATCTCCTCCGCCAAGAACGGCAGCAACAAATTTTCCAGGGAAACGCTGAAGCGGATCCTGTCCTTTGCCGTGCCGTACCGGGTCAAGCTGGTGCTCTTCATCGCGCTGTCAGTGGTATCCGCGTTCCTGGCGGTTGCCACGCCGGTCCTTGCCGGGCAGGTTGTTAACGCGATCATCGCCGAAGCCGCGGTAGAGACCATCGTGTGGCTCGCCGTCGTGATTGCGATTGTGGCCGTAGCTGACACCGGCGTGGGACTGCTGACGCGCTGGTACTCGTCACGGATCGGCGAGGGAGTGATCCTCGATCTACGGACAGCGGTCTTTGACCACGTTCAGAAGATGCCCATCGCGTTCTTCACGCGTACCCGCACTGGTGCGTTGGTGAGCAGGCTCAACAATGACGTGATCGGCGCCCAACAGGCGTTCAGCGGCACGCTGTCCGGCGTGGTGAGTAATCTCGTGGCGCTGATTCTCACCCTGATCGTCATGCTGAGCACGTCCGTCCTGGTCACCGTGCTCGCAATCATCATGCTGCCCATCTTCCTGCTGCCGGCCCGCCGCATGGGCAGCAGGCTGGCGTCCCTTCGGCGCGAGGCCGCTGATTACAACTCGACCATGAGCACGCAGATGACTGAGCGGTTCTCCGCCCCCGGCGCCACGCTGGTCAAGCTCTTCGGGCGCCCTGATGAGGAGTCCGAAGAGTTTCGTGTCCGCGCTGCACGGGTCCGGGACATCGGTGTCCGGACGGCGATGCTGCAATTCGTGTTCTTCTCTGCGCTGATGCTTGTTTCTGCCCTCGCCCTTGCACTGGTGTACGGATTGGGCGGCAGCCTGGCGCTCGGCGGCGCGTTGGATACCGGTGAAGTCGTGACGCTGGCGCTGCTGCTCACCCGCCTTTACGCGCCGCTGACATCCCTCGCCAACGCGCGGGTGGAGATCATGAGCGCTCTGGTGAGCTTCGAGCGGGTCTTCGAGGTGCTCGACCTCGACCCACTCATCAAGGAGAAGCCGGACGCGCAGATGATTCCGGCTGGTCCGGTTGCAGTCGAGTTCGACGACGTCCGCTTCGCCTACCCGTCAGCGGACAAAGTCTCCCTCGCTTCGCTGGAGGAGGTCTCAACGCTGGACACCCGTGGCGGTGAGGAGGTGCTGCACGGTGTCAGCTTCCGCATTGAGCCCGGGCAGACCGTTGCACTGGTGGGTACCTCCGGTGCGGGTAAATCCACTATCGCCCAGTTGCTGGCCAGGCTGTATGACGTCGATTCCGGCTCTGTCCGGATTGGCGGGAAGGACGTCCGGGAAACCACGTTCGAGTCGCTGCGGCATACCCTTGGCATGGTGACCCAGGACGGCCACCTGTTCCACGAGACAATCGCCTCCAACCTGAGGTTGGCCCGCCCTGAAGCACGGGATGAGGAGCTCTGGGATGCGGTTCGCCGGGCACGGCTGGAGACCCTGATCCAGTCGCTTCCGGACCAACTGGACACCATGGTGGGTGAACGCGGTTACCGGCTTTCCGGTGGGGAGAGGCAACGCATGACCATTGCGCGTCTGCTGCTCGCCCAGCCGCGCGTTGTCATCCTGGATGAAGCCACAGCAGCCCTGGACTCGACGTCGGAAGCCGCCGTTCAGGCCGCACTCACTGAGGCGCTCGCCGGCCGTACGGCTCTGGTGATCGCCCATCGTTTGTCCACCATCCGGAGTGCGGACCAGATCCTGGTCATCGAGGACGGCCGCATCGCCGAGCGCGGCACGCACGAGGAACTGCTCGCCGCCGGCGGGCGGTATGACGAGCTGCACCGCACACAGTTCGCGGTGCAGAAGTCGGTCGCGCCGGACGAGCCTGCGGAAGCGCTGACCGGCTCCGGCGCCTGAAGCAATGTTTTGCTAGGACGCGGGATTCTTAGGGAGCGGCGCCGGATGGTGCAGCCTGACCGTCCAGCCGTGGCTCCCCGGGCTTCTCCGGAATGTGGAACCGAGGCAGTGTGAGGTTGACCAGCGGGCCCACAAAGAGGGCAAAGGCCACGGTGCCCACGCCGACCGTTCCGCCCAGAGCCCAGCCGATCGCGAGGACCGACACCTCGATGCCCGTCCGCACTGCCCAGATGGGCCAGCCCCAGCGTTTGTGCATGCCGGTCATCAGCCCGTCACGTGGCCCAGGCCCCATGCGCGCCCCAAGGTAGAGACCAGTGGCAACCGCGAGCAGAACCAGGCCGCCGGTAAACAGGAGAATCTGCACCCACAGGACCGTCTGCTGCGGGATGACGGCGAGGCCCACTTCAGCGCTCGGTCCTACGAGGAGGACGTTGAGTACTGTCCCCACTCCGGGCCTTTGGCGGATAGGGATCCAGAGCAGCAGTACGGCTAGACCAATCAGGTTCGTGGTCAGCCCGAAGGGTATGCCGCTCTGGACCGAAACGCCCTGACCCAGCACGTCCCAGGGGGACACTCCAATGCCGGCGCGGATCATCATGCCGATCGAGAACCCGTAAAGAAAGAGGCCAACGAGCAGCTGCACAATCCGACGCAGAAGGAGAAGGGACATGGTTCCAGTATCGGTTACGGTTACGGCTCAGATGAGCCGCTCAGCTGGGTGTACCCGGGATTGCTAGTCGATGCCGTAGTGCTCGCGGATATCGCTGAGCGAACGCATCACCGAGCCGAGGTCGCTCGGGGTGAGGTATTCGGAGCGATCCTGGGAGTAGACCATGTAGTTGAGCGTTGTTTCTTCATGCCGATCGGCACTCTCGACGAAGGCGCGCACCGTGTCATCGAGTATCCGATGCAGCTCGGCGGTATCACTTGTCGCTGTATCAATCTCGATGGAGGTGGAGTCGCCGGCACCGATCCTTGCCCACTCCACGCTGACGCGCTCAACGCCATCGATTGCGGAGATCGCCTCTCTATACGTGTCTGCCGGTGACGATGCACCACAGGCTGGGAGGAGCAGCAAAGCCAGCACAGCAAATAACGAGCTTATGCGTCTCATTGTTGTCGCCTTCCGACTGGAATCACGAAGGACTCTACCGCTGAGGTGTCGCCGGTGAGGAATCGCTGAGTAGAGGGTGACTGAGCGTACTGGAATGCGCGATTGGCGGGATCGTCTTCAGCCTCGCTGATGGAGTGTGCGTAGTTGTTGTAGTCGTGGTTGGCGGCCACGTCGCTCCAGCCGCTGCCGGGCGGGTCCGGAAGGGTGACCTGTTCACCGGATTGCTCCGGCACCGCACCATTGACGCTCGTACCTCCAAGATCGAGGCGCGGGACGACGTCGTTCTGATGCTGGAATGAAATGACATCAACGTTCGACGGCATGGCCGTCCCGTCAACCGGTGAGCCGAACGTCATCACGTTGGTGACGTTGTACCGCTCCAGGAACACAGGGTCCGAGGCTAGCGAGGCCGCGATCATTCCGCCCTGCGAATGTCCTGACAGCATCACCGGCGCGCCGGGTTCGATCCCCGCCCGTTCCATGGCCAACGCAACGGTCGCGGCCGCAGTCGACATTTGGCCCGAAGCGCTCACCAGATTGCCGGTCAAGTCAGCCGAGATCGCAGAAGTAACAGGATTCCATGACTGGGTTCCTGGAATGCTCAGGATGTAGGCGGGACCCTCGGCGTTTTCTACCCGCGTGATTCGGACAGCACCGTCAGCGGTGGATGGATTGCTCGCGTCACCGTATGCCTGGGCCGTGAGGAACGCCAGCGCAGCAAGATCTGTTGGCACCACGCTGTCCAGATGTTGTGAGGGCCCACGGTTCATGCCATCCCGGGACACGCTGACAGGAATCGGCTCTCCTGCCCAGGGCGTTCCATCGTCGAGCAGCAGTGGAGCCCACTGGCCGAACGTCCCGGCAGTGACAGCGAAATCGACGAGGCTGCTCCCCGCCAACGCGACCGACGCTGACAATTCCATGATCGATGGCGGACTTCCGGCCAGCATCTCATCGAACAGGCCGCCTGCATGGATGCCGCCATCGACAAGGTCGCGAAACGATTCCGCGATGTTGCCGTATCCCAGTTCCGCCTGGTTCCCGAACCACTCGGCTCCGTCTGCGGTGGTGTCGACAACCCAGTCCGCGCCGCCTGCGACCCACGCCAGTCCGTCGGTGATCCAGTTGCCGTTGTCGTCCCCGCTCGTTTCCCGGGTGCTGGAGGCGAGCGGCTGAGCGGCGGAAGGGGCAGGTGGACCTACTGCGCCGGTGGCACTCGTTCCTTCCTGGGCATCCGCATGACCCACAACCTCGAGGGCGGCCTGCCTCAACTGCTCAGCGATACCCAACAGTGTGGGGCGGTGCCTGCCGGCCCAGTCGGCGCGAAAGTAGTCCGCATCTCCGCCCTGCCAGCCGATGACCGAGAGCTTCCCGGAGACCTGCCGTCCGACCAGCTCGAAATGCGCCGCAGCATTCTCGAGGGAACGGGCAAGCTGACGAACCTGGCCCGGGTCCATCCCGAGGAGCTGGCTCATGCGCTCGCCGCTGCTCCCGCGACGAACTCATAGGCGCCGGCGAGGGCGAAGGTGATTTCGCGGGCCACATGACCGGCTCGCTGCGGAGTGAGGAGCAGAGCGCCGTCTGTGGTGCGCACCGAATAGAGCGTGCTCTCGCTGACTGACCATCGGCCCGCCCAGACCTGCCGGCTCTGCCCGGCCCGCGTGGTCATCGCTGCGCTCAGGATCGCTTCTTCCGGAACGACGGCGGCCGCTTCCGAAGGCGTGAGCGGCATGTGGACGACGGTGTCACCGGAATCTGTCCGGGCATGCACCGCATCAGCTCGAAGTTCGGGGAGCGGCGGAAGGACGCGGCTGATTGCGCCCCAGATGTTTTCCGCGTCGAAGAGAGCTACCTCAAGGGACGGTTCGTGGCCCCGTGCACGGATGCTGCCGTCGTTGTCTGTTTCCACGGTGCTGCGGCGGTGAACGCACACACCGCGGTCTGCGGTGAGCGTGAGGTCACTGTTGGCTCCCACGCTGTTGTAGGCAGCCGACAGGCGAAGAAGGATCGCGGGCGAGAGGAATTCCTGCAGAGCCGTATGCCAGCGTGATGACAATTCGGTGCCGGTTGCCAATCCGAGGGAGTTCAGTTCCGCCCACCCGGCATCCGGCGCAGGCGCAGTCGAAGGATCGGTATGGCCTGAGTGTGCTGTCGAAGCTGAGCTCAGTGCGAGCGACCAGGCGGCCGGTGATAGACGGACGACGTGAGACGGTGGTGGCACAGTTGAAAGATTCCCCATCCCGTCAAGCTAGTGCAGGCGGGGATTCTCTGCCATGGGCAGGTGTACCCATGTGGACAACGGTTGTGCCCCTGGCCGGAATCGAACCGACGACCTTCCCTTTAGGAGAGGGACGCTCTATCCTACTGAGCTACAGAGGCGGGTGCGCCACCGCACCGGGCGGTGCGCAGGCGGTACCAGCTTACAGTCTTCCTAACTCCGTGACCGCATCCTCCGCGGCAGCAGCACCGCGGTCAAACCGGCCGCGCAGCTCAACGCGAACAGCACCCACCGGGCGATGGTGAGTACGGACGCCAGGGCGACCGAACCGGCGTCGGGCCCGGAAAGAATGGAGTCGATCGCGACGTTCTCCCAGAGGTCCACCACAACGAAGAGCGGCACCGGGCTCCACAGCAGCCAGCGAAGCCATCGCCGTGAAACGTTGAGCTGAACCAGCAGGAGCCAGGCCAGTCCAAAAAGCAGCGGGAAGAGCGTGCCGGCCGTCTTGTGCACGTAGCTCAGCTGCCCGAGAGCCGCAGAGTCCATGACGGCACGCAGCTGGTCGATATAGGCGGCATCATATCCACCGAAGAGCATGTCCGGCATGCTCAGCCCACCGGAGAGCTGGGTCATCTGGGAGAGCGTCAGAAGATGGAAGTACCAAAACAGGAAGAGAGCCGCAGCCACTGCCGGAATGAGGATCAGGTTGCCGTTATGGCGGGGTGGGGGAGGCTGCTCGCCCGGGTTCGCCGGTAGGCCAGCCGCGGCCGGCCCGTGCTTGCGTGCGATCTGTGCCCTCGTTTTGCCCATGCCACAATGCTAGACCGTTACCATGCAGCAACAGTTCCTGAAAATCCACCCTGTATTTGATCTCATTTTGATAAAGATGGGCGCCGTTAGCTGCCTGTGATTGCAATCACAGCACCTAGTGGGGTTTGTTTAACGGATGGCTATAAACCAAGCATTACCCATGTCTAGCGTTGCGGATCAGGTGGGATGGCTCGCAGCCATCGAGGACGCCATTGATGCCGTCTTCGAACCTGTCGCAACGTGGTTCGCCGCAATTGTCTTCGTCCCGATCACCATTGGCGAGGTCAGTTTTCCGGTAGTGGTCGCGTGGCTTATCGCCGCGGCCGTCATTTTCACTATCTACTTCGGCTTCATCCAGTTCCGCGGATTGAAGGTTTCCTACGAGGTGATCCGCGGACGCTACTCGTCCAAGGATGACCCGGGCGAGGTCCCACACTTCCAGGCACTGACCTCGGCATTGTCCGGGACGGTCGGGCTTGGAAACATTGCCGGTGTCGGCGCAGCAATGGCGCTGGGCGGGCCCGGTGCCACCTTCTGGATGATCCTGGCCGGCTTGCTCGGCATGTGCACCAAGTTCGCTGAGTGCACGCTCGGGGTTAAGTACCGCGAGGTCCACCCGGACGGCACCGTCTCCGGCGGGCCATTCAAGTACCTGCCGGTTGCCTTCAAGAAGTTCGGCAAATGGCCCGCCAAGATCCTCACCGGTATCTTCGCGGTTGCGATCCTGATCTTCGGTGTTGCAGGCGGCAACATGTTCCAGGCCAACCAGACCTTCGCCCAGGCGCAGGAAGTCACCGGCGGTGCTGACGGATTCCTCGGCAGCCCGGGTGCAGCCCTGATCTTCGGCATTATCCTTGCGGCGCTTGTCGGCGCTGTCATCCTCGGCGGGATCAAGTCCATCGGCGCCACCACCAGCAGGCTCGTACCGGCGATGGGCATCATCTACGTCCTTGCCTGCCTGTTCGTCATCATCGTGAACATCGGTCAGGTTCCAGCCGCATTCGGTGCCATCATCGAAGGCGCCTTCAACCCGCAGGGCCTGGCCGGCGGCATCGTCGGCGTCATGATCGTCGGCTTCCAGCGTGCTGCCTTCTCCAATGAGGCCGGTCTGGGTTCCGCTCCTATCGCCCACTCGGCAGTCAAGACCCGCCGTCCAGTGAGCGAGGGTTTCGTGGCGATGTTCGAGCCGCTCGTCGACACTGTGGTCATCTGCACCATGACGGCCCTGACCATCGTCATTGCCGGGGCACCCAGCCTGCAGGCAGGAATTGATCAGGTCCAGGCAGGTGAAGGCACTCCCGACGGCGTCATCCTCACCTCGGACGCTTTCGCCACCGTCATTGACTGGTTCCCGATTGTCCTGGCCGTGGCGGTCGCGCTCTTCGCGTTCTCCACACTGATCACGTGGTCCTACTACGGTCTGAAGGCCTGGGAGTACCTCTTCGGCCGCGGCAAGACCTCGGAGGTCCTGTACAAGGTCATCTTCCTGTTCTTCACGGTGACCGGTACGGTTCTCACCTTCGGCCAGGTGCTCAGCTTTGCTGACTCGGCGTTGTTCGTCTGTGCGTTCGTGAACCTGCTCGGCGTGTACATGCTCCTGCCGGTGATCAAGCGCGAAATGAAGGAATACCTCGCGGACCGCAAGAGCGGCAAGCTCCTCGACCTCGGCATCGAGCCTGAGGACCGCGAAGCCGCCACCAAGTAACCACACCTATCCGTCCACAATGTGCCCGCCGGGTCCCCGACCCGGCGGGCACAGCCATGCCTGGACCAGCAGCGGACAGGTTCTGTCCGTGCCAGCGCCTAGACTTAAAGGCACCATGGACTTGCTTTTTGACCCGCACCTCAGCACACCTGCCGCAGAAAGGCGCGGCGCGCCGTCGTCCTCCTCCTCTGATCCGGCGGAGCATCCGCGACGCGGCGGGCACGTCGATGAAGCGCGTGCCCGCGAACTGCTCGAGGGTATGAACCCGCAACAGGAGGAGGCGGTGAAGCACAGCGGTTCACCCCTGCTGATCGTTGCTGGAGCCGGCTCCGGAAAGACCCGCGTGCTCAGTCACCGGATCGCGTTCCTGATGGCCACGGGCAGGTCCCATGCCGGCCAGATCCTCGCCATCACGTTCACCAACAAGGCTGCTGCGGAGATGCGTGAGCGCATCGAAGGGCTGGTGGGTGAGGTTGCCAAGCGCATGTGGATCTCAACGTTCCACTCCTCATGCGTGCGGATCCTGCGCCGCGAGGCAGCGTCCATCGGCTTGAACTCGAACTTCTCCATCTATGATTCGGCGGACACCCTTCGCCTCATCACCCTGGTGGCCAAGGGACTGGACCTCGATCCCAAGCGTTTCGCACCGAAGGCGATTCAGCACAAGATCTCTGCTTTGAAGAACGAGCTGATCGACGAGGAAGAGTACGCCTCCACCGCCAACTCTTCCGATCCGTTTGAGCAGGCTGTTGCTGAGGTCTACAAGGGGTATGCCCAGCGGCTCCGCCAGGCCAACGCCATGGACTTCGATGACCTGATCGCTCAGACGGTCTACATGTTCCGGGCCTTCCCCGGGGTGGCTGATTACTATCGCAGGCGGTTCCGCCACGTGCTCGTGGATGAATACCAGGACACCAACCACGCCCAGTATGCGTTGGTCCGCGAGATTGTGGGAGTCGCGGGGGAGAACGTCGAGGAGCCTGCCGAGCTGACGGTGGTGGGCGATTCCGACCAGTCCATCTATGCCTTCCGTGGCGCGGATGTGCGGAACATCGTGGAGTTCGAGAAGGACTACCCGAACGCGCGTACCATCCTGCTGGAGCAGAACTACCGTTCCACGCAGAACATTCTCAATGCGGCCAACGCAGTCATCTCCCGCAACCCGAACCGGCCGGCGAAACGGCTCTGGACGGCCGAGGGCAGCGGCGAGAAGATCATCGGCTATGTCGGTGAAAATGAACACGAGGAAGCACGCTTCATAGCGGACGAGATCGACCGGCTCCAGGACGAGGAAAACCTGCGTCCCGGAGACGTCGCTGTGTTCTACCGGACCAACGCGCAGTCCCGCTCCATCGAGGAAATCCTGATGCGGGTAGGCCTGCCCTACAAAGTGGTTGGCGGCACCCGCTTCTACGAGCGCAAGGAGATCAAGGACGCGCTGGCCTACCTGCGTGTGCTGGCCAACCAGAACGACGTCGTCAACCTCCGCCGCATCCTCAACGAACCGAAGCGCGGCATCGGAGACCGGGCGGAATACGCCATTGCCGCGCTCGCCGAACGCGACCGCACAAGTTTCATGGAAGCCCTTCGGCGGGCGGATGAGGCTCCGGGCATGGCAACGCGCTCGGTTAACGCCGTTGCGTCATTCGTGAAGCTCATCGATGACCTGGCAGAGGTCGCCTCGGGATCGGGTGCTTCGGCGGCTCTGGAAGCGGTCCTTGAGCAGACGGGGTACCTCGCGCAATTGCGAACGAGCACGGATCCACAGGACGAGTCCCGGGTGGAGAACCTTGCCGAGCTTGTTGCGGTGGTCCGTGAATACGAGACCGGCAACCCGGAGGGGACCCTGGGCGATTTCCTTGAGCAGGTGTCGCTGGTGGCGGATGCGGACCAGATTCCCGATGCACCGGCCGGTGCCGGGGAGGACGTGGAGAAGGCGGTGGAGGAAGCCCGGCGGCAGGGCGTCGTGACCCTGATGACGTTGCACACCGCCAAGGGACTCGAATTCCCGGTGGTTTTCCTGACCGGAATGGAACAGGGAATTTTCCCGCACCAGCGTTCCGCGACAGACCCGAAGGAACTTGCGGAGGAGCGCCGGCTCGCCTACGTAGGTCTCACCCGGGCGAGGAAGCGGCTGTACATCACGCGCTCGGAAGTCCGGAGCCTGTGGGGGCAGAGTCAGTACAACCCGGCGAGCCAGTTCGTCGGCGAGGTTCCGGAGGAACTGATCCACTGGAAGCGGGAGGGCGCTGCGAAGCCGGCATGGACCGGTGGCCAGAGCATCAACGGCCCACGGTTCAGCGGCTCCTACTGGGGTGCGGGCGCAGCCTCTGGTAGCGAGTCCGGTCGCGGGCTGCCCGGAAAGGCGGCCGGCAGGGTGCAGCCCCAGAAGGAGGTTGTCGCCGTCTCTGCTGGAGACAAGGTTAATCACACGACCTTCGGCAATGGCACCGTCCTTGCGGTGGAAGGCGGCGGAGACAAAATGGTGGCCAAGGTGCGGTTCGACATCGGGGAGAAGCGACTGCTGCTCCGGTACGCTCCGCTGACCAAGGTCGGGTAGCACAGGCGGTGCAGCTGGCCGGAGGGGGAGTGCAGCGGCGCGCCCGGGCGCGTGCCGCCGTCGTCGGTTTGGTGTTCCTCGGCAGCGCGCTTCTGAGCGGGTGCGTGGAAGTGCCGGTCAGTGATCCGGCACCGGATTCCGTGCCCGAGCTGGCCCCGCAGCAGGAACTTGCCGCCATGCCGGAACTGCCGGCGTCTGAACTTCAGACCTACGGCGGGGACACTGCAGCTTTCCTCACCGAGAACCGGAATACCTACTGCGTCATTACCACAGAGCAGGGCGGCATCATCGATTCACCCGCGGATCCCCGGCTCTCCGGGGGGCAGCGGGATGACGCTGTGCTGGAGGTGCCCGCCGTGTACTGCGAACTGGCACGCTATCCGGAACCTGCTGAGGTCGCCGACGACTGTCACGGCACCAACCTCGGGTTCAAGGGCGGGACCGTTCTGCTCACCTCTTCGGGAGTTGCGTACGGCGGATGCCGGGTTGGCATGACCCTGATGGAGGCGGAGCTGGGTCCGGGTTCAGACGGTGGAGAGAGCCCGCTCGCACGCCTGCCGGTTCTTGAGGACGGCTTGGCCGTTGAGCTGAACGGTTTCCGCTGCGGCAGCGCGGGCCGGGGCATGGTGTGTGTCGAGTCAGAAACCGGCCACGGCTTCACCGCGTCGGCGGATGCGTTCGAAATCATTGCACCCGACGAGGGCGCTGAACGGTAACCGAAAGGGTTACTTTTCTACAACTCATAGAACTGTGTGCTTACTCACGAAACCGCTAGTCTGTAAAAGGCGCTCCGAGCCAAGGGACTAGAGTTCCCTGTGTAAACCTACTTCGACGCAGAAGGACACTAGATAAGTGGACCTGTTTGAATATCAGGCGCGCGATCTATTTGAGGCTCACGGCGTTCCCGTGCTGGCCGGCATCGTGGCGCAGACCCCCGAAGAAGCAAAAGCAGCAGCTGAGAAAATTGGCGGCGTCGTAGTCGTCAAGGCGCAGGTCAAGGTTGGCGGCCGCGGAAAGGCGGGCGGCGTCAAGGTCGCCAAGACGCCGGATGAGGCTTACGAGTACGCATCCGCGATCCTCGGCATGGATATCAAGGGCCACACAGTCCACAAGGTGATGATCGCCCAGGGCGCAGACATCGCTGAAGAGTATTACTTCTCCGTGCTGTTGGACCGGGCAAACCGGAACTACCTTGCCATGTGCTCCGTTGAGGGCGGCGTGGAAATCGAGCAGCTCGCCGTTGAGCGGCCCGAAGCGCTGGCGCGGATCGCCATTGATCCGGGCACCGGTATTGACCGCGCGAAGGCCGATGAGATCATCGATGCCGCCGGGTTTGCACCCGAGCTCCGGGAAGGCGTGGCGAACACCATCCTGAAACTGTGGGATGTCTTCACCAAGGAAGATGCCACCCTGGTTGAGGTGAACCCGCTGGTGAAGACCGGATCGGGTGAGATCCTTGCCCTGGACGGCAAGGTCACCCTCGATGAGAACGCTGACTTCCGCCAGAAGGGTCACGCTGAGCTCGAGGACAAGGACTCCACCGATCCGCTGGAGGCCAAGGCCAAGGAAAATGACCTCAACTACGTCAAGCTCGACGGCGAGGTCGGCATCATCGGTAACGGAGCCGGGCTGGTGATGTCCACGCTGGACGTCGTTGCCTACGCAGGCGAGGCCCACGGTAACGTCAAGCCCGCCAACTTCCTGGATATTGGCGGTGGAGCCTCTGCCGAGGTCATGGCTGCAGGTCTGGACGTCATCCTGAATGACGAGCAGGTTAAAAGCGTGTTCGTGAACGTCTTCGGCGGCATCACCGCGTGTGACGCCGTGGCCAACGGCATCGTTAAGGCGCTGGAAATCCTTGGCGACAAGGAGAACAAGCCACTCGTGGTGCGCCTCGACGGCAACAACGTCGAAGAAGGCCGCCGTATCCTCGCCGAGGCAAACCACCCGATGGTCACTCTCGCCGACACCATGGACGAAGGCGCAGACAAGGCCGCCGAGCTGGCTCACGCCGCTCGCTGACCGGTCGCGACTCCAGGACTAAGGAACTTCACATGTCTATCTTTCTGAACAAAGACTCCAAGGTGATCGTCCAGGGCATCACCGGCGGCGAAGGCACCAAGCACACCGCGCTGATGCTGAAAGCCGGCACACAGGTGGTCGGTGGCGTCAACGCCCGCAAGGCCGGAACCACCGTCACTCACGGCGAAACTACCCTCCCCGTTTTCGGCACCGTGAAGGAAGCGATCGCCGAGACCGGCGCTGACGTCTCCATCATTTTCGTGCCGCCGGCATTCACCAAGGACGCAGTCGTTGAAGCGATCGATGCCGGTATCGGCCTGGTCGTCATCATCACCGAGGGTGTTCCCGTGCAGGACTCCGCGGAGTTCTGGGCGCTGGCGCAGTCCCGCGTGGACGAGAACGGCAAGCAGATCACCCGGATTATCGGCCCCAACTGCCCCGGCATCATCACCCCCGGGGAAGCACTGGTTGGTATCACTCCCGCGAACATCACCGGCAAGGGCGGTGTAGGACTGGTCTCGAAGTCCGGCACCCTGACCTACCAGATGATGTTCGAACTGCGCGATCTCGGTTTCTCCACCGCAATCGGCATCGGCGGAGACCCGGTCATCGGCACCACGCACATCGATGCCCTTGAGGCGTTCGAGGCGGATCCCGAGACCAAGGCGATCGTCATGATCGGCGAGATTGGCGGCGACGCCGAAGAGCGCGCAGCCGAGTTCATCAAAGCCAACGTGACCAAGCCGGTTGTGGGCTACGTTGCCGGCTTCACTGCGCCCGAGGGTAAAACCATGGGCCACGCGGGCGCGATCGTGTCCGGCTCGGCCGGTACTGCCCAGGCGAAGAAGGAGGCCC
>NZ_BAAAON010000003.1:464520-477105 GCF_039530425.1 Arthrobacter parietis | reverse complement strand
CGTCATCTTCCCCAGGAAGGTGACGGCCGTCGTCGTTGGATGGTGATTGCTCGTTTCAGCGGGAAGAGGATGCGCGGCCGCCGAGCCTGTGGGTGATGTCCTTCGCTGCCAGGACACAGGCCGCCACGAGGGTGTCGAGTTGCTGCTCGTTCACGCGAAACCGCGGAGCTGAGATGAGCACGGCCGCAGCCACATCCCCGCGGTGGTCCCGAACCGGCACGGCGATGCCAACTTCCTCCACCGACGTTTCACCGAAGTTGACTGCATAGCCGAGGCTGCGCACGTCCCGGAGCCGGGTGAGATACGCGCCCAGTTGCTCGCTGTCGGGGGAGGGGTGCTGAATTGTCCCGCTGCCGAGAAGCTGCCGCACACGGTCCTCTTCCTCCAGGGCGAGGAAGACCTGAACGCTGGCGCTCAGTGCGGTGCTGTAGCTGGTGCCGAGGGGGGAGGTGTGTTTAACATTGTTCCTGCTGACCACTTGCTCCACAGTGATCGACTCCGTGCCGTTCCACAGCACCAGGGCAGAAGTTTCGCCGGTTTGCCGGCTCAGATCATCGAGTACCGGATGCGCGACTTTCCTGGCATCCAGATCCGCGAGGAGCGGACCGGCGAGCGTGATGATCCCCAGTCCGAGGCGGAAACGGCGGGAGAGCGGGTCGCGTTCGACGATGTTCTCGTTTTCGAGCGTCGCGAGGATTCGTGAGACCGTACTCTTGTGCAGGCCCACCTGTACCGCGATCTCTGTTACTCCCTGCAGTGGTTCTTCGATGCTGAAGCAACGCAGCACGTCGATCACATTAGAGATGACTGAGGCGCCTTTGCTGTCCCTGGATTCTGGTTGCGCTGTCATAGTGTCTTTCATCATTCCCTATCACGGCCTGTTCGGCATGAAACGCCGGCGGCGCCACCCGTCTGGGTGACGCCGCCGGCAGGAACGGTTGGGGTATTAGTTCAAATGTGCACCGCGGTCTGAAGCCACCAGCTCGGGTGTCGGTGATTCCTTCTCGTTCTGGGAGATCCCGAGGGCCGGTGGAGCAAGAGGTGCCGTCATGGTCCCGCCGCTCCGGAGGCGCTTGATGAAGTTGATGACCATGATGATCAGGATGAACGCCAGTGGGAAGGCGCCGATGATCGTGCCGGTCTGGACCGTCCCGATGACTGAGACCCCGCCAAGGACCAGGAGCGCTACGGTGACCGCCGCAATTGCCCCCACCAGCAGCACGCGGAACCACTTGCTGGGGCTCTTGGCCGAGGAGACGAACCCCGAAAGCGCGTGGACTCCCGAGTCCAGCGATGTGATGTAGTACGTGGCCACCAGAATGGTTGATACAACCATCAGAATCGTGCCGACGACTGGCACGAAGTCGAGCATCGCAAAGAGCCCGCTCTCGGTGCTTTCGGCGATCTGTCCTGAAATGGCGCCGGCGCTGGCATTGTCATAAAAGTGCGCTGCGCCGCCGAGTACGCCGATCCACAGCATCACGATGACGGATGGGATGACCGTGACTCCAATGACGAACTCGCGGATGGTCCTGCCCCGCGAAATCCGGGCGATGAACGGGCCAACGAAGGCGGAGAATGCGATGACCCAGCACCAGATGAAGACGGTCCACCATCCATTCCAGCTGTCCTGCCAGCTGCCGATGCCGGCGCCCGCGACGTCGGACTCCGACCACAGACTCATTGCCAGAAAGTTCTGGAAGTATACGCCGAAGGTCTGCAGCACGGAGGACAGCAGGTAGACCGCAGGGCCGAAGAGCAGGACCGCGCCGACCAGCACGATGCTGAGAATTGAGTTCAGCTCGCTGATGCGCTTCATGCCTTTGCTGATGCCGAAGTAGACGGAGACGGCGGTAAGGGTAGCGAAAACCACCACGACGGCGATCCACACGGGCATCCCGCCGGTGATGGGGGTGAAGGAGGTGAGACCGAAGGTGAACTGGAGAGTGGCGAACCCGAACGAGGTGGCCAGGCCCAGCACGCAGGCTAGGATGGCGAGGACCTCGACCGCGACGCCGATGCTGCGCCGGGATTTCACCGGGAAGAAGTCAACGACGGCGTCCCGGAAGGTCAACTTCTTGCCGAGGTTGTAGTGCGAGTAGGCGAGGCAGATCGCGACGATGCAGTACATCGCCCATGCAGTCAGCCCCCAGTGGAAGTAGGACCACGCCATGGAACCATCCTGGGCCACACCGGCGTCGACACCGGTGAACAGCGGGCTCTCCTCCTTGAGCATGATCGGTTCGGCAACGGACCAGAAGATCAGCCCGATGCCCTGGCCGCATGCGAAGAGCATCGAGTACCAGGCGAACTTGCTGTAGTCCGGCTTGGCGCCTGCGCCGCCCAGCCGAATCCGGCCGTAACGGCCGAATGCGAGCCAGGCGCAGACCGCCAGGGCGAGAACAGAGAAGAGCACGAAGAACCAGGTGAAGTATTCGGTGACGAAGGTGCGGGCGGCACCGATGGCTCCGGCCGCCGCGTCGGGGGCGGCGATGGTTCCGACAAGGATGGCTACCACGAGAACCGCCGCCAGCCACTTGATCGCTGTATCGTCAACCGCCCTCCGCTTCTTCTGAACCGGTGTCTCCACCGCCTCCCCCATTCCCAGTGGTGCGTCCTCGTTGGGCACCGTGGTTGCAGCCGCTTGCTTGTTAGTGATCATCGTTGATCGCCTTTGAACTCATGGGAAATCGCGTCAGCCATGCTGCTCGATGCCCTTTTCAGTAGGATTTCTCCCTTGCCCGCAGAGGCGTTTGCGGCGGAGGATAGACATCCGGAGCCGGGAGTGAGCTCGGGACGGACTGGTAGCAGGTCGTAATTAGGCAGGACGGCAGGGGAAAAATCCTCGACCTTTCCCATGTCGACCCGTTCGGGGTAGAGGTGCAGCATCAGGGACGTCTCCAGCACACCGCCGTGCTCGACATCCCAACCGCCGAAACCTTCCGGGTAGAGTTCGCTGATTGTTGTGTCGTCAATGAAGTCCCAGTAGGAGAGCAGCATGACCCGGCGGTCGTCCATGCCGGCCAGCTGCAGCTCCCGGATGGCAAGGTCCACGCCTTCGTAGAGGAACTGGTAGTTCTCGAAGTGGCCGTTCACGAAAACGATCCGGCGCGCTCCATGGCGTGCCAGCTCAAGGGTGAGTGACTTGGCGATGGCGGCAACAGTGGCGCCGTCGAGGCTGGTGGTTCCGGGTAGGTGGTTGCCGCCGCCCGAGCGCTGCTGTGACTTGTAGCCGTACATGATGGGCGCAGCCACAATCGCACCAATCTGCTCGGCGACGGCCCCGGCCATCGCACGGGAGAGCAGAACATCAACGTTCAGCGGCATATGTGGTCCATGCTGCTCGATCGCGCCCGCGGGGATGAGGACGATTCCATCCTCGGCGCTGATCTTTTCGGAGTAGGTAAAAGCGTCGAGTTCTTCCATATACACGCTGGTGCGCGCCATGTGCGTTCTCCTGCTAGTTGGCAAAAGGTGGAGGGTCTGGCGGCGGCGCCGACGCCGGAAAGGGGGCGCCGCCGCCGTCATCACCGGCTTACGCGTCGATGATGTTGTGCTCGGGACCGAAGCCGAACTTGGTGATGTTTTCGGCCCCGTCTTCGCCAACCACGAGGATGTCGTGTTCGCGGTACCCGCCGGCACCTGGTTCGCCGTCAGCCACGGTGATCATGGGCTCCATGGAGACAACCATGCCGGGTTCGAGGATGGTGTCGATGTCCTCGCGGAGCTCAAGGCCCGCTTCACGCCCGTAGTAGTGGGAGAGGACGCCGAACGAGTGGCCGTACCCGAACGTGCGGTTGGCGAGCAGTCCATGGCTGATGAAGATCTCATTGAGCTCGGCGGCGATGTCCTTGCACACGGCGCCGGGCTTGATGAGTTCGAGCCCGCGGCGGTGCACCTCGACGTTGATGTTCCACAGTTCCAGGCTGCGGTCGTCCGGCTGACCGAGGAACAGGGTGCGCTCCAGGGCGGTGTAGTAGCCGGAGGTCATCGGGAAGCAGTTCAGCGACAGGATGTCGCCGCGCTGCAGCTGGCGGGTGGTCGCCCAGTTGTGGGCGCCGTCGGTATTGATGCCGGACTGGAACCACACCCAGGTGTCGCGTACTTCGCGGTGCGGGAAGGTGCGTGCGATCTCGTGCACCATGGCTTCGGTGCCGATCAGCGCGACCTCGTATTCGCTGATGCCCTCGCGGATTGCGGCCTTGATGGCTTCGCCGCCCAGGTCACCGATCCGGGCACCGTGCTTAATGACCTCGATTTCCTCGGCCGACTTGATCATGCGCTGGCGCATCGCGTCTTGGGAAACGTCCAGCAGTTCGGCGCCGTCGAAAGCGGCCTGAATGCGCTGGCGGGTCATCAGCGGCAGCGCATCATCCTCGACGCCGATACGCCGGGCGCTGACTCCACGCTCGCGCAGGGCTTCCTGCAGACCGAAGTAGAAGTTGTCCCGCTTCCAGTCCGTGTAGACGATGTTCTCGCCGTAACTGGTGCGCCACGGCATGCCGGCATCGATGTTGGCGGTCACCGTAACCGAGTCATCGGCGGTGACAACCAGTGCGTAGTTACGGCCGAACGTCGTGTATAGGAAGTCCGAGTAGTACTTGATGCCGTGGTAGCTGGTGAGGATGACGGCGTCGAGCTCTTTTGCGGTCATAATCTGGCGCAGGCCGGCCAAGCGGCGTTCGAACTCAGCGTCCGAGAAGGTGAGGGGCTGCTTGGTTCCGTTGTGTAGAACCTTCAGACGTTCGAGGTCGGAAACGTTGAGGATAGAAGGGCTCAGCGTCATGATTTCTCCTTTGAAATGGGTATAACGAAAGTTCCGGTAAGGCATAGGAAGCGTTGCATCCTGCGCAACGTTGTTGCATCAGAGTAGATGTGCCGTGGGTCACGGTCAAGGTATTTCTTTTGCCGGGTGCGAGGACCCGTAACAATCACCGGCCGGCTAGGCGGAAGCGGCCCATCGCCTACGGCTTTACAGGACTGTGCGGATTGTCTTCTCAAAACTGGTGATGTGCTCCAGGGCAAGTTCCGACGCCTGATCCGCGTCGCCGTTGCCGATAGACCTAAGAAGCTCGACGTGTTCCGAGACGTGCCCAGCGACGGTAGGGACCTTGTCCAGAACAAGGCACCAGATCCGCGTGGCAAGGTTGTCCAGACGAATCAGGGTGTCTTCAAGGTGCGGGTTTCCGGCTGTGCGGTAGATGATCCGATGGACATTCAGGTCATACCGCATCAGGTCCGCAGCGTTGCCCGGACCAGCCCCATCGAGGCGCTGGATGTCATCCGCCAGGGCAAATAGCTCCTCCCGTGCACGGGAGTTGGCTCCAAGTGCCGCCTTGCGGGCAGCCAAGGGTTCGAGGACGCGGCGGAGCTCGGAAACATCCGCCAGGGCAGTGATGTCCACAATCGTGGCGAAGGTGCCCCTACGCGGGTAAGAGATCACCATGTGGTCCGTTTCCAGCCGCTTGAGCGCTTCGCGAACGGGGGTGCGTCCGATTCCCAGTTGGGCCGCAAGCTGCCCATCGTTGATCGGGTCACCCGGGCGAATGTCAAGCATGATCAGCCGGTCCCGCAGTTCCTGGTAGGCGCGCTCCGCCAGCGACAGGTGCTCCGCGGTTGCCTCTGTGTATGCCTCGGTCACGCTCATGGGTTGTGTCTCCCTTTCCCGGCGGGTGCGCCGCACTCTCATTACCAAAACCTATTGACGTTGTGTGATCTTCAGCATACCATTTGTCTCAGTACTGATATATCAGTCCCACATTAGTCTTCTAGCTTCAAGGAAGGGCCAATCGTGACGAACCTGTCTACTACGTTGGCTGCGGCGGATCCTGAGATCGCAGCCGCAATTGATCGCGAACTGGAGCGCCAGCAGTCGACGCTCGAAATGATCGCCTCAGAAAATTTCGCTCCCACGGCAGTGATGGAGGCGCAGGGCTCAGTCCTCACCAACAAGTACGCCGAAGGTTATCCGGGCAAGCGCTACTACGGCGGCTGCGAACACGTCGATGTGATCGAACAGCTCGCCATCGACCGGGTGAAGGAGCTTTTCGGGGCTGAAGCTGCCAATGTGCAGCCGCATTCAGGAGCACAGGCCAACGCCGCCGCCATGTTTGCACTGTTGCAGCCCGGTGACACCATACTCGGCCTGAACCTTGCGCACGGCGGCCACCTCACCCACGGAATGAAGATCAACTTCTCGGGCAAGCTGTACAACGTCGTGCCCTACCATGTCCGGGAAGACGACCACCGGGTGGATATGGCGCAGGTCGAGGCATTGGCGCTTGAGCACCGGCCAAAAATGATCATCACCGGTTGGTCCGCCTACTCACGCCAGCTGGACTTCGCGGACTTCCGTCGCATCGCCGATCTGGTGGGTGCCTACCTCATGGTCGACATGGCTCACTTCGCCGGATTGGTCGCGGCGGGCCTCCACCCTAGTCCTGTGCCTTACGCCGACGTGGTTACCACCACCACCCACAAAACGCTCGGCGGTCCGCGCGGAGGCGTCATTCTCAGCCGCTCCGAGTATGCAAAGAAGATCAACAGTGCAGTCTTCCCCGGGCAACAGGGCGGTCCTCTGCAACACGTTATCGCGGCCAAAGCAGTTGCTTTCAGAATGGCCGCAACCCAGGAGTTCCGGGAACGCCAGCTGCGTACCCTCGAAGGCGCGAAGGCGCTCGCCGGGCGCTTGATGGAGGACGAGGTGGCTCGCGCCGGCATCTCGGTGGTCACCGGTGGGACCGACGTCCATCTGGTTCTTGTTGACCTGCGCAACTCCGAGCTGGATGGGCAGCAGGCTGAGGACCGGCTGCACCGCATCGGGATCACGGTCAACCGGAACGCCGTCCCGTTCGACCCGCGCCCGCCCATGGTCTCCTCGGGGCTGCGGATTGGCACACCCGCTCTGGCGACCCGGGGCTTCGGTGCCGGCGAATTCAACGAGGTGGCAGACATCATCGCTGCAGCCCTGACCCTCGAGCTGACCGAGGAACTGGAAGCGGAACTGCAGGGCCGCGTAGCTGTCCTCGCCGAGAAGTTCCCGCTCTACCCGAACCTGAACGGAGACCTGTCGTGAGCGCCGACCTGCTGCCGGAGCACCCGGAGTTCCTTTGGCACAACCCTGAGCCCAAATCCTCCTACGACGCCGTGATTGTCGGCGGCGGTGGACACGGACTGGCAACGGCGTACTTCCTGGCCAAAAACCACGGCATGACCAACATCGCCGTACTCGAACGTGGTTGGCTGGCCGGAGGCAACATGGCTCGCAACACGACGATCATCCGGTCCAACTACCTGTGGGATGAAAGTGCGGCGATTTACGAGCACTCACTCAAACTGTGGGAGCGGCTGCCGGAAGAATTGGAGTACGACTTCCTGTTCAGCCAGCGCGGCGTGATGAATCTCGCCCATACGCTGGGCGACGTCCGTGAGAGCATGCGCCGCGTCAACGCCAACCAGCTCAACGGTGTGGACGCCGAATGGTTGGATCCGCAGCAGGTCAAGGAACTCTGCCCCATCCTGAACATCTCCGACAACATCCGGTATCCAGTCCTGGGGGCCACCTATCAACCGCGCGCAGGCATCGCGAAACACGACCACGTGGCGTGGGCCTTCGCCCGCAAGTGCGACGAATTGGGGGTGGACATCATCCAGAACTGCGAGGTTACCGGCTTCATTAAGGACGGCAACCGGGTGGTCGGCGTGGAGACGAACCGCGGCCGGATCAACACCGGAGCTGTAGGGCTCGCCGCTGCAGGCCACAGCAGTGTTTTGGCGAAACTCGCAGGTTTCGATCTGCCGATCCAGTCCCACCCGCTACAGGCGCTGGTTTCGGAGCTTCATGAACCGGTTCACCCTACAGTCGTCATGTCCAACCACGTCCACGTCTACGTTTCACAGGCGCACAAGGGTGAACTGGTAATGGGCGCAGGGGTTGACTCCTACAGCGGCTATGGCCAGCGCGGATCCTTCCACGTGATCGAGGAACAGATGGCGGCCGCCGTCGAACTCTTTCCGATCTTCGCCCGTGCGCATGTGTTGCGCACGTGGGGCGGGATCGTGGATGTCACTCTCGATGCCTCGCCCATCGTGGGCAAGTCGCCAGTGGACAATATGTACGTCAACTGTGGCTGGGGAACCGGCGGTTTCAAGGGGACACCAGGCGCCGGTTGGGCTTTCGCCCACACCATCGCCACCGGCGAACCGCACGAACTGAACGCACCGTTTGCGCTGGACCGCTTCGTCTCCGGCGCTCTTATCGATGAGCACGGCGCCGCCGCCGTAGCGCACTGAACCGCCTCCACGAAAACAAAGGACAGTCATGCTACTGATCAACTGCCCCTGGTGCGGAGCCAGGGACGAGAACGAATACCACTATGGCGGCCAGGCCCATGTTGCCTATCCCGAGATTCCGTCTGACCTCAGCGACGAGGAGTGGGCGCGTTACCTCTTCTACCGGGAGAACCCGAAGGGAATCTCGGCGGAGCGTTGGGTGCACAGCACCGGGTGCCGCCGATGGTTCAACGTGCTGCGGGACACCGTCACTTATGAGGTGCTCTCCGTCTACCGGATGGGACAGCCGCGCCCCGATAACAGCACCCTCACACCCTCCGGTGCACCCGCCTTCGGACCAACGGGAGGACCCCGATGACACAGTTCCACCGTCTGCCCTCCGGCGGACATATTGACCGCTCCCGCCTGCTGCGCTTCACCGTCGATGGTGAGGAGCTCACCGGACACCCCGGCGATACCGTGGCATCCGCGCTTCTCGCCAATGGCCGGATCGCGGCTGCGCCCTCGCTCTACCTTGGGCGCCCGCGCGGAATCGTCAGCGCCGGGGTTGAGGAACCCAACGCCCTGCTTCGGGTTGAAGCCGCAGACGACGGCGGCACTGCCGAATCGATGCTTCCCGCCACCACGGTGGAACTTGTCGACGGGCTCCGCGCGAGTTACTTGTCCGGGAGGGGCAAACTCGATCCCACCCCCGACGACGCCGTCTACGACAAGAAATACGTCCACACCGACGTTGCAGTCGTCGGTGGGGGGCCGGCTGGTCTGGCGGCGGCACGCGCCGCGGCAGCGACCGGCGCCCGCGTCATCCTTCTGGACGACCAGCCGGAGCCGGGCGGCTCAGTCCTGTCCGGCTCGCGCGGCGACGGTCCGGACCAGATCGTCGAAACCATTGATGGCGTACCTGCCCGTGAGTGGGTCCAGACCGTCGTCGCCGACTTGGACGCCGCCCCCGAAACCACGGTGCTCAACAGGACCAGTGTTTTTGGCAGCTATGACGGCAATTACCTTATCGCCGTCCAGAACCGCACGGACCATCTGGCTGGTCCGGCGCCGGCAGGTGTCTCACGCCAGCGCGTCTGGCATATTCGGGCGGCCCAGGTTGTGCTGGCAACCGGCGCTCACGAACGACCGCTGGTGTTTCGGAATAACGACCGACCAGGCATCATGCTTGCGTCCGCGGTGCGCACGTACCTCAACAGGTATGCCGTGCTCGCCGGCCGCAACATAGTACTGGCAACCACCAATGACAGCGTCTATGACGTTGCCCGGGACCTCGCAGCCGAAGGTGTCACCGTGACTGCAATTGTGGACACCCGGCAGGACCCGGGTGCTGCCGCAGAAGAGGCTGCGGCAGCAGGCATTCGCGTCATTGCGGGCAGTGCCGTCATCGACACCGAGGCCCGGGACAGCGGTATTTCCGCAGCTGAGGGCCGCATCACCTCGGTGACCGTCAGTGCGATCGACGACGGCGCGCTGACCGGCGAAGCAGAGAGCATCGACTGCGACCTCCTCGCCATCTCCGGCGGCTTCAGCCCCGTGGTCCATCTCCATAGCCAGCGGCAGGGAAAGCTGCGCTGGGACGAGGATCTGGTCGCTTTCGTACCCGCCGCCGAGGTGGAAGCGCAACAGGTCATCGGAGCTGCCCGCGGCACCTACCAGTTGTACGACTGTGTTGCCGAGGGTCTGTCCGCCGGCGCTATTGCGGCCTTCAACGCCGGTTTCGTGAGCGACGACGGCGTGACGGCCGGCTCCCTGCTCGCCGAAGCGCCGCGTGCGCACGGAATCACCCGCCCGCTGTGGCTTGCTCCCGCTCCCGACGGCGAGGGCTGGGACGAGCACTTCGTCGACCTCCAGCGCGACCAGTCGGTGGCTGACGTGCTTCGGGCAACCGGTGCCGGACTGCGCAGCGTGGAGCACATCAAGCGGTACACCTCCATCAGCACGGCCAACGACCAGGGCAAGACCTCCGGCGTCAATGCGATCGGCGTCATCGCCGCTGCATTGAACGGGAACGACGGCGGCACGAGCCTTGGCGAGATCGGCACCACCACCTTCCGCGCACCCTACGCCCCGGTTGCATTTGCGGCGCTCGCTGGACGCGAGCGCGGTGAGCTGTTCGATCCCGCTCGCATCACCTCGATCCACTCCTGGCACCTTGCCCACGGCGCCAAGTTCGAGGACGTGGGCCAGTGGAAGCGTCCCTGGTACTACCCACAGCCGGGTGAGGACATGGACACGGCGGTGCTGCGCGAATGCGCGGCTGTACGCGACAGCGTCGGCTTCATGGATGCAACCACCCTCGGGAAAATCGAAGTCCGGGGAAAGGACGCGGGAGAATTCCTCAACCGTATCTACACCAACGCCTTCAAGAAATTGGCTCCCGGTTCTGCCCGCTACGGCGTGATGTGCACCCCGGACGGCATGATCTTCGACGACGGCGTCAACCTCCGCCTGGACGAGGACCGCTACTTCCTCACCACTACGACCGGTGGCGCCGCGAAAGTACTGGACTGGCTGGAGGAGTGGTCGCAAACTGAATGGCCGGAACTCGATGTGGTGTTCACTTCGGTGACCGAGCAATATTCCACGGTCGCCGTCGTCGGGCCTAAATCGAGGGAGGTGATTGCCCGCCTGGCACCGGACCTTGATGTTTCCAACGACGCGTTCCCATTTATGACATTCCGGGAAGTTCTGCTCGAATCGGGAGTTTCTGCGCGGATCTGCCGGATCTCCTTCTCAGGCGAGCTTGCTTACGAAATCAACGTGGCGTCCTGGTATGGGTTGCACGTGTGGGAGTCGGTTGCCGAGGCAGGTGCGGAGTTCGGCATCACACCGTACGGCACCGAGACCATGCACGTACTGCGTGCGGAGAAGGGCTACCCAATTGTCGGCCAGGATACTGACGGCACCGTCACTCCGCAGGACGCCGGCATGGAGTGGATCGTCTCCAAGGCCAAAGACTTCATCGGCAAGCGCTCCTACGCACGGCTGGACAGCAGCCGCCTGGACCGTAAGCACATGGTGAGCGTCCTGCCGGTGGATGGAACCATTCGCCTGCCCGAAGGTACGCAGTTGGTGGAGAAGGGCCGCTCCATCAATCCGGCCTACGGCCCGGTCCCGATGGAAGGGCACGTTACCTCGAGCTACCACAGCGCCGCACTGGGCAGGTCCTTCGGGCTGGCGCTGATCAAGAATGGCCGGAACCGCATCGGCGAAACACTCATTGCCCCGGTGAACGGGCAGCTGGTCGAGGTCACCGTTGGAGAAACCGTACTGTACGACGCCGAAGGGAGCCGTCGCGATGGCTGAGCAGGTAATCATCACATCACCGCTGGACACACGGGAAGGCACGGAGCAGCTGCGCCGGAGTCCGCTCGCTCACCTCGAAGAGAGGCTGCGGGCGGGAACCAACCAGGGCGCTGAACTTCACGAGGTCAGGTTCCTCACCATGGTGGGACTGCGCGCAGACCCCGCCTCCGAAGCAGGGGAGGCGCTGGCCACAGCTGTCGGCGCCCCGCTGCCGGCGCGCTGCGGCCAGGTCAGCGGCAGTCCGGATGGAACAGCCATCTTCTGGCAGGGACCGGATGAGTTCCTGCTGGTGGCACCCGATGGCTCCGACGTTGGAAAGGAACTCGCAACGGCGCTGGGAGATGCACCGGGCGCCGTCGTTGACCTCTCCGCCAACCGCACCACCCTGGAACTCAGCGGTCCGTCGGCCCGCAAAGTGTTGGAGAAGGGCTGTCCTCTCGACCTGCACCCTCGGGTGTTCAAGCCCGGCACAGCGGTGTCAACACTGCTGGGCCCGGTTCCGGTGCTGCTGTGGCAACTGGACGAGACTACGTACCGCATCATGCCCCGCGCATCTTTCGCCGAATACGTTGCACGCTGGCTTCTGGACGCCATGGCGGAGTTCGCCTCGCCTGAGGTTCCCTGATGGCGCTGAGCGTGCTCGATCTCTTCTCGATCGGTATCGGTCCTTCCTCATCCCACACGGTTGGACCGATGCGGGCCGCCAAGCGGTTTACGGATTCGCTCTGTGCAGAAGGCAGGCTGGAGGCCACCCACCGGGTCAGCGTCCAACTGTTCGGCTCTCTTGGAGCCACCGGGCGGGGCCACGGATCGGACCGCGCGGTGGTGCTCGGCTTGTTGGGAGAGGACCCGGAAACGGTGGATACCGGCACCGCCGGGCACAAGGTCGACACGGTACTTGCTGAAGGAAAGCTCTCTTTGGCCGGAAGCCGTCCGATCGAGTTCGCGGGCTCCGAGGACCTGGTGCTGCATCGCCGAAAATCT
>NZ_BAAAON010000003.1:211094-464351 GCF_039530425.1 Arthrobacter parietis | reverse complement strand
CCGCCGGTGCTGACCGGATCAGTTCCGATGACACGGTGTTGCCGTACCCCTTCACAACGGGAGCGGAACTCCTGAAGCAATGCGCGCGGACGGGCAAGAGCATCAGCGGTGTGATGGCAGCCAATGAGCTGGTCTGGCGCAGCGAGGAGGAACTGAGGAACCGGCTCCTGCACATCTGGTCCGTCATGCAGGAGTGCGTGACAAACGGCTGTAGCACTGACGGAACCCTTCCCGGGGGACTGAAGGTCCGGCGTCGTGCGCCGCAGCTGCTGCGGGAGCTGACCGAGGCTGCGGACGAGAATGATCCACTGCGTGCCATGGGTTGGGTGAACCTCTTTGCGCTCGCCGTCAACGAGGAAAATGCGGCGGGTGGGCGCATCGTCACCGCGCCCACCAATGGAGCCGCGGGAATTGTCCCTGCGGTATTGCACTATTACATGAAATTTGTGCCAGGGGCCGACGACGACGGCGTCATCCGCTTCCTGCTCACGGCGGCGGCGATCGGGATACTGTTCAAGGAAAATGCCTCGATCTCTGGCGCGGAGGTCGGTTGCCAGGGTGAGGTGGGCTCCGCTTGTTCAATGGCCGCCGGCGCTCTCTGTGAGGTACTGGGCGGCTCCCCGGAGCAGGTTGAGAAGGCTGCTGAAATGGGGATCGAGCACAACCTCGGGCTCACCTGCGACCCTGTGGGCGGGCTGGTGCAGGTGCCCTGCATCGAGCGGAACGCCATCGCCAGCATCAAGGCCATCAACTCTGCGCGCCTGGCGCTAAGCGGGGACGCCGGGCACATTGTGTCGCTCGATCAGGCCATCAAAACCATGCGGGATACCGGAGCCGACATGAAATCCAAGTACAAGGAAACCTCCCGCGGCGGTCTCGCCGTGAATGTGACGGAGTGCTGAAATGATGAAGCTGACGAGCCCCCTCCAGGCGCCCGTTGTTGAGGCGCGAACGACTATCGAGCACGTGCTGACCCTCGACTGTGCAGAAGCACCGGGAATTGTGCATGCCGTGACTGGGTTCCTGTTGGAACACGGCTACGACATCGTGGACAACCAGCAGTTCGGGGACCGGTGCCGTGGGCACTTTTTTATGCGCCTCCATGTCGCGCGCCGCGTTGAAGCTGACGCCGGCGTCGGCATCGAGGGAGAAACGCCCGCCGCAGAAGAGGCGGAGGAGCGGTTCCGGGCTGATTTTGCGCCGTTGGCCGAACGTTTCGGAATGCGGTGGGAGCTTCATCGGCACGGTGCAAAGCGGCGGGTCCTGATTATGGTCTCCAAGTTCGGCCACTGCCTCATCGACCTGCTTTTCCGGGCGGCAAGCGGGGAACTGCCTATCGAGATCGTTGCGGTGGTGTCCAACCACCGGGACCACGAGGCGCTGGTGGAGTGGCACAAAATCCCGTTCTTTCATATCCCGGTGACGCGCGAGACCAAGCCGGCCGCAGAAGCGAGGCTGCTTGAACTCGTCGACGAGCTCGACGCTGAACTGGTGGTCCTCGCTCGCTATATGCAGGTACTCAGCGACGAACTGGCCACCCGGCTGACCGGACGCACCATCAACATCCACCATTCGTTCCTTCCCAGTTTCAAGGGGGCCAAACCGTACCATCAGGCGTACGAGCGCGGAGTCAAAACCGTCGGAGCTACGGCACACTACGTGGACAGTGAGCTGGACGAGGGTCCGATCATTTCGCAGCAGGTGATGGAGGTCGATCACACCTACGGCCCGGAGGAATTAGTGGCCGCCGGGCGGGACACCGAGTGCAGGGCGCTGTCCAATGCCGTGAAGTGGCACTGTGAAGGCCGCGTGATCCTGCGCGACAACCGGACGGTCCTGCTCCGGTAGCGCGCCGTCGTCGTCGCTATAGAGCCCCGCCGGGTGCGCAGATAGACAACGCTTGGAGTGTTGAATTCCACGGTTGTCTGCTCCCTCCTGCGGGGTTCTTGGGTTTGCAGTACTGCAACGTTGCAGTTGTGCAGAATTCCTTCCTATGCCACAATAGTTCGGTGAGTCAACTAATTTCGCTGCGTGAACGCAAGCGCACCGAGACCTGGACCGCACTGCACGACGCCGCAGCGCGCCTCACGCTCGAACGTGGACCGGAGGCGGTCACAGTCGAGCAGATCGCTGCCAGCGCCAGCGTGTCGCCACGGACGTTCTTCAACTACTTCAGCACCAAGGAAGACGCGATTCTGGGGCTGCAGGAACCGAGGATCGACGAAGAGCTGATCGCAGACTTGTCTCCCGGGCATGACCTGTTGGAGCAGGTTTCGCGGCTGCTGATGGCTGTGGTGCACTCCACCGAGGGCGGCGAAAGGGAGGCAAGCCGCCGCATCGACGTGCTCACCGCATATCCGTTCCTGCGCCAGCGCCGATACGCCTACTTCGTGCGCGTGGAGCAGCTGGTGCGTGACGTCGTTGCCGCCTCGCTGACTGATTCCGGTCGCTGGCAGGCCGCGCTGAGCCGAAATTCCGCTGAAGACGTGGCGCGCATGATTGTCCTCGTGGCTGGAGCCCCCATGCGCTACGCGTTCCAGCAAACCGCCGATTCACCCACGATTGACAACCAGTTCTCCGCTCTTGCCGGCGCCACCGCGCTGCTTCGGGAAGTTCTTGAGGAAATTCGATGACCACTACCGTCCCACGCAAGGAATCAGGGCTGCTCCTGCTCTTTGTCGGCCTGATGCTCTCCATGCTGCTCGCCGCCCTGAACCAGATGATCCTCAGCACTGCGCTGCCCACGATTGTCGGTGAGCTCAACGGAGTGGACCAGATGCTCTGGGTCATCACCGCATACATCCTGGCTGCGACCATCGTGATGCCCATCTACGGCAAGCTCGGTGACCTCATCGGCCGTAAAAGCCTGCTGCTCTTTGCCATTGCAATCTTCATGGCGGGATCGATCGTTGGCGGGCTTGCGCCGAACATGGAATGGCTCATCGCCGGACGCGCGGTTCAGGGTCTCGGCGGCGGTGGGCTGATGATCCTCTCCCAGGCCATCATTGCCGACGTCGTTCCTGCCCGGGAGCGCGGCAAGTATATGGGTGCCATGGGAGGCGTGTTTGCCTTCGCATCAGTGGCCGGCCCGCTGCTGGGCGGCTGGTTCACCGAAGGTCCGGGCTGGCGGTGGATGTTCTGGATCAACATGCCGCTGGGTGTTTTGGCCATCGTTGTAGTGCTGTTCTTCCTGCACCTGCCCGCGCGCGAGCGGGTGCATCCACACGTGGATATCGCGGGGATGGTGTTGCTCGCTATTGCAACGACGTCGCTGGTGCTTGTGGGCACCTGGGGCGGCACCGAGTATCCGTGGTTGTCCGCGCCGATCCTTGGACTGTTTGCCCTCGCTGTCGTGACGGGACTGATGTTCGTCGCTGTGGAGCGGCGGGCAAAGGAGCCGATCCTGCCAATTAGCCTGTTCCGGGAGCGGAACTTTGTCCTCACCACCTCAGGCGGCCTGTTGATCGGTGTCACGATGTTCGGCGCCATCGGCTACCTGCCCACCTATCTGCAGATGGTGACCGGCGCCAGTGCCACCAACGCAGGCCTGCTCATGATCCCGATGATGGGTGCGCTCATCCTGACCTCCACAGGCTCTGGAATTCTCGTCAGCAAGACCGGCCGCTACAAGTGGATGCCGATTGTCGGATCGCTCGGTGTCGCTGTGGCGCTGCTGCTGCTCTCAACCATCAGTCCGACCACGCCGGTCTGGATGATCTGCGTGTACATCGCCATCATGGGTGCCGGGCTGGGCCTGAGCATGCAGATTCTGGTGCTGATCGTCCAGAACACGTTCCCGAACCGCGTGGTGGGCACGGCGACGGCCTCTAACAACTACTTTCGCCAGATCGGTGCAACCCTGGGTTCGGCGGTGGTGGGCAGCCTCTTCACCGCGCGGGTGGGGGAGTTGCTGCTGGAGCGGCTCCCCGCGGGTGGCGCTGCGCTGGAAGGAGGAGCGAACTCGCTCACTCCCGAGCTGGTCAGCGCCCTGCCCGCCGCCCTGCAGTCCCCGATCATCCAGTCCTATAACGACGCACTGACCCCGCTGTTCCTCTACATGGCACCGCTCGGTGTGATCGCCGCAGTACTCCTCGCGTTTGTCCACGAGAAGGCGCTGTCAACGGTCATCGAGCGGGACACAAAGGTGGAGCGAGACGCCGGCCTCCCGCCTGAGCCGGTAGAGCAGCTCTCGCGTTAGCCCGACGCGTCCGGGCGTTTCGCGAGGGCGGCGTCGGGCAGAATGAACACATGGCTACCCCTTACCTGATCCGCCGAGAGCGCTTCATCCCCGCCCCTGCTGCCGCTATCTTCGACGTGCTCGCCACGCCCGCGTTGCACAGCGTGATTGACGGCTCAGGCACCGTCACAGGTGTTCAGCCCAACGGCCCGGAGCGGCTCTCTCCGGGCGCCCGCTTCGGAATGGACATGAAGATCGGGACGCCCTACAAAATCCTCAACACGGTTGTCGAATTCGAGGAGGGCAAGCGGATTGCCTGGCGGCACTTTGCCCGCCATATCTGGCGCTACACCCTTCAGGAGCACGACGGCGGCACGTTGGTTGCGGAGGAATGGGACGCCCGCGCTGTTCCCGGCAAGCCCGTGCTCAGGTTGCTGGGATTCACGAGGGCCCACCCGGAATCGATCGAACGCACGCTTGAGAACCTCGAGCGGTACGTCACCGCAGGTCCCCGCGCATAGGGGCTCAAGGAGAAGTAGTCAATACCGCAGCGGAGAAACGATGAGAAGATTTTTAAGATAACGATCTGATAAATACATTGCGGTAGTCAGCATGCTTATGTTCTTCTGTAGAAGAACTGCCCCAGCTCTTCGACAAGAGGTGAAAGCATGCGCACAGCCGCCCGCCCCCGGAGTGTCAGCTCCCGCAACGTTCCGGCGAACCGCCGAGGGAATAGCAGGCTGCAGAGTGCAATGCAGGAGGGGATTGCACTTGAGCACCTCCATCTTGCTGAAGCAATCGCGCGCGGATTTTCTCCGTTTGCCAACGACGCCGCCGACGTCTGCCAGGTTGCCTATCTGGGCCTGATGAAGGCGGCCAAGCGCTTCGACCCGGAGCTGGGCATCGACTTCGCAGCCTATGCGGTGCCGACCATCCGGGGAGAAGTCAAGCGCTACCTGCGGGATTGCTGCTGGATGGTCCGCCCGCCGCGGGAACTCCAGGACCTGAAGTCGACAGCCGCCAAGGCTGACTCGGAGCTTGCCCAGCGCCTGGGCAGGGAGCCCTCCCTCACCGAACTGTCCAAACACCTCGAGAAGGATCCGGCAACAGTGGCCGAAGCCCTGAGCTGTGGTGGAAGCCAGCGGCCCGAGTCCCTTGACACGTCCGCGGAGGGACCGGGCTGGGCGGAGATTCTGCCTGCCGAGGATGACCCGTTCGCCCATACCGACGACGTGCTCGCCCTGCGTGCTGTGGTTCACGAACTCTCTGCGCGGGAGAAGGAGCTGCTGTACCGGCGGTATTTCCATGAGGAAACTCAGGACCGAATAGGCCGCCGGCTGGGGATGACCCAGATGCAGGTCTCACGTCTTCTTGCCCGGACTCTCGTGAAGCTGCAAAAACGCCTTCTCGACGACGCCGGTCCTCACCGCGCGGACCCCTCTCCCGTTCTCAAGATGACGGCACCGGACCGGGCTGCCAGCATTGCCTGAGCCGGTCTAGCTCCGGATACCCAGCTCCGCTGCGGCACGCAGAACGTCTTCCGGGGTGACCGCCAGAATCGCAGGATCCGGGTCAGTGGCGAACGTTTCGCCGCGGCGCACCGACTCGTCCGTGAGCACAAGGTGCGGACCCGGCGGTGGGCCCCATTCCGCTACCGGGGCAGGACCGAACAGCACCACCGACGGCCGCGCGTACGCCGAGGCGAGGTGCGCTGCGCCCGTGTCCGCCGAGATGACCAGCTCAGCTGAAGCAATCAACGCGGCGAACTCGAGCAACCCCAACCGGCCGGCCACTACCTGCTCGTCCGGAAGCCCGGCCGTCTGCGCCACTGCCTCCGCCCGGGGACGCTCAGCCGCGCTGCCGGTCAACAGCACCAGGTGCCCTGCATCCGACAGGGAACGGGCGACGTCGGCAAACCGCTTGACCGGCCAGAGCCGGCTCCCATAGGCCGCGCCGACGTGAATGACAACCGCGCCCGGTGCCGGGCTTTCGACAGCTGGCGGCCGGAGGAGATAGTCCAGCGGGTCTGCCTCGATGCCGTGCGCACTCACCAGGTGCGCCCACCGATACCTCTCATGGACACCGTCCTCCCATTCGGGGCCGGACCAGCCGGGTGCTTGATGCCCGATCCGGCGTGTTGCTTCCAGCGCCTCGAGCCTCCCGCGGCTTTCGGGACCGTTCCCGTGGAGGTTCACCGCGACCTCCACCCTGCCCGGGCGCAACGCCAGCGGCTCATCCAGCCCGTGGGTGGGCAGCAGCGCGTCCACTGCATCGGTGAGCCCGACGATCGGTTCGAGCCAGGACTGCGCGGCGTACAGGATGCGGTGATCCGGGAAGGCTCGCCGCAGCCCGCGCAGAGCGGGCACCGCGACCAGCAGGTCTCCCAGTTTCAGTGCACGAAGCGCCAGCACCTCGGGGCGTCCATCCGGCTCAAGTGCTTCCACGGCGGTGTCAGGCAGCATGATCTTCATCCTGCCAGAAAGCCGGGTCGGCCCGACGCGGTAGAGGAGTCCCGACCCGCGGGAAGAACTTCTCCGGTGAGAAGTGTTTAGGTTCGTGCTTCGGAGGGAACTGTGCCTGTATGAGAAGCGAGCCCAAAGCCGTTCTCCTCGACAGGGACGGCACCATCGTGGTTGATGTGCCGTACAACGGTGATCCCGAGCAGGTTGTCGCGATGCCCGGAGCGCAGGAAGCGCTGGACGGCCTTCGCGCCTCCGGAGTGCCGCTGGGTGTGCTCACCAACCAGTCCGGCATTGCCCGCGGTCTGCTGACAGCGGCTCAGGTGGACGCAGTCAACGAGCGCGTCGAAACCGTTCTTGGCCCGTTCGATCTCTGGGAACTGTGCCCTCACGGACCCGACGACGGCTGCACCTGCCGCAAGCCGGCACCCGGCATGATCCTGCGCGCCTGCGAAAGGCTGGGACTGCACCCTTCGGAAGTTGCCTTCATCGGAGACATCGGGTCGGACGTCGAGGCGGCCGCCGCCGCGGGAGCCACCGGCGTGCTGGTTCCCACGCCGGTCACCCGGCAGGAAGAAATCGACGCCGCACCGCTCGTTGCGGGCACCCTCGCCGAAGCGGTCACTCTCCTGCGGGGCAGCGCATGAGCGGCCGCACCCTCGTTGCCCGGCTGGACAGCGTGGGCGATGTTCTCCTGGCAGGGCCGGCGGTCCGGGCGGTCGCCGCGAGCCAGCCTGCCGGCGTCGTCATGGTGTGCGGTCCGCAGGGTGCAGCGGGCGCACGGCTGCTCCCGGGAGTTTCCGACGTTCTTGTCTGGGACTGTCCCTGGATCACGGCGCCGGCGCCTGAGGTCACGCACGAGCACCTGAATGTCCTGCAGGAGGCTGTGACGGCGGCGGGCATCACGGAGGCCGTCATCCTGACCTCGTTCCATCAGTCGCCACTGCCGCTGGCGATGCTGCTGCGCCTGGCCGGTGTGCAGCGGATTACCGGTGCATCCGTCGACTACGCGGGCAGCCTCCTGGACGTCCGGCTGAAGCCCGGTGAGGACTTCCCCGAGGACCAGCCGGAGGCTGAGCGAGCGCTGCGGATTGCCGCTGCCGCAGGCCACCACCTGCCCGACGACGACGACGGCAGACTTCATGTGCGTGACGTCCCCGATGTGACCCACCTGGTGGGAGAGCAGCCGTATATCGTGCTGCACCCCGGCGCAGCTGTTCCTGCCCGCACCTGGCCACCGCTGCACCATGCGGCGCTCGCCGAGTTGCTGATCGGCGCCGGCTACCGCGTGGTGGTCACCGGAGGAAACAGCGAGCGCGAACTGACGGCCACGGTAGCCGGCCCCGACGGCATCGACCTTGGCGGGCAAACGGATCTTCAGACCATGGCGGGCGTGCTGGCGGGAGCCGGGGCTGTCGTCGTCGGAAATACCGGTCCGGCTCATCTGGCTGCGGCCGTTGGCACCCCCGTGGTGAGCCTGTTCTCCCCGGTTGTGCCGGCCATCCGGTGGGCTCCGTACCGGGTGCCGGTAGAGCTGCTGGGGGAGCAGAACGCACCCTGCAAGCTGACCCGCGCCCGTGACTGCCCGGTCGCCGGCCACCCCTGCCTCGCCAATGTCAGTCCTGAGGATGCCTTCGCCGCGCTGATGCGGCTGCTCGCCGGCGTGCCGTCGCTGGCCAGCAGAAGAGAAACGAGGAACGCATGAAAATACTGCTCTGGCACGTTCACGGCGGCTGGACCGATGCCTTTGTGCGCGGCTCCCACGAGTACCTGCTGCCCACCACACCTCAGGGAGGTGCGTGGGGACTCGGGCGCGCCGGCCGGGACTGGCCCGGCTCAGTCCGCGAAGTGGCGCCGGAGGACCTGCGGGAAGCTGAGCCGGACATGGTGATCCTGCAGCGGCTCGAAGAGCTCGAGGCGGTCGAACGCCTGCTCGGATGCCGGCCGGGCGTGGACATTCCAGCGGTTTTCCTCGAACACAACACGCCGAAGGGTGACATCCCGACGACGCTGCACCCGCTGGCCGGGCAGAATGAGATCCCGATTGTCCACGTCACCCATTTCAACCGGCTCTTCTGGGACAACGGCATGGCCCCCGCGGTGGTGGTGGAACACGGCATCGTGGACCCGGGACCGCTCTACACCGGAGAACTGGCGCACGCCGCCGTCGTCGTGAACGAGCCGGTGCGGCGCGGCCGGGTGACCGGCACCGATCTCCTTCCGCAGTTCAGCCGCGCAGCTCCCCTCGACGTCTTCGGTATGGAAACCGCCGAACTGCCGAACGCACTCGGCCTGGGAGCCGGTGAACTCACCGTCTGCGGGGACCTGCCGACGGCGGCGCTGCACGCAGAACTTGCGCGGCGCCGGCTGTACGTCCACCCGTTGCGGTGGACGTCGCTCGGCCTGGCCTTGCTTGAGGCCATGCATCTCGGCATGCCTGTCATTGCGCTGGCTACCACCGAGGCGGCCCGTGCCGTTCCACCGGAGGCAGGGGCAATCTCCACCGACGTCGATGAGCTGTGTGCGGCGGTCCGGTTGCTTGTGGAGGACCCCTCCGAGGCCCACGCCCGCGGACAGGTTGCCCGCGAGGTAGCACTTGCTCGCTACGGACTGCCGGCGTTCCTTCAGGCATGGGACGAGATTCTGGGCCAGACAGCGGAACGCACGCGCATTCCTGCAGCTTCTGAGAGGAGACCACAATGAGGATTTCCATGGTGTCGGAGCACGCGAGCCCGCTCGCAGCACTCGGCGGGGTGGACGCCGGCGGGCAGAACGTGCACGTTGCCGCGCTGTCCCTGGCGCTGGCACGGCGGGGCCACACCATCACCGTGTACACGCGGAGGGACAGCGAGGACCTGCCCGAGAGGGTACAGGCCGGCGCTGGACTTGAAGTCGTCCATGTCGACGCCGGCCCGCCAGCCGCCATCTCCAAGGATGAGCTGCTGCCCTATATGGGAGCGCTTGCCGACGGCATTGCAGCGGACTGGGGAACACGTCCGCCGGACCTCGTGCACGGGCACTTCTGGATGTCCGGTCTTGCGGCCCTGGACGCGGCACGGCGCGAGGACCTGGGCTATGCCGTCCCCGTGGTGCAGACCTTCCACGCACTCGGGACGGTCAAACGGCGGCATCAGGGCAAGGAGGACACCAGCCCGATGGAACGCGCCTGGCTGGAACCCTCGGTGGGCCGCCAGGCCGATAGGGTTATCGCCACCTGCTCCGACGAGGTGTTCGAACTGAAAGCGATGGGCGTCGACGGTACCCGCGTGTCGGTGGCGCCGTGCGGAGTGGACCTCACGCTGTTCGGTGCTGACGGCCCCGCCGCCCCCCGCCGGCGAACGCATCGGATCATGAGCGTTGGGCGGCTGGTTCCGCGCAAGGGCGTCGACCTGGCGATCCGCGCCCTCAGGACGCTTGCGGACGGCGGGATTCACGACGTCGAACTGGTCATTGCCGGTGGAGGAGGCGATGCCAAGCGCCTCGAAGAGGACCCGGAAGTCCAGCGGTTGCTGGCCCTCGCAGCGCAGCTTGGGGTTGCGGACCAGGTGGCACTCGAGGGGCAGGTGCCCCGCGAGCGGATGCCGGAGCTGCTGCGCAGTGCCGATGCGGTGATTTGCGCGCCCTGGTATGAGCCCTTCGGCATTGTCCCGCTCGAAGCGATGGCCTGCGGCGTCCCGGTGATCGCTGCAGCCGTCGGAGGGCTGATCGACACCGTGGTGGACGGCCAGACCGGGCTGCATGTGCCGCCGCGGGACGTGGGTGCGCTCGCCGAGGCCATCCGCCAGGTGATCGAGAACCCGGAGGCAGCACGGGAGCTTGGGCGGGCAGGGCTCGCCCGGGTCAACGCCCGCTATTCCTGGGACCGCATTGCCGCGGACACCGAAAAGGCCTACCAGCTCACCCTCAACCAGGCGAACGGGCATTCCCAGTCCGGCCGCCGGGGAGCGCAGCAGGGCAGCGCGGCAGCACTTGCACACAGTTCACGTCTACAAAGCACAGGAAGGAGCGCACGATGAGCGCCGAATACCTGGCCACAGTCCGTCCCGGACGCCGGCAGCCGCTGGTCGCAGTTCCGCCGCATCCCGTTCCGGCGCCGGCTCCCGGATCCGGAGCCTTCGACGCCGTGGTGGGACATCTGCAGCAGGTGCTTCCCGCGGTGGAGTCGCTGATGGCTTCGGCTGCCCACCTCGCCGACTGGGGGGTGGACCTCGCCGAGCGGCTCATGGCCGGTCAGCGCCTGCTGGCGGCGGGGAACGGCGGATCGGCGGCGGAAGCGCAGCACCTCACCGCAGAGCTGGTAGGCAGGTTCGACGGTGACCGCGAACCGTTCTCGGCGATCTCCCTGCACGCAGATTCCTCCTCGGTCACCGCGATCGCCAATGATTACGGTTACGAGAACATGTTCGCGCGTCAGGTGCAGGGCCACGGCCGGGAGGGCGACGTCCTGATGCTCCTGAGCACCAGCGGAAACAGCCCGAATCTGCTGCGCGCCGCCGAAGCGGCCCGAAAGATCGGCGTCACGAGCTGGGCGCTCACCGGTCCCGCCCCCAACCCGCTTACTGCTGTGTGCGATGACTACGTAGCGGTGGAGGCGCGATCCGCGAACGCACAGGAGGGCCACCTCATCGCGCTCCACGCCATCTGCAGGGCGTTTGACTCGGAGGTAAGGCGCTGCCGGGCAGGGGAGGGATCATGAAGATCGTTGTCGTGGGCGATGTGCTCCTCGACGTCGACCTGTCGGGAGATGCCAGCCGCCTGAGCCCGGATGCTCCGGTGCCCGTGGTTGACGTCGCCGCCGCCCGCCGCCGCGCCGGCGGTGCAGGCCTGGTGGCCCGCATGCTTCACCAGGATGTGCAGGAGGGCCGGCAGGGAACAACAGTTGAACTCGTCACGGTCCTGTCCGACGACGACGCCGCGGCACACCTGCGCGCGGAGCTCACCGACATTCCCCTGGTCACCGGACCCTCCGGCGCCCCCACGCCGGTGAAAACGAGGATCCGGGCAGGCGGCCACGCCATCGTACGGTTCGATGAAGGGTGCGCGGAAGCACCGGTACCGCCGGTGACCGGTGGGATGCTGCGCGCAGTGGAAAGTGCCGACGTCGTACTGGTGTCCGACTACGGGCGCGGGCTGGCCGCCAATCCTGAACTGCGGGAGCTGCTGGAGCGGATCGCACCCGGGATCCCGGTGGTATGGGATCCGCATCCAGCGGGACCCGCCCCGGTTCGCGGAGCCGCCGCCGTGACGCCGAACCTCAGCGAAGCGCTCAAAGCGGCGGGAGCGGGACAGGGCAGCAGGGCCGACACGGTGCGGGAAGCAGCTGACGCCGCAGCGCTCCTGGAGCGGCGCTGGCACAGCAAAGCGGTCATTGTGACGCTGGGTGAGCGCGGGGCGCTCCTCCACAGGCAGGGTGAAGGCGCAGAGCTGCCGCATCTGGTTCCTGCACCTGCCATCGGAGCTGCGGACCCGTGCGGAGCCGGCGACCGGTTCTGCTCAACCCTGGCGTTGGCCCTCGGCGCGGGAGCGGGTCTCGAGGACGCAGTGCAGGCCGCAGTCCAGCGGGCCGCGGAGTTCCTCAGCCGCGGCGGCGTCTCCGCTCTCGGTCAGGAGCCGGAGCCCACGCAGCTCCACGGCCCGGCTGTCGACGCACTCCGCGTTGCCCGCGAAACCCGGGAAGCCGGCGGCACGGTGGTGGCGACGGGCGGATGCTTCGACCTGCTGCATGCCGGACATGCCCGCACGCTGTCCGCAGCGCGGCGCCTGGGGGACTGCCTGATCGTCTGCCTGAATTCGGATGAGTCCGTCCGCCGGCTCAAGGGCAGCCAACGCCCCATCATGGGCGAGGACGACCGCGCGGAACTGCTGAGCGCCCTCGAGTGCGTCGACGCCGTCTTCGTCTTCGGCGAGGACACCCCGGAGGAGGCGCTCGCTGCCCTGCGCCCTGACATCTGGGTCAAGGGCGGCGACTACTCAGCTACGGAGCTGCCCGAATCTGCACTCCTGCGCTCGTGGGGCGGGCAAACCGTCACTGTTCCCTATATACCCGCACGATCCACCACATCCCTGGCCGCGGCGCTCGCCGAGGTCGGATAGCCAAGTAAAAGAACACAGAGAGGACCACATGTCTGTTCCTGAAAGCAACAGCACCTTCAATCCGGGCCGCGTCCTGGTCACCGGTGGAGCATCCGGGCTGGGAGCGGCGATCGTAGCCCGCGTGCTCGACGCCGGCGGCACGCCCGTCGTGCTGGACCGGGACATCAGCACTGTCTCGGGCGTGAAAGCGCTGGAGGTCGACGTCGCGGACCGTGAGGCGGTGACCGGCGCCGTGCAGCAGGCGGCCGATACGCTCGGCGGATTGGACGCCGTCGTCACGGCCGCGGGCATAGATCGCTGCGGCCGGCTTGAGGACGTGGCGGCGGGAGAATGGGAGAAGGTGCTGGCGGTCAATCTCACCGGGACCGTGTCCACCGTCCGCGCCGCGTTGCCCTACCTGAAGACGAGCCACGGACGCGTGGTCACCATCGCCTCGACCCTGGGCATCCGGGCTGTCGCTGATGCGACCGCCTACTGCGCCTCGAAGTTCGCAGTGGTCGGTTTCAGCCATGCACTGGCGGCGGAAATGGCAGGCGAGGTGGGAGTCACCACCATGATTCCGGGCGGCATGGAGACCAAGTTCTTCGATGACCGGGACGAGAAGTACAAGCCGCAGGACAACTCACGGCTCAACAACCCGGCGCGCGTGGCGGACGCGATCCTGTTCGCACTGTCACAGCCGCGGGGCTGCGAGGTCCGGCAGATGCTTATCTGCCACGAAGAAGAGGGGTCGTGGCCGTAAGGTCCCGGACGTCGTCGTAAATGGCGTCGGGCTGGATCTGCTGGACAAACGAGTCATCATGCTCGCACCGTTCAGCGGTCCAGCCCACCTGCGTAACGTCCACGCCGCACACCGGGCAGTTGGTGGCCCAGGCGAGGTGCACGCGGTGCAGCACGCGCCCCATGGCGCCGGCGTTGATGACGTTGCCCACCCAGAAGATCCCGACTGTAGGCGTCCCGACCGCCTGGGCCAGGTGCCGTGGTCCGCTGTCATTACCGATAACAACGGTGGCTACTGACAGCACGCCGGTGAGCTCGCTGAGGGACAGTTGTCCGGCCAGGGACCGGATACCCGGGACTTCAGTTCCGGGTTGAACTCCTGCATGGTGACCATCTCTGTGGTGACCCCCTGCCAACCGGACAATCTCCGCTGCCAAGGGGGCGTCGCCGTCGTCGCCCACAATCACCACGTCACTGCCGTCGCGTGCAGCCCACGCCGCAACCCTGGCAAACGACGACGCCGGCCACCGCCTCCGTGGATCGGTGGCACCCGGATGGATCACCAGGAGCGGGCGCGTTCCGGCGCCCGTAATCCGTTGCCCGGCAGCCGTTTCTTCCTCAGTGACCGTCAGTTGCGGTTCAAGGCACACCGGTGCGGCTCCCGCCAGGCCCACCACTTCAAGGGACCGCAGGAACTCGTTCTGGTAGTAGACATAGGGCGCGCTGCGTTCCAGCTGGACCGCGTCCGGCGTACGGGTTCCGACGGTATGCCGGGCGCCCAGTTTCAGGAGGAACGGGTTGGAGTTGCGGCCTCCGCCGTGAATCTGGACCGCGAGATCGAAACTGCGGGAGCGCATGGAAGAAAAGAAGTCGGCGGTCGCCTTCCCGTCCTCAAGCCCGGGGCGGACTCCGGAAGCGTACGGAAGGACTTCCACCTCAGCGACCGGACCGGGCCTGTTCCGAAGGAGCTCTGCGTGCAGCGGAACTCCGAGCAGGGTGATCGACGCTTCCGGATACGCCGCGGAAAGGGCGCTGAGGGCGGGATAGGCAAACATCAGGTCACCCAGGCCCCCGCCCCGAAGGACGGCGATGCGCTCGACGTTGGGGAACGGGTCCAGGAGCGGGCCGACGCCCGAGCCCATTGCTGCGGATTGCCGGTTCGCTGCCAGGCTGTTGGTCATTGTCACCTCCGGGATTGGGTAGGACGGCTACTCGGTTTCGTCACCGTCGGTCAGGTCAGCGATCAGCGCCGTGGATGCGCAGTCGCGGATCCCGTTGATCCCGGACACAGCTGTGGGCTTGTCGCTGTACGGCTCGCTCGTCATCAGGGTTGCGCCGTCGTCTCCGGTCAGTCGGAACCGGTAACGCTTCGCATCATCGAAGTAGAGCTCGAACTTGCCTGCCATCTCAAAGTCCCTTGCTACGCGGTGTCTGGCGTTTATTCATCGTAGATTATCAGCCTGCTTATCAAGGGGAAGGCTGACAAGCATCGACAAGAGGAAAGTAGTAAGCATACTGTTGATTGATGGAGGGTGGTCCACCCCCGAATCCTCGAGCGGAAGGAGACTGGTCATGGCAAAGCAGAAGCTATGGGCGATCGCAGCTGCGGCGGGTATCAGCGCCGTGCTGCTGACCGGATGTGACGATCCGGGCGGAGGAGACTCGCCGGAAGAAGTTGAAGAAACCGAGTTCGACGACAACAACGGTATTGACGATGACCTTGAGGACGACTCGCGCGGTAGTGAAGAGCCCTCGGACGTAGCCACTGAACCTTCGGAGTGATAACCCATGACGCAGAGCAACTCTCCTCGGCATGAAGACCTTCCCCTGCCGGACTATGACCATCTCCCGCTGGGAACCCTGCCTACGCGCATCAATGGACTCGATGAGGAGGCTGTCTCCCAGCTCCTGGAGTATGAACGGGCACACGGAGACAGGCTTCCCATTGTGCAGGTCCTTGAGCACAGGTTGGACGCACTGCGCAACGGCGCGGTACCAAGCGGACCGGAAAATCCTGGCACTCCGGAGAAGACCAGCAGCAGCAGTGGTTCGCCCGTGAGCCCGGAAACATCAGGCCCGCCGGTGAATCCGCCGTCGCAGGGAGTGCCCACCAACCCGGCCCAGCCGCGCTGATTTCAGGAAGGAGTATCTCGTCATGGCAGATAAACCAGGTAACCAGACCCCCAACACCCCGGATGTCAGCGAAAGCGACCTGCGGGAGATGAAGGTTGATGAACTGCGCGAGGAAGCACGCGAGGCCGGCGTCGGCGCCGTCTCAGGAATGAAAAAGGAAGAACTCGTCAAAGCTCTCTCCGAAGCCCGTTCCGGTAGCGGCGGCGACGGCAGCGGTGAAGGCTCCGGTTCCGAAGATGACCTTGGGGCCGGCCCTGACGGCGGGAAAATCCGCCGGGGACCCGAATCCTCGAAGTCCCTGAAGTACTCCCAGGAAGTCACCTCTCCTGATGAGGAACCCGAGCGCGAGGGGCGCAGCCTTGTCACCACGCACCACGAAGTAATCAAGGAATGGGCGGAAGAACGTGGAGGTGTACCGGCAACGGTCGGTGGGACCGAGCATGATGACCACCTCGGCGTCCTCCGCTTCGACTTCGGAGGGGATGACAGCAACCTCCGGCACGTCAGCTGGGACGAGTGGTTCAAGACGTTCGACGAGCGGCAGCTCAACTTCATCTATCAGGAGAGCAGGACCGACGGCAATCAGTCGACGTTCTTCCGGCTGGAGAATCCGGGGAGGGAGGACGCGTGAGCGTTGATCCCGACGCAGGACAGACAAGCACTGATCCCGCAGAGACCCAGGAAGAGACTGAGACTCAGGAAGAGACCGTCGAAGCGGTGGCAGAGGACGTCCGCTCCGAAATCCGGCTCGGTCATGTGGAGGATGACGTGACCCATGTGCTCGAGGAAAGGCTGGACGAGGCCGGAGTGCACCTGCGGCCGGAGAAGGTCGATGATCTCGCCGAAGACATCGAGAATGACGTCTCCACCTAAGGCGCCCGGAGCGTGGCCGGCCACGGGACGGCGCGTCGCGTGAACACGGACAACACGTACGACGTCGTCATTATCGGTGGCGGTGCGGCCGGCCTGAGTGCCGCCCTCCTTCTGGGGCGTGCGCGGCGGCGGGTCGCCGTCGTCGACTCCGGGAAACCCCGCAACCTGCGGGCGGAGCATATTCACGGCTATCTCACGCGCGATGGGGTTCCGCCCGCCAGGTTCCTTGAGCTGGCCCGCGAGGAGGTTCACAGCTACGGTGTCGAGCTCATCGGCGCCACGGCGGAGGAGGTCTACCCCGATCGCAGGGTGTGCCTGGACGACGGCCGGATGCTGTCCGCCCGGCACATCATCCTCGCCTCCGGCCTACGGGATGTGCTGCCGGACGTCGAGGGCGCCGAGTCCCGGTGGGGCCGGGGCCTGTTCCAGTGCCCGTACTGCCATGGCTGGGAGTACCGGGACAGGAAGCTCGCCGTCCTGGGAACGGGCGGGTCCTCAGTTCAGCAGGCGCTGCTGGTCCGGCAATTTTCCGGTGATGTCACGCTCTTTACCCATGAGATGGCAGGCCCTGACGGTGAAACGGCGGCTGATCTGGCGTCCTGCGGCGTGAAGATTGTCCAGGGTCGCGTGCGGGCGCTGGTCGCCGGTCCTGAATCCCTCACCGGCGTCCGGCTTGAGATCGGGGAACTCCACGCGTGCGACGCCCTGTTCTATGAACCGGGCGCAATCGTTGACACTTCCATTGTGAAGGTTCCGGATTGCCGGACTTCCGAGAACGGCTGTGTCACCACCGACGAACTGGGCCGCACCGGCGTTGAGGGAATCTGGGCAACCGGGAATGCTGCTGATCCGGCGGCCCAGGTCATCGTTGCCGCCGGCGACTCCTACCGGCTTGCAGTGGCGGTGAACGCAGCGCTGATTGAGGATGACGTAGCTCAGGCCCGGAGCTCACTTCCATAAAATAAGCGTACTTATTGCTTCCCCTTCCAGGGGGGCTGGGCTAGCGTCGGACTATCTGCTGGTTCACCGTCTGGAAGGAGTGGCTGCCATGGACATGGCCACCATCAACGCTTCGCTGGATAACATCATCGGGCGGGTGGAACGGGCTGAAGCCCTTGACCGCCCGGCCAACGCGCTCGCAAACCTGGTGGGTAAATGGTTGAAGCCCGGGCCCGTGAAGAATCTTCTCAGCGGCACCGGGACCGGGCATCCGGCGCACCCCATCCTGATCCTGCTCCCCCTGGGTTCGTGGGCGTCAGCCTTCTTCCTTGACCTGGCCGGTGGACCTGACGGCGGGAGTGCGACGGCGGCGCGCCGGCTGATTATCCTCGGAAACCTCACCGCCCTGCCGACGGCCCTGACCGGGCTCAGCGACTGGGCAGATACCCAGGGAGCCGAGCGCCGGGTCGGCTTTGTCCACGCGGCCCTCAACATCACGGCTCTCGGGGTCTTCACCGCCAGCGCCGCTGCGCGCGCCACTCAGGCACGTGGTGCGGGCGTCCTGACGGCGGCGCTCGGCATGGGTCTCGTGTCAGCATCCGGCTGGCTCGGCGGGCACCTCGCCTACGCGCGCGGCGTCGGCACCGACACCACGGCCTTCGAGGTTGCGTCGCCGGACTGGACCGACGTTGCCGCCCTCGAGGATGTCAGCGACAAGCCGGTATGTGTAGACGCCGGTGGAGTTGCCGTGCTGCTTGTCCGCCATGACGGCGAGGTGCGGGCGATCTCCGACCGCTGCACGCATCGCGGAGGACCACTCCATGAGGGAACGATCGTGGATGGTTGTGTGGAATGCCCGTGGCACGGCAGCCGCTTCCGGTTGGCGGACGGGCAAATCGACCGGGGCCCTGCAACCAGGCCGCAGCGGGCTTTCGAGGTGCGCGCGGTAGACGGCCGGGTCCAGGTACGGGCGGTTGCCGATCCCGGCAGCCTCCGGACCGAACCGGTGACCGGTAGCGCGGGATTGAATGGTGGCGGAAGCAGCTCCTGACCGCCCACTCTGACGCAGAAGCGTTGTCGAGGCTGTGTAAACCGCCGCCGAATGGGTACTTCTCTGGCACGAAGCAACAGCTGCGAGACGAAGGAGCGCAATGACGAGCGAGCCCCAGACCATGACCCGCGGCAGCGTCGGCGAGGAGTCCGCCCTGACCATCCGGAACCCGCGGGACGGCAGCACCGTAGGAACACTCGAAAGTGTCGGGCGAGAGCAGGTTGCGCTCGCCGTCCAGCTCGCCAGGACCGTGCATCCGGAGTGGGCCGCGACGGCACCCGCGGAGCGGGCAGCCATGGTTCGAGCCGCAGCCGGCGCACTGCGCGCGGGTGCGGGCACGTTGGCAGAGCTGAACAGCAGCGAGACCGGACGGCCGCGCGAGGAGGCCCTTGCCGGCATTGAGGCCGGAGCTTCCACCCTTGAGCAGTGTGCCGAGCTGGGGCCGCTGCATCGCGGCCACAGCCTCCGCGGGTCCGCACTCGCCTCTGACTACACGGTCACGGAGCCGCGTGGCGTGGCGGTGCTGCTTACTCCCTGGAATGACCCGGTTGCTGTTGCTGCGGGACTGCTCGGTGCAGCCCTGGTCACCGGCAACACTGTCCTGCACAAGCCCAGCGAACGTTGTCCGCACGTGGGCCAGCTGCTCGGCGAGCTCCTGTCGCCCTGTTTTCCTGCTGGTGTGCTGACCACCCTTACCGGAGGTCCCGAGGTCGGATCAATGCTCACCTCGGAGGACGGCGTTGACGTCTTCGCTCACGTTGGCTCCAGCGCCACCGGCGCCCGCATTGCGCGTGCTGCGGTGCTCACCGGCGCACATGTGCTCCGCGAGAACGGCGGCAATGATCCGCTGCTGATTGACGACGACGTGGACCCGGCCTGGGCAGCGGAGCAGGCCGCTATCGGCGCCTTCAGCAATACCGGACAGATTTGCACCGCCGTCGAACGCATCTACGTTGTGGACGCGATTGCAGACGAGTTCTGTGCCGCGCTGGTCACTGAAGCACGACGGCGCAACGAGTCCGGAACTTTCGCGCCGCTCGTTGACCGCCGCCTGCGCGATGCTGTTCACGCTCAGGTCCAGGCAGCAGTGGCTGAAGGAGCCAATCCGGCGGAGGGCGGGGTGATCCCGGACGGTCCCGGCGCCTACTACCCGGCGACTGTCCTGCTGAACTGCAGTGACCGGATGGACATCATGACGGAGGAGACCTTTGGCCCGGTGGCTCCTGTGGTGCGCGTGGGCAGCTTCGACGAGGGGCTCAAACTCGCCGCTGCGGGGAAGTACGGTCTGGCAGCGAATGTCCTGACCGCGAGCATCACCCACGCGCAGAAGGCAGTTGCTGCGTTACCAGCCGGAACGGTCAAGGTCAACGCAGTCTTCGGTGGCGCTCCGGGCGGTTCTGCACAGCCGCGCGGTGAGAGCGGCCAGGGCTTCGGCTATGGGCCGGAACTGCTCGACGAGTTCTGCAGGGTGAAGGTAGTGCACATCGAAGCGCCGGGAAAGTCCGCCGGATCATGACTACGCTGCCGGAGACCCGTGGCCTCACCGAGCGGGTGCCCATCGAGCTTGCCCGTGTGGCACCGGTCGTGACCGTGGTTGGCGACGTTATCCTGGACGGCTGGTGGACCGGGACCATTGAACGGTTTTGTCGGGAGGCTCCCGCACCCGTCGTCGACGTGCAGCGCAGGGATCACGCTCCAGGCGGCGCAGCGAACACAGCCATGAACCTTGCTGCTCTCGGCGCCAGCGTGCGTCTGGTTGGCCTGGTCGGAACCGACGACGCCGGAGCCCGCCTGCGCGCGCTGCTGGATGACGCCGGGGTGGACACCTCCGGACTGATCGCCGCGCCCGGCGTTCGCACAACCACCAAGAACCGCATCATCGGCGGCGACCAGGTGATGCTGCGCCTTGACGATCAGGACGGCGAGCCGCCCGAGGATACCGTGGCCGCGCTGGCAGCGGCGGTTCCTGCCGCACTGCACGGGAGTGCCGCCGTTGTCGTCTGTGATTATGGCACGGGAGCGCTGGGCGCGGCCGTGCGGCAAGCGCTGCGGGAGCACATTGGCGGGGCGCTCGCCGTGGTGGATGCGCATGACCCGCGGCCCTGGTCAGACTTGTCGCCGGCCATCGTTACGCCGAACGCCCAGGAGGCGGCGCGGCTGTTGGGCACCGCTTTCCCGCCCACCGCTGCGGAAGAACGGGTTGCGCTGGTGACCGAACGCCGTGAGGAGCTCTTCGCAGCGACGGGTGCGGGCGCCGTCGTCGTGACGCTGGATCGGGACGGAACGGTGCTGCTCTCTGCGGAGGGTCAGGCGCATCGGACGTGGGCTAGGCCCGCCTCGGAGAAACAGGCGTCCGGGGCCGGAGATACGTTCGTTGCCTGCCTGACGGCCGGGCGTGCCGCGGGAATGCCGATGAGCGCTGCGCTCGATCTGGCGCAGGCTGCGGCGGACGTTGTGGTGGGCCGGGCTGGAACATCGGTGTGTTCCACTGCTGATCTTGCGCAGTACCTGGGTGATCTGTCCTCGACAACCCTGCCGCTGGATGAACTGCTGCAGCGGGTGGAGTCAGAGCGGGAGCAAGGCCGGCGGATTGTACTGACGAATGGATGCTTCGACGTTCTCCACCGCGGCCATACCCGCTACCTGACGCAGGCCAAGCAGTTGGGCGACGTGCTGGTTGTGGCCCTCAACGGTGATGACTCCGTGCGTCGCCTGAAGGGACCGGACCGGCCTATCAATTCGCTCGCCGACCGGGCGGGGGTCATTGCGGCGCTCAGCTGTGTCGACTATGTAACGGCCTTTGACACCGACACCCCGGTGCCGCTCATTGAGGCGCTACGGCCGGATATCTACGCGAAGGGCGGGGACTATTCGTCCCAGATGCTGGAAGAGGCGCCTGTCGTGGAGCGCTGCGGGGGAGTGGTCCGGATTCTCGATTACGTTCCCGAGCGTTCGACGACGGCGATGGTCGAGAAGATCCGCACCACTCCCACTGCTGCACCATGAGCCGCCGCTGGTCAGGGGAGTGGGGGCGGCCGGCTCCTTCCCAAGAGCCCGCGCTGGACGTGCTGATCCCCTCCTACGGCCGCGCGGCAGAGTTGGCTGTCACGCTCTCGGGCCTGGCGGCACAGGACGGCCCCGTTTTCTCGGTCATTTTGAGTGACCAGACCGACGGGGAACCGGTGTGGGAGGAACCCGCGGTGGCCGCAATGGTGCGGGTTCTTCGCGCGCAGGGACGGCCGGTCACTCTCGAGCGGAATCTGCCTCGACGCGGAGTGGCGCAGCAGCGGCATATCCTGCTGGAGCGTTCGCGTGCGGCCCAGGTGCTGTTTCTGGATAACGACGTCTGGCTCGAACCCGGAATGATTGCCCGCATGCACGCCGCCCTGAATGAAGCCGGCTGCGGGTTCGTGGGCGCTGCGGTGCAGGGGCTGTCCTTCCTCGACGACTATCGGGAGCATGAGCTTGAACCGCTTGAGCTGTGGGAACGCGCTGTTCGCCCTGAGCGGGTTCGGCGGGATGACCCGTCTTTCGGCCGGTGGGCGCTGCACAACGCCGCCAACCTCACCCACGCTGCGGCGGAGCTTAGCCTCGCGCGGGAGGACTGGCGGCTGTACAAGGTGGCCTGGGTCGGAGGATGCGTCCTCTTCAACCGGGAAGCACTGGTGGAGTGCGGAGGGTTTGCATTCTGGGATCAGCTGCCGGCTGACCATGCAGGCGAGGATGTTGCCGCTCAGTGGCGCGTGATGGAACGGTACGGCGGCGCCGGAATCCTGCCGTCAGGAGCAGTGCATCTGGAGTCGCCCACTACCGTCCCGCACCGCGAAACGGATGCGGCCGACGTCGTGCTCGGTGTTGATGGGGTTTAGGTCAGGCATACGCCAGACCGATCGCTGCTGTGTTTGAATTGCGGGATGCTTGCCACGGGGGAAATTGTGTCGGCGCCGAAGCTCATCGAGGGTGACCGTGTTGCGGTCTTGTCGCCCTCGTTTGCGGCACCAGGCTTCGCGCCGGCCATTCATGAGCAGGCAATGAGCCGCCTGGCCGCTGCGACTGGGCTCATTCCCGTGGAGTTCCCCACGACTCGCCTGCTCGGGGCGACAGCTGAAGCTCGTGCCGCAGACATCAATGCGGCATTCGCTGATACCAGCATTCGTGCCATTCTGTCGACGATCGGTGGTGACGACCAGATCACCGTCATCCCACTGCTGGATCCAGCCGTTGTTCGTGCCGATCCGAAGATCTTCCTTGGGTACAGCGACAATACGAACCTACTCAATTGGTTGTGGCAGCAGGGCGTGTCGGGTTTCTACGGCGGGTCGACTCAGGTACACCTCGGGCCGGGACCTCATATTGACGGCATCCACCTTGCCTCTCTGACGGCTGCCCTGATGACGGGCGAAGAGCTGGAGATCGTCGAGCCCGGTGAATCTGAGGACTTCGGACTCGATTGGCAAGACCCTGCTGCCCTTGTCGAGTTCGGAGAGCGGGAGCCCACCGAAGCGTGGACATGGGCTGGACCCGAACGCATGGTGTCGGGGAGGACTTGGGGTGGTTGCCTGGAGGTCATCGACCAGCTCGCTTTGGCAGATCGCCTACCGCAAGCCGCGGATCTTCGCGGGTCAATACTGTTGCTGGAGACCAGCGAGCTGATCCCTCCCGCTGACTGGGTGAAACGATGGGTTCGGGGACTGGGGGAACGCGGCATCCTCGAAGCAGTTGAAGGGGTTCTGCTTGCACGGCCTCCCACCAGCGACTTCGGAGCCCGCCCTGAGCGGCGGGAACGCGCGGGGTTACGGGCGGCTCAGTACGACGCCGTCATCGAGCAGGTGGCTTCATACAACCCGCGCGCGGTAGTCTGCGCCGGCGTGCCCTTCGGACATACGCGACCACAGTGGATCCTGCCGTACGGCGGACGGATCACGATGAACGGAACCGCCCGCACAATAAGCGCCCTCTATAAGTAGGAGTCAGATCGATTTGGTAGGTAGGTTTTGAGGACAGGGCCGGCGTAGGCCTCTCCCCGGGCCGCTTAACCGCGATAATGCTGACCCCGGCGCTACTCGATGGCCGGCTCGCCGGCCCAGGCCTCTGCGTAGAATTGCGCAGAGGCCGCGTCGAGCAGCTCAGCGTAGGCATCAGGATTCATCGCCTGCGCTGAGTCAGCGGACACCGATGGAGCAAAGGCTGACACGCCCAGGCCTGCCTCCTGATCCTGGAGCGTAAGGCCGGCCACCTCCACAATTGTTGGGTACAGACTCAGTTGGTCCATTTCGGAGCGCACGATGGTGCTGCTGTCCGCTCCCGGGATCCAGATCCGGTTGAAGATGGTGCGGTTGTCGTTCCCGCTTAACTGGTCCTCAAAGGGGTCGCCGGTAGTCAACTGCTTGAGGTGGTCGCCCATGATCACCACGGCGGTGTCGTCAAGGTAGCCCTTCTCCTTCATGTGGTCGACGAATCCGGCCACCTGGGTCATGGAGCAGGCGAACACCGAGGTGGTCGCGTTCTCCGTGTCCACGTCGCAATAGTCATAGACGTGCAGCGGGGCGTGTGTGTCCAGCGTCAGCATTGTGAGGTTGAACGGCTGCCCGGTGTTCTCCGCCTCGGCGTGCAGCACGTCGATCTCATCCTTGGCGTAGGCCATCAGGCGTTCATCGCTCAGGCCCCAGTCGCTGCGGAAGTTGTTCTCTGGTTCACCGGCTGCGCGCCAGTCGGAAAGATCTTTGATCTCGGAGTAACCGTGACTGCTCAGGAAGACGTCCTTCGCGGCGAATGAAGCATTGGCGCCGCCCAGGAAAACGTTCTTGTATCCCTGCTCGTCCAGAAGATCGCCCAGGCAGGTAGCCCCACCCAGATAGGTGTCGACTTCACCGCCGAGACTGTTCAGCGCGCCGCTTCCCATGGCGGAACTTGTGCCCTTCAACGGGATGCCGCACTGCGTCGAAACGAGGCCGGCCATTGTCCAGCCACCACCCTTGTACTCGCGCAAACTCTCGACGCTTTGCCAGCCGTCTGAAGCCTTGGTGACCTCTTTGAGCGAAGCGAATGCGTCCTTCTCGAAGAGTTGGTCATCCGCGATGGTGCCCTCACCGGACTCAAGATAGATCAACACCAGGTTTCGCTTGAGCGCATCGCCGGTGACCGTCGGCTCCACATAGTAGTTGCCGATGTCATACGACGAATTCGCCGCCTTGATGTAATCCCACAGGCTGACCGTGCTGGCGAAGGACGTGGTGCCCGCGACAACCAGCCCGGCCACCAGAACGCCGGAGACAGTGTTCATGATCCACTGCGATCGCGGCGGAATGACCGCCGTTTTGTTCCGCCGCCTACGATGCCGGGCGTAGCGCCACAGTGCGATCCCGGCGGTGATGAGCAGCGGAACTACACCGATACCCAGGACGGCGATCCAGATGATGGGGCCGCCACCGCCGTCGGTTTCCACGGAGACGAGGTTCAGCAGCATCTGACCAACGGAGATTTCGCCCCAGTGGGAACGAATGATGGCAGCAGCGATGAGCAGTGCGAGGCCCGCCCAGATCAGCGCGTAGATGCACGTGCGGCCAAGAAAAGCGCCAGCCCGCCGGGTTACTGAAAGAATTGAGCCGAGCACGGCAACCCCTCGCGTTTCGCAGCTCGGATGTCCGCTGAACACCCTCGATCGTGGTCCGGTTCACGGGTGCCCAGTCGTATATCCATTGTTCATAAGGATTTCATGCGCGAGCCACGAAGGAAAACGGCATCGGACACCCGCCCGTTCCGGTGCTGCGTCACCATGACAAACAAGTCACCATGACAAACAATCAGCACGGGTCCGTCCCCGGGGCGGTGACCGGGACATCAGAATATACTCGGAGCATGTCTTCACAGCGCCTCGACCGAGGCCTCCACGGTCAGCCGTCCGCGTTCGAGAATCACAGGGGCACTCTGTGAGCGGCGGTCTGGTAGCCCTGCTGGATGACGTCGCAGCCATTGCCCGCATAGCGGCCGCCTCGGTGGATGACGTTGCAGCCGGAGCCGCAAGAGCCGGCGTAAAGGCGGCCGGCGTTGTGATTGACGATGCTGCAGTCACCCCGCAGTACGTTTCCGGGGCTGATCCGTCCCGCGAACTGCCAATGATCAAGCGCATTTTTTGGGGCTCGCTACGCAACAAGCTGTTGATCATTTTGCCGGCGTTGCTCCTCGTCAGTGCCTTCGTCCCGGGCATCATCCCCTACATCCTGATGCTGGGCGGCACCTACCTCTGCTTTGAGGGCGCCGAGAAGGTTTGGCACAAGCTCCGCGGCCAACACGATGCGAAGAAGTCGCCAGCGGTGGAGCGAGGCCCCGAGGCAGAAGCCAAGGTCATCAAGGGTGCGATCACCACCGACTTCATCCTGTCCTGCGAAATCATGGTCATCTCGATGAACGAGGTGGCCGCCGAGTCCATCTGGTCCCGTGCGCTCATCCTGGTTGTCGTGGCTATCGCGATCACCGTGCTCGTTTACGGAGCCGTTGGTCTGATCGTCAAGATGGACGACATCGGGCTGCACCTGACAACCAAAGACTCTGCAGGCTCCAAGCGGTTCGGTGAGCTGCTCGTCAAGGGAATGCCCGCGGTGCTGGCCGCGATTACCTTCATCGGCACCATCGCCATGCTCTGGGTAGGTGGCCACATCATGGTGCAGGGCGTCCATGACCTTGGATGGCACCCGCCGTACGACCTCATCCACTCCCTGGAAGAACCGTTTGCGGGTATTGCAGTGGTGGGTGGACTGCTGGCCTGGCTCGTGAACACGTTGTTGTCGGCAATCGTCGGACTTGCCTGGGGCCTCGCCGTCATGGCCATCGTGCACCCGCTGCTGAAGGCATTGCCGTTCGGCAAGGGCAAAGGCGGGCACGAGGAGGGCGACGTACGCGCAGCAGTCTCGGGCTATCGGCCGAAGAAACACAACGCCGATTCCGCTCAGGCAACTTCCGCTCAGGCAACAGAGACGCCGAACACCAACCCCAGAACGTAGGTCGCTGCGGCCGCTCCCAGCCCGATGGCGAGCTGACGCAGTGCCCGCCTGAGCGGAGAGGCGCCGGAAAGCAAACCGACGACGGCGCCTGTCGCCAATAGCGCCAGCCCCACCAGGGCGCAGGCAACAATCACAGCCGTGATTCCGGTGAGCCCGAAAATGTACGGAAGAACGGGGATCACTGCCCCGGAGGCAAAGAAGCAGAAACTCGCGGCCGCCGCTCCCATCGCTGTCCCCACGCTCTCGTGGTCGTCCTGCCGTTCCTGACGCTCGGGCTGGAGCGAGAAACTCGGATCGCAGTCACAGCTGAACTGCCCCAGGCGTTCGGCTGCACGATGTTCTGCTGCCTCAGGGGACATGCCGCGTGCGCGGTAGACCAGCACGAGTTCGTTGGCGTCGATATCGAGCTCTTTGGCTGCCGTCAGGGTGACCTGCGTGGGACGTGACGCTGTCAGAAGCTCCCGCTGCGACCGCACCGACACGTATTCGCCGGCGCCCATGGACAGCGCGCCGGCGAGCAGGCCCGCGAGACCGCTGAACAGCACGAACGCGCTCGAGACTCCTGTTGCGCCGATACCCATGACAAGAGCCAGGTTGCTCACCAGGCCGTCATTCGCACCGAAGACCGCGGCACGGAAGTTGCCGGAAAGCCGATTGCGTCCACGCGTTGCGAGGCCCCGCACAACCTCCTCGTGGATCTGCTCGTCCGCAGCCATTGCGCTGGTCGCGGAAGGGTCCGCAGCGTAGGGGGAGCGGCCCTCGGCACGCTGGGCCAGGGCCAGCACAAACACGGAGCCGAAGCGCCGGGCAAGGAAGCCGAGAATCCGGTTCCGCAGCGACGGACGCAACGGTTTGCCGGCGTCGTTCCCCAGCAGGGTGAGCCAGTGCTGTTCGTGTCGTCCCTCAGCCTGGGCGAGAGCGAGGAGGATTTCCTTCTCCTCGCCGCCGCGCTTGCGGGCAAGGTAGCGGTAGGTTGCAGCCTCTGCCCGTTCGTCGGCGAGATACTGCCGCCAACGTTTGATCTCGGCGGGTGTTCGGGTTACCTCGGGGCTCACAGCCGGCTCCTGATTTTCTCCGGCCAGGGCTGTTGAGGAGCTCCGGCCATTAACGAATGCATGGCCGAAGGTCTCGTTCGCCGCTGATGCGGTGGACTGCCGGGCATCATCGCTGATCACCAGTATGTCGACAGGCCGCGGAGCGCATTGCACTCCGGAACTACTCCCCTTCGCAAACATCCATGGTACCCGCAACGGGTCCTGAAGCCGGCACTGGTTAGGATGAGGCGGTGGATACCGCAATGAACGACGACGACGGCGCTCGGCGCGGTCTCGCCCGCCGCCTCCTGCGCGGAGGTGCCGAGCCGGACCCGAGGTTTACGCTTGCGAACGAACGTACGTTCCTTGCGTGGATCCGCACCTCACTGGCGCTGATGGCCGGCGGGATCGCCGTGGAGGCGTTCACCACCGCGATCTTCGAGCCGCAGCTGCGGACCGCCCTGGCCGTCCTGCTGCTCCTGCTTGCGATGATCATCTCTTCGCTGGCGTGTTTTCGCTGGCTCAATGTTGAGCGTGCGATGCGGCACGGCACGCCTTTGCCGCTTCCTTTCCTGGCGCCGCTGCTGGCGTTGGGAGGGTCGGTAGTTGCCGCCGTCGTCGTTGTTTTCGTGCTGATGCGGAGCAGTTGAAGTGATTTCGCTGGTCCGGGACTCCGGCCTTCAGCCGGAGCGGACATCACTGGCCTGGGGTAGGACAATGACGGCGCTGGTCGGCTCCAGTCTCCTGTTCCTGCGGTGGGTGCCAACCTACGGCTGGTTCGCTGGAACGCTTGTGGCTGCGGCACTGGCGGCGGCGCTCGGCATTTATGTGAGCCAGCGCCGCAGGTATGCGCGGAGCGTCGCAGGGATTTCGCGGGGACGGGTGGACGCGGATGTTGTGGCGGTGATGTCTACCTCGCTGGCGGTGTTCGCGGTAGGCGCGCTCGGAATCTACACCGTGCTGTTCCTGCCGCTGTAACAGGCTGCACGTAGGGTAGTAGCGAACCCGCCTGATTTCAGCATGCCCTCTCATACCAGGAAGAAGCGCCGTGGAGTACAGACGCGACACCAATGCAGCACGCAACCAGCCGAACCCATGGAGGGACGGCCTCGGAAGGGTGAGCCTCCGCAGTGCGCAGCTGCTCCTGCTCCTGACGTTGCTGGTGGTATCGATCTACGGTCTGATCCAGGTGCGGCTCGTGGTCATTCCGCTGCTGCTCGCGCTGATCCTCGCCGCAGCCATCAGCCCTCTGGTCAACATGCTGCGACGCCGCGGCTGGCCGAGCGCGCTGGCAACTGCCACCTCCTTCCTGCTGCTGCTGGTGGTGCTCGGCGGTGTGATCACCGGGATCGTGTTCGCGGTACGCAGCCAGCTCGACGAGCTGATCCAGCAGGCCAACGAGGGTTTCCAGCAGGTCTACGACTTCATTCAGACCGGTCCCATCCCGATTGACCAGGAGCAAATCGAAAGCGCCCGGCAATCGCTGATCGACTTCGCCACGAGCTCGACCGTGGGTAGTACTGCGCTGACCGGGCTCAGCGCAGCCGGCAGCTTTCTCACGGGAGCGCTCCTCATGCTGGTGATCCTGTTCTTCTTCCTGAAGGACGGGGACAAGATCTGGGCCTTCATGCTGCGGCCTTTCCGCGGGGAACGGTTGCACCGTGCGCAGCGCGTTGGGCACAGGAGCCTGGACGTGCTGGGCGGCTACGTTCGGGGAACGGCCATTATCGCCACCGTGGACTCGGTGTTCATCGGCATCGCCCTGCTGATTCTGGGTGTGCCGCTGGCCATCCCGCTGGCCGTGATCGTGTTCATCGGCTCATTCGTTCCACTCGTCGGCGCAACCGTTGCGGGAGTCCTCGCCGCGCTGGTTGCACTGGTGGCCAACGGGCCGTTCGTTGCGCTGATGGTGATTCTCGCCGTCGTCGTTGTGAACCAGCTGGAAGGCAACTTCCTGCAGCCGGTTGTCATGGGGCGCTCGCTGAACATCCACGCACTCGTGATCCTGCTGGCGTTGACCGCGGGGACCATCCTGGCCGGCATCGTCGGCGCGATTCTTGCCGTACCGGTGGCCGCAGTTACGTGGGCGGCGATCAAGGCATGGAACGAGGAGGATGAGCCGGAGCCGGCTGCTGTGCCTGCGAAATCCGATCCGGACGGCGCGGGGGCGGTGCCTGCGCAGGAACCGTAAACACAGAAACTGCCCGCGGGTGCAGGGCCGCCGGTTCGAAACGGCAGCCCTGCACCTGCGGGCAGTTTTTGTACTGGGGAGCGGACAGCGTCTGTATGCTCGTAAACCAGCAGCCCCGGAAGGAACCACAGTGAAGGCTCTCCCAGTAGAACCGAGCAACGCGCCGGTCGCGATTGGTTCGCGGATCAGGTCAGCGCGGCAGGCCCAGCGCATGACGATCGAACAGGTGGCAGACTCCACCGGGCTGACCAAAGGCTTCCTCAGCAGGGTGGAGCGGGACCTGACGTCGCCGTCGGTCGCTTCTCTCGTGACGCTGTGCCAGGTTTTGTCCATCTCCATCGGGGACCTCTTCACCGTCCCGGAAACGCATCTCACCCGGCTGAGTGAAGCACCGAAGATCAGTCTCGGTGGTGAAGGCATCAACGAGCGGCTCATGACAGCGCGTTCGGAGCAGCGCCTTCAGATGATTCGGGCTGTTGTTGCACCCAATGGCAAAGGCGAGTCGGATTTGTACTCGGTGGACTGCGAAGTGGAGACCCTGCATATTGTGGCCGGTCGGTTCGAACTGATTTTCTCCAACGACCGGTACGCGATGGAAGCGGGTGACACCATCACCTTCCCGGGGCGGGAACCGCACACCTGGGTGAACCCCTCTGACGAGGAAGCGGTGGTGCTATGGACCCTGGTCCCAGCGGCGTCAAGAAGCTGATTTTTCCTGTCCCAATTGTTACCGGGATACCAAGCGAGCTTATGGAATACTGATCGAACGACGCCGGTCTATACAGGATCGGCGACTGTTGTGGTCACTCATCGCGGCAGGCCGGCTCGTACCGGTTGTTCGCCTCGATGCCTCGACGACGCCGCGCCGGTGCCCGGCGCGCTAGCTTGTGAAGGGACTGGAGCGATGAAAACTTCTCGGACAGCAGGGTTTGCGGTGGTTGCGGCTGTTGCGTTGACCGCCACGGCATGTGGCGGCGGAGGCGGCGGGACTGCCGATGGCGGCGAGGCCGCAGATTACGGGGCAGAACTCTCCGGCACCATGACGACGGGCGGCTTCACTCTGGGGGATGAGGTGGCAACGTCCCGTGCGGACCTTGCTACCGCCGCCCTGGAGGAGGACGGCGTGACCGTCGAGATCAACGAGAGCAACTTCGATCCCCAACGGTTTGCTGCGCAGGCCGCGAGCGGAACACTGCCGGACCTTGTGGTGATGGACCGCCAGTACGTGGCAACCTATGCGGCCAAGGGGCTGATCGAGCCGGTTGATGAATGCTTCACTACGCATGATGTCAACGCTGAGGAGCACTACTACCCTGCGGTGCTGCAGGACGTTACCTATGACGGGAAGGTGTATGGCATTCCCCAGTTCTGGCAGCCCTGGTCAATCATCACCAACACCCGCGTCATGGACGAGGCCGGTGTCACGGCTGAGGACCTCGACACCTCGAATCCTGATGCCGTTCTCGCCGCTGCAGAGAAAATGTACGAGTCCGATGGTGAAAACCCCACCCGTCTTGGCTTCGATCCTCAAATGCCGTCACAGGCTCCGATCTGGTTCGCCGCGTTCGGTGGGCAGATCATGGACGAGACAGGTAAACCCACCCTCGACGACCCCGCGAATATCGAAGCGCTCACCTGGCTGAAGGAGATCTACGACGCCCAGGGTGGTTATGAGACCGCCTACAGCTTCGGCCAGACCTGGGACTTCTTCGGCGAGAACAACCAGTTCGTTGCTGACCAGGTTGGCGCAGGACTGTACGCCCAGTGGTACCCCAACGTCCTCGCTGATTATGCGGACAAGCTCGAGATTTCCGGTGTTCCGCTGCGGAACCAGGACGGTGAGGCCATCGCCGTTGCCGGCGGGCAGTCCTACGTGATCCCGACGGGTGCCAAGAACAAGGCGGCAGCCTGTAAGTGGGCCGTCACCAACACCTCCGATGAAGCCTGGATGGCAGCAGCCGAGGCGCGCGTTTCGGGTATGGAGGAGGGCGGGATCTTCACCGGAATCTTCACCGGTTCGCAGACCGCAGACCAGCTGATCAAGGAAGAGTACCTGGAGCCGACCGGTAACGAGGGTTTCGACCAGCTGATCGACTCCTATTACCAGGCGCTCGAGAACGGTGTTCCGCTCGGTTCATCGCCGGCTGGCCTTGAGATTCAGACCGAACTGCAGAACGCCATGGCTCCCGCGATGTCCGGTGACAAGACCATTGAGGAAGCACTGGGCGATGCGCAGGCCGCCGCAATGCTGGTATACGAACAGGCGACCGCCGGCGCACAGTAGGCGCCGCCGTCGTTGTTAAGACGTAAAGAGGGGAGCCGGCCGCAAGGCTGGCTCCCCTCTCTTTGCGTTGCGCCCCGGTGGTGGGTCAGCCCTTGCGGCCCTGTCCCGCCAGGCCCTCGATGAAGTACCGCTGACCGAAAGCGAACAGGATCAGCATGGGCAGCGTTACCAGCAGGGCCGCTGTCATCACGTACTGGTAGTCGGCCTCACCGCCGGAGGTCGGGCTGAACAGCGACATCGCGTAGGAAATGCCGAGCGGCACCGTGTACTGGTCCGGGCTGCCGAAGTTCAGGTAGATCAGCGGCGCCTGCAGGTTGTTCCAGCTCGCCTGGAACTCAAAGATGAACACGATGATGAAGGACGGGATGGACAGCGGCATGGCGATCCGCCGGAACAATCCGAAGTAGCTGCACCCGTCGATGCGGGCGGCTTCGAAGATATCCCGGGGCAGGCCAAGGAAGAACTGGCGCTGCAGAAAGATGTAAAACGCTGAGCCGAAGAGATTGGCTCCCCACAGCGGCACCGTTGTGCCGAGGAAGCCGAGTTCCTTCCAGATCAGGTAGACCGGGATCATGGTCACTGCTCCGGGCAGCATCATGGTTCCAAGCACGAGGCCGAACAGCAGGTTGCGGAACGGGAAACGGAAGTAGGCAAAGCCGAAGGCCACCAGAGAGCTCGAGAAGGTCACCAGCCCGGCTGCCAGCAGGGCGATGATCAGGCTGTTGGAGATCCAGGCGAGGAGCGGCAGCTGGTCCCACACCTCAACGTAGTTGGTGAAGACCCAGGTTTCCGGGATGAGCCTGTTGTCGAAGACGTCCTGGCGTGGCTTGAACGTTGCCGCCAGCAGCCACGCGAACGGGTACAGGAACAGCACGGAAAATCCCAGGAGAAGCGCCCAGAGGACGACCCGGCCAATGATGCTGCGCGGCTTGTACCAGGGGAAGCGCTGCGTGGGGGTTGCGGCGGACTTGTCCCGCGGATCCGACTCAGCGGCAGCCTGCGGTTGCGACTTGAGAACTGACGCCATGGTTACCGGCCCCCCTCGTAGTAGACGAACTTGTTTCCGAAGCGGACCTGGAAGACCGTGATCAGGAGGATGATGACGAACAGCAGCCAGGCGATGGCCGCAGCGAAACCCATGTTGAACTGCTGGAAAGCCTGCTGGAACAGGTAGACACCGACAAAGAGTGCGGCGTCGGGTGCTGCGCTTGTCGTGTCCCTGTAGAAGAGCAGGAACGCCTGGTCGAAGACCTGGAGCGCGGCGATGGTCAGCACGATGGTGCAGAAAAACAGGGCGTTGGAGATCATCGGCAGGGTGACGGAGAAGAACTGCCGGATGGCCCCTGCGCCGTCGAGGGACGCTGCCTCGTACAGGTCCTGCGGGACATTCTTCAGCGCCGCAAGGAGGATCAGCATGGTGCCGCTGACGCTCCACAGGCCAATGATGATGATGGACGGCTTCATCCAGTCGGGGTCAATCAGCCACTGCGGACCGTCGATTCCGAAGATGCCCAGGAAGCCGTTGATCGCTCCGGAGTTCCCGTTGAGGAGCAGGAGGAAGATGGACGCGGCAGCGACAGATGGCGTCATCTTCGGCAGGTAGTAGATGATGCGGAAGACGCCGGCCCCCCGTTCGGGAATGCGGTGCAGCAGATAGGCCAGGAGTAGGGCGAAGCAGATCTCGAGCGGCACTGACAGTACGGCGTAATACAGCGTGTTGCCCAGGGACGTCATCACCTTGGGATCTTTGAACAGCAGTTCGTAGTTGCTGAAGCCCACAGGCGTGGCGGTGTCGGTGGAGAGGTCGTAATTCGTGAAGGAGATGACGAGGCTGTACACCATGGCTCCGAGCGTGAACACGAGGAACCCAACCACCCAGGGAAGGATGAACAGATACCCTGCCCTCGCCTCCCTGTTGAAGGGTTCCTTGATCCAGCGGGGACGCCGAAGCCGTCGCTTCCGGGGGGAGTCAACCGCTGTGGCCATGCTGCACCTCCTTGCTGTCGGCAGAGTCGCTTCTCAACAGAGTAAGCCATAAGCAAGCTTTGTTTACGGCGCAAATCTTCCCATTCGAGAAGCGATGGGCTATACGTGCCGGAGGCGGTCCGATAGCGTGAGCCGTCCCTCTCAAGGTCAGGAGCTGTCAATGGACTGGACACTGGAAGTCATTGTGGTGCCGGTGAGTGACATCGCGCGCTCGATCGGGTTTTACCGCGACAAACTTGGATTCGTGCAGGATTTCGAGACCGACTCCGGCGGCGTGCATTTCACCCAGTTCACCCCGCCCGGTTCCGGTTGTTCCATCGTGTTCGGCAACGGGCCGGGCATGAGCGCTATGCAGCCCGGCAGCCTGAAGGGCCTTCAACTGGTCGTCTCCGACGTCAAAGCAGCGCGCGAGGAGCTGATTGGTCGCGGTGCCGAGGTCGGCGACGTCACCGTCTTTGACGAGCGCGACGGCGGCACTTTCTTTGGATTTGATGACCCGGACGGCAATTCCTGGGCTGTGCAGCAGATCAAGGCACGCGCCGACAAGCCGCTGATTCCGCGTTCCTGACTGTTTCCGCTCTCCTTCATGCCGACCGGCATGAACTGACCCGCGACCTTGACTGAGACGCGTACCACAATTAGCCTTACGAGAAACAGTTGATGCCTATAGGGCAACTGCGTCCGGAGTACGAGCGGACGTCACGGGGACTAAGGAGATGTACATGGAAGAGCTGCGCGTCACGGCAGGCGGCAACCTTGGGCCGATCGATTCGGCTCGCATTCCGCGGTACGCCGGAGCGGCCACGTTCGCGCGGCTGCCGCGGATCGACCAGGTGGAGAAGACCGACATCACCGTTGTCGGTGTGCCGTTCGACTCCGGTGTCTCCTACCGGCCGGGCGCGCGGTTCGGCGCCAACCATGTCCGCGAGGCCTCGCGGCTGCTGCGCCCCTACAACCCGGCGATGGATATCTCGCCCTTCGAGCGAGTGCAGGTCGCTGACGCCGGTGACATGGCCGTGAATCCCTTCAACATCAACGAGGCCATTGAGACCATCCAGCAGAACGCGCTGGACCTCACGCACGACGGCGCCCGCCTGGTCACGCTCGGTGGTGACCACACCATCGCACTGCCGTTGCTGCGCGCGGCCTCCGAACGCGCTGGTGAGCCGGTTGCGCTGCTGCACTTCGATGCCCACCTGGACACCTGGGACACCTACTTCGGTGCCGAGTACACGCACGGAACACCCTTCCGCCGCGCTGTGGAGGAAGGGATCCTGGACACTGAGGCCATCTCCCACGTCGGCACCCGCGGGCCGCTGTACGGAGTGAAGGACCTGGAGGATGACCGGCGCTTCGGCTTCGGCATTGTGACCTCCTCCGATGTGTTCCGCCAGGGTGTTGACGAAACCGTCGCCAAGCTCCGAGACCGGATCGGGAACCGGCCCCTCTACGTGTCGATCGACATCGACGTGCTGGATCCGGCACACGCGCCGGGCACCGGCACCCCCGAAGCCGGCGGGATCACCAGCCGTGAGCTGCTCGAGATCCTGCGCGGCCTGCGCGGGATGAATCTGGTGGGCGCCGACGTCGTCGAAGTTGCTCCCGCGTACGATCACGCAGAGATCACCGGTGTGGCGGCGTCGCATGTCGCCTACGATCTGGTGAGTCTGATGGCCGACGAAATCTCCACGCGAAAGGACGGCTGATGCAGTCCGTTGACAGTGATGCAACAGTTCCCCCACAGCCGGTCACGGGCCAGCGCAACGGCGGTGACCTGGTTGTCGAGACGCTGAGCGCGCTGGGCGCCTCCACCGTCTTCGGCATCCCGGGCCAGCACGCGCTGGGCCTGTTCGATGCGTTGTCCCGTTCCAATCTGCAGTTCGTCTCTTCCCGGGTGGAAAACAACTCCGCATTTGCCGCCGACGGGTTCTCCCGTGCCACCGGTGAAGTGGGAGTGCTCTTCCTCTCGACCGGACCCGGCGCATTGACCTCTTTGGCCGGGCTGCAGGAGGCATACGCCACGGGAGTGCCGATGGTCGTCATTGCAAGCCAGATCCCGCTTGAGGGCCTGGGCGCCCGCCGGAAGGGCATGCTGCACCAGCTCGATGACCAGAAGGCCTCGGCCGCCAACGTCACCAAGAGCCAGCGGCTGATCCAGCACGCGTCCGGCATCCCGTCCGCGATTCAGGACGCGTGGACCGAAGCCGTCTCTTCGCCCCAGGGGCCGGTGTGGGTGGAGGTTCCGCAGAATGTGCTGCTGGACGCCGTCGTCGTGCCCCAGGTGGAGGATGCGCTGGCAGAGCCGTTCGATAATCCGCCGCGCATCGAGCTGGTCCGTGAAGCCGTCAAGTGGCTCTCGGACGCTAAGCGCCCAGCGATTGTGGCCGGCGGCGGCGCCCGGCGCGGCAAGGCCGAGAAGGAGTTGCTCTCGCTCGCAGAGAAGCTGGATGCGCCGGTGCTGTGCTCGCCCGGCGGCAACGGCGCCTTCCCCTGGAACCACGAGTTGTCGCTGCAATCCTGGGTTGAGGACCGCTACGTCACCGAAGTGCTCGAAGACGCCGATGTGCTCCTGGTGATCGGTTCCTCGCTCGGTGAGGTGACGTCCAACTACTTCAGCCTCGAGCCGCGAGGCCGCATCATCCAGATTGATGCCGAACCCCGGGTCCTCGAATCCAACCGTCCTGCCCTCGGCATCCGGGCCGACGCCGGCCAGGCACTCACCGCGCTGGATGACGCACTCGAACCGGCCGGGCGCCGCACCGGCGACTATGATCCGCGCAGGCTCGTTGCCGAGACACTTGCCAAGGTGCAGGCCCGCCTCGATGAGCAGGACCTGGGCAAGGAGCGGACCTTCATGGCCGACATCCGGGCGGCCGCGCCCGATGACATGCAGACGTTCTGGGACATGACCATCGCGGCTTACTGGGCCTGGAGCTGCTGGGATTCCCGGGATGGAGAATTTCACTCGGCGCAGGGGGCCGGAGGCCTCGGCTACGGCTTCCCCAGCGCTATTGGCGGCTCGGTGGGGCTCGCATCGAAGGGGCTGCCTGACCGCGTGCTTGCCGTGTCTGGCGACGGCTCGGCCATGTACTCGATCGCTGAGCTTGCCACGGCCCGCCAGCACAATCTGCCGGTCACCTGGCTCATTGTCGACGACGGCGGCTACGGCATCCTCCGCGAATATATGGAGGGCGCGTTCGGCAAGGCAACAGCCACCGAGCTCACCCGGCCGGACTTCGTAAAGCTGGCCGAATCCTTTGGCGTCCCCGCTGTCCGCGTGGCGCCGGAAGACGTGCGGGAGGCACTGGAGACAAGCTTCGCTGCGGAGGGTCCCAACGTCGTCGTTGTTGAGACGCTGCTGAGGCTCTTCGCTCCCACACACCTGTGAATTGGGAGGCGAAGTCCGCTGACTCTGGGAGGCCCCGCCGTGTTTGATCTGCGCGAACTGGACAGGCCCATCATCGGAGCGCCGATGGCCGGCGGGCCTACCACGCCGGAGCTTGCCGCTGCGGTGAGCAATGCCGGCGGTCTGGGTTTCCTCGCAGCCGGGTACCGTGCGCCGGAGGATCTCGAGACGCAGCTGCGCAGCGTTTCCGCGCTGAGCAGTGGTCCCGTCGGGGTGAACCTGTTTGTGCCGGATGCCTTCCAGCCGGATGTGGCGCTCCTCGGTGCCTACCGTGAGTCCCTGCGCCCGGAGGCTGCCGCGCTTGGAGCTGAGTTAGGTGAACCCCGGTACGACGACGACGGCTGGGACGCAAAGCTCTCTCTCGTTCTGGATTTCCGCCCCGCTGCGGTGTCCTTCACCTTCGGCTGCCCGGACGCCGCGGTTCTGGGAAGGATGGCCGACGCGGGGATTCTTCCGATCGTCACCGTGACAACCCCCGTTGAGGCGGAGTATGCGGTCACGGCAGGGGCTCGGGCGCTCGCCGTTCAGGGGCCGAACGCCGGCGGTCACCGCGGGACGTTCGATCAGCGGAAGGCACCGGCTTCGGATCCGCTCGAGAACGTGCTTGCCGCTATTCGGTCCAGAACTGCGGTGCCGCTGGCTGCGGGCGGGGGAGTGTCCGGGCCAGCCGACGTCGTGCGTTTGCGTGCAGCGGGCGCCGATGCGGTGCAGGTGGGTACCGCGCTGCTGCTCTCGGATGAAGCGGGCACCAATCCGCTGCACCGGGCAGCGCTGAGCGAGGGTCGATTCGCGGGGACGTCACTTACCCGCGCCTACACCGGACGGTATGCGCGCGGCCTGACGAACCGGTTCATTCGTGAGCATCAGGACGCGCCTGCCGGGTATCCGCAGTTGCACTACGTGACGGCGCCGCTCCGCAAGGCCGCGGTGGCGCAGGGGAATGCCGATGTGGCGCATCTGTGGGCGGGGACCGGGTTTGCTTCGGTACGGCCGGGGCCGGCAGCGGAGATCATCCGGTCCCTGGCCTGAACACAGCGTCTCAATACAGGGCCCGAGGTCAGGCGGCCGTGGATTCGCGTGCAATGACCTCGAACTGCGTCAGGATCTCGCGAGGCGCCGGGCCCGCCGGGTTCTTGATGCGCTCCATGAGTACTTTGATCGCGGTCTTGGCAATTTCTTCTCGTCCGGGGTTGACGCTGCTCAGGGTGGGGATGGAGTAGCGGGTTTCGTCGAGGTCGTCGAAGCCGATCACGGCCACGTCGGAGGGGATGCGCCGGCCGGCCTCCTGCAGCACCCGCATGGCGCCCTGTGCCAGGGTGTCGTTGAAGCCGAACACCGCATCGAACTCGACGCCGCGGTCAAGCAGCTCATGCATCGCTTCGGCACCATTCGCGCGGTGCCACGTGCCGACATAGGCGACCAGGCCGTCGTCGTACTCTATTCCGCGCGATTCAAGCGCCTCACGGTAGCCCTTGAGGCGAAGCCCTGCCGAGCCGATGACCTCGCCCTCATGCGCACCGACGACGGCGATGCGCTGCCTCCCGGTATCCAGCAGGTGTTCGGTGGCGGCACGGGCGCCTTCGACGTTCTGCATGGTGACGTGGTCGCAGCCGCCGGAGAAGATCCGTTCGCCGAGCAACACCATTGGCACTTCGGCGGTGACCAGCGCGGCGTCCTCTTCACCGAGACCGAGAGGGCTGAAGATCAACCCGTCCGACATGCGCAGCCTGGGGCTTTTGAGGACTTCGAGTTCACGGTCGCGTTCGCCGCTCGTCTGCTCGATGAGCACCACCAGACCGCGGGCTTCGGCGGCGCGGATTACGGCGTCGGCCAATTCAGCGAAGTAGGGGAGGCGCAGCTGGGGAACCGCAAGGGTGATGGCACCGGTATGGCCGGATCGAAGACTGCGCGCCGTGAGGTTGGGCCGGTAACCCAACTCGGCGATGGCCTTCTGAACGCGCTCCCGTGTTGCGGGGCGAACGTTCGGGTGGTCGTTGATGACGTTGGACACCGTCTTGAACGACACCCCGGCCACGTGGGCCACATCATGCAGGGTCGCCGCCATGTGGAGAGTCCTTTGTCGAGTTGGAGCCGGTGGGACACATCGCGGTGTCCCACCGGCAGAATATCGCGTTGGTGGAATTCCACGCCGCCGGGCGGTTGACGACCCACATGCTGCGTGAGATTATTTTCAACGTTGTAATCCGCATAAAAACACGAGCACCCGTGCGTTCTGACAGGCAGGAAACTTATCCGTGACCACCACCACCACGCCCGATTCGACGGCGGCCACGACCTCCGCGGCAAGCGGCGAGCTTCCCATGGAAGCGCCGACCACCATCCGCATTGACCGTTCCGCCGTAATCGCGCCCGTCAGCCCAAGAATCTTCGGCTCCTTCGTTGAGCACCTCGGCCGCTGTGTGTATGACGGCATCTACGAACCCGGTCACCCGACCGCCAACGAGGACGGCTTCCGCATGGACGTCGTCGAGCTTGTCCGCGAACTCGGCTCCACGACCATCCGCTATCCCGGCGGCAACTTTGTCTCCGGCTACCGCTGGGAAGACGGCGTGGGCCCCCGCGACCAGCGCCCCGTCCGCCGCGACCTCGCCTGGCATTCCATCGAGACCAACCAGGTGGGCCTCGAGGAGTTTGCGCGCTGGTGCAAGCTGACCGGCTCTGAGCTGATGATGGCGGTCAACCTTGGTACCCGCGGCATTGAAGCGGCGCTCGACCTCCTCGAATACGCCAACCATCCCTCGGGCACAGCGCTGAGTGACCAGCGCATCGCCAACGGCGCCAAGGAACCCTACGACATCCGCATGTGGTGCCTGGGCAATGAGATGGACGGGCCCTGGCAGATCGGGCACATGTCCGCCGAGGACTACGGGAAGATCGCCGCCCGCACCGCCTCCGCCATGAAGACGGCGGACAAGGACCTCGAGCTGGTGGTGTGCGGTTCCTCCGGTTCCTCGATGCCGACCTTCGGTGAGTGGGAGCGTGTGGTCCTTGAGCAGAGCTACGACTACGTCGACTACATTTCCTGCCACGCGTACTACCAGGAGCGCAACGGGGACCTCGGTTCCTACCTCGCTTCCTCGCTGGACATGCAGTACTTCATTGAGACTGTGGTGGCCACGGCGGACCACGTCAAGCACAAGCTCAAGAGCAAGAAGACCATCAAGCTCTCCTTCGACGAGTGGAACATCTGGTATCTCGAGGAGCACCAGGCATCCGATGAGGTCAACGACGAATGGCGCGTAGCCCCGCGCCAGCTCGAAGACACGTACTCCGTCGCTGACGCAGTGGTTTTCGGCAACCTGCTGATCACGCTGCTGAAGAACCATGATCGGGTGGCGTCGGCGTCGCTCGCCCAGCTGGTCAACGTCATTGCACCGATCATGACCGAGCCGGGCGGCGACACCTGGCGCCAGACCACCTTCTTCCCGTTCTCCGTCACCTCACGGCTGGCGAAGGGCGAGGTGTTGCGTCCGCAGATCGACGCCGGCACGTACTCCACGAAGGTCTACGGCGACGCGCCGCTGGTCGATGCTGTGGCCACTGTCGACGGCGGGAAGTCGGCGCTGTTCCTCGTCAACCGCAGTCAGACCGAGACCATTGACGTGTCGGTCGACGTGAAGGATCTCGGCGCCGAAGTCGTCACTGAAGCTCTCACCCTGCATGATGAGGACGTTTACGCCAAGAACACGCGTGAGGACCAGTTCCGGGTGGGCCTGAAGCAGCTGTCCGGCGCAGTGCTCGACGACGGTGTCCTCACCGTCTCGCTGCCTCCGGTTTCCTGGTCAGCGATCGCCCTCGGCTAGTGAAACGACGCGCAGCGGCCTGGTCCGCCACCCTTGCACTCGCTATTGGGGTGGCGGGCTGTGCCGCGCCGGCGTCCTCGTCGGGGGAGTGGGAGCTGAGCGGGGACTATTTCACGCACGATCCCGCTCTGGTAGCCGGTCCCTCACACGATGGGGATGACTGGTTCGTCTACTCCACCGGCGACGGACAGGTTGCCGACGGCAATATCCAGGTCCGCCGCTCGGACGACGGCGTGCACTGGGAATATGCCGGCGAGGTGTGGCAGGAGAAGCCGGAGTGGCTCACCGAGGCGGTTCCCGGCGTCGACAATCTGTGGGCACCGGAGCTCTACGAGCACAACGGCACCTGGTACCTCTACTACTCCGCGTCCACGTTCGGGAGCAATGACTCGCTGATCGGGTTGGCGACGAACAGCACTCTTGATCCCGAGGACCCGGCCTATGAGTGGGTCGACCAGGGCGAGGTCATTGCGTCGGCGGGGGAAAATTTCAACGCCATTGACCCCGGCATTGTGGAGGATGCTGACGGTACGCCGTGGATGAGTTTTGGCTCGTTTTGGGGTGGCCTGCAGCTTGTGGAACTCGAGTGGCCGTCGGGGCTCCTTGCGGACCCGGACGCCGAGCCGGTCACTATCGCCGACCGGGGAACTCCGCCGAATGCCATTGAGGCGCCGTACCTGATTGAGCGCGACGGCTACTACTACCTGTTTGTCTCGAAGGACTTCTGCTGCCAAGGCCTCGAGAGCACCTACAACATGGCGGTCGGGCGGTCCACGGAGATCGATGGGCCCTACGTGGACCGCGACGGTGTGTCCATGCTCGACGACGGCGGCACGCCCCTGTTGGCAAGTGACGGACCGCGTGTGGGCCCCGGTGGCCAGTCCGTTTCCGGCGACCTGCTCGCCTTTCACTACTACGATGAAGCACTCGACGGCGCATTCCGGCTCGGCCTGGTCCCGTTGAACTGGGAGGACGGCTGGCCTACAGCGCGCTGGGAATAGGTGGCACCGGCTGCGCCGAGGTGAAACGCTGAAGCAATGTCATACAGCAAGGGAACCAAGGTCAGCTGGAACACGTCGCAGGGCAAGACGCACGGCACGGTCGTGGAGAAAAAGGACAAGGAGTTCACGTTCGACGGCCAGAAGTTCAACGCCTCCAAGGACGAGCCGTACTACATCGTCGAGAGCGAGAAGTCGGGCAAGCAGGCCGCCCACAAGGAAAGCGCGCTCGACAAACAGTAGCGGGAATGTTTCCGGCTGTTCGCTGGTTCAACTAGATGCAAATGCATGAAGCGCAGCGAAGGAGAACCGGCACATGGAAACACGCCGAGTAGTAGTGGTGTCAGGCGGCATGGGAACGCCATCGTCAAGCCGGATGCTGGCGGATCAGCTCGGAGAGGCAGCCCGTCGCCAGCTCGAGCGCGTCGACATCCACACCGACATCACCACCATCGAACTGCGCGAACTGGCCGTGGACATCGCGAACAACATGGTCACCGGCTTCGCTCCGCCTGCGCTCGCAGACGCCCTGAAGTCCGTGGCGGATGCTGATGCGCTCATTGTTGTCAGCCCGGTCTTCTCCGGCTCCTACAGCGGCCTGCTGAAATCGTTCTTCGATGTCCTCGACAACACCGCACTGGACTCGATGCCCGTGCTCATCGCCGCAACCGGCGGCAGCGTCCGGCACTCCCTCATGCTTGACCACGCCATGCGCCCGCTCTTCACGTATCTCCGGGCCCGCGTTGTCTCGACCGGGGTATACGCCGGTCCCGAGGACTGGGGAACCGGATCCGACGGCGCACCGGCACTGGACCAGCGCGTCACCCGCGCGGCCGGCGAACTCGCGGGCATGATTGCGGGAACGACGACGGCGCGCCGCCCCAACAGCGCGCAGGCCTCCCTTCCGTTCGAGCAGCTTCTGGCTCAGGTGCAGGGCCGCTAGTTCCTAACCCGCGCTGCTGATCCTCCCGCCGCCCTTCCCGCTGAACATGCGGGTTCGGTGGGAACGAGCGTCTTCTTCCCACTGAACGCGCCGGTTCAGTGGGATAGTCGGAGCCGGGATTCTCACCCGCGGGGCTGCGCCGGCACGCGTAAGCGTGTTTTGCTGGACCCATGACTCGGATAGCAGTGGTGGGAGCAGGAATCGTCGGACTGGCTACGGCGCACGCACTTCGGAAAACGGGCGCGGACGTCACTATCTATGAGTCCGGAACCCCCGGCGGCGGACAGTCCGCCGGTGACGGGCGAGTTTTCCGGCACGCCCACGACGACGTCCGACTGGCCGGGTTCGTCAGTCACAGCCGCGCTCTCTGGCGGCAGTGGGAGGCCGAGTTCGGTGTGGAACTGGTGTCCGACGCCGGAGCGGTGGCGATCGGCGACAGCGTCGAGGACAAGCTGCGCATCCTCAGCGACCTTCCACATATCCGCGTGGCGCTCCTGGCCCAGGGCCAACTCGCATCCGCTTTGCCGATCCTCGCCGATTTCGAGGGTAAGGCCATGCTCGATGTGGACGGCGGCGCTATCCGTACCCTCGCCGCTTTTCAGGCCCTGACCGGGAGCCTTACAGAAGCATTGGTGGCCGACCATGTGCTGACGGTCCAGCACACCAGCGACGGTGATGTCGAGATCCGTACCGGAACCGGGGTGGACCATTTTGACCATGCTGTCCTCTGCGCCGGCCGCGGCACGGCTCCACTGGCACGGAATGCGGGGCTCGAGATCCCCGTTGAACTCGCCGCCCATGCCCGCGTGACGTTCCCCGTGCGCCAGGACGTGGATACTCCGCTACCCACCTTCCAGGACGGCAGCGGAACTTTCGGAGAAACCGGAGTCTACGCGGCCCCTTCAGCCGATAACCGTTCCTACTCGGTAGGCCTCAGCGAAACGACCGGGGTACGGCAGGACGGAAGCCTCGCGGATCCTCCGGCACTCGAATCCCTTGCTGCCCGGGCGGCGGCCTACGTCCGCCACGCTCTGCCGGGCCTGGACCCGGAGCCGTCCGGCTACGTGCACTGCTGGGTGACCCGTCTGCCCTGGGGCGAGGACGGCGTAGGGATCTGGTCCACCGGGAAAATCAGCGCCATCGCCGGCCATAATCTCTTCAAACAGGCACCGGCTCTGGGTGAGGCGCTGGCAGAAACTGCAGTGTCCGGCGTCGTGCCCGCCTTACTGCGTCCGGAAGCCCAGCTCGGAAAGGCCTGATTCGCCGGCCCGCTTCTTGGAGCGTGAGCCTCAGTGCATTGTGAAAGTGCGTGCTACGGCATCGTGCACCCTGGGTACTCCGGCCATCCTGCCCATCACCCGATTACGCAGTTCCAGCATGCCCGGCGGCAGTGGACGCCCAAGGATCATGTTGATGTGCGCCTGACGCGAGGCTGCCAGGGCTGCCCGGCGCCGCTCCTCGTTGAAGCGCCGAAGTCCAAGCCCGACGTCGGTGCCCGCCAGCGAAGCGATGACCAGCGGCACGAGCTGCACGGCATCGAGCCACCCCAGGTTCATGCCCTGCCCGCCAATGGGGGACACCTCATGCGCGGCATCGCCGATCAACGCAATACGCCCCTGCACAAACCGTTCCGCTATGCGCCGCCGTACCGCAAAGGAGCTCAACATCGTGTTGTTCCGGGTATCGACGCCCACACCGGTGCGGCTCGCCACCAGCTCCGCGACTGCCTCGGCCGTGGGGTCTTTCACAAGCGACGGCATCCGCACCACCCAGCGCCGGACCGAGCCGGGCAACGGGAAAGACTCAACAATTCCGGCCGGCTCCAGGTACAGGGCAGCGGTGCTTCCGTCACCGGTGGTGTCAGGGAAATCGCCCATGACGTAGGCGTCGGGATACGGCCGGATGCTCGCGCCGATGCCCGCCGCATCGCGTACGGTGCTTCTGGCCCCGTCGGCCCCGATGAGCAACGTGGACCGGTGGGTGCCGTTGTCAGTGATGGTCAGAACCTCACTCCCGACCTCGTGAACGGCCTCGACGGTTTCGCCCCTGCGCAGCGCGTCAGGTGCCAGCTCAGCGAGCCGCTCCGAAAGGATGCGCTCCGTCTGCTCCTGGGGGATTGCAAGCACGTAACGGTGTCTGCCGGGAAGGGACGAGAAGGACAGTTCAGCGACCGTCCGACCGCGGCTCCGCGCAACACCACCGGGGATCTGAACGCCCGCGGCAATCAGGTTTTCTGCTACTCCGGCCTGCTCCAGTGCGGCAAGCGCCGGTGGGTGGATGCCGATCGCCCGGGAGTGCGAACTGCGCTCGGTACGGCGCTCCAGGACCTGAACCTCAACACCTGACTGCGCCAGCAGGATCGCGGCGTACAGCCCTACCGGCCCACCGCCGACTATCAGGACATCAGGCACGGTGCACCAGCAGGTTCCGGAATGGCACCTGCCGCTCCACGCGCCAACCTGGAGGGACGACGGCGCGCAGTTCCTCTGCCAGATAGCTTCGCCGGATCGACGTCAGCCCGTCCTCGCGGATGTAGGAACCGGGCAACGGCAGAGTGGCCACGGAGAACAGTGCAAACCCCACGCGGGTCCGCGACAGGTCGCTGTGCAGGGCGAGCCGCGTGCCCAGCTTCTCCGAGTCGCTGAGCAGTCCGCTCAGCTCGTCCGGCGAGAGGTGGTGGAGCACATGGTTGGAAGTGACGACGTCGAACTGGGCACCTTCGGCGACCAGTTCCGAACTGAACGCACGGCGGTAGCTGAGCCCCGGCGTCGTTGGTTGGCTGCTGGCGAACGCATTCGCGCGTTCGTCAGGGTCAATCGCGGTGATCTCCAGCCTGAAGCCGTCGCGGGCCGCCCAGCGGGCAAGCGCACGGGGTACGTCGCCGCCGCCTGAGCCGACGTCGAGCAGCGTATTGGTACGCGCCGTCGACAGGACCGGCCGGATGTAGCGTGCCCAGGTACGGTGCCAGCCGGCGACCGAGCGGTTGACGAGCGGGAACTGGGCATAGGTGCGGTCGAGCTTGGCGGGATCGCAGTCCGGCTTGTCCATCTCCTCGATTGCCGTGAGGTTCCGGGAGGCGAGGAAGGCCATTCAGGCGGATGTCTTGGTCAGGAGGGCGGTCTCCACTGTGAGCCCCGGACCGAACGCCATGGAGCAGATGCGCTCATCGGAGTCCGAGCCGGGCTGATCGAGGATGTGCTTGAGGACAAACATCACGGTGGCGCTACTCATGTTCCCGTAGTCCCGCAGCGTTTCCCGGGCGGGGACCAGCTGGTCATCGCTGAGCTTAAGCTTGGCCTGCACCTTGTCCAGAATGCTGCGGCCGCCCGGGTGGATGGCCCAGTGCTCGATGTCCCGGTACTCGAGACCGATCAGGGACTCATCGCGTTCCAGTAAGGGAGCGAGGGCGCCGACGATGTGCTCGTCGATGATGTGCGGCACGTAGGTTCCGAGGACCATCTCGAAACCCTCGTCGCCGATGTTCCAGGCCATCGATTCCTCGCCGACCGGGGTCAGGGTGGTTTCGAAGAAGTCGAGGGACAGGGCTGGCCCCGACGGCGGCGCCAGGTCAGTCCGAGCGGTAATGACCGCGGCCGCTGCGCCGTCGGCAAAGAGGGACGTCCCCACAATCGTGTCCGGGTTGTTGGAGGACCGCACGTGCAACGAGCACAGCTCGGCGCTGACCACGAGGACCACCGCGTTGGGATCGGCGTCGCAGAAAGATTTCGCCGCGCGCAGCGCCGGGAACGCCGCGTAGCACCCCATGAAGCCGAGGTGGTAGCGCTGTGCTGACGGGTTCAGCCCCAGTGCGCGGACGATCTTGTAGTCCGGGCCGGGGTTGAAGAACCCGGTGCAGGAAACTGTCACCACGTGGGTGATGTCCTCAGCTTCAACTCCCTCTGCTGCATCCAGCGCTTTCTGTGCAGCTTCGACGAACAGCTTGGTGCCGGCTTCGGCGTAGACCTCGTTCCGGGCCTTGGTGCCCGGGCTGAGGATGGTCATGGTGTCCGAGTCGAAGAACACCGGGGTCTCGTTGTGGCGTTCGAGCGTGAGCTCCTCCACAGCCGTGTAACGCGTATCGATGCCGGAGGAATCGAACGCAGCAGTCACCAGCCGCTGCCCCAACCTGTTCAGCCCCGGCTGTGCTGCAAAGACATCCCGTACCTGGGACTGCACCATGACGGTGGTCGGTACGGCGGTTTCGAGGGACCTCATCAGGACTGTCATAGTTCATTGTTAGGCGACCGAGTAACTGAACACAATACGAAGCAGGCCGCCGGGAAGTCTGCTGCCTCTGCGCTGTGCCTCTGAGACGCCCGCTGCCCGTGGCGTAGCGTGTTGCTATGGCACTGCACCGGAACGTACAACGACGACGCGCACGCGGCCATGAGCAAGCTGGCCGTATGCTCCGCCATGGCTCGGTGTGGGCGGTATCGGCGGTGCTACTGGCCGGGTGCAGTGCGGCACCTCCGAACACCGCTTCGGAGTCTCCTGAAACATCCGCTTCATCTTCCGCAGCCGCGCCAACCGCTTCAGAAACGCCGACTCCCCGGTCCTCGCCGACGCCGTCTGCAACACCCACGCCCTCCGCCGAACCCACGCCCTCTGCCGAACCCACCCCGGAGCGTTTCGAGCTTCCCCGCGGCGGGGTGGAATTGTTTCCGGACTACCGCCTTGTCGGGTTCAGCGGGCATCCCTACTCAGCCGCACTGGGCAGGCTCGGCATCGGTGCAATCGATGAGCGGGTGGATGAGATCGAGGCACTCGGGAAGGAGCTGGCCGGCGAGCGCAAGGTGATGCCGGTGCTGGAGCTGATTGCCGTCGTCGTGCAGGCTGATCCGGGTGCCGACGGCGCCTACCGGACCCGCGCGTCCGATGAGATCATCAGCGGGTATCTCGAGGCCGCCCGCAGGCATGACGGGATGCTGATCCTGAATGTCCAGCCCGGCCGGGCGAGCATGGCTGAGGAAGTCCGTGCGCTTGAGAAGTGGCTGGTGGAGCCGGATGTCGGTGTGGCGCTTGATCCCGAGTGGGACATTACGGCGGAGCAGCTTCCCGGGCGTTCCTACGGGCACACCACGGGTGAGGAAATCAACGAGATTGCTGCGTACCTCGATGGTCTGGTGACCGAGAATAACCTTCCGCAGAAGCCGCTCGTGTTCCATCAGGTGGCTCCCGGCGTCGTCAGTAATGTGGCGGCGATACAGGAATACGCAGGGGTGGAAGTTATCCGGAGCGTGGACGGAATCGGGTCCGCGACGATGAAAATCGAGACCTACAACCTGCTGATGAAGGACTTGCCTCCGACTGTCCACCCAGGGTTCAAGTTGTTCTTCGAGGAGGACGTGGTGCTGGGTCCGCTGATGACGCCGGTCGAGGTCCTGGCGCTTACACCGCAGCCGGAGTACGTTCTGTACGAGTAGGACCCATCCAACATCACTGTGTTGCCGAACACAGGGAAAGACTTCTTTGAGGGATGGTGGACATGGCGGTTCGATCGGCAGCACTGGTTGGCGGCGCCCTGCTCGCTGCGCTCTTCACCAGCGGATGCATGGCTGTCGAGGAGAACCCGCTCGACGTGAACTCTCCGCGCTCGCAGGAGAACGTCAGCGCTGTCCAGCAGACGGTGGCGGACTTCGGTGATGACCCCCTGAACCTCGCCGAGAACGGCGCCACGCTCTGCGCCACTCAGCCTGACATCGGTTACCAGGAATTCACGGTCCTGGTGCACAACGAGGCGCTTGAAACCTTCACTCTCGACGACGTCACCCTGCAGAACCCCGAAGGGCTCACCCTCGTGAGCGCTGAGGTGTCCACGGCCAACCGGGAGGGTCACCACAAGGCACACGGCGAGGACGACGGCGGCGCTCACGGCACGCACAGCGCGGAACCGGCGCCTGCAGCTCCTTCCGAGACGGCTGAGCCGGCCGGTCCGGTTGAGCCGGTGCCAGCGGAGGGCTACAACATCACCACCCATGAGTACGTGAATCTGGTGGTGACGGTCTCGATCGCTGGCGGTGTTGACGGAGGCACATCCCAGGGCGTTTCCGTTGCGTACTCTGCCGGTGGACAGGAATTCACGGGTACCCACCCGCTTGCGATCGAGCTGAACCGCGAGAGCTGCGCCTAACCTTCCCTCCACAGCGGGGCAGCCTTTTAGATTGCTGACCGCGTCAATGCCACAATGGCAGGCGTGAGCGCACCAGTTACCACTCCTCCGTCCATCTTCAAGCAACTCGCCGAGGAACTCGGCGTCCAGCAATGGCAGATCAAGGCTGCGGTGGACCTGCTGGACGGTGGATCAACCGTCCCCTTTATTGCGCGCTACCGCAAGGAAGTCACCGGAACCCTCGACGATGCCCAGTTGCGTGAGCTGGAGGAGCGGCTGCGTTACCTGCGCGAACTCGAGGAGCGGCGTGCGGCCGTGCTTGAGGCGATTGAAGCGCAGGGCAAGCTGACCGCTGAGCTTCGCGCCGCCGTCGTCGGTGCTACCACCAAGGCGCGGTTGGAGGATATCTACCTGCCTTTCAAGACCAAGCGGCGCACCAAAGCTCAGATTGCACGGGAAGCCGGACTGGAGCCGCTCGCGGACTCACTTCTCGCCAACCCATCGCTCGATCCCGTTGCTGAAGCAGGCCGCTTCCTGAACGGGAGCGTTCCCACGGCGGATGACGCGCTGGCCGGTGCCCGGGCGCTGCTCGTGGAGCGTGCCGGGCAGGACGCCGACCTGCTTGCTGACCTGCGTGAACGGCTGTGGAAGCAGGGCCGGCTGCGCTCGCAGGTGGTTTCCGGCAAGGAAGCCGAGGGCCAGAAGTTCTCCGACTACTTTGACTTTGTGCAGGCGCCGTCCGCCATGCCGTCGCACCGGGTCCTGGCACTGCTGCGCGGCGAGAAGGAAGGCGTGCTGCAGCTGACGCTCACCGAGGCTGACTCCACCGACGCTGAAGCTGCGTTGCGTGCCAAGCGCCGTTTCGAGAACTCCGTGGCCGCTTTCCTGGGCGTTGCGGATCAGGGCCGGCCGGCGGATGCGTGGCTCATGGCGACGGTCCAGCAGGCCTGGCGTCGGTTGCTCGCCAAGCTCTCGATCGACCTCCGGGTGCGGCTGTTTGTGGAGGCGGAGACGGAAGCGGTGCGGGTCTTCGCTGCGAACCTGCGCGATGTGCTGCTCGCGGCGCCCGCGGGTGGACGTACCACCATCGGGCTGGACCCCGGCCTTCGGACCGGTGTGAAGGTCGCCGTGGTGGACGGGACGGGCAAGGTCCTCGAAACAGCGACAATTTATCCGCACGCCCCCGCGAAGAAGTGGGATGACGCATTGACTGTGCTCTCGCGGCTGGTAACCACCCACAACGTCGAGCTCATCGCCATCGGCAACGGCACGGCGTCGCGGGAGACGGACAAGCTTGCGTCCGAACTGATCTCGCTTATGTCCGGGCGTACCCTGCAGAAACTGGTTGTGTCCGAGGCAGGCGCGTCGGTGTATTCAGCGTCAGCGTTGGCATCGGCAGAGCTGCCTGAGCTGGATGTGTCGCTGCGTGGTGCTGTGTCGATTGCCCGGCGGCTACAGGATCCGCTGGCCGAGTTGGTGAAGATTGACCCGAAGTCGATCGGGGTAGGCCAGTACCAGCATGACGTGAGTCCTGCGAAGCTGGAGCGCTCGCTTGATGCCGTGATTGAAGACTGCGTGAACGCCGTGGGGGTGGACGTGAATACCGCATCGCCGTCGCTTCTGACCCGGGTGGCCGGCGTGGGGTCCCTGTTGAGCGGGAATATTGTTGCGCACCGTGATGCGAACGGCCCCTTTGCACGCCGAAGCGACCTGCTGAAGGTTCCCAGGCTTGGCGCCAAGGCGTTCGAGCAGTGTGCGGGCTTCCTTCGCATTGCCGGCGGACCTGAGCCTCTGGACGCCTCCAGCGTGCACCCGGAGGCTTATTCTGTGGCGCGGCGAATGGTGAACGATGCCAGTGGCTCACTCCGGTCACTGAACCTCGCAGAGTATGTTGACGATTCGATCGGGCTGCCCACGCTGCAGGATATCCTCACTGAGCTCGAGAAACCGGGGCGGGATCCGCGGCCCGCGTTTGTCACGGCCTCCTTTGCTGATGTCGAGAAGATTTCAGATCTGCGCCCGGGCATGATCATCGACGGCGTGGTCACGAATGTTGCTGCTTTTGGCGCGTTCGTGGACGTCGGGGTGCACCAGGATGGGCTGGTGCACGTTTCGGCGATGGCCGACCGCTTCATCAGCGATCCCCATGAAGTTGTGAAGTCAGGCCAGGTTGTAAAGGTCAGGGTGTTGGAGGCTGACCCTGACCGCAAACGGATCTCCCTCAGCTTGCGGGTCAATGACGACGCCGTGCCGCGGGCCGGCGGGTCTGATCGTCGCGCGCGACGCGGTGAAGAGGCGGACCGCCGTCGTCATCCGAGCGGTGGGCAGGGCGGCAGTTCCAAGCCTGGCGCTTCAAAGCCGGGAGGAAGCTCCAACTCGGGAGCGCAGAAGCAGGGCGGCAAGGGCGCACCGGCTCCGGCGAACAGCGCAATGGCGGAGGCGCTTCGGGCTGCAGGGTTGGCGCCGCGGGACTAGCGCGGGCAGCGACAACCGCGGCTTTCCAGCTCCGGACACGAAAGAGCCCCGCAACGGACACGTTGCAGGGCTCTTTCGTGTGTAGCTGAAACCTTAGGCAGGCAGCTGCAGAACGTCGCCGGTGAAGATGAGGTCGGCGTGGATGAGGGTGTCGGCGTTGGCCTGGTAAAGGGCCTGCCATCCACCTTCGACGCCCAGCTTGGCAGCAATGGTGCTGAGGGTGTCGCCGGACTGGATGGTGTAGGTGTCACCGGACAGCTGAACGGCAGGAGCCGCAGGCGCCTGAACAACTGGTGCCTGAACAACTGGTGCCTGAACAACAGGAGCCTGAGCAACTGGTGCCTGGACAACAGGTGCCTGAACCTGAACCTGCTGCGACTGCACCTGCACAGGGGCGGGTGCCGGAGCAGCGGGGATCGGAGTCGGGTTGGCGCCGGCGGTCAGGCCGAGCTTGGCCGAGCATGCGGGCCATGCGCCCCAGCCCTGTCCGTCGAGTACGCGCTCAGCAACAGCGATCTGCTCTGCGCGGCTGGCGTCCTGGGGGAGACCCTGGCCGCCGAAGCCGGCCCAGGTGGACGGGGTGAACTGCAGGCCGCCGGAGAAACCGTTGCCGGTGTTGATGCCCCAGTTGCCGCCACTCTCGCACTGTGCGAGGGCGTCCCAAGTGCTGGCAGGAGCAGCGTTGGCTGCGCCTGCGGAAGCGGTGATTCCAACACCGACGAGAGCTGCCGCTGCAAATCCACGGCGCGCGTTAAGAGTAAGTTTCTGATTCTTCATATGGGTACGATGCTCCAAAAGGCCACCTGCACTCGTTCCGTCCCCGGACGTCTTTGCGACGTTGCTCACCCTTGACTGATCATTGGTCTTGTCTGTGGTGTCTGCCGGACGAGCAACGTACGGTGGAGGGACAGCACCAGGGCATTATGTGGCAGACGCGTAGAGCGCCGTCTGCTTTGTGGTTACCCGAAGCGGGTTCCTGTCTACCGTAGACTGTTTTCCAATCGTTGCCAAATCGAGACGTGGCGGTTATTGACGGAAGACGTGCAGAGGTTCCTTACCGCGCAGTAGTGAAAACCCCGCAGACCACTGTAAAACATAGGAATGGACGCGCACCGGACAGTCACCTGTGAAATCCCTATGAGATGGTCAGATATGGACGCCTACGGGCACATCAATAACGTCCAGGTGGTGCGGCTTCTCGAGGAAGCGCGTATCCAGGCGTTCGGTCCGCCGGGAGGAACCGGTGCCGCGGGCCAGGATCCGCCGGTGCCCCTCTTCAGCTCCGTGGCCGCAGGGGTCCAGGCGCTGGTGGTGGAACACCGCATCAAGTACACGGCCACCCTGGACTACCGGAACGTCCCGTTGAAAATCGAGGTGTGGATTGCAGACCTGAAAGCTGCGAGCCTCGACATCGCGTACCGCATCCATGATCCGGTGACTCGCCGGGTGTGCGTGTTGGCGCAGACCACACTGGCTTTCGTACACGGCGAATCGGAGTCGCTGCTGCGCATCACTGCTGAGCAGAAGCAGCAGCTGGCGCCCTACGTGGGCCCGGGCCTCTTCAGATAGACCCGTGAGTTGGCAGGACACACCCCTTCTGAGTGCTCATAAGGGGCGTGTCCTGCCAACTCAACGAGGGGTCAGGCGGCGATGTAGCCGTTCGGGTTCAGCACGTACTTGGTGGCCGCACCCTTGTCGAACTCCTCGTATCCGCGCGGCGCATCCTCAAGGGGAATCGCCTTGGCGTTCACTGCCTTCGCGATCTGCACCTTGTCATGCAGGATCGACATCATCAGACCGCGGTTGTACCTCATGACCGGGCACTGACCGGTGGTGAAGGACAGCGACTTCGCCCACCCGGTACCGAGGGAAATCGACAGCGAACCAACCTTGGCCGCCTCGTCGATACCGCCCGGATCGCCGGTGACATAGAGTCCGGGAATGCCAAGCGCGCCACCGGCCGCCGTGATGTCCATCAGCGAGTTCAGGACGGTAGCCGGCGCCTCATGAGAGGAGTCGCTGCCATGGCCGCGCGCCTCGAAGCCGACTGCATCAACACCGCAATCAACCTCCGGCACACCGAGGATCTGCTCGATCTGGTCCTTCGGGTGCCCCTTGGAGACATCGACGGTCTCGCACCCGAAGCTACGGGCCTGCGCCAACCGCTCCTCGTTGAGATCGCCAACAATAACGACGGCGGCACCCAGCAGTTGCGCAGACACCGCTGCGGCGAGGCCTACGGGGCCGGCGCCCGCGATGTAGACAGTGTTCCCGACGGTAACGCCGGCTGTGTAGGCGCCGTGGAACCCGGTGGGGAAGATATCGGAGAGCATGGTCAGGTCAAGAATCTTTTCCAGCGCCTGGTCCCGGTCCGGGAACTTCAACAGGTTCCAGTCCGCGTACGGAACAAGGACGTACTCTGCCTGGCCGCCGACCCAGCCGCCCATGTCCACGTAGCCATAGGCGCTGCCCGGACGGTCGGGGTTGACGTTGAGGCAGATGCCGGTCTTCCGTTCCTTGCAGTTTCGGCATCGACCGCAGGAGATGTTGAACGGGACCGAGCAGATGTCGCCCTTCTTGATGAACTCCACACCGCTTCCCACCTCGATCACTTCACCGGTGATCTCATGCCCCAACACCAGGTCCGTGGGGGCGGTGGTTCGTCCGCGGACCATATGTTGGTCTGACCCGCAGATATTTGTGGCGACCGTCTTGAGGATGACTCCGTGGTCCACCTTGCGGCCGATATTGGCCGGGTTGATCCCCGGTGCGTCCTTGAGATCGAACGTGGGGTAGGGGGTATCAATGACTTCGACCTTGCCGGGGCCCTTGTAGGCCACAGCCCTGTTTCCTGACATGGTGATCCTTCCGATGTGATGGGAGTTCGTCTTCGAACGTCCCTTTCGAAGGCCGCAACTGACCCCGTCTGTCAGAAGGTGGCCTCGCCGTCAGTCTAGGTCTGAAAGGCTTCGCCGTATACCGATTTGATAAACATTCCAGTCGTTCAAAAGTACGTCCCGCCGGGTTTCCGGGCGGGACGTGCTTCGGGGACAAAGATCGCTAGAGGGCACGGCTCCCACGGTGCCGCATGGCATAGGCAGCGCCCAGTCCAACGGCGACGACGCCGAGGATCAGGTTGAGCCAGTTGGTGGATGCGTTGGTCGACAGAATGTTGGCGGCAGAGGTGCCGACAATCAGTCCGTAGAGCCACATGACCAGCAGGACCGCGCCGCTTCCGAGCAGGAAGTTTCGAGCTGAAAGAACTCCGCGGCTCATCCAGACTCCGGCGGCTCCCATGGCTAGATACAGCAGGTTGAGGAGCACCGACACCTGGAACGCGCCCAGGAGCATTGCCTCGGAACCGGATGCAAAGGCCATGGAACCGTATTGTGTGGTGATGCCCGGGATGAATCCGAGAATCCCCACCAGCAGGAAAACTACTCCCATCCCCATCGAGGCGCTGCGAACGTGATCGCGCGTCACATGGAAATCATGCGCATGGTGTGATGCGGTAGTCATCTCCCCTCCTCATGTGTGAATATGACTCTTCGCGGTGCCGCGAAAACGTCAGGAGAGGCGCATCGCCTGCACCGCCGTTGGAGGAGCGCAAACCGCGCCCAACCAGCACTCTCATTTTACTGCTGAAATACCCACCTGATAAGGGAAAACATGGCCAACTGGGCAATGATTACCGGAGCAACTGCAGGCCTTGGGGCGGAGTTCGCGGAGCAACTTGCCCGGCAGGGAAAGGGCCTTGTCCTGGTCGCCCGGGACTCGGCCAGGCTGGAGAAAAAAGCGGCTGCACTTCGCTCCCGCTTCAGCGTGGCGGTGGAGGTGCTGGCCGCGGACCTGCACGACGACGACGGCGTCCGCCGTGTCCTCGACAGGCTGCGGGACAGCACGGAGCCGGTGTCAACCCTGGTCAACAACGCGGGCTATGGCCTGCCCAAATCCTTCGAGGCGAATCCGCTTGAGGACGAACTGAACCACGCGGCGATTCATCTCACCGTTCCCCTTGCGCTCAGCCATGCCGCGCTGCAGGGCATGCTCGCACGCGGTTCCGGGCAGATAGTGAACGTGGCCAGCGTTGCCGGGTTCACTCCGCGCGGGACCTACGGCGCGCTGAAGGCAGCGATGATCAACTTCAGCACCTGGGCCAACTTCGCCTACAAGTCCCGGGGAGTAACCGTAATGGCGTTGTGTCCCGGCTTTGTCCACACTGAATTCCACCAGCGTATGGGCATGGACAAGGGCTCCGTTCCACGCTGGATGTGGTTGGATGCTCAGGGCGTCGTGGACGCTGCCCTGAAGGATCTTTCCGCCGGCAAGGCGGTGTCGATTCCCAGCCTTCGCTATAAGGTGCTTGCGTTCGTTGCGAGGAATGCGCCGTCGTCGTTGGTGGCAAGGCTCGCCGCGCGCGGCAGGTGAACGAATATGTGGGTGGGGTTCATCGAGTTCGACCTCCTGCTGGGGGACGTGCACTCACTGAAGGCGAAGCGTTCGCTGGTTTCGGCCGCTGGTGGCGGAGGTGCGGCGACGTTTCGAGCTGTCAGCTGCCGAAGTCGGTACGCAGGATCTCCACCGCCGCGCAACCGTTGGCGTGGGTCTGGTTTCGGGGGATCGTAGGCACGTTGTCGAGGTGCTGGATGAGGTTGAGCGGTTTGTCGCTGCGCGGCCGGAACTTGAACTCTTGAGTGCTCGACGCCGAATTGTGACCAGCGATGACTAACGGGATCGTCAGCGAACTTACTATCATGGGAACGTTGAGGCGTACTTACGAGGAGGTAAGAGCGTGTCTGGATATTTCAAGCTGGTTGACGCCCATGATCATGGGTACCGGCTCAAACTCATGGCCGGTGACGGCACCCTGGTTGCTGTCTCCGCGTACTTCCCCACCAAACAGGCTGCCATCGAGGGCATCGACGTCATCCGTGAAATCGCCGGTACCGGTCCCGTGATGGACCACACCCGCAGGGAGCAGTCTGCCCACGGTCACGCTGCCAGGGAGCAATCCACCCATGCCGTAGCGAAGCCGCGCCTTTCGGCCTGAAGGTTCGCTCCTAGCCTTCACACTCGACGCAGTAGGTGTGCCCGTTGCTTTCCCGTGCTTTCTGAGACCGGTGCCGGACCAGGAAACAGGAGTAGCACGTGAACTCGTCCTCACCCTGAGGGACCACCTGAACGATCAGCTCTTCGGAGACGATTTCCCCGCCGGGCGTATGTCCTTCATCAAGGGAATCGGACTCGTCCAGCTCAGTTACGACTCTCTTCGCATCGGGGGCGTTGGCGGCTTGCAGTGCCTCCAGCGACCGGTCCTGAGATTCCTTGACGTCGGAACGGACTTCGTCGTAATCGGTTGCCACTTTGGATGTTCTTCTCTCTGGCGTTAGCGGTTGTTACTACAGCAATCTTGCAACACATATGTGCGTGCCTTTGTTCCCACGATTCGGCGATAGTGTCGAATCAATGCAAAGTGAACAGCACGCCTCCAAACTTCCCGACCAGATGCTACTGACGCCGGACCCTACCCGTCCCACGGATGGCTTTGTCCGGGTGCGCGGCGCCCGCGAAAACAATCTGCGCGCCGTGAACGTGGACGTTCCCCGCGATGCGATCGTTGCTTTCACGGGGGTGTCCGGCTCAGGCAAGTCTTCCCTGGCCTTCGGTACTATATACGCCGAAGCCCAGAGACGTTATTTCGAGTCCGTGGCGCCGTATGCCCGCCGGCTCATTCAGCAGGGCCACAACCCCAAAGTGGAACAGATCACCGGGCTGCCTCCCGCGGTTGCACTTCAACAGCGCCGGGGCGCCCAGAGCAGCCGGTCCTCCGTTGGCACAGTAACGACCCTGTCCAACTCTGTACGCATGCTTTTCTCACGGGCAGGCAGTTACCCTGCCGGCGCGGAGCAACTTGATTCGGATGCGTTTTCTCCGAACACCGCTGCCGGAGCCTGCCCGGAATGTCATGGCCTCGGCATAGCGCACACCGTCAGCGAGGATTCGCTGGTGCCGGATCCCTCGCTCAGCATCCGTGACGGAGCCATCGCTGCCTGGCCGGGCGCCTGGCAGGGCAAGAATCTGCGTGACATCCTCACCCACCTCGGCTACGACGTCGAAACTTCCTGGCAGAAGCTGCCGAAAAAGGACCGCGACTGGATCCTTTTCACGGAAGAGCAGCCCGTGGTCGAAGTGACCCCGGAGCGGGACCGCGTAGCAAAGCCGTACAAGGGAAAGTTCTGGAGCGCCCGCAGCTACGTCCTGCACACTCTGGCCGATTCGCAGAGCACCACCATGCGTAACCGTGTTCTGCAGTTCATGCACACCGGACCGTGCACGCGTTGCGGAGGCAGCGGCCTCAGGCCCGATGCCCTCGCCGTGACGTTCGCCGGGAAGACCATCGCCGAGCTCAACGCGGTTCCGTTGAGCGAACTGGCCGGCATCATCCGTCCCACCACCGAGCTGACCTCGGCGGGAACGGCCTCGCGCAGGCGGTCCTCAGGCGAAACCAACGAGGTGGCCGTCGCACTCACCCAGGATCTGCTACAACGGATCACCGTCCTTCTGGATTTAGGCCTGGGTTATCTTGCGCTCGGTCGATCCACTCCCACGCTTTCACCGGGGGAGATGCAGAGACTCCGGATCGCCACCCAACTCCGGTCCGGACTGTTCGGTGTGATCTACGTGCTCGACGAGCCGTCGGCCGGGCTGCACCCAGCGGACGCCGAACCCCTGCTGGCCGTGCTGGACCAGCTCAGGGTTTCCGGCAACTCAGTCTTCGTCGTGGAGCACAACATGGACGTGGTGCGCCGTGCTGACTGGGTTGTGGATGTCGGACCGAACGCCGGCGAGGGCGGCGGTGAGGTGCTCTACAGCGGACCGGTCGACGGGCTTCGAGACGTTGCAGCGTCTGTAACCAGGCCGTTCCTCTTCCGTGGGCACCCTGACGGGACGGGCGACGTCGCTTCAGCCGGTCACGATCACGACGGCGCAACTGCTGGCCAAGGTGCAAGCAGGGAGGCAACAGGTTGGCTCGGGCTGAGGAACATCACCCGGCACAACCTGCGCAACCTCGACGTGGACTTCCCACTCGGAGTACTTACTGCGGTCACCGGTGTTTCCGGCTCCGGCAAATCGACCCTGGTCAGTCAGGTCCTCGCCGAGCTCGTCAAGGAACGGCTGCGTCCACACGGTGAAATTCCACACGGTGCAGATCTGCACGGTGCAGATCCGCACCGTGGGACAACGGAATCGTCGGACACGGGCGAAAATGGCCCTGCTGCCGCCCGCACGGGGTCGCTGACAGTCGACGCGACTTCCGGACGGAACCACCTCGACCGGCTCGTGACGGTTGATCAGAAGCCGATCGGCCGGACTCCGCGCTCCAACCTAGCAACCTACACCGGGCTCTTTGACGCCGTGCGGAAGGAATTCGCCGCCACCGACGAGGCCCGATCCCGTGGCTACGGCGCCGGACGCTTCTCCTTCAATGTGGCAGGCGGCCGGTGCGAGGTCTGCCAGGGCGAAGGGTTCGTGGCCGTGGAGCTGTTGTTCCTGCCCGGCAGTTACGGGCCGTGCCCAGAGTGCGATGGTTCCCGGTTCAATCCCGAAACTCTTGAGGTCACCTACCGCGGCCGGAACGTCGCCGAGGTGCTGGGAATGACGGTTACCGCTGCCGCTGAATTCCTGGCCGACGTACCCTCAGCGGCCCGGAGCCTTCGAACCTTGCTGGAAGTGGGATTGGGCTACCTTAGGCTGGGTCAACCCGCCACCGAGCTGTCCGGCGGAGAGGCCCAGCGCATCAAGCTGGCCACGGAAATGCAGCGTGCCCAGCGCGGTCACACGCTGTACCTGCTGGATGAGCCCACCACCGGATTGCATCCCGCAGATGTCCGTCTGCTGATGACGCAACTGCACGGGCTGGTCGACGCCGGCAACACAGTGATTTTGGTCGAGCACACCATGGATGTTGTCGCCTCCGCTGACTGGGTCATCGATCTTGGACCCGCCGGTGGCGACGGCGGCGGAAAGATCACTGCCGTCGGCACTCCCGCTGCGGTGTCGGCATCACAGGACAGCCGGACCGCCTCGTATCTCGCTGCTACCCTGCACTCCTGACCTCCAGCGCTTACCCGGCCAACAGTTCCCTGATGTCATCCGCCGTCAGCGCTGAACTGAAGACGGCGTCATCATCCATGACTGAGCTGAACAGCTTGGCCTTCTGCTCCTTCAGCTTCATGACCTTCTCCTCGATGGTGTCCGTTGAGACCATCCGGTAGACCATGACGTTCTTCGTCTGGCCGATGCGGTGCGTCCGGTCCACCGCCTGCGCTTCGCTGGCCGGGTTCCACCATGGATCCAGCAGGAAGCAGTAGTCAGCTTCGGTCAGGTTCAGCCCGAAGCCGCCTGCCTTGAGGCTGATCAGGAACACCGGTGCGGTGCCGTTCTTGAAGGAGTCGATGACGTCTCCGCGCTTCCGGGTGGAGCCGTCCAGATAGGCGAACTCGACGCCCTGGGCTTCCAGGCGCGCTGCCGCCAGCTTGAGGTAGGACGTGAACTGGCTGAATACTAGGGCACGGTGTCCCTCTGCGAGAACGTCCTCCAACTGCTCGAACAGGACGTCCAGCTTTGCTGACGGCACGCCCTCATACTCCGGCTCAACCAGCGACGCATCGAGGCTGAGCATCCGAAGGAGGGTGAGCGAGCGGAACACGATCATCCGGTTCCGGTCCAGGTCCTCGATCAGGCCGAGCAGCTTCTGCCGTTCCCGCTGGAGGTGCGTCTGGTAGATCTTGCGGTGCCGCGGGTGCAGTTCCACCGCGAGCACCTGCTCCTGTTTGGGCGGGAGGTCTGACGCGACGGCTTCCTTGGTTCGCCGCATCATCAGCGGCCGGATCCGGCGCCGCAGCCGCTGCAGCCGCTCCGTGCTGCCCTGCTTCTCGATGGGGGTCCGGTACTCCTCCGTGAAAGCACGCGAGGACGGGAACAACCCCGGGGCGGTGATGTTGAACATCGCCCACAGCTCCATCAGGTTGTTCTCCATGGGAGTGCCGGTGATGGCCAGCTTGAAGGGTGCGCGAAGTTCCTTGGCGCACCGGTGCACCTTCGCCGCATGATTCTTCACGAACTGCGCCTCATCCAGGATGAGACCTGCCCACTCCTGCTTCCCGTACGCGTCATTGTCCAGCCGGAAGAGTGCATAGGACGTGATAACGACGTCGGCGCCCTCCACCTGCTCGGACACCGGCGTTCCGCTCTTGGCCTGCGTGTCACCGATACCCCGCACAGCAAGACCGGGCGCGAAGCGCTGCGCCTCAGCAATCCAGTTCGGCACCACCGAGGTGGGCGCCACCACGAGGAAGGGCCGTTTCTCGCCCTGATCCTTCGCGTGGACCAGCAACGCCAGCGTCTGGAGGGTCTTGCCGAGACCCATGTCATCTGCCAACACACCGCCCAGGCCGTGCGACCACAGGAACGCGAGCCAGTTGAAGCCGTCCACCTGATAGGGGCGCAAGGTTGCGTGAAGCCCCTCCGGTAGTGGTGTCTGCTCAACCTCGGTCAACTCGAGTAGGCCATTGACGGCTGCACGCCATGACTGTGCCTGTTCCGTTTCCTCAGCAAGGTCCTCGAATTCAGCCCACAGACCCGCCTGATAGCGGCTGATCCGCAGCCCGGTCTCCCACTCGTTGAGCATCCGTGCCTCATCGATGAGTTCGCGAAGCTGGTCGAAGATGGGCTGGTTCAGGGACAGGTAGCTGTTGTCTACCAGCTTGATCCGGTTGCTGCCCTTGGCGAGGGCGGTGAAGATGTGGTCGAATGGGATCTTCCGGCCCTGTACGGTGACCAATACGCCCAGGTCAAACCAGTCGCGGTCCTCGGTATCCACGGTGGTGATGAGAAGCTGCGGTGTGTCGGTGAGCTCCTCAAACTTCGGTTTGCTGCCGAGAATGTCCACGCGCACTGCGTCCAGCCGCTCCAGCCGCGGCAGGGCGGTCTCCGTGAAGTCCACCACCTCCATGCCGGTGAATACGCGGTCCTTCACCATGCGACCGCCGAGGGCGTCCCGAGCCGCTGCGAGCGTGGCGGTTTCGGTTGCGGCGTCTCGGTACCCGCCGTCGTCGTCCTTGCTTTTGAGGGGTTTGCGGGTCTCAGTATCACCGCTCTGGTAGGCCCAGTCCCAGGAGAGCTGCAGCTCATCCTCACCGAAGGCAGCAGTGAGAACCAGCACGGGGGGAAGGATTTCCGGGAAGATGACCGAGCCGTCGCTGCTCACCACATCGATGGACTGGATGAGCCGCGGGTAAAAGCCTGACAGGAACTCCTGCTTCTCGCTCTCCGGGATGCGCACCGGCTTGGTGCGCTCGAGGAGTTCCCGGTTGTGATCGGTCAGCTTGCGCGTGGTGGGCGCCAGAGTGATGGTGCCGTTCTCGGAGGCCGTGTAGACGCCGTGATCGGCAATGACGTGTGCCGAGTCCGGCGGGTGGTTCTCGCCGTCGATATTGATGGCCGGGCAGAGCTGGATGGCGTTGTCCGTGGTGGTGGCATCGAGGAGCAGGACCGCCTCGGAAGCCAGGTGGACCGTGACGCTCTTCTTCGAACCGACGAAGGCGATCCCCAACCGTTGAGCCTCCTGCAGCAGCTGCCACAGGAGCGGGTTGCTGAAGTCATCCAGGTACAGCCAGGAGTCATTGTTCCCGAAGTAGGTGACGCCGGTCCCGCGGTGCAGCGCCGGAAACTGGGCGAACCAGCGGTGCTGATCGGGATCCAGCTTCAGCCCGTACGTCTGGTAGCTGATGTTTCCCCACGCGAGATTGTTCTTCACCCAGTTGCCCTTGGCGTTCCGGATCACTGGGCGGACGCCGAGCTTGAAACCGCGGTAGGCATGGTGCTTCTCCCACTTGGACACCGTGGTGGGGCGCAGTTCAAACTGCAGGCCCAGAACGGTGGGCTGGACGGTGGCGAGGGCGCCGTCGTCGTGCTGGTGGCTTGAAAGGAGGCCGGACAGGGATTCCTGCCACCCGGCGGGGCGGGCGGGCGACGACGGCGCCATCAGCTCCTGATTGGCGCGAAGATTCTCCATGTTGGAACGGAGCGCGACGGCGGCAACATGCTTGCAGTCCAGCCCCACCGGGCAGGAGCAGACGCTGTCCCGAAGGTGGAAGCGGCCATCACCCTTCTGCGCCAGATACAGTTGCGTGCGGTATGGCGCAGGCGAGCTTCCCATGACGCGCGCGTGAACCGTTTTGGAGTCCGGTTCGAAAGTCAGCCCCTGCACCAGGGAATCCTTGGCATACCCCTGCCCACGCTGGAACGCGGCGCCGCCTACCATGCGGATGATGTCAGCGACATCAATCATGGGATACGGGGTTTCGGGCATGAATTTATGCTCTCATGTGGCCCTGACAGACTGGTGTCATGCGGCTACTTACGGTGGGGCACGGAACAGCGGACCGGGATCAGTTCGGCGCACTGCTTCAAGGGGCCCAGGTGCAGACCCTGGCGGATGTGCGTCGCTTTCCGGGCAGCCGCCGGAACCTCGACACCCGGAAGGAAGCGCTCGAGGAGTGGTTGCCGTCCGAAGGAATCGATTACCGGTGGTTCGAGGATCTGGGCGGGCGCCGGCGCAATGCTGCGGGGGAGCCGGAAACTGACACGTGGTGGCGGGTGGCGCAGTTCCGCGCCTATGCCGCCTACACCCGCACGGACGAATTCGCGGCTGCGCTGGCGGAGCTGCGGGCGGTCGCTGCACAGGCCTCCACCGCGATCATGTGCAGCGAGAGTGTCTGGTGGCGTTGCCATCGGCGCATTGTTGCGGACGTGCTGGTGATGCTGCATGGCTTCGAAGTGCATCACCTCATGCCTGATGGCCGGTTGACGCTGCATGAACCGTCCGCAGGCGCCCGTGTTTCTGACAGCGCCGTGTACTGGGATGTGCAGGACTAGTCGACCAGCCCGGCACCGAACTTCCTCAGCAGGTCTGCAAGTGCGTGGCGCTCGCTGGCGGAGAGGCCCGCGAGCAGTTCCTCCTCAGCGGCCAAGTGGGTAGGGAGGGTTGCATCGACCAGGTCCTTCCCCTGTTGCGTCAGCGTTACTTCGGTTCCGCGCCCGTCAACGCTGCTTTTGGCGCGGGTAATCAGTCCGCGGTCTTCCAGCCGGTTCAGGCGCTGTGCGACGGCGCTTGAGGTGATCATGGCGCTCGCAGCGAGGTCTTTCGGGCTAAGTGTGTAGGGGGGTCCGTTCCTCCGCAGGGTGGCGAGCACGTCAAAAGACCCGGCATCCAGCCCGTGCCGCGAGAAGTTTCGCTCAAGCCGGCGTTCCGCCTGTTGCGCCACCCGGGAGAGCCGGCCCAGTACGTGCATGGGGGAGACATCGAGCTCGGGCCGCTCGCGATGCCACTGCTGCACAATCCCGTCCACGTGGTCAGTCATGGATCCACTCTAGACAGTTTGCTAAGCACTTAGCTACTATTGCTAAGTGCTTAGCAAAATGAGTTGGACCCTGTTGATAACCGCCCTTGCGCCGATGGTCTGGGGCAGCACCTATCTGGTGACCGAGGCCTTGCTGCCGCCGGGGCTTCCGCTGACTGCCGCGGTGCTTCGCGCACTCCCTGCCGGTCTCCTGCTTCTCCTGGTGGTGCGGCGGTTGCCACACGGCTCATGGTGGTGGAAGGTGCTGGTGCTTGGCGGCCTCAACATCGGGGTCTTCTTTGCGTTGCTCTTCGTGGCGGCGTACCGGCTGCCCGGGGGAGTGGCGGCGACCGTAGGCGCTGTTCAGCCGCTCATTGTGGCGGGACTGGCAACGTGGGTCCTCAAGGATCGGCTGTCGCTCAAAGTGGTGCTGGCGGGGGTTACCGGTGCTGCCGGCGTCGCGCTTCTGGTTCTGTCATCGCAAGCGCGCCTCGATACGGTGGGTGTGCTCGCCGCACTGGGCGGGGCGGTGTCCATGGCTGCCGGCGTCGTGCTTGCCAAGAAGTGGGGCAAGGCAGAGAAGCCGCTCACCATGACCGCGTGGCAATTAGTGGCCGGCGGGCTCCTGCTGGTCCCGCTGATGCTCATCGTCGAGGGGCAGCCGCCCGCGCTTACGATGACCAACCTGGGCGGGTACCTGTACCTCTCGATCCTTGGAACAGCTGTGGCCTACGTGCTGTGGTTCCGCGGTATTCAGCGGCTGCCGGTTACTGCTCCTTCCTTCCTCGGACTGCTCAGCCCGGTGGTCGCAGCGCTTTTGGGGTGGCTGGTTTTGGGCGAGCAACTGTCCCTTCTGCAGGGAGTTGGCGGGTTGCTGGTTCTGGGTTCCATCCTGGCGGTCAATGTGCGCAGGCGCTCCGGTAGGCAGCCGGCGGTTGCGCTGCCTGCCGCTGACCAGTCGCCTGAAATCTGCATCCCGACGCCGCTGCGCTAGATTTGAATGACCGCACCCGTTTGACCAGGAGACATCCATGAGCCCTCGTACCCTCTTCCGTAGCGTTGCCGTCGCGGAGGCGATCACGTGGGCACTGCTTCTGGCGGGCATGTATCTGAAGTACGTTACTGAAACCACTGAGATCCTGGTTTCGGTGGGCGGGGCACTGCACGGTTTCATCTTCCTCACGTACCTGGTGAGCACAACCTTTGTCTGGGTCAACCAGCGGTGGAGCACGGGCACCGGGGCGCTGGGCCTTTTGGCCGGCGTCATCCCGTTTGCCACGGTTCTTTTTGACTGGCAGCTTGAGCGCGGGGGAAAGCTCGACGGCGGATGGCGCCTTGCGGCCGGAAAGGACCAGCCGTCCGGTGCAGTTGAGAACCTTCAGGCGTGGGTGCTGCGCAATCCGCTCACGGCCGCACTGGTGGGAATCATCGGTATCAGCGTGGTCTTTGCGGCCCTGCTGATCGCCGGTCCGCCCGTACCTGTGGGGTGACTAGGTCCTTTTTGGGGTGACCGGCCGTGCATCCTTCGGGGCTGACCGAGTCTTACCTCGTCACGCGCCGGTAGCGCATCTTTGGAGGAGTTCCTGCTGATCCACCGGGTCGAGCCCGCTGCCGGACAGGGCACGCGCGATCCGCTGTCGCTGTTGGCCGAAAATCTCACTATGCCGGCCTGAGGCGTTGAGTTCTGTCTCATCGATCAGGTCAACCAGGCGGCGCGCTACGCGTGGGTCGTCCATGCCGTAGGTGCAGATCTGCGACACGACCAGTTCAAGCAGCATGGACAAAGTTCGCCTGCGGATGGTGACCCTCACGTGGCCCTCGCTGTCAGTCATCATCCGGTGTCCCGAGTCTTCCCTGGCCAGCGAGGACAGGCCTGCCGAGAGATGCCCCAAAGCGTGCACGCACGTCGTAGGGTCATTGACGCTGGGGGAGATGGCCCGGACCGCGACGTCGAGGATCTGCTGCACCGGAAAGCCGATGTCCTGAACCGAGTTGCGTTCAAATCCGATGGTGGCGCAGTTCTCGACCGCCTGCCTGAGCTGTTGCGCTTGGTCTTCGGTCCAGTCGCCGCCCTCCCGTTGTGTTGCGTATCCGTAGGGCACGCCCTCGACAAGGAAGTCTCCCGGCGGACGCTGGAGGACGATGACCACGTCGAACTGCCTGGCCGCCTTGAGCAGCGCCTCCTCATTGACCTGCACGAGGAAGCCCGATGACCCGGCGGGTAGATCCAGCGCTCCAGCAGGGGCCTCCAGCTCAATGTGCGGTGTCGCAGATCCGCCCGTGACGCTGCCCATCGTCGCCGATAGATCATCGTGGACGTCCGCCAGCATTCGTTCCACCCGCAGTTGGCGCGAGAGGTGACCAAGGAACAGAACCAGTCCAATGACGGTGGTCAGCGATAGCAGGAAAGACAGCGTGACGGCAATCTCCGGAACGAAGCCGGTGGATTCCTCGTCGTTATCCCGGATTGTCCGCAGCACAGTCAGGGAATAAGCGAAGGTCGCCAGGAAAAGCGCGAGAGTGTTGTGGACAAACCTGTCGCTGGTGAAGGTGCGCAGCAGGCGCGGCGAATACTGGCTGCTGGCAAGTTGCAGTGTGACGACCGTCAGCGAGAAGGTCAGGGATGTCACGGTGATGGTTGATGCCGCTATCGCTTCCATGAGCGATCGCGCGGCCGCCGCGCCGCCGCCGAAGAGAAGCGCTGACAGTGCGGGCGGCATGTCGTCGTCGAGCTGGTGGTCAAGCCAGGTGACATACTGAGCGAGCACCACTGAGGCGATGACCGCGGTGAGCGGGACCGGCCACAGCTGGGTTCGGATGTAGTCGCGAACCATGCGCGGGGTCAGGTTCGATGCACTGCGCCAGACTGACCTGCTGCGTTCCATTCGAGAACAGTAGCAATGCCGCACGGGTCGCTGATATCCGAGCGAGAACTTGCGTGAGAAAAGAAAGCCTGCTTATTATTCTCTGGTGCTTCAATCTTCAATGAGTTCCCTATCCTCCGCGCGAGATCATGATCGGCCCGGCATTGCCGAGGAACTGAGGGAATCGGCCCGCCGGATCCGGGATCTGGAACGGGTGCGGGTCCAGCTCGCGAGGACGCTATTGGACGTTCAGCGGGCGGGCGAAACCTCCCGGGATCCTGACCATGTGCAGCGGTTGATTTCTGCCGCGGTGCGCGATCTTGAGGAGCTGGACGCCCGGTTGTTCGAGGCGCGGACCCTGCACTCTACGACCGAGAGCTGCGAAACACTCCTCGCGAGCTGACGCCTGGCCTCGTAGTTGCCGCCTACCCTCGTGAGCGTGCGCTCGGCCTGCGGAGCAGTCGTTCAGCCTGCGCCTGGCCTGCGGGCAACCGCCTAGCCTGCGGTCAGATCATGTCCGGCGAGCTCCTCGGCGAACTTGTCCTGCGGCAGGTCACGGGAGTCCGCGTGTTCGTTCTGGCCCTGCCCTACGAGGCGGGGGAAACCCCCCAGATCCCGGATGTGGGCAATCAGTTCCGCCCGCAGGACGGCGTCTGAGCCCATCGACGACTGAGCTTCCTCGTCCTCCATTGCCTGGGCCCGCTGTAGCACGGCCTTGCCCTCTGCGCTGAGGCTGACGATGAAGACACGGCGATCGTCGTCGCTTCTGGTGCGTTGGATCAGGCCCCGTGTTTCAAGCCTTTCGAGAAGTTTGCCGGTGGTCTGTGCCTGAACGCGAAGTTCCCGCGCCAGTTCCACCTGCGTGATGGCGCTGGTTCTGCCGAGAACGCGCAGTGTCAGGAGTCCCGCGTGGGTGGTTCCCAGTTGACGGAGTCGCTCATTTTCCTGATTGGCGCTGAGCCGGGCAGCCGTGTTGAGAAGTCGGTTTGTTGGCCACTGCGCGATATCCATGATGTGTTGTCTCTTCCGGTCGCCGTGCAACGAATCCTTGTGGTTGGTTGTGCTTCTGTTGGTGTCAGGGGTGATGGGGCGGGTCCTCTTGTTCCACAGCCCAGGTCATGCGTTCAAGAAACCGCGTGACATGCAGTGCCTCCTCGGTGGTCAGTGATTCAGCAACTTCAAGCATCCGCTTGTGCATCCCGCCAAGGGTTTCACGTACTTCTGTGTCAGCACTGCCGGTCGGGATGATCTCGACGGAACGCCGGTCGGTAGGATGTGGCCGTCGGATCAGGTGTCCGCTCGCAACGAGACGGTCAACGAGTCCGGTGGTGGACGCCGTCGAAATCTTCAGCATGCGTGAGAGGTCCTTGGGACTGATGCAATGCCCGGCCTTGTGGGCTCGCATGGCATACCTGATAGCCAGAAGGTCTGTTTCATTCATCTTCATGGAATCACGGGTTCGACGGCGCATCTCGGCTTCTGCGGCACGGTACGCGCGGAGCGCGTTGAGCACGTCAACGCTGCCAGGGGTGTCCTGGTCGGCGTACCAATAGCCTGCGCCGTCGGGGTTCATTGCGGTCTCCATGTCAATCATTTTATCGCTCAGCTATATGCTAGGCCACCTAGCGAATCTCAAGGTCGGGAAAGGTTTCGAGACCGCCTCAAGAGCGACTCAGCTTTTGGTCTGTTTCTGGTGATGGACAGTCAAGCTAAGGTCATATATAACTAGTCAGGCTAGTTACTATTCCACCTATTGATAGAGAGCCGCCGATGATCACCATCGCTCACGAGTCCCCCGGGGAGTTTGTCTCGGGTTCTGCTGGTAACGCCTTGGATTTGGGCGACCAGCTGTGGATGTCCGAAATCGACGTGGCGTTCGACGACAGCGCCTCAGGTACAGAACGGGTCATTGCCGCCGCCGGGGCGGTCGAGTCGTTCGAGTGGAAGCTGGATCGTGCTCGAGCCGGTCTTGCCGAGGCGATCGAGCGGGCCGCGTCCGAAGGATGTCCGGTAGACGCAATTGCGGTGGCTGCGGGAATGACGCACGAAGACATCACCTCCCTGCTCTGGGCGCCCTGTATGGAACTTCCTGAGAGCGAAGCCTGAAGTCGGAGCGGCGCTGGCCCACGGGTGGTGCCTCTGTCCGTTCAGGAATGCTCACCCCCAGGAATGCTTCCCTCCAGGAATCATCAGAACGCGTAGCGAACCCGGCAGTACGGTGCTATCTCCTCGATGAGCTCGGTCAGCTGCCGCACGTAGCGCCCCTTGGCGCCGGATCGGTAACGGACGTTGGTAAAGCCGTTGGAAGAGACCTTCGACTCCTGCAGGTCTGGCCGCCACAGCACGTTCTCGGCCTGCGGGTGCCATCCGAGGTTGACCTCGTGCAGGCGCTCGTTGTGGGTGAGGAAGATGACTTCGGCTGCGAGCTGAGCCTTTGCTGCAGGGGTGAGCGTCGCATCGAGCTGGCGGAGGAGGTCCCCCCAGTCGCGGAGCCAGGTATCCGTGATGATCACGGGGGAGAAGTTCACGTGGACTTCGTACCCGGCGTCAACGAAATCGTTGATCGCGGCCATCCGCTCTGGCACGGGTGAGGTGCGAACGTCGATCGACTTGGCGAGGTCCGCGGGCATGAGGGAAAAGCGGATCCGGGTGCGGCCGCCGTGGTCCCAGCTCAGCATTGCCGGATTGACGTACTTGGTGGCGAACGAGAGCTTGGCGGTGGGCAGGTCACGGAAGAGCTCGACCAGGTCCTTGACGTTGTCGCTGATCAGGGCATCTACGGAGCAATCGCTGTTTTCCCCGATGTCATAGACCCACAGCTCGGGATCACACTGGTTAGGTTCGAGCTTCATCCCCTGACGCGTGGCGTGCCGTTCAAGCGCGCCGGCGATCTGGTCGATGTTGGCGAACACCGTCACCGGGTTGCTGTACCCCTTGTGGCGGGGAACGTAGCAGTAGGCGCACGCCATGGCGCAACCGTTGGCGGATGAGGGGGCGATGAAGTCTGCTGACCTGCCGTTCGGCTTGACGGTGAGTGCCTTCTTGACGCCGAGGACCAGCGCCTCGGTCTTGATCCGTGACCAGCGCGGGACGTTTGTTTCATCACCGTGGACTTCCGGGATGTTCCAGTGGTTGTCCACCAGCACGACGTCGGCTTCCGGCCACCGCTCCACAATCTCCTTGCCGCGGGGCAACTCCAGGGCGGCAGGCTGCGCATAGATGCGCTTGATCTGCAGCAGCCGGTTGAATTCCATGCGTCCATCCTTCCGTCTCGCGCGGGACGCCGCAGGCGGTTAAGCCCACGGCGTCCATCCTCCTCGCGTTGAGTTGTCAGGACATACCCCTTTCGGAGAGTCATTGAGGGTGTGTCCTGCTCACTTGAAGTGGTGATCCACCGTAAGGGCCGCGCTACAGGATGGGCCGGCCGCCGGTGACGGCGATCCGGGCGCCTGACATGTAGCTACCGTCGTCGGACGCGAGGAGAACATAGGCAGGAGCGAGTTCGGCGGGCTGGCCGGCGCGTCCCAGAGGAGTATCGTCGCCGAACTGCTTGACCTTTTCTTCGGGCATGGTCGAGGGAATGAGCGGCGTCCAGATGGGGCCGGGCGCGACACTGTTGACGCGGATTCCCTTTTCGCCGAGCATTTGCGCGAGGCTCGCTGAGAAGTTGGCGATGGCTGCTTTGGTTGCGGCGTAGGGCGCCAACGCGGGGCTCGGCATGTCCGAGTTCACCGATGAGCTGCCGATGATCGAAGAACCCGGAGCCATGTGCGGCAGGGCGGCCTTGACGAGGTGGAACATCGCTGACACGTTCACCTTGAAGGTGTATTCCCACTCCTCTTCAGTGATCTCGTCGAGGGTCTGGTGGCTCATCTGGTAGGCGGCGTTGCTGACGAGGATGTCCACCTTGCCAAACTCCTGCACTGCCCGGTCGATGATGTCGCGGCAATGCTGTGAATCCGACAGTTCGCCCGGAACGAGGACTGCTTTCCGGCCCGCTTCCTCGATGTAACGTGCTGTTTCCCTGGCGTCCTCGTCCTCGTTCAGGTAGGAGATCAGGATGTCCGCGCCTTCACGTGCAAAAGCGATGGCCACCGCGCGGCCGATCCCGCTGTCACCGCCGGTGATGACCGCTGCCTTGCCGGTCAGTTTGCCGCTGCCGCGATAGCTTTCCTCACCGCAGTCAGGGATGGGTTCCATCGCCGACTGAACGCCCGGTACATCCTGCTGCTGTGCTGGCTGGCCCATGATTTTTCCTCCACTGTTCGTTGTCTATCGATGGGAACTTTTGCGCAGCTCCGGTGGCTTTCCAGCGCCGGAACCCGCCGTAGCTGCACAAAATTTCCTCGGGGTTAACCGAAGAGGCCCGCCGTTTGGGGGAAACGACGGGCCGGGCTTCTGGGTACTCAGCGGTTGAAGATGCCGTCAAGTAGGTTCTTGGGACGCTGCTGCTCACCCTGGTTGGCGCCAAGCACAATCACTGCGCCGCTGAGGGCGGGCAGGATCCACTGGAGTGTTTTCAGCTGCGACTGGGCTTTCTTCAGCTCCTCCGGTGCTCCGGGCTTGGGCTCAGTTGCGCCGGCAGCTCCGTGCTGGCTCAGTTCGCCCACCTTCTTGCCGAGCATGCCCGAGTAGAGGGATGCTGCCATGCCGACCACCGTGATTGCTGACTTCACCACGGTATTGGCAACAGCGCCGGATTGACCGGCAAGCCGTCCCTTGTTCGCTGCGATGAGGCCGATGCCGCCAACTGCGTGTGCGCCGAACGCTGCGATCTGCACCGGGGTCCAGCGTGCCCAGCCAACGGTGGAAAGACGGGTGCGTTCTGTCGGGTCCTTGGCTTCGGCCGCTGCGCCGTTCAGGCCGACGGCGCCCATGAGCGATCCGCCGAACCAAGCCGCAGCACTGAGATCGTGTAGGGACCGTACAAGCGTGTTTCCTGCCATGATGCTCTCCTTAGACTTGGGTGTGCCGTAATCCGATGGGGATGTTTGGAAAACGGCTCCCTTAATGTTTATCAGCATGCTTAGCATTTTGCGAGTGATCGGGTGGAAAATTTCGCCCGGCAGTAGGATCGACGGGTGCTACCGTTCCTGCTGTTGGCCACCCGTGCCGAGGATGCTGCTGCCGAAGGCGAATACCGGAGCTTTCTCCGTTTCACTGGACTGGCGCCGTCGAACCTTCACCGCATCCGGGTGGAGCAGGAGCCGCTGCCTGCCCTCCGCCTCGAGGACTATTCGGGAATCTTCCTGGGTGGAAGTCCCTTCAACTCGTCTGATGCGGAGGACACCAAGTCTCCGACGCAGCACCGGGTGGAACGGGAGCTTGGTGAGCTGCTCGATCGCGTGGTCGAAAACGATTTTCCGTTCCTTGGTGCCTGCTACGGCGTGGGAACGCTCGGGCGGCACCAGGGCGCCGTCATTGACCGCACCTTTGCTGAGCCCATTGGTCCCACCGAAATCACAGTGAACGACGACGGCGCAGCGGACCCGCTGTTGGCCGGGCTTCCGCTTCGCTTCGATGCATTTGTTGGGCACAAGGAGGCGTGCGCAACGCTTCCGGCGGGCGCGGTGCTGCTGGCGTCGTCGTCGTCCTGTCCGGTTCAGATGTTCCGGGTCCAGCAGAACCTCTACGCCACGCAATTTCATCCCGAGCTCGACGTGGATGCACTCGTTGAACGCATTCGGATCTACCGTCATGCGGGCTACTTTCCGCCCGATCAGGCAGAGACCGTGATCGAGCGTGCGAAGGCTGCGTCTGTCACATGGCCGCCGAAGATCCTCAACAACTTCGTGCGCCGTTACGCACGCGGCTGACCCACTGCCAACTCAACGCGGATGGAATGTTTGCTTTCACCCGCCGTTCATTCCGCGTTGACCGGGTGGACTTCGGCGGCCTGTTGCATCGGATGAGGAACCACCCACACCCATCCGAAAGGGACCGAACCTCATGGCCTATCGCCTCACCAGAATTATTGCGACCACTGCAGCCGGGTTGATGCTCGTGACCGCGACTGCCGCCGTCGCACATGCAGCGCCCGCCCAGAAGGAACACGCTCTGCCCGCACAGAAGGCAAGCGACGCTCCCATTCTCATCGGGCACCGCGGAGCCGCCGGCACGGCACCGGAGAATACTGTCGCGGCGTTCAAGGACGGCCGTGCTTCGGGTGCTGACTTCTTTGAGATCGACGTTCAGCTGAGTGCCGACGGCGTGCCATTCCTCTTTCACGACAACACTCCTGCGCGCACCACGAACGTGGAAGAAGTGTTCCCGGGCCGCGAGAACGACCCCATCACGTCCTTCACCTGGGCGGAACTTCAGCAGCTCGATGCCGGGGCATACTTCGACGAAAAATACGAGGGTGAGCGCATCCCGCACCTTGACGACGCCGCCAGGGTCGCGACCGTGAAGACGGGCGTGTACATCGAGATCAAGGCTCCCGTGAATTCGCCCGGTGTTGAGCAGGTTGTTGCCGACGAACTGCGCAACGATCCCAAGTGGACTCAGCTGGTAGCCGCGGACAAGATCCAGGTTCTCGGTTTCGATGAGGCTTCAAACCGCCGCTTCGCAGCGATTGCGCCGGAGATCGAGTTGCAGCAGCTCACCAGCGTGGTCCCTGCGCGTGCTGTCGTCGACTCCTGGGCAACGTTTGCCGATTCGGTGGGCACCAACTACCGCACGCTGACGCCACAGAACGTTGCCGACGTCAAGGGTGCCGGTCTGATCCTCGGTGTGTACACCGTGAACTCGCCTGAGGCTGTGCAGTATTCGCTCGACCTTGGCGTCGATGCGGTGACTACTGACTTCCCGATCCAGAACCAGCGCTTCCTTCAGGGTCAGCCTGTGTTCCCGGGAGCCGGCGTTGAAATCGCGGATGCTGCCAACAACGTGCCCGGTGATGATGTCCAGCCCGAGAACGGTGAGTATGTCCTGCTCCGCAACACGTCGGCAGCGAGCGTTGATGTAAGTGGCGCGATCATCCGCGATGCCGCGAACAACATCCTCACCGTCGGTCAAGGTTACGTCCTGGCTCCGGGTGCCGAGCTGCGTGTCTACGCGGGTCCGGGTACCAACTCAGCTGAGGCCTACTACAACGGCGGCGGAGCTTCCGTGCTGAACAACGGCGGTGACTCGGTTGCCCTGTGGATCGGCCCGCGCCTGCAGGACGTTTTCGCGAACTAGTTTTCTGCTGCGTGTGCCCACCGGGTTGATGTACCCGGTGGGCACACGCGGTTCCGGCCCATCCAGTTGCTCAGCTGGGTGGGCCGGTCCCGTGCCGGGTGGCGGGGTATCGCCGCTCGCGCAAGTCTGCGAACGTTGCCACCATGACTGAAATGCCCCGGACCATCGTCTTCGACGTTAACGAAACCCTGTCCGACCTGAGTCCCCTCGCGAAGGCATTCGAAGCAGAGGGGCTTCCGCCGCTGGCCGCCCGGGTGTGGTTCGCCGGGATACTTCGGGACGGATTCGCGCTCACCGTCACCAATGACAACCCCGGGTTCGCCGAGCTCGCCAAAGACAGCCTGGAGCGGCTGTGCGCCGACACCCGTGGCGGAGGAGACCACGCTGCCGCAGTGGAAAACATCATGACTACGCTGACGTCTCTGCCAGTGCACGACGACGTCGTGCCCGGCGTTGAAGCCCTGTCTCACCAGGCGGAGCTGGTCACCTTGAGCAACGGTGCTACTTCAGTGGCGGACGGTCTTTTTGAGCGAGCCGGCATCCGCGGGCACTTCGCGCGGCTCCTCAGCGTCGCGGACGCACCCGTCTGGAAGCCCGGGAACAGCGCTTACCAGTACGCAGCCATGGAACTCGGCAGGCAGACGCAGGAGATGCTGCTGGTCGCCGTGCATCCCTGGGATATTCATGGCGCTCATCGGGCAGGGCTCCGGACCGCCTGGATCAACCGGACCGGTACCTCGTATCCCGAGTACTTTGACGCACCGGACCTGGAGGTGGTTAGTCTCCTTGATCTCGCAGGGGCGATTCGGGCGACATAGTCCTTCCGAAACGTTGCATGCATTGCAGGCCATGCAATGAAAGCAGTGCCTGCACCGTCTGAGAGAAGACCGTACTCCCGCGCATCCGCAATTGATCAAGAGGTGCGCCGCTGACGCAACTCACCGTCTTATCCTCCCGTCTACCCCTCTCCCCGCCTGCCCGGCCAGCAACTCGAGAATGTGGTGGTAGCTCCGTTCGGTAGCCCTCGTCATGCCGAGTTCGCAGGTGCGGTTGCAGGAGGCATGTGCACGTGCCCCAAACGCGCGGACCTCTGTGGCCTGTGCGCTCGTCGCCGAGGCAGTGAGCTCGGGGTGGAGCATTCCGCGGTCCCCGGCGAAGGCACAGCAACCCCACGTCGCCGGTACCCGAACCGATTCCGCCACCGCGGAAGCCACCTGCTGCAGGGACTCGTTCAAACCGAGCCGTGTAGACGAGCACGTCGGATGAAGCGCCAGTGAATCCAGTTTTGGGTAGGGGCCGAGCAGCGGCAGGATGCGATCGGCGGTAAATTTCACAGCGTCGATGATTCGTAGGGGCCGTTGCCCTCCCGCCGTCGCCTCAGCCTCCAGCGTGGCCAGAAGCCCCTCCGTGCAGGAGGCGGCGTCGACGATCACGGGCAGCTCGCCGTCGTTGGTGACTTCACGCAATTCCTCAAGGACGTGCCGGCGCATGGCGTGGGCACCGGCAACCATGCCCTTCGACGACCACGGGGTTCCACAGCACATCCCGTCGATGGCGGCCGGAACCAGGAGAGTGATCCCGGCAAACCGGCAGAGCTGTTCGAAGCTGGCCTGCACGCCGTCATCGCCGGGCTCTGCCGGTCCGAACATTGTTCCCACACACGCCGGGAAATACACCGCGTCCGGCGCAGTTGCCGGACGCGGACGACGCCGGGAGTGCCCACCGGCGGGCAGGTCCGGTGAGTAGAGGGGCACGTTATCCGTGCCAAGTACGGCACGGGCGGCCACGTTCGGAGCGCGGATCACCGGCGTCGGAATCCTGTCTGCCACCGTGAGCGCAGCCGCCGCACCGCGGCTTGCCGGCCCCCAGTGTCCTGCCGCCGTCTCCCAGATTTTGGCCGCTACCGGATTCGCGCTTTCGCGGCGAAGCCGTTTGACCAGGGTGCCCGTATTGATGTCCACCGGACATGCGGTCTGGCACATTCCGTCGACCGCGCACGTCTGGACCGACTCGTAGTCGTAGTCCTTCTCCAGCGCTTCGACCAGCGCCGTATCCCCGTCGATGCGGGCTTGCTCGATGGCCCGCAGGGTCACGATGCGCTGCCGCGGCGTGAGGGTGATGTCCTTGCTGGGGCATACCGGTTCGCAGTAGCCGCACGAGACGCACCGGTCTACCTCCTCGGCCACGGCGGGCGCCGTCTTGATATGGCGCAGATGTGCCTGCGGGTCGTCATTGATGATGACGCCGGGATTGAGCATTCCGGAAGGGTCGAACAGCGCCTTAATGTCCTGCATGACCCCGTACAGTGCGTCGCCGTACTGGCGACGGACGTATGGGGCCATGACGCGGCCGGTGCCGTGTTCTGCCTTGAGGGACCCGCCTTCGGCCAGCACCAGGTCAACCATGTCCTCGGTGAAGGCGTGGTAACGGTCCAGTTCAGGGGCGGAAGCAAACCCGTCGGTCAGCATGAAATGGATGTTGCCGTCCTTGGCGTGCCCAAAAATCACGCTGTTGCGGTACCCGTAGCGGTCAAACAGCTCGGACAGCGTGCCGCACGTACGGGCAAGGGAAGGCACCGGAACCACGATGTCCTCGAGCAGTGCGGTCGTGCCGGGAGGGCGGGCACCGGCGACAGACGCGTACAGCCCCTTGCGCAGATGCCACAGTTCCGCCCGTGCAACAGGGTCGGTGCTGAAGGTGGCCGGCATCGTCAGTCTGAAGGGCTTCAGGCCATCCGCGCCCTTGGCAACCGCATCGGTGAGACGTTCAGGAGAATCAGCCGAGTATTCCACGAGCAGTGCCGCGTGATCCTCGACGGACAGGCCGCGTACCGCCGGGGGAGTGTCAGGAATTGACTGGCCGACCCGAAGGGACAGCGCATCCATTAATTCCGCTGTCGCAGCGCCTGATTCCACGAGCGCCGGCAGCGCGGAATTGGCGGTCGCCAGATCAGGGAAGACCAGCAGTGCCGTCGCCGTATGCGCCCTGATAGGTACGGTGCGGAACACCGCATCCGCCACGAAACCGAGCGTTCCTTCACTGCCGACCATCAGGTGCGCCAGGATGTCCACAGGACGCTGGAAATCGAGTAGCGAGTTCAGCCCGTAGCCCATGGTGTTCTTCATGGCGAACTGCCGCCGCACTGTCGAGGCTGATGCGGCGTCGGACCGGACGCGCGCGGCCAGCCGGCGGAGCCCCTCGTGAAGCTCAGGCTCCGCCGCGTAAAGGCGCTTGTCAGCATCCGGCGCGGCTGTGTCGATCACGGTCCCACTGCTCAGGACAACCGTCAGGGACTCCAGCGTCCGGTAGGCGTTGTCCACTATGCCGCAGTGCATCCCGGAGGAATTGTTGGCAATGACGCCGCCGATGGTGCACGCGGATTCGCTCGCCGGGTCCGGCCCGAATTTGCGTCCGTAACGCAGCAGGTGGCTGTTGAGCATCCGCACCGTGACGCCGGGCTGCACGCGTACCCGTGCGCCGTCGTCGAGCACTTCGATGTTCCGGAAATTACGCCGCACGTCGACCAGCAGGCCGTCGCTTACCGCTTGTCCGCTGAGGCTCGTCCCGCCGGAACGTAGAGTCAGCGGCATCCCCGCGGCGGCGCTGGCGCGGAGCAGCCTGCCGACCTCGACGGCGTCCGACGGCGTTGCCACCGCCTCTGGAATCAGCAGGAAGTGCGATGCGTCGTGCGCCTTGGCGTGCCGGTCGATAGCCCGGTCGCTGATCCGGGACGGATCGGCGACCGCGGCGAGGAAATCGGTCAGCATGGTTACCTCCCTGGGCAATGGACGACGACGGCAGCGGTAGAAGCGTGCTGCACACGTGCCCAGACTAGGTCCGGTCAGCGGAGGAGTATGCAACACATTCTCACCCTGTGAAAAGCGGTCTTCCGCGTTGCCACGGTCGGCAGCAGACTAGGACCCACATGAGAGCAGCGCACCCGAACGAAAGGCAGCAGCATGATCTTCATCGTCGTCAAATTCAAGGTGAAGCCCGACTGGAGCGACCGTTGGCTTGACCTCACCCGAGGCTTTACCGAAGCCACCCGCGCCGAACCGGGCAACCTGTGGTTCGACTGGTCGCGGAGCGTGGACAACCCGAATGAGTTTGTGCTGGTCGAGGCCTTCGAGGACGACGCCGCGGGCGACCACGTCAACAGCGACCACTTCCAGCAGGCGATGAAGGATATGCCGCAGGCGCTGGTCGAAACGCCGCAAATCATCAGCGAGAAGATTTCGGCCAACGGCTGGAACCGCATGGACGAACTCAGCGTCGACTAGGAACCTTGCTACGTGAACGGGAGCTCCGGGCAAAGCTCGGGGCTCCCGTTCACGTCCGTGCTGTCACTGCGGGGCATGTGGCATAAGCGGGCGACACCGGCGAAGATAGCCCTATGGGACGCAATGATGCACTGGGGGGCATGGCTTCTGTCCAGAAAGCCTTCGCACTGCTCGACGCTGTGGCCTCCGACCGCCGTGGACTGACCGCCAAGCAGATCGCGGAGAAGCTCGACATGCCGCTTCCCACGGTCTACCGCCTCCTGAAGCTGCTGGTGGGGTCCGAACACCTCGTCCATCTCAAGAAGGAAAGCCGGTATGCGCTCGGCTACAAGCTGCACGCACTGGATACCTCGCTGCACCGGCAGATCGGCACGCCTCCGGCAGTTGCGCGGCTCATTCTCGAACTGCATGCCCGGGGTGACGCTGCGGCCTACTACGCCGTTCACCGGGGAGACCATATTGTCGTGGCGCACGTGGTCGACTCACCGCGCCGCCCGCGCATCACTCCGCTTGGCTTCGGCTTCAACGACGCCGCCCACGCGACCGCGTTCGGGAAAATCCTCCTGGCCGGCATGGAACCGGCAGAGCGCGCTGCCCTCCTGCGTCGGCAGGGCCTGCCCGCGATGACGGCACAGACTATCGGCACGTCCGATGCGCTGGATTCCGAGCTTGACCGGGTCCGCGAAGGCGGCATCGCCATTGAACGTGAGGAGTTCATTGAGGGGGCGTCCTGCATTGCCGCTCCCGTGCGCAATGCGGCGGGTCAGATTGTCGGCTCCGTGGCAGTGTCGATGGATGCGGCTGAGTTCGATGCCCGATCTGCAAAACTCGCCGTCCTGCTGCGGGACACGGCGGACCGGGTCAGCAGGGCGCTTCGGGCAACTTCGGTACTACCGCACGGTACCTGAGCTTTTTCCAACACTGGCGGGTCCCGGGACAGGAAACTGGCCGGCAGCGCACCCGCGGTGGGGGATCACGGGAGCGCGCCGACCAGAGTTCCGGACCGAACCTCAGAGGGCGGCCGAGGCCATCTGCTGTGCCATGTAGTCAGCCTGGCGGATCGCCAGCGCCACAATCGTCAGCGTCGGATTGGCAGCAGCTCCGGTGGTGAACTGGGAGCCGTCCGAGACGAACAGGTTCTTCACATCGTGGGTCTGGCCGAACCCGTTGACCACACCGTCTTCCGGCCGGGCGCTCATCCGTGCGGTGCCCATGTTGTGAGTCGCAGGGTAGGGCGGCGTGTGGTGCGAAGACAGGGCGCCCACCGCCTCGTACAGCAGTGATGCCTGCTGGTACCCGTGGTTGCGCATCGCGGTGTCGTTCTCGTGGTCGTCGAAGTGCACGTTCGGCACCGGCAGCCCCAGCCTGTCGGTGACCGCGGTGTTCAGCGTCACCCGATTGGTCTCTTGTGGCATGTCCTCACCCACGATCCAGAGCCCGGCTGTGTTCTCGTAGTCATCGAGGAGCGACGCGAATCCGGGACCCCAGGCTCCCGGATCCACAAAGCTGGCGAGGAACGCCGGACCGAGGGCGATGGTCTCCAGGTAGTAGCCGCCGGCGAAGCCCCGGTCGACGTCGTGCCGGGACTCATCCGCGACCAGCCCGGCCATGGTCTCTCCCCGGTACATGTGTACCGGCTTGTCGAACTTCGCATAGACGGATCCGGTGGTGTGGCGCATGTAGTTGCGGCCCAGCTGTCCCGAAGAGTTCGCGAGACCGTCCGGGAACATCGGCGAACCCGAAAGCATGAGCAGGCGCGGCGTCTCGATCGCGTTGCCAGCCACCGCGACGATCCGGGCGCGCTGCCGCTGCAGGTTCCCCTCGGCGTCGACATAGAGCACGCTGTCCACCAGCCCCTCCGCGGTGTGCGTGATCTGAACGGCGTGGCTGTTGGGCCGAAGGTCGAGTTTTCCGGTGATCAGCGCCTTGGGGATCTCGGACACCAGGGTGGACCACTTGGACTTGTTCTTGTCGCCCTGGAAGTTGAAGCCGTCCTGGATCGACGCCGGCCGGCCGTCGAACGGCTCAGCGTTGGTGCCGTACGGTCCGGTGGCATAGTGGCGGTAGCCGATGCGCTCGGCGCCGGCGGCGAGCACCTTGTAGTTGTTGTTAGCGGGCAGCGCCGGACGCCCATGACGATGTGTACTGCCGATCTTCTGTTCTGCCCTGTCGTAATACGGTGCGAGGTCATCGAGGGTGATTGGCCAGTCCAGCAGGTTGGCGCCGTCGACCCGCCCGTAGGCGGTGCGGGTCTTGAACTCGTGGGCCTTGAACCGCGGGGTGGCGCCGGACCAGTGCGTCGTCGTTCCGCCGACCGCCTTGACGAGCCACGCGGGCAGGTTCGGGAAGTCGCGCGCAATCCGCCATGAACCGGACGTGGTGCGCGGGTCCAGCCAGGCCATCTGGTTGAAGGCCTCCCACTCGTTGTTGTGGTAATCCTCGTTGGTCAGATGGCCACCCGCCTCCAGGAGGACCACCTTCACGCCCTTTTCGGTGAGTTCGTGGGCGAGGGTGCCGCCGCCGGCGCCGGAACCGATGATGACGACGACGTCGGCGTCGTCCTGGTCGAAACGGGCAGATTCGGCCGTGGTCATGATGCTGTGTTCCCTTCGTTGACGGTGTCGGAGCCCTTGAAGAGGTCCGAGAACTGCTCATCGGAGGGCACGCCCCCGGTCTGGCCCGCCGGTTCCGCGCGGTCGGGTGCCTGCTGGGCAATGTTGTAGGGCAACGGGCCGACCTCGGTCAGGTCCTCGTCGCTCTCCTCGATGCGAGGCTCGGGCAGCCAGTCGAGGTCGTTGAAACCGCGGTTGATGTAGCCGCCCTTGGAGAAGGACTCGCCCTCGTAACCGAGGACGTCCCAGACCTGCGGATCGTCGTAGAAATTCAGGACGGTGGTGCGCCGGATGAAGCCGAAGAAGTCGAGGTCGCTGATGCGCTTGAGCACGGCGAGCGCGCGGTCGTCAGGAAGGTCCAGGAAATGCTCCTCGGTGAGTGAGTCGAGAGTGAGCAGGCCTTGAGTCAGCGCCACCCGGAACCACGTGGACGCCTGCGCCTCCGACACGATCTTCTCGGTCATGCGTTCGTACGGCCCGTCAGGAACCGCAGGATGCGGAAAGGCCACGCGGATGATGCGCGTGAGCGTTCGCCGTGCCTCCTCCGATAGCTGCAGCTCATTGAGCGCCGAATACTTTGCGGGATACGCCATGGGAATCACCCTTCGGGTTCAGATGCGGTACTTGGTGGCAGTTACTTGTTGAGACGGGGGACGAGGATGCCGCGGCCCACCAGGGCGCCGCTGTCAAGATCGTGCATGGCCTGGACCGCATCCTCGAGGTCATACTTCTGGGTGTGGAGCGTTACCTTGCCCTGGGCAGTGAGCGTCATCAGCTCGACCAGATCGGTGTAGGTCCCCACCAGGTTTCCGACGACGTTGATTTCCCGCGAAATGATCTCGATCGTGTCGATATTCACCGCGCCGCCGTAGCCGATACTGTAGTAGCTGCCGCGGTTGCGCAGCGCCGTGACGCCGAGGGACTCCGTGCCGTGCTCTCCCACGAAGTCGAACACCACGTGTGCGCCGCCGTCCGTGATATCGAGCAACCGGCCGGCGTCGCCGTTGCCGTCGGAAGAAGCGTTGACGGTATGGTCTGCACCGAGTGAGTGTGCCAGTTCAAGTGCCTCGGCTGAGCGGTCGACTACGGTGACGGTTGCCGCCGTCAGCGCCTTCAGGGACTGGACTCCGATGTGGCCGAGGCCGCCGCTGCCGATGACCACCGCGTGCGATCCGGGCGGCAGTTGCGGAACCGCCTTGCGGACCGCGTGGTACGCGGTGAGGCCGGCGTCGGCGAGGGCAGCGATGTCGGCCGGCTGGAGGGAGGAATCGAGCTTCACCACTGAGCGGGCGTTGGTCCGCATGTATTCGGCCATGCCGCCGTCGACGTTGAGACCGGGGAAGGTGGCGTTGTCGCAGTGGGAATCCTGGCCCTCGCGGCAGGCCATGCAGAGTCCGCAGGTCACCAGCGGGTGCATGATCACGGTGTCTCCGGCGCTGACGTTGCTGACGGCGCTTCCCACTTCACGCACCCAGCCCGCGTTTTCGTGCCCGAGGATGTAGGGGAGTGAGGGATGCTGGATGTGATCCCACTGGCCTTCAATGACATGGAGGTCGGTCCGGCAGAGCCCCGCCGCACCCACCTCGACAATCACATCCCAGGGGCCGATGACGGTGGGCTCGTCAACATCATCTAGGTGCGGATCTTCCCGGTACCGGTGCACGCGGACGGCTTTCATGGTCCTCCCTCGACAGCGAAGTGGTGTGACTTCGAGTGTGAGGCGGGTCACCCACTCCGCATAGAGTCGTTATCGCGTGGTGAGAAAGCCGGTAGGGTCGAGGCATTCGGTCTCTGTTCGGCAACAGTTCGACCCAGGAGGTGCTCGATGCACAGCAGCAAGGACGTCCAGCGGATGGAAAAGGGGCACCACCAGGTACTCGTGATCGGAGCTGGGAACGCGGGTATTTCCCTCGCCGCCCGCCTGAAGCGTTACAGGGTGAAGGGTATTGCCGTCGTCGACCCCACCGAACAGCATCTCTACCAGCCGTTCTTCTCCCACATTGCCGGCGGTACAGCGAAAGCGGAAATGGCCGTTCGACCGCAGGAATCCGTGATGCCAAAGGGTGTCACCTGGCACCGGGACTCCGCGACCGCCATCGACCCGTCGGCGAAGACCGTGACGCTCGCGTCCGGGCAGACCTTCACGTATGAGCACCTGGTGGTGTGTCCCGGTATCCAGAAGAACTGGAACGGGATTCCCGGACTGCAGGACGCCTACGATTCTCCCTACGGCGCAACGAATTACAGCCTCGATTTGGCGGTGAAAGCGTGGCGGCTGCTGAGCGGCCTACGCTCCGGGACCGCCATCTTCAGCATGCCGGACGGCCCCATCACCTGCGGCGGTGCTGCCCAGAAGCCGATGTACCTGGCGTGCGACTACTGGCGCTCGCAGGGCGTGCTGGACAATATCCGCGTCATCCTCGCGGTGCCCACCAGTAGCGTGTACGGCGTCGACGTGGTGGACGAGGAGCTGAACCGCAAGATCACCGAGTACGGGATTGAGCTGCGCTGCACCACGGAGCTCACCTCCGTTGACGCCGAGGGCCGCCTCGCCACCCTTCGGGATACCGCGCGCGGTACGGAGGAACAGATCCGGTACGACGTCCTGCACGCTGCACCGCCGCAATCCGCTCCGGATTGGATCCGCAGCACCGGACTGGCCGACGACGACGGTTTCGTCGCCGTGGACAAGCACACGCTCCGACACATCACCCATCCAACGGTGTGGTCACTCGGCGACGCCGCAGGGACACCGAACTCGAAGTCCGGTGCAGCGCTCCGTCAGCAGACCAAGGTGCTCGCGAAGAACCTGCAGTCTGTACTCAAGGGCAATCAGCCTGGCCAGAAGTACAACGGGTATGGCGCCTGCCCTTTCACGGTGAGCCGCTCCACCGTGGTGCTTGCCGAATTTGATGACACTCTCGCTCCAAAGCCATCCGTTCCCGGCTGGAAGGGTCTGGCAAAGGAGAAGCGACTCACCTGGCTCGTGGAGCGGTATGGGTTCATCCGGCTCTACTGGTACGCCATTCTGAAGGGCCGGGCCTGAGCCCACGCTCCCGTTCTGCAGAGAGGATTCACATGTCCAATCAGATCACCGTCACCCGTACCTTCGCGGCGCCGAGGGAACGCGTTTTTGCCGCCTGGACTGGCGCTGGTTGTCTTCTGACGGCTACGTCTTTCTGAGGGCTGCCTCTTCTAAGGGCTGCGGCCGGTTGGATTGTCAGCCGTGCCGGCGCCCCCGGTAGACCGCATCCGCTACTGCGAGTGTGGCGCCGTCAGGACCGCTGGCTTCCCGCGGACGGGACTCGACTCTCTGGTGTTCCCAACCGTCGTCGAGCAGGTCCACTATGTCCTCCGCCGTGAAGTACAGATCCGGGAGATCGGGTCGTGATGCGCCGCTCTGCATGTCTGAAGGATGGTGCCCGACGATGAACAAGGTTCCGCCCGGCGCGACGGCGCGTGCCAGGCTACGGAACAGCGGTTCACGTTGCGCGGTGGGTAGGTGCATGTACTGCGCCGTGACGAGATCGAATGCTCCGGCCGGAGGTTCCCAGACCGTGAGATCGTGATGTTCCCAGCGCACGGGCGGGGTAGCGAGGTCTTGGCTTCCGCTTTGGTTCTTGTGCTGCTCCTGCTGATGCTCCTGCTCGTGTTCGGCTGCGCGGGCAAGGGCAACCGCTGAGATGTCGACGGCGGTGACTTGCCAACCCTGTTCGGCCAGCCAGAGGGCGTCGGCACCTTCTCCGCAGCCGACGTCGAGCGCTGTGCCCGGCGGTAACCCGTTTGCCTCAGTGATTAGTTGCGGATTGGGACGACCACTCCAGATACGCTTCTTTTCGCCATAACGTGCATCCCAGAAGGCTTCGTCGAACTCGCGGGAACCGTGGTCGTGATGATTGTGCTGGTGACCGTGGTCGTGCTGATCGTTGGGCGTGTGGTGTGAGTGCTGCGACTGCATCAGGAAACCTCCGCTCCTATCCTGCTATCCCGCAGGGTTGCCGCGGAAGAGGAAGCACCCATGGAAGATGCGCGGTGAGCTGCAAGATCCTGCTGGAGTTCTTCGACCATCAGGTCATTGTTGATTGCCATCGCTGCCACTGATCCCGAAGCAGCGGACGGCAACACCTGCAGCATCAGGTTGGCGACGTTTCCTGCTGCCCATACGCCGTCCACGCCGGTTGCGCCCATCTCATCCGTGGCCAGGTGCTCGCCGACTCCCATCGGGTGCTGGACCGGAGCAAGGCCGAGACTCGCGAAGATTCCGGTGTTGGCGACGAACCGCGGCGCAACCACGAGGGCTTCCAACGGAACCACGCGGCCGCCGGTGAGTTCCACACCGCTGAGGGTGCCGCCGTCGTTCTGGTTCAGGACACGGGCAACCGAGCCGTCGACCACAGTGACGCCGCGGGCGGCCAGGTGCTCCCATTCTTCTTCGGTAGGTTCAACGGTGTCGTTGAGAAAAAGGGTGATGTTGTTGCTCCACTGGCGGAACAGCAGTGCCTGATGTACTGACATGGCGCTGGTGCCGAGGATACCGATCTGCTGGTCGCGCACCTCCCAGCCGTGGCAGAACGGGCAGTGCAGCACTTCCTGGCCCCACCGTTCGCGGAGTCCTGGGATTTCCGGCAGTACGTCCGTGAGCCCTGTGGTCAGAAGCAGGCGGCGGGAGTGGAGGACCGTCCCGTCGTCGAGCGTGGTGCGGAAGCGATCACGGGAATCATCGGTGGAAGCGACGTCGACGGCGGTGCCGGGAACAATGACGCCACCGTACAGCTGGACGTCGGCCCGGCCCGCGGCCACAAGGTCCAGCGGGTTCATGCCCTCGCGGGTGAGGAAACCGTGTACACCGCTGGCCGGGGAGTTGCGTGGGTGGCCGGCATCGACCACCGCGACACTCCGGCGGGTACGCCCGAGCATCAGTGCCGCGCTGAGGCCGGCAGCCCCGCCGCCGATAACGACGACGTCGTATGAGTTCAGTTCAGATGTCATGTATTCATCGTGGATTGCAGAACATGGATCAGCAAGTAACATTGCTGATCTGGCAAACTAGGGTCTATGACGGATGAAATTGGTGAAGCACTTGCGGCAGTAGGTCCGCGACTGAGGGCGCTGAGAGTGAAGCGGGACGTGACACTGCAGTCGTTGTCGGAATCGACCGGAATTTCGGTGAGTACCTTGTCGCGGTTGGAGTCGGGCCAGCGTAAACCCAACCTTGAGTTGCTGCTTCCTCTGGCCCAGGCGCATCAGGTGCCGTTGGATGAGCTCGTTGGTGCGCCGACCACGGGGGATCCGCGCGTTCACCTGCGCCCGATCGACATGGGTCGCGGAACGGTGGTTCCGCTCACCCGCAGGCCAGGCGGCATTCAGGCCTACAAGCACGTGTTGCATGCCGAAATGGCACTGGAGGAGCCGGACCTCAAGGTACATGAGGGTTACGAGTGGCTGTACGTACTGAACGGGAACCTGCGGATGGTCCTCGGTGAGCTCGACCTGGTGTTGCCCGCCGGTGAAGCGGTTGAGTTCGACACCCGGGTACCGCACTGGTTTGGGAAGGCTGACAGGCATGCGGTGGAGTTCCTCAGCCTGTTTGGCCGTCAGGGGGAGCGGCTGCATCTTCGGGCGAAGACGACGTAAGCGCAGCTTACCTGGCGTCGGTGCGCCGGGTGATGCGTGCGCAGCAGTGAGGTCCCTCGGGGTCAGGCGTTACCGCGTGTGTGACGTCGCCACTGCCTTCGAGTGCGCCGGAGAGAAGCGCGCCGTTCATTCCGCACACCACCTCCGAATGGCTGCGCGACAGTCGATGGAAGGGGCAGTTGTGCAACAGGAAGCCACCATCTCCGTCCGGATACGGTTCGTAGCCGGACGAATCAAGCACCCCGTCGATGCTGCCGGCTTTCAGGCCAAGGCGACGACCGGCGTCGTACGCGGTTTTTGACAGCGCACGCTGGATGGCAACGTTCTCGCGAATGGAAGCTTCGATTGCGGCCGCCATCAACTCGGCGGCGAGGTCGTAGCGGCGGTCCGGAACCGATGCCGTCACCTCTGCATGAGCAAGCTGATATAGCTTTGCCGGTCTGCCTGACCCCGGCCCGCTACGTTCACCGAGTTTTCGGAACTCCACGTTGAGGAGTCCTGCATTCACCAACTTCTCCAAGTGGAACAGCAAGGTACTGGCCGAAAGCCCGGTGAGTTCTGCCAGTTGGTTTCGGGTCATTGCTTCGGCGTTGCGCTGGAGGGTTTGGTACACCTCGCGTCGGACAGGGTCACCAAGGGTTGCTACTGACTCCAGCCGTTCATCAAGGTTGGCGTGCAGGCGCAGCATGGCATCTGATGCGCCGCGACCTGAGCGCGCTGCTGGGCCTGGATTGCCCTCGAAGTCAGACATATGCCGAGCCTATCTGGAGTTTGTTCACCATTGACTTCTTCAGTGTGCGCTTCTAAAGTCAACAATACAATATTTAGAAAGAGGGACGCCATGTCATCGCATTCAGAGGTTGCGCTCCGGCTGTTGGAAGACGACATTGAGCAGGACAGCTCTGTCGGGGCTATCGATCTGCCAGCAGCGAGGTTGGCGGTGGCCGACTTGCTGCGTGCGCTCGGGCGGGACGTGAATGATCCGCACCTCAGCGATACCCCGCGCCGCGTGGCGGGCGCTTTCGAGGAAATGCTGACACCCCGGACCACCTCGTGGACTACCTTCCCGAATGACGAGGGGTATAACGACCTGGTGCTCGTAAAGAACATCCCATTCAATTCACTGTGCCAGCATCATCTGTTGCCATTCAGGGGAATCGCGCATATCGGCTATCTGCCGGGGGAACGACTTCTCGGTCTGTCCAAACTGGCGCGGGCACTGGAGATGTTTTCACGTGACCTTCAGGTGCAGGAGCGGCTCACCAAGCAGGTGGCGGACTGGCTGTTGGACCTGCTCAATCCGCGTGGAGTCGGTGTGGTGCTGGAGGCAGAGCACCTGTGCATGTCGTTGCGCGGTGTGCAGAGTGCCGGTACCACTACCCGGACGGCGACGTTCTATGGCGACCTCGCAGTCGGGGGCCCGCTACGCGACCAATTTCCAAACTAACGCTTCTGCCCGAATCAACGCTTCGTGGCACCGCGCATTCGCAGGCCACCCCACCAGAAGAGAGAGTATCCATGGACAACACCAGTTTCCCGGCATCTGATGACGCAATGGTGATCATTGGGGCAGGCCTGACGGGCGCGACGGCGGCCGCAACTTTGCGCGAAGAAGGCTTCACTGGTCCTGTGGTCCTCGTTGGGGCGGAAGGTCAGGCGCCCTATCTGCGTCCGCCGCTGTCGAAGGGATTCCTTGCCGGCAAGGAGAGCGAGGAGTCACTCCTGCCCTATCCCGAGAAGTGGTACGCAGAGAACGACATCGAACTCCTCACCTCGGATGAGGCGGTCAGTGTGGATCCCACCGCCCGTACTGTTGCTTTGTCGAGCGGCCGTTCGCTTTCCTATGGTCGGCTCCTGCTCGCTACGGGCGCTGTTCCCCGTCAGCTGAACCTGCCAGGTACCGATCTCCAAGGGGTGTACTACTTCCGTACGAAAACGGATAGTCAGCGTCTTCACTTAGAGTTGGCAGGAGGTGGCCGTCACCTCGTGCTTATCGGTTCCGGCTGGATCGGTATGGAGGTTGCCGCAACTGCACGGGAACTTGGCAATGAGGTCACCTTGCTCGGGTTGGAAGAGGTCCCGATGAGTGCGGCGATCGGTCCCAGGCTTGGCACCGTCTTCATGGATCGCCATATTGAAGCTGGTGTTCAGTTCAGGCTGCCGGCTTCGGCGAAAGAGATCAGGGGTGACGATGCAGGCCGTGTCACTGCAGTAGTGACCGATGCGGGTGAAACCTTGTCCGCGGATCTTGTTGTGATCGCCATTGGCGTGGTGCCGCAGACGGCGCTTGCAGAGGAAGCCGGGCTTACCATCGGGAACGGTATTCAGGTCGATTCGGGGCTGCGGACCAGTGCCGAGGGCATCTTTGCAGCTGGGGATGTGGCCAGCGCGCTGCATCCTGTCACGGGCCAGTATGCCCGCAGTGAGCATTGGGCAAACGCTATTAGCGGCGGGAAAGTGGCCGCACAGTCGATGCTCGGCCGAGACGCTGTGCTGGACGACATTCCGTACTTCTACACAGACCAGTTCGATCTGGGCATGGAGTATTCCGGCTACGGTGCCCTGACAAAAGATGCGGACGTGGTGGTCCGGGGCAGCCTCGAAGATCGCGAATTTGTTGCCTTCTGGCTCCGCGAGGACCGGGTGGTAGCCGGCATGAACGTCAATGTGTGGGACGTGCAGGAGGAAATTCAGGATCTCATCCGGAGCGGCAGGGCTGTGGACCGGGCTGTGCTCACTGATCCGGACTCGGACTTGAAAACTGCCTGATGGGGGAGCGGGATCCGAGGGCCGCCTGATCTGGAATCGACGCCTGCCACGTGCGCTCGCGGTTCTGTCACCTCTGCCACGCGCTCGGGGCACAGTTGACTTGGCGGTGCTGCGCTCGCTAAGACGCCGGCTACGGCGGCATTTCCGCTGATCAGGGTGGTGCCGTGCCGATGCTCGTGGACACGTGACTGACCGTGTCTGCAAGTTGGTCGTGGATGGCTTGTTCTACTTGCCAGTAGCGGTTGCGTTTGGGTGTTCGTTGCGGGTCGAGGTATGTCGGTGGTCTGAACCAGGGGATTCCGTGGACTGATTCGACTGTCCAGTTTCCTTCGTGGATCTGGTGGTGGTGTCGGGTGCAGAGCAGCACGCCGTCGTGGATGTTGGTGGTTCCGCCTGCAGCCCAGGGGATGATGTGGTGGGCTTCGCACCAGGTTGCGGGTGTGGTGCAGTCGGGGAACGCGCAGCCTTTGTCCCTGGCCACGAGCGCCCGCCGGAGGTGCGGTGGGAAGAGACGTTGGGCACGGCCGATGTCCAAGACCTGACCCTTGCCGCCGAGGACGAGCGGGAGGATGTCGGCATCGCAGGCGAGTTTGCGGATGCTGCGGGCACTTATCTGTTGGGCGAAGACCGAATGCCCGTCATGTCCGCTGTGTCCGCTGTGTCCGCTGTGTCCGCTGCCTGTCAGGTCATTGAGGAGGTCGCGGTAGTTGATGGTGACCATTACCTGGGGTCGGTGTCCTCCGGTCGCTGGAAGGCCATCACCTGTTAGCGCGATCCGGCATGCTGAGACGAGTCCGTCGAGGAGGTTCTGTTCACGGGTCGGTTGGCCCGGACTGGTTAGAGCTTCTTTGCCGCGGTCCGTCGTGCCGTCTCCGTCGGTCGTGCGGTCTCCGTCGGCCTCGCCAGTGATGCTGTGGGTTCTGGGGTTGGTGGCGGTGTTCATGACGGTGATGAGGTGTTCGTATTGTTCGTCGGTGGCGCCGATTTCCATGAAGTGCAGGCCGTGGCGCCTACCGCGCAGGAACACACCCTGGCGTGCGCGGAGGGTTTTTTCGGTGGGTTCGGTGCCGTCCTGGTCGATGATGTCTTCCCAGCGTTGGGCGAGGGCCCGCAGGACGTCTTCGTCGGACTCGACGGCCTGGCGGACCAGGTGCTCTTCCATGGCATCCAGCTCACGGCCGGTCGCGACAGTGGAGACCCGGTGCACGGAGTTGCGGATGATGGTCGCAGCACGGCTGCTGAGCGCACCGACCTTGGTCGCTTCAGCCAGCACACCCAAGGCAGGTACGAGCGCGGCTCCTGGCCCGGGAACCTCGGGCAGGACGTCATGTCCGAGGCGTAACCGGCGGTTCGCTTCGGAGCGGCTGATACCGATTTTCGCCCGCAAATAGTCCGCAGTGTTCTTGTACGGATCTAGGGCGTCAACGGTAGCGAGTTGGTGGTCCTCAGCGGCACGGGCAACCACAGTCTGCAAGTGGTCGACCAGGTTGGAGAGCTGCTCAACCTCGACCAGCGTTGCCGCGGCCTCCTCAGGCCGAAGCGTCAGGTAGTTGGACTCGAGATCCCGCACGTAAGCCAGTAAGCCGGACCGCATCCCACCCAGGAGAGACGTGTCCTCCGGGCGGGGTTCGAGCAGTGCGACGGCCATACCCAAAATTTTATCGAACACGTGTACTAACCGCGACCGAAAACCACCAATGTGCAGGACAAGTCAAACGGACTTATCCACACCCCGGCGTGGGGGTAGGCACCCCTGCTCAAGCCGCACGCCGCTCGACTGGCACAATCCTGCCAAACCGCACTCAGCCCAACGCACGCTCCAGCACGAAGTCCGTTTCCACGTTCCGTCCAAGCTGAAACGTCTTTGCCCCCACGCGGGTGAATCCGTGCTTCTCATAAAATCGGACTGCACGGGCATTGCGGTCATTCGTGCCGAGCCAGATTCCCTTGGCGCCGGTTCCCTTCGCCGCGATCTCCAGTGACGCTTCCATGAGGTGCGACGAGGAACCCTGTCCATGATGCGACGGGTGCACATAGAACTTGCTCAGCTCGATGGTCGGGAAAAGCGAGAGAGAAGACCGCACTTGCTCGTCCTTGGGAAGTCCTTTGACCAACGTGCTCCAGGCAAGAAGGTGGCCGTCCTCCCGCAGGCATAGCAAGATCTTGTCAGGGTCCGCTATGTGCTGGGTGAACCGTTCCTCGGAAAGCTCTGATGCGATGAAGTGTGCAATGTCGTCGGGGTGCGACGTCGGTGGACAAGCGAGCGGGAAGGTGACGGCAGCCAGGGTGGCGAGGGGGCCGGCGTCGTTCGCGGTGGCATGGTCAATAACAACGGTCACGAAGTCAGGGTAGCGCTGATCGCCGGACGGAACATCGATCCTGTATCGGAGATGACGAGGCCGCCTCGAGTGTGACTACCCGCTCCGCTCGCTCGATGTCCTCGGGCGAGTGGCTCGATTCGATGACGGTCACGCCACGCAGCAGTTCCTCGTCGACCGCCAAGCGGATGAGCCGGTGTGCCGCACTGTCCAAGCCGGCCGTGGGCTCGTCAAGGATCAGGATGTCCGATTCCTGCGCCAGCCCCTGCGCAATAAGCGCACGCTGACGTTGCCCGCCGGAAAGCCCGGCGAGTTGCCGATCAGCGAGGCCCGAAATCCCCAAGCGTTCCATGGCATCCCGCCCGATACGGCGATTTTGCGGACCAAGCGGCAACAGCCAGGAACGATGAGGCCACCGTCCCATCTCGACCGTCTGACGCACCGTACAGGGAAGGATCTCCGAGGTCCGCGTGTGCTGGATGACAAAGGCCGGCCGGCGGCTGGTGGTGAGGGTCACCGATCCGGACTGCGGCTTCAGCGCGCCGGCAACCAACGCCAGCAATGTCGACTTTCCTGAGCCGTTGGTGCCCGTGACCACGGTGTGCACCCCTCGCTCGAGCGCGAGAGACACCTCCCCAAGCGCGCGCCTGCCCTGATAGGCGTATCGAACGCCGCTCACAATCACCATCATTTCTCCTTATGTGCGAATCATTCTCATTATCAATATAGGATGAGTCGCGATGGAATGGTTACTTGAGCCCCTGAGCGCGTCGTTCGTGCAGCCGACGCCGCAGTAACCGTTGCTGAACCCACCCCTCGCGTAGTCACCACATACGACGGCGGCATCCAGGTGCTCGACGGAGACACTTTCGAGGTGCTGGGCGACTTCCCGATGGAGGGCTTCAACCGGATCAATCCGGCCGGCGATGGACGCCACGTCATCATCTCGACCGCCGAAGGCTTCGAAGTGCTCGACACCGGAGCCTGGACCGACGGCGGCACCTCCCACGCTGAGGAACCGGTGATGACGGACATCGCCTTTCCCACGAGCAAGCCCGGTCACGTGGTCCGCCACGACGGCAAGACCATCCTCTTCAGCGACGGAACCGGCGAGGTGACAGTCTTCGAATCCAGTGACCTCGCCGAAGGCCAGCCGGAAGTCGAGACCTACTCGACGGAGGAAGCGCACCATGGTGTCGCCGTCGAGCTTTCCAGCGGTGAACTGGTGCTGACGCTCAGCAACGAGGAAGAACGCCCCGGCATTGTGGTCTTCGACGAAGACGGCAAGGAGATCGCCCGTAACGAGGATTGCCCGGGTGTACACGGTGAGGCGACGGCCGCAGGGGAAGCCGTGGTGATCGGTTGCCAGACCGGCGTCCTTATCTACGCTGACGGCAAGATCACCAAGCTCGACAGCCCCACCGAGTACGGGCGGATCGGCAATCAGGCAGGGTCTGAGGAATCGGTCATCACACTTGGCGATTACAAGCAGGATCCCGACGCCGAACTTGAGCGCCCCGACACGATCTCGCTGATCAACACCGAGACTAAGGACCTCACGCTGGTCGACCTCGGCACGAGTTACAGCTTCCGGTCACTGGCCCGCGGTCCGCATGGTGAAGGGCTGGTCCTGGGCACGGACGGCTCGCTGCACGTGATTGACCCTGAGACCGCCGAGGTGACCAACAGTTTCCCGGTGATTGGGGAGTGGGAGGAACCGCTCGAATGGCAGCAACCGCGACCAACCGTCTTCGTCGAAGACCACACTGCCTACATCACCGACCCGTCAACCAACTCCATCCATGCAGTTGATGTGGAATCCGGGGAAATCACCGGAACCGGTGAACTGAAGCAGACTCCGAACGAGCTGACCGCCGTCACCGGATGACCTGAGCAGAGCAGGAGGACCCCGTCGCTGGGATCGATCAGCGGCGGGGTCCTTTCGCCGGTCCACGGCGGGGCCCACTGCCGATCCTAGGCCGCACGCTGGCTTAGGATCGGAGGACCGTCTCTGAGCAGTGCCGATGCTGAGGCGTACTGACCGTCCGGAAGGCTGGGATGCAGGTGTTCCCTCGAACAGCGCACGCTGTCGGTGTGCCCTCCCGACATTTCCTCAGCGCCATTTCGGTGGCCGTGTTGGTGGCGGCATTGATTCCGCTGGCACTTTTCGGACTGTCCGACGACGACGGCACCGCCAACTTTGTCGGCTGGACTTTGCCGCTGGTGCGCGTGCTGGTGCACCTCACGAGCCTGACGGCGATTGCACTGTTGTGCGTTGGCGTCCTGTTACCCGCAGGCAACCCCCAAGGCGACGACGCCGGTTCGGAAGTTCTCGCCCCCTTAGCCGTGCGGCTCGGGAGGCGGGGGAGTGTGGCGGCGCTGGCCGCCGTCGTCGTTTGTGGGTTGTTCCTGCTCTGGACCTACTTCGACGTGCTGGGCGAGGGACCGTTGCAGGGGGCAGGGTTCGCGGACTTCGGGGTCTTTCTGGATCAGCTCGCGTCGGGGCGTGCGTTGATTGCGCAGATCGGATTCCTGCTGGCCAGCGCTGTCATGGCGTGGTTTGCTCGGACCTCAACTGCATTGAGAATGGCCCTGTTCCTGGCCGTTGCGGGCACCACTACGCTGGCCCTCGGCGGACACGCCGCTTCCGAGTCGGGGCACGGTCTCGCGATGTTCAGCATGACCGGGCACATTGCGGCAGCATCGGTGTGGGTCGGTGGGCTTGCGGGTCTCGGATGGCTGGCGCTGTACCGGGTTGAGGTGCTGCATGCCGTGGTGAAGCGGTTCAGCCGCCTCGCGCTGATCTGCGCAGCGGTGGTCACTATCAGCGGTGTAGTGAGCGCGCTGGTGCGGGTGCCGGACCTGACGGCGCTGCCTGGTTCCCTGTATGGCCTGGTGCTGTTGTTGAAAGTGGTTGCGCTGGGAGGGCTGATCGGGTTCGGGGCGTTGCACCGCCGTCGTCTGCTTGCGGGAACCACATTCAGCTGTGCCGATTTCGGAAGGCTGGCGGCCGGTGAACTGGTGGTCATGGGCGCTGCGTACGGGTTGGCGGTTGCGCTGGTGGGGCTTGAACCGCCGTTGTAGATTCGGCCCGGACCGGCGCTCGCAGGGTCCCGGAACTCCTGCTCAAGGGGCAACCGCGTGACCGAGGATGTGCGCAACGCGCGGGGCCAACGGCTGAACCGAGAACCCGAAGCGCTTGTTGTCCCTGATGTCGAAGCCGGCGGCGCTGATTGCTTGCAGCGTGTCCCGGTTGGGGTGGCAGCCGCCGGCAGCTCGTTGCCACAGGGGTGTCATCACGTCCTCGAGGGCAGCGAGGACTTTCCGGTCCGAGCGGACGTGCTCGTAGAAGGCCAGAATCCCGCCCGGGCGCAGCACCCTGCGCGCTTCAGCCAGTGCAACGCCCTGGTCCGGCACGCTGCACAGTACGAGGCTCGCGACAACAGCGTCCGCACTGCCATCCTCAGCCGGAATGCTTTCGGCCGTGCCGGTGACCACTCGAACGGGAACCGGCGCACCGGACGCCCGGCGGATGGCGATGGACCTGAGGTGATCGTCCGGTTCGACCGCCAGAACCTCGGTGACCGTGCGCGGATAGTGTGCGAAATTCGATCCCTCACCGGCACCGATCTCGACCACGACACCGGTCAAGTCCGCCAGGAGCGCGCGGCGGTGTTCATCGGCGCCCCTGCGGTTCATTCCCTCCACAGCCCGGGCATAGGCACGCGCGAATCGGGGATGTTGGAGTTCGGCGGGGCCTGACTGGAACGGAACGGTCATTGGCCCACTGTGGAGCCGCGGTGAGCTGGCGTCAAGGGTCTTAGAGCTCCGGCACACACGGCCCTGCGCCGAGCTTCGCCAGACCGGCAAGATCCCCGTCTGCGAGGGTGGTCAGCTCCCGGGTCTCCTCATACATGAGCTGGTTCGGATCATCCACGTGGTCGAGACCGAGCACGTGCCCCAACTCGTGGATGACGATGGCCCTCACGTGGTCGCGCCCGCCCGGATACCCGAGGATCTCGGTCATGGCCGGCGCATCGAGCATCACCTGACCCGCCACGAGAACTATGGGCTTGTCCGGACGCTGCGCTACCTCACTGCCGCCGAGTCCCGCTGTGGGACCGGCGAGATCCGGCGCCTCGGCCGGGCTGGTCCACGTGATCAGGACCGGTGCCCAGCGCTTGCCGTACAGCTCAGGTTGGTAGGAGTCGCGGCTCTCAGGGCTTGGAGCTTCGGTTGTTGGTCCGTCGAAGACGAAGGTAAGCCCGGTCGCAGCGGCCACCTCGGCAACGGCTTCCTGAACGATCCCCTCGGTTCCAGCCGGCGCAAAATCGGGACGGATCACATAGTGCACGGGCCGGCACGGGTCATAGGCGACAAATTCCTGCCGGAGGCCGGGGTACTCAAACAGCTTGTACTGAGCAGAACCTGTCGACGGCGGCGGCGTCCCCAGCGGCGCTGCTGCTGCTTCCACACCGCGCGGCGGCACGTTGGACCAGGGCAGATGTGGAAGTACATCCGGGAAGATGTCGCGCTCGAAGACGGTGGGAGTCAGATAGAGGGCAAGAACAAACGCGATGAGCACCCCGGTGCGGACCCGCAGCTTACGGACTGAAGACCGCTCACGACGACGGCGGCGGCGCTCTCCCCGAACCCGCCTCCCGCCGTTCTCAGCTGCGTACGCGCGAAGCTGTTCGTTCAGCGCTTCCTCAAGTGCCCATTGCGGAACGCGCCCCGAGCTGGATTGCCGCATCCCGCCCGACGACGGTGGCACTGACGACGACGGCGACAGCCTGCCCGACGACGGCGGCACGTCATCCCTCCGGGACCATTCGCGGTCCAGTACCCCCATGTGTGTGTCTCTTTCTCCTAGGGCAGGCCTTCCCAGAGTCAGTTTTCCCTACGGATTGTGGCTCATCTCCTGTTTTGGGCCAATCCTGCTGAAAAGCTGCGCGGCGGCAACGCCCAATCCCCGGTGGCCGGCACCCTGTTGGAATGCCCAGCGGTTTCGTGGTGTTGCCAAGGACAAGACACCCAACGAAAAGGAGCGGATATGTCACGCATTGCCATCATTGGAGGCCACGGGAAAGTGGCGTTGCACCTGTCGCGGATCCTGTCCCGAGCCGGTCATGAAGTCAGCTCGATCATTCGCAATCCCGATCAGTCAGCCGACATCGAGGACACAGGAGCGAAGCCGGTGATCGCGGATGTGACTCAGTTGACGGTGGGCGAGCTGGCCGACGTCGTGCGTGGGCATGATGCGGTGGTGTGGTCCGCGGGTTCGGGCGGCAGTAGCCCTGAGGCAACCTACGCCATCGACCGGGACGCCGCGATTCGTTCCATGGATGCCGCGAAAGAGGCCGGCGTCAACCGCTACGTAATGGTTTCCTACATCGGCGCGCGCAAGGATCACGGCGTACCCGAGGACAACGGGTTCTTCCATTACGCGGAGGCGAAGGCTGCGGCAGACGAGTACCTGCGCGGGACTGACATCGAGTGGACCATCCTCGGCCCGGGCGCGCTGACCACGGATCCCGGCAAGGGAACCATCGAAGTGTCGGCCGAGCCGCAGCAGGATTCAGTGGCCCGTGAGGACGTGGCGCAGGTGGCTGCATCGGTGCTGAACAACCCGGGAACTGTTGGGAAGTTTATCCAGTTCAACACCGGCGAAACCCCGATCGCGGAGGCACTTGAGGTGGTGTGACCCCGCCGTCGTTCTTTTGCTTGTGCTGCCCCTGTGCCCCTGTGGTGCGGGGGCAGTGCTGTGTCTGAGTTCACCCGCCCACCACCGGGTTCCACACCTCGCATGTCCGAAGAGCCTGAGCGAGCTCCCTGCCGCCGCCCTGGGCAATGAGGTCTGAATTGCCCACGATGATCAGCAAACTACGCGCCCTCGACATGCCGACATAGAGCTGCTCGGCTGCCCGCTCCAGGTTCTTGAATCCGTCTACGCAAAGAATGACTACTGATCGCTCGAGTCCCTTGAAGCCGAGTACATGGCCATAGAACTCGGCTTCCTTCGCGTGGAACTCGTTCCAGTACTCGAGGGTGGTGCCGCCTTCGTGGTGCTGCAGGTGAATGGGGTGCCGATGGTTGGTGGTCAGCAGCGCTATCTGGTTTGCCGGCCAGCCCTCGTCGATCAGCGCGTCCACGCAATCCGAGGCGCGGTCCAGGGCCTTTTCCGTAGTACAGTCCACGCGCCGCACCGGCATCCCGGTGTTCCCGCGCGGGGTGAAGTGCTTACCGGCCAGGGGTTTGAAGGTCAGGGCGATGCGGCGGGTGTTGCGGAGATTGTCGTCCACATGAATCGGCACCAGGCCGGCCAGCGGTCCGTTGGTGAAGTCAGCGGTTCCGCCGCTGCGGTGGTAGACATCCTGCCGGTCGTCCATGAAGGCGTAGATCTCGCTGGAGTGCGGATCCTTCAGGCACTGGAACAGTGCTTCCCACCACAGCGGCGCAAAGTCCTGAGCTTCATCCACAACTACGGCGTCAAACTTCTGGTCCATCAGAAGGTGAGCGGCCCTGTCCTTGAGAAGTTGAGGCATCTCCTCGTCAAAGTAGGACTGCCCTTCTCCGTCCGGCACCCCGAGGGACCGCACATATTCGTGAAACTCTCCGGTGAACGCCGGTTGTCTCTGCCGCCAGGAGCTCACCTTGTTTTGCAGGTGCATTCCCAGGCCCTTGTTGTAGCAGAAGACCCCAACTCGTTTGCCTGACTTACAGAGCTCCTGCGTCTTGGCGAGGGCAAGCCACGTCTTGCCGCTGCCGGCGCCCCCTGTGAAGCGGATGCGTGGGATATCCCGGGTAGCGGTCAGCAGGGTGTCCTGCCGCTCGGTCAACTGGTCCTGCAGGTCTTCGCTTTCGGCGGTGTTCGCGCTGTCACTGGGCAGGGAGTCGAATGTTCCTTCCAGCTTCCGCACAATCCGTGCCAGGTACGACGCCGCCAGCGGCGTTGCGCCGCTGGCTTCCGTTTCGATAGCGGACCGGATTTTCTCGGCTGCTCCGGTCAGGTCCTCTCGATCCAGAATCAGCGTCCGCGGAGCTCCGCTGAGCGTCCAGTCGCGGGGTACGGAGGTGTAGGGAAGGCAGGCCATGTAGGCGAAGCGGCTGGTCAGCACGTTGCCCAGCTGCCCGCCGATCCACTCCTGGAACGCATGCTTGGAGCCCTGGGATTGCACCAGCGGGCTCTGGATCGGATGTTTCCCGGAGCGGTCCGACTGGTACCACTGCCCCTTGTCCACACTGACCAGGCCACCCTTGACCTCGATGGCTGCCATGCCGACTCCGGGCCACAGGACGAGCAGATCGATCTCGTGTTCGGAGCTTCCGTGCCGTACCTGAACCGAATGCGCCAACACCACGCCATCCGGCAACGCTGCCTTCAGCACCTGCCAGACGGCCCGCTCGGCCGACTGGCCATCATCGAAGGTGGGCTTCTCTGGGATGCAGTGGACGGTGTGCTCAGTCAATTCTGTACACCTTGCCGAGGGCCGGCAGGTGGATCAGTGTCTCGATGACCGGCTTTCCGGTCACATCGAGGAGTGCCTGACGGTACGTTTCCATCTGCCCGAGGTTTTCCTTGCGGATATGTTTCGCCGGATCCTCACCGGGGTAGCTCTTGTGGTCGATCAGGACAAAACCCTCGGGCAGCTCAATGAGCAGGTCGATCCAGCCTTCCATGTACTGGTTCTGCTCAGTACGCCAAGAGATCGGCACCTCTCGGAGGATCGACGCTCCCGGATACATCGACGTCAGATATTCCGCGAACCGGTCGCCCGAGGTGAGGAGCAGTTCGACGTCGATGAGGTCGCCCACCTGCCAGCGGTCAAGAATCTGCTTGGCGACCCCGAGCTGCGCGGCACGATCGAGCGCTGTGTACTCCGTGCCGAGGTACGCGTGGACGGCCGAACCCACGGAGGCCCATCGTTCGTCTCCTCTGGTGGCCAGCGGGTCACCGAGGTTCGCGTGCTCATGAATAAGTGCGTCGGCGTCGGTCCCGTTCGTGGTTGTCTGGGCGCTCGCCTTGATTCGCGCGGGCAGATAGGACCCGGCTAGGGGAGCGGCAGCGGCGTCGTCGTACTGGATAGATGAGGCGGAGGTGACGCTCTCCGGTGCGTCCTCTGCAACGTAGGTCTGCACATACGCCGGCAGTTCTTTCCCGTTTACCGTGATCACGCCGTCATGCTTCTCGCCCGACCACTTGATCAGGCCGGTGATGCCGAGGTCATTCAACCCAAGCGGCGAGCTGCCCTTTGCGGTGAGGACGGTGGTGTTGATGGACCGGGTCATGCCCACATACATGAGGCGCGCTGCGTTGCGGCGTTCGCGGTCCTCATTGGCCATGAGGACGGCGCTCGATTTCGCTGCGGCATCCAGCGGTGAGCCCTTGTACGGGAAGGGAGAGGGCCAGAACCGGATCCAGCGTCCGGCAAGAGGTTCATCGAGGTCGAACTCGCCGTCGGACTGCACCGCCACACCGAACGCACGGGCGCCCACTTCGCGGTCCAGGCTCTCCATAATGACCACCGGCCACTCGAGCCCCTTGGCCTTGTGATACGTCATCACATTAACGACGTCGTCACCTGAGTTGTCAGAGGCAACAGCCTCCGATTCGGACAGGAACTGCAGTGCACCGCGCAGGGTTGCCGGGGACTTCAGCGCCTTGGCGGCCTCGTAGTAGTTGTTGAACTCGGCACGCACAGCATCGAGGTTCCGCAGGCGCGTCTCGGGGGCAGACCAGGTCTTCAGCAACGCCGGGAGGCCGATGAGGCTGACCACCTCTTCGAACACCTCAGTGGGCGTAGACGCGATGGCCCGCTCATTCAGCTCCGTGAGCGCTGTACAGAGCGGATCGGCAGCCCATTGCGCGAGGGTTTCAGCAGGCTCGGGCGAGGCCAGCAACGCCTGCTGCCACTTTTCATGTGCCCGGTGCCCCGGATGCAGGGCAACAACCTCACTGAGTGCGATGGTGTCACGTGCGTCGGCAACGAAGGCCAGAGCGGCCCGCGCCAACTGCACCTCACGGGAACTCAGCAGCGGCTGGCTGTTGAGCGTTGCCCGGATGCCGAGTGCGGACAGCGCTGCTGCCACTGCCTGCGCTTCCTTATTGGTGCGCGTCAGCACGGCGATCTCTTTCGGTTCCAGCTCCGGACGCCGGCGCAACAGGTCAACGACACCGACGGCGGTTGCCGCAAGCCGCTCTTCGTCTTTCCCCGCTGTCCGGCTCCACGCTTCCAGGAACCCGCCGGTGCAGTCGGCACGGGCGTCCGGCAGACGGAGCTCCACGGACTCGCGGCTCATCCCAACGGCTGCCAACAGAGGGATGAACGTTGCGTTGGACAGGTCGAGGGGAACCTGTTCAGACCTCCAGGAGCTGCTCAACATCTCACGCTGGGTCACCTTGGAGACCACCGCATCCATCAGCTCAGGATCGGTTCCGCGGAACTCGTAGATGGCCTGCTTGGGGTCACCCACCCAGACGGCGCGATCCACGAGCCTGCTGAGCTGCAGGAAGAGTTCAAGTTGAAGGGGACTGGTGTCCTGGAATTCATCCACCACCAGGAACTGCACCCGCTGCGAGAAGGACTGCCTGAACGCCTCATTCTCACGGACGAGTTTGAGGGCCAGGGTTTCCTGGTCAACGAAGTCCATCAGGCCGTGGGTGTGCTTGAAACGCTCGAACGCTTCGAGGCATTCAGCCGCACACGCGTAGATAAGCCGGATGAACTGCTCAATGTCATCGTGGAACGCCGGATTGCTCAGCAGCTCTTCGGAAAATGCGGCGATCGGCTGCTCGAAGATGGTTTTGATGAGCTTTGAGGACGCGGCCGGAACAGCGCCGCGCCATTGCTCCCAGGAGACGTCCTCGACGTCCCCCATCGAGGTGATCCGGTGGACAACCTTGGGCCAGTTCTCCGCGAAGTTCTTGGCTGCCACATTGACGGGTTTGCCGGCGGGGTCGACGCCGTCACGCACCACGGCCTGAAGTTCCGGCAGCGCCAGGCGGAGGCCGTCCAGCCAGGCTTGCCTGCCGTCATACGTCCCGCGCTCCTCCAGGACGCTCTGGTAGCCCTGCCAGGAACGTTCGGCACAGGCAGCAAGGTCCTGTGGTTGCAGGAGGTTGTTGCGGGCCGCATCGCAGATACCGCGGACGAGCACCATCCACGCGTCGTCCTCCACCATGCTCATTCTGCGTGCGATCGGCAGGATCTGGTCCGAATAATCGGCAAGCACTTCGTCCGTAGCGAGCCGGAAAATGCCGTCCTGCTCTCCCTCGGCGATCGCTTCAAGGGCAGGAGAAAGCCCGGCGTCGATGGCGTATTCGGTGAGGAGCCTGCTGCAGACGCTGTTGACGGTGCCGATGAGGCTTGTGGACAGTTGCTGTGCTGCTTCCTTCAGCTTCAGGGGATCCGGCACGCTCGAGTTGTCGGAGCTGAAACCCTGTTCGCCGGAGTTCTGAGCGCCCGATCCGTGAGCGCCCGAGCCCTGATCGTCCAGCAGCCGCAGAGCTATGCGTTCCTTGAGCTCACCGGCCGCTTTCTTGGTGAAGGTGGTCGCCATGATGGCAGCGGCAGGTGTGCCGCCGGCGATGCGGTCAGCAATGACGTTGGTCAGCGCATGCGTTTTCCCGGTGCCGGCGCTCGCCGAAATCATCAGTACGTTGCTGAGGGTGTTCATGAGAAGTCGCCCGCCAATCCGCAGAGCCTGCTGAAGTGGCAGAACCGGCAGGGTGGTTTGCCATAAAAACGCCCGTCCGCCGTTGCCCGGGCCTCACCGGTTTCCCCGCCGTCAGCCTCGCGGGCTGTGTCCACCAGCGGCGTTGCTGAGATACGGCCATGAACTACTTCCGAGACAGAGAAGGTTACCGCTTTCACTGCGGAATCCCACAGGGCGTCCGGTCCTTCGGCTGCTGTTGCCGATCCGCCCAGCCCCGGGTGGGTGGTCGCAAAGCTGCCTTGCTTGAGCAAGTAGTAAGCGGCGGGTCTGCCCACGCCATCCGATCGATTCCCGTCGGTCGGCGCAGTTTCGCTGACATCTCCTTCGGTTTCCCCACCGAGCGCCCACTGGTACAGCGCCAACTGGAGGGCCTTTCCCTCGCGTACCTCTTCCAGACGGTACTTGTCCCGGTTGCTCCATTTCAGGTCAATGACGGCAGGCCTGCCCTCGCCGTCTATCCCCGCGACGTCGATGGAGCCTCTCACCGGAACCGACATCTGCTTTCCGTCCACGGTGAGTTCAAGGAACTTCTCGAACGGCTTCTCGACGTCCTGGATGGTGATCCCGGCAGCGCTCACCGAGGTGAAGAACTTCATCACGTTGGAGGACAGCACTGCGCGCAGATTCTTCAGCCTTGCGCTTTGCCCTGGTAGGAGAAGCTCCGATGCGAGGTGCGGCAGGAGTTTGTCGATCTTGCGGTCGATTTCCTCGGGCGTGGGGACGGCGCGGAGTTGGGCTGAGAGATCGTGATGCAGTTCCTCGACCAGCTTGTGCGCGAGGATCCCGATCATGGTGTTGCCGCTCGGCGCGCTGTCGGCATCCGCGGGCCGTAGCCGCATTTTCTTGTCGAGCACCCAGGCCAGGGAACATCCCAGCAGGTTGCCGAGCTGGCTGAAGGACAGCGCGTCAGGGGCGAAATCAGCGCGCGGCTCCAGCTCGAACTCAGGAGGCGGCGGCGCTACGCGGACGGGATCGACGGGGCCCATCCGCGCCGACCGTCCTGCCAAGGCCCAACGGTTGTTCTGGACCAGTTGCACCGGTGTCACAGTGCATTCCCTGATCTGCTCGCGTAGCGATGGCCCCGAACCGGTTGCGGGCTGTGCGGCGACCAAAGCCTCAAGCAGGGGATTGTTCTCAGTGGGCTCGCCTTCCTGCTGGGCAGTCTGGACGATTAGAAGGTTCCGGCAGCGCGTCGAGGCCTGGACTGTCTGGGTGATCTGCAGCATCGCCAGGCTCTCGGGTGAGGGCAGGTGCACGCCCACCGAAGAGAGTGCCTCAATATCGGAACGGTCCCAGCGACGCGTTCGTGGCGCCGTAGCGTTCTGGAATCCCCACCACAGGACGTCATCCACTGGATCCATCAGCTCGGTGAGGTGCTCAAGCCGCAGCCAGTCGGACGCTTCGCTGGCTGCAAGCGGATTGGTGGTTTCCGCCACGACCGAGGAGATCATCCGCCGAAGGTCCGTTCGGGACACCAACGGCAGGCCGGAAATCAGGGCAATCAGCGTCTGCAGCTGCGCGTAGGTGGAGGCCAACTCGGTGCGATGACGAGCGAGCCGATTGAGCCGTTTTGCAAGCCATTCGGTCTTTGCCGCAATCTGCGTACCGCTGACACCGTGGTGCTCGATCAGGAGATTCCGGGAGAATAGCTCGTCGAGCTCGGAGGCCTGTTCCCTGTCACAGTCGGGCAGCTCTGCGATCGCCTGTAACCCCGCGCTCCACGCTTCGCCACCGGTTCCCGGCTCCGCCTTCAGCGCTTTGAGGAGTTCGCGGCCGGCATCACGCCGAACGGGCGATACCGGCAGCGACAGGAATTCACTGAGCAACTGCACATTCGCCGGACCCCAAATGATCTCCATGAAGAGCGGGATGATCTGGTCCTGTGCTCGCCAACGGGATCTGGCTCCGATGCCGATGCGCGGCAGTCCACGGGCGGAAAGGTAATGGTCCAGAATGTTGGTCTGGTGCGATACGACGACGGCGGTACTCGCCGCAGTGCCCGCAGCGCCCGCGCTACCGCTACCGCTACCGCTACCGCTACCGCTACCGCTACCGCCGGCACCCAACCACCGGGCAGCGTGCTCTGCGGCTTCCCACTCAGTTTCCGCGTGCAGAACCGTGATGCGTGGTGGCGGCGCTGCGGTGGGTTCCGGCTCCACGATGCTGACGCCGCGCACTTCGAGCTTCCCGAGAATCGCCTGCCAAATTGAGGGAAAGGAGGACCGCGGGTGCTGCAGCGCAACGGCTGAGATGCCGAGCGGAAGTGGAGTTTCCAGGGCAGCCGTCAGCCCGGCGACGTCGTCAGCAAGTGCCGGAGCAAGCGGAAGTTCGACCGCCTCGGCCGCCGCCAGAGTCTGCAACAAATTGGAGGGATGGCCTGCGGGAAGACGGCCGTCCCAACCGTTGGCCACCAGGTCATCCCGCGCATAGAGGAGATCCTGAGCGGTTGACCATGGGTCCACGGCAAAGGAGGTCGAGAACCACGCTGACGAACTGTCCAGTGCCCGCAAACGCGCGGTGTACTGGTTCACGCGCCCAAGGTGCGCGACTTCTGGCCGTGTGATGCCAAGCCTGGTCTGCAGCAGTGCCACAAAGCCGAGGCGGCCCACTCGTACGGTGTTCAGGCCACCGGATTGAAAAGACCACGGCGCGCGGTCGAGAAACCAGCCGAACTCAACCCTCATGATTGCCCCGCTCCCCGTGCCCGCCGTCGCGGATTGTGCTGCCTGAGCAGCTGTCCAGTGGAATTCTGAACGTAACAGCCGCTCCTGACAATTCTAGGCGGGCTGGATCTCGTCCTCCGTAGACGGCTCCTCGACGTTGGCCCGGTAGTCCGCGAGCACGAGGATCGGCAGGTGGTCGGACGCCCCACGCGGCAGGGTCTCCACCTTGTCGATTTCCAGTCCGCGCGACGTCGCAAAGTCGAAGTGTCCCCGGAAGACCATGCCGCGGGTGTAGGTTCGCCGGTCGCTCAGCGACAGATCGTAGCCGGATTCGTTCATGCGCTCGGTGAGTTTCTGCGTGAAAAACGGGTAGTTGAAGTCGCCGACCATCAAGGTGGCAAAACCGTCCCCCATGCTCAGGAGTTCGGCATGCGCGGCATTGATCTGATGTCTGCGCAGCGAATTAGAGGCCGTCAGGGGAGCCGCATGGAAGGACCCGGCCACGAGCGTGTTGTCCGTCTGCAGGTCGAGGAGCTTGACGCCGATCAGCCGCTCGTGTGCAGGCGTGAGCACACGGTCATGCAGGGACTTCTTGAGCGAGAAGGAGTCGGCACGGACCATGTCGAAGCGGTCGCGCCGATAATACATGGCGAGTCCCAGCCGGTTTTCCTTGGTGGCGGTTGCCATCTGCAGCCCACCAACGACGTCAGGCAGGTCCGATGCATCGCATTCCTGCAGGCACAGCAGATCCACCTCGTAATCCTCGGCGAGGGCTTCGAGCTCACTGCGCGCCTTGTGCTCACGAAGGTTGTAGCTGATGGTGCGTATCAGGACCGGACTCCTTTGGCGATTGACGGCAGCAGCAGGTTCAGTCTAAACACTTCCAGGCTCCGGAACCGCGTCAGGAGTGCCGCATCTGTGCAGGATCGTAGGGACGTCCCCACGATCCTGCACAACAACGGCGCCTTTGCGGAGCAACAGTCCTCGCTGAATCCGGCACTTCAGGTGGTGGCGGCCAGGCGCCGTCGTAGTTCTGCTGCCAAACCGGCGTCGCCAGCTTGAATGGGCAGCGGTTCGCGGCCCCAGAGCCACAACAGAATGTCGTTGGATTCCCCGCTGATACTGGCATCGGGGGAGGAGCCAGCCGCATCGGCGGAAATCTCGACGTCGTGAGGAAGCAGGAGAACCGACCAGGATGCACCGCCGCTTTCGAGGAGCAGATTTCCGGTGACCTCTGCGGGGCCGGAATCCGAGCCCGCGGACCGCCCGCGCTCGAACATGACGGTGAGCACCTCGTCGATCCCGTCGACTGCCAGCTCTGTCTCGACCGGCTGCGGATTGCCCAGGGCTGCTTCGAGGTCGTAGCGGTGGATCGAGGTCTCGTGCGTCAGTCGGCGAATCCAGAAACCCACGGTCTGATCCTCAGCCACCCACGATTCCGCAGGGTCCGAGGGGTCATGGGCATCGAATTCGCCAGTGATCCGCTGGTAGCAGGTCTCCAATATCTCGGCCGGACCCAGCTGCAGAATGTCCTCCGGAACCCAGCGGCCCTGCGGCTTGGCGCCGGTGCGGATGGTCTCGGCTTTCTGCAGGTACACGAGCGCGGTGTGCCGGACCAGCTGTTCGACATCCCAGTCCGGACAGGCAGGAATCCGGGCCGCGGCGTCGGCGGAGCGTGTGAGCTCCAGAAGCCGCGCGAAGTCCTTCTCCATCAGCTCCCGGTAGCGGGCAAAGGTGAGGGCGTAGGGATAATCGGGCTTCATCCGCCGGTTGCTTTCGCCAGTTCAGGAACCTCGCCGGCGAGGACGGCGTTCAACAGCTCCCGGACGTTCTCAAACACATAGGCCGCACCGGCGTCGCGCAGTTCAGCTTCGCTGGTTCCGCCGGTAGTGACGGCGATGGTGCGCATGCCGAGCTTGTTGGCGGCGAGGACATCCCAGACGGCGTCGCCAATGAACACTGCTTCTTCGGCCTTGAGTTCTCCGACGCCGAGCGCTGCTTCGAGGATGTCGGGGGAGGGCTTGCTGATGCCGGTGTCGGTTGCGGTGGTGGCGCCGGTGATCGCGTCATCCGCATCGATCACCTTCTTCAGGACGGCCAACTCCTCGTTGTTCGCGGAGGTGGCCAGCACGACGGCGAGGCCCACTTCCGCGCAATGATTCAGTAGGTCCCGGGTGCCGTCAAACGAGCGGATGGCAGGCCACTGAGCTGAGAACAGCGCCCCGTGGGTGTCCTTGAGCTCCTCATCCTGGCCGGTGTCCCGGCCCTCGCCGATCAGGTGCTCGATGAGGGTGGAGCCGCCCATCCCGATGGTGCGATGGATGCTGGCCATCGGAACGTCGTGACCGAAGCGGCGGAAGGCCTGCCACCACGCGAGGGTGTGCAGGTAGTTGGTGTCCACCAGCGTGCCGTCAACGTCGAACAGGACGCCGCGTACGCCGTCGTCGTGCGGTTGTGCCATTTTTCCACCTACATCGTCGTCGGGTGAGTCGCCGTGCAATAGGATGTGCTCCAATACGGGTGTATTGGCGGTAACTCACCAACAGGATCCCGGACTATCCACCTTGTCTCAGAAGGAATACCCATGTCGAGTTACTCCACCCAGAATCGTGCCCCATATCCGAGCGAACAGCCCTTCGCGGCCGCCAGCACCCGCCGGTCTCCGGGCATGAGCTATGCGGGGTCGGACTACGAGGGAAAGCGCGCTGCCCAACTGTCGCTTGCCTATGGCGTACTCGGGATGTTCCTGTTCTGGTTTGTCTTCGGGCCGCTCGCGATCAGCTCGGCGAACAAGGCTGAGCGGATGGGTGAACCGGCAGCCGGCGGGCGTCTGCTGGGGTGGGTCGCGATTATTCTCGGCGCGCTGAGCATCCTGCTCATCATCGGCTGGGTGCTGTTCTTCGCCGCCGCCTTCACGAGTGGATTCTCCACCGGTACCAGCGTCTGATTTTGAGGGCAGCAGTCACCGTTACCCGACTAACGCGTAGTCACTGACTCCCAACTGCGGCCGTCTGCGCCGGTGCAAGCAGGTCAGCTGTGTTCACGACGGCGGCAAACTCGCCGTGCAGGTTCACGGCAGTCATGCGGTAAATCGCGTCCGCTGAAACATCATCGCCATCCGGACCGACGCGGTTGAAGGTATGCGTGGCATCAAGCGCGAATAAAACCATGTAGCCCAGATTGCCTCCGACGCGGGCTGTGGTTTCGCAGCAGTGATTCGTGGTGATTCCGCAGATAACCAGTTCGGAGATGGCGTTCTCCTGCAGCCAGGCGTGGAGATCAGGGGTGCCGTGGAAGCTGGAGTTGACGCTTTTGTGTACCAGCAGGTCCGGTGTGCCGGTGATGAAGTCCTTGAACGCGTGTCCCGGATGGTCGGGGTGCAGGGGAGACTCCGGATCTGTGGAGTCGTGCCGGACAAAGACGACGGGACGGCCGGTCTCGCGCCAGTGAGTCAGGAGGGCGGCGATGTTCTCCTCGCAGGAGGAGTTGTTGCGTGTGCCCCAGTAGGCGGCGTCGTCGAACGCTTGCTGGACGTCAACGATGACGAGCGCGGCACGGTCACTGAGGGAGGGGGCGGAGTGGGTAGCGGACACGGTGCAACGATAGCAACCGTGCCAGGCATCGGAGCGGCTTGTGCCGAGGCTTTGACGCGGCCCCGGCCAGCGCCCTAGGCTGACATGAATCGATTCAATGTGAGCGCCGGCACAGGTTCTGTAACTCCTGTCCAATGCGCTCCTGCCGGTCACAACACGAAGCCATGCCGGGACGGAAGTTGCGGCTCCTTGCCAATGGCGACGAAGGAATATCAGCAATGAGTAGAACGCCCACCGAGGACGTCAGCCCGATCCGCGATTCCAGCGTCGGTCAGAGGAATCCCAAGAAGGCCGCGATGAGCGGTTGGATCGGGAGCGCGCTCGAGTACTACGACTTTGCGTTGTACGGGCTCGCCGCAACCTTGGTCTTCCCCGCTATCTTCTTCCCGTCCGAGAATCCGACGGTGGGAATTATCGCCTCCCTTGCCACCTACGCCGTGGGATATGTAGCCCGTCCGGTCGGCGCTGTGGTCCTCGGTGCGTACGGTGACCGGCACGGCCGCAAGCAGGTGCTGGTCGCTGCGATGCTGCTGATGGGCTTCGCGACTTTCGCCGTCGGTCTGTTGCCCACGTTCGGTCAGGTAGGTCTCCTCGCGCCCGCCCTGCTGGTGGTCCTCCGCCTGATCCAGGGGTTCGCGGTTGCAGGTGAGCTCGGCGGAGCCAGCGCCATGATCGTCGAGCACTCACCCGATGCCCGGCGTGGATTCTTCGCAAGCTTCAGCCTCCAGGGCACGCAGGTCGGGTCAATCCTGGCTACCGGCGTCCTGCTCTCACTCGCTGCCATCCTTCCGGATGCCGAGTTCGAGGCCTGGGGCTGGCGAATCCCGTTCCTGCTCAGCGCCCTGGTGATCCTCGCCGGTTACTACATCCGCCGTCGGGTGGAGGAGCCTCCGGCATACCAGGCCCAGTCTGCAAGCGGAGAGACAAAGCGCCGGTTCCCGCTGGTCGAACTGCTGCGCACGTACCCCTGGGTAGTGGTTCGCTGCATCATCATGACCTTCACCAATGTCATCGGTATGGCAACGCTAATTTTCGGCGTCGCTTATGCAACGCAGGATGGGTACGGCATTGGCTACTCAAGCGATGATTTCCTCTGGGTGACCCTCGTAGCCAACGTGGTCGCTGTGTTGACCATCCCGGCATTCGGCGCGCTGTCGGACAGGATCGGCCGGCGGACTCTCATGGTGGTTGGCGGGCTTGGCGGAGGCCTGCTGGCAGGAGGGTACTTGTGGGCCATCGATCAGAGGAGTTTGCTGCTGGTCTTTGTGTGCGTCGTGATCGTGCAGGGGCTCTTCTTTCAGATGTGGAACGCCACCTTCGCCACGTTCTTCCAGGAGCAGTTCCCCATGCGGATCCGCGTCACCGGTTTTGCGGTGTCGCAGAACGTTGGGCTGATGATCGCGTCATTCTTCCCGAGCGTCTTCACGGCCATTGCTCCGCCGGGTTCATCGAACGGGCCGATGGTTATCGGGCTGACTACGTTCGGTATCTGCGTGCTTGCCGCAGTGGCAACACTGCTGTCCCCTGACACCAGGAGCAAGTCGCTCGAAGACCTCGAAGGCTCCTAGACCAGCAAGGGCAGGATCTGCCCTTGCTGAACCACGGATGTTCACGGAACGTACGACGACGTCGCTGAAGTTATTGCCGCCTCTCACCAGGCCGGCGCTGGCGTCACTTGTGCCGGCAGCCGGCCCGCCACGCGCGGAGTGCGGACACCGATGATGAGTAGGTACAACACCATCCAGATTTCTGCGATGGCCGGCACAATGCCTAGGTAGCTATGAATCTGCGTTGCGAGTGCGGGAAACAGGAACGCGAGGGCAACATCGACCAGATAGCTGGCTGTGGCCAGGATGAGGATGATGCCAAGCGCCCTTGGGAATAGCTTCGATTTGATCACCAGGTAACCCAAGGGTGCCAGCCACAGCCCGAAGAAGACCTGTGCGGCGAGGATGCCGTAGTGCTGGATGTCCAGCAGCAGAAGCACCAGTGCATTGGACCCCAGCAGCCCGAAGACATCCGTATAGGAGCCGTTTGTTGTTACCTGGAGCGCCACATAAGTGAAGACTGCACTGACCGAAATGATGCCGGCGGCGACGATCACAGCCAACACCATGAGACGGCCCGCATGTTTGCCTGCGTGCTTGAGCAACAGGTAAAGCGTCACCGCCGTCAGGAGAAAGAAGACGGCGTCCACGAGGTGGGAAACGACGCCGATCCGCACGAGTGTGGGGTTCTCCGTCACGTTGCCGGCGGTTGCCGCCGCGTCACCGGCGACATAGAGGAAGGGGTCCATAAACCCCGCAGCGAAGCCGCCCGTGATTCCTACCAGGAGGTAGAACACTCCTGCAATCCTCGCAAGGCGCTTCGGTGACGCCGGCGTAAGCCTCGACGATGCCGGTGCCGGTGCCTCGGGGAGAACCCCGTGTGAATTACTCATAACCGTTCCTTTGGTGAATCCGTGAACAGTTTCACGGAATGTGTACAGCGTACACGCAGTAGTGTACTAAGTACACGAGAAGTAAGTGGGAATTTTCGATGGCCGACCGAAAAGGGGACGAGATGTCAGAAGCGAGCACTAACGCCGGGACACGCCGTCGACCCCTCACCAGGGAGCGCGTCGTTCAGGCTGCCATTGCGCATGCGGACGCTGCGGGACTGGAGGGACTGACAATGCGCCATGTCGCCAAGACACTGAACGTCGCTCCCATGGCCCTCTATCGCCATATCTCGCACCGGGATGACCTTATCGATGCGATGATCGACATCGTCTTCGGTGAGATTCCGGTTCCTCCTGTGCAGGGGGAGTGGAAAACAGCAATGCGGGAACGGGCGCTCTCGCTCCGGGACGCACTTGCGCGCCACCGGTGGGCGATCGGACTGATGGAGTCACGAAGGCGGCCTGGAGCTGCCAACCTGCGTCATCATGACGCGGTCATCGGCAACCTCCGTGGGGCAGGGTTCGATATGGCGATGGTGGCACACGCCTACTCGCTCCTCGACGGATACATTTACGGCTTCGCACTCACGAAGATGAGTATGCCCATCGATACCCCAGCCGAGTTCGAAGCGATGGCGCAGGACATGTTCGAGCCGTTTCCTGCCAATGAGTACCCAAACCTGGCGGCGTTCGTGACGGACCACGTTCTGCAGCCGGGCTATGACTTCGCGGAGGAATTCGAGTACGGCCTCGACGTGATCCTGGACGGACTGGAACGAGCCCTCAGTTAGAGCCGAATGCCCTTCGACGGTACCTTTGCGGCCTTCAATCCGGACATCAGCTGCCAGTGACGGACCAGTCGCGAGCGTCATGTGCTCGTCGTCGGCGGTAATAATCCCCAAAGCTATCCCGTGAGGGCAAAGGGAGACGAGAATAAACGGCAGCGGGATGTGATCTGGACGGAGATCTCCCGCGAGGCGGGGCCCGTTTCCCCCGATGTGGCCCCGCCGCCTCACTGCCTCCCTTCCCAAGGAATCAGCAAGCCCCGCGGGTGATGATTGTGCTGGGAGCGGCCGTCATGACCTGACGGACGTTCTCACCGGGCAGGGTCCGCTTGCTCAGCCTTCGGCAGCGGACCGGCCCGGTCACCTGTGCTCCTGGTCGAAGGCTTACCAACCCGTTGAATCCAGAATGAAGCGCGCGGCTTCCTCCGGCTGGTCCCAGTGGGGGAAGTGCCCGCAGTTCTCGAAGACGTGCAAGGTGGCGTCCGGGTAGAGCGACATGGCGACTGCCGCTTCGCTGAGCGGAGTCACCTTGTCCTGCCGGCCCCAGCCGAACGCGAGGTTTCCCTTGAGTGTGCCCTGCGGCGCACCCAGCTGCCGCGGCCCGTGTGCCAGTGACCTGCGCGCCTCATCGAGACTGGGGGAGGTACTGAATCCGCGAAGCTCCGTGAGCACCAGGTCCGGATCGAGTTTCCACGGAGCCGCCGAGAACTGCGCGAGCAGTGCGGTACGGCCGGCAGCCTGCTTGACCAGTGACGGCAGGATGGACTGGATCCGGCGCACCAGCGCGATGGACGCCGTGATGGTGCTGTTGAAGATGCGCACCTGGGTGTCATTCCAGAATCCACCGGGATCCAGCGCCACGACGTTGCCCGTGTGCCCGCGGCGAGCCATCTCGACCACCATGCGCGCACCCATCGAACTGCCGACAATGTCAGCACCCTCAAGGCCCTCCTCGCGAAGGAACCGTTCGACGGCGGCGGTCAGGGTGTCAATGGTCACCTCACCTGTGAGGGGCTCGCTCTTGCCGAATCCGGGCAGATCGACGGCGATGACCTCACGCTTTTCCTGCAGCATGGGAAGGACCGGATCCCAGTTACGGATGCTGGATCCGAGTCCGTGGACGAGGACAAGCGGTGTGCCGGAGCCGGTTCGTTCGGTGTTCAACATGTGGATCGTGTTCCTTCCGTCGCAAGGCTGTTCGTCGCACCAGGGCCTGTGGATGCCTCGCGTCAGGAGATGAAAGCTCTACCGCCAGAACACCGCAATGATGATGTTGAGCAGCGTCAGGCCGCCAATTACTCCCAGAATGGCGGACGGCACTGCGTCCTTCTTGCGGTTGATGAAAGCCAGTACGACGACGGCGACCATCACCAGGAGCTTCACTCCAATTTTGATGTTGTCGACTTCCGCCAGATCTCCGGCTTCGAGAACGCCGACCAGTCCCAGCCCGGAGACCAGCTGAAGCCAACTGCCGTGCATGATGCCCGGTGTCACCACGGCCCCGCCGGTACGCATGCTCCGAATCTGCGCGATGACGCCACCCAGGATGGCAGCAAGACCGACAAAGTGCAGAACGAGGAGCAGGTTGCGCAGGAATTCCATGGCACCAGCTTAGGTCGTGGTCTCCTCACCCGCGGGGTACGGCGAGACCGGCACGCTCGGTGCGCTGCCGGTCAGCAAAGCGCACCGGTATCCTTGAGGTGATGCCATTCGACGCTCCAAAAACACCAGCAAAACCGCCTGCGCAAGAGGCACCCACAGCGCCTGCATCTCCCGACTGGCAGCGTAGCCTCGACTCGCTCCTGAACCCGAAGCCTGCTGCGCCGGTTAATACGTACTCAGCCAGCGGCTACTCCGCCCGTTCACCCGTGCCTGCGGTTCCCCTGGCGCTCTCCTTCGAATTGCGTGAAGACGCACCGCGTTCCTCGCCCAGCCGGTTCAAGCGGCAGGACCCGGGCGTGCATCTCTACATCCGACCCGTGCAGCGCAGCGCCGGCGGCACCTGGATCACCGGCCAACTGCGCTGGCAGAGTTTCTTCGCCGGGTATAACAGGGCAGGCTTCGAGGACGCGCACTGGGACTGGATGTCCACCTTCGCAGCAGTTCGCACGCGGAGTGCAGGTTCGGGTCAGGGCCCCGGTGACACAATCCGGGTGGACGATTTCCGGAGCCCGCTGCTGTGGGACCTGTTGGTGCGCGGCCGCGAGGCGGGAGTGCAGTTCATCACCGCTGGAAGCGGGAAGGTCACGCTCCACACCACCGCGGACGTAAGCCTCAATGTGCAGGCCAACGGCGGTGGACTGATCCTCGCGCCCCACGTGGAGGTTGATGGCGATGCCCTGGATCCGACGTCGATCGGTCTGGTCGGTTCGCCGGTCCACGGCATCTTCTGGTGGGACCCGGAGGACGCACAGGCACCGCTGTCCGACCGGAATATCGGACTTGCGCCCACGTCCACTCCGATTCCGGGGACCCTCCGTTCCCTGGTGACTGCGCAAATTCCGCTGCAGATTCCCGAAACCGGCCGGGAGGCTTTCCTCCAGGACTACTATCCGCAGCTGCACCAGCAGGTGAACCTCATCTCGAGGGACGGCTCGGTTGAGTTGCCGGAGATCCCGCCGCCTTCCCTGCTGCTGGAAATCAGCTACGCGCCCACCGCAACCGGCTCGCGCCGTCGTGCCTCCGATTCCCCCGCGCAGACTGAGGCAGTGCGGTTGAGCTGGTCCTGGGAGTACACCCAGGGAGGAACGACGACGGCGCACCCGCTTCCCGACGACGGCACCGGCCACCGGGACCAGCCGGCGGAAGCCGGCACCCTGGCCACCGTTGCCGGAGTGCTCGACGGCTTCCGCGCCGCCTGGTATGACGCTTTTCCGCGGCCGGCGGACGGCTTTCCGGGCCGGCCGGAACCGAGGGAACTGCACGGCGTGGCCGCCGCACGGTTCGTCGCCGAACTGGTGCCGCAACTCGAAGCCCTTGAGCACGTGCGCGTCGTGCAGAGCGAGGACGTCCCCGACTACACGGAGCTGACAGAGCAGCCAACAGTTTCCGTGAGTACCAGCGAGACGGACGACCGCGACTGGTTCGGCCTCGGCGTCAGCGTCTCGCTGGGCGGCACGGAGGTTCCGTTCGGCGAGTTGTTCCGTGCGCTCGCCCTCGACGAGGACCACCTGCTGCTACCCGGGGGCGGCTACTTCTCGCTGGACCAGCCGGAATTCTCCCAGCTCCGCCGGTTGATCGAAGAAGCCCGGGCGCTGCAGGACAAGGACACTGCTGAGCTGCGGATCAGCCGCTTCCAGGCAGGCCTGTGGGAGGAGCTGGCGGACCTCGCAGCCACTGCCGAACAGGCCGAGTCCTGGCGGAACTCGGTGTCCGCGCTGCTTGAGCTGTCCGAGGTGCCTGCCAGGGACGTGCCGGCCGGAATTCAGGCAACGCTGCGGCCCTATCAGCAGGAGGGCTTCAGCTGGTTGGCCTTTCTCTGGGAGCACGGACTCGGCGGCATCCTGGCCGATGACATGGGGCTGGGAAAGACGCTTCAGGCGTTGGCGCTGATCGCGCATACGCGGGAGACGCACACGCGGGAAGCGGGGCAGGAAACGCGGCCATTCCTTGTCGTCGCTCCCACGTCCGTGGTGCCCAACTGGGCGGCCGAGGCTCACCGGTTCGCGCCGAACCTGCGCACCGAAGCAGTAATGGATACGCTCCGCCGCAGCGGTGCCGATCCTGCCGTGCTGGCGACCAGCAACGACGTCGTAATTGTGTCCTATACGCTGTTCCGGCTGGATTATGAGGCCTACGCCGCACAGGAGTGGGCAGGGTTGATCCTGGACGAGGCGCAGTTCGTGAAGAATCCGGTGACCCGGGCCAGCGAGAATGCGCGGGACTTCCCGGCGCCGTTCAAGCTGGCGATTACCGGCACACCGATGGAAAACAACTTGATGGAGCTGTGGTCGCTCTTTGCGATCACCGCCCCGGGCCTGTTTCCCAGCTCCAGAAAGTTTGCGGAGTACTATCAGCGGCCCATCGAGAGGGAGTCCGACGCCGAGAGGCTGGCTCAGCTGCGGCGCAGGATTCGTCCGCTGATCACCCGCCGCACCAAGGAGCTGGTGGCGAGGGACCTTCCGCCCAAGCAGGAGCAGGTGCTCGAACTTGAGCTTTCTCCCCGGCACCGCACCATCTACCAGCGGCACCTGCAGCGTGAGCGCCAGAAGGTGCTTGGCCTGCTCGCTGACATGAACAAGAACCGGTTCGAGATTTTCCGGTCGCTGACGATGCTGCGGCGGTTGAGCCTGGACGCGTCGCTGGTGGATGAGAAGTATGCAACGGTTCCATCGAGCAAGCTGGACGCGCTGTTCGAGCAGCTTGAGGACCTTGTTGCGGAGGGCCACCGGGCGCTGGTGTTCAGCCAGTTCACCGGGTTCCTGGCCAAAGCGGTTGAACGGCTGGAGGCAGCCGGAATGGACTATGCCTATCTGGACGGAAAAACCCGCCGACGTGCGCAGGTGATCGAGAAGTTCAAGTCCGGAGAAGCGCCCGTCTTTCTGATCAGCCTGAAGGCGGGCGGGTTCGGTCTGAATCTCGCCGAAGCGGATTACGTCTTCCTGCTGGACCCGTGGTGGAACCCGGCCAGCGAAAACCAGGCGGTGGACAGGGCGCACCGGATCGGGCAGCAGCGCAACGTGATGGTGTACCGGCTGGTGGCCAAGGACACCATCGAGGAAAAGGTAATGGCGCTGAAGGAGAAGAAGGCCAAGCTCTTCACTGCAGTAATGGACGACGACGCCATGTTCTCTTCCGCTCTCACCGCCGGCGATGTGCGGGGCCTGTTTGAGTGAGACGCTGGCGGTACTGCTTTTCTAGAGTGGCACGCAGCGTCTAAACCAGTAGGGCGACCGGCATGATCGTGCCGTTTTATCGGTTTTGACCTCACAACCTGGCTGTTCTCAGGACAGATAGGCACGAATCGGAACGTTCGTACCGTTTGATGCTCGATTGCCGTTGAAAAGCTCGTCAGAGGCCCACATACTGAAAGAATCGGTACGATCGTGCCGGACGAGGAGTGGATAAAAGTGGCTTTCGAGCAGACTCTTGCGGAATCCGTGCGTGCCCGGCGCGTCGCCGAGCAGCTCACCCAAGCTGATCTCGCTGACCTTGCCGGCGTTTCGGAACGATTCGTCCGATCCGTTGAACACGGGAAGCCGACGGTCAGGTTGGAGTCGCTGCTGGTGGTCCTTCGCACACTGGGACTAGATCTCGCTGTCACGGGCTGGCGCCGCGAGACGCAGGGCGCTGAAGGGCCCGAGTCGCAGGGCGGTGGCATCCGATGAAATCATTCGAGGATGTCAAGGGTCAGCGGCAGGCTGACGTCTACAAACGGGGTGTCCTCGCCGCCCAACTGGAACGGTATGAAAGCGGGACACGGTTCAGCTATCTGCCGGAATACCTTGTGACGGGCGGTCCAGCAGTGGCGGCATCGCTACCGCTGTCATCCGAAGCCGTGATCCTGACCGCTGGCGCTGTGCCCCCTTTTTTTGCTGGTTTGCTGCCTGAAGGGCGCCGCCTCTCATTGCTGCGCAGGGCCGTAAAAACGTCGATGGACGATGAACTGTCCCTTCTGCTCGCAGTCGGAGGTGACACGGTGGGCGATGTGCAGATCGTCCCCAGGGGCAGTTCCGTGACGGAGGGTACATGGGGCTGCATCCCGCCGCTAAATATGATGTGCCCTATGAACAGGTGTGCCGGGAACTCATCGCACTCTGCGATGCTCCGCTTCCGGCGCTGCGCAACCTGGCGCTGCAACTGGTCTTCGCCTGGCTGACGGGGAACGGCGACCTTCATGCGAAGAACGTCTCTCTCCTGCAGGATGCGCTCGGCGGTATCGCAATCGCGCCGGTCTATGACATTCAGTCGACCGTGGTTTACGGAGACAGATCACTTGCTTTGCCCATAGCGGGGAAGCGGACAGGTATCTCGCGCAAGCATTTTCTGGGCTGGATGGAGGATGTGGGCCTGCCGCAGCGGGTAGCCGATCGGGTTCTCGACATTGCTTTGAGTGCGACCGGGACTTTGATTGACGACCTTCGTGCGGGAGCGGTTCCTTTCTCGGACGCCGAGATCAGGAGTTGGGTGAAGGAACTGAAGAACCGCAGGCGTCTGGTCGAGGCGTAAGGCTCCCGGCGGGGCATGCAAATTCTCACCGCACGGCAGAAACAACCTCAGCCCACGTGCTGGACCGTGGCGTCGAGGAATTCCCTGAGCGAGGTCCCTTTCACACCGTAAGTTTCCGCCATGCCCGTCATGTCCATCGGGGAATCATAGGTCTCCAGTGCCGTGAGGAGCTGCACAATGAATTCCGGCATCCCGGGTACCGGTTCACCCAGAGGAACTGTGCGGACCTCCACCGGACGGCCCAGGAACTGCTCGAACGTCGCGACGACGTCCCGCCAGGAGAGCGGTTCCGGACCGCCCACCCGAACGGTTTGATTCTCGGACGCGCGGGAGTGGAGCGCGGCCAGGGTGTAGGCGGCGACGTCGGACACCGCCACGAAGGAGTGCCTGCGCTCGCCGGAGCCAACCAGTGTGACCGGGGTACCCGACAGGGCCGGCCCCCCGACGACGCCCATCACCAGGAGGTCGATGTACACATTCGGCTGGATCGACGTCCAGACCATGCCGGATTCGGCAAGGTGCATTTCCGTCTCTCCCTTCGCCTGAAGCAGCGGCATGGTGCTGGCGGGGTCCGCGCCAAGCGACGAGATGAAGATGAACCGCCCGACCCGCTCGGCCGCGGCCGCATCGACCAGATTGCGGTTTCCCATCAGATCCACTGACTCGATGGTGTCGGCCCCGCCCCGCGCCGTTGAGTTCGCCGTAGTGATGACCGCGTCGACACCCTTGCAGGCTTCGCGGAGTGAGGCCGGATCCTTGAGGTCACCGAGGGCAACCTCCGTGGTCGGCCCGAAATTGCCCACAGCATCCGGCCGGACAAGGACACGGACAGGTTCGCCCTGCTGAATGAGTTGCTGCGTAATGAGCCCGCCGAGCTTGCCGGTGGCTCCGGCTACGAGAATCATGATGCTTCCTTTGGGCTAGCGGTCCAGTTGGTGAGTGAGAGCGGCGGTGACGCCCCGGGCGTCGTCGTCGACCGGTTCCAGAAAGAATCGGGCGCCGGTGATCGCCTCTGTCCCGACGGTGAAGATAACGACGCCGCGCAGCAGCTTGGCAGAGCCGTCGCGGCCGGTGCCGCGATGCTCCCATTCGGTCCAGACCACCTGACCGTCGATGGCCGCGCTGACAACGCTTGTCTGGATATCGGGAAGAGATTCGAAGATGGTGCGCCAGTTCTGCCGAACCTGGTCCACTCCGGTGAAGCTGCGTGCCGGGTGGGCCGGTGTGATGTTGACGTAGTCGTCCGCGAAACAGGCGGTGAGGGCATCGAGGTCGTGGTCGTTGATCGCGCTGACGAGCCTGTCGATTACCCGTAGCGGGCTCCGCTGCGGGTCATCTGCATGAGGGTGTTCCTGGTTGCCGTTCATCGGCTAACCTTTCATTACAGTGCTTTGTACCCAATACCAAGTATGGAGCTGGCAATGCCTCCGGTCAATGGCCGTCGCCCCTATAATTCAAGCCGCCGAAAGGCACTCGCAGAACAGACGCGCGCCATGGTTCTTAATGTCGCGGAACAGCGGTTTCTGCAGGACGGCTACGCGGCGACAACCGTGGCCAGCATTGCCGCAGCGGCGGGCATCTCCGCGGAAACTGTCTACAAGTCGTTCGAGAACAAGTCAGGGTTGGTCCGCGCCATCTACGAGCGCGGTTTGACCGGCACGGGTGAAACTCCCGCCTATCGACGCTCGGATGAGGTCAGAGAACGCATTGATGATCCCCGGGAGCTGATGCACCAGTGGGGAACCCTCACAGCTGAAGTGGCGTCGACAGTCACTCCAATCCTCCTGCTCATCCGATCCGCAGCGGCGACAGACTCATCGATGGCCGGACTGTTGGAGGCGAGTAACGCGCACCGCCTGGAACGGATGAGGCATAACGCCGAATTCCTGGCCGAACGCGGTTTCCTGAAGGAAGGGGTCACCCTGTCGGACGCCATCGATGTGCTGTGGACGGTCAGCTCCCCGGAGCTTTATGAACTGCTGGTGCTTCAGCGCGGATGGACGCCGGCCCAGTTCGCAACCTTTGTCGCGGACACCATGAGTGCGGCGTTGCTTCCGCCGTAGGCCTAGCGTGAGACCTAGTTTCCGAATGCGTCTTCCCACGCTGACCCGCCCAGACCAGCGTTATTCGGCGCGCTCGTGAGCCACGCCCTTGCCGCTGCTTTCAAGATTCTCGATGGAGCCAAGGAGCCGCCGGGCATTCTCCGGGCTGCGAATTAGGTAGACAGTTTCCTTCAGGGACTGATAGTCGTCCAGCGCCACGATGACGACGGGATCCTTGCCGGCACGGGTGATCACCACTTCTTCCCGGTCATCGAGCACAGCGTCGAGAGTGGCGGCGTAGTTGGCGCGGGATTTGGAATAGGTCATGGTCTTCACGAAGACCTCCTTGAGTGCAAATCATTGTACGCAAGGAGGAAAAGTCCGTGGACAATTCAGGACAGCACGTCCGCCGCCTTCGCGTGGGTGGACGCGTCCCGGATGCGGTGTACCGCACGGCTCGTTCTTGCTGAAAGGCCGCCCGAGGCGTAAGTTACGACAAAGCTCGGCGCGCTGGGGCAACGGCGAAACCTCCTTCGAGGAAGATGGCTATGACAACTTACCGGCGTGCCGCAAAGTCGAAACAAGCTATCGCTGCCGTCGTGTTGACTGCCTGTCTGGGAGCTACGTCATGTACGGCTCCGCAAGACCAGACGGAGCCGGGCCCTGCCATCCCTGCGCCGAGTTCCTCTGTCGAGGCAGAGCCGGAGCCATCTGCGTCGGAGCCGCCAGCGCCGGATTCGCCAACGTCCGAGGCAGAGCCGCAGCCATCTGCGTCGGAGCCGCCAGCGCCGGATTCGCCAACGCCTGAGGCAGAGTCGGAGCCACCTGCACCAGAGACGGAATTCGACACGTTCACCGGGTCAGCCTGGGGGATCACCTTCGAGTTCGACCACCCGTCTGCATGGACAGTGAGCGTCCTACCCAATTCGAACAGAAGTTCCTTCACACTCCTTGATCAGGAAGGGAACAGTATGGGCGGGCTCAACATACAACCGGCCATAGGGTTCAACTGCCCGCCGGCGGGTTGCGAGAGCTTCCCGTTGCTGCATCTTGATGAGACGGTCAGTGACGAGGGCATCATAGATGGCGAACCTTTCGCCGTAACAACGCTCGCAATGGACCTGTCCTCGATGCCCGAGCGAGCTCGACAATCAGGATGGAAGGACAGCGTTCGCCTGGTGACCTCTGTGTCCGGAAGGAATGGTCCACCACCGGCGGAAGCAGATCCCAACGGCATCTACGGTTTCGAGTCTGTTGAATTGGAATCTCAAGCCGAGGGGACGGGTCCCGCCATCGTCGCCTTCCAGAAGGTAGACGACTTCCCTGACTTGCAAGCGGCCGTGGACTACATCAGGACAGAGCAGTACCAGCAAATTCAGGACGTGATGAGATCGTTCAGCGCTCGCGCCTGCACGGGTGACCGCGCCGAGCCCAGAAGCTACACAGGTCCAAACAACAACTCCGTTCTGGACCTGTGCGCCGCTGAGGAGGTTTCACCTGAGCTATAAGAACTTCGTCGCGCAGCTGATGGCCGCTGCGTTGCTTCCGCCCGCGACGCGCTAGGGAACAGGATGGCCGGTGCGAAGCACCCGCCGGGCTGCGTCAAGAACAGCATCCAGATGGATTCCGCGCAGGCGCATAACTTCTGCGCCGGATCCTGACTCGCCGAACTCCTCGATGGAGACCACCTCGCCTGAGGATCCGGCCCAGCGGTACCAGGCATCACCCCGTCCGGCTTCGATTGCCACCCGGGCAGTCAACGACGGCGGAAGCACCGATTCCCGGTAGTCGCGGTCCGCTTCGCTGAACCATTCAACGCAGGGCATGGACACGACCCGCGCGGCGATCCCTTCGGCCTCGAGAGCCTGGGCAGCCTCGATTGCCAGCGACACTTCGCTGCCGGTGGCAATCAACGCAAGGTCCGTCCCGACACCACTCTGCCACCGGACAAAGCCGCCGGCTCTGGCACCGTCCGCAGTGTCGCCGTCGGACTCCAGGACCGGTACATCCTGCCTGCTCAGCAACAGCGCCACCGGCCGCTGCGGGGATGCGAGGATGCGCTGCCAGACTGCGGTGACCTCAACTGCATCAGCCGGCCGGACGACGTCGAGCCCCGGCACAGTGCGCAGGGAGGCGATCTGCTCCACCGGCTGATGCGTGGGGCCGTCTTCGCCGACCGCCACCGAATCATGGGTGAAGACGTAGATCACGCCGAGTCCCATGAGTGCCGCTAGTCGGATGCTCGGACGCATGTAGTCGCTGAAGACCAGGTACGTGGATCCGAAGGGGCGCCAGGGCCCGTGCAGCGCGATGCCGCTCAGAATCGCGGCCATCGCGTGTTCGCGGATGCCGAAGCGGATGAACTCGCCTCCCGGGTCGCCCGCCGAGAACGGTTTGCCATCCACGGCGACATTGGTCGAGCCGCTCAGATCAGCCGACCCGCCCCAAAGCCGAAGCGATTCCTGCAGCGCCTTGATCACCGCGCCGTTGGTCTTGCGGGTAGCCACCGGATCTCCCGGAGAACCTGTGGCGATTGCCTCCAGCGGCGACGGATCGGTGGCGCCGTCCCGGAAGGCATTCCAGCGCGCGGCGGCTTCGGGCTGTTCGGCTTCCCACGCGCTGTGCTCGCGCTGCCAATCAGCGTGCAGTGCGGCGCCGCGCTCAGAGGCAGCACGGGTGTGGGCCAGGATTTCGTCATTCACCAGCTCGCTGAGCTCAGCGGTGGGGGAGTAGCCGAGCGATTCCAGGACCGCGCCGACTTCCTCCTTGCCGAACCCGCCTGAGTGCGCCGCAGGAGTCCCGCCGAACTTGGCGGAGGGCGCGCCGATGACGGTCTTCACGGCCACGAGCGTCGGCTGGCCGGTTCGTTCGGCGGCAGCACGGAGGACGGCTTCGATGGCTGCCAGATCGGTGGCGTCGTCGATCTCGAGGACCCGCCAGCCATACGCGCGGTAGCGGGCGCGGACGTCCTCGGAGAAGGTGCCGGAAGTGTCGGCGTCGATGGTGATGCCGTTGTCGTCCCAGATCAGCACCAGATTGTCGAGACCCAGACTGCCGGCGAGGCTGGAGGCCTCCGATGACACGCCTTCCTGCAGGCATCCGTCCCCGGCCAGCGCCCAAACGGTGTGGTCCAGGTGATCAGACCCCGCTGCGAAAAGCGCCGCTTCATGCCTGGCTGCCATGGCCATGCCGACGGCGGAAGCAACTCCCTGCCCCAGTGGCCCGGTGCTCATTTCCACGCCGACGGTGTGGTGCACCTCCGGATGGCCTGGAGTCTTCGACTTCAGTGAGCGGCTTGCCGCCAAGTCCTCAAGGGTGAGCCCGTACCCGGTGAAATACAGCTGGAGGTAGAGCAAGAGGCTTGCGTGGCCGGCGGACAACGCGAACCGATCCCGAGCCGGCCAGTGCGGATGCTGCGGTGAATGCCGGAGAACCCGCGAGAACAGGACGTGGGATAGCGGCGCCAAGGCCATTGCCGTCCCAGCGTGTCCGTGGCCTTTCTGCTGCACGAGGACGGCTGGAATCGCCTGCGCAGCGGCGACCGCGCGGGCGTCCGCAATAGAAGGAAACCCAACGGTGGAAGAATCTTCTCTAGTCACGGACGCCACTTTGGTATACACCTGTACTTAAGTCAATGCTTGGATGATGTGCGGCCGCAGTCGGCCGGGAGAAGGGGACGCAATGGTCAAGGGGATGGCAACCGGCTCAGGTGTGGCATTGAGTTTGATTCGATCGGGGCGTGCCACTACCCGGAACGACCTCATCGAGGTGCTCGGTTGGTCGCGGATCACCCTTGCCCGCCGGCTCGACGAGCTGCTCGACGCCTCCATCATCGTCAGCGTTGGCCAACTGGACTCCCGGGGCGGAAGGCCGCCGGAAACCTTCGCCGTCAATGCCGACGCAGGCCTGCTCCTCGCCGTCGATATCGGCGGCTCGCACACCCGCCTGGCCATCACCGATCTCACCTCGACGCTGCTGGCCGAAGACGAGGCGGATATCGGTCTCAATGAAGGCCCCACCGAGATCTTCGAATGGGCAGGGCAGGTCTTCGATTACATGCTCCGCAGCATGGGCAAGGAGCGTAGGGACGTCGTCGGGATCGGTGTCGGCGTGCCGGGTCCGGTTGATGTGGCAACCGGGCGGCTGGCCAGTCCACAGGTCTATCCCGAGTGGGACGGCGTGCTGGTGCGTGAATATTTCAAGACCCGTTATGACCACGCCGTGTTCGCTGTCGACCGGGACGTGAATGTCATGGCGCTCGCGGAGGCACGGAAGGCGCCCACTGAGGAGCCGAACCTGGTGGTGGTGAAGGCTGGAATGGGACTGGGGTTGGGGTTCGTCACGGATGGCCGGGTCTACCGGGGAGCGCGCGGCGGTGCCGGTGACGTGAGTTGCCCGACGCTCGGCGGGGACCGCTTGCAGCGGTTGGAGGAGGTCGCCAGCGGTGCCGTGCTGAGGGCCAAATTGCTGGAGCGCGGCTACACGGTCCGTACCAGTGCGGACATCGTGGAGCTCGCCCGCCAGGGTGACCAGACAACGCTTTCCCTGATCGAAGAAACGGCGGCGATCATCGGGCAGACGCTTGCCGACGTCGTCGGCTTGTTGAATCCGGAAGCGGTGATCATCGGAGGCAATCTGGCCCAGTCCGGAGATCCGTTCCTGCAGCCGATCCGGCAGGCAATTTTCGACGGCGCCAGGGACTTCGCCACGCGCGGCCTGGTGGTTGAGCCAAGCCGGTTGGGGCACGCGGCGGGCGTCACCGGCGCGTCACTGCTGGCTCAGGATGCGCTCTTCGAACCCGGCCGAATCAGCCGGATGACGCGCACCGGAACCACCAAATAGCTAAGCCTGTTGACGATAACGAATTGAAATCCACTTTGGGTTACTTGTAGACATAAGCCCCTTTGCGACGGTAGCGTGTGACGTGCGCCACCCCCTGCCCCACCAACGCAAAGGATTTGCTGTGAGCCTGAATCTTGCCGAAGAGCTGTCGTCGATCACCACGAAAGCGACGGCCTCCGACTGGAGGGCAGCAATCCGCCTCGCTGGTGACGGGCTGGTGGCCGGTGGCGTCACCACCGAGGCCTACACCGAGGAAATGATCACGGCTGTGGAGGAACACGGACCGTACATCGTGATTGCCCCTGGAATTGCGCTGGCACACTCCCGTCCAGCGGAGTCGGTCCTCAAGGGTGGATTGAGCTGGGTAAGCCTGGAAACCCCCGTCGAGTTTGGCCATGCATCGAATGATCCGGTGACCCTGGTCATCGGGTTGGCCGCGCTGGACCACACCGCGCATATCGAAGTACTCAAAGCAGTTGCCGGTGTGCTCTCCAATAAGGAGGTCCGGGCGCGGCTTGAAGCAGCGGAGACCCCGGAACAGGTCCGCGACCTCCTCAGTGGCCTGGCCACCAAGTAAACCGACCCTCATCAACCTGGACTGAAAGGCATCTCATGAAAATCGTCGCCGTATGTGGAATGGGCATTGGAACCTCAGTGCTCCTGAAGATGAATGCAGAGAAAGTTCTCGCCTCACTGGGCATCGATGCGGATGTCGAAGCCGCAGATATCGGTGTGGCCCGAGGCGCAGCACAGACCGCGGACATCGTCCTCACCTCCGACGAGCTCGCACCCGAGATCGGTGACGTTCCGGCGGAAGTCATCATCATTGACAACTTCTTCGATCTCGACGAGATCACCGAGAAGCTCACGCCGGCCGTCCAGTAGAACCTTTCCGTCCAGAACAGTAGAGAAGGAGCTCCCACGATGGAGTGGCTCGTTGTAGTACTGAATTTCATAGGTCAACAGATTTTGAATGTGCCGGCCTACCTGATCGGCATCATCACCGCCATCGGTCTGATGGCCATGCGCCGCAATTCCGGGCAGGTGATCGGAGGCGCGCTGAAGGCAGCGCTGGGCTTCCTCATCCTGGGTGCGGGAGCCGGCGTCGTCGTCGGTTCATTGGATCCGCTGGGAGCGCTGATCCTGGCCGTCACCGGCGCCCAGGGCGTGATCCCCACCAATGAGGTCATCACCGCACTCGCGCAGGAAGAGTTCGGTGCTCAGAGCGCGTATGTGCTGACCCTCGGGTTCATCGTGATGCTGATCCTGGCTCGCTTCACGCCGCTGAAGTACGTGTTCCTGACCGGTCACCACATGGTGTTCATGGCAACCATGCTCACCGTGGTGCTGTCAGTTGGATTCGGTGACGGCCTGAGCTGGCTCGTTGTTCTCATTGGTGCGCTGCTGCTCGGCGTGATCATGGTGGTCATGCCGGCGTTCGCCCACCCGTGGACAAAGAAGATCACGGGCAATGACACCATCGCTATCGGCCACTTCGGCACCCTCGGCTACATTGCCGCCGGCGCCTCCGGCCAGGCTGTGGGCCGGCGAAGCAAGTCCACCGAGGACATCAACTTCCCGCAGGGGCTCAAGTTCCTCCGCGACTCAATGGTTGCCACCTCGCTTTCCATGGTCCTCATTTACATGGTGTTCGCGATCTGGGGCTTGATCGCGCTTCCGCTCGAGGAAGCCCTGGCGATCTTCGGTGCAGCGGATGCCGGTGCCTTCATCATGGCGGGCTTTGGGCTGGCGCTGCAGTTCGGTGTTGGTGTGGCGGTCATTCTCTACGGTGTGCGGACGGTGCTGGGCGAGCTGGTTCCGGCGTTCCAGGGCATTGCCGAGAAGGTTGTTCCGGGCGCCAAGCCCGCGCTGGATATCCCGATCGTGTTCCCGTTCGGTGCCAATGCGGTGCTGATCGGCTTCCTCAGCTCGTTTGCGGGCGGCCTGATCAGCCTGGGCATACTTGCCATCTGGCTCAACCCGATGTTCGGACTGGCGCTGATCCTGCCCGGCATGGTTCCGCACTTCTTCACCGGTGGCGGTGCCGGTGTTTACGGCAACGCGACGGGTGGACGTAAGGGTGCTGTGATCGGCGGGTTCGTGAACGGCGTGATCATCACCATCCTGCCGGCGATCCTCCTGCTGGTGCTCGGCGAGCTTGGCTTTGCCAACAGCACCTTCGGTGACGCGGACTTCGGCTGGTTCGGCACCCTGATCGGTGTGAGCCTGCTGGGCGGCACCACGCTCGGTGTTGTCTTGACCATCGTGATTGCGATGGTGCTGGTGGTCGCGGCCATCGCTTTCCAGCGCAAGTTCGTGGATACCGGCTGGGTTCCCGGAGCCAAGCGACAGGAATGGCTGGATGGGCTGAAGGCCGAGGAGAAGGCCCGGGCCGATGCGGAGAAGGCGCGCAAGACGGAGGAGCGGAAGGCCGCTGCGGCGTCGAACGCGGAAAGTGTGCCACAGAAGGCTGAGTAGGGGTTAACGGTAGGGAAGGGCGGCACCGGAGGCGGTGCCGCCCTTCCTCGTTCTGGGGTGAGTTAGCGAACGACGACGGCGGCGGCAGGCCAGTTCCAGACGCACGGTTGAGCAACACGTGGTTGAAGTGCCGGGTGAGTTGACCGCACCTGAGTCTGCCTGCATGCTCAACAGGTGAAGCCTGAAGAGAAGCGCATAGCCTTGCTCATCGATGCTGACAACGCGCCAGCCTCCAAGATTGATGTGGTCCTTGCCGAAGTGGCGCGTCATGGGGTCGCGAATGTACGGCGGGCATATGGTGACTGGAAAAGCCCCTACCTGCAGCAATGGGAAGCAGCCCTTCACCCGTACGCGATTCGGCCGATGCAGCAGTTTGCGTACAGCACTGGCAAGAACGCCGCTGACATGGCCATGGTGATCGACGCCATGGACCTGCTCAGTGGCGGCTCAGTCGACGCCTTCGCGCTTGTCTCCAGCGACGCCGACTTCACTCCGCTAGTTATGCGCATACTGGCGGACGGACTGAAGGTGTACGGGTTTGGGGAGAGAAAAACCCCGGATCCCTTTGTCAACGCTTGTTCCCTGTTCACCTATGTTGAGGGACTGGGCCAGTCGCCCGTTAGCGCCGATACTTCCTTGCAAGAACGCGCTGACCCGAAAAAATTGCGAGGAGATACTCGTCTGGTGCTCCTCATGCGCAACGCTGTTGAAGCTGCAAGCGGTGACGACGGCTGGGCGAATCTGTCAGCGGTGGGAAGTCAGATAGGAAACCAGGCGTCGCTGGACTCCCGTAACTACGGTTACCAGAAGTTGAGCGAGCTGATCGATGCCATTGGATTGTTTGACCTCAGGAGGGAAAGCCAGACTGTCCTTGTTCGAGACAAGCGAGTCCTGGCAAAGGACGTTGCAGGGTAAGAGCTCTTCCTTCTTCGATGTCACACCAGGAGTGTGAACGAGCACGACAAGAAGCGGAAGCGTTCATCGTCCGGTCCCCCCGATCTGTCAGTTGCCCTGCAGCCGCTCGTAGTACTCGGTCCACTTGCTCTGCGCCCGGTTGTACACGGCCTCCCAGTTCTGAGCCCGCTCGCTTTCCGCCGCTTCCCAGTTTTCCGCCCGCGTTTCCTCGGCCCAGTTCCAGACGGTGGTGCGCCGCTGGTCAAAGAAATCCCAGATCTCGCTGCGGACGTCGTCGTCGATCTCTCCGCGAAGGAGGTTGGCCACCCGCTTGCCGCGCTCGGCCTCATCATTGGCAGTGCGTTTCAGTTCGGTGCTCACTTCATTGACGGTCCGTTTGATGTCACTGCTGGCCTCGCCGATTGCCGCCAGTTCGGTGCTGCGCCACTCGTTCCAGGCGCGGAGCATCGCCCGGTTCTGCTCCTTCCAGTAGGCATCCAGGTCGGCCTGTGAGTTGGCCTGGGTGTACTTCCCGCCGCCGGCTGCGGCAATGGCGGCGAGGGCTGCCTGGTCGGTGTCTCCGGCCTGGAAACCGATCACATTCACCACCGGCTCGATGCCGGAGACGCTCAACTCCTTGGCCGCCTCGACGGGATCTCCACCGCAGGTTTCGACGCCATCGGTCACCACGTAGACGATGCCGTCCGTGGCGTTGCCAGGGAAGTCGGACGCGGCATCGCTGATGCCCTGTGCGAGTGGGGTGTAACCGGTCGGCTGGACGGAGGCGAGGGTCTCTTCCAGCCCGGCGTCGTTTGATGCGCCGGAGTAGAGCACCTCGGTGGTTGCGCAGGATTCGGCCTTGCCGGCTTCCGAGGCGTCGCCAGCGTGGCCGTAGACCCGCAGGCTCACGGTGCTGCCCCCCGGCAGCTCCTCGGTGAATGCGAGCAGTGAGGCCTTCGCAGCCTCCATCCGGCTGCCCTCTCCGGAGCTTTCAGCCATTGAATTGCTGGCATCGAGCACCAGGGCGAAGTGGTTTTGCCCGACGCTCTGCTCCTCCGCCGGTGCAGTTCCGTTTGCGGTGGGTTCGTCGCCGCGCTCGCCGGTGCCGGGGTCAAACCTGACGACGGTCTTGACGTTCTCGGTGTAGTCGCCATGGATGAGCGCGAGGATCGCACTGCTCCACTCGTCTGCAGTCTGCGGATCGCTTTCCCGGGCGGCGGCGAGGACGTCTTCCACCGTGCCCGCCTCGGCGTTGGGTCCGGGTTCGACCAGCAATGACTCTTCGAGTTCGGTCAGTGCGCGCGGTGCATCGTCGAACGGAACCGCGGTGAGCCCCGCTGTGCCGGCGACTGCTGGGGAGCTGGAGGCGGCCGCCGTCGTCGTTGGTTTCGGGGGAGCAGAGGTCCCCGGTTCGGCAGGCTCTCCGGCGGCGCAGCCTGTGACGAGCGCGAGGGTGGTCGCAATGAGCAAGGGGGAGCGCAGTGAGCGCATGGTGAGACTTCCTTTGGTGCACAGTTTTCCCAGTCGAAGAAGTAATTCTACTGAGATCTTGGAGTCCCGCCGCGCCTGTATGCCGGCGGCACGTCCGTTGATCGAGGCCGCTAGTGAGCAGGTGTCGCCGCTGGTCCCGTCGACTGCCCGCCCTCGAGCGTGCACATCACCAGTTCCTGCCGCAGCTCCGACGCCCGCCCCTCCAGCTGGTCGATCAGTGCCTCGACGCCCATTCGCCCCAGCTCGGTACTGGGGGAGGACATGACCGTCAGCTCCGGATCCGCCATCGCCGCCATCTCCGCCGACGACCCAACCGACAACACAGATAGATCCCGAGGAATCTCGATCCCCGCGTGCCGCAAGCCGCTGACAAATCCCGTGGCCGCGAGTTCATTCTGGATGATGACGCCGGTCGCCTGCGGAAAATTACGCAGCAGGACAGCAGCCGCGGCTTTGCCCGCCCGCGGTGTCGCCTCACACGTGAACGACGCCGGCTCCAGCCCCCGGCGCCTCATCTCGGTTTCGTAGCTGTCCCGGGAGCGGCCCACCGGGCCGAAACCCTCAAGATCGCGGCTGCCCACGGCGTCGTCGAGCAGCACGATGCGTGAGTGACCGAGCTCGGTAAGGTGCCGGACAGCCGCGGCCAGCGTGTCTTCGAAATTGATGTCGACGTAGGTCAGTGCACTTGGGTCGCGGGTGCGCCCGATTAGGGCGAACGGCGTCCCAGACTTCTCGAGCTCCTCGACGCGGGGATCGTCGAACTGCACCTCCATCAGGATCACCCCGTCCACCAACCCGGTCGACGTCAGTTCGGTCGTCTGTCCGGCGTCGTTGCTGATCGGCCACAGCACCAGGTTGTAGCCGAGCTCGCGGGCCGCAGCCGCTGCGCTGGTGAAGAAGTGCACCACCGTTCCGCTGAAGGAGTGCTGCAGCGCCGGAAACAGCAGCGCAATGATCCGGGTGCGTTTACTCGCCAACGCCCGCCCGACGACGTTGCGCCGGAACCCGAGCTCCTGCATCGCCGCCTCGACCTTCGCCCGGGTGGCGGGGGAGACCGGCTTGGTGTTGTTGATGGTGAAGGACACCGTCGCGATGGACACATTGGCGTGCCGGGCAACGTCCTGCATGGTGGCCATGGGGACCGCCCTTCGGGTCGGCGAAATCGGACGCGGACCGTATGAAGATCCGCAGGAACTCCTTCAGTAAAGCGTTTAAATTTTTCCTTGACAAGTCCGGTTGTGACCCACCACACTCGATGGGAGCTACTCAGTTAAGCGTTTTACTTTCCGCAACGACCAAGGCAAAGGAGCCCCATGAAAAACCGGAAACTCACCCTGGCAGCCATGACCGCCATCGCACCGCTCGCGCTGACCGCCTGCGGGGGAGGCGGCGGCAGCGCCAGCTCAAGCGGCGAGGTCGAGTCTCTTTCCGTCGTCGACTACTACAACAACGAGCCGGACAAGACGCTCGTCCAGGAAGCTATCGACCGCTGCGCTACCGAGCTCGGCGTCACCATCGAACGCGAGACCGTCCCCGGCAAGGACCTCATCCAGAAGGTGCTTCAGCGTGCGTCGTCGCAGACCATGCCCGACGTCCTCATGCTCGACAACCCGGACGTCCAGGAGATAGCGGCCACCGGCGGGCTCTCACCGCTAAGCGATTACGACGTCGACACCTCCGGTTTTGCGCAGGGCATGCTGGATGCTGCCACGTACGAGGGCGAGGTCTACGGGCTCGCACCGACCGCCAATACCCTCGGCATTTTCTACAACCCCGAGCTGCTGGGGGCCGCCGGCGTGGAGCCCCCGACCACCTGGGACGAACTCAAGGCCGCCGCGGAACAACTGACGGAAGGTGACCAGTACGGCATCGCGTTCTCCGCCATCGCCACCTACGAGGGCAGCTGGCAGTTCCTGCCATTCATGTGGTCCAACGGCGGCGAGGAAACCGACCTCACCAGCCCCGAGGTCGCCGAAGCACTGGCGCTCTGGAAGGACCTGGTGGACAGCGGTTCGGCATCCGAGGCCGTCATTAACTGGTCCCAGGCCGACGTGAAGGATCAGTTCGTCGCGGGCAAGGCCGCCATGATGGTCAACGGCCCGTGGCAGATCCCGGCTCTGCAGGAGAACCCGGACGTGAAGTTCGCCTCCGTGCAGATCCCCGTCAACGAGGAGGGCCAGACGTCCATCGCACCGCTCGGCGGCGAAGTCTGGACCGTTCCGGTCACGGGTGATGACGCCAAGCAGGCCAAGTCCGCTGAGTTCGTCGAGTGCATGAGCAACGACGAGAACCAGCTCGCCCTCGCCGAAGCCCGCTACACCGTTCCCACCAAAACCGCGCTCGCCGAGGAGTACGTCGCCAAGGTCCCCGAGATGGAGTCCTTCACCGAGCAGGTGGCCAACGCCCGCTCGCGCACCGGCCAGCTCGGTGAGGAATGGCCCGAAGCCGCCACCGTCATTTACAACGCCATCCAGCTCGCGCTGACCGGCAAGGCTGAGCCGGCTGAAGCCTTCGAACAGGCCTCGGCGGGATAACTGCGATGATGCGGACTGACACAGCAGGTATCAACACTGCCACGACGACGACGGCGGCAACCTCCTCCGCGGAGGCGCCGCCTCCCGTCCGCGCACCGCGCCGGTTCTCCCGGGAGAACGTCACGCGCCTGCTGTTCGTGGCGCCCGCGGCCCTGTACCTGGTGTTGTTCTTCGGCTACCCGGTGGTCAAGAACATCACCATGAGCCTGCAGGAATACACCACCAAGACCTTCTTCACCGGAGAAGCGCCCTGGGTGGGACTCGCGAACTACCAGGCGGTACTGAACAGCAACCTGTTCTGGCCGGCGATGACCAACACGGCGCTGTTCACTCTCGGGTCCATCGCGGGACAGTTCATCATCGGGCTGGCGCTGGCCTGCTTCTTCAAGCGGCGCTTCCCGCTGAGCAACTTCCTGCGCTCGATGCTCCTGCTGCCGTGGCTGTTGCCGCTCATTGTTTCCAGTGCCACCTGGCGGTCGATCCTCGAGCAGGACTCCGGCATCCTCAACCAGTTCCTCGGCACTTTCGGAATTGAACCAGTGCCGTGGCTGACCAGTCCAGCGGTGGCGCTTCTCGCCGTCGTAATGGTGAATATCTGGGTGGGCATCCCGTTCAACGTGACCATCCTCTATGGAGGTCTGCAGGACATCCCGGATGAGCTGTACGAGGCGGGCGCGCTGGACGGCGCCACCGGTTGGAAGGCGTTCCGGCACATCACGCTGCCCAACCTGAAGCCGGTGATCAGCGTGGTGCTGGTGCTCGGCGTCGTCTACACCATCAAGGTGCTGGACATCATCCTGGGCCTGACCAACGGTGGGCCGGCGAATGCTACGCAGACGCTGTCCATCCGTTCTTACCAGGAGTCGTTCATCAACTTCGAGTTCGGGGTGGGTGCTGCGTTCAGCAACATCCTGATCCTGATCTCGCTGGTGTTCGCCGTCATCTACCTCCGTGCCAACCGGCGCGCAGTCGACGAGTAAGGGGACAACCGTGACTACTGTGGAAACCGCCGTCGTACCCGTTCCGGCGCACCGTAACGCAGGCAAGCAACGTACCCGCTCCGCCGGGTACACCGCGCTGGGGATCCTGTTTCTGGCCGTGATGCTGTTCCCCGTCTACTGGATGGTGAACGCCTCGCTGCAGCCCTCCGGTAACACGCTGACCGCCGACTTTTTCCCGTGGAATCCGAGCTTCGACGGGTATGCCCGGGCCATCGCCGAGCAGGGGCCCAACCTGGTGACCAGCCTGATCGTCTCGCTGGGCACCGTGGTGTTCAGCCTGCTCGTCGCGGCACCGGCGGCGTACGCGCTGGCGCAGTTCCGGTTCCGCTGGGTGAACATCGCGCTGCTGGCGATCCTGATCTCGCAGATGATTCCGGGGATCGTAATCGCGAACGCGCTGTACGCGGCGTACAACGACCTCGGGCTGCTCAACAGCATTCCCGGCCTGATCCTCGCGGACGCCACGCACGCCATCCCGTTTGTCATCCTCATCATGCGGGCGTTCATGATCGGCATACCGACGTCGATCGTGGAGGCAGCGAGGGTCGACGGCGCCGGGCTGGTCCGCGCGTTCGTCTCGATTGTGCTGCCGATCAGCCGAAACTCGCTCATCACCGCGGGCCTGTTCGCGTTCCTGTTCTCCTGGAGCGACTTCCTGTTCGCGCTGACCCTCACCACCACCGACGAGGTGCGGCCGGTGACCCTGGGCATCTACCAGTACCTGGGCACGCAGGTATCCAACTGGAGTGCCGTCATGGCCACCGCCGTCCTGTCCTCCCTGCCAGCGATCGCGCTGCTGATCCTGGCCCAGAAATACATTGCGGCCGGTGCCACCGGCGGGGCCGTCAAGTAAACGCTGCTATCGAAAGTGAGAAAACCATGACCACCAGTAATGACACCGTGCGCGTCCTCGTCTGGGGCGAGAACCGCCACGAGCAGGAACAGCCCGAAGTCCGCGCCATCTACCCCGACGGCATGCACAACACCATCCGCGAGGGCATCGAGGAGAACCTCGGCGCGCGGGCTGTCGTTCGAACCGCCACCCTCGACGACCCCGAGCACGGCCTCACCGAGGACGTCCTCGAGAACACCGACGTGCTGGTGTGGTGGGGACATGCCGCGCACGGGGAGGTGACGGACGACGTCGTCGAGCGGGTCCACCGGCACGTGCTGGCCGGCATGGGGTTGCTGGTGCTGCACTCGGGCCACTGGTCGAAAATCTTCGGGAAGCTGATGGGCACCTCGTGCACGCTGCGGTGGCGCTCCGAGGCTGACCGCGAGATCGTCTGGACCGTGAACCCGGCACACCCGATCGCGCAGGGCGTGCCACACCCGTTCATCATTCCCGAGCAGGAAATGTACGGGGAGTTCTTCGACATCCCCGCCCCGGATGAGCTGATCTTCCTCAGCACCTTCAGCGGGGGAGAGGTGTTCCGCAGCGGCTGCACGTTCAAGCGCGGGTACGGGAAGATCTTCTTCTTCAGCCCGGGCGACCAGGACTACCCCGTCTACCACCACAAGGACGTGCGCCGTGTGATCGCCAACGGCGTCGAGTGGGCGAAAACGCTGCGGCCCGAGCGTACGGATCCGGTGCTGCTGCGCTACGAGACCGAGGACTTCTACACCGGCCACGGCTACCAGGGAGCGATGAGCAGTTGATCACCTTCAAGACCGTTGAGACTGCCGGTCCGCTGCGCGTCGTCCAGGTCGGTGCCGGCGGAATGGGCAAGGCTTGGATCCGGACTCTCCAAGCGAACGACGACGTCGAACTGGTCGGACTCGTGGACCTCAACCTGGGTGCCGCGCAGGCAGCGGTGGAGGAGTTCGGGCTGCAGGACGTTGCTTTGGGTACCTCGGTGTCGGAGGTGGCTGCTGCGACCGGTGCTCACGCCGTCGTGAACGTGACGGTGCCGGCGGCGCATCATCCGGTGAATGTGGAGGCGATGTTCGCCGGGTTGCCGGTGTTGTGTGAGAAGCCGGTGGCGCCGACCGTTGCGGAGGGCCTGTCGTTGGCGGCTGCGGCGGAGGTGAGCGGGCAACTGCTGATGATCAGTCAATCGCGCCGGTACTTCCAGGGGTTGACGCAGCTGAAGGCGCTGACTGCCGAGCTGGGTGACATTGGTGTGGTGACGACTGAGTTCTTCAAGGCCCCGCACTTTGGCGGGTTCCGGGAGGAGATGGCGCATGTGCTGCTGGTGGACATGGCGATCCACCAGTTCGATGCGGTGCGGTTCCTGTTGGATCAGGATCCGGTGTCGGTGTATTGCGAGGAGTTCAATCCGTCGTGGAGCTGGTACGACGGCGCTGCTGCCGCCACCGCGGTATTCCAGATGAGCGGCGGCACGCGGTACGTGTATACGGGAAGCTGGTGTGCCGACGGGTTGGAGACGTCGTGGAACGGTTCATGGCGGGTGAATGGTGCCGGTGGTTCTGCGGCTTGGGATGGTGCGGGCGCACCGGTGGCGGAGCTGGTGTCTGGTGCTGTTTTGGTTCCGCCCGCTTCTCACGAGGAGGAGATTGCCGGGGCACTTGCTGAGTTTGTGGCGGCGCTGCGGTCCGGGGACGTTCCTTCGGAGGAGGTGCACTCGAACTTGTTGAGCCTGGCTATGGTGGAAGCGGCGGTGCAGTCGGCGTCGACGGGTCAGCGGGTGCTGATCGACGGCGTGATGGAGGACGCATACCAAGTAGCGGTGGCGTCGGAGCGGCGTGGGGATGTGCGGGCGGCGCTGGAGGTGTGTGGTCCCGCGCGTCGCCGTGCTTGCTCAGAATAAGTTGCTCCGTGGGTATAGGAACGCGGTGATGCACTAGTCGTGCGTAGCCTCGCTCAGTAGCTGCTTCAAGCCGTCCAGCTGATAAAGCGCGGGTCATCTTGAGCTGAGCCTGTGTCAGAATCTCATCGTCAGTCCAGTATTCGGAAGCAGCGACGCTCACCGGCAACAGCACGTGTTTCAACAGAAAGTCCATCCTCGGCAAGTTATCTGCATGGAGGGACTTGGGTGAGTGGCCGGTGAACCTGTATGGCGTCTGACGCTGTCACGGAAAAGTCGCGAAGCATTTCAGGCAGGATCAGTGCCCGATGCCCAAATTTTTTCTACTTCCTCCGCAAAGTGAGTGAACCACTCTTTGTCTGAAGGCGTTAGGTAGAAAATTGGCTTCGACTCACTGGTTGGCTTGTGCCCATACAGTTGAACCATTATCGATGCTGAAGGCATGCCTAAATCCAATGCGTTGATCCCGACTCGGGGCAAGACTGACGTTGTGCGGATCTCCATGTTCCCGCCAATTTTTGAGTGAAGATGCCTCGCCGAGTCGAGTGTCTCCTCAATGGATTTCCGAATTCGAGTGGCAGAGGTGTTGTTACGAGACGCCGCTATCATCTGTAATAGATTTTCGTCATTCGGATTTGGAAGGATTATCCGCACCTTCCCGCCGTTTTCCAGGATCCTTGTCAGATCGCGCTCCATAGTGGGGAGAGTTCGTCTCATCGTCATTCCGGCAAAGAAGTAGTTTGATGATGCTTTCGATCGAGCATCGTAATATTGCTCGGGGAAGTCATGCGAAAAGATGCTAGTTCTGCTGCGTCGCCACGAAGCCGTAATCTCCGCAATTTGGTCGCGACTCCTGATCTGAGATAGAGCAAGGACGCCAAGGAGGCTCAGTACGATTGGGCTCAGAAACTTGGCATCCAGCCCCAGTATTCCCAGGAGTGCGAATGACAGTGCGAGTGCGAAAAGGATCCATACGTCCAAGTTCTTCTTGGATTTGATGTCTGCTATTGCCCATCGGAATAAGTCGATTATCATAGTTAGTCCTAATTGAACACTGACCCTTTCCCCGTGCTTAAGGAGAGTATAGGCTGTCGGTCAGTTTCGCTAGAAGTGCAAATTTTTCCGCATCATGCAACACAGGTCGATCATACGAATCCTCCAGAATCCTATTTTTGCTATATACCGACGCATGAGTGGCTTGAGGCGCTGATGTTATTAGGAGGGTTGCAACGAACGAGCTCTCTTCAATATGGGTTTCGTGGGGAATACCAGCCGGAACCGTGTGATTCTCTCCGGCTGTCACGGTCAGATGTGATGTAGGTCGAAGAGTTTTCTCCCCCACTGCTTCGAAAACATTTCTGTTGACCAAATAGTCTATCTCAGCACAATGGTAAATCTCCGCCTGCGTCGAATCATCTGTAATCTCCTCGTAGAGTGTTTCACTATAAGAGCCAGCCAGGATTTGACTATACAGATGCCAGACGTGCGAATGAATTGGTGGAGCCTGAGTGCGAACCACACGCCTTGAGCTTGGCCAAATGTGTAATCGTAGCTTCCCCAACTCATGGTGGTCGTTCAGATGAAAAACTGCGAAGCCATTTGGGTGCCAAGTGCACTGACTCGCCCTCAGCGCCGGCAGAGTTCGGTCTAGAAGAGCGTCACTCTCGAGCCGTAGCGCGGCTCTTGACGCTTCGCAGAATGATTGGAAGGTGATCGGGCTGATTTGGTCGCGCAACTTTCTCCTTCAATGCGTAATGCGTACGACTACTCGTTTCGTTGAATGGTACTTGTCCAGAACCTTTCCGTGGCGCGATTATGTTTAGGTATGGCGCTAGTATCAGGCTCGGCTCATGCGGAAACTGACTGTGAGACTATCCCCAGAAATGGTGCATGCGGAGGAACGGTTTAGCGGGTTGCTGCTTGCACGGATCGTCTGGTTGCATTGCCGTCCATTGCGGCTACGGCTTCTGATTCGCTGTCGCTATTACGAGCCGCTCCACCACCCGGACCGTTCGCTCATTTCGTAGTGGGAGCGGCGGACCTGACAATCAGCAAGCTCGTTAGCTGGCAGTGCTGCCTGCCTCCGCCCCCGAGGGTGTGGGGTCCGGGCACCCGCGCCGAAACTCGGCTCGCCGTATCACTGCGTTGCCTTCAGCTGCGATCGGTAAGCTCACCTTAACTACCTTCGAAACTGCGATTCGAAGGCTAGCTCGAAGTGCACCTACCTGCCGTCCCAGCGTCGAGACTCAGAAGCCTTTACTCTGGTCAGGTGAGCCAAACCAATGGGGGAGGGGCAGCGCCACAGCTGCCCGAGGGGCTGTATGAGCTTCTAAAAACTGACGCAATCGCCGGGCAACTGGCGGTGGCGCCGGGACTGCATGCTTCGTTCGAGCAGGTCGATGAGAGCAACGCGCCTGACCTCCTCTCGCGTTACGTAGCCGACGCCGTGCGACATGCCTTAGCGGAAGCCGCCCCTGAGGTGCGCGTACAGATCGCCAACAGCATTCTGGGACATCTCAGCCACTCAGCCACCATCGCTGCCGGCCCGCAGGAACTCCACGCGCTTCACCGGCCGGAGAACCTACGACGACGCAGCGTCAAACGACCCACCACACGCCTCAGCGAGTCGGCACTCCTCACCAACAGCAAAGATGACCCGAACCTCGCAGCAGAACTCCGTGCCGAGATGGATTCAGCGAACGCCGTCGACCTCCTCTGCGCCTTCGTCCGCTGGACCGGACTGCGCTTGCTCCACCCCGCCCTTGAAAGGCTCCACGAACGCGGGGCAAGGTTGCGCGTCATCACCACCACCTACATGGGCGCCACTGAACGCCGTGCCATCGACGAACTCGTCACCCGCTACGGTGCCGAGGTCAAGGTCAGCTACGAAACCCAGGCCACCCGCCTTCACGCCAAAGCTTGGCTATTCAGAAGGGACACAGGCTTCGATACTGCCTACGTCGGAAGCTCAAATCTGAGCAAGGCTGCACTCCTTGACGGACTGGAGTGGAACGTTCGGCTCTCCAATATCGCCACGCCCGCACTGCTGAAGAAGTTCGAGGTCACCTTCGACAGTTACTGGGAGCAGCGAGCGTTCCAGAGCTATGATCCCGAGCGCGACGGCGACAAACTCGACGCAGCCCTCGAACGAAATGGTGGCAAACGCACCATCGCTCCAGATGGCCTCACCGGACTGGAAGTCCAGCCATACCTCCACCAGGAGGAGATGCTCGAAGCGCTCGAAGCAGAGCGACTCAAAGGCCACACTCGCAATCTCCTCGTTGCCGCCACCGGAACCGGCAAGACCGTCATCGCCGCGCTTGACTACAAACGTCTCAGCGAAGCCGCAGGGCGAAACCTCACGCTCCTCTTCGTCGCGCACCGCCAGGAAATCCTGCGTCAATCCATGCGCACTTACCGAAACGTCATGCAAGACGGCGCTTTCGGTGAGCTTTACGTCGGCGACAACAAGCCGACACAGTGGAAGCAGGTCTTCGCATCGGTCCAGTCACTCAATGCCAGAGGCATACAGCAGCTCGAACCCAACATGTTTGACATGGTCGTCATCGACGAGTTCCACCATGCCATGGCGCCGACCTATCGAAGCTTGATCGACCACCTGGAACCGCAGCAGCTGCTTGGCCTCACAGCGACACCTGAGCGAGGCGACGGCGTCAACGTCGCCGACCAGTTCTTCGACGGTCGTACGGCGAGCGAACTCCGACTCTGGGATGCCCTCGACGCCGACCTCCTGGTGCCCTTCCACTACTTCGGCGTGTCCGACGACGTCGACCTCAGTCAGGTGGAGTGGAAGCGAGGCAACTACGATCTAGACCAGCTCGACCGTCTCTACACCGGTAACGATGCCCGCGCAGCCAAAGTCATCCGCGAACTCAAGGACAAAATCACCGGAACCGACGAGATGCGTGCACTCGGCTTCTGCGTCTCCGTTCAGCACGCCCACTACATGGCTGAGGTTTTCAACCGTGCAGGCATCGCGTCGACAGCTCTGCATGGTGGAACGGACGACGACGAACGCGCGCTTGCGCTGACACAGCTACGCGACCGCCAAATCAACTGCATCTTCACCGTCGACCTCTTCAACGAAGGTCTGGACCTGCCCGAAGTAGACACGATTCTCATGCTTCGCCCGACTCAGAGCGCAACGATTTTTCTTCAGCAGCTTGGCCGCGGGCTGCGACGCGCTGAGGAGAAATCGGTCCTTACGGTGCTGGACTTCATCGGGCAGCAGCGCCGCGAGTTCCGCTTCGACCTGCGGTACCGCGCACTCACGGGATTCGGTCGAAAGCAGCTGGAGAAAGCGGTCGACGACGAGTTCCCGTTCCTGCCGTCTGGTTCCCAGATCGTTCTCGACAGGGTGGCGCAGCGAGTCGTGCTGGAGAACATCCGGGCTCAGCTGCGGTTCAACCGTGCGCAACTTGTGCGTGACATTGGCTCCTATGGCGAAACGGTACTAGCCGAGTACCTCGAGCGATCTGGCAACGACCTGAAGACCATCTACCGCACGACGAAGGACTCTTGGACCGGGTATCTACGCCAGGCTGGCGTGATCGAGGGGCTCTCTCCAGGGGAGGCCGCCATCGCCGGAGGTCTGGCGGATCTCGCGCAGGAGAAACAACTTCTGCTGCGAATGGTGCGGCTGCTTCACGTCGACGACCCAGAACGAGCTGACGCGTACACGATGCTCGTCGGGGAACGCGCCCCGCGGTATGAAGACCTCGGACCACGGGAAAAGGCGTTCGCCCGGATGCTGTTTTATACGTTGTGGAGTGACGGCGGCGGTTTTCGAACGTACGATGACGGGTTGGACCATCTGCGCCGGTTCCGCTTTGTGTGTGACGAGATTCGGCAACTCGTCGACTTAGGCGTCGCTGACTCGAAGCATGCCGCGAAGGGGCTCGGCGTCGGGCTGCAGCACGTTCCTCTTCTATCCCATGCGACCTACCGGCGCGAAGAAGTTCTAGCAGCACTGGAATATGGATCCCTTGAGCTCGGCAAGAACGTGCAGCACCGTGAGGGCGTTGCTTGGTGTCCCACCACGTCGACCGACGTCTTCTTCGTCACGCTCAATAAGGACGAGCAGAATCACTCAGCGACCACCATGTACAAGGACTACGCCATCGGTCCTGACCTGTTTCACTGGGAATCACAGAATTCGACCGCCACAACCAGCCCTGTAGGTCAGCGGTATCTGAAACATAAGTCGCGAGGGTCGCAGGTATTGCTCTTCACCCGCGACACTGCGGAAGATGAGAGCGGGCTGACTGTGCCGTATACGTGCCTGGGGCAGGTCGACTACGTCCAGCATTCTGGGGAGAAGCCCATCGCGATTACCTGGAAACTGCACCGCGCCATGCCGGCCGACGTCTTTTCCTCCGCTGCGGCTGTGGCACGGTGAACCGGTTTCGATGCCCCATTTCGCTCCGATGTCTCAAGGAGTAGGTCTGTCTCCGTGAGAACGCTCCTGCAGCGCTGCATTCAACTCTTCGGTGATTCTTTCCAAATGGGTGATGGTTATGCGGCGCGACCGGACCCGATGGAAGGTCATCCACCCGTCAGATTCCACGGATGATCGTTCCAACCAGTAGTCGTGCTGTCCAGAAGCGGTTGCGAGCATTCGAAAATCGACTAAACCGGTGATCACAGCAGGGTCTCCCTCCTCCCTCGCCCAACCGGAAGGGAATTGGCGATAGTAGCGGCTGCTGAAGGCCCTCAGAACGTCGATCCCCTTCAGAATCGACTGACCGAACGAAGTCGGCCAAGCCCACCTCCTAAACGGCGGAGTCTCATTGAGATGAACCACCACGAGACTGAACTTCTCCATGTCGAAGACCAGAGCCGGTAGCTCCTCAATTTCGAAGAAGGTTCCACGTTTTCGTCGATCTTCCGCATATAGGCGCGCCGACGCGGGCGAAGTGAAAATCGCCTCATTGCTTTGGTAGTAGTTCGTTAACACGGAGTGCCAGGCGTTTCGCCGCGCAGTAAGGATCCACACCGAAGATCGGCGTGTCAGGTGGACGACCCCGTCGAGTGTGTGAGTGTCCCTCGGTAGAACGACGCTTTGGATGAGCATAGATTCCTCGGACGGGCAAGTGAACGAAGACCGTAAATATATCGCATAGAAGCCTAAGGTCGCAGATCGAGCGCGCGAACGTTCATTCCGTCCTTCATCAGCCCAAGCAGGTCATCCTGCCGCGCCTGGCCTAGCGTCAGCCGATACTTCGCCAGTCCCGAAAGCATCTGGTTGGTGCGCGGCACATGCCGGCTCAGAGGATGATCCAGCAGTCGCCGCTGAATTTTGTGCTGGCCCTATGGATCCAATGGGGGGCGAACTCGTTAGCTTGGTCTGCGGGCTGATCGGCAACATGCGCCGCCGCAGCCTCGAACAGCGCTTCCCGCGGATTCAACACGCCACGCCGCAGAACAGCCGCACCATGTGCCTCTGCGACATTCTTCCGCACGGCGTGCCCGAGATACCGATGCACCCGCTCCTCTCGCTGCTCATAGTCGACCGGGTTCCCCGGCACATCCCAGTGGATAACCGAGTGCGCCCACCAGTGGAAGTCGATGCCTTCCTGACCGACGGAGGTGGATGCCAGGACGAACGGCCAGAACGGGCTATTGAAGGCACGGCGGACGTCCGGCATGCGGTTGTTGTCGCCGTCGTCGCTTTTTGTGCTGCTGTATCGCATGGCGAAGCGGTCACTCATCCGCAGATCATCATGAGATTTGTCGGGATAGTTGGCCAACATTTGTGAGGGCTTCAGCGACAGCCCGCGGCTGGTCGACGCTGATCGGACCGGGCACTTGCTGGCTCCGAAGCTGGAAGACGTACTCGTCGAGGACGGCCTGCAGGTTTGCCGGCGGCGCAGTATCGGAGGACCTTCTGCCAGTAGTCTCCAGCCAGAGAAAGCGCATCGAGCAACATCGAGACGCCCAGCCGGTTGAATAACCCGCGCAAGCCGGTGGCGGCGAAAACAGAGGCCTTCCACAGTCAGCGTCGTCGAAGTCGGCGGGCAGAACGCGCTTGAGCGCCCGGTAGACGCAGTTAGTGGGGGATGTAACCGCGAGGTCTGCCAATTGTTCGTCCCAGCCGGCGGGCTGCGTCGGATGCTGCCTCAAGCACGGGATCGATGTGCCGTATATAGAGCCCGGCGTCCGGAGGATGCACTTTCCTCAGCGTCATCCACATCTTCGGTCGACTTGCCCTGCTGTTGGGTGAAGTCGTCCAGCGCCTGGATCTAACCGTCTCCACGCCAGCTCTGAGGAAGGACGCCCGGAATCGAAAAGTAAGCGGCCCAGGCGCCGAGGCGATTGCCCTCGTCCTCGAGCCGATCCCATTCGCCCGACTTCCAACCCGCCGCGTCAACCTAGTTCAGGACCGTTGTTTCAGATACCTGCGTGCCGGCCTTCCGGGCAGCAGTGAGCGGGTCGCCCGAGATGGCGAGTGGTGCGAGGGTAGACATGGCCATCGGCTCGCCGTCGCGAAGCCTGTAACGCAGGCCGCCACGGAACCGTTTGCGGGCTTCTGCGGTGTTCTCGCCATGCAGCTCCGAACCCCTAAGCATCTGACGCTCCGCATCGTAAGAAAGTAGTGTTGTGATCTTCGAAGGAGCGGCGTTCCACGCCGAAAAAATGAGCTGCTTGGTCACATCGCCGCCCCCTTTCGTGAATGGACCGGAGCTTCGGAAACATTTTGGTTTCTGACCGCAACGAAACTGACGAGACGATAGCCTTGTGAGTGAAGTAAGGGGGATTTATGGCGACGACGACGTCAGTTGGCGGTGCTTCTGGTGCTGTCGCATCTTCCAGCCACGCCGCGTGTGCACGATTCCGCGGCACAGATTCGCTCATAACAGGAATCACCCGGCGAAATCTCGCCAAGGCGCTGGGCTTCGAAGACGCGGCCGGAGGTATTCCCCAAGCCCGGTGGATGCGTGCAATGACGTTCGAGCGGTTGGTACGTCATGAATCGTTCGCCAGCAAAATAGCCACCAAAGCGCTCGGATACCTGGAGCTCGAGCGGCCGAGCGAGGTCGTGACGGTAAATGCACACGTCAATGCCAGCATGACCGCCACGCTCTTGGCCGAATCGCACGAGCGCGCGATCCGCACCGGCGCCACCACGCTCATCTACGGCATGGCTGTACCATTTCTCGGTTTCGAGAATTCCCGCGCGACCGAAATTAAGCCCGACTTCTCAGTCGTCGCGCCAAAGAGAGGAAGCGACCGGACGGGCTCTTGGCTGGTTGTTGGTGATGCGAAGGATTACGAACGACTTCGCTCGCGTATTGATGACTCCCGAATGTTGAAGGGATTTCTTCAAGTCGCGGTTGGTGCGGAATCTTGCAGTTCCTGGTCCTTGCTACCGCGAGGCATGGACGTCCATACCCATGGGGTGCTGGCAGTGCCCAGGAATTCTTTCCTCCAGCCGGAAGCGGTGGTCGAAAACCTGCACGACCACCGAGAAGAGGTGCGGCTTCGCATCGAAGAACGCCGCGTGGAAGCAGTCGAGGCCGACTACGACGAATCGAAGCCCCTGTCCGAGTTCGTATCTCATCTGATAGCGACGTTTGATCCAAGTTCGTGCACAACTTGCACATTATTCTCTTTCTGCCGGTCCGAGCTTCGATCCTCCACAGACCCCGGCGATCTGCTCGTTGAGTTAGGAATCAGTCGGGACCTTCGAGCAAGAGCGTTGGTGTTAGTCGACGGTTCTAATGAGGCGGTAGGCGTTCCCGCGAGCGTTGCCGCCAACATCGCGGCGACGCGGCAAGGGACGGCACAGACGACCGGCCAACTGCGAGTCGATCAGGTGGGCCGCCCAGGTACGGTCAACGTTGTCATCGCCAAGTCGGACGCTGCGGCGCTTGGTGTGCATGGTATTGCTATACAACGCATCGCCTCAGATGGTCGAGGTGAATGGGAAACCCACGTTTATGACGACCCGCAGGCTTCGGACACACGTCGCAAGGTGATGCGTGTGCTTGGCAGAGCGTTGTCTTCCGCTATGCGGGATCAGCGCACAAGCAGCGTCGGTTCCCCTGGAGCGATACACGTGGTTGTCCCGGACAAAGTCACAGCTGATCTTCTCGTTTCGATCGCGGACAACCTCGCGGGTGTCGAGCTGAGCAGATTACGTTGGGAACGAGATACGGAGATGGGTCGGGCAGCACTCACGTTCGACGGCGAACCGGCCATTACGCCCGCAGCGCTGAGTGAAGTGGACCGGACCGCTGTGTCGTTCCTGCTAGAGGAAGACCGGGCACGGGCATTTACTCTTCGCTGCCCAATTATCGACGTTCGTTCCGTCGTTGCAAGACACTTCGTTGCTGGTGGTCCGGAGGCCAATGCAGGTCGTCTAGACTACCTCGTCGGTTGGACTGAGGCCGCGGGTGATAATCCGTTGGAACACCGAACCTTCGCTGACGAGATTGAAAACTGCGTTCATACCCCAGGTGCTCGTCTGACTAACCGCCAGTCGGACGCGATCCACGAGGCGCTGAGTGGCGGAAGGGGTCGCTCTACCCCAGCACGTTCGACAGACCCGCCAACCTACGAGGCCTTGGTTGTCGAGGAATTGTCCTACAAGTCCTCGGTGCTCGATCGCGCACTCGACGTGATTGAGGGCCTTCCCGCGTCACGGCTTCGAGACGCCTATCGAGTGGTGGAAAGTGACGCCCAAGAGGTGTGGCGGCGTCGCCTGTCGCTGCGCGCGTCCGATCTGGTCAGGTTCGGGCGCACTTATCGATTCTGGCGGAATTCCCATGTTCCGATGATCGAGGATGACGGCCTCTGCAGTACACAACTCCTGGCCTTCTCAAATCCACACGCGGCACATGGACTTGCGACCTCACCGGGAACGCGTCAAGTCGCGTTTGCCACAGTCATCTCAACTCTCCCACTCGTGCTGGATGTCGACTCTCGTCGGGTCGGGGATGGATCAAGGGTCGTGATGCTGGCACGGAACGGTGAGCCATGTGTTGAGGCGGAATCAGTATCAGTGGACGTCTCGCCCAAGGGCGCTTTCAAAATTGATGGACTGAGCATTGGACCGCTAGAAATGGCAGGTGTAGCGGAGCACGCCCCCAAGACCCATTTCATTTGGGAACCCAAAGCGGTCCCAGAACTCGCCGAAGGTGACCTGCTGGTCGTTGCCGATCTTGGGTGGTTCCCGGAGTTAAGAGCTAACCGGTACCTGAATGTCGCTAAACCGCAAACCGATAGATTGTCGGCGCCAAGGGAGGATTGTGACTTCAGCTCATATGAGGAGAACCCGGAGCTGCATCAATGGTGTTGTCGACCTCATGAAAGCCGGGAGGCAGAGTGGTCGGATGAACTTGCGGACCGACGTGCTCGTGGCATGCTCAATCCGGAGGTTTGGCCGCCGGTAAGGGACGGAGACGCATTTGAGGTTTCTCCATCTGGCTCCCCCGTGGGTAATCCATACATAGAAGCCGGTGAAGAGGTCCCAGAAGAACTGACAATCGATGACATTGAGTGAAGCAATCGAATATTTCGCTCCACCGGAATTCCCGGCGGAGGGGAACGTGTACCATGCCCAAGCGGCTGTGCTCAACGCTGCGATCGCAGATGAAGCGAGCCATGAACTTTCTGACATGCTTTCTGGCGCTTCACCGATGGAGCGCATCCTGCTCAAAGCAGCGGCAGGTGCGGGCAAGTCTTACGCGTTGAAGCGGCTTGTGGCCGAAGCTCATTCGCACCCTGCCTGCTGGCGGACGGCTGTTGTAGCGTTCACCAACAAGCAGGTCCGGCCACTGGCACTTTCGATTGGGAGGGAGTTGGGACAAGATCACGTATGTCTTCTCGTCTCGGCTAAACAGTGGGGAGACGTACCCCAAGAAGTGCACGACGCGGCCACAGTAGTAACGTCAACCTCGCAGATTCCGGCTGACGCCAGAATTGTTATCGGCACTTGCAGCCGCCTGGGGGCACCCAGCGAGCTGGCCAGATTGCGTGGTCACCTCGGCGACGCCCACGCAGGATCCGGGCCATTTGACGTGATGTTCGTGGATGAAGCGTGGCAGATTCCGCACCACTTGTTCGACAAGGTTGTCAAACTGGCCCCGAAATGGGTGGGAGTAGGAGATGTCGGGCAGCTGCCGCCACTTGAAATTGGTCAGAATCCGTGGAGTGGGGATCCCGGGTACAACCCTTACCGTGCATGGCCGACGGACTATGCCGATGACGCGCGAACCTGGACTAGAGAGCTTCCTACGGTTTGGCGTCCCGCCGCCGGTCACCTCGCGCTCTGGCGTGCTTTCTATCCAGAATGGGCCTCCCTTGACTGCGTTGCTGCTGAAGGGGACCGAACCGTGAATCTAGGGACGATGAGCGGTCCGGTAACGGCGATCTGGCAACAAGTCGGTACTGGCGTGCCAACGATGCTCGAGGTAGATGGGTTGCCGGACCCCGAAGCCGCCGACATCGATCTCCCATTGATGGAGTTCGTGGAGGCCCTGCTTGACGAGTTCTTTTTGGCGGGAGCGAGTCTCCAGGCAGCTGAATACGACGACGACGGCGCACCCACCGGCGAAACTAAGACCTCTACGCCAGGCCAGGATGATCAGGACCCGCTGGTCGCTATCCTTGCAACGCGCAACCAAGCCGTCGACGACGCGGCGGAAGTCGTCGCGCGGCTACAAGAGAAGCACGGACTCACTGATCGGGACATTGTGAGTTCTACAGTTGACTCCTATCAAGGTCAGACAAACGGCATCACAATCGCCATTCATCCCCTCAATGGAGCTACTGAGCTGGATGCCTTCAACTCTTCGTTCGGCCGGTTGGCCGTTACTTGCACCCGTGCAACCCATGGAATCCTTATGGTTGCGCGCCCCGGTCTCGATGAGCTGCTATCTGAAGCACCGGCACGGCCTGGAACACCTCTCGGGGAACCTGGCAATCGGCAATTGCCTCGACAAACACATCAGCGAATTCTCGCAACTTTTGCCCGCGGTCGGATCGATGTGTCCGACGACGGTTAGCGCTCCGTTCGCGAGCGGTGCGTGGTGACTCGGTGAATCATCATCATCTAGTCCGATCCGCCAACGACCCGGCACGCTGACAGAACTATTGCCATCACAAACGAAAACATGAAGGAATCCGATGTCCCGGCTCAATGACTTACTCAGACGCTTGAGCACGAGCGACGCCTCGCTTGCTGCTGACCTGAAACGCGAGGTAGATGCCCTCGCCGACCGTCGCGCCTTTGGCTTGAACTTTGAGCGTCACGTGCCCGAGGCTGTTGAACTGCCCGGCCGCAAGGTCCGAAAGGGTGACAAGGTCAGAGTGCTGCCGCGACGCGGAGAGCATTCAATCGCAGAGAACCGCCGGCTCTGGCGCGTTCTGTCTATCAACCGGACGAGTGATCCCGCTACTGCAGTTCTCGGGGCACTCGATGGCGAGGTTGCCCAAGACGTCGCAGTAGACGATCTAATCGTTGTCGCTGAATTTCGTGATCCAATCTATCCCGGTCTTGTATCAACCGGCAAGGTGAAACGTGGCGGAGATAAACCGTTCCATACCGTAATCAACGCTGAAAATTTTCACGCGCTCCAGACGCTGCTCTTCACACACCGTGGCAAAGTCGACTGCATCTACATTGACCCGCCCTATAACACAGGCGCCAAGGACTGGAAGTATAGTAACGACTATGTTGAGGGTGATGACCTCTATCGTCACTCGAAGTGGTTGGCGTTTATGGAACGTAGGCTCCTACTCGCGAAGGAATTGTTGAACCCTAATGACTCGGTCCTCATTGTGACGATCGACGAGAAGGAGTATCTACGACTCGGGATGCTTCTCGAACAGACCTTTTCTGAGGCACGAATTCAGATGGTGACGAGTGTGATCAATCCAAGCGGAGTGGCACGTGGACGAAACTTGGTGCGAGTAGACGAGTACGTCTTCATTGTAATGGTCGGCGAAGCGGGGCCGTCCAAATGGCTCCACAACATGCTAGACACAAAGCGTGAGGATAAAAAGGCCGGAACAATCTGGAGGTCTTTGCAGCGCGCAGGTACTAATTCTCTGCGAACGGATCGCCCTAACCTCTTTTATCCCGTCTGGGTAATACCGGAGTCCCAGAAAATTCACTCTGTTGGGGATCCGATTTCTTTGAGTGAACCGCGAGACCAAGTATTGCCCTCTGAACCTGGGTTAATTCCTGTCTGGCCTATCAGGGCGGATGGTTCGGAGGGACGTTGGCAGATTGGGCATCTCGCTCTGCGCAAGCGGATCGCTGAAGGGACCGCGAGACTGGGCGCGGCGAACCGCAGCAAGACGGCATGGGCAATCAACTATCTTCGAGAGGCAGAACTAAGCAGGATTGAGTCCGGTCAACTAATCGTTAGGGGGAAGGACACGAACGGCGCGCTAGTAGTTGAATGGTCTGAGCAAACTGGGGCTTCATCTTTTAGCCCCGCTACGGTGTGGAATGTGGAGTCGCACAATGCGGGAGCGGGCGGATCAAATATCATCCGAGCCCTTATGCCGCACCGCAAGTTCCCCTTCCCGAAGTCCCTTTACGCGGTCGAGGACGCCTTGCGCTTCTTCGTGAGTGACAAGCCGAACGCGGTCGTTTTGGATTTCTTTGCAGGCTCGGGCACTACTGCTCACGCCGTCATGCGGCTGAATCGACAGGATGCCGGTAGGCGCCAGTGCATTAGCGTGACGAACAATGAGGTCTCCGCTGATGAGCAGCACAACTTACGCAAGAAGGGACTTCGACCAGGAGACAATGAGTGGGAAGAGCTTGGAATTTGCGACTTTATAACTAAGGCACGAATCCGAGCAGCCATCAGCGGAAGTACTCCGGAAGGCAATCCTATTGATGGTGAATACAAGGTCACCGACGAGTTCCCAATGAGCGATGGATTCGAGGAAAATGCCGAGTTCTTCACACTCACCTACGAGTCTGCACTTCGCGTCTCCTCCCACCGGGAGTTCGCTAAAATTGCCCCTCTCCTTTGGATTCGTGCCGGATCGGGCGGCCGGCGAATTGAAGACATTGCGGCTGGATGGGATGTTGCCGACACTTATGGCGTCATTGCCGATTTGAACCAAACGGAGGGGTTTCTTAAAGAAGTCGTCTCGAACGAGGGAGTAAGCCTCGTCTACATCGTGACCGATGAGGATCGGCTGTTCGAGTCGGTGGTGCGGGAGTTGCCTGAGCACGTCGAGCCGGTACGCCTCTATGAGGCCTACTTGCGCAACTTCGAGATTGAGACGGGAAGGAACTCACAGTGAAGTTCACACTCAAGGACTACCAGGACGATGCCGTCGCGGATGTGCTCGCCAACCTCGAACGTGCCAAGACGGAGTATGAACGTGACGGGCGTGAGTCATCGTTTTCGCTTACCGCAGCCACCGGCGCAGGTAAGACAGTAATGGCCGCGGCTGCGATTGAAGCACTCTTCTACGGGAGCGAGCGCTTCGACTTCGACCCGGATCCCGGCGCCGTCGTTATCTGGTTCTCGGATGACCCAAACCTCAATGATCAAACGCGGATGCGTCTTATGGACGCATCCGAGAAGTTCTCGTCAGCTGATCTCGTGGCCATTCAGCCCCCGTTCGCCAAACCGCGTCTAGACCCGGGCAAGGTTTACTTCCTCAACACCGGTAAGCTGACGAAGAACTCTCTCCTCACGCGCGGCCACGACGAAAACACCGAAGAGCAGCTTTCAGGTCTGGCTGACGTTGCCACGCCCGATATGCAGGGGTGGACGATTTGGGAGACGATCGCGAACACCATAGCGGACGACAATCTCACGCTCTATCTTGTGCTCGATGAAGCTCATCGCGGCTTCAACACTAGAGTCACCGGAGACAAGCCGACGATCGTTCGCAAGCTGGTCAACGGGCACGCTGGCTACCCGGCGGTCCCAATCGTTTGGGGCATTTCCGCAACGATTGAACGTTTTCAAGAGGCGATGAAGGCGGCCGACGCGAGCAAAGATCGCCGTGCGTACCCTTCTGTCATCGTCGATCCTTCCAGGGTTCAGGAATCCGGTCTGGTCAAAGACATTGTCGCGTTGAACATCCCAAATGAAACCGGGAACTTCGACACGACTCTCGTCCGACTGTCTGCAAAAAAGCTCGTGCAGTCCAGCGAGCGGTGGGCCAAGTACGGCCAGTCCCAAGGTGCTCTCGAGGTCGTTAAGCCTCTATTGGTATTGCAAACGCCTAACAAGCCGGAAAGCGATGACATTGGACGCGCGCTTGATACGATCGCCGACGAGTACCCTCAGCTCAACGGCTATAACGTCCGGCATGTGTTTGGTGATCACACAACTCAACGGTTCGGCGCCTGGGATGTCGACTGGATCGAGCCTCAACACGTTGAAGAAAATGACAAGGTTCGGGTGCTCATTGCCAAGGATGCGATCTCGACGGGTTGGGATTGCCCGCGCGCTGAGGTGATGGTGTCATTCCGCCCCGCCAAGGATAATACCCACATCACGCAGTTGCTCGGGCGCATGGTGCGCAGCCCCCTTGCGCGTCGAGTGCCCGGCGATGAGCGGCTCAACTCAGTTGATTGCATCCTGCCGTTCTTCGACCGAACCACCGCCGGGCAAGTCGTCAAATACCTCACTGGACAGCTAGAAGAAATGCCCGGCACAGCAGGGAAGAAAATCCTGCTCGACGGCCGGGAATTGCTGGCCAATCCGACGATTTCGGAAGCTGTCTGGGCCGCTTGGGACGAGTTACCGACTGAGACCCTTCCCAAGCGTGGCGCACGGCCGGTGAAGCGACTAGTAGCCCTAGCGCAAGCCCTCGCCATGGACGGGCTAAGGCCAGACGCGCTTCGTGACGCTGAGAGCGAGATGCATGCCATCCTCGACGGATATGCCGCACGGTATTCCCAGCTACTCGGTGAAGCGGTGGAGCAGGTATGGAGCGTAATCGTTCAGGAAATTTCCGGAAAGGTCGGCGCGTCCAAGCTCAGCTATCGCGAGTTTGCTGAGCGTGCTGACGACCGGGCGATACGTTCTGCCTTCGAAGATGCGAAAAAAGCCTTTGGCGCCGACATTGCGCAGTCCTACGTCAACTATCTGGCTGGCCCAGACAACGACGACGCGGAAGATGATGGACTGCGCGACGCCTTCGTGAAGGCGTCGGCACTTGCAACGGTCAAGGAAGTCCGCGAAAAGGTAGATCAAGAAGCCACCGAGATCGTTGATCGCTGGTTTGCCGAGAGCCGCGTGGATCTGAAGGGACTGCCGGACGACCGCCAGCAGGAATACGAGGACATCCGCGCGATGTCCACCGATCCGCAACGGGGGGTTCTCGGTCGGCCGCGCTCCCGCATGGAGGATTACCAAATAGTCGACGACAATGAGCAGGTCAGCGCCGCGCCATTGGCGAGCTTGCACCTCATGTCAGATGAAGAAGGACAGTTCCCCCTCAGTTCCCTCAACACATGGGAACGCGACGTGGTCAATACCGAGCTTGCTCGTGCGAATGCAATCGGTTGGTACCGCAATCCGTCGCGTGCCGCTGTCGACTCGCTCGGCATTGCGTACCGTGACGGGAAAGGCAACTGGCGGTCGATGCACCCGGACTTCATTTTCTTCCACCAGGTTGAGAATCAAGTCAAGGCGTCCATAGTTGACCCTCATGGACATCATCTTGAGGATGCTGTGACCAAGCTACGTGCGCTGGCGGACTTCGCGGAGAAATATGGCGAGAGCTTCTATCGCATCGAAGCTATTAGCCAGATCGACAACTCAATGTTTGTGCTCGATATGCAGATCCCTGAAGTTCGCAACGCTGTGCGCCACGAGAACAAGTCAGCAGTGGACTTCTATTATTCAGATATCGCTGTCGAATATGACACCTCGGACGCCAGTAGCCACCGTCACGTGATGAATCCCTGATGGTCTGAGGGTCCGGTAGTCTTTACAGGTCTACCGGACCCTCGCTGCATTGCAGAGCCTTCGGACGTCGCACATGCGGCACTTAGTGCGCTCCGGCCGAGGCTCATACTCGCGTCGCCGGAGACTCTCGACCGTGGCGATCACCGCCACCTCTGCAGACGCGACGGCATGCTGACCGACATTGACGTCATATCGCTGAGTAGTGCCGAGGTCGTGGATGAATGCTGCAGAGACATCGAGTCCTTCTCTGCGACCGGCATTGGCGTAGATCTGAAGCTGAAGCGGATTGGCCTGTTCGCCTGTCGAAGTTTTGTAATCGACGATTGCGAGACTACCGACTTGGCCGTCGTGCTCGTCATAGATAACGTCCGCTCTGCCCGAGATGACAACACCGTCAAGGTACAGTTCGAAAGGGCGTTCGGTGGCCCAGGTACGTAGGAGGTCGGACGGGTGATCCGATACGTACTGATGGACCAGCTTGCGAGCCTTTTCCCGCATCTCCTTATGCCCGGCCTTGTTCGCGAACGGTAGGAAGAACTCAGAATCGAGCAGCTGGTTGACTTGCTTCTCGGTTGGAAGTGTCCCAGTCGCTTTCGTTCTCTCAGCGAGCACTCGCATGGTGTGGTGAACAGCATTCCCGTAGCCGAGTTCTGCCTGGATCGTTGGCATAAAGCCGAGTTCGTTCTTCAACATATAGCTACGAGGACAGGACTCGAAAGCCGCGAGTTCGCTGTAGGTGAGAGCCACCTCTGCCTCTGTCACCCGCGTTTTGCCAGCAACGGAAGTTGGCTTCCCGTCGTCGTCGAAGATTTGACGCACGTAGTCGTAGTACGGTGACGCGTTTCGCTTCTTTCCACTGCCCATCAGCGAGTGGCAAGAGAGCAGAACGGCATCTCGAGCGCGCGTAACTGCAACATAAAACAGGCGGCGTTCGTCAGCGTCTGTGCCTTGATATCGCCCAACATCGAATCGTCCAAGTAGTGAAGGCGGCCATTCCTGCGCCATGCCATTCTTGCTTGAGGGGAAGCGGGTCTTCACTAGGGAAGGAAGAAAAACCACGGGCCATTCCAGGCCCTTCGCGCCGTGTACCGTTCCGAGTGCAACGCCATCTTCGTACAGGTCCTCCTCGCCCGCGAAGTCGTCATAGCTGCCGACTGCGTAATTGGAAAGCACGATCGCGAAGGCCTTATAGAACCACTCGCCACCACTCCGCGCACCCACTTGTTCCCCAGGATGGTCTGGGTCTCTTCGCGCCCGCCAATTCACGCCTTCGTAATCTGCTAGGACGTTGGTGAAACGCGCGAGGGTGCCCAGACGGTTTCGCGTAAATTCGTTAGCGAAGTCCCATTCATTGACGCCAAGCAACTCGGCAAGAACGTAGAAATCCCCTACAAGATTTTCGTTAAAACTACTTGCGAGCGCAGCTTCTTTCCATGCAACCAGGTGCTTGCTCAACGCCGCATGGCGCACCGCGTTCAACTCGAAGATGCGCGAATAGTCATCCAAGAGCCGTTCCAGCGTCACCGTCTGACGGAAACCAAACTGTTCCGCAGACCAGTCGACGTCTGCAATCCACGCGTATGTAGCGGCGAGGACCTCCGCTTCGGGCTGAGCGAAGAGTCCGGTGCGTCCGCCAGGCTGGACGGGAATTTGATCCTTGGCAAGTGCGCTGAGTATCGCTGGATACGCTGCCCTGCCTCGTACCAGAATCGCGATGTTGTTGAACGGTACGCCGGCCTGACGAAACTCGAGAATTTGCCTCGCGATCTCATTCGCTTCGTCGTCTTCCGTGCCTGCATTCCGCGAAAACGCGACAGACGGGCCATCCCCTTGCCTAAACGGCTCCATGTCTTTCTCAATGCGTGCCGGGATTGTCTTAGCGAAAGCGTTTGCGACTTCGACTACACCGGGTCGAGAGCGGCGGTTGGTCAACAGCCGGAACTGCCTCACGTTCGGGTACCGCTTATCGAACGTGACTATGTTCTCCACTGCCGAGCCCCGCCACTGATATATGGCTTGGTCGTCGTCGCCAACCACGACCAAATCGACAGAGCCATGCGGCTTAGACAGCAGAGAGATTAGCCGCTCTTGTGCCAGGTTGACATCCTGATATTCGTCCACGACGAGATGCTTCAGTGGTTTTGTGACTTCAGCATGAATCTCGGGATTCTCGAGTGCCTGGACGGCGAGAGAGATTTGCGTACCGAAGGACATAAATTGATAGCGATCGAGCATCGCGTAGTACTCCACCACCGCTTTTCGGAAGGAGTCATCGGGAAGCGTTGCCACATCTAACAGCTCGTTCTCGATGACGTCCACGCCTCGCTGGAACATCCGGATGCTGCGGAACAATCCCCCTTGTGCTGCGAGGGTCTTTATACCCAGTCGGTTGCTCTCTCGGAACAGCAGATTGGTGAGCTGATTCGCGTCGAGAGGCGTGTAGGTCTCATACTTCGGCACGTACGTCTGAAGCATACGAAAGCAATAGGCGTGAATCGTTCCCACGAACAGGCGACCGAGCTGGTCGCTTGCTTCCGGGCCGCGTAAAGATGTCACGCGCTCACGAATGCGCTCCTTCAACTCCGCCGCCGCCTTCTCCGTGAATGTGAAAGCGACAATTGACTCCGGCGGCTCTCCATCGGCGAGAAGAGAGGCAACTCGCTGCGAAACAACCTCTGTCTTCCCAGAGCCAGCCGCAGCAATGATCTGTATGTGGCTTCCGCGGTGTTCGACAGCGGCCGCTCCGTCACCTTCGAGCTCGGGAACTGAAGAAGCGGGGGGTCTCGGAAGGTGTTTCGTTTCCGTCGGTTTAGGGGGTGCCGCCGTCGTATTCCCTGACTCAATCGAGGTCGTCGGCCGGACAGACTCCCTCGGCTCCGCAGACACCTCTTGCCCGGTGGTCTTTGGGCGGTCAGGGGTCGACCGGTTGGGGGTCCCAACTTCGGCAGCAAAGGGCGACGGTGTAGCAGCCCGTTTAGGCGTGCGCGAAGGGACCCACTTGAACTTCATCTGAATCCCCTTTTGTGAATTGCGTCTTACTTATGAATGGTAAGTGCCTGACCCGCATCATGTCTTCGATCTGAACCTCAAATGCGATGTGAACCCCTGAGTTCGACACGAAGGAGCGGGCATGAATTTGCGCTTCGACAGCGAGTGACGACGCGTTTTCATCAAGGAACGGGTGTCAGCTCAATGTCTCCCGCATGCTCTCTAACAGCTTCAATGTCCGTGAAGACGAGGTAGCCAAGGCTGGCCAGGCGATTTAGCTCTTCACCATTGCCGTCCAGCTCCAAGACGAGGGGAGGGGTCATTCCAGGTTGAAGTCCGTCAGACCATTTCGCTTCAACGACACAAATTAGTTCGTCTGACTCATGATCTCTAACCTCGCTGTCGACTTCCCCTTCTGCAAAACCTCTCGCAGCCAGGTCTTGAATCAATTCTTGAACTCCTGCGATTGACCCCGCGGTCACGGGAGCGAGCGCCGAGCGTTCAAGATCTGCACCGGCGGTTCCATTCCACAATTCTTCGAGCACCCTATTCATAGCGTCGGCGAGAAGTTGCCTACGAGCGGCTAGGAATTCCTTATACCGGTCGATAGTCCATAGAGTTTTATCCTGGGGCACCCACTGACTTGCCAGGGCGCCGGGGAAGGCTGACTCGACTGCTGGAAAATACTCTGCAGGGTCTCGATCTGTGATGTCTAGATTCGCATCCTGGGTGAGGAAGCAGTAGTTCGCTACGGCATTGACTTCTTCCTTCGTGTATCCCGCTTCATATAGACGGGCCTTCGGGAAGATGTGATGGACCTGCAGAGAGGAGTTTCTACCCAGCATGTGTGCGGATAGCGCGATACCAGTTGTGAAGTCCTTGGCGCCCTGCGTGCGAGTGAGAAGGTACAGCATGGGGTAGAAACGTGCGCCGAGCGTATTTCCACCGAAGTCTGCCTCGCGGACGATGAGATCTCCACGTGTGCGCAGCATCTGAGACATCAGACCCTCGATGCCGCCTTCATCGACAGCTTTGAGGTCCACGTTCAGATAAGACTCCGTCGACCCGGCGAAGCGGCCCCACATGGCCGCATGGATGTACCAAGTAAGGAGGCGATCGCGCTCACCAGCATTCGGGAATCGCCCACCGTTGTTGTGTAGGTATCGAGCCATGATGGGGACGGCGAAACGGGCAGGAAATACGCGGTCGAAATCCAGACCAAGACGAGCGGCAATGACATCGAGGACGATGGACACAAGATTTGCGGTTTCCTTGAGGCCGCTGCGGAGGTCTTCCTCGGGTACTCGGGCGAGAGCTGTGAAGAGGGCTTCTCCCGTGAGGACCGCATTCACGTTGCGAAGGAGCCACTCAAGGCTGAACTTATAGCCCGCGGCCGCCCACCGCTCACGATGTCCATTCATCTCGGCCCTCGCCTCGGGCCAAGAAGCGCAGATTTTGGCTAGCGCGAGATCGCCCTTCGACAGCTTGGTCCCTCCTGAGTTCACACGGTTGAAAATGTCGACAACCACATCTACGGTCTTGTCCGCCCCACTGACTTCTTCTATGTGCACATCTCGATGTTGGATGTCGCCTAGTTTCGTTATCCGAGCCATCACCTTCAGCATCTCAACCGGTCCCAGAGCGGCAATGTCCGAATGGGACGAAAGGTATCTTTCGACGCCTTTCACCATCAGCTCGGACACGTTGATCCACGAGGGGTTGTCCTTCATCTTCACCGGCGCGTAGAACTCAAAGACCTCGTCATGGACGTGGAAGTACAGGTCCGTGAACGCTTGCGCATTTCCTTCAAAAAACTTCGGAGGCGTGCCACGCATGACTCCGTACAGCGTCGTCGCTCGCTGCTGGCCATCTAAGAGGAGCTTGACGCTTCCTTCCCGGTCGCTCTCCTGACCGCGCGTTCGGGCCGCCGCGGAATGGGTGTTCCAGGTCATGAAACCGCCGATGGGATAACCCTTGTACAGCGACGTGAACAAGCTGCGTACTTGCTGCCGGTTCCAAACATAGCCACGCTGAAATTCAGGAAGAGCCATATCTTGACTGTCGATCTGATCCAGAATCGTTGATAGCTTCATGGACTTTCCCTTTCGGTTGCTCAGGTTAGGGCGACTAGCGTCGTTGCAATTCAAACTCGCCAGGTATATCTGCGGCACTCCTGCAGGTACTCAGACGTCCGCACTGTCATCCGCTTCAACCCCAATGCGTTCAACAGCTCACGATCGAGGTCCCACTCATGAACTCCATTCGCGGTCAGAAGCTCCATGATTGCCAGCAGCTCTGATTGAGGAACCTCGAATAGCGTGCGTGGGCCGAGCTGTCGAATACGAACGGGATCCTTGCCTGGGATGTAGAGGGTGGCATTCACAACTCCAGGGATACCGTCGTCTAAACGCGCTATTGAACCATCCCGAAGCGCACGGCTTGTTGCGACATTAAAAGTAGACTGAAGCGATTTCCCTACCCTTTGCCCACCCGTCGCCTGCTGGTACCGCAGATATGCTTGGCGCGCGATCATGGGGCCTTCAATTCGCAGGATTTCGACCAAGCCCTGCTGAACATGTCTGATGTTCCTGTCCGTGGCAGGAGGCATTGGGTGCAGCGGCCACTTCTCATACGGCGACAGGGCCACAAAGGTAGTTGAAGGCGCGGTTGCTTCCTCAGAAATGAGTTGCTGTTCCTCCTCATCAACGGAACCCACGAGGACCGCCGAATGAGAATTTGTTTCCGTCCCGACAAGGCTTCGAGAATCCTCATCGGAGGCGTGGGTCAGCGGTTCCGCTGGCTCTCCTTCTGCAGACGATTTATCTATCTCGGCCGCTTCTAACGGAACGGATATTTGCGCACCCGCTTCGGCAGGTACCGTCGCCTCCACCGTTTCCGATGCAGAGACGCTCTCACCACCCACCTCTGAGAGGAGTGGGGTGTCCTCTTCCGTCACTCGACTAGGGAAAATCCCGGAATCGACCTCCCGCACAACTGATCGCTGTGGTCCTTCAATCCACTCGTCTCCCGTGGGAATACCGAGAGAATTCAAGTGTTCCCAGACAGGCGCCATGGCCGCGACAGGATCACGATAATAGGCGGAGCCGCGAACGCGCTCAAAGGTCCAGCCAGCCCGCTCTAAAACTTCTTGGCGTGCTCGATCCTGGTGCCACACATCCGGTCCGTGCCAGCGGTCGCCATCGCACTCAATCGCAAGACGCCGTTCAGGGCCGGAGACGACGATGTCGAGCCTGTAGCGACCCACCGTCTTTTGCACCTCGACGCCGCCATACCCACGAGCCAACAGGTCGTTCACTACACTTCGTTCGAACTCAGACTCGCATGCTTCCAGGACTTTTTGTTGCTCGGGAGCCGAGGATACAAACGATGAACAGTGCCGAATCAATGCGGCTCGCAAATCCCCGTTTGGGAGCATATCCGGATCGACGGAGGTAACGACCCACATTTGATTCCTGGCACGGGAAGCAGCGACATTGATCTTGCGTAAGTCCTTGACGCTGGTCATAGCGCCGAATCGGGTGCTGGGAAGGTTTGGGTCGGGTGCAACGACCGTCGATATGATGACGACATCGCGCTCGTCCCCTTGGAAGTTCGCCGCTTCGCCACAGCGGACCTCGCGCTCCTCCATTTGCTCCGGGCCTAACAACTCATAGAGTTTCTCCCAGATCAATTTTGCTTGACTCGTGCCGAGGAGCGTCACCACGCCGAAAGACATGCCGTCATAACGTCCATCCGCGCACATCTCCATGACGAGATTGGCGACTTGTAGTGCCTCGGGCTCGTTGATGTCGCCTTCACGATAGCCGTCCGTCACACGAAGGACCCCCAGCGGAACCCACCCTGGCTGCGGTGGTTGGTCGCGTAGAGGGACGATCCTGCGGTTGTAAGCCTGAACGTTCGAAAACTCTATGATTTCGGGGAGACATCTGAAGTGTTCCGAGAGCATGACGGGAGTGGCGAACTTCTGAATAGCGAGGTCATACAGGCTGTTGTCGGGATCGAACAGAGTGCGGTACTTCGGGACGTCAGCTAGGTGATCGTCCATGATGTCGAACACTTTTTGACGATCCATGCCTACGTGCTCCGGACTCGTCTGCTTGTCGTCGCCAACCACGATCGCCTTCTTGGCCAGCGAAAGGAGGGGGAGCGCTTCGAATCCGATCTGGGAGGCCTCGTCCACAATCAAGACGTCGAAGGGAGGCTGCTCGGATGGCCGGAAGCTGGTCACGGCGCGGGAGGTCGTCATGATCCAGACGGGTACGGCGTCTTTGGAGTCGTTCAGTGCTTCCCGCATTTCGCGAATCCAGCGCTGCGCGTATTTGCCGCCAGTCTTACCGTATCGGGTGACAGCTTTAAGATATGCCTGCAATGCTTGTCGCTGAGATGGGCCGAGGTTATCCGAGAGTCGCCGCCAGGCGAGCGCTTCCACCAGTCGCGAGACGGTGCGGCGGCGTTGCTGGCCGAGATTGTCGAGCTCGTGCTGTAACTCTGCTGGGGACGCTTGAGTTGTCACGCCACTGACCCAACAATCAAGCTGGCGCCATTGCCAGGCCGCGGCTACGGACTGCCGCGATGGCGCGTGAGCAGGGTCGGACACCAGAGTCTGGCGCCATTCAGGAGCGACTTCCAGTAGGCGAGAGTCGAGCTCCACTAGTCGCCGAGCTGGCTCAACGAGGCTTAGGAGCTTGGACGCTTCTTTCCGGAGGACGTCCCAACGTTCGAGATTCCGCTCGTGAAGCACCTCCAGTAACGCCGCCCATAGGGGCGACGCGTCCGCCTGGTTCTGGCCCTTTCGAAGCACCTGGATCAGGATTTTGATTTGTTCTAGGGCGTCGACCGAACGGAAGTGATATGCCGCTTCATCGATGTCCTTCGCCAACTTGGAAGAAGATTCTGCTTTGGCGAGGTCCGCGGAACGGATACCGAGAACTTCCAATTCGTTCTCAAGGTCGCGGCGCCGGCTGGGTATGTCAAGAAGTTCCTTCAGCCGGTCGACTTCAGCCGCGACGTCGTCTTCCGGCCTCTCGCCCAACTGGATTTGCCCTGCAAGAGGCGATTGATTCAAGAACAACCGTGCAATATGTTGTCGAGTTAGATGGAGCAAGGTTGCTGCGATGCATAATGAGGCTGCTTCCGCGCTTTGCGGAACGCGACCGTCGACCCGAAAAGCGGAGAGAGCGCGTTTATGTTGCCGGTCAAACAGACCGAGCTTGCCCGTCACGGCGAGATGTTTCTGTGCTTCGACTATTTGGCTGAGTAGCTCTTGGGTTGCGGGAGTACCAAGCTTGACCACTGAAGCCATTAAGGCTCGACGATGTTGGATGGCCTCCTGTCGGAGCCTGCTTATCGCTTCGTAGTACTCCGACAACTCTTCACGCAACAGATTGTCCGAGAGACGGGTCAAAAGGTTCGAGTATGCGGACAATTCGAGACTGCTCAAATGTTCGGCGTACTCGCTGAGCGATGTTTGCACCTTCCGCACCGCGCTGGCCGAAGCAAGTACGAATCTATCCCAGTCGAAGAACGAGGTACGGACCGCCGCAGCACGTCGGTCACCGGAGGCGATCGTGTCGAGGATTTCTCGGAGGCTGGCGCTCGACGGAACCGACTCCAGCGAGGGAAGATGAGAGAGAGCGTCCCGAGCTTGTTCGAGCCCGACTTCCTCGAGCAGAGCTATGTATTCCGCATACTCGGTGTCGGAAAGGGGCGGCTTCGCGAAGAGATCGATCGCGTCAGAAATATATCCGAGTGCATCGGCATTGCTGCGGACCCACTCGGCGGCCACTTGTGGCGTCGGGTTATCACCCGGTATCCAACTACCAGGTGCCCTATCCACTTCTGCTTGTCTGGCGCGCAGCATCTGCGTGGTTGTCAAGGCGATTCCGCGGTTCGCCGCGTCAAGGTCCATCCGGAGTCTGTTTATCACATCGTCCGCGGCACGAGGGTCCATTGTGTCGACCTTCGACTGGATCGTCGTCACTGCTTTCTCAAGTGATTTGCGGCTCTGTTCGTCAGCACCGAGTACCGAGACGGTGAGGTCGCGAATCCCCTCAGGTATCTTGTCGGAAAGTACCTTCAGCGCCTGTTCTTTTTCCGCCACCACCAGTACACGCTGGCCGTAGGCGACGAAGTGGCTGATCAGGTTAGCGATGGTGTGTGATTTTCCAGTTCCAGGAGGCCCCTGCACCGTAACGCCAGGATGCCGTTGTGCGAGCTCGAGGATCCGCTTTTGCTCTTCGTTCGTGGCCAGAGGTAGTAACAACGGTTCTGAGCTATCCGGAGATGACCTGTCGGCGTTCTCCACGTCAGTCACCGGTTTGTCACTCGTTCGAGCAACTACGTCGCGGAGCGGATCTGATATGACACCGTTTGCCAGGTAGATTGCTCGCATCTCGTCAAGGAAACCCTGGGAGTCCGGGACGCGTCGTCGCGCGTAAAGAGTCCAGGAATGATCTACAGCCAAGTACGAAGTGGGCAAGCCTGCAGCATTTTCGACAACTGCATTGTCGTCGATCGAACGAGCAATGCGACGAAAGAGGTCGACCACTTCTTCCGGGTTCCAAGGGTCCAGCTCGCTTTCGTCTACGGACTGGCGCGCGCTGGATAAGGATTGGCGATCGTGTAGAGAGATCCCGGCGAGGTAACGAATCTCAACCTCGACTGGACCTGCGGGCAATACAGAGATGCGCTGGCTGTTCTGATCAAGCGAGATCTCCACCGGGATGGTCAGGAGTGGGTGGTCAACGATATAGCCGTCCACTGACCACCGGGCCCGCCCAAAACCCCAGACCAGTTCCACAGCCTCACGTTCGAGGAGTAGACTCTCGCGCTGTTCGAAGATACTCCTGTGCAAGGTCTTCACAGCTGAATCAGACTTATAGCGTTCCGACCATGGCAACCACTCACTGTCAATCCACTGCTCGGCGAGGCGGACCTGCTGTTCATAAGCGGCTTGTTGTCTCTCACGATCTGCGTCGCTGGTTATGAGGCGTGAAGGTGGTTCCTCGCCATCGACCGCAGTATCCAGGAACCTCCGTAGCTCAGTGTCTAACGCTTCGAAGTTTGGTTTCGGAACAGTCACTCTCGGTCGGCTGGATGCCGATAACTTGGTCCCGTTTTCAATGTTCGGCCACAACTGTTCTGGGACAGAGGGTGCTTTCGGCAGGTCAATGAAGTCGACGGCAAGCCATTCGCTATCCGAGGGACGAAGCGTGACGGCTTCATGCTCTGGAAGTGACTGCTGTGGAAGCCGGAACATGCGGTAATCCGCGATGTTGCGAACTGGTTGGTTTCGCTGAGCGTCGTACTCCGACAGAAAGTCAATCAGCTTCAAAACGTAACGGCGTTCGCCTTGCGGTTCGACATCGGCGTCTGACGACATGGTTAGTAGTACCCCCAGAATGTCCCGCCACCTTCTGCGGAATCGTGATTCACACCATTGTATGTTCAGGAGCTGTTGAGGGTGACGCCTCTTCGAGCGATAGCGTGCTCTGCGAAATGCCGCATGTTGAGCGAATCTTGGTGCACACAGAGCTCGGGCGATAGGGCAGAGCTAGCGATCATCCGACGTCGACCGTTTCGGGCCTGAGATGCTCTCGCCCCGAGGTGTGCCGCCAGATGACGTGATCTAATTTCCGCGCTGTTGTGGGGTAAGCATCCGCTACACGCTTGATGAGGGTTGCGGCCTGGTGAGGACTGATTTCCGACCGACCAAGGTCAGTGTGCTGCTGAATGAATCGAAGAATCATTCGGTCAGCCTTGACCGATTGCAGACCGGCGAGGATGAGGAGGTAGTTGAAGGTGATACCGGAGGATTGGCTGGGCAGCTTGAGCCAGACCGACTTCACGCGGCTCAGCGTTTCGTCCTTTTCGTATTCGTCGCGCAAATCCTGTGTGGTGAGGATGCCAATTTCTCGAAGTGCAATGGCAGCCTGTCTGACAACTTCCGCTTTGAGCGGCGCACCGGCACTCGTATGGGCCGGTTTGCGGTTATCAACGAGTGCTGCCCACTGCTCGCTTCCGCCAACTTCCTCGAAGGTTGCTGATAGTTCCTGAGCGCCGTCGCGACTCGGATCTGCGCCCTGTGTAACGCGGTAACTCCAGTACTCATTCACAACGTTGATCACGCTTTTATAGTGCGACCCGGTCGAGTAGATCGAATCGATTATGCAAAGGGCAAGCGCGTCCCTGTATCCCTTTGGGTCGAACCACCTCGACTCGTCACCGAATTCGGTCCGGCAAACCTCGGTCAACCTATCTACATATGAGCTGAATTCGTAGTTCATGTCGGGACTCTAGCAGTACACAATAGTTCGGATTACAGGAGTTCAGCGCACGGGAGTCCCTCACGGCAGAGAATCTCGGTCCCGCTTCATCCAGCTTGGAAGCGCTCACAGTGTTCAGGTGAGCATCACCCGGTTGTGCTATTCCCTGATCGCGTTCACAGTGGGCTCATCGATGCTTTGTAGGACGGAGCAGGACATGAGCGAGATACTGGTGCGCGCTGACGGGGGGCAATGGCTTGAGCCGGTTGAACGGGGTTTCGGTCACGAGGCGGACCTCCAGCGCCTCCTCGTCGAGCACCCGCAATTGATTCCAGGTGTTGGTGCTGGTGCGGTTGCCAGTCGGGAATTTCAGTCGGGTGCAGGGCCGGCTGACATCGTCGTCGTGGATCCGGACGGCACTTTGACCCTCGTGGAATGCAAGCTAGCCACCAATAAGGACATTCGCAGAGTAATCGTGGGCCAGATGTTCGACTACGCATCGGGCTTCTTCAACATGCACATTGACGAGTTCGAGCGTCGTTGGGAGCTTGGCAGGAAGGGAACGCTGGAAGGTACGTTTGGGAATCCGGAAGTCCGCGACGCGGTCGGTGGGAATTTGCGTGAGGGGTGCTTCCGCATTGTGTTTGCCGTAGACGCGATCAACTCGTCGCTGAAGCGCATGGTTGGGTATCTCAACGCGATGTCTGGGCCACAGACATCGGTGATTGCCGTTGAGTACACGCGAATGTATGGGTCTGGTGTCGAAGTACTGATGCCGCGGACGTATGGGTTGGAGCTGGCCGAAGAGAAGATCGCGGTCGCAGAAAAGAACAAAAAGCATTGGACGCTCGAGCAGAATCGTCGCTGGGTCGAAGAGAACGACGCCGGTAATCTGGCTCGCTTTGAGGCGTTGGTTGATGGCGCTGCCGAGGTGGACATTCCATTCGTGGGGTCGCCGGTCGGTATCAAGTCCGATGTACCGGCCGGCGGGTTGCAGATAGCTCTTCCGTCGGGTGACGTCATAGGAACGATCTACGTGTATCACTACCGCGGGAAGTCGACCTTCATCGAGTTCAACTTCACGGCTGGCGCGGAGGTGCTGAACCGGGATGCTGAGGCGAGACGACATTTCGATGAATTCCTGGACCGGCTTGCTATGGTTCCGGCGGCTCATGGTGCGGCCGAAACCCTTCGGCGTTCGTATGCGAACAAAAGGCCGAACGTGCGGCTGTCGGAGCTATCCAGCGAGAATCTGACCGACGTATTGATCGCGATCGGTTCTCTCTTGAAGGCTTCAGCGCCAGATGGCTAAGGGAACCCGACAGGACCGGACGCTGGTATACCGGGTCCCGACGATGTGCACATGCCCGGCCACTAGCCAGTCCGCGACTCGTGACCCTGCTGATGAAGTGACGCAATGTCTCAGGCAACCGATAGTCTCCTTCTCATAGCCAATGATGACCTTGGGGGAATTAGTGCCAGTACACCTTGAAGAACTTGCTCTGAGCGTCGCCCGCTGTCCTGAGGTGCCGAAGGCTGCCGCTGATCCTTCGCATCCGTGCCACAAGGTTGTGCACTCACAAGACCACTACGCTGGGCCATTTCAGGTGCCCGAGGCGTGGGCAGGGAGTCTGGGCACAGCAAAGGTAGTTTTCCTGTCTTCTAACCCGTCGATTAGCGCTGCGCACCCTGAAGCAACGGCCACGTATCGTCGTCTGGCCGAGAAGTATCCTACGGCTGATTGGGACGATGCCTTGATCGCTGATTTCATGACTCACCGATTCGATAGCAACCACTCGTGGGTCAATGAGGAACTCCGTCACCTCAAGGAGGATTGCGTTTCGCGGGGCAGGCCGGAGCAATATTGGAAATGGATCAAGGAACAGACCGAAGCTTTAATCTCCGACGGGGCGCCGTGGCATCAGAACGCGGTGATGACCGAAGTCGTGCACTGCAAATCGGTGGAGGAGCAGGGCGTTCCGGAGGCGGCCGCACACTGCAGTTCGATGCACATGAGTCGAATCCTTGGTGGCACTCCTGCAGGGTTGGTTGTCGTTGTGGGAGGGAAAGCGCGCAAAGCGCTGTTGGAGGCATACCCCCAATTGTCAGCTGAGTACCCGCGCTTCGGTATGGATGAAGCGAATGGCAGGCCTGATCCTTCCCAAAACATCTTGACAATGACGCTTGGAGGCAGCACCAGGACGATTTGCTATCTTTGGCATCGCGGCGCCAGCAGCTACGGCAAGATCGTCGATCTCGCAACGTTGTACCCAGAAGACTTCGATCGATTGGCTCTAGCCGCGAACCTTCCGTCGACGGCGTCATAGCCGGTTACGAATCGGAGGCGCGTCGATTAGCGCGGGGCGATGGCCGAGCTTTGTCAGTCCCGGATCGTATGGTGTGCGCATGGAATCAGCAGAGAAGAAGCCGCGACGGAAGCGGCTCAAGAAGTGCCCGGTGTGCGGCGGAGACGCATGGCCTATCGCCTATGGGATGGTTGGCCCGGATGCCTATGAAGAGTCGCCCGAAACATACTTCGCGGGCTGTTGCATCGACTATCAGGAGCGCGTGTATTCAGCGACGGGCAAGGTTGAGTACGGAGTGCCGAAATGGGCCTGCCAGAATGGCGGGTGCCGGCACCAGTGGTGGTGACCGTATCAAAGCTCGAAGCCGTCGGTTCGGAACAGCTTCCGTTTCTCTTCAGCCTCGCAACGTCGATCAAACACGACAGTTGCATCTGGTTCGCCGAATGAGAAGGTTCCTCTACGACTTGTGCCACCGGCACACTGTTCGTTCAGCGAGTCCCTAGCGGCGGCTGAAGGTTACCTCTCACGAGCTGGGATGGGTGAGCGGCGGTCAGCCACTTCAGCCCGCAACTTGAGGCTTCCACTTCTCGATTTCAGCATCCGTGGCGATGAACCAGATGACCTCGAAAGCTTCGGTGGAGTCGCTAGGCTCTCCGGTGTTCCGGTCAAACCCGCCTGTGTACGATGCAACCCATCCGGTCTTTTCTTTTTCCGGAATGGCGGTGAGGAAATATTCGTCGCCGTGCTCCTCAATGAAACTTTGGGTCGTGGACGGCGACTCCGCTTCAGCTATCTCCTTGTCCGTGACAACTTCCGCGAGGAACTTGTCTGTGCGCTCCGTATGCGCAATATCTGCGATGATCATTTTGATCTGGTCTTTGTACGAGTCTGTCGAATAGTCGAACCCACTTGTGTATACCCAGTACTGATGCAGGCCCGCCGGGGTTTGGTTGCTATCGACCGAGACGATCTCATATTGCGGACCTTTATAGCTGTATGCCTCAGGCTCGGGCTGAGACGCTTCTGGTTCTTGAGTCGATTCCTGACTAGGAGCTTGGGCCGGTTCATCGCTTGGCTCCGCGGTGGGAGTGCCATCCATCTCGCAGCTTCGTTCGACGGTGAGGCGAGGGGCGATGGAGACTTCCACCCCGTTTTTCGGCTCTTGGCTACAGACGGTCCAGTTTGACTCGTCAACTACGCCGAACATGCCACCCCCAAGAACCTCAACTTCGTCGTTGATTCCTGCCCGTTCGACATCGCTGATCGCGACATCGAGACGCTTTCCAGTGACATCAGGCATGACGAGTGCGGGTTCGTCAGAACAACCCACTAATAGCAACGAGACTGCGAAGGCAGCGGACGTGACGGCAAGACGGCGCATCGATGTTCCCCCAGGAGTGAATAGGTGCGGATGACGGTCCGGTTCAACGGCAGATGGATACATGCTGGTTGATACCGGTTATCTCACTGGAGTCATCGTACTGGCACTGCGTGACGGGAAGGCCCAGCGACGCTCCGACCGGATCCCACCAGAGACTTCGGCGATGTTGTCGCTGGTTGATTCACTGATGGCTTTTGAGCCGATGGAGCACTATTGCGGAGGCGACCCGAACCAGCTGGCCAACGCGCCCTCCATTCCCCCGAGTTCCGCTCTCGCTCCACGCCACATGACCGTCGGGCCGGATCAGCGCTAGGGAAGGCGCACTGACTGGACCGATCACCGGAAGGTTCCAGTCGCCGTCGTACTTTGCATCCACTAACTGCACCCGGGTTGCCCAAAGATCCATATCGGTCCTGCCTGACTTCGCCGGTATAAGGGGCACTGGTCGAGCATCGCGCAGGAGGTTGATCACGCGCCGCGGGCCGCCAGCGGTGACGATGTCGAGGTCGGGCTGCGACGGCCGAGGAGTGGGCGGCCTTAGGCGGAGTCGCAGTGGACGTTTAGGCCGATGATCAGTCCCGCCAGCCGCTCGCGCGCCTCGTCGATAGTGAGCAGGTCGGCGTCCGTGTGGCTCATGCGGCTACGCGCGTGTCGGGCTATCGTGTGCTGGATGGCGCGGCCACCGGCGAAGAGTCGCTCGGAGTGTTAAGTGTCCAACAGGCGGTCCGCTGCGATGCCCTTGACCACCAGTGCAGCTTCCAAACGAGATTCGCGGCGTCCTGGTCCCGAGCCCGATGCCCTGACCGCCTGACGGCGAGGGGATGTGGGCCGCGTGGTTGACCAGGAACACGCGGCCACTGCGTAGGCGGCAGCCTGGCGGATGGCGTCCCTTGACCGTGAGATTCATGTGGGGGAGTGGACGCCGAAGTCGCTATCTAGATGCCGATCAGCGCTTTGGAGAACGTCGGCGAGTGTCGCCGTCAGGGGGAGCCTCGGACGCCTACCTGAGCGATGTGGATTTCCACAGGGGCCTCCTCGCTTACCTCGGCTTCGGCGATCAGGTTGCTCCTCTTTGTGTCTCAGCCGGGAAAACTCGATGCAGGTTGCCTCGCGGGCAGTGCTCAACCCGCAGTCGGCACCGGCCGGATACTGTGCGCAATTTGCTGCCGTCGCTGAATTGGATGTCGGCGCCATCGTCGTCCTAGGCGAAGCTTGTTACCTCAGAACCAGATGGAGCGGGGCTGCGCATAGCAGGCTGCCCCCTTAATCCCTACATGATTAGTCAAGGAAGTATGCATGGATCTTCTCCTCGGAGTCCAAGATCTCGCTCCCAGGGACGGCAAGTTGTCGTGCGAGTTCGGCTGACCCAAGGAGTGCGATCTGCATGTCGGGGGAGAAGGCTTGCTCAAGCACCCCGAAATAGTTGGACATCCCTTCGTCGAGCTTCTCGATGAGCGCTAGGTGCTCGGCGGCAAGCTGCTCGTCAAGGGCGCGTTGCTCGTCTAGGTAACGCTCGATTAGCTCGGCCTCTCTCTTCGAGAGAGACGTTGCAACCGTCTTGTACATGATGGTGCCGATTGTGTTGCCAATGACGGCGCCGAGTACGGGAACGGGGATGAGCGCTTGGCCGACGTAGGAGGACAGCGCGCTAACGGCGGCCTCCAAGGAGAGGAGCTCCGAGTTTTCAACAAACTCGAGCTCGGTGATTTCGCCGCGGCGGAGCTTGTTCGCCAGTTCTGCGATGCCGAAGGACGCGGTGACGATTGAGCTTGCGACTGCTGCGGACGTGGCCGTGAAGTTCGTCAGCGCATAGATGCTGGCGCCTCGGACTCCGCCTTTGCCGAAACTCAGGCCGGCTTCGCCTGCGATGTCGAGCCAGTCCTGCTGATTGAACTCTCGAAGCTGTTTCCCTGCCCGCTTCTTAGCGACTACTGCCAGCACAAAAGCTGTCCCGCCCTCGACTGCGGCGGCTGTAAACGCGGCCGACGCTGCTTCTTGCAGGGTCGGCAGGCTCTCTTGGTAGGCGTTGTCACGGAGGGACTGGTCAGTGGAACGAAGGGAGTTCTCCTCGGCTGTCATGGTGGACTCGTACGCGTCCCTTTGAGCCTGACGGTACTCAAGCGCCGAAGGCTCGAGCGATTCAAGGTCGATCGAACCCTGCTGAAAGAACGCGTCAACGCGTCGCCAGTCCCTGAAGGACGGTCCGTCGCCGCTGCGCGATAATAGTTTCCCTGCCTCCTCCGGTGACATGGAGTGCAGCCTCTCGATCACCTCGAAGTGATCACGGGGGATCTGGTACCTCCCGCCATTCTTCACATAGTCGGGGTACTTCTGCAGGTGTTCGGCGATTGCTCCCAGTGAGAAGCGACCCCCTGATGCGACAAACTTTTGCTGGATGTCCACGCCGCCTCGGATGAGGTCCACGGGTCCGTTGTCGTTGACCCACCGATAGACCGGCTCCAGGCCGAAAATCTGTTTGCGGGCATTGCCGATGCCCACCTCCGCAATTTCGGCAATGAACCCGTGCATGCCGTGCTGCCCCCCGCGATTGGAGTTGATCACCTCGAAGTCGATCTTTCTGACAGCTTCATCGATACTGGTGAGCGCGCTCAGGAGGTTCTCGTCCTGCTGTCTCAACGAGCTCAATAGTCGGTCAATTCGAATCTGATTGAGGTAGTTCAGCCAGGAAGCGACAGCCTGCTCTTGATTGCTCTTGATGAACTTCGTGAAGTCATTCACCAGATGTGCCTTGCCCAATACGAGTGGATAGCAGGGCCGCGCATGACTTTGTGTTGTTCACGAGGACTGCCAGGCTGTCCTGCTGGTAAGCCGAGAGCGAACGGAAGTCAGCGCCAAAGCATGGCATTGCTCCAACATAGGAGTTCCTCAGCTCGACGCGAAGCGCAGTGGTCTTCTGAAGGAGATGACCGATTTGAGCGTCGCTAGCCTTGACCGACGCGATGTTCCGATTCACATCAGCCAGCTCTTGCTGTTTTGTCGCCCGAGTCTCCAACTTGCTCTTCGAGAACAGTGCGATCGAAGCGAGCAGGGAAGCTCCTGCGACGGTCCATCCGATAGGACCGGCTAGTGCGAGCAAAGCGCCGCCAGCAGCGGTACCTCCACCTCCGGCAGCCAGGGCGCCGCCGCCAAGCCAGGCAAGAGCGGCGTTGCTCGCGGCGGCTCCAGAGAGAGTGGAAATCGCGGTGCCAGTGGATGCAGAGCCAAAAGTGGTCGCGACCCACATAGCAGCCGTTGGTGCAACGCTCGCTACTGCAGCTCCCGTCGCGAACCCGGCTCCGGCGCCAGTAGCAGAATGTCTCGCAGCTTCGAGATCCTTACGTGCGAACTCCTCTGCATCCAAGAACTGGGCTTTGTGAGCGCCAACTTCACCTAAGGAGGTGTCGAAAGACTTCGGCGTGTTCGCGATGCTATTCACCAGCAGCTCGACAAGCTCGATCAAGTCCGCCGACCGTTCGCGCTGGCGCAGGAGTGTATCTCCCTTGTCGCTCATGGCGGTAAAGGCAGCGTTGTACTCCGCTATGACCTCCTCGTAGGGGTCCGCGGCCTTCGCGGCCAGTTTTTCGGCTTTGTCTCTGGCGGCTTCCCTAGCGTCTTTGGCAGTCTGCTTGACGCTTTCAGCCTGCTCGACGATGCGTGTGGAAGCGCCTCGCAGAGCCCTGCCGATGCCCTCTTTGGCATTGCTCACGTCGAATTGTTCAGCCATTCGATATCCCTACCCCGTTACCGTTTACTCTCCCAGAAAAGAGTAGCTATTGCAGGTGACAACACTTACGAGCCAGCCCACAGTTCAGCCGAGGATCACTGTTAAGGTGTGCCTGACCGTGAGGTTCGGTCGGAACGAGACCGCGCCGACGCGGTCCGGACTCTAGAGCACCCGGTTGCCCCGGACATCGCGGGCAAGGGCATTGCCAATCCGGTAGGAGCGCTTTAGGTGGCGGCGATGATGCTCGAGTACTTGAGGGAGGAGCGGCGGCCAAGTGGCTGACCGCCGCGTCGAGTCGGCGCTCGCCGACGATTGCGACGCCGGACCTGAAGGGGGCGGCGGCGACTGAGTCGTTGGCGGGAGAGGTGCTGGGGCGGCTGCAGCAACAGCATGCTGCGGCGGGGCGCCCTCTAGTGCGATAGCGGCCCGAACCACTGGGTCAAAGCGTCTATCAATCCCGCTTGAGTTCCGTCCCCCGTCCACGCCACGTGCCCGTCGGGTCGGATCAGCGCAGCGGTAGGAGCGCTGACTGGGCCGATCACGGGGAGGTTCCAATCGCCGTCGTACGTGGCGTTCACTAACTGCACCCGGTCCACCCACTGATCCACATCGATACTGCCTGCCTCGCCGAGATTGAGAAGCACTGGACGGGCGTTGTGTAGGAGTGTAAACAAGCGCATTGGGCCTTCGGCCGTGATGATGCCGAGGTCGGGCATGCGGCGTCCGAGCAGCGGGTGTCCCTCACCAAAGTTGTAGTGGACGTCGAGTCCGGAGATGCGTCCTGCCAGTCGCTTCCGCGCTTCGTTGATGGTCAGCAGGTCGGCTACTGTGTCGGCCAGCGCGGCGACGCGCGGATCGGCCTTTTGCATGAGTGCCTGGGTCATCGTGTGCTGCAGCGCGCGGGCACCGACGGGGTGCCGCTCGGAGTGATAGGTGTCCAGCAGGCTGTCCGGCGTGACGCCCTTGACCACCTGCGCGAGTTTCCAGCCGAGGTTCACTGCGTCCTGAATGCCGAGTCCGATGCCCTGCCCACCCGACGGCGAGTGGATGTGCGCGGCGTCTCCGGCCAGCAGAACGCGGCCGCTGCGGTAGGCCGCGGCCTGGCGGGTGGCGTCGGTGAAACGCGATATCCAGGTCGGGGAGTGGACGCCGAAGTCGGTGTCGTAGATGTCGGTGAGCGCCCTTGAGAGGTCAGCAAGGGTCGGCTCGGTCACCGGTCGGAGGTGTTTCTCGGTCACGACCACCCGGGTGGTTCGTCCGTCCTCCATCAGGTGCAGGCCGTGCACGCCCACCTCATCGATGCGCATTCCCGGGGGAGTCTCCTCCGTCACCTCCACTTCAGCGATCAGGCTGCTCCTCGTAGCGTCCCAGCCGGGGAAGCCGATGCCGGCTGCCTTGCGGACAGCGCTCCGTCCGCCGTCGGCGCCGACCAGGTACTGTGCGCGTATCGACTCGCCGTCGGAGAGATGCACGTCGACGCCGTCGTCGTTCTGGGCGAAGCCGGTGACCTCCAGTCCACGATGGACCGGCACCCCGAGCTCCTCGATCCAGCCGGCCAGGATCCGCTCGATGCGGTTCTGCCACAGGCCGAGCGTGTACGGGTGGCGGGTAGGGAAGTCGCTCATGTCGAGCATCGCGGTCCCGAAGAACGCCGCCTGAACGGCCTGGCCCTCGGCGAGGAACCGGTCGGCGATCCCGCGCTGGTCGAGAATCTCGATGGTTCTCGAGTGGAAGCCGCCGGCACGCGAGCCCACCAGCTCCGACGTCGGGCGGCGCTCGATGATCGTCGCGTCCACTCCAGCCAGGGCGAGCTCGCCGGCCAACATCATCCCGGTGGGACCGCCTCCCGCAATGATCACGTCAGCCATTCCAACCTCGCCTCTTCGTGCTTTCACGGTGCACCGTTCGGGTGCATCCGAGCCAGTGTGAGGCATGACCAGGGTCTTGCCGCAAGCCCCCTTCCCAGCGGTACATTGGAAATGGAAGGACCAGCGAACGCTCCCCGCATCTCCCTTCTCACCCACCGGTTGTCAGTGCCGTCCACGGGCATAGAATCGTGCTCAAGCCAGACGTAAGTGAGAGCAGTCACAGTCCCAGAGCAAGGGGTCAGGCCATGAGTGTGTTCCGTACGAAATCCATTGAGCAGTCCATTCGCGACACGGAGGAGCCGGGGCACCAGCTCAAAAAGAGCCTTGGTGCGCTTGATCTCATCGTCTTCGGCGTCGGTGTATGTATCGGTGCCGGAATCTTCGTGCTCACAGGGCAGGCGGCCGGCGCGAACGCGGGTCCCGCCGTCGCGTTTTCCTTTCTCATCGCCGGAGTTGTCGCCGGGCTGAGCGCGATCTGCTACGCCGAACTAGCCTCGACCGTCCCCGTGGCGGGCAGCGCCTATACCTTCTCGTTTGCGACGCTCGGTGAGCTGGTGGCCTTCGTCATCGGCTGGGACCTCGTGCTGGAGTTCACGGTTGGTTCCGCGGCCCTGGCGACGTCGTTCAGCCAATACCTCGGTGTGGTGCTGCAGGACACCCCGTTCGCGATCCCCGAGGCCATCGCCTCAGTCGATACCGGTGTGATGAACCTGCCGGCTGGGCTGCTCATCCTCGGCCTGACCGTTGTGCTCATGACCGGCATCAAGCTCTCCAGCCGCATCAACCAGGTGGTCACGGCGATCAAGGTCGCTGTGGTGCTGCTGGTGATCATCGTCGGCCTGTTCTTCATCAACGTCGCCAACTGGTCGCCATTCATCCCGCCGAGCGAGGGCACCGCACCTTCCGAGGCCGGTGTCCTCGACGTGCCGCTGGTGGAGACGCTCTTCCGGCTCGAGCCCACGGTGTATGGACTGGGCGGTGTGTTTGCGGCGGCGGCCTTGGTGTTCTTCGCGTTCATCGGGTTCGACGTCATCGCCACAACTGCAGAGGAAACACGCAACCCCCAGCGTGACCTGCCGATCGGCATCCTCGGCTCCCTCGCCATCGTCACCGTGCTCTACATGGCAGTTTCGCTGATCATCGCCGGGATCCGACCCTATTCCGACATCGACCCGGCCGACGGCGCCCCGCTGGCGACCGCCTTCACCGCCGTCGGCGTCACCTGGATGGGCAACGTGGTGGCGATCGGTGCGTGTATCGGCCTGATCGTCGTCGCCATGATCCTCCTGCTCGGACAGACCCGGGTGGGCTTCGCGATGAGCCGGGACCGGTTGCTGCCGCCGGCGCTGGGCGCGGTGCATCCGAAGTTCGGGACGCCCTACCGGTTCACGCTGCTGGCGGGCATCGTCATCGCGATCATCGCGACCTTCGTGCCGCTGTCCACGCTGGCGGAACTGGTCAATATCGGTACGCTGTTCGCGTTCATGCTGGTGGCGCTGGGTGTGATCATTCTGCGTCGCACCCGTCCAGACCTGAAGCGGTCCTTCCGGGTTCCGTTCGTGCCGGTGCTGCCGATCATCGCCATCGCGCTGTGCTTCTTCCTCATGCTCAACCTCACCGGCGGCACCTGGCTCCGGTTCTTCGTCTGGATGGCGATCGGCCTCGCGGTGTACTTTCTGTACTCGCGGAAGCGCAGCATCATGGTCACGGGCGGGCCTGGGTACAACACCGTGATGCCGGAGCAGCAGCGGCAGACCGACGTCGGACTCGGGGGAGCGGGGATCGCACCGAATGAGGATGACCGGTAGCGCAGGCCCAGGGAAGACGGTCTATTGCGGCGGGGCTCGTGGCTATGAATCGACCCAGGACTGGGAACCCGGCTTCGAACGCGTAACAACTGCGCGATCTGCCTTCTGCTTGCACAGGGTCGAGGAAGGATTTCCGCAGGATTATCGTGCGACGCTATCCGGCCCGCCTCTTCTCCATATGCTTGAAGCGTAAACCTCCGACAGCAAGCCAGCGTAGCCTCCCGTGAGCGCCACGCGAGGGTTGACCGTCGCGATCATCACTCTCGTACTGGGGAAAATATGACCAAGATCTATAACCCTCCGCCGAACTGGCCCACTCCACCGGAAGGCTGGACGCCTCCCAAAGGATGGCGGCCCGAGCCCGCTTGGGGGCCCGCGCCCGATGGGTGGCAGCTCTGGGAGGGTGCTGCTCGTCCCTGGTACAAGAAGAAGCGCGCAATAATCCCGGCCGGCGTACTGGCACTGTTCATCACCATTGGTGCCATTGGCGGTGGCGGGGACGATCCAGTCGCGGCTGGATCTGACCAGGCCAGCCAGGTCGAGGAGACTCCATCCGCCGCGGAAGCTAGTGCTAGTGCCGCTGCCGAAGCGGAAGCGAGCGCCGAAGCTGCCGAAGCGAAAGCTGAAGCCAGCGCTGCTGCCGAGGAGGCGGAAGCGGAAGCAGAAGCGGAGGCAGAAGCGAAAGCTGCCGAAGAGGCCGAGGCTGCTGCGAAGGCAGAAGCGGAAGCAAAGGCTGAAGCAGAAGCCAAGGCCGCTGAAGAGGCTGAAGCTGCTGCGAAGGCAGAGGCAGAAGCCAAGGCTGCTGCTGACGCGGAGGCAAAGGCCAAAGCCGAAGCGGGGACGGTTAGCCAGCAGAACGCGCTGCGGCATGCCGCGAACTACCTCGACTACACGGCCTTCTCACGCACCGGGCTCATCGACCAACTGATATACGAGGAATACTCGATTGAGGACGCAACCTGGGCCGTCGACCGAGTCAAGGCCGACTGGAACGAGCAGGCAGCAAAACACGCAGCAAACTACCTCGACTACACGGCCTTCTCGCGCCAAGGACTGGTCGACCAGTTGCTTTACGAGGGTTACACCCCGGAGCAGGCCGAGTACGGAGTGAGCCAGACGGGTCTCTAGTTCCTAGTGAGCGTCAGCGAGGGGGGATGTGAAAAGTGATCTTCATGCCCCCCTTTGCGAAGCCAACTCGAGAGGTGTGGCCCGGGTAACCAGGTCCACCATCACAGGGCGCGGTCCGGCAACATCGAAGATTGACTGCTCGTCAGGAACGCCGCGGAGCTCGGTAGCGGCTTGCGCTGGGGCCGGAATCTGCCGTCATGTGTCCCGTAGAGTTGGCGCCGGTCAAGACCAGCGTCCTCGTTGTCTGGCGTCTAAGGGGGAGCACAGCACCGGAGTGGCGCTACCTAGAGTCGGCTGTCGTTGGGCAGGTCGGTGAGACGATGAGGACGTTGGGGCTAGTGCACTCGTCGATGAGTGAATGCCTCGCATGAATAGAATCAGAACGTCCTCGATATGCGCCTTCAGTCGCTCAGATTCTGTAACAGTTATAGATTCTGGCTGCGCTGATAAGCGAAGGCTAGCCAATAAGGCACATAATAAACGGTGGTCGTTTCTGCTGGGCGGCTGCGAAACAGTGGAGAGCTACGGCGATCCAAAAGGAGTTTGAGAAGTGAAGATGGGATTATTGGCAGTCGCGGCTGCTTCAGTCATTATTCTGAGTGGTTGTGCTTCAGCTGCTGAGTCGGCGATGCCGACACCCGAGGCGACGCCGACTGAAACAACACCCCCTGCGGACGGTGGGAGCTACTCCACGCTGAAGCAGCTCCAGCAAGCGTACGTAGCGGCAGGTGGTGACTGTAGCGAGCTGGTTCAGAGGAACTCCGTCTCGCTTGCCGCCGAGTCAGGCGATTGCAACGACCAAACGGTGATTTCTACTTACATCTCAACTGCTGACCTGAGCGAACTCATACAGACCAATAAGGCGCTAAACGAGGAATATGACCTTGAATCCGATTCGGTGTGGCTCACTGGCCAGAATTGGATCATCAACAGTCCGGATGCAGTTGAAATGCAAGAGAAACTGGGCGGCCGACTAGTCAGCTTCTAATAGATGGTGGGCAAGGAAGTGATAAAGGCGGCCTTCCTATGCCCTAAAAGCAATTGATGGGCAATGGGGAAGCGACTGCGTCGCACGACGACCCTAGCGCTCACGGTGCGCCGATTGCAGTGGCAATGGGCGCGTCCAACCACTGACTGGTCGAGGTAAGGCCCCAGGCACGAAGTGCCCTGCGGGCCTGGAAGCAGATTTCGGTAGTGCAATGAATCTGTCCTCAGATACGCGCGGCTGCTTCGAAGGAAGCAGCGCCGCGTGGGGAGCGCCTGCTGCTAGCGAAGGTCCACCCTCGAACCAGAATTTCCCAAGGGCTCCGGCAGACTGTGGTGCAACACAGCCACCTCACCAGGAGCCCGCCATGGCATCGGTACTCGTTTGTTCCTGCCCCATCACCGGGCATGTAGTTCCCATGCTCGCGGTCGCCGCCGGCCACTTTCCACTGTTCTGTGGACCTCGCCAAACGCGTTCTCCGGCTCGAAAACAACAGGCTGCCCAGTGTTGCAAGAGCGCTCGGCCTGGCTCCATTCGAGCATCATCAAGCGGGCGCCGATTCTGCTGTCTGTGCTCAAGCCGTAATTGCAGTGGCACAGACTCAGGCCTTGCATACCCTCGATCAGTTGTGGCCGGCGGCACGCTCGAAGGCTCCCACCGCGTCGGCTCGATACCAGCGGACACCGGCCCTGGCTGAACTTCCCCAGCCCAACCTTGCGGCCGATCCTGCTCATCCGCTGTACGGACAGGTCGTTGTGTTCACCGGTGACCTAGCGACTCTCGAACGCGATGAAGCAATGCAGCTTGTGGCCAGCTTCGGTGCTACGAACGCTAAGAACATCACCAAGAAGACAACCATGCTCGTCGTCGGCAAGCAGGATGCAACCGTAGGTTCCGTCGCTCTTTCCCACCACAGTGGAAAAGAGCGGAAGGCGTTGCAGTACATCGAGGCTGGTCAGAAGATTCGTGCTGTCAGCGAGGGGGAACTGTTGAGGTGGTTGCAGCTAGATGTGTCCCCACCGAGCCAGATGCTCGCCGACGTTGACCCACAGGCGTCCAGGCCAGTCGTTCCTACTCAGCCGATCAGCGCCCTTGAGGAGTCGGCGGGCCGACTCGGCACGGTCGTCATGGGCATCCTGAAATGGGTGGGCAGCAATCGCCGGTGAAGTGAGAACCGAAGTGTTTGCAGTCGCTGACAGGACGTCGCGCCCTCTGGCCCTGACCATCACGGAACCCACGAATATTGAGGTGTAGTAGATGACAGACTCAGATTCGACCGACATCCCGACCCCTGACAACTCCTCAGAACCGACTGGCCAGGGCAGGATCCTTCGACTTGTTGATGCAGCGCTCAACATGCAGGTTCCCGCTGCCACCGCCTACGTCGATGGGCTTCGAGCGAAGAACCCTGACGCCTCGCCGGCGGACCTTCTGAAGAAGCTGAATAGGCGGTTTTTGGCGGCGACGTCCGCAAGCGGTGCTTCTGTTGGTGCGGCGGCCGCGGCACCCGGAGTTGGCACCGGCGTAAGCCTTGCGCTTTCCGCAGGTGAATCCGTGGTTTCGCTTGAAGCTACGGTGTTTTACGTGTTCGCTGTCGGGGCCCTCCACGGCGTGAGTGTCCGAGAAATTGAACGGCGACGCACCCTCCTTTTCGCAATCCTGCTCGGGAACAGCGCTGATCGGGTTGTGCACGATGTAGCAGGCAGAACGGGAAAGCACTGGGCTAAAGCTGCGATTGACGCGATCCCGATGGAGGGCATCCGAAGGATCAATGGAGTGCTGGGACACAACTTCGTGACGAAGTACGGTACACGCCAGGGAGTGCTTGTATTGGGTCGAGCAATCCCGTTCGGACTTGGAGCTGCCATCGGCGGCGGAATGAACTACGCGATAGGGCAAGCGGTAGTGAAATCAACGCGCCGGGTCTTCGGCCCAACACCCGAATCGTTTGAAGAGAGCTGAGTAGCGGGCATCACCGTACGAGCGCCAACAACAGAGAAGGAAGCACACCGGAGAGCGTCGCCAGGATGGTACCGAACAGCGCAAGCGCCCAACCGACGCGCCGTCGTCGTGCCTGGTCCACCTTGCGTGAAACGTCATGAAAGGCGGATTCCAGCCAGCCGGCGTCACTCTGGGGCTGCGGGTTCTTGTGCCAAGTTTCCGGTCGCGCTGCGGCGGCGCGCAGTATGGAGACCTGCTCGGGGGTAAGAACCGGTCGCTGACGGTTCAGCGATCGTAGGAGCTGTCGTGGGGTCACAACGGCAACATCCGGGTGCTTCCCGCGCACGGTCAAACTCTTAGCCCCGACCACCACGACCATTCCATTGACGTGGACAGGGTGATCGACTGCGGCAGACAGCAGCTTCGAGGCACGTTTGGCCTCGTACACAGCATTTGGGATATGCCGCTGACGCTGTCCGGCAACCATCAGCGTATTCTTCGCCGTCCACACCGCTTGGCCGGCATGGCGTTTGGTGTTGATCGTGAACACCCCGCCGGGGCCGATGAGCACGTGATCGATGTCCGACGACCCCCTGCCCACTGGAACGGCGTGTAGCACGGTCCAATCCGGACCAAGCTGAGCCAGGAAGGCGCCGACCTCGCGCTCGCCGAGAGCACCCCAGTACCAAGGCGCGCTCTCCGTGCCCAGTGGCCGGGTTCCAAAGAGCCGGCCAATCGCGGAGCGGGGCGGATCCGAGCGGTGAGCGACGAGTAGTTCCTCGATCACGGAGTGTCCCGGTATACGGGTCGTCAGCGTCTTATGCGACGGTAGAGATTCGACCGGTGGCGGTTCGGTTTCGGACATTGTTCCCCCAAAGTGTGTCGTTCTATCCATCGAAGCGTAATGGATACGAAGCTCCCTCATCGCAGTGAAACAGGACTCGCTCGAGGACAACATATGCTCTTGCGAGACCACTCGAACGATAGGAACTTCATGAGCCGCAGATACGTCATCGATTCGATTCCCGGCGACGGCATCGGCGTTGATGTCACCGACGTGGCGATGCAGTGTGTCGACGCCGTCGCTACCCTTCACAACTTCGAGGTCCAGTGGCGGGTCCGTGACTGGAACAGCGACCTCTACCGCAAGACCGGACGCATGATGCCGATCGACGGCATCGAGCAGCTCAGCAGCGGCGATGGCATCTACCTCGGTGCGGTCGGCACCCCGGACGTGCCCGACGACGTCACGCTTTGGGGGTTGCTGATCCCCATCCGCCGCGAGTTCGACCAGTACGTAAACCTGCGGCCGATGCGGTTGCTCCCCGGCGTCGCCGGGTCCATGCCCGGGATCGAGGACCTGGACATCGAGGTGGTGCGCGAGAACGTCGAGGGGGAGTACTCGCAGATCGGCGGGCGGTTCGGATCGGGAACGGATGCCGAGTTCGCGGTGCAGGAGAGCGTCTTCACCCGCGCCGGGATTTCGCGGGTCGCGCGCTATGCGGCGACCGCGGCCGCCGAGCGTGGTGGGCAGCTCGTCTCCGCGACCAAGTCCAACGGCATCATTCACACCATGCCGTTCTGGGATGAAGTGGTGGCGGAGACCGTGAAGGAGTACCCCGGCGTCGTTGTCGAGAAGGTGCTCATCGACGCGCTGGCGGCGCGGCTGGTCATGAAGCCGACGAGTGTGCGGACAATCGTCGCGTCGAACCTGTTCGGCGACATCTTGTCCGACCTCGTTGCGGGTGTTGCCGGGTCCATCGGGATCGCTCCGAGTGCCAACCTGAACCCGGAGCGGCGGTTTCCGTCGATGTTCGAGCCGGTCCACGGTTCGGCTCCGGACATTGCGGGGAAGGGGATCGCCAATCCGGTTGGTGCTTTGTGGGCTGCGCCATGATGCTCGACCATTTGGGGGAGGATGCTGCGTCGAAGTCGCTCACGAGCGCCTTCGAGTCCGCGCTCGCCGACGGCATTGCGACGCCGGATCTGAAAGGCTCGGCGACCACTGCGGAGTTCGCGTCCGAGGTGCTGTCGCGGCTGAAGTAGCTGAACCAACGAGGGGGCGCCTCTTTCTTTCCGGAAGGGGCGCTCCCTGCGTATCTTGGCCGGCGCTACCCAACGACCCGGCGCAACTCCGCCCGAGTCTCCCGGTACACCTCCAACGGATCGTACGCCTTCCCGCCCGCCGCGAGCTCACCCCAGCGCGCCCACGACGCCCGCCACACCGCAACTGCCACCTCGGTCAGCAGCAACACGGTCAGCGAATCGACCTTGCCCTCAACCTGCGAAGCGATCCGGGCACGCAGCTCGCCGGCCAACACCTGAGCCTGAGCGGCAGCCAACGCGAGAAGCTCGGGTTCCTTTGCCAGAAGGCGCATCACTCGCGCATGGTCGCCGTAATCCCCGCTGGTCTCCAACGCCATCACGGACTCGGCCATGGCTTCGATGTCCCGCAACAAATCCGCAGGGTTGGAAGCCGACGTATCAAACGCCCGCACACCCGCCAGCATCCGGTGCTGCCCAGGCAACGCCGCATGTTCCTTGCGCGTGAAGTATCGAAAGAACGTCCTCGAGGAAACACCGGCGACGTCGGCAATCTGCTGGACCGTCGTCGCCTGGAGCAACTGGCCGGAGCAGCTGGGACGGCGATCCTCGTCGCAGCGCTCACGGTCGGCGCGGCGACTGCGTCAGCCGGGGGAGCGGCGGAAGGACCGGCCCAGGCGTCCCGCGCGCAGGCGGCGTTCGTCGTCGGCGGTGTGTTGGCCGTCGTCGCGGTGGTGCTCTCGCTGTTCGTGCGGCGTGTGAAGAACGACGACGGCGCGCACTAGTTACCGAAGAGCGGAACAGCCTCGCCGTGAGCGGGAGTAGTGATTGACTGGGTCTCACTACTCCCGCCGAGAAAACGAGGACCCATGGCCATTACGGACTTCGAACGCTATCCGCTCACGTTTGGCCCCAGCCCGGTGCACCACTTGCCGCGACTCAGTAAGCACCTCGGCGGCGCGCAGTTGTGGGCGAAGCGGGAGGACGTGAACTCGGGCCTCGCGTTCGGTGGGAACAAGACCCGCAAGCTCGAGTACATCGTCCCGGATATCCTCGCTGAGGGTGCAGACACCATCGTCTCGATCGGCGGGTTCCAGTCCAACCACACCCGGCAGGTGGCTGCAGTCGCCGCGAAGCTCGGCCTGAAGGCTCTGCTGGTTCAGGAGAACCGGGTGGACTGGCCGGATCCGCTCTCCGACCGCGTGGGCAACATCCTGCTCTCCCGGCTGATGGGCGCGGACGTGCGCCTCGATGCCGCCGGTTTCGACATTGGCATCCGCGACTCCTGGAAGAATGCCATCGCCGAGGTGGAGGCAGCCGGCGGCAAGCCGTACGCGATCCCCGCGGGAGCGTCGGAGCACAAGTTCGGCGGACTGGGCTTCGCCAACTGGGCCTACGAGGTGCGGCAGCAGGAGAAGGAGCTCGGCGTCTTCTTCGACACCATCGTGGTGTGCACGGTCACCGGCTCAACCCACGCCGGCATGATTGCAGGGTTCGCCGCCCTCGAAGACGCCGGCGGCCGTCCCCGCCGCGTCCTCGGCATCGACGCCTCCGCAACCCTGGACAAGACCCGCGGCCAGGTGGCGCGCATCGCACGCAACACTGCCAACCTCATCGGCCTCGAACGCGATCTGCGCGACGACGAGATCACCGTCCTCGAAGGCTGGGCCGGCGACCTCTACGGCATCCCGGTCGAATCCACGCTGGAAGCCATGCGGCTCAGCGCCTCCCTCGAAGCGATGATCACCGACCCCGTCTACGAGGGCAAGTCAATGGCCGGAATGATCGACCTCGTCACCAGCAAGGACATCCCGGCGGACAGCAACGTGCTCTACGCCCACCTCGGTGGCCAGCCGGCGCTCAACGCCTACAGCGGCTTGTTCCGAAGCTAGAAAACAACGACGGCGCCCGCCGGCGTGCTCTATCTTCAGGGCATCAAGGCTAGCGGGCGGCCGGCGTCTTCTTCGACACCGTCGTGGTGTGCACGGTCACCGGTTCCACGCATGCCGGCATGATCGCCGGATTCGCCGCTTTGGAGGACGCGGGCGGGCGTCCGCGACCAGTCTCGGGATTTGCCCCCACCGATGGACGGTGGCAACCTCCGTGCTGAACTCAGATGACGACGTCGTCGACTTTTCTTCGGACAGTGGCCCCTCCAGATGAGTCCATAGCCAAACCAGCCAAACGGGCGCATGCTTTACCTTGTTGGGGCTTCACGAGGAGAAGTCATGAATATTGCGCTTTGGATTGTGGCCGGTGCCCTGGCACTTTTCTTCCTCGCCGCGGGTGTCACGAAAGCCTTCCAGCCGATCGACAAGATCGTGGCTCAGGGACTCACCTGGGCGGAGGAAAAACCAGGCTATGCGCGCACCGCCGGAACGTTCGAGATCCTCGGCGCCCTGGGGCTGATCCTTCCCGGCATTTTCCGGGTAGCCACCTTCCTGATCCCGGCAGCAGCCATTGGACTGGCGCTGATCATGGCCCTTTCGATCGCGTTCCACATCTCCCGCGGTGAGAAGGGGTTCACCATCAACATCGTGGCTCTGGTGCTCGCGCTCTTTGTCGCCTGGGGACGCTCCACCGAGTGGGCGCTGTAGGCCATCAACCGGTGCTGCAGCCCAAGCCAACGCCCTTTACTGCCCCGCCGACTCCGCCCGCTTTGCCCTCCCCAGAATCTTCGGCAACACCGTCGGAAGCACCAGTACCGCGAGAGCGGCAATCAGCAGCCCCACCGTCAGCGGGCGTGTGAAGAAGACCGAGAAATCGTTCTGGCTGATCGACAGGGCACGGCGTAGCTGGGTTTCCATCATCGGGCCAAGGATGGCACCGAGGACGGCCGGCGCAACCGGGAAGTCATACACCCGCATGAAGAACCCGGCAACGCCGATCGCGCACACGATCATCAGGTCCGTCAGGCTGCCGGAAAGGCTGTAGACGCCTAGGATGCCGAACACCAGAATGCCGGTGTAGAGCAGATCCTTGGGGATGGAGAGAATCTTGATCCAGACCTTCACCAGCGGAAGGTTGATCACCAGCAGCATGATATTGCCGATGAACAGGCTCGCGATGAGTGTCCACACCAGGTCCGGCGAATTCTCGAACAGTTGCGGACCGGGCTGGATGTTGTAGATCTGGAAGGCGCTCAGAATGATCGCGGCAGTGGCCGACGTCGGGATACCGAGGGTGAGCAGCGGCACCAACACTCCGGAGAAGGAGGCGTTGTTGGCCGCTTCCGGCCCGGCCACGCCTTCGATGGCGCCCTTGCCGAACTCCTCCTTGTGTTTGGAGAGCCGTTTCTCCAGGTTGTAGCTGAGGAATGTGGGAACTTCGGAACCACCCGTGGGCATGGAGCCAAAGATGAAGCCGAGGAAGCCACCGCGGATCCACGGTTTCCAGACACGTTTGCGCTCGCCCTTGTTCAGCCAGATCCGGCCGGAGAACTCCACCGGTTCTTCCCTGGCGTACTGCAGCCGGGCCAGGCCGTACAGCGCCTCACCGATGGCAAACAGGCCGATCACCACAATGATGATGTCAATCCCACCCAGCAGCGCCGTCGAACCGAAGGTGAAGCGCTGCTGCCCGGTCAGGAAGTCGAGCCCCACCAGGCCCACGAACAGCCCCGCGAAGAGGCTCACCATGCCGCGGATAATCGAGGTGCCCACGAGCGCGGTGACGCTCACGAACGCCAGCACCATCAGCGCAAAGTAGTCAGTGGCCTGGAAACTCTTGGCCAGGTTGGCGACCAGCGGTGCCAGGAAGGTAAGGCCCAGCGTGGAGATGATGCCTGCGGCAAATGATCCCATGACGGCGGTGGCAAGAGCAGGCCCGGCCCGGCCGGCCTTCGCCATCGGATACCCGTCGATAGCTGTTGCCACGGACCCGGCCTCACCCGGCGTATTCAGCAGAATCGACGTAATTGCCCCGCCGTAGAGGGAACCGTAGTAGATTCCGGCGAAGATGATCAGCGCGCCGGTGGGATCGAAGCCGTAGGTGAGCGGCAGCAGAAGTGCCAGCGCCAGCGCCGGGCCGATGCCGGGAAGCACTCCCACCAGTGTGCCGATCGTGACGCCGATCGCCGCATACAACAAATACGTTGGTTCGAGGGCGTTGGCGAAACCGCCCAGAAGGTCAGCAAAAACGTCCATGGCTCAGAGCACCGATTCCAGTAGTCCGCCGGGCAGCCGGACGCCCAGCAGTTCAGTGAAGCCGAAGTAGATGGCCGCAGAGAACAAGACCGCAATAATGACGTCGCGGACCACCTTGCGGCTTCCCGCTACCCATGCGATCCCCACGAAAAAGATGGTCGTGGCAATCAGGTATCCCAGTGGGCTCAGCAGGGCTGCGTAGGCCACCAGCGCCACAATCACAATCCACAGCGTGCGCCAGTGCGTGTCCGTATGTTCCGCGGCAGCCTGTTCCTCCAAAGCGTGGTCAGGCTTCAGCGTGGCACGGACCAGGAACGCCAGGCCGAAAAGCACCAACCCGATCCCGACAATGATCGGGAAAAAGCCGGGCTGCTGCGGGCCGAAGCCGCCATCGATGGAGACCCGGATGGCGTCGAAGAGCACCACCGCGGCACCCAAAAGAATGACGACGGCGGTGATCCGGATTCCGAGCTTCCCCGCCCCTGGCCTGATGACCGCATGCGATCCACCATGGGGTCCGGCTGGCGGGGAAGACCCGGAGTCGGGAACAGACATCAGCCGAGGATTCCGAGGTCCGTCAGCGTCTTGGTGATGTTCTCCTTCTCGGATCCGATGTATTCACCGAATTCCTCGCCGGTCAACAGGAAGTCCTCCCAGTTGTTTGTCTCCAGGGCCTCCTGCCACTCCGGCGTGTCATGCATCTCCTCGATCATCGCCACAACTGCCTCGCGTTGCTCATCCGAGATCTCCGGGGGAGCGACAACCCCGCGCCAGTTCGCAATCGACACGTCATACCCGGCATCGATGATGGTAGGAGCGTCGATGCCTTCAATCGGTTCCTCACTGGAGACCGCAAGAAGCCGCATTTCACCGGCGTCGATCTGGTCCTGGAATTCGGCGAGCCCGGACGCCGCCGCAGTCACGTCTCCGGACAGGATGGCCGGTGTCAATTCGCCGCCGCCGGAATACGGAATGTAGTTGATCTCCGCCGGATCGATCCCTACGGCATCCGCGAGCTGCGCAACGAGGATCTGGTCCACGCCGCCGACCGAACCGCCGCCCCAGGCGACCGCGCCCGGATCCGCTTCGAAGGCGTCCATGAGTTGTTCGAGAGTTTCGTACTCGGAATCGGTGGGTACCACGATCGCGTCGTACTCGGCAGTCAGACGCGCGATGGGGGTAACGTCTTCCAAGCTGACCTGTGAATCGGTCTGCTCGATCGCGCCGACGAGGATCTTTCCGATCACCATGAGCTGGTGCGGATCACCGGCGTTCTCCCCCACGAACTGGGTGAGCCCCGCTGTTCCTGAGGCGCCCGGCACGTTGTAGACCTCAGCGCCGGTGTCGATGACCCCGCCCTCGTCGAGAGCACGGCCGATGGAACGGGCCGTCTGGTCATAACCGCCGCCGGGATCAGCGGGAGCCATGATCTCAATGGCCGCGGTGGGGTATTCCTCCGCGGCGTCGCCGCCTGCCGAGTCGCCCCCGCCTCCGGAGTCACCGCCACAACCGGTCAGTACCAATAATGAGACGGCCAGCGGGACGCCCCACCGGACGGACTTGGCGTGCCTGGACCAACTGAATTTTGAAATCGTCATTGAAATCATCCCTGTTCTTTGCGTTATGCCTGACTCCACGGGTATTTCAGTTCTATCAGTCAGCCAAAAGCGTGTACACAGCCGCAAGCATCGATTCGGGAGCAATTCCAGGACCGTCACGAAGGGTATGGGACAGCGCGTCTCAACCATTCCGCCGTCGTAATTGCCACCAGGACAACCCTGCAACCAGCGCGAGCCCGCCCGCAGCCGCTCCAAAGACACCGCCGACGCCGGTAGCGGCGGCTACCAGTCCTACCGCAGCAGGGATGGCCGACTGACCGAACCGGTTGGCGCTGAGCCGCAGGGCCAGCCAGGTACCGCGCGTACCGGGAGGCGACGCCAGCGAAATCACCGTCATCGTGAGGGGCTGTCCAATGCCGAGGGCGACGCCGGCCAGCACCAGCACAGCACCCATCGCCGGCACGGGCAGCGGCACGGCAAGCACTCCCACGGTCAGCGCGGACAACGCTGTTGACGCGGCGATCAGCTCGGCACGCCCGATGCTCCTGACCATGACGCCGAGGAAGAGCCGGGATGCCATCGTGGCGACGGCCCGGAGCGCGAGCAGGAGCCCAACCGCGGCGGCTGGAATCCCGCGCTCCACCCCCAGCGCGGGTAGATACACGGCGATGAGGTCCACGGCCCCAAGGACCATCATGCTCACCAACATCGCTCCCAGCAATTGGCGGCGTGCGTCCGGGCCCGCCCTAGAAATGGCCTGCCTGAAGTTGGCAGGGGCTGAGGAATCGGCAGGGGGGAACGCCGGTCTGCTGCGCACCAGGCCGGCGGTGAGGATCAGCATCAGGATGCTGGAGGCTGCACATGCGCCGAAGAGAGCTTGGGTATCCGGAACAAGCCGGCCGCCGCCGAACGCAACGATGAACATCGGGCCCGCTACCTGTCCGGCTGATCCAGCGAAAGTATAGAGGCCGAACGCGGAATCGAGTTTGGCTGGGTCGCCCCGCGCCACCCTGCTCTGCTGACCGATGACGCTCAGAAGGTGGCCAAGACCAAGGACCACATTCCAGAAGAGGAGAAGTGCGAGGGACGAAGACCAAAGGAAGAGGCCCAGCGCAGCAGCCACCATCATCACTGCGCCACTCGCCAGGACCGGAGCTTCCCTGCCGCGGTCGGTTGCCCTGCCCACCAGTGCTGCTACCAGCAGCGGCACAACGGCGAAGCTCGCTGCGATGAGTCCCAGGAATGCCGGCTCCAGCCCCAGTTCCAGCGCGCGGTAGGCGGCGGCAGGGCGCACGATGTACGCGGCGAGCTGCAGGAAAAGGGCGTGAAACAGGAGCGTCCACGGCCAACTGCGCATGGTCGTAATCTACAGGGGGTGCAGGGATGGGAAGCATTTCACTGCTTCTACTGCGGCTTGTACTACGGCGGCGTGCCGACGCCGGGGGCGTCCGGGCCCGAAGTTTCCCGGTCCTGCTGATAAAGTCGGTACAAAGTAATGCCGTCCCCATCGCTGTTTCAGCGTGGGTTAACGGCCCCAGCAGGGCGTTCCCGCCACGAAGCACCTTACCGCCGGTATTTGAGCTCCGGGTTGCCGCCCGTCCAAGAGATCGGATCCCATGACCAGGACTTCACGCCACTCCTCACCACGAGCAGGCCAGACACCACCGCGGCTGGACAAGGGTGCCATGCGCATCGTCGCGCTGGGCGGTCTGGAGGAGATCGGCCGCAACATGACCGTGTTCGAGTTCGGCGGCAAACTGCTGATCGTCGACTGCGGCGTCCTCTTCCCTGAGGAACATCACCCGGGTGTGGATCTGATCCTGCCCGACTTCTCCTACCTGCGGGATCGCCTGGATGACATCGTCGGCCTGGTGCTGACGCACGGGCACGAGGACCACATCGGCGCTGTTCCTTACCTGCTGCGCGAACGCGCGGACATCCCCATCATCTCGGCGAAGCTGACGCTGGCGTTCATCAAGACCAAGCTGCAGGAACACCGGATCACCGCCAAGACCGTGCAGGTCAAGGAGGGGGACCGGAAGAAGTTCGGGCCGTTCGACCTCGAGTTCCTGGCCGTCAACCACTCCATCCCGGACGGGCTGGCCGTTGCCATCCGCACCAGCGCCGGGCTGGTCCTGGCCACGGGCGACTTCAAGATGGACCAGTTCCCGCTGGACGGCCGCATCACCGACCTCGCCGGTTTCGCACGCCTCGGCGAGGAAGGCGTGGACCTGTTCCTGCCCGACTCCACCAACGCCGACGTCCCCGGCTTCCAGATCTCCGAGCAGGACCTGGCGCCGGCTATCGACGAGGTGATGCGTACCGCTCCGCGCCGCATCATCGTCTCCAGCTTCGCGAGCCACATCCACCGCATCCAGCAGGTTATCGACGCCGCACACCTGTACGGGCGGAAGGTCGCCTTCGTGGGCCGCTCCATGGTCCGCAACATGAAGACCGCACGCGAACTCGGCTACCTGAACATCCCGCGCGGCACGCTGGTGGACTTCAAGGAACTCGACAAGATGGACCCCAAAAAGGCCGTCATCATCTGCACCGGCTCGCAGGGTGAGCCGATGGCTGCCCTGGCGCGCATGGCCAGCCAGGACCACATGATCGACCTGACCCAGGGCGACACCGTGCTCCTGGCCAGCTCGCTCATCCCGGGCAACGAGACCTCCATCTACCGGCTCATCAATGACCTGACCAAGCTCGGCGCCAACGTGGTCCACAAGGGCAACGCGAAGGTCCACGTCTCCGGCCACGCCAGCGCCGGTGAACTGGTCTACTGCTACAACCTCGTACGCCCGCGCAACGTCATGCCGGTCCACGGCGAGCACCGCCACCTGAAGGCCAACGCTGAGCTGGCCATCCGGACCGGCGTGGACCCGAAGAAGGCCCTCGTGGTCGAGGACGGCACCACCATTGACCTCAAGGACGGCGTAGCCCGCGTGACCGGCAAGGTCACCGCCGACTACGTGTACGTGGAGAACATGGTGGCCGGTGCCGCAACCGAGGAGTCGCTGCAGGACCGCATCCGCCTCGCCGAAGACGGCGCGCTCACCGTCCTGGCGATCGTCAACCCGGACACCGGAAAGCTGGAGGAGGACCCCGAGTTCTTCCCGGTCGGCTGGGCTCCGAAGGACGGCGAGCTGGACAAGGCAACCGACATTGTCGAGAAGACGCTCGCTCAGCTCAAGGGCGAAAAGACCGGTCCCGACGCCGAGCGCGCCATCGCCGAGGGCCTGGTCCGTTGGTCCGACCGGTCGCTGCGGCGGAAGCCCGTGGTGACGGTCATCATCGTCGACGCCTGAGTTCCGGTTGATCGCTCGGTCTTACTGCCGGTTCCCTGACGATGGGATCGGCAGTAAGTTCGAGTCATGACAACCGCACGAGTCTCCAGCAGCGGGCGGGTGACAATACCGCTTGAGGTGCGTCAGCGGCTCGCCATCGGGCAAGGGTTCCAGGATCGATTTCCGGTTCATGCCGGACGGTCGATGCGTGATGGAACCGGTCGGCGCGTCGCTCAAGTCGCTTGAAGGCGTGTTTCATCGACCCGATCAAGAGCCGCATTCCTTGGACGAGATGCAGAGCGCCATCGAATCAGCGGCCGTGAGCAAAGATGGCATCATCGAAAGATGAGCCCGAAAAGCCGTACACGCAAGCCCAAGTCGGCGGCCAGAAGCAAGAACCGCAGGACCGGCCCACCCAGCAACCCCATCGCGGACGTCTACCGCACCGTCGTGCCGGTATTTGCAGCGGAAGCGGATCATACGTCTTCCCTGCACAGCGAGCTGATTGCATCGGAGCTGTACTCCGTCATGCATCAGACCACGAATCTGGGTCCTGGAATCGATGCCGAGATGTTCGGCGACTGGGTGCGCTACGTCGAACGACAGCGGGATGCCGCAGCCGCCGCGATGCTATGGGCGCTGGCGCAAGTCGCTGATCCACCCGCTGACGCCGAAGCCGCCGCGGCCGCGCAGCGTCTGATGGACGCAGACGTAGCGCCGCCGGCATGGCTTGCGCCCCTGCGAAAGCTTGAGGCCACGGAAGCGTGGATGCTGACGGATGTTTTCGGTGATTCCATCGAACTGGTGATCGAGTTCCGCACCGGACGCCGCAAGCACGGCATGGCCATGACGATCGACACCAATCACATGGGCGGATACGCCACGAGCCTGACCTTCGACGAAAGCGCGCGCAAGCTTGTCAAGGACCGGGAACGGTTCGCCGGACATATGGACGGCCTGATGCAGATTGAGACTGCATCGCTGACCGAGGTGCGGGCGAAGGGCATCGCGGCGATTGACGCCACCGACATCACCAGCGATCCTGACCTGGCGCCGGAGTACGCAGCGAGCCGTTCGCTGGCGCTGAGCCGGCTGCGCGCGCTGCCGGGTAGCGACGTCGTCGACCTCGCCGATCGCCGCATTCCGACTGAAGCCGAGGAGCTGTCCCAGTTCGAAAGGGACGAAGCGGAGAGCGAACGGCTGGTCGCTGAGTTCCTGGCGGATCTGCAGAAGGACCCGACCGACCACGCGGTTCGAGACTATGAAGAGGAGTTCGCGCGGCTCGCCGAGCTTGCACTGATGTACGGACGCAATTACGACGACGGCCGCCTCCTCCGCGTCAGCCCTCCGAAAATCAGCAGCTTCAGCGGCTGGTTCCTGCCGCGCAAGGTGATGCTCGATGACGAGGAGCGAGAGGCGCTTCCACTGTTCCTTGAGTCGTGGATTGCCTGGTGCGGGAAGCATCAGCAGCTTCCGGCGCTGGCGATTGAACTGGTGCAGCATGCAGCAGCGACCACCCTTGATTCGGTGGCCGATCTGGTTGAGGACGGCGAGGAGCTTACGTCACCGGGCATGGCCTTCGTCGAAGGTTTGGATATGGACACGATGGAGGAAGCGCAGGACGCCATTGGGCGCCGGCAGCTTGCCATGCCCTACTTCGGCACGCGGATCGGTGCGGAAGATTATCCGCGGCTGAACGCCAATAGGGCGGACGAGCTGCGGCTGCTGGTGCTCGGTGAGTTGAAGGAATTCCATGGTGTGGGGAAGAAGGAGTATCCCCGGAGCGGTGAACCGGATGGCTCGCCCGTATGGGACGCCGCGCTGCGCGAGCTGGTGATATCGCAGTTGTGGCACAACGACCCGCCGCAGGTCTGGGAAGCCGCCGTGCGGTTGCAGTCAAAGGGCCTGAACCGGTTGGAGATCCTCGCTCAGTTGCAGGGAGCACTGTCCGGGCATGTCAACGCTGCCAAGCTCCGGCCCCTGACCGACGGAGCCGGTTCCGACGCCGTGCATGCCCTGGGCTACGTCGCGTCGCTGGCAACCCTCGGTGCGAGCGAGGGGCGGGGCGGACACCTCCGTCCGGTGTGACTCAATCTCGGCCTTACTCGCCGCCGCCGTCCGCGAAACCCGCGTCAAAGGACCCGGCGAAGTCGATCTCCGGGCCGGGTTGCGCGACACCCGTATAGGTCTGGCCGGAGTCTCCCGTGCGCAAGGCGGTTGGATCGCTGTAGGGGGAGGCGTCGTCGTCGGCTGTCATGAACGCAAGCACGGCATTGGGGGCAATAGCGGCAGCAGCAACCGCGCCCGGAATGCGCAGGGCCGGGTCTTCGGAATCGGGCACCAACTCAACCTGGAACGGTACCTGTGCGCCGGCGTCGTTGGTTGCCAGGTCCTTGACTGCCATAATGTCCTCCGTAGCTGAGCCGGTGTACCTCTGATCGTCCTCGTTTCGCCGGCCATGTCAACGCCCTGTTCACCCGAATCAGGGCACGATGTTCCCAAAGTGTCACCGGTCACGGGTAGCCTGCTGTCACCGCATTACGACAGGGAGTTGGTTTCACGTGTTCCACACTTTCAACAGAGGGCCTCGCCGTGCCATCACGGCCGTCGCGCTCAGCTGTGCCGCAGCATTGACGCTCGCACCGGCAGCAACCGCCGATACCACCATCAAGGGTTCCAACGGCAAGACGGCCACCATCACGGTGATGGGTACCAGCGATCTCCACGGTTACATTGAGAACTGGGACTACTTCACCAACGCGGAGTACGACGACGCCGCCTCCAACGATGTCGGCCTCGCCAAGATTTCCAGCCTGGTCAAGCAGGTCCGTGCGGACCGCGGTGAGGAGTCCACCCTCCTCATCGACAACGGCGACACCATCCAGGGCACCGCACTGACGGACTACTACGCCAACGTTGAGCCCATCGATGAGACCGGTGAGCTGCACCCTATGGCTGCCGCCATGAACGCTTTGGGTTATGACGCCACCACGCTCGGCAACCACGAGTTCAACTACGGGATGCCGCTGCTGCGCGCTTATGAGGAGCAGCTCGACTTCCCGCTCCTCGGCGCCAACGTGAAGGACTGGGAGACCGGTGAGGACGCCTTTACTCCGTACGTCATCGAGACGGTCAAGCTGAAGGGACAGAAGCCCATTCGCGTTGGCATTCTTGGGCTTACCACGCCGGGCAGCGCCATCTGGGACAAGAACAATGTCGTGGGCGAACTGCGCTTCCTCGACATGGTTGAGCAGGCAGAAAAGTACGTTCCCGAGATGAAGGCAGCGGGCGCCGACGTCGTTGTTGTCAGTTCCCACTCCGGGCCGTCGGGCACCTCGTCCTACGGCGACAGCCTGCCGGTTGAAAACGCTTCGACGCTGATCGCCGAGGAAGTGCCGGGGATCGACGCCATCCTCGCCGGCCACGAACACCGCGAGATCGCCGAGCGCTTCATCACCAACAAGGAGACCGGCGAGCAGGTGCTCCTCACCGAACCCAAGCAGTGGGGCCAGCGCCTCTCCGTCATGGACTTCGAGCTGGTCAAGGTCCGTGGGCAGTGGGATGTTCTCTCTGCTAGTTCGGAGCTGCTGAACGCCAACACCGTTGAGGCTGATCCGGAGATCTCGGCGCTCGTGGCGGACCAGCACCAGCAGGTCATTGACTACGTGAACACCGCGATCGGAACGGCGACCGAGACCATGTCCGCCGCCGAGTCCCGGTATAAGGACACCGCCGTCATGGACTTCGTGAACAAGGTGCAGGCGGACGCCGTGGACCGGGCACTGGAGGGAACCGCCAACGCGGACCTTCCGGTCCTGTCGATTGTTGCGCCGTTCAACCGGGCCGCCGTGATTCCTGAGGGGCCCGTGACCATCCGCGACATGGCCGGGCTGTATGTCTTCCCGAACACGCTCTTCGGTGTTGAAATGACCGGTGCGCAGATCAAGGACTACCTCGAGTACTCGGCGAAGTACTTCAACCAGACCGCACCCGGTGCACCGGTTGATCCCGCCACGCTGACCAACGCGGGCGGCACTCCGGACTACAACTACGACATGATGTCCGGTGTCTCCTACAGCATCGACATCAGCAAGCCGGTGGGGGAGCGCATCGTGGATCTGAGCTACAACGGCGCACCCATCGATCCTGCGCAGCGTTTCGCCGTGGCCACGAACAACTACCGGCAGTCCGGCGGCGGAAATTTCCCGCACATCGCCACCGCGCCGGTGCTCGTGAACCAACAGACCGAGATCCGGCAGCTACTCATCGACTACCTGATTGCCCAGGGCGCGATCGACCCGACGAACTTCTTCGAGGAGAACTGGCAGCTCACCCGCGAGGGCGAGCCTGTCTTCAACTAGCAGTTCCCGCAGGAAACAGCAGGGCACGGGCCTCTTGGTCCCGTGCCCTGCTGCGTCGTGACCGGGTCCGTTTTCCGATGACGAACGCGCGGAGCTGCCCTTGGCCTGCGTTCTGGCAAGTGGGTAGCGTGGAATACATCCGACCTGGCAACAGGAAAGGAACGCAAAAATGAGTTGCCGCCTTCGAACCGCGGGGAAGAGGAATGGCCTGTGAGCGATCTTGCACCGAAGGAAATCTACAACCGGGCCAAAAACGAGGGTGAGCGACGGCTCTTCATGCCGCCGCTCGAGCAGGTATCGACCGGCTTCATTGCCGGTGTCACGATCGTTTTCGGGATCGTCGCGCTTGCCATAGCGGAACACCTCATCGAGCCGGCCTTCGGTGAGGGCCCGGCCAAACTCGCCGGCGCGTTGGCTTTCGGCATGGGAGTGGTTTTCCTCGTCATCGGTCGCTCCGAATTGTTCTCTGAGAATTTCTTCGATCCGGTGGCTACGGCGATTGACCGGCGCGAGAAATCAACCTGGTTGCGGCTGCTCCGGCTGTGGGGGCTCATCCTGCTCCTCAACCTGCTCGGCGGAGCGGTGATGGCGGCCGTCTTCGTCGTGCCGGGAGCGCTGCCCTCCGGTGCACACGATGTCCTGGTGACCGTGGCGGAGGAAATCGCAGGGAAAGGCGGGCTGGCCACCTTCATGCGTGCCATTGCCGCCGGTACCCTGCTGACGCTGCTTTCCTACCTGTTACACGCTGTTGATCCCGCAGGCAGCCGCATTGTGCTCGCGTATCTGGTCGGGGTGTTCCTCGCGCTCGGCGCTTTCGATCACGTGGTTGTCTCCGGGCTCCACCTGCTCGCCGGATTGTGGCTCGGCGCAGACGTGACCTATCTGGAGGTGGGGAGGAATGTCCTCCTGGCAACAGCCGGGAACCTGCTCGGTGGCCTCCTGCTCATGACCCTGACACATACCGCCCAGGCCAAGGAGGCCAAGTAACAGCTGTTGGTCCCTGGAGGCCGCCGGTGCGGAGTATTGCGGCGGTATCCTCAATCACTCCGGTGCGATTACCGGTGTGCCAACACACGACTCAGATTGAAATGACCCGGACCAGATGGTCAAGCCCAGCGAAATCAGCACCATTTCGGGTGTAGAGGTCCAGACCGTGCGCATGGGCAGTGGCTGCTATAACGAGATCAGCGAATCGGCTTCGCGGCTTTCGTCCTTCACTGACGACTGCGGCAACAACCAGTCCGTAACTGCGGGCGGCGGTGCCGTCGAAGGGGATCGGTTCGAACCTCGCTTCAACCTCCTGCAGCCGTGCCTGCCGATTAGCCGCTTCGCCCGGTGTCGCAGCAAGATGGGGACCAGCAGTGAGCTCAGCCGTTGTGATCGCGGAAATTGCTACCTCATCAGGTAGTGCGCGGGCCACTGCAGGATCATGCCAATCGATGACAACCGACGTATCGAGCAACCCGCGAGTCGCGGTCACAGGCCCTGATCAATCTGCTGGTCAAGATCGGCTCGAAACTGATGCCGATCGATGCGCACACCGGACACCGCCAATGCCGTCAGTTCCTCACGGGAGACGAACGTACTTCGACTGACCCGGGCGGGCCGCAACTCAGCAACCGGCTCACCATTGCGCGTGATGATGAACGTTTCCCCCGCCTGCACTGCATCGATCACTTTCGCGTTGTCGTTGCGGAGTTCTCGCTGTGCGATGGTCTTCATGAGCTTATTGTAGCTCTCGATGCTACGGAGTGCTACGGAGCGAGCGGCTCTGCTCGAATTTCAGGACGATGTCTTCCCGCGGTCAGTCAGGAGCGAGCGTAGAGAGTCCCGCGCCCGCCGCGGCGGCGAGAGGTTCGGCGTCGTAGGCGACCATCGAATCCGCCTCGAGCCGGACGGCAGTGGCAAGATGAATGGCGTCTGCGCTCCTCAATCCACCGGCGAGGGCGGCCGCATACATGAGGTCGGCACGCGCTATGTCGACCAGGTTGATCGAGTCAGTTACCGAATTCACCAGCTCCGGCGCCAGCTTCGCTCTCCGCCGTGCAGCGCAGTGAAGCTCCGTGTAGAGAAGCATTGATGAGACCAGACGATCTCCACGTCCCACTCTCGTGGTCAATTCTTCAGCCAGTGGCTCTGATTCGGGTTCTTCGATGAGGAGCTTCAGTGCGGCGGATGTATCGACATACAGGATCATCGGTCGCCGCGGACATCATTGAGCACATCGGAAGAACTTTGACGTTGGCGCACGCGAGATAACAAGCGGAAGTCAACTGCTCCGGAACCCGCTGGCCGGACGTTGCCAGAAAGCAGTAGTTGCTCCAGGGGTGACAACGACGGCGGGATAAGGGTTGCTGCGGCTTCGCCGTTGTTTGTCACGGTGATGGTCTCACCAGCGCGGACGCGCTCGAGAATCTTGCTGCTGGAGTTCCGCAGTTCTCGGTGGGGAATTGTGGCCATGATTGCCTCCGTAGCAAGCGTAGCAACACGTCACCGAGTGAGCAATTGCTCCAATGCATACCGCCACTCGATGCGCTCCTGCTCAAGGCGAACGTTGCCCTGCCGCCCGAGATGCTCGACCATCTGCTGCTCGGCAGGCAGGAGATGGTTGAACGTCCCGGTCGATGGAACCGGCTCCTTCACCCAGAGATCGCGGTAAGCCTCCAGCGTTTCACTGTCCATCAAGACAGCGGACACGTTGGAGCAAGCGGATCGGATTCGGTTCAGAATTCCAAAGCCGTGGGAATCCAGATCGCCCCAATACACAACCCGGCCATCCCGAACCCACGGAATACGCTCCAACCGATCCACCGCGTATCCAGCACCGTGAAGTACCACCGCGCCTGGTACCGGCGGCATCGCGATCACTGACTCAAGGTTCTCGAACACGAAAACAGTTCGCGGCTGAATGTCCAAGGCAGCAAGCTCTGGCACCGGTGCCGACACATCCACCAGACCGCCGGGACTCAGCTGCGGATCCAGGAACCGCATCCGCACCAGCACCGGCGGAGCGCCCAGCCCGAGGGACTCCAGCCCCGTCAACGCAGCGAACAGCTCCTCCACCAGGCCGCGGTGGGTCGAGACCCATTTGGTGTCCACGCCGCGCACAGGAAGCTGCCGGATATACAGTCCCGACTGCGGATTCGCTTCCAGCCATCGAAGCACCAAAAGCAACCGGTCGAAGTCGGCGTCATCAAGCTCCGCAATCCGGCGTGCGCTCCGCCTCACAGCTTCAGCCAGCGTGCCGCCGTCGAACGTCGACAGCAGTGTCTGGACTCGCGCGCTGAGGCGTGACCAGTGCTGCCCCTCCGCGCGAACCGTGCCACCTCGACGGCACCGGTGAGGCGCAGCCGGTCCGGAACCTGCTGCGTTCCGAGGCTCGCCCAGCGGCGCGGCGCCCACACCACAGCGTCTTCCAGCCCGGCGTCGCGCCAGGATTTCACCCAGGCAATCGCCTCACCCTGGTTTGCAAGGGCAGCCTGCTCAGTGGGTGGGTGCAGCGGAAACTCGACGACGACGCCAGCACCACCGACTACCGCCCACTCACCGAAATTCCGCTCATACTTGCCGGCTGCGGTAGTGCGTGCCTGTTCCACGTCGACCCAGGGCTTCCCGGTACCCGGCATCAGGCGATACCTCGTTTTCGAGGCTTCAAGCGCCAGTCTCCGGCGCCGACTCATCATCGGCAACCTGAAGCTCGCCGTCACCAACAGAAACCACCCCGATCCGGGAATCCTTGAACTCCCGACACACCACCAGCGCGATACCGCCTACGTAGTCCTCGAGAGTCTGCAGCAGCTTCAGCGGTGTCGCGAGGACCATGTGGAAGCCGAACTCGAGGAACACGTTCATCGCCATCCGGGTGAACGCGCTGTCTGCCTTATCGAAAGCCTCGTCGAGGATGACAGTGCCGTAGCCGGGGATGTCGTCCTCGTCCTCAGCCAGCTGGTACCGCAATGCAGCGGCCAGGCAGAAGATCACCAGCTTCTGCCGCTGGCCACCTGAGAGCCCGGCGCTGGAATCGTGGATATTGACCGTGGTTCCGGCCTCATCCAGCTCAATTCCGGTGAAACGAACGTGCTGTCGGGTGTCCAGTACTTGCCGCTGCCAGGTGCGGTCCCCGGCTTCACTGGAAGACAGCCGCGTCATGAGGCGGTTCATCACATCGAACTTCTGCTCCGCGGCCTCGCGGCTTTCCTCGGCCCAGGACCCTGCGGAGATCGTCTGGAGGTCCTGCATGAATTTCGTCTTCGCCTCGGAATTGTTGTCCTTGACCATGATCTTGAGATACCTGCCCTGGTCGAACGGCGAGCGGCGCAGGGAGCGGTTCACCGGGTCGATTCGCTCCCGGATCTGCCCGGGCGCGCGGCGGATCTCATTGGCCAGCTGCCCGACATTCCGCTGCGCCTGGCTTTCCAGCAGGTCGAAGAACTTCTGCTCGAAATCCGGCAGCCGGTCGGCACGAAGCTTGCCTAGAATGTCGAGGAAGCCGCCACGATCGGCGATCTCTGCGGTGAGGTCGCCCGCAACAGCCCGCCACGAGGCAACAAATGAAAACTCGCGAGCCACGATCGCCTGCTCTGCCGCCTGCACCGAACCGCGGGCAGCGTTCTCCTCCTCGGTGAGTGCGCCGCTGACCTTCAATGCGACGCCGTCGATTTCAGCGTGCGTAATGCTTCGGCGGACGCCGTAGAAGCGCTGTTCGAGCTCGGCTGCATCTGCGAATCAGGACGCCCTCGTTGCGCCACTCCGAGCAATACGCCTGTGCGGTCTGCGGGAGCTCGAAGCCGTGGTCACGCAGCTCCTGCAAATCGGCGTCGATCAAACTCGAAAAGCTCCGGCGCAGGACGCCGTCTTTCCTCTCCACTGAGATGCGTTCCCAAAAGCGCGACGGCGGCGCCCGCGTTGCGTCCGCGCAGCAGGGACCAGGCGGGACTTTCCTTGGCCAGGCGATCGGTTGCGTATGCAGTGCTGAGGGTGCTCACGTCGTCAAAGGTACAACCCGGCGCCGACGAAACGCAGTTCGCGTGTCAGGTCCGTGGCGTTGCGATGAGGTGAGCGGAGATGAGGTCGGTGGACTGTTCATTGGTGATGCTTCCGCTTGTTACCCCGACCACCAGATCGAAGGCCACATCTGTCGGGAAGTTATGCCGGTAGCCGTTGAGTCCCAGAAAAACCACCATCAACGTCCACGCAGTTCTCTTGTTGCCGTCGATGAGGGCGTGATTACGTGCAGTTGATTCAAGTAGAACGGCCGCCTTTTTGGCTAACGCAGGGTAGGCTTCTTGTCCCGCCGCGATTGTCGCGGGCCGGGCAAGAGCCGACTGAAGAATCCCAACGTCGCGGACATGGAAGCCGTACTGCGCGATGATGTAAAGAGCGTCATCGATGTCAAGATATGCCGTCACGCGTCAGCGAGTCGTTCCAGCAACTCCGCATCATGCGCCTTCACGAATGCGAGAGACGCGTCGATGACGTTGCGGCGTGCATGCCGCTCAATCACGAGCTGGGCGCCTTGCAGAATGAGCGCGCTTTTCGAGATGTGAGATTCCGAGGCGATTATGTCGAGCTGGCGATCAAGATCCTTGGGGAGCCGTATGTTGAGTGCCATCCGTCCACGGTACCGGAATGGTACCTCCCACCTCAAAGGCTTTCCGGACAGGGACCAGGACAGCGTTACTGGCGACGACCACGTTCCAGAAGGCCTAGGCCCGTGCGCTACGACTCTCGAGCCGGAGCTCCAGGTCATTCATGACGATGCCGGCCAGGTCCTCGAGCATGCCGACCTCGTCGGAAGTGAACTGACGGGACTCTGTATCCAGGATGCACAGCGTTCCGAGGTTGAAGCCGTCCCGGGTGCGCAGCGGAACCCCTGCGTAGAACTTCAGACCGAACTCGCCGGCCACTAGCGGGTTGCTGAGCGCCCGGGGGTCCGCTGGCGCATTTTCGACAATCCAGGGGCCGTCCTGCAGGATGGCCGACGCGCACAGTCCCGGGTCCCGGTCGAGCTGTTCCACATCGGTTCCGTAGTGGGACTTGAACCAGATGCGATCGTGGTCCACAACGCTGACAATCGCCGTTGGCACCGAAAAGATCCGCGAGGCGAGGGACGTGATGCGGTCAAACGCGCCGTCCGGCGGAGTGTCAAGAATGTTGTAACGGCGAACTGCAGCCAGCCGATCCTCTTCATTGTCCGGCACAAGTGAACCCGCCTGCTTACGCCGGGAACGGCCCGCGACCGCCTGTTCGTACAACGCCATCGAGACCTCGCGGGCGGTGGGCCTCGCCGCAGGATCCCTCGATGTCATCGCTGTCAGCAGCGCCACCCATTGAGGATCCAGGTCCGCAGGAATTTCCGGCGCGCGGAATAGTCTCACCACGGCGCTCTCCACCACCGGGCCCGGGAACTCCATTTTGCCGGTGATGCACTGCAGGAGGACGAGGCCGAGCGAATAGATATCGCTCGCGGCATCGACACTCTCGCCCTTGACCTGCTCTGGACTCATATAGGCGACGGTCCCTGTCAGTGAGCTCGCGTCGTCGCCCTTTGTGCCGGTCAGGGCTGCGATGCCGAAGTCGGTCAGCTTGGCGCGAACCCGAGCGTTCCCGGTGCCGTAATCAAAGAGCATGACGTTGGCCGGCTTGACGTCCCGGTGAACCACCGACTGGCTATGGATGTAATCCAGACCATCAGCGAGATCGCACCCAATTTGCGCGGTTTGGCGCAGCTGCAGGGTTCCCTCCGCAATCCGGTGCCGCAGGTCAGGGCCCCGCACCAGTTCCATGACCAGATAGACAAAAGGTGACGCCGGATCGCTGAAGTCGGTTCCGGCGTCGAGCAGGGCTATCAGGCTGTGATGGTTCAGCCGTGCGAGTAGTTTGACTTCAGCGTCATTGCTCCGCTGCTGATGCTCGTCCAGCACATCGGTGGGGATGAGTTTGATCGCCACGTCCCGGGCGAGGAATTCATCCCGTGCCCGGTGGACCGCGGCTTTGGCCCCGACCCCTATCCGTTCGAGCAAGCGGTACCGTCCGCCGAACAAGAGCCCGGGTGTGCTGTCCACGGCCGCCTCAACCATCACTTACCTTCCTTGACCGACATGATCAGTGGGCGACGGAAAAGGAGGACATCGTCGCTGTGTGTTGGCCACGAAAATTCTACCGGGACGAGGTCAAGCTGTGGGCCCTCCTCAGACTACAAACTGCAGCGCGCCCTCCTTATAGACCTGCCCGATCATCTCGCGCAGTCGCGGAAGCTGCCCTTCCGATTCCAACCGACCATTCAGAACGACGACGTCGGCCAGGTAGTCCGGAGCGAGCCGGCCCACTGAGCGCTCCGGAGTGATCAGTTCACCCGCAACCGACGTAGTTGCAGCCAGCACCTGCTCAAGGCTCATGCCGGCGTCCGCCATCAGGGCGAGCTCCTCAAGGTTTTCCCCGTGGACCCCCACACCGGAGTCCGTGCCCATGGCGATCCGGACACCGGCCTCAACAGCACGGGCAACGGAGGCACGGTGATCCTCGGCTACCCGCTTGGCCTTGTCGATGACCTGCGGTGGAAGGCCGCTGGTCCCGGATTCTCCCTTGCGGATGACCGCCCGGGGCGCAGCGAGGGTCGGCACCAGGTAGGCGTTGGTGTCCAGGAACAGCTGGATCGCCTCATCGTTGAGGTAGATACCGTGTTCAATCGAACGGACTCCGGCCCGCAGTGCGTTGATAATGCCCGTGGTGCCTTGGGCATGCGCCATGACGTACTTTCCCTGCAGCTCGGCTTCTTCAACGATGACGGCGATCTCCGCCGGTGTGAATTGCGAATGCCGCGGGTCGGTGGTGGGGGAGAGCACTCCTCCCGTGGAACAGATCTTGATCTGGTCCGCTCCGGCCCGCAGCAGTTGGCGGGTGACCTTCCGGACCTCCTCGACGCCGTCGGCAATTCCGCTCGGCCGCCCGGGGTGAGGGCCCAGCGCAGGGGAGTCCACACCGGAGGGCAGCCAGAAATCGCCGTGACCACCGGTCTGGGACATGATGCTGATTGCCAGTCGGAGCCTCGGCCCTTTCACGAGGCCCTGCTCGATGGCCAGCTTGGCGCCGAGGTCAGCGCCGCCGGCATCGCGCGCCGTGGTGATGCCCGCCCGCAGCGTGGCCTCCAGGTTCCGCACCGATTCGTAGAACTGCAGCGAAAACGGCTCGGCCACTGCCTGGATGGAACCGGGGTTGGAGGTGGTCGCGTGGATGTGCAGGTCGATCATCCCGGGCAGCACCGTGCGCCCGGTGCAGTCGACCACCGTCGCGCCGTCATACTGTTCCGCTTTCGAAGCGCGCGGGCCCACCGCCTCAATGGTGGTGCCCCGGACAATAACGTCAGCGGGCTCGGGAAGGAAGCGTTCGCCGTCGAACACGTGGCCGTTCCGGAAAACTGTGAGAGAGGGTGTCATGCAGCCACTCTAATAACGGTGTGTTAGAAATTGCGGCGCAACGGCGGGTCTTCGCCACCCGGCCGCTGCACCAGGATCTGGTTGACGCCGTTCAGCCCGCGCTCAAACCCGAGCGCGCTCGAGGCCATATACAGCCTCCACACCCGCGCCCTGCCCTCGCTGGTGAGCCGGACCGCCTCGTCCCAGTTCTCCTCGAGGTTGCGCACCCAGGCACGCAGGGTGAGTCCGTAGTGCAGGCGCAGCGCTTCGACGTCGAGCACTTCCAGCCCCGCCGATTCCAGCGCACCCAGCATCACGGTGAGGCTCAGCATCTCGCCGTCCGGAAACACATAGCGGGGGATGAAGGAGTCAGGATCCGGCGGCATCTCGCCGGCGTTCCACGAGATCGCGTGGTTGAGCAGCCGCCCGCCGGGCCGCAGCAGGCCGTGCAGCTTGGACGCGTAGTACCCGATCTGTTCCCGCCCAACGTGCTCGGCCATGCCGATGGAACTGATCGCGTCGAACGGGCCGTCGTCGATATCGCGGTAGTCCTGAACCCGGATCTCAATCCGGTCGGAAAGCCCGACGTCGGCCGCCCGCTTCTGTGCCAGCGCTGCCTGCTCCTTCGAAAGGGTGATGCCGACGACGTCGACTCCGTAGTTCTGCGCCGCGTGCAGCGCGAAGCTGCCCCAGCCGCAGCCCACATCGAGCACCCGCATGCCTTCGCGGAGCCCCAGCTTGCGGCAGACGAGGTCCAGCTTCGTTTCCTGTGCCGCATCGAGGCCGGTGTTTCCGTCGTCCCAGACCGCACAGGAATAGACCATCGACGGACCGAGGACGAGCGCATAGAAGTCGTTGCCGACGTCGTAGTGGTGTGAGATTGCGGCCGCGTCGCGCTTTCTCGAGTGGAGCCGACCCGACCGGGCGACCTTCATTTCCTCGGGCGGCGGCGCGGGTGGCAGGCCGATCGCGCCAACCCGGACGGCGGTCCTCAGCAGCCGCAGGCGCTCGCCCAGGGTGGGCGGACGGAAGGCCTTCAGCTCAGCGAACTTACCCACGGAGCTGAGCGCAGAGAAGCTTTCGAAGAGGTCGCCGGGGCCGTCGATGTCGCCGGCAACATAGGCGCGGCTCAGGCCGAGCTGGTTCGGCGACCACAGCATTCGCCGCAGTGCCCGCCTTGATCGAAATTCGATCACCGGCGCACCCGCTGGACCCGCCTCCGAACCGTCCCACGCGTGAAGCCTCAGCGGGATCTCCTCGGTGCCCAGAATGATCCCCAGCGCTTCCGCCAACCGTGGCGCTACTCCCTTTTTCTTCGCCATGCTCCCTTGTCTACTCCCGTTTTCCCGTCGGTGCCAGAGGTCTCGGAGCCCGACTCTGCTTTCGTTCCCGAAGGCAACTAGGATGCTGAAGGGCGAATCGCCCCGTTGATTGCTCAGGGGGATGAGATACATGACACGGCCAGGCCTGGTTCACGCGCACAGACTTGCTCCACCGGACCTTTTCTGGCGCACTTTCGGCGTGATTGTCCTGTTCGTGGGTGTGCTGCTCGGGGTGGCGTTCGCCGTCGGGCCGCTGGTGTTGCTCGCCGTCTATAGGAACCTGTGGCTCCTGCTTCTCCTGCCGGTGGTCGCGGGGGGAGCGTGGATGGCGGTCAAGGCTTTCGGGCACTCCCGCAAGCTGCGTTGGCACTACTCACACCTTCCGCGCGCCACCCTCTTCACCGACCGCATTGAATCGGAGGAATGGCGCACGCCGTTCATGAAGGGCGGCGCGAAGAGTGCAGTCGGTGAGGCGCCCCGCCGCCGCACCATCCCGCTCGATGCCGTGACCTCCGTGGTGGTTTCCTTCGCGATTGTTCGCCGGACAACGACACCCCGCACAGCGACCCCTATCATCGAGACCGCTCCGGTCCTGTATATCCGGTACGACGACGACGGCCGCCAGGAATTGCTGAGCGTGCCCTTCTCGTCGCACAAGGATGAGGGTGTTGACCGGTGGCTGAGCTACTTCGCCGGCGCAGGCATTCCGCTTCACTACACTCCCCGGTTCCTCTTCCGGCACGACACACAGGTCCTCACTGACGCTGACCGGCTGAAGCATCTCAACGCTGCGGCCGACCTCATTCCCTACACCTTCTCGGAGGGCTGGCTGGCGGATGAACAAGAACTGGGTGCCCAGTGGATAGCACTCGACAAAGCGATCCGCCGTGAGGAAGAGGCTAAGGACCCCGAGTTGAAGGACAGGCGCGCCCGGCACTCGGGGCGGACCTGGATCTCGATGGGACTGATTTTCGTCTGGCTGATGGCTACTCTGTTCGTCCAGCAGCTCGCCGCGGAGTGGGGATACCTCGATCCCGGCAACCCACTGGTCAGCTTCATCTGCGTTATCGCTTTCGGGTTCGCCTTCTTCTACTTTCTCCGCAGCTACCTTCGCTGGCCCTACATGTTCATCTATTCGGGCGGCGTGCTCGTCAGCGCGATAGTGGTGCTGATCCCGAGCCGCCCAGGGGTGGAGCTGGAGCTGAGCACGAGCTTTCTCCTGGCCGCCCTCGCCTACCAGCCGCTCTGCTGGCTTCCCTACCTGGTGGTGAAGAAGGTCGCGGCGAAGTTCAAGGCACGCGATGAGGCTCTGGAGGATCCCAAGGTTCCGGCGTAGTTCGGCTACAGCACCCGGACCTGTCCTGCACTGACCTCCCACCGGGCATCCAGCCGCACGTTCTCAAGCATCCGGCGGTCATGGGTGACCAGCAGCAGCGCACCCGTGTAGTCCTCGAGTGCTTCCTCGAGCTGCTCGATGGCCGGTAGGTCGAGATGGTTAGTGGGTTCGTCGAGCACCAGCAGGTTCACCCCGCGGGCCTGCAGCAGCGCAAGTCCGGCCCGGGTGCGCTCGCCGGGGGAGAGGTTGCCGACGAGTGCCCCGGTCTGGTCGGCCTTGAGGCCGAACTTGGCGAGCAGGGTGCGCACCTCGGCCTGCGCCAACTCCGGTACGGCCGCTTCGAAGGCTGCAGCAAGCGTTTCGTCCTCGGCAAGCTGTCCGCGCGCCTGGTCGATTTCGCCGACGGCGACGTTGGCACCCAGTGAGGCTGCGCCGTCGTCGGGGTCTTGATGACCCAGCAGGAGACGCAGCAGGGTGGACTTTCCCGCTCCGTTGGGGCCGGTGATGCCGATGCGTTCGCCGGCGTGGAGCTGCACCGACACCGGACCAAGGGTGAAGTCTCCCTGACGCGCCACGGCGCTGTTCAGCGTTGCCACCACTGAGCTGGAGCGCGGCGCCGAACCGATGCTGAACTGCAGCTGCCATTCCTTGCGCGGCTCCTGCACCTCGTCCAGCCGAGCGATCCGCGATTCCATCTGCCGGACCTTTTGTGCCTGCTTCTCTGAGGACTCGGTGCTGGCGCGGCGGCGGATCTTGTCATTGTCCGGGCTCTTCTTCATCGCATTCCGGACGCCCTGCGAGCTCCACTCGCGCTGGGTGCGGGCGCGTGAGACGAGGTCCTGCTTCTTGTCGGCGTATTCCTCGTACGCCTCGCGCGCGTGCCGTTTCGCGACGGCGCGTTCTTCAAGGTAGGCGTCGTAACCGCCGTCGTACACCGCCACCTGGTTCTGCGCCAGGTCCAGTTCCACCACGGTGGTGACGCAGCGGGCGAGGAATTCGCGGTCGTGGGAGACGAGGACAGCGCCGCCGCGCAGGTTACGCATGAACGCTTCAAGGCGGGCCAGCCCGTCCAGGTCCAGATCATTGGTGGGCTCATCGAGTAGGACGACGTCGAACCGGCTCAGCAGCAGCGCGGCCAGGGCAACCCGGGCAAGCTGGCCGCCGGAAAGTCCGGTGACGAGGGCATCCTGAGCGACGCCGGGTGCGACGTCGGCCAGAACCGCCGGGAGCCGGTCCTCCAGATCCGCTGCTCCTGAGGCGAGCCAGTGTTCCAGCGCCGCGGCGTAGCGGTCATCGGCGCCCTTGACGGCGGTACCGAGTTCTTCGGCTGCGGCTTCCATCGCGGCAGTAGCTTCGGTGGCGCCGGTCCGGCGGGCAATGTACTGCTCCACGGTCTCACCCGGTGTGCGCTCATGTTCCTGCGGGAGCCACCCGACGAAAGCATCCTTGGGCGAGGCCATCACGGTGCCCGCGAGCGGCTCATCCACGCCGGCGAGCAGACGGAGCAGGGTCGACTTGCCGGCACCGTTGGCACCCACCACTCCGACGACGTCGCCTTCGGTGACGGTGAGGTCCAGGTTGGCGAACAGGGTGCGGTGGGCGTGGCCGCCGGAAAGCGCCTTGGCCACGAGGGTTGCAGTCATTGATTCAGTGTAGGAGCCGGTGGCAGTCAGTCGCGCGTCAGGAACGTGTCAGTGAGAGGGTGCAGACTGGACGGGTCAGTATCCAACGATGCCCCCAACCTGGAGGAACAGGCATGACCGATTCGGAATCAACGCTCATCATCCTCGGGGGAACCGGAGACCTGGCAGCCCGGCTGCTCCTGCCGGGGGTGGGGAAGCTGCTCACGGAGGAACCCGATCGGCGGATTCTGGTACTGGGTTCGGGGCGGAAGCAGTGGAGCGATGACCAGTGGCGCAGCACGGTGAGCGAGGCCTTCTCCACCGTGGACGCCCATGGCGCTGCCGTTGACCATGTCCTGTCCACGTCGCGCTACCTTGCCGTGGATTACTCCTCTCCCGAGGAACTCGCCGGGCTCGTCCGGGAAGCACACGGCAAGCCGATCATCTACTTCGCACTGCCGCCGGGCGTAACGGCCACTGCAGTGAAGGCCCTACAGGATGCACAGCTGCCGGAGGGCACCGTGCTGGCGCTCGAAAAACCCTTCGGCAACGACCGCAGGAGTGCAACCGAGCTGAATGAACTGGTCGCCGGTGTGGTTCCGGAGTCGCAGGTCTTCCGGGTGGACCACTTTATGGGCGAGTCAACAGTCCTCAACATCCTCGGGTTGCGCCTTGCCAACCGGGTATTTGAGCCACTCTGGAACCGGGACCATATTGCGCGGGTGGAGATCGTGTATGACGAGCAACTCGGGCTCGAAGGCCGCGGCGGCTACTACGACAAGGCCGGAGCCATGGTGGACATGCTCCAGAGCCATCTGCTGCAGATCATGGCGCTGATTGTCATGGAGCCGCCGGCCGAGCTTGACGCTGCGGATTTTCACGCCGCCAAAGTCCAGGCGCTCCGCTCGATTCACCTGTGGCGGAATGACCCGCGGACGGCAAGCAGGCGTGCCCGCTATACGGCGGGCACCGTTGGGGAAAGGGAGCTGCCGGCCTACGCCGGCGAAGACGGTGTGGATCCCGGGCGCAACACCGAAACCCTCGCCGAGCTCGATGTCGAGGCGGCGAACCGGCGCTGGGCGGGAGTTCCCTTCACCCTCCGTTCCGGCAAGGCGATCGGGCAGCCGCGCCAGGAAGTGATCGTGACCTTCCGGGACGTACCGCACCTGCCTGGGCGGCTGAACGGACAGAACCGGCCCAACGTACTGCGCCTGAACCTCGCGGACGGCGGCGTGGATCTGGGAATCAACGTGAACGGATCAGGGCACCCCCTTGAACTCCAGCGGACGCACCTGTCGGCAGACGTGGGGCCCGGAGAGCTGAATCCCTATGGCGAAGTCCTGCGCGGAATGCTCGATGCGGACGCGATGCTCGCCCTGGACGGTGCCGCCGCTGAAGAAGGATGGCGGATCGTCGATTCGGTGCGCGAGGCGTGGGCCGGTGGAGAGGTTCCGCTGGATGAATACGAGGCAGGCTCAAACGGCCCACAGTGGCCGCGCCCCTAGTGCCCCCGCCTTACCGCGGCGGGCGGCCACATTCCGGCCATGGGTAGGGTTACGGTGAAACACGATCGAGGGAGACTTTCTGTGCGCAGGCCGGACAACACGCCGGATCACAAGTCAGCCGCGATAGCCGACTATGGGCTGCTGGGCGACTGCCAGGGATCCGCCCTTTCCTCCCGGGACGGCTCCGTTGACTGGTGGTGCCCTCCGCGCTTCGATGCCCCCAGCGTGTTTGGGCGCCTGCTGGATCCCGACGCCGGACATTGGACTATCCGCCCGACAGGCACTTACACAGCCACCCGCCGCTACCTTCCCGGGACCATGGTCCTCGAGACCGAGTTCGACTGCGACAACGGGACGGTCCTGCTAACGGACGCGCTGGCCCTGGGGCTAGGGGAGCAGGGCCACGAGATTGGGCACAACTCCCCGCACATGCTGCTTCGTCGGGTCGAGGTGACCCGGGGAACCGTTGAACTGGCGGTGGACCTTGCTCCCCGTCCGGAATACGGACTGATCACTCCTCATTTCACGCAAACCGCCACCGGGTGGGGGATCCGCGGCGGGGCCGACCGCCTGACGCTGACCGCCGGCCTAAACCTCACTGCCGTCGACGGATCACTCGGCGGCACCTACCGGCTCGAGGAAGGGGACGCCGCCGTTTTCGCGCTCCGTCACCACGGCGTCACGGCAGCCGCGCAACCGGCCGCCGACGGCGCCGCTGAGCTGGACAACACCATTGCAGCGTGGCGGTCCTGGAGCGACATGCACCAGAGCTACCGGGGTGCCTACCGCGAGCAGGTGCACCGCAGCGCGCTGGTGCTCCAGGCACTTACCTATAGTCCGACCGGCGCGGTCGTCGCGGCACCCACCACCTCCCTGCCGGAAGAGCCGGGCAGTACCGCCAACTGGGACTACCGCTACGGTTGGCTGCGTGACGGCAGCCTCACGCTCAAGGCGCTGTGGGTGGCAGCGTGTCCGGACGAGGCGCAGGATTTCTTCGACTGGATCACCACTTCTGCCGGAGTGCTACGCGGCGGGCACCTGAGCATCATGTTCGGCGTGGGCGGCGAGCATGACCTCACCGAGCGCGAACTGGACCACCTGGCCGGTTATGCCGGATCCCGGCCGGTCCGTGTCGGCAATGACGCCTGGGACCAGAAGCAGCTTGACGTCCTCGGTGAGGTCTTCGAGTGTGCCTGGATCCTGCGGGACCAGCTCGGCGAATTCCCTTCCGAGACCCGGGAGTTCCTGATCGCCGTTGCGGACAGGGCTGCCCAGACCTGGCGGGAGAACGATTCGGGAATCTGGGAAGGTCGTGAAGGCACACGGGACTACGTCACCTCGAAACTGATGTGCTGGGTGGCGTTGGACCGCGCGCTGAAACTGGCCGACCGTCTCGGCGCCGCCCAGAAGATGCCGGAGTGGGAGCGTGAACGGGACAGGATCCACGCCGCTATCCTCGATCAGGGGTGGGACAGCACGGTCAACGCGTTTACGGGCGCCTTCGGCTCCGACCATCTCGACGCCGGTGTGCTCCTGATGCCGATCATGGCGTTCCTCCCGCCTGAGGACAGCCGAATACTGGCAACACTGGAGGCGATGGAGCGCGAACTCGCCACCGGGAACCTGATCCAGCGATGGACGGGCTCCGATGATGAAGGTGCCTTCATCATCTGTTCCTATTGGTTGGCCAGCGGCTGGGCGATGGCAGGCCAACCGGAACGCGCCAGAAGAATCTTCGACGAAGTGACCGGATACGCAAATGACCTCGGCCTCCTTTCGGAGGAGATCGACATCAAGAGCGGCGCCCTGATCGGGAACTTCCCGCAGGGTCTGTCCCATATCGGCCTCATCAACGCGGCCTGGGCTATCACGCAGTCAGAAGACGCACAGGCAGCACAGGCCTGAGCCCCGCTCAGAACGCAGCGACCCCGGCCTCCGCAACCTCCTGGTCCTGCTCGATGGTTCCGGTTGAGACACCGACGGCGCCCACAATGTCACCGTTGCGTACCAGGGGAATGCCGCCGGGGAACACCACCAGCCGGCCGCCGTGGGCGTCATTCAATCCGTAGATCGGGCCGTCCGGCCGGGTGAGTCCCTGCAGGTCACCGGTCTCGCACTGGAAGGCGATTGCCGTGTAGGCCTTGTTGATGGCAATGGTGATGCTGCCGATGTTGGCGCCGTCCATGCGGACATGGGCTTTCAGGTTGCCGCCGGCGTCGACGACGGCAATGTCCATCGGCTGCCCGATTTCCGTTGCCTTGGCGGCAGCGGCATCAATGACGCGGCGCGCTTCCTCGGCGGTGACTGTCTCAAGCACGCTTCCAGTTGCCATGGTGTTTCCTGTCGGTAGGGGGGGGTGATTGAGCAACCTAAGCACGCCCTGGGCGGTCCTGACGAGGTGGTGATTACCCGCAAGGCGAGGGGTGGGTAACCCCCCATTCCGGTGTGCGGTACGCACCCCTACTGTGGAGTTTGAACCCTACTCAGGAGGTATGTGTTGTGGGCGTTGTTCCCCTGAAAGACATCGTTGATCCGGCGTTTGAGTCCCGCTACGGCGTTCCTGCGATCAACATTTTCAATGACCTGACCATGGAGGCTGTACTGGCAGGCGCGGTTGAAGCCCGCTCGCCGGTCATCCTGCAGACCTCGGTCAAAACCGTGCGCAGTATCGGGTCGCGGGTGCTGTTCGACATGTGGCAGTCACTGACCCGCGGCATCGAGGTACCGGTGACCCTTCACCTGGACCACTGCCCGGACCGGGAGGTCGTGACGGAGTGCCTGAAAGCCGGCTGGAACTCGGTGCTCTTCGACGCCTCCGAGCTGCCGGTCGAGGAGAACCAGCGCCAGACCATCGACGTGGTCGCCGAAGCCCGCAGCTACGGCGCGCAGGTCGAGGGGGAGATCGAGTCCATCACCGGCGTCGAGGACGATCACGGCTCCGATGAAGTGTCGCAGCAGCAGAGCCTGGAGACCGCGCTCGCGTTCATCGACGCCACCGGCATTGACGTGTTTGCTCCCTCGATCGGCAACGCACACGGCTCCTACAAGGCAGCTCCGGTGCTCGACGTCGAGCGGGTCACCCAGATCGTCGAGGCCCGGAACATTCCCATTGCGCTCCACGGCGGAAGCGGACTGAGCCCGGAACAGTTCGCCGACCTCATTGCCCGCGGCTGCGCCAAGGTGAACATCTCGACGGCGCTCAAGGAAACGTACATGCAGTCCTCGTTGTCCTTCCTGAAGCAGGCTGAGCAGAACAACAAGTGGGATCCGCCGTCACTGTTCAAGCACACACGCGGTGACGTCGTGGCCATGGTGACACAGCTCGCGGACCAGTTCGGCAGCGCAGGAAAGGCCGGACATTAGGATGCCGGCGCTCATCTTTGATTGCGACGGCGTCCTGGCCGACACTGAGCAGCACGGTCACCTGCCTGCCTTCAACCAGACCTTCACCGACTTCAACGTTCCGGTGCAGTGGACCTCGGAGGAGTACGCGCAAAAGGTGAAGATCGGCGGCGGCAAGGAGCGGATGCGGAGCATCCTGACCGAGGAGCTGGCCGCTTCGCTCGGACTGACTAACGACGCCGCTGTGGACCAGGCGATCCGCGACTGGCACAAGCGCAAGACCGACATCTACAAGGGACTGGTTGAAAGCGGCGCGATGCCGGGACGGCCCGGAATTGGGCGCATCGTCGCTGAAGCGCACGACGCCGGCTGGACCCTTGCGGTGGCATCCACCTCTGCCGAACCTGCCGTGCGCGCCGTACTCGGCCATGCGGTCGGTCCGGAACTCGCCGCCCACTTCTCCGTGTTTGCAGGTGACATCGTGCCGCACAAGAAGCCGGCGCCGGACATTTATCTGGTAGCGCTCGGTGACCTGGGCCTGCAACCGGATGACGCCGTCGTCATCGAGGACAGCCGCAACGGAATGCTGGCCGCGCTGGCGGCAGGGCTGCGGACCGTCGTCACGGTCAGCGGCTATACAAAAGAGGAGGATTTCAGCGGCGCTTCGCTGGTTGTCTCCTCCCTCGGCGATCCGGATAACGGCGAACCCACCGCGGTGTTGCAGAACCCGCTCGGCCTTGACGTACCGGATGCCGTCTCGCTGGCCGTCCTGCAGGACATCCTCGACCGCCCGGCACCGTCAGCACCCTCCACCACCGCTTCGACCCCTACGGAGAAATCATGACCGCCACAGATCTCGCGGACGTCGAATACGTTGTCCGTACTCTTGCCCAGACGGCAGTGGACCAGGAAAAGGAGTTCGGTGACCTTGACGCTGTCGTCGGCGACGGCGACCTCGGCTACTCGCTGGCGCGCGGCTTCGAGAAGGTCCTTGCTGACTGGGACAACCTCAAGCGCGACGACGTCGCCACCTTCCTGCAACAGGTGGCTGTCGCCATCTCCAGCCGGATCGGCGGAACCTCCGGGCCGCTCTGGGGCACGGCGTTCCTGCGCGCATCAATGACAGCCAAGAGCCTCGACACCATTGACGGCACTGCAGCCCTGGCAATGCTCCGGGCAGCGACCGATGGGATCAAGGCACGTGGTAATGCCGACCTGGGCGACAAGACGCTGCTCGACGCACTGGTGCCGGCCACCGATGAACTCGAGCGGCAGATCCAGTCCGGTGCAGGGGCCGCGGAGGCGCGCGCTGCCTTTGCGAAGACCGCCCGCGAATGCGCCGACGCCACGAGCAAGCTCGAGGCCAGGCGCGGCCGTGCCAGCTACAGCGGCGAGCGCAGCATCGGTTCACCGGATGCCGGTGCAGTGGCGGTTGCCATCATCATCGAGCGCATTGTCTCCGAGTGGTCGAACCGCTGATTTCTTTCGTCACACCCCTTTTCCCCAACCAGCACAACGATGTGGAGCCCCCATGAAGAAGTTCGTCAATGATCCGCAGCAGTTTGTTCCAGAGATGCTCGAAGGCCTTGCACTGGCCAACCCGGACACCCTGAAGTATGTGCCCGAGTACAACCTCATCATGCGCGCCGACGGCCCGGACGAGAACAAGGTCTCGATTGTCCAGGGCTCCGGCTCCGGCCACGAACCGGCGCACGTGATGATCGTCGGAAAGGGAATGCTCGACGCCGCGTGCCCGGGCGACGTCTTCGCCGCACCCCCGTTCGATTACGTGTATGAGACCACCAAGATGCTCGCCTCACCCAAGGGCGTCCTGCTGCTCGTCAACAACTACACCGGTGACAAGATGGTCTTCGAAATGGCCCAGGAAATGTCCTCCGCCGAAGGCATCAACGTCAAGACCCTGTTCATCAACGACGACGTATCGGTGGAGGACTCCACCTATACGATCGGCCGTCGCGGCGTGGCCGGCAACTTCTTCGTCATCAAGGCCGTCGCCGCTGCTGCCGAGCGCGGAGCGGATCTCGACGAGGTCATCCGCATCGGTGAAAAGGTCAACTCCGTCACCCGGACCATGGGTGTGGCGCTCACTGCCTGCACACCTCCCGCCAAGGGCAGTCCGCTCTTTGAGCTCGGCGAGGATGAGATCGAGATGGGCGTGGGCATCCACGGCGAGCCGGGACGCCGTCGGGCCAAGATGATGCCTGCCAACGAGATCGTCGATGAACTACTCACCCCCGTGGTCAAGGATCTTCCGTTCGGAGACGGCGACCGCGTTGCCCTCATGGTCAACGGCCTCGGCGGCACGCCCATCAGCGAGCTCTACCTGCTCTACGGCCAGGCCCACAAACGGCTCGCTGAGCAGGGCATCACGGTGGGCCGCAGCTACGTCGGTGAATACTGCACCTCCCTGGACATGGCCGGTGCCTCCATCACCCTGGTCAAGCTCGACGACGAAATCGAAGGGCTCCTGAACGACCCCGCGGAGATCCCCATCCGCGTGTTCTGACCAGCTGAAAGCCACAGCAGGGCCCGTCCAAGCCCCACCGGACGGGCTCTGCTGTGTTTCTGTTTTGGTGCCGGTTCCCGCCCCGCTGCTTCCCCTCCGTGCTGCTGATCAGCCGAAAAGGAATGACGCTTCGTCGTAGCGCTCCTGCGGAACCGTCTTGAGGCGCCCGACTGACTCTTCCAGGCTCACCCGCACAATCTCTGTTCCCCGGCTGGCGACCATGGTGCCCCATTCCCCGTTCTGGGCGGCGTCCACAGCGGCCCGGCCAAGGCGGGTGGCAAGGACCCGGTCAGCTCCGCTCGGAGCCCCGCCGCGCTGGATGTGCCCGAGGGTGGTGGACCGCGTTTCGATACCGGTCCGTTCCTCGATAATCGGAGCAAGCCGTTCGCCGATGCCGCCCAACCGCGGCCGGTTGAAAGCATCCAGCCCACGCTCCGAATGCGGCTGGGTCATCTCCGCGGAGACGAATCCCTCGGCGACCACCACCAGGGGAGTGCGGCCGCGCTCGAACGGCGTACGCACCCAGGCACAGATCTGGTCGAGCGTGGCTTCCTGTTCAGGGATCAGGATTGCGTGGGCGCTGGTGGCGATACCCGCATGCAACGCAATCCACCCGGCATGCCGGCCCATGACCTCGGCGATCATGCAGCGGTGGTGCGATTCCCCCGTCGTCTTCAGCCGGTCGATGGCCTCGGTGGCAATCTCGACCGCCGTGTGAAAGCCGAACGAGTAGTCGGTAGCGGACAGGTCATTGTCGATGGTCTTCGGCACCCCGACAATCCGGACCCCGTGCCGGCTAAGGATCTGGGCGGCGGCCAGCGTGCCCTCGCCGCCGATCACAATGAGCGCGTCGACGCCCGCCGAGCGCAGGTTCGCCTTGATATGGGCAGCTCCGCCGTCCTCACCGCGCTCGCCGAACGGGCTTGTCCGTGAGGTCCCGAGGATGGTGCCGCCCAGCTTGGCCAGCCCACGCACGCTCATCCAGTCGAGATCGATGAAATCGGCATCCACCAATCCCCGCCACCCGTCCAGGATGCCCACGAACTCCTGTCCGTGATCCCGGCTGCCACGCAGCACGCAGGCGCGGATCACCGCGTTGAGTCCGGGGCAGTCTCCGCCACTGGTCAGGATGCCGATGCGGCTCATTGAGCGTTCCACATCATCGTGTGTGTCTCCTCGATGGCGTTTGATGAGGTGCAGAACGAGTCCGCTCCACCCTTCAACCCAACCACTTGCGCCGTTCCGGCAAAATGAGGATTAACCCGAACGTTGCCATGAGGGAATACCCGCAGGGTGCCACCCGTTACGTGAGAACCGAGCGTCAGAGAGGACGTCATGGACCTAGTCGCGCAGAACCCCGTTACGCTGTACGGCGGATCGCACCGAATGACCGGTTTTCCCGAGGAACTTGATCCCATGATCGGGATCGCCAGGGACCTCGCCGGACGGTTCGAGATCCAGACGCTCCTCCAGCGGATCCTCGTCCATGCCACCTCCCTTCTCCACTGCGAGTCCGGCTCCATCGCGCTCGTCGACGAGGCCAAAGGTACGTACACCAAGAAGGTGGACATCGGCGTCGGCTGTCAGGAAGGGCAGACCTTCTCGCTTTCGGAGGGGCTTACCGGCAGGGTGGTCGGCAGCCGCTCAACTGTGGTGCTGGGAGCGTATTCTGAAATTGAGCGCGGCCACATCGCTGCCAATGATCCACGGTGGAACTGTGCGGTGATCGGTGTCCCGCTGCAGTGGGATGAGCAGATCGTCGGCGCGTTCATCCTTTTCAGTCCCGACAGCAGCCGCACCTTCACACGGGATGAGGCCCGCCTGGCGGAACTGTTCGCGGGTCACGCCGCCATTGCCTTAGGGAACTACGATCTCCATGCCCAGGCGGCCACCCGGGAACGCGAGGCCGCTGTAGCAGCAGAACGTGAACGCGCGGTGCGGGACGTGCATGAAACCCTCGGCCGATCACTCGCAGCACTGTTGCTCAGCCTTGATGATGCGGACAAGGCCCTGGCCGGGGTGAGCGAAGGCTCGGGCACTGACATCCGGAAAGCCTCCGCCCATATCAGCACGGCGAAAACCGTCGCCCACGATGCGCTGGCTGAAACGCGCCGGACGGCACTGGGGCTGGGACCGGCGTCGTTGGCTGGTAAATCGTTGGAGGAGGCCATCCGCGGGGAACTGGTGTGGGCGGAAGCGATGTCCGGTGCAGCCACTCGGTTGACCATCATCGGGGACCAGCTGCCGCTTGCCCCAGAGGTTGAGCATCAGGCGTTCAAGATCGTGCAGGAAGCCCTGAATAATGTCGTCCTCCACTCGCGTGCTGCGAGTGTGCGCGTCGGGCTGATATACGACGGCGGTTCCCTGGCCGTGGTGATTGAAGACAACGGGCGGGGATTTGACCCGGACGCTGCGCACGGTGACCACTCGGCGCTGCCCACCAGTTGCCTTGGCCTGCACGGCATGACATCGCGGGCCATCCATCTCGGCGGAACCCTGCAGATCGACAGCGTTCCGGGATGGGGAACAACGGTCAAGGCGGTCCTGCCGCATGCCGCTCCTGGCCGTCGGGCAGTGCAGGAGCCGCGGTGGCGGATCCTCATTGCCCACGACGCCCCCGTAGTGAGCGCCGGGCTGGTGAGGCTGCTCGGCATCGCTGAGCCTGCCATCCAGGTCGGAGCCGAGGTCCACTCGGCGGACCAGCTGCTGGAAGCGTATGAACTGCTCCATCCCGATGTCGTGCTGATGGACCTGGACATGGTGCACGCGAACACCGCGCTGGTCGGCAGGATGAGGGAACTGGGTCCTGACGCCGTCGTCGTGGTGCTGACCGATAACCCGACCGTCGATCAGGTGCGCTCGGCGAAGCAGGTGGGCGTGCGCGGATTCATCAACCGCCGTGCCGGCGGCGAATCTATTGCCCGGACCATTGTGGCGGCTGGGCAGGGGCAGGCGTTGCTGGAAGGGGACGTGTTTGATCGTCTGCTGGACTCGTCCGGGGAGAAGGAGACGGACAATCTGACCACCCGCGAACGGGAGGTCTGCGCGATGGTGATCCGTGGAATGGCGGACAAGCAGATCGCGCGTGAACTTCAGATCTCGGTGAAGACAGTGGAGAAGCACGTCGGCTCTATTCTCCGCAAGACCGGTGCCCGCAACCGGACCATGCTCGTGGGGATGAGCGGGCGGACCGCCGACTCTTTGCTCCAGTTCGACGGGTGAGTTGCGAGCCGGCTGGGCTGGACCGGAAGCAATGATGAGAAGTTGTTGAACAATCTCTTGCCAATATTGTTCAACAACCTGTATCGTTCCTCGGGACGATAATTGTGACGCTAGTCACCCCGACGTTACGGACGGATCCCATGGCAGAAGGCAGCACCAAACTCAATCTGAGCTCCTCAGCTCGGCGCTCAGCACTGCTGGGCGCGATGTTCCTGATGGCGACCAGCGCCATCGGCCCCGGCTTCATCACCCAGACAACGGTCTTCACCGCACAGCTCGGCGCGGCGTTCGCCTTCGCCATCCTGGCGTCCATCCTCATCGACATTGCAGTGCAAATGAACGTCTGGCGGGTCATCGGAGTTTCCGGGCTGCGGGCGCAGGAGCTCGGCAACCGGGTGGTTCCCGGCGTCGGCTGGTTCCTTGCGGGCCTGGTCTTCCTCGGTGGTGTGGTCTTCAACATCGGCAACATCGCGGGAACGGGCCTTGGCGCCAACGCGATGCTCGGCGTTGACCCGAAGATCGGCGGCGCCATTTCCGCCGTCATCGCCATTTTGATCTTCGTCAGCAAGCGGGCCGGTATGGCGTTGGACCGCATTGTGGTTCTTCTCGGCGCCATCATGATCCTGCTGATGATCTACGTGGCCATCGTTGCGGCTCCACCGCTGGGTGACGCGCTGAAAAATACGTTCCTGCCCGAGGAGGTCGACTTCCTCATCATCACCACGCTGGTCGGCGGCACTGTCGGCGGCTACATCACGTACGCCGGCGCACACCGCATGCTCGACTCCGGCGCCACCGGGATTGAACACGTCCAGCAGATCACGCGCAGCTCGGTGATCGGCATCATTGTCACCGGCGTCATGCGGGTACTGCTGTTCCTGGCGATCCTTGGAGTGGTTGCCGGCGGCACCGTCCTGAGCAGCAACAACATGGCGGCCGAAGCTTTCGGCGCCGCGGCCGGTGAGATCGGAATGCGGGTGTTCGGCATCGTCCTCTGGGCCGCTGCCATCACCTCCGTGATCGGCGCCTCGTTCACCTCGGTTTCCTTCATCACCTCCTCGAAGACCCCCGAACGCAAGCGGAACCTCATCACCGTTGCCTTCATTGTGGTCTGCGGCACGGTGTATCTCTTCCTCGGCCAAGCGCCTCAGCAGCTGCTGATCTTCGCAGGAGCGTTCAACGGTCTGATCCTGCCGGTCGGGTTCGGTGTGCTCCTGTGGGTAGCCTGGCGCCGTCGCGACCTCATGAACGGCTACAACTATCCGAAGTGGCTGCTGATCGTCGGTGTGGTGACCTGGCTGCTCACGCTCTTCCTCGGCTGGACCTCGATCATGGGGCTCGCGCAGCTGTGGTCCGCATGATCAGCTGGAGCCCGGAAGACCGCGCTGCCGCCACGCCGGCCGAAGCGCGGGAGGCCTTTCGCAACGGACTGGTGGTGCCGACGTCGGGCTGGTCCCGCGGCTACGCCCAGGCCAACGTGCTGGCCATCCCGCGTGAGCAGGCCTTCGACCTGCTCCTCTTTGCCCAGCGCAACCCGAAGTCCTGCCCCATTCTGGGCGTGCTCGAGCCGGGGCAGACCGCGGGGCCGCTGCTGGCGGGCGGGGACATCCGCACCGACGTCCCGAAGTACACGGTGTACCGGAACGGCGAAAAGGTCGACGAGCCAACCGACATCGGGCGTTACTGGCGCGAGGACCTCGTTACGTTCCTGATCGGCTGTAGCTTCACTTTCGAAGCTGCGCTGCAGGACGGCGGCGTCCGGATTGCGCACATCGACCAGGGCGTCAACGTGCCGATGTATCGGACAAACCGTGAGTGCGCTCCCGCCGGCGCCATGTCCGGTCCGTTGGTGGTATCGATGCGCCCTGTCCCGGCGGCACAAGTGGCCGACGCCGTCCGGATCACGTCCCGCTACCCGGCTGTTCACGGTGCGCCGGTGCACGTGGGCAATCCGGAGGAGCTTGGCATTGCTGACCTTGGCGCCCCCGACTTCGGTGAGGCTGTCCAGATCCCCGACGGACACCTGCCGGTGTTCTGGGCGTGCGGCGTGACCCCGCAGGCGGCAGTGATGCAGTCCCGTCCGCCGCTGGCCATCGGCCACGCACCCGGGCATATGCTGATCACCGACGCGAGGGACAGCGACTACCTGGTGCCGTAAGCCCCGAGTTCAGGGAACTTTTGCGCAGGTCTAGTGGCTTCCGACCCCATCGAAGCCACTGGACCTGCGCAAAAGTTCCAGGGGGTGGCGCGCTTCAGCGGCGGATTCCCCGGCTGAAGTACAGGATTGGTCCCAGGACATTGAGGCCAATCCCTACCGCCCACAGGCTCTTACGTCCGTTGACCTGGCTCTCGGGCCGCCTGGCTAGGTCAACCCACGCGGTAGCCGCGAGCGACAACTGCACCGACGCAGCGGTCAGAACCGCTCGTTGCTGCGCGGGCGTCAGGTCGCTCCACTTTCTGGCCTTTATTGTCTTCATCACAGGTCACCGCCCGGTCTTGGTTCATTCGTCGCTGTGCAGCGATCCATCTGGTCACCCTATTTTATGGAACGGGCACAGGGCTCTACCGCGGGGCGCCCGAAGAGGGCACACTGGGGTCAACCGCTGCAATCGACGCGCTGACCCAGGAGGTATGTCATGGGAGACCCCGACCCACCCCGGCTTGTGGAGGAGTACTCGTGAGGGCGCTCCAGTACCGTGCTGTCGGCACCCCTCCGGAGGTTGTCGAGGTCGAGACGCCGGTGCCCGGGCCTGGGCAGGTGCTTCTGCGCGTCACAGCCGCGGGCGTGTGCCATTCGGACCAGTTCATCATGGACCTGCCCGAGGATCAGTACATCTATGGGCTGCCTCTTACGCTGGGTCACGAGGGAGCCGGTGTCGTTGAATCCTGGGGCGACGGGGTGAAAGGCCTTACCGTCGGCGAGCCGATGCTGGTCTACGGGCCGTGGGGGTGCGGACGCTGCTACACCTGCGCGCAGGGCAAGGAGAATTACTGTGAGGTAGCGGCAGAGCTCGAAATCAGGCCTCCCGGTCTGGGTGCGCCGGGGGCGATGGCGGAGTATCTGCTTATTGACGATCCTCGTCATCTTGTGCCGCTGGGAGATCTGGACCCTGTTGCCAGTGTGTCCCTGACCGACGCAGGATTGACCCCGTACCACGCCATCAAGCAGTCCCTGCCGACCCTGGTCCCCGGGTCGACCGCTGTGGTCATCGGTGTCGGCGGACTGGGCCATGTAGCCATCCAAATTCTGCGCACGCTGACGGCGAGCACCATCATTGCCCTTGACCAGTCAGAGCCGAAGCTGGATCTCGCCCTCGAAGTCGGCGCTGACCACGCGTTTGTGCCGGGTGAGGATGCGGAGAGGCAGATCCGGGCTCTGACCGGCGGCCGGGGCGCAACGGCGGTCTTCGACTTTGTGGGAGCACCAGCGACAACGGCCTTTGCATCACAAGTGGTGAGTGTCGGCGGTGAAATTGCAATTGTCGGCGTCGGCGTCGGAACGGTGGATGTCGGATTCTTTTCCACGCCGTGGGATGCCGCTGCACGGGCTCCCTACTGGGGATCGCGGTCCGAACTGATGGAAGTGGTGCAGCTGGCGCGGGCAGGAAAGATCTCCGTGGAGGTTGAGACTTTCAGCCTTTCCGATGCGCCCGTCGCATATGAACGGCTGCGGGCCGGCACTATCCGCGGCCGCGCAGTCATCGTGCCCGAACAGCAGGAACCCGGACGGTGAGTGGTGCTGTGGGATCCGCTCACTCTCCGTCGCGCCGCATCGTCGTCGCATTCCGGGACGGGGAAAGGGGGCCGGCTATTCTACGGTGGTCAGCCGAGCGCGCCCGGCGCACCGGTCAATCCGTCACCCTGGTGCATGCGATTCCTGACCCGTCACTCGTCCTGCCGGTGGCTGCGGGAGGGACACCCTACCGCAGCCTGGTGGACGCGGCGCGGCAGTTGATGGATGACGAGGAAGCACGCGCGGAGCTGGAGTACCCGGATGTTCGGTTCGCCTCAACCGTTCACTGCGGTGAAATCGTCGACGCATTGCTGGGTATCGCGGAGAACGCGGCACTGGTGGTCGTAGGGGCTGACCGGGTAGACCGACGGACCGGGGAGTACCTGGGATCGGTCGGCCATCAGGTTGCGCTGGGAAGTGCATGTCCCGTCGTGGTCCTTCCCCGTGATGCGCAGGCTCTTGACGGCGGCAGCGGGGGAGTAGTTGTGGGCGTCGATGGCTCGCCCGAGTCCCATGCAGCGCTTCGCGTGGCCGTCGTTGAAGCAGACCGTTCTGGTCACGCGCTGACGGTCGTCACTTCATCGAAAGGCACGGAAACCGCCGACGACGGTCCAACCGGTGATGCTGCTTCCCAGGAACTCGCGGACATGCTCGATGCCCTGCGCGCCAGTTACCCGGAGGTGCGGATCTCCCGGTTGACCGATCTGGAGCGTGCTCCAGACGAAGCGCTGAAGTACCGCGCCTCAGGCGCCTCCCTCCTTGTCATCGGGCGGCACGGCCGTGGGGCGAGGTCCGGAATCCAGTTGGGGTCCGTCACTCACAAGCTTCTGCTGGATCCGCAGTGCCCCGTTATGGTGATCACCGGTTAGGGGCCTCGCCCTCGAGGTGCCCCAGCAGCTCGGACTCGGCGGCGTCGAGGTAGGCCCGCAGGTCAGCGGCTGCACGCTCGTTCTCGCCCGCGCGTAGCTGCTCCACGAGCGCCGCATTGCGGTCCACGTAGTGCGTGTGAAAATCGGGCGCCGCGGACATGGCATGGAACACCAGCCGCATCTCCGCCAGGACCTTGTCCATCAGTTCCCGCAGCAATTCGCTGCCGGTCAGGCTGACGACAGCCTCGTGGAACGCCTGGTTCGCGTTGGCCATGTCGCGAACGGAGCCGGCATCACGTGCAGCTTTGGCCTTCCGGATGATGGCGTCCATCGCATCGAGCTGTGCAGGAGTGGGCCGGCCCCAGAGCACGGCCGAAGGTTCAATAGTCCGCCGGACCCGGTAGATTTCGCGCACTTCCTCTGCACCGGGCGCTGCCACGAAAACGCCCCGGTTGGGAATGCGCGTCACGATCGACTCACCGGCGAGTGTTGCGAACGCCTGCCGCAACGTATTCCGCGAAACCCCCAGCGACTCCGACAGCGCCTGCTCCGACAACTTCGACCCCGGCGTCAATTGCCCCGCCGCAATCCGTGCGCGCAGTGTTGAGGCAATCCACGCCGTCGTATGGGCGTGCTCAGCTGCGGTTGTCGTATCCGTTGCAGTATTCATGGCTACTCAACCGTACCCAACACCTCACCACGTACGACGGCGGCACCCGGCTCCTGCCCGCCACGCCGGAAAGTGCCGGCGGACGATGCAGAGACCACGGTCTCCATCTTCATTGCCTCCACCACCACGACGGGCTGGTCCGCGCTCACCTGGGCGCCGTCGTCGGCCAGCCATTTCACGAGGTTGCCGCCCATCGGGGCGGTGATGGCGCCGTCGTCCGCTGTCTTCTCCTCCACACCGGAAGGAGGAACGACGGCGGTGCTTCCGCCGCTCATCAGCGCAGCGAACACCTGCGCCGGCAGGCCTAGTTGAACGGCCTTACCGTCGAGCTCCACCGTGAGCGTCTCCCGGCGGGCAACGGGGCCGGTGAGCCCACTGTCGAGCGAGGCAGCGAGGCGCCCGGTGAACTCGGACTCGATCCACGTGGTGTAGACGCCGAGGCGGTCGGTCTGGGTGAAGTCCGGATCGCGGACAACCGCACGGTGGAACGGGACCACCGTGGGGAGCCCTTCGATCCGGAGCTCGTCCAGGGCGGTCCGCGCACGGCGCAGGGCTTGCGCGCGGTCCGCGCCGTGGACGATCAGCTTGGCCATGAGGGAGTCGTATTCGGCCGGAACGCTGGAACCGGAACGGACGCCGGTGTCTACGCGGATCCCGGCGCCGGTGGGGGCCTCGAATACGTCGACCGGCCCGGGGGAGGGCAGGAACCCGCGGCCGGCGTCTTCGGCGTTGAGCCGGAATTCGATGGCGTGGCCGTGCGGTACAGGGTCCTCGGTGATGGACACGGGCAGGCCGGCGGCGATGCGGAACTGCTCGCGCACGAGGTCAATCCCGGAGGTCTCCTCGGTCACCGGGTGCTCCACCTGCAGGCGGGTATTGACCTCGAGGAAGGAGATCACGCCGTCGGGCGCCACCAGGTACTCGACTGTTCCTGCACCGGTGTACCCGGCTTCGCGGCAGATGGCGCGGGCGGATTCGTGAATGCGGCTGCGCTGGTCATCGGTGAGGAACGGCGCCGGTGCTTCCTCCACAAGCTTCTGGTTGCGCCGCTGCAGCGAACAATCGCGGGTGCCGACAACCACTACGTTCCCGTGCGTATCCGCCAGCACCTGCGCCTCGACGTGGCGGGGTTTCTCCAGGAACCGCTCGACGAAGCACTCGCCGCGGCCGAACGCGACGGTGGCCTCGCGGACGGCGGAGTCGAAGGCGTCGTCGATGTCTTCGAGCCGGTGGGCGATTTTGAGCCCGCGGCCGCCTCCGCCGAAGGCCGCCTTGATCGCCACCGGCACGCCGTGCTCCTCGGCGAAAGCACGGACCTCGTCGGCGTTGGCAACCGGGCCGTCCGAGCCGGGGACCAGCGGAGCGCCTGCCCTCACCGCAATCTCGCGCGCGGTGACCTTGTTGCCCAGACTGCGGATAGCCTCCGGTGAGGGACCGATCCACGTCAGTCCGGCGTCGAGCACTGCCTGTGCAAAGTCGGCGTTCTCGGAGAGGAAGCCGTAGCCGGGGTGAACGGCGTCGGCACCGGCACGGGCCGCGACGTCCAGGAGCTTCGGGATGTTCAGGTAGGTGTCCGCGCTGGCCGAACCGCCGAGCGCATAGGCCTCGTCACTGAGGCGGACGTGCAGGGCGTCGGCGTCGGGATCGGCGTACACCGCCACGGATGTGAGCTCCGCATCGGCACACGCGCGGGCAATCCGGACAGCAATCTCGCCGCGGTTGGCGATCAGGACCTTCTTCATGGCTGGGGCTCCATTTCGATGAAACGCACGGTGGTGCCCGGCGACAGTTGGGCGGCAATAGGCAAATCCTCCGGCACGACGACGCCGATCACCGGATAGCCGCCGGTGACCGGATGGTCGGCAAGAAAAAGAACGGGAAGGCCCGACGGCGGCACCTGCAGTGAGCCTGCCACCACACCTTCGCTGGGGAGCTCCTCGGTGCGTGCGCGTTCCAGGGGCCGGCCGTTAGTCGCCCCGAGGCGGACGCCGATTCGATTGGACTCAGCGGTCACCGTCCAGGGCTGTTCGGTCAGCGTCGCTTGCGACTCAGGGGTGAACCAGTCCTGCCGGGGGCCGGTGGTGATGTGCAGGGTGACCGTTTTCCGGTGCTCGAGAATGTCCGGCGGGAGAGGGGAAGTTTCGGGGGCGCCGACAGTGCGCCCATTCCCGACATCTCCCACAGGCAACACCGCCCCCTTTACGAGGACCGCCGGGCCGATGCCCGACATCAGGTCAGTCGAGCGACTGCCGAGCACCGGGGCAACGTCGATTCCACCGCGGACGCCGAGGTAGGTTCGCAGCCCCGACTCTGGGACGTCGAGGGAGAGTTGTTCGCCGTCGTGCAGGGCGAAGGGCGAGCACATCGGGACGTTGCGCTCGCCCCGCGGGCCGTCAATCTGCGCGGGCACCGATGCGCCCGAAAGTGCCAGCGTCAGTTCCCCGTGAGCGCGGACGGCCAGTCCGCCGAGGACACTTTCGACGACGGCGTCCCCCGGCTGATTGCCGACCAGTCGGTTGGCCTGGCGGGCGCTCGCGGTATCGGCAGCGCCGGATGCTGACACGCCGAGGTCACCGAGTCCTGGCCGGCCGAGGTCTTGGATCAGCGACTGCGGGCCGGGGCTAAGTACCTCAAGGGCGGGGCCGGCAGCGGCAGGGAGGGTGGCGTCGTCGTCGTTCGTGTCCTGCGTGTCCGCAAGTTCGATCGCCTCCCGTACCGCGACATACTGCACCGGAGTGCCGGGGCGCAGCAGTGCGGGCTGTTCTCGGTCGAGGTCCCACATACGGGTGGAGGTGCGGCCGATCAATTGCCAGCCGCCGGGGGAGCGCCGCGGGTAGACGGCGGAGAAGTTGCCAGCCAGCGCTACTGATCCGGCGGGGACGGCGGTCCGGGGGCTGGTGCGGCGCGGGACGTTGAGGGATTCGTTTTCACCGACGAGATAAGCGAATCCCGGGGCGAATCCGCCGAAGGCAGCCGTCCAGATTTGTCCGGTGTGGGCTTCGATGACGCCATCAGCGCCGAGGCCGGTGAGGCGGCCTACCTCGGGGAGGTCATCGCCGTCGTACACCACCTCGATCCGGACCGGATCGGCGGAGGTCAGCGCGTCCTTCGTCTGGGCGACATCGAGCGCGGAGACGGCAGTGCGGGCAGCACGGGCGCTACCGCTCGAGTCGAAGACCGCGAGAACCGTGCGGGCCGCGGCGAGGACATCGACCTGGCCGCGCAGTGGATGGTCGACCAGTTGCGCATGGAGGGCCAGTACGGCGTCGAGCGATTCGAGTTCGATGAGCAGGGCGCGCGGCCCGGCCCAGTGAATTTCCGTCAGCATGCTGCTGTGAGGGGCGCCAGCGCTCACACGAAGCTCCGGATACCGACGCCGGCAGCCTCCAGTTCGCGGCGGACGGCGGCGGACATCGCTACTGCGCCGTCGGTGTCGCCGTGGAGGCAGATGCTTTCGGCGCTGGTGCGGATAGCGGAGCCGTCGCGGGCGATGATGGTGCCTTCGGTGGCGAGCCGGACCATGTTGGCGGCGACGGTGTCTTCATCGTGGAGGACGGCGTCGGGTTCCCGGCGGGAGACCAGGGTGCCGTCCGGGTTGTAGGCGCGGTCGGCGAAGGCTTCGGAGACTCCGCGGAGTCCGGTGGCTTCAGCGGTCTTGAGCGCGACCGAGCCCGGCAGGAGCAGCATCGGGAGGTCGCCGCCGAAGGCCTTGACGGCGTCGACTACTGCCTTGGCCTGGACCTCGTGGGTGACGATCGTGTTGTAGAGGGCGCCGTGTGGCTTGACGTAGCGGATGATGCCGCCGGCTGCGCGGGTAATCGCGTCGAGGGCGCCGATCTGGTACAGGACGTCGTCGGCCAGTTCTGTGGGGGAGCAGTCGAGAAAGCGCCGTCCGAAGCCGGCCAGGTCCCGGTAACCGACGTGGGCGCCGATGGTGACGCCGGCGGCAACTGCGTCGCGGCAGGTCTGGGCGATGGTGGACGGGTCACCGGCGTGGAAGCCGCACGCAACGTTGGCGCTGGAGACGGAGCGGAAGATGGCGGCGTCGTCGCCCATGGTCCAGTTGCCGAAGGACTCGCCGACGTCGCTGTTGAGGTCGATGAAAGCCATAGTGATCCTCGTCTCGTTTGTGGTTCACCCAGCATGCACGAGATTCACAGATTGTTCAACAATATCCGCTCACTTTGGTGTCGCGCTCCGGCGAATGGGCTTCATATAGTGGCCGTATGACTAACGCGCTCCCGGCCGAGAACATCTTCGACCACAGGCGGTCGTCCGATGGTGAGCACGTTGGCTACATCCATCTCACCGACGATGGCCTGTTCGCTCCGTTCGACCTCCTGCATCGTCCAGCCGGCGAAGCGACGGAACTGGAGGATGCGGAGAATCTTCTAGACGAACTCGGTCTTCGAATGTTCATTGAGGATTGGTGGCTGGACCTTGATGGGCGGCGCGTCAAGGTGCTGATTCAGGAGGTTCGGCGGGACACCATTTCGGTTGCTCAAGCGATGGATGGACCGATCGCCAAGTCGGTCGATCTCCTGGCAGTCATCGAGCTTCCCCTTCCCACCGATCGACTGAGTCAGACCGCCTGACCGACGGGGTTCACCCATCCCGCGCTCGGAACCACCACACTGTTCATATGGAGTGGGCGCGTGCGAAGGACTGGCTGATCGGTGCCGTTGGGATGATTCTTGTCCTGGGCATCACGATTGCCATCCTCTGGTGGGTGGTGAGCAGCCCGGCGGGTGGGTCCGGCGCGGAGCCAACGCCGTCGTCGACCGCGGATATGCCCGGCGACCTTCCGCCGCCTGCAGCTCCTGGCGATCTTAGCGAAGACGAGACGTGGCTCGCCGATCTTGAGCTGGACGCCGGAACAGTGGTGACCGTCGGCTCGACGCTTCGCGACGTACAGGCTGTCGGTCAGGATGTGGTCACGGGGCCGGACGGTTTGGTCGCGGCCCGGCTCTCCGTGGACGCCACGGTGCCGTTCGAGGTTGTCGCCGACGAATTGGGAGAGGGAACCGTGGTCCGTGCAGCGGAGGGGGGCCAGGCCGCCGTCGTTCGCACAGTGGAGGTGCTGGGCCGCGAACTTCGCGTCGTGGCCACCGGCACTGTCAAGGTCGAGGGCGGCAGTCTCGTGGTCGAACCCCGCTCGATCGACATTGGCGGCCCGGACTTCCTCTCGAACGCAATCGGCACCGTGGTGCGCAGCCTCGTGACTATCGAGCACGAGATTGAAGGTCTACCCGAGGGGCTTGTGCTGCAGGACGTCACCGTTCACGAGGACGGTTTCCGGGCCAATCTGACGGGTGCGGACGTTCGTTTGGGTCCTTAGTGCCACCCGCTGCTGCGGGGAGCACTCCGGGCACGCAAAAGGGGAGGAAGCCAGTGCAGGCTTCCTCCCCTTTTTCAGGTCTAAGTGCTTACGCGAGCACACTCACGCGTGAGTTCCGGCGGCCGAACAGCGCGTAGTCAGCCGAGGCGCGGCCCGGACCAACCAGTGCGAGGGTCAGCGCGGCGGCACCGAGCAGCAGCACTAGCTCGTAGCCGTTGTTCGCTACGAAGACGCCGGCGGAGACGTGCACCAGGATCAGCGCGCCCAGCATGTCGAGGGTCAGCAGCACCGCGACGGGGCGGGTGAGTAGGCCGAGGATCAGGGCGATTCCACCGACCAGCTCGAGCGTGGCAATCACGGGGGCGGCGATCTCGGCCATGGGGATGCCCATGTCACCGAACGCGGCAGTGGTGCCGGCAATGGTCCACTCGTTGAACTTCTGCCAGCCGTGTGCGGCGAAAAGGAAGCCGACGACGACGCGAAGCACGGTACGGGCAGTGGTGGTCAGGGTGGCGTTGTTCATGAAAGTCCGTTTCGGGGTTCGGGGCTGGGTAGAACGAGCGACGCCGGTGCGCAGTGGCTGAGCACCGGCGTCGTGCTGGTGATTGTGGCTGATTAGCGGACGAGAGCGAATCCGCTGGTCCACTGGATCTTCTCGCCGGCGGCGAGGGTCAGCTGCAGGAAGCCGATAGCTTCGAGCTCGCGGGCGCGGGCGAGGGAGCCGGCGTCGACGGCGTCCACCCCGCCAGCCTTGACGGCATCGGCGAGGCGGTTCTTGGCGTCGGTGTCGTCGCCGGCAATGAGCACGGTGGTCTGGTTGGAGCCGACAGTCTTCGAACCGAGAGTGGCCGCAAAGTTGGTGTTGAAAGCCTTGACGACCTTCGACGACGGCAGTGCCGACGCCAGCTCAGCGGCGGCGGAGCTGTCAGCGGCAACCACGAGGGAATCGAAGGTTTCGAAGTTCAGCGGGTTGGTGATGTCGACGACGACCTTGCCAGCCAGCTGATCGCCGTACTGCGCCACGATGTCCTTGAGTGCGGGGTAGGGGACTGCGAGAACGACGACGTCGCCGTTGACGGTGGCGCCGGTGCTGGAGGAGTCGATGTGCTCGACGGACGAGCTGCCTGCTGCGACAACGCTTGCGATGGCGCTGCCCATGTTGCCCTTGCCGAAGATGGTGAACGAAGTCATGTGGAGCTCCTTGAGAAAGAATTGCTTGCGGGTACAACTAATAAGTTAGCAGCGATTAGTTGTAGATGCAAGCATTACGTAGAATGGAGGCATGACGCGATGGCTCAGCATGGATGAACAGGAAGTATGGAAGCGCATGGCGGCGGTGCTCGAGCTGCTGCCGGCGGCACTCGATGGGCAGTTGACGCGTGATGAGGATCTGACGCACTTCGAATACTTCGTTCTTGCGTCTCTGTCTGAGGTGCCCGGGCGGACGTTGCGCATCACGGCGCTGGCGTCGCAGACCAATGCAACGCTTCCGCGGCTTTCCAGAGTGCTGACCGGCTTGGAGAAAAAGGCGCTGGTGGAGCGGAGCGAGTGCAGCGAAGACCGGCGTGCCAAGAACGTGACGCTCACCGAAACGGGGTGGGCCAAGTTGGTAGGCGCTGCTCCGGGTCACGTTGAGCATGTGCGCGGGATGGTTTTTGATCAGCTCACGCGTGAGCAGGTGTCGGAGCTGTCCGACATCACCACGCAGTTGTTGAAGAAGCTCGACCCCGAGGGGCGGATGTTCGCTTCGCTGGGGAAGTAGTTTTGGGGCGCTTCGGAACGGCCAGCGCTGATAGCATTCCCGCTTTCGGATAGCGTTCCAGCCATCGGATGGCGGTAAACGGCTATCCGATGGCTAAAGCGCTATCGGCGTGCATGTCAGCTAACCAGTCCGAGCGGTGGCTACGGCGGTTTTTGGGCAAGTTCGTCACGAAACCTGCAGGCCACCATTGATGTCGTAGGTAGCGGCAGTGATGAACCCGGCATCAGGACCCACCAGGAACGAGATGAGGGCAGCCATCTCATCCACGGTGCCTACGCGACCCACCAGGATATCCTTCGACATGTCCCGCTTGCGCTCCTCCGTGAGGGTTCCTCCCATGATGTCGGTGTCAACCGGACCCGGCGCAATGCTGTTGACCGTAATGCCGTGCTCACCCATTTCCCGTGCGAGCGCACGCGTAAATCCGATGATGCCGGCCTTTGACGCGCTGTAGGCCACCTTGGAATAGGTACCTCCGCCACGCTGGGCGGAGATCGACGAAATGCTCACCACACGCCCGAGCTTCCGCTCGATCATCCCGTGCAGCACCCGCTGCGTCACGAGGAACGTGCCCGTCATATTGACTGCGAAAACCCGCTCCCAGGCTTCCTTGGTTTCCTGCATGAACTCGGTGGGGGAGCTGATCCCCGCGAGGTTCGCCAGTGCCACAATGGGCGGCAACTCGGCTTCGATCCGGCTGATCGCTGCATCAACGGAAGCCTCATCGGACACGTCGGTCGCCACACCGATTGCCTGAACGCCGTGCCGTTGCGCGATGTCCGCCGCAGCCTCTTCGGCAGCGGCCCCGTCGATGTCGAGAATCCCGATGTTCCAGCCCTCGCCGGCCAACCGATTGGCTGTTGCGCGACCGATTCCGCGCGCGGAAGCCGCGCCTGTGAGTACCGCTGTACGGCTTGAGGGGAATTCTGCTGGTTCGGTCACCTTTGCTCCTGATGCTGATCGTTGTGATGGATGAAATGCTCGTAGTCGTCATAGGTCTGGTTGATGTGGGCCTGCATCGCTTTTCCGGCCACTTCGGCATCACCGGTCCGGATAGCGTCTAGCACCAACGCATGGTGCTCAAGGGCGTGCTTCTGCACTTCAAGGAACGACGACGTCTCCCGCCGCATGCTATACAGCAGCTTGCCCAGCGGGCCCAGAATGACCGGAATGAAGGGGTTCGCCGACGCCCGGAAAACTGCTTCGTGGAAGGCAAGGTCAGCTGTGGTCACAGCGTCGAGGTCTCCTGCCTGATGCGCAGCCTGCAGCGCCGCGTTTGCGTCTTCCATGCGGGCAAGGTCCTCGTCGGTGGCATGCAGTGCAGCGAGTTCAGCAGCCCCGATCTCAACCATGCGACGGATTTCCAGGAGCCGGAGTGAGACGTCGGGCGAAGCGGACGCCGCGGTCGCGGAACGCAGGATCGCCTGCAGGTCCGTCCACTGTGCGCTCGGGTTGACGTACGTTCCCAGTCCGCGCCGCACCTGCACCACATTCTGGGCCTGAAGCTTCTTCAATGCCTCCCGCACGGTCAGCCGGCTCACCTCCGTCGCGGCCGCCAGTTCGCCCTCAGACGGAAGGAACTCACCGGGAGGATAGGTTCCGCTGATGATGCGCTCAAGGATCTCTTCAAAAACGGACTCAGCCAGCGAAGCGCGTGCCACCAGCACACCCCCCGGCCCGGCTGACGGGGTGCAACGCTGCTCTGAACATCCGCACCACGTTTCCTCCCCAAACACTTGTCAGACGTCATATGTCCGGTGCTAGTGTGACACTCAGCACATCGCTCGTCAATGTACTTCGGGCACGTGCAGACCCTAAGACGGCAACGAGGCTTGCTTAGCTGACGAGGAGCACCAATCACGTGGACATACAACTTCTTTTGGCGCTGGTTCTTGGAATAGCGACCATCATCATCCTTGTGCTGAGAACGCGCCTCGACGCGTTCGTGGCACTGCTTATTGCCGCCCTGGTCACCGGGCTTGTAGCCGGGCAGGCACCGCTCGAGATCGTTTCGGCCATCACCACCGGGTTCGGCAATACCCTTGCATCCATCGGGATCGTGATCGGTCTGGGCGTGGGAATCGGAAAGATTCTCGAGGTATCCGGTGCCGCCAACGCGCTGGCTCTGGCCTTCCTGAAACTGTTCGGCAAGGGGCGCGAACCCTGGGCAATGGCAAGCGTTGGGTCGCTCGTCTCCATCCCGGTGTTCTGTGACTCCGGCTACGTGATTATGAACCCGCTGGCCCGCTCCATCGCCAGGGTAAAGCGCGCTGGCTACATCACGCTGGCACTGGCCCTTGGCTGCGGTATGACGCTGACGCACCATATGGTTCCGCCGACGCCGGGTCCCCTCGCTGTTGCCGGTATTCTCGGCACGGACCTGGGAGCTCTCATCCTTGCCGGGCTTGCGTTCACCATCATCCTGTTGCCGGTGGTCGTGTTCTACGCGAAATGGATCGGGCCGAAGATCGAGCCCGGCATGTCGGAGACCATCCGTGAGACCGTGTACGGCCGTGCCGCCACGCACCAGCATGGCCGGACAACCACCGCGCTCGCAGACCATGACGATCACGCGTCAGGCGACACCGCTGCCCGGGCCATCGGTGCAACCGGGCCGTCGGAGGATTCCGAGTACGGCTCCACCATCGACTTCGACAGTTCCGAACTGGGCACGCCCCCCGCGGGAGCCAAGCCACACAAGGTTGGAGCCTTTGTTGCTTCCCTGCCACTGGTGGTCCCGCTGATCCTCATCATTCTCAACACGGTGAGCGGTGCAATCGACCAGAGCAACCAGGGAGTTGTCGGTACCGGTGAGTACGAGCCCTCCGCGTGGGCCGTCCCACTGGCCTTCATCGGTAACCCCGTGGTTGCCCTCGTGATTGGCGTCATCCTTGCCGTGTACGTGCTCCTGCCCCGTTGGACTCCGCGTTCCAAGGTGCAGGGCTGGTTCGCTGATGCTGCTGCGTCAGCCGGGCTCATTTTGCTCATTACCGGCGCAGGCGGCGCACTTGGCCAGGTTCTGCGTAGCTCAGGAGTTGGTGATGCCCTCGCTGAAGCCATCGCAGCGACAGCCCTTCCAGCCTTCCTGGTCCCGTTCCTGATCGCGACCCTGGTGCGCATCGCGCAGGGCTCCGGCACTGTCGCCATGATTACCGCGGCTTCGGTCACGGCTCCGCTGGTCACCTCGATTGGCGTTGACCCCCTGATCGCGGCGCTTGCCTGCACCGCTGGATCCATGGTGTTCAGCTACTTCAATGATTCCTACTTCTGGGTGGTCACCCGCTTCTCAGGGCTGGAAGGGACCGCGGCGCTCAAGGGCTGGTCAGGAATTACGACGGCGGTGTGGGCCGGCTCGATCCCGCTCCTGTTCATCGCCAACGCAATTCTTGGCTGACCGCCTATCTCTGCCCAACTAGTGCACAGCACTGCTCCCTGGGAATGCTTCCCGGGGAGCAGTGCTGTGCTGAGACGTGCCGGCGCTAACGGACTCTGATGTTCGATGGTTTTCCCGCAACGTTCCTGGGCTTCAGCCCGGCCTGTTCCGCCTGCAGCATGCACCACTTGCGCGGCTGCATGCCCACGAGCTTCTGAAGGGACCCGTGCTGGTTTTTGACTAGCGGAGACGCGAGACTGCCGAACAACGAGACATTGATTCCCGCAGGGCCGTGCAGTTGGGGGTCGGCGAGCGCCGCTAACCACGCTTGGGCGAGTGCCTTTGTGGCTTTCTCCCTGCTGCCATTCACATGCGCCAGCCGCGGAGCAAGATGCGTGCGCATACGCTCATGGTCGGTGACCTTCACGACCGGCTTCTTAGGGGCAGCAACTGCCGGCTGAACCTTTGAAAGGCTCCCCGCCGAGAGCATGGTCGGTGATCCCAACGCGGGTTTTGCCTCGGCGGCTCCCTCCGCAGCAAGCATCAGGTGTGCCAACTCGCGGTGAAGCTTCGCCATCTCACGATGGATCTCACTGATCCGGATGATGACGGCGGCGCGAGAGGCGGGTGGCTTCGCCGGGGTTGGCCCCAGCTTTGCCTCCACTTCAGCTGACATACTGCAGCGGAAGAGCGCGCATAGCGCGCGCGCCAGCTCCAGCCGCGCGCCGTCGTCGTCGTTCAGTAGTAGGGGCGAGGGGCTCGGCAGAGTCTGCACTGCCGATGCAAGTGCAGAAAGCGCTCCGTGAACGCGACCGAATTGCAGCCGCTCTATGTCAGTGGCTTCGCCTATCTGCGGCGAGTAAACGCATTGAGCGATCTTGGCCTGTGCATGCCCGGTGAAGTGTTTAGGAAGGATCGATCGTTCGATTACCCTGCGTACCGCACGTTGTTGTTTGGTGACCTGTTCGATCGCATTGGGCACAGCGGAGCCGTCTGCGAGTACCCACGGCTCCCCAACGTCCGCCGCTACCGCCACCGACTTCGGAAACCTCTTCCACTCGCTCAGCATCAGGCAGCCGGTGCGGGTGTTATAGAAGAACCAGTCGATCTCGGCGACCGGGTACCCCGGCGCCTCCACCCGGCAGTTGGCGAACGCCCAGACGTCGTCGTCAAGCAGGGAATGCAAGCGGGTGACATCACGGTCGGCAGGACGATGCGCGGCCGAATTGGTGGAAGGAAAGTACAGCAACGTCGGGCCTTCGTGGGTGCCGGGGATGGTGAAGGCACCCCACCGCCCCCAACCAGCCGCGCAAATGCGCTGCACTCATCCTAATCGAGGAAACCCGTACCCAGCAGAACCCGGTGCCGGTCCCGTTAGGCTGAACGGAATGGCCGCAACCCCAACCCCACTCCGCACATCCTTTCCCCGAAGCATCGCCCGCATACTGCTCGGAGCAATCCTCCTGGCAGCAGGCACCGCCCACTTGACGGTCGCCCGCTCCGAATTCGCAGCGCAGGTGCCGTCCTGGTTTCCCCTGCCCACCGACGTCGTTGTGGTGGGGTCAGGCATCGTCGAGATTCTCCTCGGTGCTGCACTGATTCTCCTTCCGCGGTACAGGGTTCTCGTCGGTTGGATCGTCGCCGCGTTCTTCATTGCCATCTTCCCCGGCAATATCGCCCAGTACGTTGAGGGTGTAGACGCCTTCGGTCTGGACACCGACCGCGCACGGCTCATCCGCCTCTTCTTCCAGCCGCTGCTGGTGCTATGGGCGCTGTGGTCCACCGGTGCATGGCGCGACCGCCGATTGCTACGCTCCTCAGGTGAGCACCAACGCCACTAACGGCATGAGGCAAAGACCGCGATGGGACGTGGCGTCATCGACATAGACGTGGTCATCGCGCTCATCGGAGCCGTTATTCTCATCGGCCTGGGCTCGATCTTCCGACACTCCTTCATCACCGGCCCGGAATTCTGGTCCGGACTGGAAAAGCTTGTCTACTTCGTGTTGCTGCCGGCACTGCTGGTGACCGGCCTCGCCGGAGCCGACTTCGCATCCATTGAACCCGGTCCCATGGTGCTTGTCCTGACAGCATCTGCGACCTTCTCTGCACTGCTCGCCTATGCCGCCCGCCGGCCTGCCACCGGCAGGGACGGCCCGGCCTTCACCTCGGTGTTCCAGGGAACCGTCCGCTTCAACACCTATATAGGAGTGACGACGGCGGCAGCCCTCTTTGGATCCAACGGCATCGCTATCGCAGCGCTCGCCAACGCGGTCCTCATTCCGTTCGGAAACCTCGCCTCAACCATCGCGCTCGCACACTACGGACACCACCGGCTCCGCGGCTCCGCATTGATCCTGGCGGTATTCGGCAACCCGCTGATTCTCGCGTGCGCCGTAGGACTCGCCGCAAACCTCATCGGTTCCGCACCGGGCATGGGGGACTTCCTGAGCGCACCGGGGCCGGCTGTCGTCGTACAGCTCATTACCGCGGTGCTGGGACTTCTCGGGGGAGCGGCACTTCCCATCGGCCTCTTCTGCGTTGGAGCAGGACTGCGGGGGCGTGCTTTTCCCCGCGAATCCCTGCGGCCCGTGGCTGCCGCCCTCCTGCTTCGCTTCGTTCCGGTGCCGGCAGCCACCCTGGGGCTCTGTGTCCTGCTGGGATTCACCGGCCCAGCCGCCGTCGTCTGTGTGGTTTTTCAGTCACTCCCGACGGCAACGAGTTCCTACGTCTTTGCCCGGCGCCTGGGCGGAGACGCCGCGCTCATGGCCCAGATCACCGCCGCCCAGACCGCCCTCTCCGGCGTAGTGCTACCGGCCTGGATCCTCATCGCGCTGACGGTACTGCTGTAGGTCGCTAGGATCGATCCATGAGTATCAGCGAAGCCGCAACAAGCGAAGCGGCAGAGACCACGCTCGTCACCCTCAGCGACATCGAAGCCGCTGCTGAACGCATCAGTGACCTGGTTCTCCGTACACCGATCATCCAGCTGCCGCACCCGCAGCGCCCGGATGAGGTACTCCACTGCAAGGCCGAGTCCCTCCAGCCCACCAGTGCCTTCAAGCTGCGCGGCGCCTACAACACCATTGCTCAGGTGCTGGATCATGCCCGCGAACACGGCATCGTCGCCCAATCCTCCGGCAACCACGCCCGCGCCGTCGCCTGGCTGGCACACCGGCTCAACCTGCGCGCCGTGATCGTCATGCCGGACGCCGCGCCGCTCCCCAAGATCGAGGCAGTCCGCGCGCTCGGCGCCGAGGTGGAGATAGTGCCTTCCGCCCTGCGTGACGTCCGCGCCCACGAGCTCGTCGCTCAACACGGGTACGTCCACGTGCCGCCCTATGACGATCCCCGCATCATCGCAGGCCAGGGAACTGTGGGCCTCGAGATCATGCAGCAGCTGCCCAACGTCGACACCGTCCTGGTCCCCGTTTCCGGCGGCGGACTCATTTCCGGTATTGCGACGGCGGTCAAGGCCCTCAATCCCGGAACCCGAGTGATCGGGGTGGAGCCGGAACTCGCCGCTGACGCCGCCCAGAGCTTCCGCGAAGGACGCCGCATCACCTGGGAGCAGGAACTCACGTACCGCACCGTTGCCGACGGCCTCCGCACACCCGCGCTCGGTGTCCACCCGTGGGAGCACGTCAAGCGCTACGTCGACGACGTCATCACCGTCACTGAAGAACAAATCCTCGCCGCTATGCGCCACCTCACCCTCGCCGGCAGACTCGTGGTTGAACCGTCCGGTGCCGTAGCCACTGCCGCCTGGATGCATGACCTCGTGCCGTCCGGAAACACCCAGAAGGACGGCGGCACAACGGCCGCCGTCGTCTCCGGCGGATCAGTGGATCCCGCCCTCCTGGCCAAGGTACTGCAGCAGGCGGGCTAGAGCCGTTCGAGGAATGCGGCGAGGATATCCACCCAAACCTGCCGGGCGGCGTCGTTCGCTTCAGGGGAGGGAAGGCCCATCTGCGTCGCCACGATCGACGCCGTACCGTTCTTCTTCGGCTCGCTGGTGACGAGGACAGCTGAGCCGTCCGTAGCCTTGGCGCGCCAGCTCATGCGACGCTCCGTGCCGCTGATCCGCGGCGGCTCGGCGAGGAGTCCCTGCATCGTGTTATCCGCGGCCGCGAATTCCGACCAGCGTTGCATGAGCACTTCCACGCCAAGCGCGGTGGACCTGCTCACGCTCAACTGGAACGTGCCGTCCGAGCGCTGGCCGGGAAGGCGCCGCCCGATGTGCTGCTCGTAGGTGACCGCCACGGACTGCGCCCACCAGCCGGCCTGCTCCATGGAGCCCTCAAGTTCCTCATACACCTTCGAAGCGATGTCCTTATGGCTGAAGTCCGTTCCGCCGGCGCCGCTCAGTAACGTAACCCACTCTTCCCACGGGCGCTTGGTGGCACGCTCGATCGACGCAATCCTGGGGTTTTCTGCCATTCCCGAATCCTGCCATGCACCGCCGACTATTCGGCCACTCTTGCCAGAAACTTACGGATTCTCACGTTCAGCTCCTCTACCTGCCGCTTCACGACGACGGCGGGATCCGGGTTGATTTCGTTGACCGGCGGCGCCTTGCGTACGTTGGCAGAACAGATGAAGTCGGCGCAGATCAGCGTGCCGACGGTGTTGCCATTCCTGCCTGACTGGCCGGCGCGTTTGGCCACCCAGAGCAGGACGTCCTCCTTGGAGAACACATCACGGCAGATCTCGCACAGTACCGAACGGTTTTTCTTTGGTCCGCCCTCCGGCGCTCGCAGGAGGGCGCCGGTGATCCCGGTTTCAGTGGGAACGATGAGATAACCGCGGAGCGGCATTTTTCCGTCACGCCACCCGAGGAAGTCGAGCTTGTCCCACTCGAGCGAGTCGAAGTTCGCTGGGAGATTGAGTTTGGCCATTTCGGAGCGGGTTGCATTGATGAACGATGACCGGATGTCGCGGTCGCTGGTTTTTTGCATAATGGATCGCCTTACAGATGGGTGTTCGAGGGCGTGACACAGTGGCCCTCCACCTGCGCGGGTTCGGCAGGGAAGGGCTAGTCGCGTTCCTCACAGCTGGCCACAGCGGCCGCCTCGCTTCCAATGGCCGCGCTGACCGGAGCGGTTAGCAGCATGTCCATTCCCTTGGATCCGTCGTCGAATTTCTCAGTTTCCTACCGTTGCATCTTCGCAAAGTGACGCGCCAGGGGCAACGCAGACACAAGGGTGTTGCGCGTCACGTCACCGCGCCATACAGTTGTCGAAGCGCTTCGACAATGTCGCCTCAAACTCGCTCAAGGACCGCCTTCATGCCCACTGACCAGCCCTTCCCGAAAGCCGATGAGCTCGTCTTCGGCGGCGACTACAACCCGGAACAGTGGCCTGAATCGGTGTGGCAGGAAGACATTCGCCTGATGCGGAAAGCACATGTCAATCGGGTGACGGTCGGCGTCTTCTCGTGGTCTTCCATCGAACCGCGGGAAGGTCACTACGAGTTCGGCTGGCTCGACAAGGTCATGGATCTGATGGCGGAGAACGGCATCGGTGTTGTCCTGGCCACACCCACGGCCTCGCCGCCGCCCTGGTTTTCCCTGGCACACCCGGAAGCCCTGCCGGTCACTGCGGACGGTGTGCGGCTGATCCATGGAAGCCGGGACACCTACAACCCGGCGGCTCCTGCCTACCGTGCCGCAGCCAAACGCGTCACCACAGCCCTCGCCGAGCGCTACTCTGCCCATCCGGCGTTGCGGATGTGGCACCTCCACAACGAGTACGGCACGGTGTCCTACGGTCCTGAGACGGATACGGCATTCCGTGGATGGCTACGTGGGAAGTACGAGACCCTGAGACAGCTGAACACCACCTGGAACACCGCGTTCTGGTCCCAGGGCTACAGCGAGTGGGAAGAGATCTTTGCTCCCCAGGCCACCCAGTACCTACCCAACCCGTCCCACCTGCTGGACTTCAGGCGATTCTCGGCTGACCTCCTGAGGGACTGCCTGCGTGACCAGGTGGACATAGTCCGAGGCATCCGCCCTGACGTTCCCGTCACCACCAACTTCATGCTCCCCAGCTGGAACCACTACGACCAGTGGGACTTCGCCGCGGAGATCGACGACGTCTCCGTTGACCACTACCCGGACACCCCAGGCATCGAGGGGAACATCCAGGTTGCCTTCGGCAGTGACCTCGCCCGCTCCTTCAACGCCGGCCGCCCATGGGTACTGATGGAACAGGCCACCACCATGGTCTACAACTACGCCCAAGGGCGGATCCTCGCACGGGACCCAGGCTCGCTGCTGTTCAGCACGCTTCAATATCTGGCCCGCGGCTCCACCGGATCCCTGTTTTTCCAGTGGCGGTCGCCGCGCGCGGGCGCGGAGTTCTTCCACTCGCCGATGGTTCCGCACGTCGGCGAAAACTCCCGTACATTCCGCGAAATCGTAGAACTCGGCACCACGCTGTCTACCCTGCACGAACTTGCACAGGCCCCGGTTGCCGGGCGTCGGGTGAACCAGAACCGGGTGGCCATCGTCTGGGACTCCGCTGCGTGGTGGTCGACGGACACGAGTGCATTGCCGTCCACCGACGTCGCTTTCCTGCCCGCAGTGAAGGCTGTCCACCGTGCGCTCTGGCTGCTCGGAGTCAACGTTGACTTTGTCCGGCTCGATCAGGACCTCAGCGGCTACAACCTTGTCCTGGTGCCCAGCAAGCTGGCTGCCTCGGACGCCGAAGCGGAAACACTGCGAGGCTACGTCGCCGACGGCGGACACACCGCCATCTGGTACTTCTCGGGCAGCACGGATGAGAACCTCAACGTCCGGTCAGGCGGCTTCTCCGGAGCGTTTGCGGAGCTCCTCGGCATCCGCGTTGAGGAACACTTCCCGCAGCTTGCCGCCACCGCACTGAAACTCAGTGACGGATCCTCCGCAGACTGTTGGGCCGAAGCGGTGGAGCTCGCCGGTGCCGCCAGCATCGCAAACTTCACGGAGTACCCGCTCGCTGGCCGCCCCGCGGTTACACAGCATGCGTGGGGTTCCGGCACTGCTCACTACATCGCCACCCGGCTCGGCGAAGACGCGCTGCGCGACCACCTGCACCGCATCCTGAACGACGCCGGCGTCCACCCGGATCATCCGGCCGCCGGTTACGGTCTTGAGGCGGTCCGCCGTTACGCCGGCGACTCCAGCTACCTGTTCCTCCTCAACCATTCAGCGGAGACGGCGGAGATTGACGTGCACGGTCACGACCTCCTCAGCGATACCCCGCTGGACGGGCCCACCGCCCTTCCTCCGGGTGTTGCGCTGATCGTGCGGGAAGTGCGCTGACTACGGTGGCCGACGTCTTCTACACCAGTCCGGCAGCCACCTGGCTCGACGGCCTGCCCCTGGGCAACGGCCGGCTCGGCGCGATGGTGCTTGCCGGCGATTCGACTACCCGCCTGCAGATCAATGACAGCACCGCCTGGTCAGGCAGCCCGGCCAGCGAGCACCGGCGTGGCCGTATCTCCGCCGGGCCGGCCGCCACCGCGCTCGCCGACGCCCGGAGCGCCATTGTGGACGGGCGGCCGGTTGACGCCGAGCGGATTCTCGAGCAGCTGCAGTCCGGCTACTCCCAGTCATACCTGCCGTTCGCTGACATCACCCTCCAGCTGCACGACGGCTTACGGCTGCAGGAGCGCAGACTGTCCCTGGCCGACGCTACCCACCGCACTCTCGCGGATGGACCCGGCGGCAGCGTCACACAGGACACCTTCATCAGCGCCGTTGATGGAGTACTCGTGCACCGGTTGAGCTCCGGCAGCCCTGTGAGCGTCACCATCGCCGTCTCCACCCCGCTTCGGGAAACCGGCCGTACCAACCGGCGCAACGGCGTCGTACTGGAACTGAAGCTGCCCGCCGATGTGGCGCCCGGCCACGAACCCGACGAGCCGGCACTGCAATGGGAAATAGACGGCGTCGGTCCGCTGGAGGGGACGCTGTGCCTGGCGGCGCGCCACGATGGCTCAACTGCCCAGAACGACGACGGAGCAACAGTATTCACGGCGGTCACCGAGTTGCTCCTCGTGGTTGCCACCGGGACCACCTTCACGGCCATCGGCCGGGAGCCGGAAGGCTCGGCTGCGACGTGCGCAGAAGCGGCACACCGCTGTGCGTATACAGCGATCGAGAAGGGCTGGGACGCACTGCTCGCCGACCACATACGTGCACACCGGGAGCTGTTCGACCGGGTGTCCGTCACGCTCACGCCCGGCCCGGACGCACTGCCGGATCGCGAGCACGTCCCCACCGATATGCGCCTGGAACAGGCGAACGCACACCCAGCGGGCGTGCTGACCGCCGACCCGGCACTGGTTGCCCTGCTCTTCGACTACGGGCGGTACCTGCTCATCGCTTCGTCCCGGCCGGGCTCCCTCCCGGCCACCCTGCAGGGGATCTGGAACGAGGACCTGCGTCCGCCGTGGTCGTCCAACTACACGCTGAACATCAACGCGCAGATGAACTACTGGGGAGCGGAAGTCACAGGGCTGTCCGAGTGCCACGAGCCGCTCCTGGAACTGACCGAAGCCTTGGCCGAACGAGGGCGGGATACCGCCGCCACCCTGTATGGAGCCCGAGGCTGGACGGCTCACCACAATTCCGATGCGTGGGCGTTCAGCTCCCCGACTGCCGGCCAGGCGAGCTGGTCCCAGTGGCCTCTGGCTGGCGCATGGCTGATCCGCCAGCTCGATGAGATGCGCCGTTTCGGCTCCGCCACCCCGGAGCAACTCGAGCGGCTCTGGAACCTGGCGGTCGGTGCCGCCGAATTCGCCTGCGACTGGTTGATTGACGACGGCGGCGTCCACCTGAATACCCGACCGTCCACATCACCCGAAAACTGCTACCTCAGCGCCCAGGGCAGGGCCGCGGTTGCAACCTCCAGTGCGATGGACAGGACGCTGATCACCGAACTCTTCGAGACTGTGCTGGCTCTGGCTGACGCGGTTGGCCAGCCGCACCACCCGATTGTGGCGGAAGTACAGGCGGCACTGCCGCGCATCGCTCCGCCGGCCGTGGGCGCGGACGGCCGAATCCTCGAATGGGTTACCCCCGAGGTGGAGGCTGAGCCTACGCACCGGCACCTGTCGCACCTGTTCTTCGCCTATCCCGGAAACGGCCCGACGCCGGAACTCACCGACGCGCTCGCCCTCTCCCTCGATCGCCGCGGTGATGATTCCACCGGGTGGTCGCTCATCTGGAAGGCATGCCTCCGGGCGCGGCTGAAGCAAAGCGAGAAGGTGGCGGACCTCCTTCGCCTGATGTTCCGTCCGGCAGCCGAAGCAAACGGTCCGCACGCCGGCGGGCTTTACCCCAATCTGTTCGCCGCTCATCCGCCGTTCCAGCTCGACGGGAACCTCGGCTTCGTGGGGGCCCTGGCTGAGATGCTCGTGCAAAGTCATGCGGGAATCATCGAACTCCTGCCTGCGCTCCCGGCCGAGCTGCCCAGCGGCAGCGTCCGAGGCCTCATCGCCAGGCCGGGAATCGCCGTCGACCTGGACTGGGAGAACGGCGTGATCCGCGAAGCCGCCTTGACGCCCCGGCGTGCCGTGGCCGCAGGGGAGTATCTCGTCCAGCTGGGGGACCGCATCGAACTTGTCACGCTCGCTTTCGGCCGGCGCACAGTCCTCACCGACCTCGATTCACCTAACACGACTAGCATGCCAATCAAAGGAAAGGCATCGCTGACGTCATGACCCAACACCTCGAAGAAAGAGACACCCGCACCATGGGAGATCCCGACTACCGCGACACCGGCCTCGAATTCCCGGCGGGGTTCGTCTTCGGTTCAGCCACAGCCTCGTACCAGATCGAGGGCGCACACGACGCCGACGGTCGCGGGCCCTCCATCTGGGACACCTTCAGCCACACCGAGGGCAAGGTCTTCAACGGTGACACCGGTGACGTCGCCTGCGACCACTACAACCGGTTGGACGAGGACCTCGATCTCATGCAGGACCTCGGGCTGGAGTCCTATCGCTTCTCCATCGCCTGGCCGCGGATTCAGCCCACCGGCCGGGGACCGGCCAACGAGGCGGGTCTGGCCTTCTATGAACGCCTGGTCGACGGGCTGCTGGCCCGCGGTATCAAGCCCATCGTCACCCTCTACCACTGGGACCTGCCGCAGGCACTCGAGGACGACGGCGGTTGGACCAGCCGCGCAACGGCCCTCGCCTTCGGAGACTACGCCCGCATCGTAGGTGAGCGGCTCGGGAACAGGGTCGCCTTGTGGACCACCCTGAACGAACCGTGGTGCAGCGCCTATCTCGGTTACGGCTCCGGCGCGCATGCACCGGGACGGACGGAATCCGCCGCTGCACTCGCCGCCGTGCACCATCTCAACCTGGCCCACGGTCTCGCCGTCTCGGCTCTGCGTGAGGTGGTGACCAACAATCCCGACTTCGCGATTACCCTCAACCTCCATGTGTTCCGCCCGGACGGCGAGACCGGCCCCGAGGCAGTACGCCGCGTGGACGGCCTGGCGAACCGGCTCTTCCTTGACCCCGTGCTGAACGGCTCCTACCCCCAGGACGTTCTGGACGACACAGCGGAGATCACTGACTGGTCCTTCGTTCAGGATGGCGACCTGGAGCTTATCCGACAGCCACTGGACGTCCTCGGGGTCAACTACTACTCCACCAACCGGGTGCGGATGTGGGACGGGGAGGGCCAGAAGGAATCCTCCGATGGCCACGGTGCCGCCACCGGAACGGCCTGGCCCGGTGCGGAAAACGTGGAGTTCCTGCAGCAGCCCGGACCGTACACGGACATGGGGTGGAACATCGACCCCTCCGGACTCGAGGACCTGCTCGTCTCACTCCATGAGCAGTTCCCTGAGCTGCCGCTGATGATCACCGAAAACGGTGCGGCTTTCCCCGACACGGTGGAAGTTGACGCGGACGGAGCGAGGCGAATCCACGACGTCGACCGCATCGATTACCTACGCCGCCACTTCACTGCCGCTCACCGTGCAGTGGCCCGCGGCGTGGATCTGCGCGGCTACCAGGTGTGGTCGCTGATGGACAACTTCGAGTGGGGCTACGGCTACTCCAAACGCTTCGGGATTGTGCACGTCGATTACGACACTTTCGAGCGGACGCCGAAAGACAGCTCGCGCTGGTATGCGCAGCTCATCCGGGACCGGCGTATCCCGCCGGTGGACTGATCCACGAAGAAGAGGCAGGTTCCGGCGAATCTGCCTTCCTTTCGAGCTTGGGTTTAGGCGCTGGCGGTTCCGGCTTGCCGGGATGCGCGGGTGCGGAGAGCGCCGGTTTCGGACCCTCAAGCACTGAGGACTAGTCGCCTCGACCCTGAACCGACCTGCACAGCAGCCTTGTAGGGAAGATTGTTCAGGACATGGTCTATGCGGTCGTCGCGGCGTGAATGGCTAGGCGGAGAGTTTCCGTTTCCGTCTCGATCCGCAACGGTTCGGCGGGCAGAGCGCGCTCCGTCATGAGCCCGGTGAGAACGGTAGCAAGGAACCTTGCTCTCTGCTCAATCCCACCTGCAGGGATGGCGCCATCCTCGACCAGAACGGCTAGCCACCGTTCGATGCGGTAGCGACCCATCCGCTCAAGAGCACGGTACGTGGCCGCTTCGTCATCGGACGGGGGTGATACCACGTATGCGTCGTAGAGAGCACCCCACTGCTGTCGGGCGCGCTCGCCGACGCCCACTTGCGCGAGCATCAATCGTAAGCACGCGAGAAGGCGCTCAGCCGGTGTCAGCGCTTGATCGTTAATCGGGTCGTCCGGAATGTCGAGGACGTTCATGCCCGCGACGACGGTATCGAGGAGCTCGCGCTGCGTCGGGAAAAAGTGCCGTAGCGACCCGGTGCTCACCTGTGCGCGAGCCGCTACCGCGCGCACACTCAGCCGAGCGGTTGGATCCTCGCCGAGCATCGTCGCCGCGGCGATCAAGATCTTGTCGCGCGTGCCTGGTTCTTTCGCCTGATCGTTCATGTCTGCTCCTTCGCGAGACAGCCTTCTATTACAGTGTGCTAGCTTATCTCTTGGCTGACTATTACGCTGTACTAGTTCTGAGCGAGGAGTCGAGAAATGGGTATCAGACGCCGTCGGGTTCGAACAGGATCCGGTGAACCGCTGCGCCGTTACCGCTGGTGGCAGATGTTCGGCAGATCCCTGCGTTCGATCGAGTTGGACTCGTCCGATGGCACGAGGTTGACCTACTCCGTTGATGTTCGCCATGCCGGAGACATGACCGACGGCGAGATCCGCGCGCGACTCTACGTTGACGGCTCGCTGCGGTCATACGCGAAGCTACCGACCCGGTTCGAGGTGCCGGACGGTCATATCGAGGTCGCAATCAACGGTTTCGGACTCAAACGCTGCCACTATGTGCGCGCAGACGGAACCGAGCAGCAACTCTCTCCTGACCCCGCTTCCGCAGAAGGACGTCGTGCCCGGTTCCATCACCGATACCCCGGTACGAGTCGCGCCATCGAGGCCATCTCCACCGCGCTCGTCATCGTCGGCTTGGGCGTCGAAGTGCCGCAAATCATCGGATCTCTTTCCCAGATCCCTCTCGTCGCCGACTCCATCGGAACCTTCACTTCGCCGATACAACTCCCCATCCAAGCCAACCTGTTCATCGGACTTGCCGCTGTCATCGGGAGTATGGAGCGAGCGCTGCGGATGCGATCGAGCTGGATCGACGAACTTGCCAGCTGAAACCCCACGAAAGGAACCTACTGTGCAGCACACCACCCTGAATTGGCTTGGCGAGCAGGATGCTCCCACGACGATTCCTCGCGTTCCGCCCACCGTCGAATATCACCGCGTCTATGCGGGAGAAAAACGCCGAATTCTCCGCGGCATCTTTGCCATCATCCTGCTACTCGCCGGGCTCGTCGGCTTCGCGCAACTGTCCTTGACGGGGGCACGCTTCATCGACACGGAACTCCTTGGGCGGACGGGCTCCTCGCCCCTTCAGCACGCCGCCGGCGCCCTCTCCCTTGCCGCGCTCATCCCCTATAGCATGCTGCTACAGCGCCTGCTCTACGGAATTCCGTTCCGCTCGCTGCACTCCGTGACCGGGCGCTTCCGATTCGGCATCTTCAGTCGGGCGTTGCTCGTCTTCGGCCCCCTGGTGGTCATCACTGTGTCGTTGGCATCCCTCATGATGCCCAGTCCGCCGGCCGCTTGGACGATGATCGATCTCATCGCTTACTTCGTGATCGGTACGCTCCTCACACCACTTGCAGCAGCAGGCGAAGAATACGGCTTCCGTGGCTTTATGTTCCGCGTCGTGGGTGGATGGTCCCGCAGCGCACGCCTCGGAACCGTCATCGGCATCATCATCCCGACCGTCTTCTTCTCCCTTTTCCACGGCTCACTTGACCCCTACATCCTCACCTCGTACTTGGTGCTGTTCGGATCGATGGCGGTCATAACCTGGCGCACCGGAGGACTCGAGACCGCTGTCGTCCTCCACGGCCTCTACAACATCACCGGACTCGTGCTCGCCACAACGCTTCACGTCGATGTGGCCGGTCAACTTAACAGCCGGGCAGATGCCACAGGCTCGATAACCCTCCTCATCCCAAGCGCCGCATTCGTTCTCATCACCGGCATCATCTGGTGGAAGACACGCAAACCAGGGCCCGCCCGCACGCCCGGCAGCCCGGCGAGGTGAGCACGAGCCATCGCCTCATCATTGATCGAAAATCCGGCAAGCTAGAGGAATGGATCTTCCACTCATTGTGCGTCAATGTACGGACCAAGACCTGCTCGCGCTCACGGAAGAAGAACCGGCCGGCGCGGGGGTTGCCCGCAGGATGCTGCAACGTCAGCGTGATGGACGAGTGTTTTTTGCCGCAGCGTGGCAAGGACCAGTACCACTTGGGACGGTGGTCTTGGATCTTCACGCAACTTATTCGCCCGAAATGAAGAATCTCTTCGTGAATCCAACCCGAAGAGGTGAGGGCGTAGGAACAGCCCTCTGCGATTGGCTTGAGGCGAAGGCCAGAACTGTTGGATTCGATCACATCTACCTGGGAGTAGGCAAAGACAACGACCGGGCGCGCGGCTTGTATATCCGCTTGGGATACCGATCGATCGGAGAGTCAACATCCTGTACGTATAACTACGTTGATGAGGACGGCTCAACCAAGACGGCGACCGAACTATCCGACTACTACAAGAAACCTCTGTGCTGAATACGGGGCGATATCAGCGGTACGGTTCTCATCTGCATCTCTTGAGCAATCCTCCTGCGGGTGGAGTTCACAGGAGCCGAGGTTCAGTGATCTGAGCCGAGTTTTGCTCGGTTACAAACCCTCAATCTCGTAGCGTCGAGCAATATCAGCGGTTGCCCTGCCCCAGGCGCTCCCGCTGACTCTTTGCTGGTGGGCGCGGAATGAGGCGGCGTCTTGAAATTGTTCGTCAACCTGCCACACCAACGGGTTCCCAGTAACGTTCACTTCGAAGGAAAGACAGCCCTGCTCAGCGCGCGTTAGCTCGATGTGCAAAGGAAGCAACTGGGCAACGATCGCCGCCTGGTCTTTGTTGCTGCAGACGAGTTGGCCGCTCAGGAAGACGTTGCTCACAGGGCCATCATTGCACCGCTGAATACATGGTCTTGCAACGTCCGGTGAAGCAGCGGTTCGTGATCCTGAATCACGTCCCTGAGGATGAACGGACTCGAGCATCAGGAGCCTTTGTTATAGGAACCTTCATGGCGGTTCTCATTGCTAGCCACCCGCCCTGCGAAGACGGTCATTGCACAGCTGAACAGGAAACTAAGGGCGAACAAGCCCAGTCCGCTGACCACCGCAACGATATAGCTGCCAGGCTGGGAGACGGTGTCAATGACCGGTTCCTGGTAGTACCAGATGGTGTACCAAGCCTGCAGACCGAAGAATCCGATGAGTGCCGTGAGCAGCCATGATGCGACTGCTAATTGCCAAGCCTTCATGCTTTCCCCCGATGCCCTGCGTTGCGATAAGCCTAGCGTGACAGTAGGTATGCCGCAGTTGGGTCGCGCAGGTTGCCCTAGTTCGGCATCCGGCCGGCGCTACCCGCCGGTCTGCGCCTCGTCAGATCCGCCACCGACGCGTCCGCTGGATTTCTGCAGCCGGTCGATGTGCTCCGACGCCTGCGCCTTGGTGATGTCCGCGGGGATTTCCTCCCCGGCTTCCCGCGCGAGCGTATCCAGGTAGCTGCGCTGGGCATCCGTCATCGGTTCATCTCCGGTGACCCACTCCTCAGGGTCACGTGCAAAACCGCCCTGCGGCTCCGGCGTCGGGCTTCCCAAAGTTTCATCAGACATAAGTGCTCCTTCAGTGTTGGTTCTACTGGTTGGCTTCCGGGGGCAGCGCCTCATGGTGAGCGCGGCCATGCGTCCGGCGGTCTTCCTTCATTTCCGCCTCAAACAGGTGCCGTTTCCCCTCCACAAGCTCATCGCGCGCACGCTTTTCGATCGCCTTGAACTCTGCGTAATAGTTGTCGTCATAGTCCTCCACGATCTGGAACGTCCACCGCCCCTCGATGACATTCCTCCCCAGGACATCCCGGTTCACTTCCTCGGCGAGGCTCTCATGTCCCGCCTTCCGCAGCAGGTCAACTGCCTCGCCCAAAGCGAGATCCGCCGTTCCCGTCAACCGATGGAATCCATACAGCAGCCCCCGCGCATGTTCCACTACTTCAAGCGCTTCCGAGAGCTTCCCGAGCGCCTCCACCGTCTTGTCTGTTGCCGATTCGGGCCGCTGGTGATTGTTGTCCGGCCCATCCGATCCTGAGATAGTCATACTGCTTACCATATACAGCAGCACCCCCGGTTGGGCAGATCCCAGCCTTCCACTATGCTCACGGCCGACACGCGAATACCCTGAGTCCATGCCCACCTCCAGCAGGACTCCGGCCGGCAACAGTACGACGACGGCGCCCGATCTTCCTGCCATCCAGCGCCACACCGTCCGGGTCCTTATTGCGGCTCAAATCCTCGGCGGAATCGGCATGGGCTCCGTTCTCTCGATCGGCGCTGTCATGGCCGCCGAACTGTCCGGATCCGAGGCGCTCTCCGGCACGGCTGCCACCCTGAGCACCCTAGGAGCGGCAGCCAGCGCCATCCCGCTGGCACGGCTGGCGCAGCGGCTCGGCCGGCGTGCAGCCCTGACCACCGGAGCGTTCATCGCTGCCTCGGGATCACTCACCGTTATCGGTGCGGCCGCCCTCGGATCGTTTCCGCTGCTGCTCCTGGCCTTCGCGCTGCTCGGGGTCGGCACCGCAGTCAACCTGCAGTCCCGCTTCGCTGCGACCGACGTGGCAAGTCCCGAGCACCGCGGGCGGGACCTGTCGCTGGTGGTCTGGTTCACCACCGTCGGAGCAGTGCTGGGCCCCAACCTCATCGGACCAGGCGAGGTGGTCGCCGAAACGCTTGGCATGCCCGAGCTGACGGGACCATTCCTCATCGCCGTTGGTGCGCAGCTTGCAGCAGCGATCGTCTATCTGATCGCCCTGCGGCCGGATCCTTACCTCATCAGCCGGGCAACGCCGTCGGACCCGAAAGACGACGCGCCCGGCATGGTGCGCGGCAGGGGAGCCCTGATCTTCGCCATCGGATCGATTGCGGCCAGCCACGCAGTCATGGTCTCCGTGATGTCAATGACGCCGGTCCACCTGGTGAACCACGGCGTGACGCTCACCATTGTCGGGCTCACCATCAGTCTCCATATCGCCGGCATGTACGCACTTTCACCGGTGTTCGGCTGGCTGAGCGACCGGGTTGGCCGCGTGGGTACCATCCTGATCGGCCAGGCACTGTTCGCGGTTGCGCTGGTCACCGTGGCCTTCGGCGAAGATGACCCTGTGCTCGTGACCATCGGCCTGATTCTGCTCGGCCTAGGCTGGAGCGCCTCCACAGTCTCCGGCTCGGCACTGGTCGCGGACCTCGTCACCGGAGCGGCCCGCGCACGCATCCAGGGCCGCACCGATCTCAGCATGAATCTCGCCGGTGCGTTCGGGGGAGCGGCGTCCGGTCTGGTGCTGTCGATGGTCGGCTACTCCGGACTTGCGTGGTCAGCGGGGTTGCTGGTGCTGCTCATCGTTGCCGGAGCAACGACGATGCGAACCGCCCGCCCGCTCTCCGCCTGAGCGGCAAATAACATCCGCTGAAGCAGGAGCAACAAACAGCCTCTACGTGTGCGCCGCCTCGTCCCAGAGGGTGCTCATCTCGGTCATGGCGCGCTCCATGATGGCGAGCATGGCTGCGTGCGCGTCAACGGCATTGCCGCGCTGAATGGCGCTGGCCACATCGACGTGCATCTGCAGTGCTTCCTCATGCGGATGGTCCGGCATCATTCCGTAGTGCGTCCGCCCGGTCAGCACTTCCGCAACCAGCGAGTTGAGCTTGCCGAACATCTCATTACCTGAACTTGAGAGCACCAGGTGGTGGAACTGGATATCGAGTTTCAGGAACAGTTCCGTGTCGCCATCCTGGCCCGCCGCCCACAGCTTCCCGGCGAGGCCCATCAGCTCGCTGGCATCCGCCAGCGGCGCGCGCATCGCTGCGAGGCGCGCGGCCTGGGGCTCGACGGCGGTACGCAGCTCGGTCAGCGACCGCAACTGCGCCACCCGGCCGGGTGAGGCTAGGCGCCAGCGGATCACCTGGGGATCGTAGAGATTCCATTCGGTGGCCGGGAGGACCTGCACGCCGACCCGGCGGCGGGATTGCACCATGCCCATTGAGGCCAGCACTCGCAGCACCTCCCGGATCACCGAGCGGGAGACGCCGTAGCGTTCCTCCAGCTCTTCGATCCGCATGATGCTGCCGCTCTGCCACTCGCCTGCGCCGATAGCCAGTCCCATCTGATCGATCACCGAGGCGTGCAGGCCTGAGAATACTGCGACATCGGGAGACTCGGTTTCGGCGGGTGGCATGGAGGAAGCGTACCAACAGCATCCCAATCACTCAGATAGGTTGCATAAGTATGATCTTTCTCACTACACTCGAGCTATACAGCAGATGTTTCAGCATCTACTCCAGCCCGCGTACAGCGGACGTCCCTCAATGAAGAGAAGTGGAGACACAGTGCAGCGCACAATCCTGCGAAAAGCCGGTATTACGGCAGCAATCGCAATGTTCGCCGGCGGATCACTGGCCGCCTGCGGCGGCAGCGGCGGAGACGCGGAGGCGGGTTCGGACACCCTGCGGGTCACTCTCGCCAACCACGTCTGGACCGAGCAGATCATCGAGGCCATCCCCGAGTTCGAGGAAGAGACCGGACTGACGGTCGAGGTCACCCAGTTGGGTGAGGATCAGCTCTCAGCCCAGTACAACGTTCAGCTCAATGCCGGTACTGACGAAATCGACGTCATGATGTACCGCCCCCTCCAGGAGGGCAAGCTGTTCGCCCAGAACGGCTACCTCGCGGACCTGACTGACCGCGTGCAGTCCAACCCTGAGTGGGAGTGGTCCGACTTCCAGCAGGGCCCGGTGGATTCCACCACGTTCGAAGACAAGGTTGTCGGTGTCCCCACCATCACCGAGCGTGAGGTGCTCTATTACCGCACCGACCTCCTGGAGCAGGCCGGCCTGGAAGTTCCGCAGACCCTCGAGGAGCTTGAGGCCGCTGCCAAGAAAATCAACGAAGAGAACCCCGACGTCGCAGGCTTCGTTGCCCGTACCGGCAAGTCCCCGGCCGTCACCCAGTTCTCCAGCTTCCTGTACGGCTTCGGCGGCGACTTCATCGATGATGAGGGTAACTCCGCCGTCGCCAGCCCCGAAGCCAAAGAGGCCTACGCCTACTACGGCCGCATGATCAACGAATACGGACCGGAGAATGTCAGCACCGACATGAGCTGGCCCGAGGCAATGGCCATCTTCACCCAGGGTGGTGCCGCGTTCTACACCGAGGCTGACAGCCTCTACCAGAACGCCACTGACCCGGCCAACTCGCAGGTTGCGGACAAGGTCGGCTTCGCGCCGATGCCCGCCGGCCCCGCCGGCTCGAAGCCCTACAACGTTCCTTCGTGGGGCCTCGGCATCAATGAAGCATCGAAGAACCAGGACAACGCCTGGAAGTTCGTCGAGTGGGCCACCAGCAAGGACATGGTCCTGCAGATCCAGAAGGAAGGCGTTCCGGGCCCCCGCAAGTCGGTCTGGTCAAACCCTGAAGGGACCGCGACCTACCCTGAGGATCTGGCAGCAGCCATCGAGGTCAGCGCCGAGAACGGCGTAGGCCACGACCGCCCGCTGGTCATCAATGTCGGTGAAGCCCGCGAGATCGTCGGCGACCCGATCGTCGTCGGAATCACCGGTGGCGAGGTTGACGCCGCTGCC
>NZ_BAAAON010000003.1:90776-210984 GCF_039530425.1 Arthrobacter parietis | reverse complement strand
TGCCCGGGTCCAAACCCCGGGCACGACGGCGGCACCACCTGACAGCGCGGCCCGGCCGCCGCTTTGAAGACTTTTCCTTTCATCCCCAAGGACGTGGACAATGACCGTCGCCTCCCTGCCGCAAAAATCCGCGTGGAAGGCCTACTCCGACTGGGCCAACGACCACCGGAAGTGGCTTTTCGCAGCACCGGCCATGGCCTTTGTTGCCATCCTCATCATCTTCCCGCTCGCGTGGACCCTCTACCTCAGCCTTACCGACGCATCGGGTTCGGTGCGCGCCGAATCGGAATTCATCGGTTTCGCCAACTACGCCGAAGTCCTCACTGACACCGAGCGCTTCTGGCCCGCGGTAGCCCGGACCTTCATCTTTACCGGTGCAGCCCTGCTCGTTCAGATGGTCCTCGGCATGTGCATCGCGCTCCTGCTCTGGCGTCCGTTCAAGGGCGAAAAGTGGGTGCGCGTCGCGATTCTTCTGCCGCTGGTAGCCACCCCTGTTGCAGTCGGCATGATGTGGCGGCTGATCTTCGACCCGAACATCGGCTTCGCCAACCAGGCCCTCGCCTGGTTCGGCATTCCAGCCCAACCCTGGCTCTCGGGACAGGACACCGCGCTGGCCACCGTCATTTTCATCGACATCTGGCAGTGGACCCCCATGGTGGTCATCATCCTGCTGGCCGGGCTGACCTCGCTTTCGGAGGAACCTGACGAGGCCGCTCGCATTGACGGTGCCAACGCCTGGCAGCGCTTCAAATTCATCACGGTTCCGCTCATGATGCCCACCATCATTGTGGCCATCCTCCTGCGCAGCATCGACGCCCTGAAGACGTTCGACCTGCTGTACGCCACCAAGGGACGCGGCGGCGGGTCCTTCCACGAGGTCGAGACGCTCAACGTCTACGCCTACGGGCTCAGCTTCGACTACAACGACTACGGGTTGTCTTCCACCGTCCTCATCATCTTCTTCCTCATCATCATTGGTTGCATGTGGGTTCTGACCCGCCGCCGGAAGGACGTCCAGAAATGAGCAGCGTCGTAACCCCCAAGATGCTCCGCCCCGGCGCTGAAACGGCTGCCCGCCCGCCGCAGCAGCCACGCCGGAGGAAGCCATTCAAGAGCCGCGCATATAAGATCTTCCGCGTCGTCGCGCTGATCGTCATCGTGGTGTCCTTCCTCGCCCCGCTGGCATGGATGCTGCTCGCCTCGCTGAAGACCAACGTCGACATCTACGACGCCAGCAAGACGCTCATCTTCGAACCCACCACAGCGAACTACGAGACGGTGCTGGGCAGGAACAACTACCTGTCCTTCGTCTTCAACAGCTTCTGGGTGGCCTTCGCCTCCACCGCGCTGTCCTTGATCATCGGTGTCCCGGCGGCCTACTCGATGAGCCGGTTTGCGATGCGCCGCTCGGCCCTGGTGGTGCTCATGGCCCGCATCATTCCGGGCGTCAGCCTGCTGGTGCCCTGGTACTACGTGTTCTCCAACATGTCGATGGTGGGCGGGTACAGCGTCCTCATCCTCTCCCACATGTTCGTCGCGCTGCCGCTGATCGTCTACATCCTGATGTCCTACTACGACTCCATGCCGCTGGAACTGGAAGAAGCCGCACGTGTGGACGGACTGACCCATATCGGTGCGTTCCTGCGGGTCACCCTTCCGCTCTCGATGGCGGGAATCGCCACGGCGAGCATCCTGGCGTTCATCTTCTCCTGGAACAACTTCATGTTCGCCCTGGTGCTTTCCGGAGCTGACACCAAGACCCTGCCGGTGGCGATCTTCAACTTCGTGGCCTACGCAAGCATCGACTGGGGAGGCCTCATGGCGGCCTCCGTGGTGGTCACCATCCCCATCATGGTCATTGCCCTGTTCACTCAAAAGTACATCGTCTCCGGCCTCACCGCCGGTGCCACCAAGGGCTAGGCCATGGCGCAGCAACCAACCCCGCCGATTGTGGTCATGGGGGTGCAGGGCTCTGGTAAAAGTACGCTCGGGGCCCTCCTCGCAGCGCGGCTCGGCGCGCGCTTTGTCGACGGCGATGACCTCCACCCGGAGCAGAACAAGCAACTTATGGCTGCGGGAACTCCACTGACTGACGAGAACCGGCTGCCCTGGCTCCACGATGTCGGCGAGGAGCTGGCACGCGGCACGGAAGCCGGCGTCGTCGTCGCCTGTTCAGCACTGAAGCGGTCCTACCGCGACCTGCTGCGCGGGCACGCGCCGCACCTGTTCGTCCTGCATCCCTACGGAGCACGGGAACTGGTCGCGGCGCGGCTTACCGCCCGCGAGCACGAGTACATGCCGCCGTCGCTGCTGGACTCGCAGTACAACACCCTCGAACCCCTGTCCGACGGCGAACGCGGGTTGACCGTCGACCTCGCCCTTTCACCGGACGCAATTGTTGACCGCGTCTGCGCCCGCCTTACCGAAAGCACCGTCCATGCGCATTAGCAGAATCGAAACCTTTCTCGTCCCGCCGCGCTGGCTCTTTGTCCGGGTGGAAACCGATGACGGCATCGTGGGGTGGGGCGAGCCGGTGGTGGAGGGCCGCTCCGAGACGGTGCGCACCGCCGTCGAGCAGCTGTCCGAGCTGCTGATCGGGCAGGATCCACTGCGCATCGAGGACCTCTGGCAGGTCATGACCAAGGGCTCGTTCTACCGGGGAGGCGCGATCCTCGCCAGCGCGGTTGCCGGTCTCGACCAGGCGTTGTGGGATATCCACGGGAAGTCGCTCGGCGTTCCGGTGCACCAGCTACTCGGCGGGCATGTCCGTGACCGGATCCGGATGTATGGGTGGATCGGTGGGGATGAGCCCGCGGAAATCGCTGACGCCGTCGAAGCCCAGCTTTCCGTCGGCCTCACCGCGGTGAAGATGAACGCGAGCGGGCGGATGAAAGCGCTTGGCAGCGTGGCCGCGATAAACGAGGTGGTGGAGCGCGTTGCTGCCGCGCGTGAGGTGCTTGGTCCGCACCGCGACGTGGCCGTCGATTTCCATGGCCGGTTCACCCTTGCGGACACCCGCCGGATTGCACCGCTGCTGGAACCGTTGCACCCGTTCTTCCTTGAGGAACCCACTGTGCCGGAGAACTCACACCTGATTGGCGGGCTCACCCGCTCGACCACCATCCCGGTGGCCACCGGAGAACGGCTGTACAACCGGCAGGAGTTCCTCCCGGTGCTGCAGGCAGGCATCGCTGTTGCGCAACCGGACCTTTCCCACGCCGGTGGGATCACAGAGGTGCGGAAAATCGCCTCGCTCGCGGAGGTCTTCGATGTGCAGCTCGCCCCGCACTGTCCGCTTGGGCCGCTCGCGCTCGCGGCCTGTCTGCAGGTCGGCTTCGCGACGCCGAACTTCCTAATCCAGGAACAGAGCATCGGCATTCACTACAACCAGGGCGCCGAAGTGCTGGATTACGTGCTGGACAAGACGCCGCTGAAGTTCGTTGACGGGTACGTTGAGCGGCTGACTGCCCCGGGGCTCGGTATCGAGATTGATGAGTCGGCGGTCCGGATAGCGGACAAGACCGGCCACAACTGGCGCTCGCCGGTGTGGAGGCACGACGACGGCGCGTACGCCGAGTGGTGAGCGCGACTGCGCCGCTGGATTCCACTGAGATAAGGAGAAGACCATGACGAGCCTTCTGGACGGACTGAAGCGGGCGCGCCTCCTGGCGATTATTCGGGGGAGCGAGCGTACCGCTTCGGTGCGCACCGCCGTCGCACTCGTGGAGGAAGGCATCACGTACCTGGAGGTTTCGCTCAACACTCCGGAGGCGATCGAGGTCATCGCGGCGGTCCGTCGCGAAGTGGGCGATCGTGCGGCGGTGGGTGCCGGAACCGTGCTGACGGGGGAGGACGCGGCCCGCGTCGCGGACGCCGGCGGGCAGTTCCTCGTCACGCCTGCTGTCACCGCAGCCGTGGACGCCGGCGTGCTCCTCGGGTTGCCGGTCCTCGCCGGCGCTATGACTCCAACGGAAGCGTTCTCGGCAATGGACCGGGGCGCCACTGCCATCAAGCTGTTCCCCGCCTCCCTCGGCGGTCCGGCGTATCTCTCGGCGCTTCGCGATCCCTTCCCCAATATCCCGTTCATTCCAGTGGGCGGCGTGAGTGCTGAAGCGGCGGCGGAATACCTCGCTCGCGGCGCCGTCGCCGTGGGAGTCGGATCGCCGTTGATCGGCGACGCCGCCGGCGGCGGGGACCTGGGTGCCCTCCGGCAGCGCGCACAGGAATTCCTTCGGCTCTCAGCCGGAGCAGCCTGATGAGCGGGCAATCACTGCCAAAGGCCCAGGTCCTCACCTTCGGTGAGACCATGGGCTCCATCCGTGCCGCCGGCCTGGTGCGGCACGGGGGAGCGATGTCCATGTCTCTCGGCGGAGCGGAATCGAACGTCGCCATCGGTCTGGCGCGCCTGGGCCACAGCGTGCGCTGGGTCGGCAGGCTCGGCAAGGACGAGGTCGGAAAGTTCGCCCTGCGCACCCTGTGCGCAGAGGGAGTGCTGACCGACGCCGTCGTTCATGATGCGCACCGGCCCACCGGACTGATGCTGCTCGAAAAGCGGATTGCCGATGTGTCCCGGGCTGCCTATTACCGCGCAGGTTCGGCCGGCTCTGCGCTCAGTTTTGAAGACCTCGCACCGGCCCTGGACGCAGAGCCGTCGATCCTCCATTTCACGGGCATCACCCCGGCGCTCTCCGCGAGTGCGTCAAAGGCAGCCGTGCAGGCTGCGGAAACCGCACGGGAACGGGGAATCACCGTCAGTTTTGACGTGAATTATCGTGCCAAGCTGTGGGACCGGGAGGATGCAGCGGAGGCTCTAAGCGTGCTGGCCGGGCTCGCGGACATCGTCATCGCTTCCGAGGACGAGATCGATCTCCTGGGTAGCTCCTCCGCCCATGCGCCTGAGGCCGAGCTGGTGGACGGGTTGCACGCTCGCGGCGTTCGGGACATCATCATCAAGCGCGGAGCTGAGGGAGCCACGGCCTACACAGCGGACGGAGCCTGCCACTGCGATGCGATCAAGGTTCCGGTAGTCGACACCGTCGGTGCGGGCGATGCGTTCACGGCCGGCTACCTCTCCGCAGTGCTCGACTGGGAAACCCTGGAAGAGCGACTGCACCGCGGTGTCACCCTCGGTGCCTTCGCCGTCGCTGCAACCGGCGACTGGGAAAACCTCCCGGCACGGAACGAACTTTCCCTGATCAGTTCCGCCGGGACCACCATCCGTTAGTTACTCCACCATCCGCTCCACAGCAGAAGGAATTATCCGTGAAGATCCGTAGCGCAGAAGTGATCGTCTCCAGCCCCGACCGCAATTTCGTCACGCTGAAGATCACCACCGAGGAGGGAATCACCGGCCTCGGCGACGCTACGCTCAATGGTCGCGAACTGGCCGTTTCGGCGTACCTCGAGCACCACGTGGTCCCGCTGCTGATCGGACGGGATGCGCACCGGATTGAGGACACCTGGCAGTTCCTCTACCGCGGTGCCTACTGGCGGCGGGGACCGGTGACCATGGCCGCTATTGCCGCCGTCGACGTCGCGCTCTGGGATATCAAGGCAAAAGCGGCCGGTATGCCGCTCTACCAGTTGCTGGGCGGTGCAAGCCGCACAGCCGTGCGCGCCTATGGCCACGCAAGCGGCCGCGACATCCCCGAGATTCTGGACTCCGTCCGCGAACACCTGGAACTGGGCTACAAATCCATCCGCATCCAGACCGCGGTGCCGGGCATCAACGCGGTCTACGGTGTGGCCGCCCAGCCCACAGCCGGCGGCGTCCGCTACGACTACGAGCCCGCGCAGAGGGCGGCGCTGCCCGCGGAGGAGGACTGGGATTCGAGGGCCTACCTGCGCCACATCCCCACCGTTTTCGAGGCCGTCCGCAGCGAGTTCGGCCCCGAATTGCCGCTGCTCCACGACGGGCACCACCGGATGACGCCGATCCAGGCGGCCCGCCTCGGAAAGTCACTGGAACCGTATGACCTGTTCTGGCTCGAGGACTGCACCCCTGCCGAGAACCAGGACGCACTGCGTCTGGTGCGCCAGCACACCACCACGCCGCTGGCCATCGGTGAGGTGTTCAATACTGTGTGGGATTACCAGACGCTGATCCGCGAACAGCTGATCGACTACGTGCGTTCCGCAGTGACGCATACCGGCGGCATCAGCGCCATGAAGAAGATCCTCGACTACGCGGCGCAGTACCAGATCAAGTCCGGCATCCATGGGCCCACCGATATCTCACCGGTGGGCATGGCGGCCGCGCTGCACCTCGACCTTGCCATTCACAACTTCGGTATTCAGGAGTACATGCGGCATGGGGACCTCACCAACGAGGTATTCGAGCAGTCCTTCACCTTCGTGGACGGCTACCTGCACCCGGGGGATAAGCCGGGCCTCGGCGTCGAACTGAACCTCGAGGCCGCGGCTGCCCACCCCTACGAACCCGCGTACCTGCCGTTCAACCGGTTGAAGGACGGCACAATTCACGACTGGTGATGCCGGTGCCCGGCGTCAGTCCATCTCCGCGTAGCGCTTCGCCTGGGGGAGTCCTTCGCGTACCTGGTCGGCGTTGAATTCCGGCCCGTACACCGGTGTATCCCGCTGGAACCGCCATCCTTCAGCGAGGGGACCGGCGTCGACCACATCGAACCCGAACTGGTCGATCAGCGACGCAACTGTCTGCTTGGCGTCGTCGTCATCTCCAGCAATAGGAAGCGCTCGGCGGCCCGGCGTGCCGGGCGCGGTCGCCTTGCTGGTCAGGTGATCGGCATAAATGTTGTTGAACGCCTTGACGATGTGCGCGTCCGGTAGGCGATCGGCAAGGAGTTCGCTGGTGGTGGTCGATTCGTCGTCGAGCTCTGGGATGTTGCCGTCGCGCTCGGGGTAGTAGTTGTTGGTGTCGATCACCGTTTTGCCCCTGAGCGGAGCCGCCGGCACCGCATCGATCGCCTTGAGAGGAACGCTCACGACGACGACGTCCCCCGCTTCCGCTGCCTCCTCCGGCGTTGCCGCCCGGGCGCGGTCGCCCAGCTCGTCGATGAGGTCGATCAGCGTCTCCGGCCCCCGCGAGTTGCTCATCACAACGCCGTATCCGTTTTGGATGGCAAGACGGGCAAGTTGTGAGCCGATGTTGCCGCTGCCGATGAAGCCGATGGTTGTCAGGTTATTTTCCATGGCGAGTACAACCGATCTGCGAGGAGAGTATTCCCTTAGCGGTCTTCCATGGACTTCAGGAGGAACCCTGGGGAATGAGTTTCGCGTACACGACGTAGTTGTCATTGAACGTGCCGGTAGCGGGATCGTAGCCGTCACACGTGATGAGGCGGAGCTCAGGACCTTCGGTATTTCCGTAGACAGCCTGCGTTGGGAAAGCGTCCTTCGAATACTGCTCACCGCGTTCGACGGCGAATGTCGCCACGGTGCCGTCCTCGCGTGCAATCTCAATGGTGTCGCCCGGATTCAGCTGCTTGATCCAGGCGAAGACTCCGGGCCCGCCATCGCTGGCGTTCACGTGCCCGAGAAAGATTGACGGCCCGGTTTCGCCCGGTGTGGGAGAGTTCCGGTACCACGATGCGGGCGCCCCAGGATGGCCCGGAGGCACCTCGAGAGACCCGTTCCGTTGAAGCCCCAGGTACAGCAGGCCTGACTTAACTCCGTGCGTGGGCATCGAGAGTGACACCGGCAACGAACGGCCGAATACCTGTGGAGTTGCATCAACGGGCGCTGGTGCAGGCGCGGGTGCTGCGGGTGATGCATTCTCCGCGGGCACACCCGATGCGGCGGGACTCGCCGGCGCCGGTTCAGTGAGCGCCTCCGAATTTGTGGGAGGAGGCCCGGGCGCGGTTGTCGGGCCTTCCGCCGGAAGGGACGACGGCGCCGCTACCGTGAAAGTTGGCTGGGCCCCGACGGCGTCGGACGGGTTCGGTGAAGCACAACCCGTGAGGAGCAGCAGTGGGACCGTTGCAGCAGCCAGGAGGCTCCCGCAACGGTCCCGGAATCGGCTAGTCATCTGTAGGAAAGTATCCGATCACTCGACGCTTTCGACGACTTGCTCCCTATGCCGCGCGACGACGGACCACGTACGTTCCACCCGCTGCCAAAGCGAGGACAAGTCCGCCGCCCAGCGCAAGAGCCGCGGTGTTATCGGTTTGCGTCACTTCGACACCGGTGGCTGCGCCGCCCATAGGCATTTGAGTGACCTGATTACCCATCGGAGGTGCGGGTGACGGAGTGGGCTGCATATGCTCTCCAAGCAACGCGGGGTTGTACGCAGGAGTTCCTGCTGCGTCGCAACCGGAGCCGTCACGGTCGGCATCCAGATGGAGAGCGTAGCCCGGTGTGCCTGCTGGAATGTTATATACGCCCAACGCCGCTGCAGCGTCGCAGTTCGGGAATGGTAGGTGTGCCGCCGCCGCCGGCGTCGCTGACAGCGCCACCAACCCTGCCGCTGCTGCAACTGCAAAACCTGCTGTTGTTTTCTTCATGATTTCCCCTCATGTTGATGCCGCGAGTGATGAGACGCGGGTCACACGAGACTAGACAGCCAGCTTATGAACCGTCAAGGTTATCCACATTTTTATCCAAGGACTGCACGAATTTGCTCGGCTGTGTTACCGGGTCCCCGATACGATGATTGGACCGTCACTCGTAGCTCAACCTTCACTCGTACTTTTGGGGCACTCTTGAATCTTCCGTCGCTACCTCCCGCCCAAAATCCTGACCGGATGCAGACTCGGACCAGGAGCAAGGCAAGGGCATCGACGCTCATTGTTGCGGGGTTTGGTCTGTTCCTTCTGGCTATCGGTCTGATCTCGGGCGGAATTGGGGGAGCTCTTGTCATGGCGGGTCTCCTCGCGCTCCTCACCGGGCTCTACACGGTGCTCACGGGGCGCAGCTCCTGGGCACGGCTCGCTGGCCGCAAGGCAGGATTCATCGTCGCGGCGGCAAGCGTTGTTGCGCTCCTGGTCGGCGGGTCCATCACGCCCTCCGCGGAGGATACGGTTCCCGCGGCCTTGGCCGAGCAAACCGAGACCGCCACTGTTGAACCGTCACAGACTGCGACGCCGGAGCCAACCAAATCTCCCACGCCGAAGCCCTCACCTACGCCGAGTCCCGATGTTGCGCCGATAGACGGGGACACCGTTGTCGACGCTCAAGGAGACCCGAATGCTCCCAGCGATCAGCCCCAATATGGCGTTAAGGCGCTCGCGCTGCTTGAGACGCTGCCGATCAAGGGGCGCGCACCGAAGACGGGTTATGACCGGGATGAGTTTGGTCAGGCCTGGCTCGATGTCGACCGCAACGGCTGCGACACCCGCAATGACATGCTGAACCGCGACCTTCGCGACATCGTGCACGCGAACTCCGTTCCCTGCAAAGTCCGTTCCGGCACCCTGGATGACCCCTACACGGCAACGACGATCCCCTTCCTCCGCGGGCAGGAGACCAGCATTGACGTGCAGATCGATCACATGGTTGCGCTCGCCGACGCGTGGCAGAAGGGCGCCCAGCAACTCACTTACGAACAACGGGTGGCCTTCGCCAACGACCCGCTGAACCTGCAGTCCACGGACGGCCCGACCAACGCACAGAAGGGCGCGGGCGACGCTGCAACCTGGCTTCCGCCGAACCGCGGATACCGCTGCGAATACGTTGCTCGTCAGATCTCCGTGAAGGCAACCTACAACCTGTGGGTGACGCAGGCCGAGCATGACGCAATGGCGCGGGTCCTGTCGGATTGTGCAGACACGATGGCGCCCACCAACGAGCCTTCGCCCACACCTACCCCTGAGCCGGAACCGGCTGTCGGGCAGACCGCACCCGCACCCGCACCGGCGCCCGCCCCGGCGCCTGCCCCGGCACCCGCACCCGCACCGGCACCCGCCCCTGCGCCGGCACCCGCACCTGCGCCGGCGAACGTGTACTACAAGAACTGTGATGCAGCCCGAGCCGCTGGCGCTGCCCCCGTCTACGCGTGGCAGCCGGGGTACGCTGCTCACCTCGACCGAAACGGCGACGGCGTCGGCTGCGAATAAGCGGCACTGCGCCGTTTGGCTCGTCCGACTGTCGGAGAGGTGGGCGTCTCCCAAAACGTGCATGCAGTGCATGCAGTGCATGCAGTGCATGCACGTTTTGGGAAGAACCCCGTCGCAGCTCGGCGCGGAACGGATTGGTGATTGCCGCCGTCGTCGTTCGTGAGGAGGAATGCCACGCGCCGCCCAAAGCAGGAAGACGCCCGGCGAGGATCACGGCTATGACCGATCGTGTGCCCGGCCTGCAACTGCACGTTGTGATCGACGAATCGTCGCCACCAATCGAACGAACCCTGTCCGTCCCGGCGGACATCCTCCTGAGCGACCTGCACCAAGTCATTCAGACAGCTTTCGGCTGGCAGGATCGTCACCTTTACCAGTTCTCTGTGAGTGACACCTTCCGGGGCCAACGAGACTTCACTGCAGCTGAGTCGGCTGCTGAGCTCGAGGCAGAAGACGCATCCCACACAGAGCTCGTGGCGGTTGCCGGCTGGACGGGCGCAGTGCTGGCATACGAGTACGACTTCGGCGATGCGTGGGACCATCTCGTCACCCTCGTCGGCAACGATCCGGTGCTGCCTGCCCACCTCGAATGCATTGCCGCCAGTAGGAGAGGTCCGGTAGAGGATTGCGGCGGCATCCACGGCTACTACAAGCTGATCGAGGCGCTGAAGGGTCAGCAGCAGGACTCCGCCGATGCCGTCGATTGGTTGGAGTCAGTGTCGGGGGAGGCCGCAACCGCGTTTGATGCGGCACACGTCGACGTGAAGGCGATTAATCAGCAGCTCACGGAGCTCGCAAGGTTCTTCTGGCGCCCGGCGTTGTCACCCGAGGTGATTGCCGCCGTCGTCCATCCTGTCCAGTGGCTTCTGCAGCGTCCTATGACCTGCGCGGAAAAATAATGGCCGAAATCCTGACAGCCCGCGGCTTCGCTTAAGACGACGGTCCTATCACCGAAAGGGAAGGGCGGGCTCTGGTGCGTGACGTCATTCGGACACTGGAGTGCCTGAACGTTCTGGCGAAGTCCGAAGACGTCCTATCCGGAGACAAAAAGGTGACCGATACCGGCCGGGAATTCCTGATCGAAATTCAGCGAAAGCAACATGGTCGCCCGTCCTGACCTGATGGTGAGCCGGTAAAGGGAGTAGCTTGGGTTCACCCGGCGCAGCGTAGGGAGGCGTATGGACCCGGATCTCACCCATGACCGGCTCATCGAACAGTGGCTCGAGGAATATGCTGCGTCCCAGCACGAGAAGCGCGCAGCCGCCAACGCTATCCAGGATGCCATCGCCGCCCGCCTCGACGACGACGGCCTCAACTATCACGCGATCGAATACCGGGTGAAGGATCACCAGTCCCTGGAGCAGAAACTGAGGCGCTGTAATCCGGATGGAAACCTGAAGTACGCGGACGGGTTGCGCGGCATCGATGACATCATCGGCATCCGGGTCATCACCTTCCTTCAGCTCGACGTGGAGAGGGCAATGACTGCGCTTCGCAACTCCTTCGACGTCATTGCCCACGTCGACAAGACTGCCGAACAGCGGGAAAAGGGGGAGTTCGGCTACTCGGGTCAGCACCTCGTGCTCAGAGTCAGTGAGGCAACCGCACCGAACGGGTGCCGCAATCACATCGGCGAACGCTTTGAGGTGCAGTTCCGGACCATCCTGCAGCACGCCTGGGCGGAGTTTGAGCATGACATCCGCTACAAGAGCGCAGGCCCAGTGCCGCCGGAGGTCAACCGGGCGTTCACCCTGGCGTCCGGTCTAATCGAACTGGCCGATAACCAGTTCAGCACCATCAGCAGTGTGGTCGCCGCCGAAAAAGCCAACCCCGGCGAAGCGGTCCTGCTCCTTCCGGTTGCCCTCACGGGTGAGGCCCTCGAAAGCATTCTCGAACAGGCGCTGCCAAGCAACCCGCGCAGCCGCGTCGAACAGTACGAGTGGCTGCGCGAACTGCTCGAAATTCACGGCGTCACCACGGTAGCGCAAGCCTCCGAACTGGTCGCTTCCGCCGATTGGGATGCCATCTCCCGCAAAGTGCAGTACAAGTTCGCTCCCGGCCACGTCCGCGCCGCCGATGATCTGCTGCTTGTCCGCTACGGCCAGGAGCACATCGACAAGACGCAGGCCCTTGGCCACGACCGCAACAGACGCGCCAAGCTGACCTACCGTCTCAGAAAACTCCGAGACTGAGGGGCCGAAGCCGGATGAAGTTCCCTGCGCCGCGCCAGCCCAGTCCGTACCTAGGGCAGGAGCCGCGGCTCCGGCGGCTTGCCTCGAATTCCGCACTGCCGGAATACTTGAAGTGAAGCAGCGGAAGCGGGTACCGATGAACAACAGAAGCGAACGCACCAGACGCATGCAGCGCGTTTCGGAGTATCGAGCCGCGCGCCGCTCGGGAAGCAGCGGCGCAGAGGCAATCGAGCAGGTCGACGACGACGAAGAAGAGCAAGCGCCGATCACGGACTTTGCTGCCAAGGCGGATTTCGAGATCCGGCAGGCAACCGCCCGCGGTGATTTCGACAATCTGAAGTACGCCGGCAAGCCGATTCCGGGTCTAGGCACAACCCTTGACCCAGACTGGTGGGTCAAAGGATTGATCGAGAGGGAGCAGCTTTCCGGCCTTGCACCCGCGCCGTTTCGCCTGCGCACAGAGGATGCTGAACTCGACGGAAAGCTGGATCAGCAGTACATGGAGAGCAAGGTCCGCGAGCTACTCGAGGACTTTAACCGGCAGGTCGTTGATGCCCGCAGACAGCTCCTGGGTGGACCGCCCGTGGTGACCAGGACGCGGGACGTTGAGCAGGAAATTGAGCGCTGGCGTGACCGCCGCGCAGCACGCCATGCGCAGGTTGAGCAGAACGAAACGGCCGCGCAAAAGGGAGGGGTTGATCGGGAAGCAGCCCAACAGAAGGCAGCGAAGCGTTCACCGTGGTGGCGCCGTCGTCGTTAGCTTCTCAGCTGGCCACCAGGTCCTGATACTCGGGATGCCGCTCGATGTACGCAGCGATGAACGGGCAGCGGGGCACGGCGTGTAACCCGCGTTCCCGGACATCGTCCAGGGCAAACCGTGCGAGGGCGCTTCCGAGCCCGTGACCCTCGAAGGCCGAATCCACCTCGGTGTGGGTGAAAACGACCTGCTGGTCCTTGAGGCGGTACGCCGCGAAGCCGGCCGGTTTGCCGTCGAGAGTGACCTCATATTTCCCGGCGTCGGAATTGTTCTCTACCTGCACCTCAGCAGCCATGAGCTACTCCTCGTTGAACTCGCCGTTGGCAATCGCGTCCGCGTATTCGCTGAGGTCCGGCCCCGGCTCGAAGTCAACGAATTGGGGCTGCAGCTTCTCGAACAGGAACTTGTACACCTGATCCCGGTCACCGCCGGAGTGCGCAGCCGCCGCCTCTTTCACCGCTTCCTGCAGAGCTTTGTCTGCATCGACAAGAATCTTTTCCCGGGCCTGTTCGTTCCAGGTGACGTCGCTGATCTTCACAACCGGCCTCCAATAGTAAGTAGACTGTTTATTGAATTCAGGCTACGGGTGTCCATTCAGCCCCACAACCCCCCCGAGCCGTCCTGCTATCGTGCAGGTGCATCACCATTGAGTAGAGGCGGGTTTGAACGTGACGGGTGAAGTTGAGGAAAATTCGATCCGCGGCGAGCTGCAGGACCTCGTGCTGGAGAGCGCGCAGATCGACGAATTTCTTGATGGGATGGTGAAGATCGCCGCTCGTGAACTCGGGGAGATCACCGGTAAGACGATGTACTCGGCCGTAACCCTCCTGCGCCCGAAGCGTGCGGCGACGGTTGCCAGCAGCAGCCCGGAAGCCCGCAACATGGACGAGGTCCAATACGCATTCGATGACGGCCCCTGTTTGCGCGCGGCGCGTGAGCACACCACGGTCGTTGTTCAGGACTTCAAGGAAGAGGAACGTTTTGGCGAGTACACGGGAGCTGTTGCGGGGCATGGGATCCGCTCAGCGCTCGGAGTGCCGATCCTCCTTGAGGGCGACGCCAATGCAGGCCTGGATCTGTATTGCCGTGAACCGCTCGCGTTCAATGCCGAAAGCATCGACGCCGCAGAGCAGTTCGCGCGCAGGGCTTCCCGTTCACTGCAGATAGCTGTCCGGGTGGCCACTTTAATGGAGCACAGTCAGCACATGAGTGTCGCAATGGAGAACCGCACCACCATAGACCTTGCAGTGGGCATCATTATGGGCCAGAACCGCTGCAGCCAGGATGAAGCGGTGAATATTTTGAAAGCCGCCTCCAACGCACGAAACGTGAAGCTTCATGCGGTTGCTGCGGCTGTTGTCGAGTCGGTGAACAACGCGAGCGCAACCACCCACTTTGAGGCCTAGGACACCGTAGCCGGTTCTTCGCCGCGGGACGCGGCCTCAGCACCGGCAGGCTGTTCCCGCCAGCAACCGCGGTTCCCCAAAAAGGTATACGAAGGTCGGTCGACACGATAGTTTGTATACGAAACTACACAATAACGCCTCCCCGAACGGACAACGATGCCCGCTTTTGTCGCCCCGGATTCCTTCACCACCCGCCCCACGCTCCAAGGCAACTTCGGCATGAGCGCCTCAACGCATTGGCTGGCAACGGCATCTGCGCAGGCCGTCCTGGAACGCGGCGGCAATGCTTTCGATGCTGCTGTCGCCGGAGCTTTCGTGCTCCATGTCGTTGAACCGCACCTCAACGGTCCCGGCGGCGACATGACCGGCGTCTTCGCCACCGCGGAAGACCCCTCAAAGCCCGTGGTCCTGATGGGACAGGGACCGGCTCCCGCCGGTGCAACCCGGGAGCACTACCTCTCCGAAGGACTCGAGCTGGTTCCAGGCGCCGGAGCGCTCGCAGCCGCCGTCCCGGCCGCCGTCGACGCCTGGTTCCTGCTGCTCCGGGACCATGGCAGCTGGGAACTTGCCGACGTCCTGGCTTTCGCCTGCCGCTACGCCCGTCACGGGCACCCGGTGCTGGGCAGGGTCGGTGCAACGATCAACGCCGTCAAGGAGCTTTTCACCGAACACTGGCCCACTTCCGCAGCGCTCTGGATGCCGGAAGGGAAGATCCCGGCAGAAGGGGACATCGTGAAAAACGAGGCTTACGCCTCAGTCCTTGACCGACTCATTGCTGCAGGGAGCGGTGCAGGCTCCCGAGAGGAACGCATCGACGCCGCCCGGCGCGAGTGGAGCGAAGGTTTCGTCGCCCGGGCTGCAGTCGACTTCATCAGTACACCGCACCGCCACTCGTCGGGTCAGGATCACGCGGGAGTGATGAGCCTTGAGGACTTCGCGAACTTCCAGGCCGGCTACGAGGAGCCCACCACTCTCGACTTCCGCGGCTACACCATTGCCAAGACCGGGCCCTGGGGCCAGGGTCCGGCCCTGCTGCAGACCCTCGCCATCCTGAACGGATTCGGGGACGATCACCTGGACCCGTCCACAGCCCTCGGCGCGCACACCATCCTGGAAGCGCAGAAGCTGGCCATCGCAGACCGCGAGGCATACTACGGTGATTCCGACGTGCCGATGGAATACCTGCTATCCGAAGAATATGCAGCCGAGCGCAGGGCGCTTATCACCGATCAGGCTTCCACCGAGTTCCGCCCCGGGACTGTCCCCGGGCATACGCCGTTCACACCGCCGCTGCGGACGGAATACACCCCGCCGGCGCTCACGGGTAAGGACGGCTTCGCGGGGGTAGGGGAGCCCACAGTCTCCCGCGACGGCGAGACACGCGGCGACACCTGCCACATCGACGTGGTTGACCAGTGGGGGAACATGATTTCCGCGACGCCGTCGGGCGGCTGGCTGCAATCATCTCCTACCATCCCCGAACTAGGATTCTGCCTGGGATCCCGACTGCAGATGACCTGGCTCGAGGAGGGCTCACCGTCCTCGTTGGAGCCGGGAAAGCGGCCGCGCACCACGCTGACACCAACCTTGATCCTCAAAGACGGCAAGCCCGTTGTTGCACTCGGCTCGCCCGGCGGCGACCAGCAGGACCAGTGGCAGCTGGTCTATATCCTGCGCACGATTGTCGGCGCCTACTCACCGCAGCAGGCCATCGACGCGCCGTCCCTGCATACGACGTCGATACCCGGCTCATTCTTCCCACGCACCTGGGAGCCTGGCGGCGCCGTGGTCGAAGACCGGCTGGGTGAGGAGGTCATCGCCGACCTGGAACAACGCGGTCACGTCGTCACCCGTGCTGGAGAGTGGGCGCTCGGCCGACTGTCCGCTGTTGTCAGCGACCCGGCGACCGGAGTTTTGATGGCTGCGGCCAACCCGCGCGGAGCGCAGGGCTATGCAGCCGGCCGATAGCGAAGACGCCGCACCGAAGCAGCGAATTCAGGACGAAATCCGGAGGGATATCATCTTCGGCGCGTTGCCGCCGGGCACCCGCGTGACTGAGGCAGCGCTCGCCAGCAAGTATGGGATCTCGCGGGTTCCGGTACGGGAAGCGCTCCGCACGTTGGAGGCCGAGGGTTTCGTCGAGTCCAAGCCCTATGCCGGCTCCACAGTGTCGAAGATCCCGGCTGACGACGCCGAGGACCTGTTTTTTGTCCGCGAAGCGCTAGAGTCAGCGACGGCTCGGCGCGCAGCGCACCGGGCTGCTGCGCAGTTCGATTCAGGTGCGCCCAGCGTTGAGTGGTGGCAGGCCCGGAAAGCACTGGCAGCAGTGCTCGATGAGGGGGATGCCGCCGTCGCGCAGAACCGGCTCGAACTTCTGCCCGAACTCAACATCCGGTTCCACCTGGGTGTGGCGGAATTGAGCGGCAGCGCCTCGCTGACGGCGCTGCTGCGCCAGATCGCAGGCAAGATCGAATGGCTCTACGCAACGGACGTCGACCACCGCGGCAAGGAGTCCTGGAGCGAGCACAGGAGCATTCTTGCGGCGATCGACTCCGGCAACTCCGCGGATGCACAGCAGCTGATGGCCGATCACGTGCATCAGTCCAAAGTCGGGTACCTGGACCGCTTCTGCGTCGATAAAAACTCGGCTCTATCTCCCGGGCCCACCTTTGCTCCGTGATGCATGCTAGAGGAATGGCCGCAGAGGAGCGAGGATCGCTTCGCTGACGCGTGCCACGATATGGCGGCCTTCCCATTCCTCGAGTGAGAGTTCCCGGCAATTGCTGCTGTCAATCTCGAAGATTCGCTCCATGGTGGAGGCGAGCTTTTCATCGAACAGTTCGATATTGATTTCGTAATTACCGGTCAAGCTCAACCGGTCGATGTTGGCGGTTCCGACCGTGGACCATTCGCCGTCCACAGTTGCGGTCTTCGCGTGAATCATCGCGTTCTGGTACAGCAGGATCTTCACGCCGTCGCGCAGCAGAGCCGAGTAGAACCCGCGGGACAGCCAGTCGGAGACCACATGGTTGGAGTCCTCCGGCAGAATGACCCGGACATCCACCCCGCGTTTACTGGCGCGCAGGAGCGCCTCAAGGATCTGCTGGTCAGGGATGAAGTAGGCCGTGGTCATGTAGATGTGGCTGTGGGCGCGATTGATGGCGTCCAGATAGACCCCGCGGATCGGGAAAACGAGGTTGGCCGGAATGTTGTTGACCGCGCGCAGACGCGGTTCCCAGAACTCCGCACTGGTTTCCTCCAACGCGCGATGGCGCTGTGTCGGAGCGGAATTCCAGAAAGCGACAAACGCCTGGCGCAACTCCCAGACGGACCTTCCTTCGATTTTCAGGTGCGTGTCACGCCACTTCGAGGCGTATAGCGACCCGATGTTGTAGCCTCCGACGTACCCGATGGAATCATCCACCACCATGATTTTGCGGTGATCGAAGCCTGTACCCCGGATATTCGTGAAGACGATCGACGGGCGCAGTACCGGGAACCGGAAGACCTGCACATTCGGGTGGAACCGGTAGAACGTGAACGGAACAACGAGGTTGGCGAACCCGTCATAGATTACGTACACCTTCACACCACGGGCCGCCGCTTCATTCAGCGCGTCCTTGAACTGGCGTCCAATGGCGTCGCCCTTCCAGATGTAGGTCTCCAGCATGATGGTGTGCCGGGCGTTCCGGATAGAGGCCAGCATGTCCTCGTACAGGTCATGCCCGTAGGTAATGACGGCGGTTTTCGATCCCGCCACTTCTGATTCAAATGTTCCGGGGTGCGGAAAGCCCGGACGCTTGCTGCGCAGCTTCTTTTCCACTGCATCAATAATCACGATGGCGGCGATGACCAGCGCCTGCACGGCGGCGAACGCCATGGCCGCCCGCGCAACCAGCGAACGGGTAAGGGCAAACAATTGAAGGCGGCGGAAGGTGCGCATGGGCTCAAGCCTAGTGGCCGCAGGAGCCTGCCGGGCGAAGCGGGGCGGGCTGCCGGTGGCTTGACGGACGCCCTCGCTGCTAGCGCTTGTTCAGGGCCGCCAGCAGCCGGTGCTCCGCATCTTCACCGGGTTTGATGCCACGCGGGATACGAAGAAGGAAGAACAGGCCAAGCACCCACCACAGCCCGAACAGTATCCACGGCGGAGGAGTCAGAGCCGCAGGCATCCCCGGCAGGTACAGGCTGAGTAGGGCCAGGCACAGCACCACTGCTGCGATCCCAATCGCCTGGCCGCCGTTACCAACACCACCGACCCGCAGCGGTCGTTCCATTGCAGGTTCCTTCAGGCGAAGAATCAGGAAAACTACGGCGACCAGGGTGTAGGCGATCACGATGCTGGGCGCACCCGAGTCAACCAGCCAGACCAGCATCGCCTCTCCGAAGAAGGGCGCGAGGAAGGACAGGGCACCGATGAACAGCAGTGCGTTCGCCGGTGTCCGGTAGGTCGGGTGCAGCTTCCCGAACCAGCCCGGCAGCATTCCTGAGCGTGCCATGGAATACATCAACCGGGATGCCCCCAGCAGCAGCGAGTTCCAGGAGGTCAGAATTCCGGCGATTCCACCGGCGATCAGCACCTTGGCCATCAAATCGCTCCCGAAGAGGGCGCCCATCGCATCCGCAGTGGCGATGTCCGCCTGCGCGATTTCTCCAGCAGGCATGGCTGACGACGTCGTCAGGATAGTCATGACATACCAGATGGTTGCGAGTATCACGGCGATGACAACCAGCCGGCCGATCTGGCGGGCGGGGATCTTCACTTCCTCTGCGGATTGCGGAATCACGTCGAACCCGACGAACAGGAACGGCACCACCACCAGGACAGCGAAGAACCCCGCCGATCCGCCGGTGAAGAGCGGCTGCATATTTTCTGTGGATCCGCCGGTGAAGGACCCGAGCACAAGGACCGCACCGATGATCAGGAGAAAGAGCACCACAAAGGTTTGGGCTACACCGGCAAGTTTCACACCGCGGATGTTGATGAACGTGATGACGACGGCGGCAATCGCGCCCACAAGCGCCCAGGTCAGGTGCACCTGGCTTCCCGCGATCTCCCAGAGCGGCACCTGGTTCAGGCCGGGAAAAAGGTAGAGAGCGGTGCGGGGAAGCGCCACAGCCTCGAACGCCACAATGGTGACGTACCCGCCGGTGATTGCCCAGGATCCGATGAATGACCAGCGGGGACCCATGCCGCGGAGGAGGAAATTGTGTTCTCCGCCCGCTTTGGGCATGGCGGCAGTCAGTTCCGCGTAGGTGAGCCCCACGACGCCCATGATGACGCCGCCTGCCACCATGGCCAGGACCGCACCGAGGGTCCCAGCGGATCCGATCCAGCCGCCGGTGAGCACCACCCAACCGAATCCGATCATCGCTCCGAACCCCAGCGCGAGGGCATCCCAGTTACCCAGAACCTTCAGCAGTGAGGCGTCCTCTGAACGCTCGGACGTGCTTCGCTCTGCCATGGGTCCCGCCCTTCTCAGCTGACCGGTTACCGGCCCTGCAGTTCACTGAGAGTTTTCAGTGTGAGATGAGCTTAGTCCTCGATGTACCGGACCGATACTGGCCTTCTGCCAACTAGGAAACGTTCACCCGTGCCGGCGGGTTATGTCCGGGGCACACCCAGCTGACACCACCGGCATTGATTCTGCGCTGCAAGTCCGCGGTAGTGCGTGCAGCGAGCGGATTATCACTGTTCAGGGCGCTATAAAAGCGTTTGATGGTCCCGTTGCGCTCAACCCGGACCGCGTCGCCCGTGAACAGTACGTCGTCGAGCTGAAAGGCCATCTGACCGGGAGTGTGACCGGGAATGGGGAAGGTGGTGAGGCCCTCGAAAAGTTCGCGGTCGCCGTCGAGCTCGGTCACCGTCGCAGGGAGTTCAACCCGAGCCAGGCGGAAAAGCGTCCGGCGCACGCGGGTGGGAGGCGCAATTTCCCGGCGCAGAATGGCGGCATCCGCTGCGCCGAGCCATACCGTTGCGTCCAGGTCATGCTGAAGGCGCCGGGCGGTCTGGGCGTGGTCGGCATCGTAATGGGTGAGCAGGATGTCGGTCACCTGCCCAACAATGGGAGCAGCATCGCGCAACTCGCCAAGCAGGGCGTCATACCCGCTGGCCATTCCGGGATCAACGAGGGCGGTGTGGCTTGGCGTGCGCACAAGGTAGCCGTTGGCTCCTTTCGAACGCTGCAGTTGGTAGCAGTTTCCTGAGATGGTGCGCATGCTAGTCTTCCCCGCTGTTCTCTTCTTCCTGCTTCTGTCTTTCCTTCTCCTGCTTCTCGGCTTGTTCCTGGAGTTCCTCGGCGACCTCCTCCGCCCGCTCCCTGTCGCGGTCCGTCTGGGTCTCTCCGGGATCCCTGCTGTCTTCCAACAGGCCCTTGGCCGGCGCTGTAAAAGTTGGGGGCGGGGGAACGGGGGCCGGTTCAGTGGAAGGTACGGCCGGTGCGGTTGGCGCAGGGACCTCGGCTGGTTGCACCGAGTTGATGAAGGCCTCGATGTTCTGTTGAATCCGCTCCGCCCGTCCCGGTGTCACGGCGCCGGAATCCTCTGCTTGCTGAACCGCGGCTTTGAGGGCCTCCGCACGGTCCACCGCAAGTTCAAGGTTGCCCTCCTGCGTAACAACGGCAAGTTCCCTCACCTGCTGCTGAAGCGACTGCGCCGCACCCGGGTCAAGAGCTTCAGCGCCTCCGCATCCTCCAAGCACCGGCAAGGCCAACGCGAGGACAATCATGTATCGCTTCGACCTCATGGCTGCACACTTTCGTAGAGTTCAGACAGTCTCTCGCCGGGAACACCGGGAACTGACGGCAAAGGTTCCACGGCGGGCGCCTGATTGAACAGCCCCGCCAGCGCTGCTCCCAACACCACCAGAACCAGAACGACGACGACGGCGCCCGCCACCCACCAGCGCCGGTTCCGTGGGGCGGGCTTCCGGTTACCCGAAGTGCTGGGTCGTTCGTTGGGTTCCGGGCGCTGAGTTGAGTGTTCGTTCAGTCCAAGGACAAAGGCCCTGCGCGTGGAGTGCGGATCCTGCACCGGAGGCGAACCGTGGGTTGCGCCGGGAAGGACTCTGGTTGCAGGCCCGGCATCTTCGCCCGCGGTATCAGCAGCGGCGGCGCGCGCGTCAGCGAGGAAAGCGTTCCGCTGAGCGGCCAGGGCATTCGCGACCTCGGCCGCCGTTGGCCGCGCGCTTCCGGTTTCCGCCGTCATGCGTGAAATAAGCTCACGCCAGGCGGGGTTGACCGTTGCCGGGATTTCGGGGGCGCGGTGCAAGCGGGCAAGCGCAGTCTCCAGCCCTCGGCCTTCGAAGGCAGGTTCGCCGGTGAGGCATTCGAGCAGCACAAGGCCCAGCGCGTAGATGTCGGTCGCACTGTCAACCGCTTCACCGCGGGCCTGTTCGGGACTGAAATACGCTGCAGTGCCGATTGTCTCGCCGGTCGCGGTGAGCCGGTCGCTGTCCACCCTGCGGGCTATGCCGAAGTCCGTCAGAACATACCCGAAACGCCCGGATGACGGTTCGGCGTCGCGGGTCAGCACATTGGAAGGTTTGACGTCCCGGTGGGTAATTCCTTTCGCGTGCACATACGCGAGTGCCCGGGCAACGTCGTGGCCGATAGCCCACGTTTGTTCCGGTCCCAGCGGGCCGTCGCGCAGGAGCCGGTGCAGGTCCGGGCCATCGATCAGGTCCATGACCACCCAACCGGCTAAAGGGGAGTTTCCGACATCATGCACCTTGACCAGGCCCGGGTGATCCAGCCCGGCCAGCAACTGCGCCTCTACACGCTCACGGTCGGAGAGCTGCGCGTCCGGCTGACCATGGAAGAGCTTGATAGCGACGTCCCGGTCCAGTACCCGATCGTGGCCTCTGTGGACCTCGGCCATCCCACCGCTGCCAAGCAGGGCACCGACGGTGTAGCGGCCATCCAGCACTTCGCCCGTCGGGTCACCGATGCGCCTCCGTGGCTCCGGCCGTGCGGAAGGCGCGGCCGCGGGCGTTCTGCCGGGCGGAGGTGGGAGCTGCATGTCAGGCACCTCCTCATTGTCCGCCGTCGTCGTCCTTCCATGAAAGCGCAGAGTTGGGAGGAGCTCAAGGTTCTTCCTCCGGTTCTCATGACACTCTCATGTGGTAGCCAGTACAAGAGGAGGGGGAGGGTACGCACTGCGCACCCTCCCCCTCGTGGACTGCTTCCTTGCCAGGTGACTAGCCGAGCAGGCCGCCGATTCCACCGCCGCCGCCGAGCTTCCCGAGCAGGTCCTGTGGGTTGATGCCGAGCTTTTCCAGAAGGCCGGAATCACGCTCGGTGTCCACCTGGTCGGGCAGTTCCTGGTCAGCCTGCTGCGCCTTGTCCTGGTTGCCCTGATTCTTCAGAAGGTCAATGATCTGCTGCTTGTCGATGTTCATTATTTTTCCTTATCTCTCTGGGTTTCTGGAACGGGAAGTGCTTCGGAGGAGCCGGAACCTAACGGAATCGAGGAGCGTTCGGGTCATCCGTCTGGTTCACCTGGTGGCTACCGGAGGTGTCCGCGGTCTGGCTTTGTGCTTTGGCTTTCTGTGCCTGGCCCTTGAGCTGCTGGGAGGCCGGCGGCGATGACTGGGCCTCAGCTTTCACCCGCGGTGCTTCCTCCTCAGCCCGGTTGAGGTAGTGCTCCCAGCGCTGCGACATGGGTTTGATGAGCCCGCCGCCGACGCCGACCACAATGACGCCGACAATTGCGGCCAGTACGGCAATCAGGATCGGTGTGGTCACCGTGGTGGCAATTTCAACCTGGTTGAGAGCCGCGATGATGCCGATGCCGAGAATGAAGACGCTTGCGATATTCGCCAGGACCTTCCCGTAGGAAAGCCCTCCCAGGGTGCCCTGGATGAGGTTCTTGACCGCCGCGGCAATGGCGGCTGCGACGATGACGATGATGATTGCGACGATGATCTTCGGCAGGAAGGCAATGATGCCTTCAAGCAGATCGCTGACCGGATTCGGCCCGAAGACTCCAAAAGCAAACTGAAGTACAAACAGCACCAGCGCGTAGTAGACAATCTTGGCGATGATGTCGCTGGCATCCAGTGATGACTTCGCGAGCGCCTTCTTGACGCCGCCGCGTTCCACGACGCGGTCAAATCCCACACGTTCGAGCAGTTTGTCCAGCGCCTTGGAAATCGCTTTGGCGATCAGCAGCCCGACGATCAGGATGACGAGGAACAGCAACAGCTTCGGCACGAACTCGACCACGGTCGCGAGACCGCTTCTCAATGTTTCTTCCATCGGGACCTTCTCTGTTTGGCTTCATGGAGCTTCCAGATCGGTGGAACGGCTGCCCCACCGGTGTGCACGTTTCCAAGAGTAGGCACACTCAGGCAAAATAGAAAGGGTACTTATTATTGTCTTTGGGGACCAGGCTACTCGCGTCAGAGGTGTCGAACGCCTACGCCCTTCAGAACTGCCCGGTACCCCTCCCGGTAGGTCGGATACGTAAAGGTGAAACCGGTTGACGTGAGCAGCACGTTGCTGCAGCGCTTGCCGGTGACCTCGCGCTCTTCAGTGGGGGCTTCGATAGGGGGCACGGGTAATCCCAGCTCCTCCGCGATGAACTGCCGGACCTCAGCCAGCAGCGCCGGTTCCTGGTCGGTGCCAAGGTACGCCGTGGCCGGCGCCTCGAGTCCTGCGAGGTGTACGATGGCCGCCGCGGCATCGTCGCGGTGGATCCTGTTGGTCCAGTGCGGAGCGCCGCCCGCGTGCGCCGTGCCGTTCCGCACCTGATCGATCAACCGGGTGCGTCCCGGTCCGTAGATACCCGAAAGCCGCAACAGTACCGACTGGGGCGCACGTTCGGTGAGCAGTTCCTCCGTTTCACGCAGGACCGTGCCAGTGGCGGTGGACGGCGCAGGCGGCGTGCTCTCCCCGATCCAGCCGCCGTCGTCATTGCCGTATACGGCGGTCGAGGAAACGAAAATGATCCGCCGCGGCTCAACCCCGTCGCGGGCGAGTGCCCCGAGCAGGTTTGCGGTGCCCTCATAGTAGGTAGCGCGGTAGGCAGCTTCGGTCCGCCCGTCCGCAGTCAGTGCGATGACCACGACGTCGGTGTCCGCCGGGATGGCCGGCAGCTTGCCTGTGAGGTCAACCGAGGTACCCTCAATCCGGGCCGGCAGCTTGTCTGCGGACCGCCGCCACCCGACAACCCGTTGCCCTGCTTCCGCAAAATAGAGTCCCGCCTGCGTACCCAGGTCGCCGCATCCGGCAATCAATACAGTCATCCCCTGAGCTTCCCACACGGGCTGGACCGTCGGACGCACGTGCCAGACTGGGCACATGGCCTCCCGGTTGCTCATCATTGCCGATACCCATGTGCCCAAGCGCGCCCGCCGGCTCCCACCAGAGGTGTGGGAGGAGGCGGAGGCTGCCGACGTCGTCGTCCATGCCGGTGACTGGGTGAACGTGGAGCTACTCGACGAACTGGAGCACCGCACGCAGCGCCTCATCGGTGTTTACGGGAACAATGACGGTGCTGATCTTCGCGCGCGGCTACCCGAAATTGCCCGGGCGGACATCGAGGGCATCCGGTTCGCAGTGATCCACGAAACCGGAGCGGCAACTAACCGGGAGAAGCGCATGGATGCCATGTTCAGCGATGTTGACGTGCTGGTCTTCGGCCACAGTCATATCCCCTGGGACACCACCACACCGAACGGTATGCGGCTGCTCAATCCCGGCTCGCCGACGGACCGGCGCAGGCAACCCAACTGCACTTTCCTTACTGCACAAGCGGACGACGGCGTCCTCAGCGAGGTGCGCCTGCGTTCCATTCCGGCCCGGTCATCCGGGCGACTCCAGGGTTAGTGCCTTTTGGTCAGTTTCCATAGTTGGTAGGAATGAGGGTAGACAATCGCCAACTGCAAGGAGTCTGCCGTGAACGATCCACAGAATCAGCCGCCGGGAATGAAGCGCCTCGCCGCTGTCGCTGTTTTTGCTTCCCTTGCCCTGGCGGGGTGCACGGCCGCGGATGAACCGGAGACGGAATCCGGGACGGCAGGTGAAACGGCGGGTGCAACATCGGGTGAAACGGCTGAGGGAAGCGGCGACGCCGCTGACTCCCCGGCCGCCACGGTGGCGGACATTCCGGAAATCATCGATGACGTCCAGCCATCCGTGGTGACCATTTTCCTGGACAACGGAGGGCTGGGCAGTGGTGTGATCTACACCGAGGACGGGCTGATCCTCACCAACGAACACGTGGTGCGCGGTGCGGAGGAAGTGCAGGTTGCCTTTGCCGACGGACAGCGCGTCACCGGCACTGTGGTTGCCACCGATGCCGTCACCGACCTCGCACTTGTGCAGGCTGACCGCACTGGACTTCCGCCCGCCGAGTTCCAGACGGAGCTGCCGGAGGTGGGAGAGCTGGCCGTTGTCATTGGCAGCCCGTTGGGCTTTGAGAACACGGCAACCGCAGGAATCATTTCCGGGTTGCATCGGGAGATTCCGGGCTCGGCAACCAACAGCCAGTCACTTGTGGATCTGGTGCAGACAGACGCGGCCATCAGTCCGGGCAATTCCGGCGGAGCACTGGTCAACGGTCAGGGCCAGGTCGTGGGAATCAGCGAGGCCTATATTCCGCCGCAGGCGGGCGCGGTCTCGCTGGGGTTTGCGATCCCGGCCGGCACCGCCGTCGAAGTGGTGGAGGAACTCCTCGAGGACGGTTCGGCTGAACACGCGTTCCTCGGCCTGGCTCCTCGCACCATCACGCCGCAGATTGCCCAGCAGCTCGGCGTCAGCGTTGAGCAGGGCGTTGCGGTGCTCGCGGTGGAAGAAGGCGGACCGGCCGGCGAGGCCGGGATTCAAGCGGGAGACATTCTGGTGTCCCTCAACGGTGAGCCGCTCGCCAGCTCGGAACAGCTCCTGGCCGCACTGCGCTCTTTGAATCCGGGGGAGACGGTGACAGCGGAGCTGATGCGCGAAGGCGAAACCTCGGAGGTGGAGATCACCCTCGGCGAGCGGCCCGTCGAGAACGGCTAGCGGCGGGTTTGCCGCCGGCTGGTCGTCCGGTTCAGGGTGAAGGACAGGGCAAAGGCAAGGATGGCGGCGGCGAAGAGTATGAACTTCGCCGTCGTCAGGAAACTCGCGAAGGCCACTTCGGAGGATGTGATTTCTACGGAGGCGAGAGCAGCTTCGAGCACAAGGTTCTCGGCGATATGCACGGCGGCATAGAGTAAGGCGACGGCGTAGAAGAGCCAGCGGAGCGGTGAGCGGCTGAACCGGCGGACCAGCAGGATGATCAGCGCGGCGAACGCCACGGGAAACAGCAGGAACCAGAGGTAATGCACGCTCTGGTAGCGCTCGATGACCGCAGCGTCCAGGAGGTCACGGACTGCCTCGACGTAGTCGACGTCGTACCCACCGACCATCATTTCCGGAAGCGGGATACCGATGGCGCGCTGCACAGACTGCAACTGCAGCGCGCCCAGTGCGAGCGAGACCACCGAAATGACAGCCGCGGCGATGATCAGCCAGGCACTGCGCCGCCGGGATGGGGCGTCGTCGTGCTCGGTTGCTTTCAGATACCTGCGCTTGTCTGCTCTCATCTCTGCCATGTCTCCCATTCTTGACTTTTCAGTGTGCTGACTGACCTCACGATCCCGTTACGGTACTCCTGCCGAGCGTCAGCTCTCCTCGACATCCACTTCGCTGGCCACGATGTAATTTTCCCCGTCGTAGTCGGCATAGGCGTCCTCTTCGAGGTCCAATCCGGTGTCATCCTCGACGGTGGGCAGGTCGAAGGATTCCATGACGGTTCCGGTCACCGACACTGCCGCGCCCGGCTCAACTTCGACCGTGCCTTCCTCCAGAACCACCAGCAGCGCCTCGACGGTGGTGTCATCCGTCCCTGCAATCGTGAAGGACGTGTCGGACACGATCTCGTTGACGTCGGCGGAGACAGTTACTTCCTCGCCGATGTAGCTCTGGTAGGCATCGTAGAATTCGGAATCGAGGGCGCCGTTGTAGGGAGCAGTTTCGTTGTCTTCCTCCACCACATCCTCGACGTCGGCACCTTCTTCCGAACCGGATGTGCCGTTGCAACCCGTCAGGCCGAGTGCGGCCAGCGGGAGGATTCCTGCAAGAGCCAGAGTTCGGGTCCGTGACATGTGCTTGCGCGTGTTCATATCGTTCTCCTTTTTCTGGTGAGGGTGGCGGCGCCTGGCAGCCGTAGCTGCCAGCGCCATCTATGACACTAAGCACGCTTGCTAACGTATTCAACCGGTCTTGACCGGTTCGTGACCGTACGGTCTGAGGCGTGACCCGCTAGTGCTCAGACAGAACTTCTACCCGAACGGCGCGGGTTCGGGAAACGCGAGCGACGGCGGAGCCTACGAGGTGAAGAGCGTCACCTTGTGGGCGGCGGCGATCGTTATTCCGACGTTACCGGGTGAGCTTTTGCCGCGTGAGCTTTTACCGGGTGAGCTTCTCGAGCGCTTTGCGGGCGCGCTCCACCTCGCGGGCTGACTCCTTTGCTGCACGATCAGCCTCCGTGCGCTCGCGGACCGCATCATCGGCAGCATCATCAATGACGTCGATGTCCTGTTCCAGGGCGCGAATCCGCTTTCTCAGGTCCCTTACCTGAGCCACTAGCGCGTCACGGTCGCGGTCGAGTTGATCGACTCGCTCGCGTGCACGCTTCAACGCAGACCCGGCTTCCTCAAAGTGATCTTCTGCGTCCTCAAGGTCAGCGCGTGCGTCGGAAGCGCGGTCGTCTTCCGCCTTCTTCGCCGCATCGGCCTTCGTCGCATCTGCGGAATCAGCGGAATCAGCTGCATCAGCGCTCGCGTCGCCGCTGTTCACCGCGCCGCCTGCGTCGAAGGGCCCGCCCACTGCTCCGGCGAGATCCACCGCTTCCCAGCCCGTCGCCTCCAGCGGCCGGATCAGGCGGCCGGTAGCAACGGCAGCGGCAGCACCGGCGTCGGCCATTGCTGCCCGCAGGGTCTGCTCCACTTCGAGGGCCGCAGCTGAACTTGCCGGGTGACCAAGTTCTTCAGACAGGGCGACGCCGTCCTTGACCAGCGCTGCAATAAGTTGCTGGCGTTGCGTTCCGAGTTTCTTCAACTCACTGCGGTCCAGCTGTTCCTGTGCCTCGCGCATCGCCGCACCCAGTGTCAGCGCCTGCCGCAACTGGTCGCCGCGGTGGATAGCCATCATGTTCAGCAGCCAGGCAGACGCCGACGGCTTGCGCAGCGCGCGGACTTCCTTGGCGAGCGACTTGTCATCGAGGGCCTTCGCGCGGGTATTGCGGGCAGCGGTGAACTCGTCTAGGGGTTGCGAGTAGAGCTCGGACGCGATGTCGGCGAGGTCAGTCACTGCGGAACGATCTCCGAACGGTTGGCTGTGTTTCTACCGTTGAGTGTGCAGGACACACCCCTTCAGGCTCACCATTTACGGCGTGTCCTGCCAGCTCAACGCGCCGGACCTTGTTTCCATCCGGTGCTGTGCGCGGATCAGACCGTCTCCAGCGAGGGGGATGCGGCAGCAAGGCGCTGCCTCAGCTCGTCGCACGCCGCTTCATAGTCGGCCAGCAGGCACTCGGGAGGGTTGAGCTGGTCAAGCAGGGCAAAGTACTCGTTGCATCTGAGTTTCAGCTCGCTGGTGCTGAGCAAGGATGCATCAAATCGAGCCGATGGGAGTTCCTCGGCTGGCAGGTCCAGGATGCGAAGCTTGTCTTCCACGGGATCTCCACAGGAGTTGTCACTGTGCCCATTGCTCAAGCTGATGGAATCGTAGCAACAATCAGGTAGCTGATCAATCGCGGGTCAAGGCAGCGGGGGTATTGACGGCCCCGGTTCCGGAATAGGCCTGTCCGGTGAGGGGCCGGGCCCGGGCTCCGGCGGCACGCCAGGGGTGTCGGGTGCCGGATCAGGAAAGGGGTACGGGGTAGGAGCGGGCTGCGGCTCCGGCGCCGGTTCCCCCGGCGGCCGTGGCTGGGACGGATCGGGATGCGGCTCATGAGGCGGTGGGATGGACATCAGAAGGACCTTCTCTCCGTCAGCGGTGCGCTCAGAAATAACAGTACGCCGGAGACGGTACTCGGGGAATAAGCGGCGGCCGGCCGTGCTTGTTACTTCTGGCTGCGCACACTCCTGCGCGCCGTTCAGTATCTTCAGGGGGACCCTTCCGTGTCGCAAACGACCAACAAACGCACTCAGGCCGACGGCGGCACGAACCAGATCGACGAGGTCAGCGAGGTCTCTCCTCGTGACCGGCTGGTCATCTCCCTGCTCCTCGTCTCGGCCTTCGTTGTCATCCTTAACGAGACCATCATGGGAGTGGCGCTGCCGCGCCTTATGGATGATCTGGGAATCACCGCATCGGCCGGACAATGGCTGACGACGGCGTTCATGCTCACCATGGCGGTTGTCATCCCCATCACGGGCTTCCTCATCCAGCGTTTCAACACTCGGCCGGTCTTCCTCGCGGCCATGACGCTCTTTAGCCTGGGCACCCTGGTCTCTGCGATGGCGCCCGGTTTCGAGATGCTGCTCGTCGGCCGGGTGATCCAGGCCAGCGGAACCGCGATCATGATGCCGCTGCTGATGACCACCGTCATGACTCTCGTGCCGCCGTCGTCGCGCGGCAAGACGATGGGTAACATCTCGATCGTCATCTCAGTGGCGCCCGCCATCGGCCCCACCATTTCCGGGATCATTCTCAGTGTGTTGGACTGGCGCTGGATGTTCTGGCTGGTGCTTCCCATCGCCCTCGGTTCGCTGATACTTGGCGGCATCCGCATCCAGAACGTGACCACGCCGCGACGCACGCCGATCGACGTCCTCTCCGTCATCCTCTCCGCCTTCGCGTTCGGCGGGATCGTCTATGGACTGAGCCAATTCGGCGAGGCTGCAGCCGGATCGGGTATTCCGGGTTGGGTGCCGCTCGCCGTCGGATTCGTCGGGCTGGCCTGCTTCATCGCACGCCAACTGGTGCTGCAGCGTCGCGACCGTGCGCTACTTGACCTGCGGACCTTCCAATCGCGTACCTTCACAGTGTCGATCCTCGTGCTGGCCATCAGCATGATGGCGCTGTTCGGAACAGTCATCCTGCTGCCCATCTACCTGCAGGATGTGCTCGGTCTCGAACCAGCGGCTGCCGGCCTGATGCTGCTGCCCGGCGGGCTCGCCATGGGTCTTCTCGGACCGGTTGTCGGGCGTGTCTTCGACAAACACGGGCCTCGCGTTCTGGTGGTTCCGGGTGCGCTGCTTGTCGCATCGGCGTTCTGGGCGCTGACCCTGATCGATGCTTCGACCCCGATCCCGTTGGTGCTGGCCTGCCACGTGACTTTGAGCATTGGGCTTGCCGGTATGTTCACTCCTCTGTTCACCTCGGCTCTGGGCTCAGTGCGGCCGCAGCTTTACTCCCACGCGAGTGCGGTTGTCGGCACCGTCCAGCAACTGGCAGGAGCTACGGGCATCGCGCTTTTCGTATCCGTCATGACGCTGCAGACAGGCGCGCTCATGGCCGCCGGCACCGCGGAGGTGCCTGCTCTGGCAGGCGGCATCCGAATGGCCTTCCTGTGTGGAGCGGTCATCTTCCTGTTTGCGGTGGTCGCAGCGCTGTTCGTCCGTAAGCCGGCAGCGCCGGTCGGCCCGCCGCCGTCGTCGTCAATGCACGACGGCGAGGAGGCACCTGCCGCTCCGCTGGCACATTAGGCTCGGCCGCACATTAAACTCGACTGATGGTTCATTTCACCCCGCCGCCGGTCCTGACCACAGCAAGGTTGCGCCTTGAACCGCTGGGCCCGGAGCATGTGGAAGGAACCTGGATTGGGCTGCAGAACCCCGAGTCGATGCGTCTGACCGGAACCCACGGGCAGTTCACGCGGCCGCAGATCGAGTCGTGGCTTGCGGGGCTTGCAGCGACTGACGGGCGGGCGGATTGGGCGATCATCCTTACGTCGGATGGGTCCCACATCGGTGAAGTGGTGCTGAATGATTACGACGAAGACAATTCATCGCTCGGGTTCCGGATTGCACTCAATGCTGATTCAAGGTTCGGTCTAGGTTATGGCACCGAGGCGACGCGAGCCGTCGTCGGGCATGCGTTCGATGTTGTCGGGGTGCACCGCATCAGCCTGGAGGTGTACGCGTTCAATCCGCGGGCACAACGGGCTTACGAGAAGTGTGGATTCCGGGTCGAGGGGCGGCTGCGGGATGCGCTGCGGTGGAACGGCGAGTGGATTGACGCCGTGGTGATGGGGATGTTGGCGACTGATCCGCGGCCTTGAGGTTACGCCTGCAGGACTGGGTGCGAATCACGAACACGACCTGCGTTCATCTGGGGTGTAACAGGTAACCGGCGGTGCTGCGGGTGCGCAGCGCCCGGTCAGTCGCGGATCCTGACAGCAGTCTCCCTGAGATAGAGATCCACCCGGGTGTATGCGTCCCTGGTCAGGGCTTTCCACAGCTCAAGAGCGAGCCGCTCATCCTCCGACTCCAAGCGAGATATGGCGTCCGCCGTGAGGAGCTTGATGACAACGTTTCCGGACGCCTTGACCGTGGTTTCCTGCCGATCGTCACTGCCGAGCGCAAGTTCCCCAAAGGTCATTCCGGCACTAAGGGTGGTCAGTTTCACCCGATCGCCGGTGGGACCGACCACCGATGTCGTGACCGCTCCAGACAAAATGAAAAACACCCCACCGAACGACTGACCGATACGGCGGATGACATCGCCGTCGTCGTAACTTCGATCTTCCATCCGATCTGCGAGCTTCTGCACGTCTTCAGCCGTGAGCGGACCAAGAGCCGGACACTGGAAAATGTCAACCTTGCTCGGCAGATCGAGATCGCTCCCGTACGTTGCGATCAGTCGGTTCTCGCACCACTCAACCGCTGCGGTCCGGGTGTCAAAAGTCGGAACCTCACGGTCGACATCGCGGAAAGCATGGGCAAGCGTTCCCTCCGCATCTATCAACACGAGCTCCCGACCCTCATCGACCAGGTTTTCCCGGACCTCAGCCAGGAGCCGGAGGGAAACATCTGCAACTTCATCGACGCGACGCAGGTCCAGAATGACGAGCTCCACCTCGTCCGGGAGGTTGCTCAGTTCGCGGACCATCGACTCGGTACCGGCAAACAGCAGGTCACCATTCAGCTCGACAAGGCGTGCACGATGCCCATGATCGCGGATGAGGTCCATTGCCTCATCGTCGCGTCGGATCCCTGACGGAGCGGCAGTGATGTCGTAGGTCGAGCGGATAGCAGACTTGCCCACACGCGCTGCCCGGACAAAGTGCAACTCCATGTCCTGCGAGAGCCGCTGGCTAGTCGCCATGCCGCGCACGCTGCTGCCGTGCTCATCGAGCGGCGGTGAATAGACCGCCAGCCCAACCTGCCCCGGCAGTACAGAGATCGTTCCACCGCCCACACCGCTCTTGGCCGGCATCCCGACGGTACTGATCCACGAACCGGCGTCGTCATACATTCCGCAGGTGGTCATGACGGACAGCACGCGCTCCACCGGCACTATGTCCATCACCTGATTCCCCGTCATGGGATTCCGCCCGCTGTTGGCCAGGGTCGCCGCCATGAGCGAAAGGTCCAGGCAGTTCACCAGCACCGAACACTGGCGGAAGTAGTCCTCGATTACCGGCGTCGGATCATCCTCGATGATGTTGAAGGACCTCAACAGATAGGCCAACGCGCGGTTCCGGTGACCATGTTCGAGCTCCGATGCGAAAATTTCCTCATCAATGGAAAGCTGCCGCCCCGCAAATGCCGAATACGTGTTGACGATCCGCTTGATCCGGGTATTGCCGCCCGCTCCCTTGACCAGCGAGGTGGCAGTCAGCGCGCCGGCATTGATCATGGCGTTTGCCGGGCGACCGGTACCTTCGGCAAGAGATATCTCGTTGAACGAATCACCGGAGGGCTCAACGTCAACTTTCTCGTCCACCGCGTCCAGCCCGAGATCCGCCAACGCCAAACCATAGGTGAAAGGCTTTGAGATCGACTGGATGCTGAACTCTTCGCGCGTATCACCGACCTCGTAGATGTACCCGTCCACGGTGGTGAGGCAGATCCCAAAGTTGTCCGGATTGACGTTGGCCATCGCCGGAATGGTGCTGTACGGCTTGCCGTCCTTCAGGTCCGCAATCTCCCGGTGAATCCGCGCAAGGTAGCTTTCAATTGGAGATTCCATAGCTGCAAGACTATGGCGATGCGTCAGCGGCGCCCAACGGCGGCGCCGGGACTAGCGTTTCCGCCCGCCGTCGATGATCAGGGAGAGCGCGATTCCGAACATCCACACGTCCTTCGCGACGGGCGTCCCCTCCTGGCTGGGACGAACGGCATCATCCTGGGTCATTCCCGGAGTGCGGAAGTACATCGCGAGCAGACCGCCGGAGAACGCGGCCAAACCCAGCCCCACCAGGCGGCTGGGAACGAACGGCACCAGAAGCGCGGCGCCTAGACCGATTTCGACGGCGGAAATCACCTTGCCGAACTTCTCCGGTTCCAGCTGCTTGACCTGCGGAAAAGCGTTCGCGGCCATGCCCTGCAAGTAAGCTGCGGTGTCCCGATCGAGTTCCCTCTTGGTGATGCCGGAATTGAGAATAAACGCTCCCGTGCTGAGTCGCAGGGGGATGTGACTGAGATTCATCGGAACTCCTTCGAAGAACTGGGTTGACTGCCTTTGAGCCTACGTCCGGGCGGTACCGGCCGCCAGTGTTTCCACCTCCAATAGTGATGGCTCCGTGATCTCAGCGTGACGTTATCTTGACCTTCACGTGCTTATGGTGGTCGACGGTTCCCTTGCGAACAGCGGATAAAAGCTACGTAACTACGGTGAAGAAGGTCTTGATGTGTTGGAATTTCTAGGTGACAGGTTCAATCAGATCCTGTTCTCGGGATGGCAACACATGAGCCTTGTGGTTCAGTGCCTCATCCTCGCAACCATACTGTCGGTGGTCATTGCGGCGCTTGTGTACCGTAGCGGTGCGCTCACGTCACTGGCCAACAGCGTTTCCGCCGTCGGGCTCACTATCCCGTCCTTCGCGCTGATCGGCCTGTTGATCGCGCCGTTCGGTTTCGGTGTCACGCCGGCCGTCATCGTGGTCACCTTCTTTGCCGCCCTGCCCATACTGCGCAACGCCGTCGTAGGACTGACGGGAATCGACAAGGCCGTCATCGAATCCGCCCGTGGGATTGGGATGAGCAGGTTCCGAACGCTGGTTCAGGTGGAGCTGCCTATGGCCTGGCCGGTGATCCTTGCCGGGATCCGCGTTTCCGCCCAAATGGTGATGGGCATCGCCGCCATCACCGCCTATGCCCTCGGGCCCGGTCTCGGCGGTTTCATTTTCTCCGGCCTGTCCCGTTTGGGCGGCGCAAATTCGCTCGAGTCGGTCATCACCGGCGTTGTAGCCGTCATCATTCTGGCCCTCATCCTTGACCTTCTACTCGTCGGCCTCGGCCGCATCACAACCCCGCGAGGTATCCGTGTCTGACACCATCGAAAAGCCCAAAAATACCGCCGCAAACGGAAATGCAGTTACCGGTGCAAGCATTCTGCTCGACAAGGTGACCAAGCGTTACCCCGGGCAGGCCAAGCCGGCCGTTGACGGACTCACCATGGAGATCCCGGCCGGCAAGATCGTCATGCTGGTGGGCCCATCCGGCTGCGGCAAGACCACCACCCTGAAGATGATCAACCGGCTCATCGAACCTACCGAGGGCCGGATTGTCCTGGACGACGACGACGTCACGGACATCGATGGCGACGCACTTCGACGGCGGATCGGCTATGTCATCCAGGCTGGCGGGCTCTTCCCCCATATGACGGTCGCCACCAACATCGGGATTGTGCCGAAGATGCTTGGATGGAGCAAGGAGAAGATCGCTGCCCGCGTCGACGAACTCCTGGAGCTTGTATCCCTCGATCCGGCAACCTACCGCGACCGCTTCCCCAAAGAGCTTTCCGGTGGGCAGCAGCAACGCATTGGTGTGGCACGCGCGCTCGCCGCCGACCCGCCGGTCCTCCTTATGGACGAGCCGTTCGGGGCTGTGGACCCCATCACCCGTCAGCGTCTCCAGGATGAGCTCCTGAACATTCAGGAAGAACTGCAGAAGACCATTGTCTGCGTCACGCACGACTTCGATGAGGCAGTGAAGCTCGGGGACTGGATTGCGATCTTCACCGAGGGAGCGCAGCTCGTCCAGTACGACACCCCTGAGCGGATTCTCGCTGACCCGGCCAACGATTTCGTTGAAAACTTTATCGGTTCAGGAGCCGGTTTGAAGCAGCTCACGCTGACCCGTGTCAACGAAGTGGAACTGGCGGACGCCGTCGTCGCTACTGTCGGTGATCTCGGCAGCGACGTCCTGTCCCGGCTGGATGAAGCCGGCCACAACCACGCCGTGGTTGTTGACGGACGACGCCGGCCCATCCAGTGGCTCACGCGCCGCCAGCTTTCGCGGCTGGAAACCGTGAGTGACGACGTCGACGCCAAGCTTCCCGTGGTCGGTGACCGTGCCACGCTCAATGACGCGCTGGACACCATGCTCGTGTCCAGCGCCGGAGCTGCACTGGTGACCGGGAGGCGGGATACGTTCCTTGGGGTCATCGATGTCGAAACGGTGATGGACGCGATCACCCGGGCGCATAAGCACGCCATGACGGCGCATTCAGACGGACGTCCGGTGGGGATCAACACGGGGACGCTGGACACGGTCCGTGTGTCGTCATCCCACACATCGACCTCCACTGCGTCGTCATCCAACGTCCCGTCATCCAACCCGGGGGAGCGTCCCGTTGAGTAGCTCAACAGTTCAGCCGGAAGCGCCGCAGGAGCCTCTGTCCGAGGACGCCGCCAACGTCCACTCCGAGGTGAAGCGCCCATCATGGCGGCCGTTGATCCTGCAGCTCGCAGGTATCGCCGCAGTGTTTGCCGCGGTGGTCATTTGGTTGTTGACTGCAGATCTTTCGGAAACGGAGCTGATCACCCTCGCTCCGGATGCACTCTTCGGATACGCGATCGACCACTTGGCGCTGACCGCCGTGTCTGCAGTCATCACACTGCTGATCGCCATCCCGCTCGGCATCCTGCTCACACGTGCGCCGCTGAAGAAATTCACGGGGCCGGTGCTCGCCGTCGCGAACATTGGCCAGGCAGCGCCGGCCATCGGCCTCGTTGTGCTCTTGGCAATCGCTGTCGGCTTCGGCTTTACTGCAGCCGTGATAGCGCTGGTGCTCTACGCGATCCTTCCCGTTCTGCGGAACACCATGGTGGGCATCACCCAGGTGGACGCCCGGCTGGTGGAAGCAGGCAAAGGGATGGGGATGAGCGCGGTAGCTGTGCTGTTCAAAGTGGAGCTCCCGTTGGCGGTGCCGGTGATGCTCGCAGGAATCCGAACGGCGCTTGTACTGCTGGTCGGTAGCGCAGCGTTGGCCGCCTTCATCAATGGAGGAGGCATGGGCATCCTCATCGTCACCGGCGTGAACCTGAGCCTTACCAATGTGCTGATCGCAGGATCGATCCTGGTGGCGCTGCTTGCACTTCTTGTCGACTGGATCGGGCGTGTTGTGGAACATGTCGCCCGTCCGAAGGGACTCTAGATGTTGAAATCATTCTCTCTCCCGGCCGCTGCGCGCAAAAGTGCGGCGACCGCCGTCGTACTTTCTGCCGGGCTGCTGGCAACCGGGTGCGGCCTGCAACCGGCCACGTCCTATGTACCGGCGGCCGGACCGGGCAGCATTACCGAAGTGGTTGACGGGGCACCGCTCACCGTGACGTCCAAGAACTTCACGGAGCAGCTTATTCTCGGCAAAATCGGCGTTCTCGCCGCGCAGGCTGCCGGCTTCGACGTGACTGACCTGACCAACGTGCCGGGCAGTCAGCCGGTCCGGGAACTGATGCTGTCCGGCCAGGCCGACGTCACGTGGGAGTACACCGGCACCGCCTGGCTGACTTACCTCGGCAAGGACCGGGGGATCCCTGACCAGCAGGAGCAGTGGCAGGCCGTGTATGAGGCGGATCTGGAGAACGGACTCACCTGGGGCGAGCCGGCGCCGCTGAACAACACTTACGCGATGGCTATCCGTTCCGAAGCGGTCGAGGAACTGGGCGGCATCAGCACAATCTCGGAAATTGCCGAGATCCCCGTCGAGGAACGCACGTTCTGCGTCGAGGCCGAGTTCAACTCGCGTCCTGACGGGCTCACCCCGATGCTTGCGCACTACGGGATGGCCCGAGGTACTCCGACCGGCGTGCCGGAGGACAACATCGACATCTACGACACCGGAGCCATCTATGCCGCAACCGATAACGGGGCGTGCAATTTCGGTGAGGTGTTCTCCACGGACGGCCGGATCGATGCCCTCGACCTGACCATCCTCGAAGACGACCGCGGGTTCTTCCCGGCCTACAACGCCGCTCCTGTTTACTACACGGAAACGCTCGAGGAGCATCCGGAACTCGCCGAGGTGTTCGCGCAGGTTGCTCCCACGCTCACCGACGAAGCACTGCGGACAATGAATCTGCGCGTGGACGTTGAGGGTGAAGAACCCGCTGACGTTGCCTTTGATTTCATGGTGGAGCAGGGCTTCATCACCGAGCCGGAGGGGCCGCTCGGGGAGGGTTAGAGCGAAATCGCCAGGCGCCCGGTTGCGCTGACGACCAACCACGCCCAAGCGAGTGATCCCGCGATGACTACGGCGAACAGCGCGAGCCACACTGCGCTGAGGATTCCGGTTGAGCGGTATAGAAGGTAGGCGTCGGACTGTCCGCGGTCCCGCCGTCGTCGTGCATGGACTGAGACCACTTTGCCGAGGTCACGGACCGAGCCGACCAGCAGCGCCACTCCGAGGGCAACGACCGCGTGGCCGCTGAATTCGGCGGGAACGGCCACCACCAGCACGGTGGACACCGCCACTGCTCCGAGCAGGATGAGTACGCCGCCGGCATTGCGGATGAACAGCAGTGACAGCAGCAGCACCAGGGCGCCTACCGAAAGCGCGGCCGGCGCCCAGCCGGCGCATCCAGCCCACACCAGAACTGCGCCGACGACGGCGGGAACCGGGTACCCCCAAAAAGTTGCCCACGCTGTGCGCCAGCCAGGACGGCCGAGCGACGTGGTCAGTCCGGAATGGTCGAAATTGAGCCGGATTCCGGTCACGCGGCTCCCGGTCATCAGGGCGGCGAACGCATGTCCCAGTTCATGCACCACGGTGCTGAACAGCCCGAAGTAGCGCCACGTTGCCTTGGGAATGGAGAGGGCTGCGGCGGCCAGCAGAATGATCAGCAGTTCGGTCAAGGTCAGTTCGGGTGGCTGGCTCCTGCTGAAGCCTGCAACGATCCGATCCCACCACTGCGCCAATAATTCCACCTGCGGAATGCTACGTGACGGCGCTGGGAAGGTAGTGCGAGGATCACGAGAGGAAGCAGCAATCCGTCGAGGCACCGGATCCGAATTCCTCTCACCACAGGACGGGAAAGTATTAACGGACTCGCCGTGTGACGTTCATCCCAAGGTAGGAATGCCTCTGCTTTGATGAAGGTTAAATGAAGTGAAAGCTAGTCGAGCTCTATCGAGAAGGCGATCATGAACTTCCGGACGGCCGAGCACCCACGGCCGCAACATTTCATCCTGCACATGAGCGACACCCATCTGGTGGGTGGTCCGGAACCCCTTTACGGGTCGGTGGACAGCGAAGCGCGGCTACGCCAGATCTTCGCCGATCTGGAGGCGTCCGGATCCCGGCCGGAGGCAATTGTCTTCACCGGAGACCTGGCGGACAAGGGCGAGGCCGAGGCTTATGTGAAGCTCCGCAACATCGTCGAACCGGCGGCCCACAAGCTTGGCGCCGAGGTCATCTGGGCGATGGGCAACCACGATGACCGCGCCACCCTCCGCAGCGAACTGCTCAACGAGCCCGCGGACATAACCCCGCTTGACCGCAGCTACCTGATCAACGGCTTGCGCATCATCACACTGGACTCCACCGTTCCGGGCCATCACTACGGCGAGATCAGCCACGAACAGCTCGTCTGGCTGGCCAATGAACTCCTCACGCCGGCTCCCTACGGCACCATCCTGGCCCTGCATCACCCACCGGTTCCGTGCATCCAGGACCTTTCGGTCCTCGTGGAACTCCGCGACCAAAACCGGCTTGCCGACGTCATTCGCGGTACGGATGTCCGCGCAATCCTGGCCGGGCACCTGCACTACTCAACCAACGCGCTGTTCGCGGGCATCCCGGTCTCGGTGGCGTCCGCCACCTGTTACACCCAGGACCTCACCTACGACGACGGCGGCACCCGCGGTCGCGACGGAGCCCAGGCTTACAATCTGGTTCACGTGTATGAGGACACGGTGGTGCACTCAGTGGTGCCTATCGGCACCCATACAGCGGTCGGCGAGACCGTTCCGCGCGAGGAGACCCGCAGGCGCCTGGAGGCAGCCGGAGTCCAGATTGCCGAGGCAGCACCTGCCAGGACGCTGACCGGCGTCTGAAGGCGCACAGGCCTACTTCCCCAGGCCTACTTCTCCCAGGGCGCCTTCACCGGGAAGTACTTCTCGAGGAAGTCGGTCACAGCGCGGGCGCGTTCTTCCGCCGGGATTTCCGGGAAGCTGCCGTCATTGAGGCAGAACAGGTCCATGTTGCGCTTGTCCAGCAGCTTGTGAAGCTTTCGCAACCCGGAGCGCATGGTGGTGTCGATGTACTTCACCCTCGCTGATTCCTGCGTCACAGCCCGGCCGGTCAGCAGTGCGTAGTAGTGGTACAGCGAATTGGTGACCGAGATGTTGTCTTTCGCGCGGAACTTCGACGCCGCCGTGGCAGCGAACTCCTCTGCGAATTCGTTCTCCATCTCCTCCATGACGCTTTTGCGTAGGGGCGCCGCGGTGTGCTCCAGGTGCCGGGTGGTGATGCGGCCGAAGCGCTCGTGAAGAAGCCGGCGGTTCACGCGTGCCGCATTCTCGAAGCCGCTGCGTTCAGCATCATTCTCACCCAGCCCGATGCGCGTGTCCGCCTGAATGAACTTCGTGACTCCGCCGGGGGAGAAGAACATGTCCGGCCCCACCGGGCGGCCAAAAAACATGTCGTCATTCGAGTAGAGAAAATGCTCGGACAGATCCGGAATATGGTGCAGCTGGCACTCGACGGCCTGCGAATTATAGGTCGGCAGCACGGACGGATCCTTGAAGTGCTCCACGGAGGGAACCAGCGTGACCGATGGGTGGTCAGCGAGCCACCCGGGACGCTCGGAATCCGTGGCAATGAAGATGCGGCGAATCCACGGAGCGAACATGTAGACGGAGCGCAGCGCGTACTTCAGCTCGTCGATCTGGCGGTAGCGGGCCTCATGATCATCACCCTCACCTACTACAACGTTCTGCATACGGGCAGCACGGGCCGCGAGGTACTCCGGCGAACTGCCGTCCACCCAGGTGAAGACGAGGTCGATTTCGAAGTCGATGTCCGTCGCGTGGTCTGCGAACATGTTGTCGATGGTCGGCCAGACCAGGCCGTGACGGGTGACCGAGCCGCGCACCACTTCATTCGACGGCAGGGTGCGCCGAGTCAGTGAGTTCTCCATGGGCAGCTCAATGCGGTCTCCGTCCAGGGACCACAGCTCTATCTGCACACCTGCCGAAGGGCCGAACGTGAGCCCGCCGATCGGTTCAATGCGGGGACGGAACAGCCGGAAGATCCGGGCTTTCTCACTCGGGGACAGGGCGCCGTCCGCCACCAGCAGGGTGGTGCGGCGCTTTGTGTCCACCGTGCGTGAGTAGAAGGGCTCGTTTCGGCAAGCCTCGACGAGCGCCGCCCTTAGGCGTTCGCGGTGCTTGAGGTCGACGGCAACGACGGGCCGCTCATCATTACCGCGCACCAGCAGATACTCAATGCCGGCGCGTTCCAGCGCCTCGCGGATGAACAGCAGGTCCTCCACCATTGCCTGGTGCGGTGTTGTTTCCGTATTGATGAGCGCAAACCGTCGCTTGACCGTGGTGATGTCATCGCGGTCATTCAGCCTGGCAACGGCGGCGCTGGAGGCAGACTCAAGCAGCTCGGTGTCATTCTCGACTTCGGGGGCGCCAAAGTACACATCATGCTGGGCGGCGGTATCTGTAATGGGATCCTCCAACGGTTTCAACAAAGTGCGGTGTTGCCGGTGCATACGCAGATTGGTTGCACGGCTGCTGCTCCAATGATAAGCCTGCCTACAAGCAGCCCGGCTTGCCCGTGGCAATCCCTGAAGGGATGCACTGCAGTGGAAGGACCCCATGCAAAGGAGCACTGTGACCCTGGAACCGTTCCCGACCGACTGGAAGCGCGCGCTGGTGCTGATGGCTCACCCGGATGACCCCGAGTACGGCACCTCCGCCGCAGTGGCCGAATGGATCACGCAGGGCAAAGAGGTCAGCTATGTGCTGGCAACGCGGGGCGAGGCCGGGATCGCCGGTCTCCCGCCGCAGGAAAGCGGCCCGCTGCGTGAGGGTGAACAGCGCACGGCATGCTGCCGGGTCGGCGTAGACGTGCTGGAATTTCTGGATTACCCGGACGGCCGTCTGACGGAATCCCTCGACCTCCGACGCGACCTGGCTGCAGCAATCCGCAGACACCGGCCGGACGGCATCGTCACACTCAATCACCGGGATACCTGGGGCCCGGGCAAGTGGAACTCTGAGGATCACCGGGCGCTCGGCCGGTCAGTGCTCAACGCGGTAGCCGACGCCGCCAACGAGTGGATCTTCCCCGACCTTGAAGGCCCCCGCCACGAGGTGAAATGGACCGCGATCCTGAGCATGAACCCCACGCACGCCGTGCAGGTCAGCGAAGAGAGCATCGAGAAGGCCATTCTCTCCCTCGCCGCACACTCAAGGTATCTGCAGGCGCTGGACAGCAGGCCCGTTGAGGAGCAGGCAACCGAACAGGTTCGCTGGGCCACCAGCCGGAACTCCGGGGACAGCGGCACCCCTGCGGTGGGGTTCGAGTTGTACGGGCTGTAGGCAGATCGATTCACCATTGACCGGGCGGAAATAACAGCGCTCCCGAAGACGGCGTCATTCGGGACCGGCTGATGCGGCTGACGCTTCCACCGCATAGAACCGCCGCGGGTCCTGCAGCAGCGCCGGATACTCGAAGTCGCTGCGTCGAAGCCAACCCGACAGGGAGATGGGGCGCCGCGCGGTGCCCGGCGCGCCGTCGTCGTTGTCTTTGCTGTCCTCCCGGTCAATGGACAACGGGCCCAGAGTGCCCCGCTGCAACCGGGCACCACCCTCCATTACGACGGCGGCAGCATCCCCCTCGCGCGCCAGCTCGGTAAACGCGGCGTACTGCCGGGACCATTTGGGTACCGCCCGCCCAGCCGGCGGGTGGCCGGGAAGCAGGAGCGCATCGCCGTCCTCTGTGTCGATCGGACCGTGCCAGATCCAGAGGCGCTCACCAAGCGGCTCGACGGGTAGAAGTTCCAGCTCCGGTTCCGGCCACGAGTACGGCAGTTCCTCCGGTGCGCCGGGAAAGCGCTCGCGGTAGAACTCGGGTGCCTTCTGGATCAGGTTGGACTGGTGGCTGACGTGGATCTCCGGCCTGCCCAGCCACGGCGGCATGGCAGGTTCCGGGCCAGTGCCCGCTTCGAAGGCTGCGGCGGAATCAGGGGCGAACTCGCTGATCAGCGGCGCAGTGCTGTCCGCGTGGCCGCGCGAAACCCATTCGCGGACCATCGCCAGGCCATACACGGTGAGGGCGGGCACGTAGCCCATCCACATCCTCGTGACCGGGTGGCTGCGCCAACCGTAGTCGGGCAGAACCAGCGCGCGCAGGATCTGCAGTGTCTCAACCCGCTGCTTGCCGAGCCGAGCCTGGTCGAGCACGGCGGCGCTGGCTGCGAAGTCCGGGTAGGGCAGGAACGTCTGCATGCGGCCAGTGTGCCATATTTGCTCAGTGTGCTGACTATCAAGGAACCGGGTAGGCAGCGAGCGTGCAATCGCTGAACGCGGTCACCTGCTGCCTACCCGATGATTCCCTGCCTATGGAATATCTGCCTGCGCGGCTTGCTGGTGGAGGGACCGCGCATCGTCCTTGGTCAGGAATCCTTGTGATTCCAGCTCCCGCACATTCTCCTTCACCGCTTTCACATAAGATCCGTGAGTCGGGTAGAGGCTGTTGATCGTGTCCTCATCGAAGGGGCGCTCGTAGCCGGCTATGAAACAAAACGATGCACCGGTCGCTGTGCCAAACCACGTACTGGTTGGGACGTCCAGGAACGGGGATCGCAGGCCGCCCTGAACATTGCCGAACTGGTCCAGAACAGGAGATCCGTTCTCGACGAGAATGGGATCCGCGCTGGGAGGGGCGATATCTTCCCGTACCCACAGATCAAGGTTCTTCAACGCAGCGTTGAAGAAGATGGAGCTCGGGAAACGGCTGCGTGGACCTTCGTTGCAATTCATCGGCGGAACAGTGCGGCCGGCCGCGATGATGTCTTCGGGAGCCGCGGAGAAGTACAACTCGTCCGGGGTGGCATGGCCAGCGCCGGCCATCTCGTAGTGGCGGTATTTGTCGCCGGGAAGATCGCTGTCCGGCCTGCGTGAACCAATCCCGAACAGGTAGTCCGACTGCGACATGATGCGCATAATCGGAACACCCACATCGGTAAATTGCCTGCGCTCATCAGTTGCCGGCGGCGCACTCTCACACTGGTTCATCGGGTAGGCGCCGGCAAAGGCACCGCCGGCCACGCCCACGATGTAGCCGTCGTAGATGGGTGCACCATCCTGCGCAACCACATGCGGCTGGACGCCGTTGATGTAATTGGCCAAATACCCGCCGGTTTGTGAATAGCCGAAACCGTACGCTTTCTCGACGAGCGTGGCCTCCCCGCCATAGGCGAGGGGATTGGTAGGGGCATCACTGCGCAACCATGCACCGACCTGGCTGTAGATGTCCCACACCAAACCGTTTTCGGTCGTTCTCGAGCTGTCGGCGGCTACCTGTTGACAGTTGCGGGGATCGCTCAGCGGAAGCGGATTGGCGAACGACAATGAACCGTACCGTTCAGCATCAAAATTTTTGAGGGCTTCAACGGAGATCGGTTTGGCTGTGATGCCAACCCAGGCATCCCCATTCTCGACAATCTGCCTGCTCGTCATCGCCCAGCCGATATTGAGATCGAAGAGATTGGAAGGATTGAGCATCTCCACAACGACGTTGCCGCTGAAGTGCGAATCGTCAGCCGGTTTCCTGACCAGGACACGCGTTGTATAGGGCGCATCGGTTGTTTGAACGACAGCCGGTCCCGGAGCCGGCCAGCTGTAAACGTTGGCTTTACCGCTGGCGAGGAATTCCTCTTCCACATAGCCCTGCTTCGACAGATCCTCGGGCACCAGCTGATGCTCCGCACCGCCGAACGGATAGGACTCCTCGGATGTCGGCAAAAGCGCCACATCCGGGATTGGAGTTCGCCGCTCAAGTGCGTGACTTGCCACTCGATCCTCTCGGCCTTCGGCCGCGCCGGCAGGCATACTCACTGCCCCGAAAGTTGTTGCGGCCAGAGATAGCGAAAGCACGATGGACGCCCCAGTAGACCTTTGCACGATTACTCCCTTGTGATCGTTGAGCCGCTTGTCTGAATTAGCAGCAGTGTTCGTAACGTAATGAACCGGACGGGTTCCGAACAAGACAACTGAACATACGTGCGTTTCTAAGAAAGGGTATTGACCGGCGCCGACCGGTGTACCTCGATCGCCTCCATGTAGTAGGACGTGAGCTGCTCACACAACACGGGCCAGGTGCGGCCCTGCACCGCGGAATACGCTGCACGGCCGAAAGCCCGGCGCTTCGTGTCGTCTCCGAGCAGGTCCATCACACCCGCGTGGAGCTGGTCCAGCTCACCCGGCGGGTAGAGCCAGCCGGTCCGGGAGGAATCAACCAGGTCCAGCGGACCGCCGCGGCCTACTGCAATCACCGGAACTCCTGATGCCATAGCCTCCTGGATGGTCTGGCAGAACGTCTCCGATTCACCCGGATGCACAAAGAGGTCGAACGACGCCATCATCCTTGCCAGGTCCTCGCCGGATTGGAAACCCGCGAAATGTGCGCCGGGCAGCTTGTGTTGGAGGGATTCCTTCGCCGGTCCGGAGCCGACAATGACCAGTTTGGTCCCCGGGATAGCGTCAAGCCCCGCGAGGTCCTCAACCTGTTTCTCGGCGGCGAGGCGTCCAACGTAGCCAATGATCTTTGTGCCGGCCGGTGCCACGGAAAGCCGCCAGCCGCCGTCGCGCTTCACGGGGTTGAAGCGGGCGGTATCGACTCCGCGGCGCCACAGCCGCAACCGGGGAATACCGCGAGAGTCGAGCTGCTTCAACGCGAACGACGACGGCGCGAGCGTAAGCGTCGACGCCTGATGAATGTTCTCGACCCGCTGCCACAACAGGTTCTCGGCCCATGAAACGCCGTACCGGGCCGCATACGCGGGAATCTCGGTCTGATAGACGGAAACGGTGGGAAGTCCGAGCTGCTCCGCAGCCTGGACTGCACGCCACCCCAGCACAAACGGCGAAGCAACATGGACCACGTCCGGCGCGAAGGCTGCGAGAATCCGCCGCACCCTGGAGACCGTACCGGCCGCCAGCCGCACGTTGGTGTACCCGGTCAGCGGCACCGACGGCAGTGTGATCACCGGATAGCCCTCCACTGAAGCCGGCGCCTCGGAAACGGCCCGGGAGTGCCTGTCCAACCATGACGACGACGGCGCGATCACCAGCACGTCATCACCCCGGCTACGAAGGTGGGCCAGCACCTTCAGCAGGGAGTGGGTCACCCCGTTCATGTGTGGAAGGAACGATTCGGCAACCACTGCGACTCTCACGCTCCCGATAGTGGCAGCGGGTTCTGTGCACCCGGCGAGCGGGAGGTTGCGCGTGAATGAACTCTGCCTCAGGAGGCGGTGTACAACTCAGTAGGCGGCGTACAGCTCGCCGACCGGCAACGCAACGTCCAGCCGGTTGTCCGGGCCGGGGAGCGGACACGCCCACTCCTCGTCATAGGCACAGGAGGGGTTGTAGGCGAAGTTCAGGTCGACGATCAGTCGCCCGCCGCGCTCGCCGAGGTGTGCGCCCTTGATGGTGTCCAACACGTACCGTCCGCCGCCGTAACTCCCGCCATCCACACCGGACGAGCCGTCCCTCAGCGGGAGGAAGAGCCCGCCGCCGTAGGACTTCAGCCGCCACAGTGCGAGCCGGCCAACGCCGCCGGAGGCTCCGCCGTCAAGGGAAACCGTCCCCAGCCGTTCGAAAGGGACCACCCCGTCGGTACCGGTGGGAACCTCCATCAGCTGGCCGGCGCCGTCGTCGTCAATGTCAGCTTCGAAACGGAAGGCAGGGTCATATGGTGCGATGTTCAGGCCGGCGAAGGCCTGCCGGGCCGCCGGTGAGAGCGGTGACGCAGGGTGCCCGGCAAACAGCCGGTCGCGTCCGGTGCGCCAGTGAGCGTGTGCCAGCGCGGGGGAGCCGGCGGCTGCCGCATCACGGACTTCGGCATACAGCGCGAAGACCTCCCGACGCCAGTCCGCTGTGTTCAGTGCCGTCGCTTCGAGAGTCATACTGCCAGCCTAACTCCAGCTTAACTGTTGCCTGCGCGTACTGTATTCAGCGTGACAATAGCGCTGTTCATCCTCGTCCTCGGACTCATCGTGCTAGGCGCAGTTGCCCAACGCATTGCCGGGCTGGGATTCGCGCTGCTCGTTTCACCGTTCCTCGTGCTGATCCTCGGCCCGCACGAGGGGGTGCTCCTGATCAATATCTGCGGCGTGGTGTCCTCAACGCTCATCGTGCCCCGGGTGTGGAAGGACATCGACTGGAGCATGTTCCGGTGGCTGACGTTCCCTGCCGTTTTCGGTTCGGTCGGCGGCTCCTTTGCTGCAGTGAACCTGCCCAGTGCGCCGCTGGCGGTGACCGTTGCCGCCGTCGTGCTGGCAGGGCTGACGGCGTCGCTGGTGCTGCAGCGTTCGTCGGTGATGGTCACGGGAAACCGGTCCAAGGCGGTCGCCGGGTTTTCGGCGGGACTGACTAATTCCATGGCAGGCGTCGGCGGGCCGGCGGTGAGCGCCTACGCGTTGCTCTCCCGGTGGCCGCAGCGACCGTTCGCCGCCACGCTGCAGCCGTTCTTCGCCGTTATCGGATCCGTCACCGTGATCGTCAAGCTCCTCATCGACCCAGGGCAGGTGCCGCCGCTGGACACCTGGATGTGGGCGCTGATCCCGGTCTCGATCATCCTCGGGATCTTCACGGGGGAGCGGCTCTCGCGATATATCCACGACCGCCAGGCGCGCTTCGCCGTCATCGTTATCGCCTTCCTCGGTGCTGCAACAGCGCTCATCAAGGGCCTTGCCGACCTGCTCGCCTGACGCTCCAGCAGAGCCAACGACCGGCGTCACCGTGACCTACACCGCCGAGTCGTTCAGGGGCTGATGCACGCGCCGGTGGCACCATGGAAGGGATGAAACTCCCCACCAAGCCCCGTGCGCTGCCGATGCCCCTCTGGCTGCAGGGCGCCTTTGAACTGGGACAGGCTGCGGTGATCTCCGCTTTGATCGTCCTGGTTCCCCTCGGCGCAGTGTGGTTGACGGGCGGTTTTGCCGGGCGCGATGCGCTCGGAACACTCCACCTCGGCGCGCAGGCCTGGCTGGTACTGCATGGTGCGCCCCTTGAACTTGCACGGCCCGACGGCGGCACCGGCCTGCTGTGGGCAGTTCCCCTTGCGCTGACGCTCGTCCCGTTCCTCCTCGCCTGGCGCGCAGGGCGGCGGTTGGCGCGCGCCTCCTACACCGACCAGCTGTGGCAGGCGCTGCTCGGTGCCCTCGCGGTGTATGCACTCTTCGGTCTCGGCGCCGCCTACCTGGCTGACGACGGCGTTACCTCGGCACCGCTTGCGGCCGGTGCGTGTGTGCCGCTCATCGCAGCCGGTGCGGGCCTGATCATCGGCGCGTACCGCGAGGCCGGCTCGTGGGGGCGCCTGATCGGTGTGGACCTCGCGGAGTGGATTGCCACCACCAGCCAACATTCCCGCTGGGCCGGGTCCTACGTGTGGTCCGCGGTGCGTGCTGCGTTCCTTGCGGTCCTTTCCGCGCTCGGACTGTCGGCGCTGCTGCTCGCCGTGACGCTAGCGATTCACTGGGCGGCCATCGCCACCATCTACGAGAGGCTCGACGCCGGCATACTGGGCGGCGCCGTCGTCACCATCGGCCAGCTCGGCTTCATTCCCAACCTCGCAGTCTGGACCCTTGCCTGGTCCTCGGGCGCCGGGTTCGCACTGGGCACCGGAAGCTCCATTAGTCCGCTGGCAACCACGGCTGGGCCGCTGCCGGCGCTGCCCGTCCTCGGCGCGGTACCTTCGGGACAGCTCGAGTACGGGATGGCTGCCCTCGCCCTGCCGGTTGTTGCGGGTATTCTGGCCGGCTGGTGGTTCTTTCGCGAGGGAGAAAACCACTTCGACGAGTGGCTGCAGCTGAAAGTGGAGGCCCGCTGGTTCACCGCCACGGCATCCACCGTCACGCTCGGGTTGTTCATCGGCGTGTTGGCCGGAGCCGGCACGGCGGTTGTCGCGTTTCTCTCCCGTGCATCGGTCGGAGTTGGCCGGTTCGTCGAGATCGGCCCCGATCCCTTATGGACGGCGCTCTTCGTCGCAGCGGAGGTGGGAGTCGGCGTCGTCATCGGCTACGCAGTCAGCCCGCTGCTGGAGCGGGACTCGCGGTAGCTTCAGCGGGATCCCAGCAGTCCGCCGAGGTTGCGTAGATCCTCGTCACACTCCCGTTGGGCCTTCGATGTGAGTGCGGTTGCCATACATTCCTCATACTGCGCGGTGACTGGCCACAGCAGAATGGCGGCGCCGGCACCGAGGGTGAGGAAGAGCGACGCGACCAGACCTATCGTCGTCGAAATCCGTAGCAGCGTCGGGGCTTTCTGGCGGACCAGGCCAACCAGCGCGAGGATGCCGACGGTCACCGCAGCCAGCCCGAAAACAAGGCCCAGCACCTTCCAAGGGAGTGGGAAGCTGGTGCCAAGGAGGGTCCCGAGCAGGAGCAGCATGAAGACGCGCAGGAGGCCGCGGGTTGATGCAATGTCCTTGTCCGGCGGCGGCGAAGGCTGGCCCGACGGCTTTGCGGGCCTGGCTGCCGGGTCGGAGGGCGCGGGTTTGTTCATGCTTCAACCCTAGGACACACCGTGGCACATCAGCGCGGGCCGCCACCTACTACGCTTGAACCCATGCGCATCGTTGTCCTCGTGTCCGGTACAGGCTCCAATCTGCAGGCGGTGATCGACGCGGTGGAGGCCGGTGAACTGCCGGTGGAAATTGCGGCCGTCGGCGCAGACCGGCCCGGCACATACGGGGTTGAGCGCGCCGCGGCTGCCGGCATCCCCACCTTTGTGGCGGACTTCAAGCAGTACGGCAACCGCTCGGACTGGAACGCGGAACTGACGGCCCAGGCTGCCTCCTACAAGCCGGACTATGTCATTTCATCCGGATTCATGCGTATTGTTGACCAGCGCTTCCTCGATACGTTCCCCAACCGGTACCTCAACACGCACCCTGCCCTGCTGCCCAGTTTCCCGGGTGCTCACGGGGTCCGCGATGCACTCGCGTACGGGGTCAAGGTCACCGGCTGCACGGTGATGATTGCCGACGCCGGGATTGACACCGGCCCCATCCTCGCCCAGGCCGCGGTGCCGGTTCTGGAGGGTGACACCGAGGAAACCCTCCACGAACGCATCAAGATCCAGGAGCGCGCACTCCTCATCGACACCCTCCGAGACCTCGCTTTAACGTCATCGAGTGGGCGCGAATAACGGCGTTTGCGGACAAAGGCCGTCATAGGCGCCCACTCGATGGCGTGGGGCGAGCCGCCCGGGGTTTACTCCGCGGTGACGATGTGTGTCCGGTGGTCGTACGTGAAGGTCACCGAACCGCCGTCGTGCGCCAGCGGAATATTGCCTCCGCCAAGCCCGCCGCCGGCACCATAGTTCTCATCCCAGCTCCTATTGATGGCGGCCTTGAACAGGTAGTCACCGGCCGGAAGGTCCACCGTGAGCCGCCAGAGGCCGTCATCGCCAAGCGTCATCTGCGCCTGGTCACACGCCGGGTCCCAATCGCCCGGGCAGCCCATTTCCGAGTTGAGGCTTCCCGGCACTGATACCGCATCCGGCTGGACTACCACCGGGTCACCGATGATCACCGTGCGCACGTTGCTCACTGACTCTCCAAGCACCGCCCGATACTGCAGTTGCGTGTTGTCAGGCAGATCAAGGGCGGCGATGTCGTCGGTCAGGGTGTACGCCGGTGAGGAGCTGTCGGTGCCGATCTGCTCCCAGTCGCCGCCGTTCACACTGCGCTCAAAGGAAACCACATTGGTTGCCTTCTCCGGATCCGCCACGGCGCTGAGCTTGACGGCGTCCCGTACCCAGGCGTTTTCCGCAGGAGCCTGAAGCGTCACGATCGGCGCAGGCGCCTCCGCGTTCACCACACCGCTGCCGGCGGTGTGACCCTTGTTGTCCAGCACCACCGCACGGTACTCCAGCGGTGTACCGGGATCGAGCGCGGCAACATCATGGAAGACGCGGTAGGGCGCGTTGTCATCCGTACCGATCGGAGTCCACTCGCCGCCGGCCGTGCGCGCTTCGAAGGTCACCTCGTAGAAGGAGGAACCGTCGAGGTCGGCCTCCACGAGCATGCGCCCGTTGTCGCCTTCCGCCGGGGTCGGTTGTGTGAGACGAACGGCCGGAGCGGCTTTGGAAGCCGGAATGCGGCCGGAAGCCTCATAGACGACGGCGGACAGCGGCGGCACCGTGATGGTGATGGTGCCGTTGCGCGCTGACTTCACGCGGTCTTCCCCCTCGCCGTAGATGGACTTGAAGGTCCTGGACGGCAGGTAGGTGGGCACCTCGGCGGTCTGCGCTTCCTCGCTGTTGTTCAGTGCCACGACGTACTCGCGCTGACGCTCCGTGTCGATTCGCGAGAAGGCGTAGATCCCGGCTCCCTCGGACGCGTAACGGTGCTGGTGGGCTCCGTTGCGCAGAGCCGGGTGTTCTTCGGTCACCTCTGCGAGCGAGCCGATGGTCTTGTACAGCGGGTGTTCCGGGTTGAAGTTGTCCTCGGCGTGGGTCGCATCGGTACCGAGGAGATCATCATCGAGGTAGTCAGCCACTTGGCTCGCGAAGAGGGTCTGGCGGGCATCCTGATCGCCGCCCGGGCCGGTGAAGCCCTGCTCGTCGCCGTAGTAGATGACGGGGTTACCGCGCGAGAAGTACATCAGTTCGTGCGCCAGTTCGTCGCGGGCAAGCAGCTCGCCCTCGCCGGCGTCCGGGTTGTCAGCGGCCACGAACCCACCGATGCGGCCCATGTCGTGATTGCCCAGGAAGGTGGGCAGGCTGTATGCGTTGGAATCGGCGTCGGTGTACCAGTCGTCGCCGATGAAGAACTGCTCAAGCTGCTGTGCGTCCGCACCCCGGGAAGCGAAGCTGCGGGCTGCCTCCTGGAACGGGAAGTCCAAAACGGCCTGCATGGAGTTGCGGGTGGTGTACTGCGAGGTGAAGTCCTTCGTGGTGTCGAAGACCTCGCCGAACATGAAGAACTCGTCCTTGCCCTGGTCATGGGCGAACTTCAGGACGTCCGGGCCGAACTCCTGCCAGAACCCGTCATCGACGTGCTTCATGGTGTCGATGCGGAATCCGTCCACACCGAAGTCGGCGATCCAGGTCTGGTAGATCTCCTTCATGCCGTCAACCACCCTGGGGTGCTCGGTGAAGAGGTCATCCAGGCCGAAGAAGTCGCCGTAGTAGGAGTCCTCCCCGGCGAAGGTCGTGTCGCCGCGGTTGTGGTAGAGCGTCGGATCGTTGAGCCAGGCCGGAACCTTGAGGTTTTCCTCGCCCTCCTCGAGCACCGGTGCGTATGGGAAGGAGGTCTCCGCATCGAGCTCGGGGAAGTCCTCGCTGCCCGCCACATCGCGGTCATCGAACGGCACGCCGTCAGCGGTCCGGTACGGCACCTCATCCTTGGAAACGTAAGGCATCCGGGTAGCGTCCTTGTACCCGATGACATCCGCGGTGTGGTTGGTGATGATGTCGAAGTAGACCTTCATGCCACGGGAATGCGCCTCGTCGATGAGCGCTTTCAGATCATCATTCGATCCGAGGTGCGGGTCGATCTGCGTGAAGTCGGTGATCCAATAGCCGTGGTAACCGGCCGAGTTATCTGCCGGCTGCACAGCCTTGTTCTTGAAGCTCGGGGTCAGCCAGATGGACGTGGTGCCCAGGCCCTCGATGTAGTCGAGCTTGTTTAGCAGTCCTTTGAGGTCGCCACCGTTATAGAAGCCTTTCCTGGTGGGATCGAAACCGGACACCATCGGATCAGAACCGAGGCCGCCGTCGTCGTTCGCTGTAGTTCCGTTCGCGAAGCGGTCAGCCATCACGAAGTAGAAGTTCTCATCCGTCACCGGCGCGCGCAGCGAGTGCTGCGCTTCGGCAGTGGTTGTGGGACTTGGGCTGTTGGGGCCGGCCGGTTTGGCCTGCGCGGGTAGGGCGGTGCCGGTCGCTGCGAGCAGGGATGCAAGCACGACAATAGTGGCGTTGCGGGCAATCATGAGACCTCCGGAGAGTGGAATGAACCCTCATAGCGTGTCTCAGATCACATTTAGGTGTCAAATCAAATGCGGGTGCCTCTGGTTTCCGGAGCATTGAAGGCCATCCACAGCACAGCGAGCAGGACCAGCAGCCCCGTCACCGCAAAGGTCAGCGGCAGCCCCAAATACGGCCACAGCAGGGATCCGAAGATCAGCGGAACCAACCCTGCGCCGACCCGCGAGACCGTTGACGCCCAGCCGAACCCGGACCCCCGCAGCTCAGTTGGGTACAGCTCAGACACATAGGTGTAGAGGACCGGAATCGCCACCTGAATGGTGAAACCGAACGCGAGGAGCCACGCGGTCGCCGCAGCCGGCAGCTCAAGGTTGAGCGCAAAAATCACCAGCACGACGGCGGACAGCGGGCCTGATACCGCGAGGATCCATTTCCTGCCCACCCGCTCAACCATGAGTGCGGCCGCAACCACACCGAGGAACCCGATACCGGTCATGCCCGCCGTGGTCAGGAAGGCCACTGACTGGCGGTACCCGGAGGCGATGAGGATCTGCGGCATCCAGGTGAGGGCACCGTAGTAGACCAAAAGGATCGACAGGAAGAGACCCCAGGCGGCAAGGGTGATGCGCCAATTGAAGCGCCAGAGCGCAGTGAACTGGCCGGTCAGGCCGCCGAGCGTGAGGCGCGGATCGTCTCCAGCCGGTGGTAGGCGCCACTCGCGCACAGCCCCACCGGTGCTCTTGACCAGCTGGTCGATGACGGCTTTGGCCTCGCCGGTGCGCCCCCGCTGCACGAGGAAGAGCGGCGATTCCGGAACTGAGCGGCGCACCCAGAAGACCAGAAGCGCCGGCAGCACCATGACCAGCATCAGGTAGCGCCAATCTCCAAATGCGGCAATCAGGATCGCGGACACCACACCGCACAGCGCAGCGCCAATAGGCCACCACCCGTCCATGGCGGTGAGCACCCGGCCGCGGTGCTTCCGCGGAGTGAACTCGCCGACCAGCGCGTAATCCACGGGGATACAGCCGCCCAGGCCGAAACCGGCGAGGAACCGGAAGATGCAGAACCAGACCAGGTCACCGGACAACGCTCCGAAGACCGTGAAGAGCGAGAAGATCAGCAGGGTCGCGGTGAACGCCTTCTTCCGCCCGATGATGTCGGCGATCGACCCCCAGGCAAACGCCCCAACCGCCATTCCAATCAGGTTGGACGTGCCAACCCAGGCTGCTTGGCCGGGCGTCAGCCCCCATTCGTCGGACAACAGCGGGATGAGGTAGCCGTTGAGGGTGACGTCCCAGGCGTCGAACATGAACCCGAGACCGCCGATGAGGAAAATCTTGCCCTGTACGCGCCACCGCCATGGCAGGTCCTGAACCACCTGGTCGCCGGTGGGAAGCTCGGTTGAAGTGCTCACGGTTCCGTCCTGACGGCGCCGCCCGGCGCTCCTCGCTCACTGCGACTGTCTGGAACACCATACCGCTGCCGTCAGGGCTGGGCTCGATCCACCAGTTCACGCAGAGCCTCATTCACTTTCCCGGGATGGGTGAGGTTCACCATGTGGCCGGCTCCTTCCACCAGGACCAGCTCGGCAGAGTCGATCTGCTGTGCGAGGTTTTCGCTGCGTTCAGACGGAATGACGCGATCATTCGTTCCGGCCAGGACGAGAACCGGAATGTCATCCAGAACATCCAGTGCTGCGGGAACGTTGTAGCTGACAAAGGCGGGGTAGAACGCGGAAGCCATCGACATGGGAGTGCCGATCCACATGTCCTCCACCATGCCGGCCGCTTTCTCCGGCGGGCCCTGCTCGCCGAAAAGTTTGTGGAGCAGCCAGCGCTGCCCCCACTGTCTCCGGAACGGCGCGATCACGTCGATGAGTGGTGCGGTCAGCCAAAGCGCCCAGGCAGCGACGGTAGCCAGGTGTGTCCTGACCATCGCCTGCGCCGTCTGGCGGGGCATGTTGGTCGCCGGGAGGCGCCCTGCTGCAGTCGACAGAAGCGCTACGGCGGCGATTCTCTCGGTAAAGAGTTCCGGACGTTGTTTCGCCAGCGCAAGAGTGGCCATGCCGCCCATGGAGTGCGAAACGAGGACTATCGGGATGGTGGCCGGCTGCGCATCGATGACCTGCCCGAGGTCATGGCCGAGCTGATCGATGGTGGCCCTTCGGTAACGACCCCACCCACTGGAGCCGTGCCCGCGGTGATCAAAAAGCACCAGACGCCCTGCACCCCGGAGGGCAGCACGCTGCTCATGGAATTCCTGGGAACTGGCAGCGAAGCCATGCACGAAGACGATGGTAAGCCGGGCGTCGGCATGGTCTTCAACGTCGGTATGGAGTTGAATTCCGTCGTCGACCGTGATGGTACTGCCGGGCCCTGCAACGGTGCCCTGCCGGAGATGTCGCGCGTATGAACCGCGGGCGAGCACAGCTGCTCCGGTGGCAAGCACTGCGGTAGCCAGAAAACGGCGGGCATAACTGAGGAAAGTTGTGGGCATGGCGCTTTGTGGGTCACCTTTCATTTCTGGTTTTGGAGACTGGTTGGCTGTGAATGATTCCGCCGTGTGCCGGGTGCAGGTTGGGACTCTTCACGCGATGCACCGCGCGCCGGTTCGAAGCAGCGCCAGCAAGCCCAAACCCAGACGGTGGCGAAGAGTAGGCTAACGATCGTGTCGGAGGGGTAGTGCACGCCCCAGTACAGCCGCGACAGCAACACTCCGAGCACGATGAGCGGCGCGAGGATCAGCCCGAGGTCGCGCAGGCGGGATCGGGTCCAGGCCCGCAGCAACAGAGCCAACCCGCCGTAAAACACAACTGCCGCGGCAACGTGCCCGGACGGGAATGAGGAGGTGGGCGGAACTCCTTCGGAGAGGTGGTCAACGTCCGGTCTGGGTCGTCCCACGATCACCCCGGTGATCAGATACAGGGCGGTTTCTCCCACCACGGCAGTGATCAGGAAGATCGTTGGAGCGCCTCGCCGGGTGGCTGCGGAGAAAATTGCTCCGGTAACAATCAGCGCTCCAATGATTCCCCCGGTCGTTCCGAACGATCCGGCCATGGTGGCAAGAGCATTCCACGTGTCGGTGCGATTCTCGGCGAACCACTCCACCACCGCCTGGTCGAAGGAGCGGACAGGAGAAAGCACCCCTGTAATGAGCAGTCCCAACCCGATGACCGCGCACGCGAGCAGCAGCCATGTACCGCAAAGTATGAGGACGCTGCGACCCCCGCCAGCCAGGAGCGGTTCCCGAACTGGAACCGGCACTAACGCGCGCCGGTCCTCAACCGGCAAACCGGAATGAAGAACCGGCAAGGGCCCGTCCCGCCTGCGCCAGCGTCGGAAGGCCCATGCGCTCACGCACAGCCAGGTCAGGCCGATCAGCCAGCCACCGAGAACCGCCCACAGGGACACCGCATCTGTGATGGCTCGGATAGCTTCCACGGCAGCCGCCGCCACCACGATTCCGATGATCGTCCAGGTTTTGCCCCGGCCTGGGATTACCGGCAGGAACACCAGTAGCAGCGCCCCGCACGTCACAACCAGGTGAACGGAACCCACCGAGAACAAGGTACTTCCGCCCTTGGACACGGCGAGCGCGTTCGTCAGAAGAATTCCTGCGCCGACCAGAATCGCCGCACCTGCCGTCACAACGCCCAGATAAACCGCCAACGGGTAGAGACGGCGGATCAGCAAGCACACAACTACTACAGGCAGGATCAGCCATCCGGCCTGGGCAGCGATTTCGGCAACATAGCCGACGGCGCCGCCGAGCACGCTCAGGAAACCGTTGCTGGGCGGTTCGCTGAGCTGCGACTGAGGCACAAGCGCCTCGTAGGCCAAGCCGATGCCGACCAGCGCGAGCATCCCCACGGTGCTGTGCAGGAGGAACCGGCCCAGCCCATCACTCAACTCTGCTGCCATACGGAATCCCTTTCGGTGTTCCAGGTCTTGACGACGGTCCAGATGACGGCGGCGACGGGTACGGCGAGGATCGCTCCGATGACGCCGGCGAGGATCGCTCCCACCGCTAGCGCGAGCAGGACCACCAACGGATGAAGTTTGACGCTCTTGCCCATGATGATTGGCTGCAGAAGGTTACCCTCCAACTGCTGAACAAGGACGACGGCGACTGCCAGGGCGAGCGCGGTGCCGGCGCCATTGGTGACGAAAGCGACGAGGACGGCGAGAAGTCCGGTCACGGTTGCGCCGATGACCGGGATGAATCCTCCGAGGAAGACGATGGCTGTCAGGGGCAGGGCAAGGGGAACTCCGAGCAGAACCATGGCCAGCCCAATCCCTGCTGCGTCGATGAGAGCGATGATGGAAATGCCTCGGACATAGGCTCCCATGGTTTCCACGGCGTTCTTTCCCGCGCGTCGCGTCCTTTCCAGGCGTTTACCTTCAAGGGGGCGGATCAGGAAGGACCACATGGCCTGGCCATCCTTGAGGAAGAAGAACAGAACCACAATCATGAGAAGCAGCGCGGTCAGGAACGTGGCGACGGTGTTGAGTGCGGCAAATGCATCGCTCAACGACATGCCCTCGGTGATGGATTGAACTGCATTTTCACGCGCTTGACGCAATTCCTGTTCCGAGAAGGGCAGCGGGCTTCGCGCGATATTCTCTGCAAGCCTGCTGAGCCCGGCTTCAGAATTGGCCCGGAGTTTGTCCCACTGGGTGTAGATGGAATAGGCCACCGCCGCACCGGTTCCGAGAAGGGCAGCCAGGCAGACGAAGAGGGAGATGAAGGTGGCCGCGGATTTGGGTAGCCCGCGACGCTGCAGGAGGTGGACCAGCGGGCTGATCGCGGCGGTCAGCAGGAGGGCGATCAGGACGGGTATGAGAACCAGCTTCACAGCGCTCAGCGCCATGACGGCTATGACGGCTGCGAAGACCCCGAAGATGAGCACGTGCAGCTTTACCGCGGCGTGCCCCAGACCGGTGCTCCAGACGCTCCTTCTCCCAGTGGGCTGGTGGGCACTCATTGTCGTGCCGAGCTCTGGATGGTTGAGGTTTGGTCCTTCCACATGGACAGGAATATCCCGGCGATGATCGCGCCGGCTCCGCCCACGGCTATATCGATCAGAGTGTCGATATAGCCGACGTGGATTCCCTTGGAGATGAAGGCGTTGCCTGCCCACTCCGCGAATTCCCAGAGCACTGCCACGGTGATGCCGAAAGCGAAGGTCAGGACCACAATCGAACGTGACGGAAGGGCTTTGCCGACGGGGCTACCGGGAGTGACTTCGGTGCTTGCCAGCAGGAGGTAGAGCACCGCTGCCGATGAGCCGGCCGTAATGAAGTGCACCAGGATGTCCCACCAGGTGATCGCCTCGTAGAGACCGGCTACGCCGCTCCACGTAGCCAGGAGAATGGTAGCGCCGAATGCCGCATCGAAAGGGCCGGCCAGGCGGGCGAGCCGCAGACCGATCAATCCGGCGCTGACTACCGCAAAAGCGAGGATCTCGGGAATCCCATACCAGAGCACGGCGAGCACAATGCTGATGATCGAGGCGATCCTGACGACGTCGCCGATTCGTCGCCAACGGTGATGGGCGTCATTGCTGTGCTTGTGGGTATGCACTGGATCAGCCTTTCTTGTGCGCTTACTGTAGGTTCGCCGTGAGCCGGCATGCGTTGTCGAAAAATCTCTGGTGCAAGGGTCGTTTGCTCCACGAGGATAAGTCCAGTCTGCTGCTTTCAGCGGCGTAGTGCGCCGCTAGTTCTTCTAGTTCGCCCACAATGCGCCGGTCCAGCACCAGAAGGCTGATTTCCTGATTGAGCTCGAAGGAACGTACGTCCATGTTCGAGGAGGCGATGACGGAGGTGTAACTGTCAATGATGACGAACTTGGAATGAAGCACAAACGGCTGTCGATAGAGGTGAATGTTGACCCCCGCCCGCAGGAGTTCTTCGTAGTAGGAACGCTGTGCGTGATGGGTCAGTACATGATCAGAGGTAGCACCCAGATGCACATCCACGTCAATTCCGCGCTGAGCAGCCGATGTCAACGCAATCAGCAGCGACTCGTCCGGAACCAGGTAAGGGCTGCAGATGACCACGCGCTGCTCTGCCCCGTAGATGAGGTGATTGAACAGACGTAGATTATTCGAGTTACCCAGTCCCGGACCGCTGGGAACCAGTTGGCAGTAACTGGGCAAGGGTTGGGAGCCCAGCGCGTTCCTGACGGGTCCTGTCGATGGGGCTGCCGCCTGAAGTTGGATATCTTCACGCGTTTCTATCTCATGCGTTTCCGCTGACCAGTCCGCGACGAAAACGGTATTCAACTGGGCAACCGCCGGGCCTTCGACCTCGACCATCAGGTCGATCCACTCGAAGTTCTTTCGCCGGTTTCGCTTCTTGTTGTAGCTCGCATCGATGATGTTCTGTGAACCGGTGAAACCCACCCGGTTGTCCACGACCACGATCTTCCGGTGATTCCTTAGGTCCGGGCGCTGGTATTGGAAGCGCGGCGGTGCAACGGGTAGCATTTTCTGCCAGCTGATGCCTGCAGCATCCAGTCTGGACACCGCAGCTCGGTAACCTGGGAAACCTTTGCTGCCCAGATGATCGAGCAGAACGCGCACCTGGACGCCGCGGTCATGTGCTTCTTCGAGGGCAACAAAGAAGCGGTCGGTCGTGGAATCGGCGGCGACGATGTAGAACTGCGCATGCACAAAGGACACCGCCTGCTTTACACACCGCGTCATTGCCTCAAGGCTTTCGTCGTAGTCGGTGTGCAGGGTCAGCTCGTTTCCTGCCGTCAGCGGGGTCGCTCCGTTATTCCGGTTGAGCGTGACCGCAGCAGAGACCGCCGGTGGGATCCGTGCGAGCCGCACATCGAGTTCCGCCTTCTTCCGGGCAGGATCATCGTTCCCCCGTAACTCATCGGCCAGGCGGTGCTCGAAGGCTGCACGGCTGCCACGCAGCCGGAGTCTGCCAAAAAGCAGGAAGATCAGCAGACCGGCGATTGGGAAAAAGAAGATCAGGGCGAGCCAGGCAAGGGCAGAGGAAGGGCGCCGATTGTGGGGGACAGTACCTAAGGCTGCGACGCGGATCAGAAAATCCACGACGACGAGCCACGTCACGGTCTGGCCGGCGGGGGAGCCCCACCACGAGAGGAAATCCATACTCAGGGCGCAGACGCGGCGTCGACCTTGACCGATGTGGCCAACAGGTAAGGGTCATCCTCCCACTGCTCGTAGACTGTGTCGTCCAGGTCGACGCCCAACTCCTCCTCGACCGCCTCAACGTCCAGATACTCGTGAACAGTACCGTTGATGATCAGCGATTGCCCGGGCTCCAACTGTGGAACCTCCCCGTCGTGAACAACCAGTAGCGGGTTCACCGTCGTGTCATCCATACCCGCGATGGTGAACGCCCGTGGGTCGAGTGGTTGCTTGACTTGTGCGGATAATGTCACTTCTTCGCCGAAGTAGATCGTCAGCTCGTCCCAGAAATTCTGGTCATACACTTCGTCGTAGGGTCCGGAGTCGAGGGAGTTGTCGGACTCCTCGTCGCCGGCAATGAAACCAGCGTCCGGATCCTCAAGATCCACCCCGGCTTCATAGACGCTCTGCTCTCCGCAGCCGGCCACTCCGAGCACTGCAGCCGGCAGTACGGCAATCGTCGCTGCTTTCTTTGCCCATGTCTTTCTTGTTTTCGAGCCCATCATTTCCTCCATTGGTGGAACCTGTAGGTCGGGTCCGGCTCATCGACCGTTCTGATCGGTTGTTTTCCGGCCCTATTCGGCCGGTGCGTCGATGGCAGTGACTTCGAGATAGAAATCCCCGATCCAGCCCTCATAAAGCGCATCCTCGAGATCAATACTGAGATCTTCTTCGGCGGTGCTCGGGTCGAATGCTTCCTTGACGGCTCCGGTGACTTGGATGGGCATGCCGGGCAGGACTTCTTCTGCATCGGATTCGTTCAGTACCAGCAGGGGATCCGCGGTGGGGTCATCCCCGCTGATGATGGTGAATGAGGTGGGAGAGAGCACATCCAGAACCTCTGCGGAGAGGCTCACTTCCTCACCCACATACGTGTTGATCGCATCGTAGAAGTTAGGGTCGTAGTCCCCGTCGTATGGCTCCGGCTCGAGCGCGCACCCGCAGAGACCTGTACCGGCAGCAGTCGCTATCGACAGCGCGATCACCTTCTTGAGGCAGGTCCGTTTCATCGGTTTTCTCATAACCTGTCTTCCTCCTTCCGAGAGTCGAGGTGGAGAAAAGTCAGGTGGCCCACCCCCGAGGCCGGACCACCTGACAATTCGTTCCCGGCCGGTCAGCAGAAGTGCGGCCGGCCGGGAGGTGTTGCTAGCTGTCTGCGTCCACTGAGGTGTCGACGCTCTCTGCAACGACGTAGTTCTCGCCGTCGAAGTCAACGAATGCTTCGTCGTCGAGATCCAGGCCTGTCTCTTCCTCAACCGTGGGCAGGTCGAAGGACTCCATCACTGTGCCGGTGACTGAGACGGTCAGGCCGGGTGTGACTTCTTCCATCTCGCCTTCGGCAATCACCAGGAGTGCCTCCACCGTGGTGTCATCCGTGCCGGCGATGGTGAACGACTTCTCCGAGACAATCTCGTTGACGTCCGCCGAAAGGGTTACTTCCTCACCGACGTAGCTCTCATAGTCCTCATAGAACCCGGTGTCGTAGGCACCCTCGTAGGGTTCCACGGCTGCGCCGGCGTCAACGGCTTCCTCCTCCTCGGCGACAGCTTCCTCTTCAACCACATCTTCGACGTCAGCGCCCTCTTCTGTGCCTGAAGTGCTGTTACACCCTGCCAGGCTCAAGGCAGCGATTGGCAGGATGCCTGCCATGGCAAGCTTGCGGGTGCGGCTCATCTGCTTGTGCGTTGTCATTTGGGTTTCCTCCTTCGTTGATGGACGATGGCGCCTTGACTCTTGTGAAGTCTTGGTGCGCCCGTTCATCTACGACGTAAGCATGCTTAGTAGTTGGCCCTCAACGAGCGTGACCGTTCTGTTATCACGACTTCCGGGACTCTTCCGGCGGGAGCCACGGTGCCCGTTCCGCTTCATCGCAAGCGTCTGCGGAAGATTGCTGTCGGATGCCTGCGAAGAACATTAAGGAAGGGCAACAGGGATCGTTATTTCGGCGTTACGTTGGGGTCAACACCGGTTGCAGGGATCAGTGCTGTTTCAGTCCTCGTATGACTCGGCGAGCTTTCTGCGTTCGTGCTGCCGCCGGCTGTACGTCGCTTCGCGGATTGCCTCGTCCTTATCGAAATTCGACCCCAATGCTCCGGCGATCGTGCCGAGTGATGCCGCCAACCAGGACAAGGTGGCGTAGTCGAGGAAGCTCACGGAGTGTCCTAATTGGGACTGCAGGTAGCCCGCGGAGATGACTGCGATGGAACCGCCCAGGAGGATGGTGTACAGCACCAGGTACATCATCGTCACGCTCAGGAACACTGTGATGATGGTGGATGCGTTGTCACGTCTGGCCTCGTTGATGTCCCATTTGCTGTGCCGCCTCGTCTTGCTCCACAGTCCGTTGTGCATGATCAGCCAGGCACTCAGCGCGCCGATGCTCAAGACGCTGATCATGAACAACCGGAGCGGGGAAAGTGCGTCGGCCATGTTCCAGATGGCTGCATAGAAGATGCCGAAGGCTCCCGAAGCTGCCGCCGCTGCGATGCAACTCGACAGGGCCGGCAGTAGCCGCCCTGGCCGATTGTTGCGGACCATCCCCACCAGTAATCGAAAGCGGCCGGACCTGCCCGACGTCGTGAGATAGCTCGGCTTGTCCCGCTCCTCTCCGGGGTGGTAGGAAATCCTGCCCAGGCCCACCCCATCGAGTTGGTGGAAAGCGGTCGCCAATGGCTCTGCCCTCAGGGCATGGACCAGCGCCAGGATGAGTCTGCGCGCTTTAGCTTGAACGCCAACGGCGCCCAGCACCGGAAGGGAGATCAGTGCGCCGCGCATCTCGTGGTCTATCTCCACAAGCATCGGTTCTCCGTCTGCGGCCCTTGGCAAGTCAGTCAGATAGAAGAGGTAGTCCCAGCCGTTCTCGTTCTTCAGCCTTTTCGTCAGGGAGAAGAATGGAATTTCTCCCTCGGAATTAAGCGGCAGCTTCTCGCGCTTCGTATGTACCTTCCAAGGTTCTGAGTCATCCGTCCCCTGCCGCAGTTCGTTGGCGAGTTTGCCCTTGAGCTGGTGCATGATCTTTTCAGGCAGACCTGGGTCTGCTATCAACCCAACCGTGACTTCGCCCACAATGTGTCCAATCGAAGCTCCGACCCGGATCCGGGTTCGGATGCGGAAGCGGCCGGCCGGGAGTAGCTTTCCGGCCGGCCGTTTTCATGATGTTCTCTGAGGGAAGATTCCCGCCAGTAGGTCCTCCTAATCGTCCTCTTCGACGACTTCCTCGTCGACTACTTCTTCCTCCACAGCTGGCTCATCACAACCGACCACTCCCATAGCGGAAAGTGGCAACAGTGCCGCCACTGCAATCTTCCTCCACCAGGAATTCATAGGTGCGTTGTTCATGGCTCCTCCTTCGTGTGCAAGAACCGACACTGGCAGGACGGCCCGATGCACGGGTTATGGATTGATATGCGCCAGTAGGTAAATCACAAAGCGGTTTCACTGATGTTGAGAACATGCCGGACCCAGCGCGAAGTCTCTTCAGCGACTACGTCCGGGCGCGTCAAAGGGAGCATGTGGCCCTCTCCGGGATAATTCACCAGTTTGCCCTGCGGCAAGGACCGCATCAACGTCGAAAGCTCGTCATCCGTCACTTCCGGGTCTTCGCTTCCGTGCAGCACCAGAGTTGGTACCGTCAGGTCTGGAGCCATCCGGGTACCGTCGTGGCTGACGCTGGCCAACATGGTGTGCGCCAATGCTCTAGGCCGGCTGCCAAGGAAATCCTCCCGGACTCGTGCAACCGCGCCTTGGGGATCTCCGGGGGCGAACGCGTATCGACGAATGAGCTTGTCTCCGAGCGGCTTCAGCACCCGGATTCTGTTCCCAGCTGATGTCCCGGCGCGCAAGACGCACAGCCAGAGCAGCCTGAGCGCCCTGCGGACTGGAGCGGGAAGGTTGTTCGCGGGAAAGCCAGCGAAGGTGACCCCGGAACCGCCAGATCCGGCGAACACGGCGCCGGCTACCTGGCCGGCGCCGAAGTGGTGGGCGTGCGCGACGATAATGCCGCCGCCGAGGCTGTTACCGACGACGGTTGCCTGTGAGCCCCCGCATAAAGGACTGCTCAGGATCACCTGGAGGTCATTCGCATGGGCCTTCAGGGAATAGTCGCCGTGGAGAGCGTTCTCGCTGCGGCCGTGCCCGCGCAGATCGTAGGCGATGACACGATAATCCTGGGCGAGCAGGTCTGGAACGATTCCCCACGCCTCCATAGACAGACCAAGGCCATGCACAAGGATCACTACTGGTGCTCCGACGGGCCCCCGCACCGACAACGCCAGCCGGGTGCCGTCAAAGGAAGTCATATCGGTCATGAGTTGCTCTCCTTCCGGCCCACCTCCACAGCACGTGGAGAGTGGGCCGGATAGTGCCGTGATCGGGCTCTATCAGTCGATGAGGTTGGCTTTATCGACTTTGCGATGGAATCGCATGCCTGCCATACCGCCGAGAATTGCACCTACGAGCGCTATGACAACTGCGATGATCGCGGAAATGATGCCCGTCGTGGTCATATTCTGCAGGTTTGGAACCTGAGGGAAGGTATTGACCTGGGCGAGGATATTGAACTGGGATCCGGCGATAGCGCCCAGAATTCCTACGATGATCGCGATGACGATTGCCCATATCCACACGGCGATGCCTTGCTTCACACCGTTGAACCGGGCCATCCGTCCCGCGACGTAACCACCGCAGAAGTAAGCGATCAACAGGATCACCGCCAGGACGATCGCCCCGATGATGCCAACCGTCTGCGGGTCAGCGTTGGCGCTTGCCGAGTCCACGATGATCGCCCCGAATATTGCGGCGGCCAGTGCAGTCAGCAGGACAGCGGTTCCAGTGGCGGTGAGCCAGCCGAAGAAGGCAGAGCCGATTTTTACGCCCCCGAATTTATCCTTCTCCCTCTCCAGCAGGTGATCCCGCCGGTCCAGCTCGATGTCAGAGTGCCGGATATGCCGGCGGTCGTAATCGTCCATCCCATCGTGGGCGGATCCTGCGCTGGTGCTCATCATTCCTCCTGAGTCTGTGGTGCCGACCGTCACCGCACGCCGGGTCAGCGGCGGTTACGGTCGACGTCGTCGGTGTCGATTTGTTCCTTGCGGACTTCCTCATTCACGGTCTGCTCTTCGGTGACCGTGTCCTTGTTCAGACGGACGCGCTCCACCGGCACAGCTTCCTTATCTACGACGGGTCGCTCCTCGTGGAGGACCACCTCATGCTCGTCCTCACTGACGCCCTGGCCGCTGAGGGCATCACCGCGGTTGGCTTCGGTGATCGGCTCTCGCTCGACGCGCACCTCTTCACGCTGAACCGGGACTGTTTTAGTGACATTCTCCGTAACGACAAACTTGCGTAGACGAGCCCGTCCGGTCTCCTGCCGCTCAGTGCCTACGTGGAGTTGCTCCTCAGAACGAGTCATTGAGTCATCCGTCACCGGCCCCGAGGTGTCGCGACCAACGGAGTTGGGCTCCGAAACGTAGTCCCCGTCCGTTATGCCGTAATAGCGGTATAGCTCGGCTTCCTCCAGCTCGCTCAAGTGCGCGTCGGGAGCTACCTGCGGGGCGTCCTTAATAGTGGCCTTCGTGTAGCCCACTCGTACGTCGTCGCCCTCGAGCGTTGCGCCGTCAAGCGGTGCAAAAGACTCCTTCGATCCGAAGAGCCCCGTGTTGACCGTGACCCAGCTCGGGTTGCCGGTACGGTCATCGACGTAAATTTCTCCGACCGAGCCGACCTTGTTGCCGTCGAAGTCGAGGACGTTGCCCTTGGAATCGAGGATGCGGGAAATATCGTTCTGGGTGATCATGGTGTTCTCCTTCACTCAGTACCCTGTGCCGGGAAAGCATCGTGGTGCACGGAAGAAGCCGTGCCGGCATTATTGCTCTTCGAGGATTTCGGCGCTCGTGACGGCGAGGTAGGGATCGCCGACGTAGTCGGCGAACAGTTCATCCTCCAGATCAATTCCGAACTCCTCCTCGACGGCAGCGACGTCGAAGGCCTGCTCGACAGTTCCGGTGAGCTTGACGGCCTGACCAACATCGAGGGGAGGAATTTCCTGCTCCTCAATCACCAGCAGCGGATCGACGGTGGTGTCCGGACCGCCCGCGATCACGAAGGAATCATCCGTGAGCGTCGCCGTTACGTCCGCTGAGACGGTTACTTCCTGGCCCACGTAATTCTCAGCATCGTCGTAGAAGTCCTGATCGTAGGCGCCGTCGTACGGTTCAAGGGCGGGATCCGCTTCCTCAGCGACGTCTTCCTCGTCGATCAGTTCATCTTCTTCGACAATATCCTCGACATCGGTGCCTGTCTCGGGCCCGGAGGTGCTGTTGCAGCCTGCAACCCCGAACGCGGTAATAGGGAGAATCGACAGCATCGCTGCCTTCTTCATCCAACTCTGTTTACTCATGGTTCCCATGACTCCTCCTTTTATGGATCGGGCTTTTATGGATCGGGACTCTTCTACGTGGGGCCGGCCGGCCAACGCATGTGGTTGACCGGCCGGGAGGTGTGGTTAGCTGTCGGCGTCGACGGAGGTGTCGACGCTCTCCGCAACGACGTAGTTCTCGCCGTCGAAGTCAGCGAATGCTTCGTCGTCGAGGTCCAGGCCTGTCTCTTCCTCAACCGTGGGCAGGTCGAAGGACTCCATCACTGTGCCGGTGACCGAGACGGTCAGGCCGGGCGTTACTTCCTCCATCTGGCCATCGGCAAGGACGAGGAGTGCCTCAACCGTCGTGTCATCGGTGCCGGCAATGGTAAAGGACTTCTCGGAGACAATCTCGTTGACGTCTGCCGAGAGCGTTACTTCCTCACCGACGTAGCTGTCGTAGGCTTCGTAGAAATCTGTGTCGTAAACGCCGTCGTACGGCTCGACGGGATCTCCGTCATCAGCGACAGCTTCTTCCTCGACCACATCTTCAACGTCAGCGCCCTCTTCTGTGCCCGAGGTGCTGTTACACCCTGCCAGGCTCAGTGCGGCGATCGGCAGGATGCCTGCCATGGCAAGCTTGCGGGTGCGGCTCATCTGCTTGTGCGTAGTCATTGGGTATTCCTCCTCTATCGGTGGATTGTGGCGCCGAAGCGCCGGTTCCCTATCTACGTAAGCGTGCTTAGTACTTCACTCCAACCGATGAGACCTGTCTGTTATCAGCCGTCCGCGGACCCTGTGCAACGGGGGAAGGTGGCCACACAGGCGTCATGGCAGGCCTGCGAGCAGGTCCGGTTGGGAAAGCACGGTTTCGAACATTAAGGTTTCACGCCGCTGATCGTTATTTGCGCGTTATTTCCTGCCCGGACTCCCGCCCTTTTAGACTGGAGATGATCCCACCGCACTCATTCCCCCTTGGAGACCTGCGTGACCTTGACCAACCTTGATCGTGTTCCCATCCGCCGAGCGCTGATTTCCGTCTATGACAAGACCGGTCTGGAGGAACTTGCTCAGGGGCTGCACAACGCCGGCGTCCGCATTGTGTCCACCGGGTCTACTGCCAAGACCATCGCGGCGGCAGGCATCCCGGTGCAGCAGGTCGAGGAAGTCACAGGTTCACCGGAAATGCTCGACGGCCGGGTGAAGACGCTTCACCCGCGCGTGCATGGCGGGATTCTGGCTGACCGCCGTGTCCCGGCCCATATGGACACACTCGCCGAGATGGAGATCGAAGCGTTCGATCTGGTGGTGGTCAACCTTTATCCGTTCGTTGAGACGGTGAAGTCCGGCGCCTCAGCGGACGACGTCGTCGAGCAGATCGATATCGGCGGCCCCGCTATGGTGCGCTCGGCAGCCAAGAATCATGCCGCCGTCAGCATCGTGGTGGATCCGACGTTCTACGGCAGTGTTGTCCGCGCCGCCGGCGAGGGCGGCTTTGACCTGAAGACCCGCCGTCGGCTGGCCGCACGCGCCTTCGCTCACACTGCCGCCTATGACAACGCGGTCGCCTCCTGGACGGCAACGCAGTTCCAGGACGAGGACGACGACGGCCTGATTGACTGGCCTGCCTACGCCGGCCTGGCGCTGGAGCGCTCGGAGGTACTGCGCTACGGCGAGAACCCGCATCAGCAGGCAGCGCTCTACGTGGACAAGGCCGCTCCTGTGGGAATTGCGCAGGCGGACCAGTTGCACGGCAAGGCAATGAGCTACAACAACTTCGTCGACGCCGATGCCGCGTTGCGTGCCGCCTACGACTTCCGTGAGCCGGCCGTGGCCATCATCAAACACGCCAACCCTTGTGGTGTTGCAGTTGGCTCATCAACGGCAGCGGATCCCATCGCGGATGCCCACGCCAAGGCGCACGCCTGCGATCCCGTATCCGCGTTCGGCGGCGTCATCGCAGCTAACCGCACTGTGACGGCCGGCATGGCAAGGACGGTGAAGGAAATTTTCACCGAGGTTGTCATCGCCCCCGGTTTCGACGCCGAAGCGGTTGAGATACTTTCCCAAAAGAAGAACATCCGCCTGCTCGCCCTGCCCGAGGGCTACGATCGCTACCCGACCGAGATCCGTCAGGTGTCCGGCGGCGTCCTGATCCAGGTCACGGACACCGTGAACGCCGACGGAGATGACCCCGGGAACTGGACGCTCGCGGCGGGCGAGGCAGCGGACACCGCAACGTTGGCGGACCTCGCATTTGCCTGGACCGCCTGCCGGGCCGCGAAGTCCAACGCAATCCTGCTCGCCCGCGATGGTGCCGCCGTCGGCGTCGGAATGGGACAGGTAAACCGGCTGGATTCCTGCAAGCTCGCGGTGGAGCGGGCAAACTCGCTCGCGGGTGAGGGTAAAGAACGCGCGCACGGTGCGGTGGCGGCGTCGGACGCGTTCTTCCCGTTTGCCGATGGTCTGCAGATCCTGATCGATGCGGGTATTCGCGCCGTCGTTCAGCCTGGCGGGTCGGTACGCGACCAGGAAGTCATCGATGCGGCGAATGCGGCGGGCATCACCATGTACTTCACCGGAGCACGCCACTTCTTCCACTGAACCGGTACGTTAGACACAGTTGAAGCACCAACAGACTCAGTACAAAAAGAGCCCTCAGGAGACGCCTCACCATGGCTAAAATTATCTATACCCACACCGACGAAGCGCCGATGCTGGCCACGTATTCGTTCCTCCCGATCATCGAGGCTTTCGCGTCGACCGCCGGGGTAGAGGTGGAGACCCGCGACATCTCGCTGGCCGGGCGCATCATTGCGACGTTCGGCGACTACCTGACCGAGGAACAGCGCATCGGTGACGCGCTCGCCGAGCTGGGAGAACTGGCCACCAAGCCCGAAGCGAACATCATCAAGCTGCCGAACATCAGCGCGTCGGTGCCGCAGCTGAAGGCAGCTATCGCGGAGCTTCAGGGCCAGGGTTACGCACTGCCGGACTACCCGGACAGCCCATCCAGTGATGAGGAATCCGACGTCCGCGCGAGGTATGACAAGATCAAGGGCTCGGCCGTCAACCCGGTGCTTCGCGAGGGCAACTCGGACCGCCGCGCGCCCCAGTCGGTGAAGAACTACGCCCGCAAGAACCCGCACACCATGGGCGCGTGGTCAGCCGATTCGAAGACCAACGTCGCGACCATGAGCGAGGGTGACTTCCGTTCGAATGAGAAGTCCGTTGTCATGTCCTCCGATGACTCGCTGACCATTCAGCACGTTACACAGGACGGCACGGTGAACGTTCTGAAGAAGGCGTTCCCGGTCCTCGCCGGCGAGGTTATCGACGGAACCGTCATGCGTGCGGCGGCCCTGGACGAGTTCCTTGCAGCCCAGGTTGAGCGCGCAAAGAATGACGGTGTGCTGTTCTCCGCACACCTCAAGGCCACCATGATGAAGGTGTCAGACCCGATCATCTTCGGCCATATTGTCCGCGCGTTCCTGCCTGAGGTCTTTGCCGCCTACGGCGACCAGCTCCAGGCAGCAGGGCTCAGCCCCAACAACGGGCTCGGCTCCATCCTGAGCGGCCTCGAGAAGCTGCCGTCCGGCACCCGCGAAGAGGTGGAAGCTGCCGTCCGCAAGGGCATCGAGAACGGACCGAAGCTGGCAATGGTGGATTCGGACAAGGGGATCACCAACCTGCACGTTCCGAGCGACGTCATCGTCGACGCTTCCATGCCCGCGATGATCCGAACCTCCGGTCACATGTGGGGCCCGGATGGAGAGGAAGCAGACACTCTCGCAGTGCTGCCGGACAGCTCGTACGCGGGCATCTATCAGGTAGTGCTTGACGACTGCCGCGCCAACGGTGCCTTCGATCCCACCACCATGGGCACCGTGCCGAACGTCGGCCTGATGGCCCAGGCCGCCGAGGAATACGGCAGCCACAACAAGACTTTCGAGATTGAAACGCCGGGCAAGGTCCAGATTGTGGATAATTCCGGTGACGTCCTGATCGAGCACGATGTCGAGCCGGGTGACATCTGGCGTGCGTGCCAGACCAAGGACGTCGCCATCCGCGACTGGGTCAAGCTCGCGGTCACGCGAGCCCGTGCATCAGCAACGCCGGCCGTGTTCTGGCTTGATGAGGAGCGCGCGCATGACGCCAACCTGATCGCCAAGGTGAACGAGTACCTCGAGGAGCACGACACCGACGGTCTCCAGCTGGAGATCCTCTCTCCGGTGAAGGCAACCGCATTCACCCTCGAACGAATCCGCAAGGGCGAAGACACCATTTCCGTCACAGGAAACGTACTGCGGGACTACCTCACCGACCTGTTCCCCATTCTTGAACTGGGCACCAGCGCCAAGATGCTCTCCATCGTTCCCCTGATCAACGGCGGCGGCCTCTTCGAGACGGGTGCGGGTGGTTCTGCTCCCAAGCACGTCCAGCAACTCGTCCGCGAGAATCACCTGCGCTGGGACAGCCTCGGCGAGTTCCTTGCGCTTGCGGTCAGCTTCGAGCACCTTGCCACCACGGCAGGAAATGCGCGTGCCCAGATCCTAGCGGACACGCTCGACCGTGCAACGGCTACCTTCCTCCTGGAGAACAAATCACCGAGCCGCAAGGTCGGCGAACTCGACAACCGTGGAAGCCACTTCTACCTTGCCCAGTTCTGGGCCAAAGAGCTCGCAAGCCAGAGCGAGGACGCCGAGCTCGCAGCGGCATTCTCGGCAGTGGCGGAACAGCTGACGTCCAGCGAAGACACCATCCTGTCGGAACTGCTCGCAGTCCAGGGAACACCGGTGGATATCGGCGGCTACTACCACCCGGACATCACCAAGGTGGTGGCCGCGATGCGGCCGTCGCAGAAGTTTACTGAAGTCCTCTCGACCCTCGGCTAGGACCGCATGCAGAACGCCCCGCACCCGCGATTCGCTCGCAGGTGCGGGGCTTTTTGCTTGCAGAAGCTGAAGACGAATAGTCGATGAGCTGTTTACACCGGGTAAGAAGCATGTTTTCCTTGAGGCTCAGCATTGACCGTGGGGGTGATGGCATGAGCAGGCGAAACCGCCGTTCGCTCATCTCCTCTGTGCGCATTTCCCTCCTCAGTGTCGGAGGCGCTTTCGGTCTGCTGGCGTTGTCTGCGGGCGCAGCACAGGCGGTCGATGCCGGGGAGCGCAATCTGCTGGGGTCCGTCACTTCCGTGGTTGAGTCGGTAACGACTCCCGTGGAATCGGTGGTCCAGAATATTTCAGGACCCCTCGGCGGTGTAGTTGAGGCAGTTCCTGTTGAGGCAGTTGCGCCGATCCCGTCCAACCAGAATTCTGCACTGCCCGCGGTCTCGGACGTCATTCAAAATGTGCCACCCGCTATCGCGAACATCAGCGCGGTCGAGACGGTTGCTCCGGTCACCAGCCTGGTGGACGCTGCTGTTTCCGAACTGCCTGTGGTGAACGTGATCGTCCCGCCGGGAACAACCACAGCCGTTACCCAGCCTGTCCTGGAAGCCGTTGATGCAGCAGCCGCACCTGTGCTGCCGCCGGTCCAGGAAGTCGTGACGCCGGTCGTAGAGGTGCTTGTCCCTGTGGCAGAGACACTCGATCCCGTGGTCGAGGTTGTCCATCCTGTGGTCGATCCGGTGGTCGAGGTTCTTGAACCGGTTACCGATCCTGTGATCGAGGTTGTTCGTCCTACTGCGCCTGACGAGATTGTGGCACCCCTTCCTGAGCCTGTGAGCGTTGACCCACCTGTCTTGCCCGAAGCTCCCACTGAGCCGTCGGTTGCTGACCCCCAGGTCTCTGCGGAGGAGGAAGTAGCAACGCTTATGGCGCCCATCCGTTTGCCTGGCGAAGCGCTGCCGGCTGCTCAAGAAGCCCCAGAAACAACTGTTGTTTCGGGATCTGTGACAGTGGACGCACTGGCAACTGACTTCCACCCAGCGGACTCACCACACGGTGCGGTGTATGCACTGCAGGGGCTTCCAGATCTTGCGGTGGCTGATCTTCAGCAATCGGACGGTTCGGTTGGCATCGCGGCGGGTAATGCCGCTTCCGGCGCTGCTGCTGCAGGGTCAGCAGGCGCGAGCAGTTCATACGCCGCTGACAGCCATTTTTCTTTCGATTTCAGCATTTCTTCTCTTGGCGCTTCACAGTTCGGCTATCTTGCTGCGCTGTCTTCTGGGCCAACTTTCGACCCCGGTTCAACTCCTGATTGATGAGCCGTCGGTTGCCCTCATGCGGGCGGCAGACGGTCACTGTGGCGCGCTCTTGCGTGCTATCCATACTCATCAATTCAGGAGAAACACATCATGCAAACATGCATACAACGAGGAATCAAAGTATTCCTCCTCGCCGGGGGCATCCTCGTCCTTGGCGCCGGGGCGGCATCAGCCGATGAGACCGGCATAGCGGTAGTTGGCGACGTCGTAGCGCCCGTAAATGTCAGCGGCAATTCCGTCTCGGTGATTGGGGACGCTTCCTCTGAGGGGTCGACGTCGTCATCGGATGGAGTGGCCGTCGATAGCAGTGATCCTGCTGGCACCACCGGATCGGAAGGCAACCTCCTCGGTGGCGTGACCGCAGCTATCGAGGCAGCCGTACCAGTGAATTTGAGTGGTAACTCGATCTCACTGATAGGTGATTCCTCAACCGTTGGCTCTACTGCAGCGGCCGGCGGTACCATCGGCGGTACCATCGGCGGTGGCGAGGCCCAGGCTTCGGTGGGGGAAGGGCATATCGGTGGTATCACTGCCGGCGTTGCCGCTGTAGCACCGGTGAATGTTGGTGGTAACGCGGTGTCGGTGATTGGTGATTCTTCGACCAGTGGCTCCGATTCTGCTGCTGGTGGTGAATCCTCGGGGGATACCTCGACAGGTGCCGCTGAAGGCACTGACGATGGCGGGCTTCTTGGTGATGTTGTCGGTGATGTTGATGCGGTTGTGCCGGTGAATGTTGGTGGTAACGCGGTGTCGGTGATTGGTGATTCTTCGACCAGTGGTGCTGATTCTGGTGCTGAGGGTTCGACGTCGGGGGGTACCTCGACGGGTGGTTCCGAGGGCACTGATGATGGCGGGCTTCTTGGTGACGTTGTCGCGGGTGTTGATGCGGTTGTGCCGGTGAACGTTGGCGGTAACGCGGTGTCGGTGATTGGTGATTCCTCGACCAGTGGCTCCGATTCTGCTGCTGAGGGTTCGACGTCCGGCGACACCAGCAGCGGTGGTACTGAGGGAACCAACGATGATGGTTTGCTTGGTGACGTTGTTGCTGATGTTGATGCGGTTGTGCCGGTGAATGTTGGTGGTAACGCGGTGTCGGTGATTGGTGATTCTTCGACCAGTGGTGCTGATTCTGGTGCTGAGGGTTCGACCTCCGGTGACACCAGCAGCGGTGGTGTTGAAGGCACTGATGATGGCGGGCTTCTTGGTGACGTTGTCGGTGATGTTGATGCGGTTGTGCCGGTGAACGTTGGTGGTAACGCAGTGTCGGTGATTGGTGATTCTTCGACGAGCGGTGCTGATTCTGGTGCTGAGGGTTCGACCTCCGGTGACACCAGCAGCGGTGGTGCTGAAGGCACTGATGATGGCGGGCTTCTTGGTGACGTTGTCGCGGGTGTTGATGCGGTTGTGCCGGTCAATGTTAGCGGTAACGCGGTGTCGGTGATTGGTGATTCTTCGACCAGCGGTGCCGATTCTGGTGCTGAGGGTTCGACCTCCGGTGACACCAGCAGCGGTGGTGCTGAAGGCACTGAGGATGGCGGGCTTCTTGGTGACATCGGAGTTGACCTCGGTGTAATCGTTCCTGTCAACGTTGGCTGCAATGCACTTTCTGTGCTTGGCGACAGCAACTCGTCCGATTGTGGATCTGCCGCGGATGGTCCTTCTGTTCCCGTGAACCCCGAGGATCCGACTGATCCTGAGACCCCGGTCAACCCTGAGAATCCGGGCTCGCCTGCTGAACCTGGCTTCCCCACGACGCCCGGTGATGAAATGACGCCCGGTGATGGAGTAACCCCCGGTGAAGGCGACTCTCCTGCTAACGGTGGCCCTGCTGTTCCAGGTGATCAGAGTGGTACTCCCGGCAACGGGGCTCAAGGTAGCAACCCTGCTTCGGACAACGGCATCCCCGCCGCCGAGTCCACGGTGGTTTTGGCAAGCACCGGCGTCATGACCAGTGCCGGTACAAGCGCTGCCGCGGACACGAACGCCACCTCGGGCAACGCGACCCGTGGCAGCCTCGCGCAGACAGGAACCGATTCATCGGTGCTGCTTCTGGTAGGAGGTCTGCTGCTGGGATGCGGTGTTGCCCTAGTGTCGCGTCGGGCCCGTACCGCACGCATCTAGGTTTAACCACGGCGATGGCCGGAGCCCACGTGGCTCCGGCCATTCGCCACGCCTGCGTTAGGTGCTACTCGTAACAATTCCGGGCCGGATGCGACGGCGGTGAAACGCTCGTGTTACTTCTTGAAACATGAAATCGCAACACTCAGCTGCGTCCGCTGAGGAACGCAACGCACGCATTGCAGTTACCATTTTCCCGCTGCTTGTCCTGGGCGGCGGCGCCGTCGCGTTGATGATACCGACGGCGTTCACCGGCCTCGCACCGGCGATCAATCCTCTTCTCGGAGTCATCATGTTCGGGATGGGCCTGACGCTGACACCGCCGGATTTCGCAATGATTGCCTGGCGCCCGATTCCGGTGGTAATCGGCGTCGTTGCGCAATTCGTAGTGATGCCGCTGCTGGGGCTGCTGGTGGTTTCCGTGCTCGGACTGCCGGCCGCCCTTGCAGCCGGTGTGATCCTCGTTGGATGTTGCCCCGGCGGCACAGCATCCAACGTGGTGTCTTACCTGGCCAAGGGTGATGTAGCACTGTCAGTCGCCATGACCACTGTGTCGACACTGCTTGCTCCGCTCCTGACTCCTCTGCTCACCCTCTGGCTGGCAGGACAATACCTACCGGTAGACGCCGGCGCCATGGCATGGTCCATCGTCCAGATTGTGCTGATTCCCGTGGCACTTGGTCTGGCCGCACGCCTGCTCCTGCCTCGTCTTGTGGCAGCGGCGCTTCCCGTACTGCCCTGGATCTCGGTTGCCGCGATCACGCTGGTGGTCATGGCTGTAGTCGGGCTGAGCGCCGAAGCAATCTTTTCGGCGGGCTTGCTTGTGCTGCTGGCAGTAGTCCTGCACAACGGCCTCGGGTATGCGCTCGGCTATGGAGCTGCACGAGCCTTCAAGCTGCCGATTCCGTCCCGGCGCACCACGGCGATCGAGGTTGGAATGCAGAACTCGGGCCTCGCAGCAGGCCTCGCCCGGACACATATGACCCCGGAGTCAGCCCTCCCCGCAGCAATATTCTCGGTCTGGCACAACGTCTCCGGCGCACTTCTGGCAGCGTACTGGCGACGCCGCGGTGCAGCCGGAGAGACGCAGCGGCCAGCGCCGGAAACGAACCTCGCGAGCTAATTCAACTCACGGTGGTTTTTGGGCCCGCTACCGGTCGTCGTTGGCATATCTAAGGCCCAGCTGGGCCCGGACGCCATCGAACATCCGCATGGTGTCGAGCGTGTGCTGAAGCGGCATGGTGGGACTTTCGAGGAGACCCTCTTGAATGCACCGCGTGGTTTCGCGTAGCTCATAGGCGTACCCGTTCCCTGCCTGTTCGAACTTCTCCACCCGTGCTTCGCCTCCGTGCGGATGGACGTACAGTTCCCGCGGGTTGTGAAGCGGAGCGGACGTGCGTAGCCACCCTTTGCTGCCGGCGACGGTGGCCTGGCTCGGCCCGGAAGCCAACAACGACGACGACAGCTGGGCCTGCGCGCCGCTTGCATAGGTGAGGGTCAGCGCGTTCTGCGCGTCCACGCCGTCGTCATTCAGTGTGCCTTCGGCCGCAACCGAAGTGGGGAAGCCCAGCGATCCCAGCGCCCACGTGGACGGGTAAACCGTGAGGTCCAGCAGTGCTCCGCCACCGGCGAGCGGGTCCCACAGGCGGGCTTCGGGGTTATAGGCAGCTGGGAAACCGAGGTCCGCCTGTACCCAGCGGATTTCGCCGAGTTCGCCCGAGTGGATGATGTCCCACGCCCGGTTCACGCTGGGGAGGAAGCGCGTCCACACCGCCTCCATGAGGAACACCCGCTTCTCCCGGGCCAGATTGATGAGCTCCTCCGCCTCACGCGCGTTGACGGTGAAGGCTTTCTCGCACAGAACGTGTTTGCCGGCGGCAAGCAGTGCCTTGCATACTTCGTAGTGCTGGCCATGCGGAGTCGCTACATAGACGACGTCCACGTCCGGATCCTCAGCCAGCCGCTCGAAACCGCGGGAGCCGCCGTCGTCGTAATGCACGGTTGCGAAGCCGTGCGTATCGGCGAAGGTGCGCGCCCGATCTTCCCTACGCGAGCTCACCGCCTGCAGCACCGCGTCCTCGAGGCGGGCGATATCCTCGGTCACTTTCCGTGCGATCCCGCCCGTGGCAACCACGCCCCAGCGCAGCGGCGCGCCGGTAGCGGCGAAAGGCGAGGGCGCGTCCGGCGCAACGCACGGGGGCACAGGGAGGCGGAGGTTCGTCGTCATTCCTTCATACTTCCGAATGCAGGAGGGCACGTCCACCCGTTACGGCAGTGGTACGTCCGCAACCCGCTTCAAGGACCAGCGCCGCCCCGTTCACCCGGCGTCGCATGGGCATTGCGAGCTCCGAAGCGCCGACCTGGGAGAGCCTCACTTTTAGCATGCGACGAAAAAAGATCCCCGGTCGCGAAATGCGGCCGGGGATCTTCCTGGAGTTGGCTACTTGACCAGCTCAGCGAGCGTGGGGTCATCGGCGTACGCTTCTGCCGCGTTTTCCTGGGTGACGATCTGCGGTTCCAGCAGGTAGGCCGGGACAACCTTCACGCCGTTGTCGTAGGACTCGGTGTCGTTGACCTCGACCTCTTCACAGGCGCCGATGGCTTCAACCATCGTGATGGTCTGCTCCACCAGATTGCTGGTGTCCTTGTTGATGGTGGAGTACTGCTCACCTGCCATGATCGACTTGACCGATTCCACCTCGGAGTCCTGGCCGGTGACAACCGGCGTATCCTTTCCTGCAGCCGCAACCGAGGTGAGGACGGCGCGTGCCAGCGTGTCATTCGGTGAGAGCACGCCATGCAATTCCTCGGAGGCGTAGTTACCGCTGAGGAGGGTATCCATGCGACGCTGCGCGTTCTCGGCCTTCCAGCCCTGGGTCACTGCCTGGTCAAAGGAGGTCTGGCCTGAGACGACATTGAGCGTGCCGTCGTCGATCTTCGGCTGAAGGACGCTCATGGCGCCGTCGAAGAAGACCTGGGCGTTCGCGTCATCGGGAGAGCCCGCGAACAGTTCGATGTTGTAAGGACCTTCACCCTTGCGCTCAGCCAACCCGTCCAGGAGGGCCTGGCCCTGCAGCTCACCGACCTTGAAGTTGTCATAGGCCACGTAGTAGTCCACGTTTTCGGTGTTGGTGAGCAGACGGTCATAGGCGAGGACCGTGATCCCGGCGTCCTTGGCTTGCTGCAGCTGGTTGCCCAGTTGTGCGCCGTCGATCGCACCGACCACGAGGACCTCCACGCCGTTGGTGATCATTGAGCTGATCTGGGCTTGCTGCTCCGCCACGCCGCCATTGGCAAACTGGACGGACGGCTCGTACCCGGCTTCGGTCAGGCCATCGTTGAACAGCTGCTCCGCCAGGACCCAGTTCTCCGAGGTCTTCTGGGGCAGCGCTACACCGATGGCGGCGCCTTCCTCGAACCCTTCGCAGGCGGTCTCGGTGCCGCCGGCGGTCCCGGTTGCCGTACCGGGATCCTCGCGGCCACAGGATGTCAGCGCCAATGCTGAAATTGCAGTGAGTGCTGCAAGTGATTTTGCGAAGTTACGCATTCGATTTCTCTTTCTTTAGCATCTTGCTTTGGTTGTCAGTGAAAGGTTTTGGCCAGAACCGGCGGATCGGTTCTAGAGGACCTGCTTTGTGCCCACTGCCTCCCGGGCTGCGGGGTTTTCCTCGGGCGCTGACGGCGCATCGGGCTTGTTTCGCCCGCCGCCGAAGTTTCGGGTGAGCAATCCGATGATGGAGGGTTTCCCCTGGCTCTTGTTGTACACATCAAACGCGACTGCGATCAGCAGCACGAGACCCTTGATGATCTGTGTCATGTCGGCGCCGATGCCCATCAGCTGCAGGCCGTTGTTCAGGACGGCCATGACGAGGCCGCCGATCACGGAGCCGATCACCGTTCCCACGCCACCGGTCACTGCTGCACCGCCAATGAACACTGCCGCGATCGCATCGAGTTCCCAGCCCACGCCGTCGAAGGGGCCGGATGCTGTGGACCGGCCCACGAAGATCATTCCGGCGAGTGCCGCAAGGATGGACATGTTCATCATCACCAGGAAGTTCACGCGCTTGCTCTGCACGCCGGAGAGCTCGGCCGCGTGGCGGTTGCCACCGACGGCATACACATGGCGACCGACCACGGTCTTGTTCGAGATGAACGCAAAGATGATGACCAGGACAGCGAGGATGAGCCCGGGAATAGGGAAGGACGTTCCCGGGCGGCCGGTGGCAAACAGGGACGTGACGTACAGGATGGCGGCGGCGAGGAGGACGAGTTTCGCCACGGAGATCCACAGCGGCTGCACCTCTGAGCCGATCTGCGCGGTGCGGCGGCGGTTGCTGAACTCCTGGTACACGAAGAAGCCCACAGCGAGCAGACCCAGGAGCACCGTGAGGTTGTTATATCCCGTGACGGGTCCCACCTCGGGGAGGTAGCCGGCCCCGATGAACTGGAACGCCTCAGGTACGGGAATGGTGTTTGATTCGCCCACGTACTGGTTCGCTCCACGGAACAGGAGCATGCCCGCCAGGGTCACGATGAACGCCGGTATGCCCACGTAGGCAACCCAGAATCCCTGCCACGCTCCGATCAGTGCACCGAGGACAAGCCCGAGCACGATCCCGAGGTACCAGGGAATGCCCCAGTCGCGGATGGAGATGGCGACGACGACGCCGGCGAAGGCTGCCACGGACCCGACCGAGAGGTCGATATGGCCCGCGATGATGACCAGCACCATGCCGATTGCCAGGATCAGGATGTACGCGTTGCCGTTGAACAGGTTGATGACGTTGGTCGGTGTGAGTGTGTTGCCACCGGTCTGCCATTGGAAAAACAGAATCAGGGCGATCAGGGCGAAAATCATCCCGAACTGCCGGGTGTTGCCGCCGAACATTCGCTTGAGGGAATTCATGGTGCGTCCTAGGGATTCGGTCAGGCAGATTTTCTGCTGGCGGTCATGAGTTTCATCAGGGATTCCTGGCTGGCTTGCTCACGGGTCACCTCGCCGGTGATGGAGCCTTCGAAGATGGTGTAGATGCGGTCTGAGAGACCGAGGAGTTCCGGGAGCTCTGAGGAAATGACGATCACGCCCTTGCCCTGGTCTGCGAGCTTCTGGATGATGCCGTAGATCTCGTATTTGGCGCCTACGTCGATGCCGCGGGTCGGCTCGTCAAGAATGAGCAGATCGGGATCGGTGAACATCCATTTCGACAGCACCACCTTCTGCTGGTTGCCGCCGGATAATTTGGCCACGCCCTCGTTGACGCTCGGTGTCTTGGTCCGCAGCGACTTCCGGTATTCCTCCGCCACGCGGTATTCCTCGTCGTTGTCCACCACGAAGTTGTGGGTGATCTTTTTGAGGTTTGCGGAGACGGTGGTGGTCTTGATGTCATCCAGGAGGTTCAGCCCGAGCGATTTGCGGTCCTCGGTAACGTAGGCGAGGCCCGCGTCGATTGCCTGCGGCACGGACTTGAAGGTGACTTCCTTGCCGTCCTTGAAGATCCGGCCGGACTTGAAGTTGCCGTAGGAGCGGCCGAACACGGAACGGGCGAGTTCCGTGCGCCCGGCGCCCATCAGGCCGGCGAAGCCGACGATCTCCCCGCGCCGCACCTTGAAGCTTGAGTTCTTGCAGACCAGGCGGTCGGCAACGTTGGGGTGGCCGACCGTCCAGTTGCGCACCTCGAAGAACGTTTCGCCGATCTTCGGGGTGTGGTCAGGGAAACGGGACTCGAGAGAGCGTCCGACCATGCCGCGAATGATGCGGTCCTCGTCCACGCCGTCGTTCTTGATATGCAGGGTTTCGATTGCCTTGCCGTCACGGATGATCGTGATGGAGTCCGCAATCTGCTCGATCTCGTTGAGCTTGTGGGAGATCATGATGCAGGAGATGCCCTTGGAGCGCAGTCCGGACATCAGATCCAGCAGATGCTGGGAGTCAGCTTCGTTGAGTGCGGCTGTGGGCTCATCGAGGATGAGCAGCTTAACGGACTTGCTGAGGGCCTTGGCGATTTCGACCAGCTGCTGCTTGCCGACACCGATGTCCTTGATCTTGGTAGTCGGGTCTTCGCTCAGCCCGACGCGGGCCAGGAGCTCGACGGCGGAGAGGTTGACCTTGTCCCAGTCGATCACTCCGAAGCGTGTGGGCTCATTGCCGAGGAAAATATTCTCGGCGATGGACAGCTCGGGGATCAGGGCGAGTTCCTGGTGGATGATCACGATTCCGGCGGCTTCGCTGGAACGAATGTCCTTGAACTGCATCTCCTTCCCCTGGAAGACAATCTGACCCTGGTAGTCGCCGTAAGGATAGAGCCCGGAGAGCACCTTCATCAGGGTGGATTTCCCAGCACCGTTTTCACCGCAGATCGCGTGAATCTCGCCGGCCGTAACGGAAAGGGAAACATGATCGAGTGCTTTCACACCGGGAAATTCCTTGGTGATCGACTGCATCTCGAGGATGGTGTGGTTGTCCATAGAGGCCTTCCCGCAACTGACTGCGCTGTCCTTGGACCGAAAAGGCCCGCCAAAAAAGTAAACTCTGAGTAAGGTGTTGGCGTCAAGTCTTGAACGCAATTAATGTCGAACTGTTGGAAAACCAGAACTTAGCTTGAGCTAAGGCTGGGCTGGGACAAGACGACGGCGACGCCCCCGAGTGCTTCGGCGCGGTCCCCGAGGGAGCCCATGCTGACAGTTGTCGATTCTCCGACAACCGGCACTGCATGCCGAAGCAATCCGCGCCGGACGGGGTCAAGAAGGATATCGCCGAGGCCGGTCAGGGACCCGCCGAGAACTATCAGTTCGGGGTTGATCAGGTTGGCGACATGGGCAATGGCGCGGCCGATCGCGAGGCCGGCATCGTCGAGGACGCGAAGTGTTGCGGTGTCTCCGCCGAGGGCGAGCTGCACAATGTCGGGCGCCGTGAGCGGCCGGTGGCTGGTGCGCTCTAGCAGGCTGATCATGGTTGCCGTCGAGGCGACGGTTTCGAGGCAGCCGCGGTTGCCGCACCGACAGATGAGGCCGTGCTCGTCGATGGTGGTGTGGCCTAGTTCTCCCGTGATCCCGACGTTGCCGTAGTACAGCGCACCGTTGAGGATCAGGCCGGCGCCGATGCCTGAGCCGATCTTCACGAAGATCAGGTTCTCCACCGAACTGTGCGGCCCCCAGGTGACCTGCGCCAGCGCTCCGAGGTTGGCGTCATTGTCAATGAACACAGGGATTCTGAGGCGTTCACTGAACGTCTCGAGGATGTTGATTCCCACCCATTCAGGCAGGATGGCGCCCTGCACAACGGTTCCTGTGCGACGGTCAATGGGGCCGGGGATTCCGATGCCGGCGCCGAGTAGCGCGCTTCGGGGAGTACCCGATTCCGTCAGCAGCCGTTCAAGGAGTTCCGCGGCGGCGTCGAGCCCTTCCTCCGCGGTGTGGCCGGCTGTCAGCGGGATGGCTTCCTCGCAAAGAACACGGTAGTCCGGGCCGGCAAGGACTACCCTCACGTGCCTTCGGCCGATGTCGATGCCGACAGCAACTAACCCGTTGTCATTGAGCGCAACGGACAGGGCCCTGCGCCCGGAGCTGGTGGTGGGGCTCGTTGTTACTGTGCCTGAGTCCGACATACCGCGAACAATGTTGGAGACCGTCGCCGTGGAAAGCCCGGTCTGGCGGGCCAGTTCAGCCTGGGTCTGAGGACCGCCGGTCGCAAGCGCCTGGACGATTCTTTGCTCATTGAGCTGCCGGAGAGCCGACTGGGAACCTGGCTTATGAAGGCTCGGCTTGGGGGCAGGCCTCGACGGCGCGGCAGACTCAACGGACATGCCTACAGATTCCTACACGAAGGTTGTTGCCGTCAAGAAGTAAACGCAACTCGATGGAGAGCAGCCAACTCCTGATAGCGGGAAGCGTTGTCCCGGACGTCCTGCAGTTCGTTGTCGGTCAGCTCCCGGCGGACCTTCGCCGGGACACCGGCCACCAGCGAACGCGGCGGAACCTGCATGCCTTCGAGCACCACGGCGCCGGCGGCAACCAGGGATCCCTCTCCGATGGTTGCGCCGTTCATGATGGTGGCGCTCATGCCGATCAGGCAGTCGTTCCCGATCGTGCACCCATGCACGACGGCGCTGTGCCCCACACTCACGCGGTCTCCCACGGTGGCGGGGAAACCCGGATCGGCATGCACGACCACGTTGTCCTGCAGGTTTGTACCCGCGCCGATGGTGATGGTCTCAGTGTCTGCGCGCACACTGACGCCGTAGAACGCGCTGGCGTTATCCCCGAAGGTTGCCTTGCCGATGACGGAAGCCGTCGGTGCTACGAACACGGTCTCCGGGATCGAGGGAGTGTTACCGCCGAATTCAATGATGTGTCCCATCCGCCCAGCCTATCCCCGTGAGATTTCCAGACCGAGGACGCGGTGGGAAACTGCCGGCTCAGTCCTCCAGCACTACCGCCTGCGCAACAATCACGCGCTCGCCGTTGAACGTCACGGCGGGGGAGCCATGCAGCCGGTAGCCACTCTCCAGAGCCTCGCTCACCCGTGCGCAGAACGCGCGGTCGTCGGGGCCGGTCAGTACGCGGTAGCGCAGTGGCGTCTCATCACTCATGTTTACTCCTGGAGAAATCTAGTTGAAGACGACAGTCCGCGTGCCATCGAGCAGCACACGGTGCTCGGCATGCCACTGCACGGCCTGTGCCAGCGTCCGGCTTTCGACGTCCGCACCCATCGCGGCCAGCTGTGGTGCCGTCCGCGCGTGATCCACGCGGATGACTTCCTGCTCGATGATGGGGCCCTCGTCCAGAGCCGGGGTCACGTAGTGCGCAGTTGCACCGATCAGCTTCACGCCGCGGGCGTGCGCCTGGTGATAGGGACGCGCACCCTTGAACGACGGCAGAAACGAGTGGTGGATATTGATTGCACGCCCCACCAGCTGCGAGCACAGGGAGTCGCTGAGCACCTGCATGTACCGTGCAAGAACCACGAGTTCAATCCGATGCTCGGCCACGAGCTCCAAAAGTCGTTCCTCCGCCGAAGCCTTACCGTCAGCGGTGACGGGAACATGGTGAAAAGGCACGCCATAGAATGCGGCAAGGTCAGCCAGGTCCGTGTGGTTCGAAACAATCACGGGCACCTCGATCGGCAGGATCCCCGCGCGCTGCTGGAAGAGCAGGTCGTTGAGGCAGTGGGCGGATTTGGAGGCCATGATGAGCGTGCGCGCCGGTGTGCCTTCGGCGTGCAGCCCCCACGTCATCCCGAACGCCTGGGCTACCGGCGCCAGGTGCGCTTCGACGGCGCCCCGTTCCGATCGCGTGGTGATCGCCACCCGCATGAAGAACGTCCCCGAGTCCGGGCTGCCGTACTGCTGGGACTCGGTGATATTGCAGTCAGCAGCCACCAACGCCCCGGAAACGGCATGGACAATTCCCGGCCGGTCATCACAGGAGAGCGTCAGAATGAACGACGACGGCGCGCTGCCGGGAACACCGGCCTGTACAGCTTCAGTCACGCTCCAAGGTTACCGGGCACGGCAGGGGCGCAGCAGCGCTGCGAGTCACCGTCCGAAACACTTCGAGCCAGTTTGGCTGGAACTTTCGGGCGCACCCCGGTCAACAGGTAGCCTGACCTGTAGAACCCTCATCTCACCAGGAGCCTTCCGTGACTTCATCCTCTCCCTCTGTGACCCAGTCCGTGACCAATGCGCCGCTGTCCGAGGTGGACCCGGAAATCGCCGCGGTCCTCAACAATGAGCTCGCACGCCAGCGCGACACCCTCGAGATGATCGCCTCCGAGAACTTCGCGCCGCGATCGGTCCTCGAAGCTCAGGGCTCGGTCCTGACCAACAAGTACGCGGAGGGCTACCCGGGCCGCCGTTACTACGGCGGCTGCGAGCATGTTGACGTCGCAGAAAGCCTGGCCATCGAGCGCGTCAAGACGCTCTTCGGTGCGGAGTACGCCAACGTCCAGCCGCACTCAGGAGCCCAGGCCAACGCCGCCGCGCTCGCTGCGATGATCAAGCCCGGCGAGAAGATCATGGGCCTGTCCCTGGCGCACGGCGGCCACCTGACCCACGGCATGAAGCTGAACTTCTCCGGCAAGCTTTATGAAGTCGCAGCATATGGTGTCGAGAATGACACGCACCGCCTCGACATGGAGCGCGTCCGCGAGCAGGCCCTGGCTGAGAAGCCCCAGGTCATCATCGCCGGTTGGTCCGCGTACCCCCGTCACCTCGATTTCGCAGCATTCCGGTCCATCGCTGACGAGGTCGGCGCCCTGCTCTGGACCGACATGGCCCACTTCGCAGGCCTCGTGGCAGCCGGCCTGCACCCGAGCCCCGTTCCCCACTCGGACGTGGTCACCTCCACCGTGCACAAGACCCTCTCCGGCCCGCGCTCAGGCGTGATCCTGGCCAAGCAGGAGTGGGCCAAGAAGTTGAACTCCAACGTTTTCCCGGGCCAGCAGGGTGGCCCGCTCATGCACGTCATCGCGGCCAAAGCCACGGCCTTCAAGATTGCCGGCACGGAAGAATTCAAGGAGCGCCAGAAGCGCGTCCTCGAGGGCGCCCGCATCATCGCAGAGCGGCTCATGGGCGCTGACGTCACCGAGCACGGAGTGTCGGTCCTCACCGGCGGAACCGACGTGCATCTGGTCCTGGTGGACCTCCGCCACTCCGAGCTGGACGGTCAGCAGGCGGAGGACCTCCTGCACTCGGTGGGCATCACGGTGAACCGCAACGCGGTCCCCAATGATCCGCGCCCGCCCATGGTCACCTCCGGCCTCCGCATCGGCACCCCCGCTCTCGCCACCCGCGGATTCGGCTCCACCGAGTTCGCCGAGGTGGGCGAAATCATCGCTGCAGTTTTGAAGCCCGGTGCTGACGTCGAGGGGCTGCGTGCACGCGTATCCCGCCTCGCTGCCGATTTCCCGCTCTACCCCGGGCACGAGGAATGGTAGAAGACCTGCCCCCAGGTGCGTTGGACTCGGCGGCAGCCCGCTCGGATGAGTACGAGATCCCCACAGCGGAGTGCTGTTTCACAGGGTGCTGTGAGCGTGGCAAGGCGTACCTGCTCGAGGAATTGGACAGGGAACAGCTCAACAAAGGAGCGGCGTAGATGAGCGCACAAATTCTTGACGGCAAGGCAACAGCGGCCGCAATCCGCAGCGAACTCACAGAGCGGGTCACCACTCTGAAGGGCCAGGGCATCACGCCCGGCCTGGGTACGGTGTTGGTCGGAGATGACCCTGGGAGCCATTCCTACGTCGCCGGAAAGCACCGCGACTGTGAGCAGGTGGGCATCAACTCGATCCGCCGCGACCTGCCGGGGGACATCAGCCAGGAGGACCTCGAAAAGGTCATTGACGAACTGAACGACGACGACGCCACCACCGGTTACATCGTCCAGTTGCCTCTGCCTGCGCACATCGACGCACATGCCATCCTGGAGCGGATGACGCCGGGCAAGGACGCCGACGGACTGCACCCGACCAATCTCGGGAAGCTCGTCCTCAATGTCAACGGACCTATGGACTCGCCCCTGCCGTGCACCCCGCATGGCATCGTCGAGCTGCTTCTGCGCCATGACATCGAGCTCAAGGGCAAGAACGTGCTCGTCGTGGGACGTGGGGTGACTGTAGGTAGGCCGCTTGGCCTGCTGCTGACCCGGCGTGCGATCAACGCGACCGTCACGCTGGCGCATACCGGCACAGTGGACCTGCCGCGGCACCTCAGCGAGGCCGACGTCGTCGTGGCGGCCGCGGGCCTGCCCGGGATGATCACGGCTGAACATCTGAAGCCCGGCGCTATCGTCCTGGACGTGGGGGTCACGAGGGTGACTGATCCTGAGACCGGCAAGGCCATCCTGCGCGGCGACGTCGCGAAGGACGCAGCCGGCGTCGCCGGCTGGTTTTCGCCCAACCCCGGGGGAGTGGGCCCCATGACGCGCGCGATGCTCCTGGCCAACGTTGTCGAGGCTGCGGAACGTCAGGCGGGCGTCACCAGCTAGTTACAACTCCCAGGGTAGGCTCTAGGCTGTTCTGGTGCCCAACCAAACTATTCCGAACTACGTCATCTCCGCTGACCGGCTGACCAAGCACTACGGGAATTTCGCTGCCGTCGACGGCATCTCATTCGACGTACCAGCGGGGGAGTCCTTCGGCCTGCTCGGTCCCAACGGCGCCGGCAAGTCGACCACCATGAGGATGATCGGCGGCGTCTCGCAGCGCACCTCCGGGAAGCTGACCATCATGGGTCTGGATCCTGAGCAGCATGGTCCGGAGGTTCGGGCGCACCTCGGCGTCGTGCCGCAGCAGGACAATCTGGACGAGGAACTGCGCGTCCGGGACAACCTGCTGGTCTACGGCCGCTACTTCGGCCTGCCGATGAGTTACCTCAAACCCAAGGCGGATGAGCTGCTTGAGTTCGCCCAGCTCACCGACAAGGCAAAGGCGAAGGTGGACTCGCTGTCAGGCGGCATGAAGCGGCGCCTGACCATCGCCCGGTCTCTCATCAACGAGCCGAAGATCCTCCTGCTGGACGAGCCCACCACCGGCCTCGATCCACAGGCGCGGCATATTCTCTGGGACCGGCTGTTCCGTCTGAAGGAGTCCGGGGTTACCCTGATCCTCACGACCCACTACATGGATGAGGCGGAGCAGCTCTGCGACCGCCTCGTCGTGGTGGACAAGGGGCAGATCATGGCTGAGGGATCTCCCGCCACACTCATCCGCGAGCACTCCACCCGTGAGGTGCTCGAGCTCCGCTTCGGCTCGGAAAGGAACACAACGGTGGCAGCGGATCTGGCCGGCATCGGTGAACGGCTCGAGTCCCTGCCGGACCGCGTGCTGATCTACACGCACGACGGCGAGTCTGCCCTTGAGCAGGTCACCGCCCGCGGTCTTCATCCCATTACCTCCCTTGTGCGCCGGTCCTCCCTTGAAGATGTTTTCCTGCGACTGACCGGTAGGAGCCTCGTTGACTAGCCAGCACACCGGCACCCCGGATCAGCCCGCACCGGGCGGCCGCCGGGAAACGGGAAATACGAAGAATGAGCAGGCCGTCCGCGCTGCCCATTCCCCGATGGTCGCGGCGGAACGCGCCCGGAAGTTCGGCTCCTGGTATTACGCCGAACACGCCCTTAAGGTGATGAACGGCTACCGCTGGACGCTGCTCGCCTACAGCGTGGGCAATCCCGTGATGTATCTCTTCGCAATGGGAGTCGGCCTCGCCACGCTCGTGGACAGCAACAGCGCCGAGAGCGCTTTCGGCGGCGTTAGCTATCTTGCGTTCATTGCGCCGGCGCTCCTGTCCTCCGCCACGATCATGACGGCCGCCACGGAGTTCACCTATCCCGTCATGGACGGCTTCAAGTGGCGGCGCGTCTACTACGGTCCGCATGCCTCGCCGCTGGCCGTGCACCAGATCGTCAACGGATACATCATCGCGATCTCACTGAGGCTCTTCCTGATGTCCGCGATCTACTTCGCGATCGTTGCTGCCTTCGGTGCATCGCCATCTGCCTGGGGGTCGGTGGCAATCATCGTCGCCGTTGTCTGCGGGCTTTCGTTCGGGCTCCCGCTCATGGCGTACTCGGCCAGCGTCACCGAGGACAAGGGCCAGTTCGCGCTGGTCATGCGCTTCATCGTGACTCCGTTGTTCCTGTTTTCCGGCACCTTCTTCCCGCTCGAAACGCTGCCCATCTTCCTACGCTGGATCGGGTGGATCTCCCCGCTGTGGCACGGTACGGAACTGGGACGGGTGCTGACCTACGGGTATGACGAGCCGCTCTGGCTCTCGGCAATCCACATCCTCTATCTGGTGGCGCTGGCACTGCTCGGCTGGGTCCTGGCCCGCCGCATGTATGAACGGAGGCTGGGCAAGTGAGCAACATTCTCACTGAAGAGGACTACCGGGTCCAGGTGAAGGACCGCCCGTTCAGTGCGCTGTACGCACGAAATGCCAAAGCAGTGATTGCGCGCGGACTCATGGCCACCAAGAGCAGCAACTGGCTGATCATGGTGTCCGGGTTCTTCGAGCCGGTGCTCTACCTCATCTCCATGGGGGTGGGCCTGGGCGCACTGGTGGGCACCGTCGTCGGGCCCGGCGGAGAGGAAATCAGCTACGCCGCCTACATAGCGCCGGCGCTCCTTGCAGTCTCCGCGATGAACGGCGCGGTCTATGACTCCACCTGGAACGTGTTTTTCAAGATGAATTTCGCAAAGCTTTACCAGGGCATGCTGTACACCTCGCTGGGGCCGCTGGATGTTGCGATCGGCGAGATTTTCCTCGCGCTCCTGCGGGGCGCCCTGTACGCCACGGGCTTCACCGCGGTCATGGGGCTGATGGGGCTGATCACCACGCCGTGGGCACTGCTGATGGTTCCGGCGTCCGTGCTGATTGCTTTTGGCTTCGCGTCGTTCGGCATGGGCATCACCAGCTACATGAAGACCTTCCAGCAGATGGATTGGATCAATTTCGTGATGCTGCCGATGTTCCTGTTCTCGGCGACGTTCTATCCATTGAGTGTTTACCCGCAGGGGATCCAGTGGTTCATCCAGGCTCTGCCGCTCTGGCACGGCGTTGAACTGCTGCGTCAACTCAGTATTGGCATCTTCACCCCTGCAACGGCAGTCCATATCACCTATTACCTGGTGATGATCCTCGTGGGGATGGTCCTGACCACCACGCGCCTCCGGAAGCTGTTTCTGAAGTAGGAACGCGTAAGGACGGAAGGTGTCCGCGATTGCCTACCATTCGCGGTGGAGACGGCAGATACTGGGACCATGATTGGGAAATGGCACGCAACCGTCTTCGACTGCTCAAACACGGACCAGCTGGCGTCCTTCTACGAGGACCTGTTGGGCATGATCCGCGTCCAGCATGATGACAACGGGTGGATCACCATCGGTGATGCCCCGGACCGTCCGGCACTGGCCTTCCAGCAGGTTGAGGGATACATGCCGCCGAGGTGGCCGGGCCAGGAGATCCCGCAGCAGGTGCATCTCGATATCCGGGTGGAAGACCTCGACGTCGCGGAGCAGAAGGTGCTCGCGCTAGGGGCTACCAGTCTGGAGTCGGGGACGGGCACCTACCGGGTCTATCTGGACCCGGCAGGCCACCCGTTCTGCCTCGTGTGCTGGTAGGCACGGCTTGCTAACGGACCCTCAGGTGACCAGTTCGGCGTACACCACGTAGTTGTCGTCGAAGAGCCCGGTTTCCGGATCATAGCCGTCACAGGTGATGAGCCGGAGCTCGGCGCCCTCGGTGTTCCCATACACCTTCTGGGTCGGGAAGTTGTCCTTCGGGTACTGCTCGCCCTTGGTCACTGCGAAAGTGGCGGTGGACCCATCCTTGCGCTTGACCTCGATGAGGTCGCCGGCCTTCAGCGCCCTGAGGTCCGCAAAGACGCCGGGGCCGCCGCCGGTGGCGTTGACATGGCCCAGCAAGACAGCCGGTCCGCGCTCGCCGGGCGTGGGGGACTGGTTGTACCAACTGGCTGGTGCTCCGGGTCCGTCCGGCGGCACTTCCAGGGACCCGTTTTCCCGTAGCCCAAGCGAGAGCAGTTCGGAACCCGCTTCGATGGTGGGTATCGAGAAGGAGACCGGTTCGGAAGCTTCCAGCACCGGCGGAAGGGCGGGTGTCTGGGAAGGCTCCGCGGAGGGGGACGTTTCGGGGCTCGCGGAAGGGGCCGGTGTTGCCGGCACGGAGGTAGCCGGCGCCGTCGTCGTCGTTGGGGCCTGAGCACCCTCGCTGCCGGTGCCTGTGCCGCAACCGGTGAGTATCAAAAGGGCGGCCGCCGCAGAAACTGCAAAGCTTCTGCGGCGGCCGGAGTTGGAGCTGATCATGAGATCAGATCAGTCCTTTACTTGGTGGTTGAGCGACGGACAGCGTAGGTGCCGCCGGCTGCTGCTGCCAGAACCAGGCCGCCACCGAGGGCGATCATGCCCAGGTTGGAGCCGGTCTCCTGAGCAACGCCGGTGTCAGCGCCACCCTCAGGCATTGCGCCCATCTGTGAAGCAACCAGGGTGCCACACAGAGCAGGCGAGGTTGCGCCGAGCGGCAGGTCCGGGTTCAGGTTGCTCGGGGAGGAGAAGGCTTCTTCGGTTCCCGTTGCCGTTGCCGGATCCAGACCGTGAACCACTACAACAGCGGTTCCGGCGTCAAGCGCGTCCAGGGTTGCGTCATTCATTTCGAAGGTGCGCTCGATGGTGTAGGTACCGCCCTGGCCACCCAGTGCAAGGTCAAGACCTGCAGCCGGGCTGGTGTCTCCGCTGGTGCCCAGCGTGGTCAGAATGTCACCGTAGAAAGGAGCACCTTCGGTGGTGTCCACGATCTCGTTGCCGTCAGCATCAGCAGCAGGCGTGGGGCAGGTGCCCTCGGCGCCGCCGTGGATGTGCTGGACGTGCGGGTAGGGTCCGTCCATGAAGGTCTCGGCGAGGCCGGAAACCTGCAGGCTGACCGTTGCCTGCTTGTCATTGATGGTCACCGTGATGTTGCCGGTACCGGTTGTGCCGTTGAGCTGGCCCAGCTGGGACGTGTACGTTCCATCGGCGTGGGCAGCCATGGCGGGTGCGCCGCCCATTGCCAACAGACCCATAGCGAGGGTCGGGACTGCGAAAAGAGCTTTCTTGTTCATGATTCCTCCATGGTGCGAATGGGGCGCGCACCGAATGGGGTGCGCATGACCTTAGTTCGGCGTGGGTTGCATCACGGATGGGTGTGATCTGAATTAAATTTCTGTCCGCCTCCTTCGGGTGCCGGGACTCCCTTTTCGCCAGTGGTGGAAGCAGCCATACCCATGCTGCCGGTTTGCGACAATGGAGGCATGCAACCACTGGGAACTTCTGGAAAAACCGCGGGCAAGGGACTGAGCCTGCGTATGGGCGGCGTGGGGATGGCCATCATGTTGGTGGTGTTTTTGGTGGCTGTGGTCTTCGCGGCCAACGAAAACGACGTCGTCGGTTGGCTGGTGGTGATCATCTCCCTTGGGTGGCTGCTGATTTTCAGCTTCGTGGTGTTTACGGTGCGCTCTGCCGCACGCAAGGCGAGCGCCCGGATCGACGAGTTCAACAGGGCCGCCGGCGGGGGCATGGCGGGCGGAGGCCCGGCCGGTACAAGCGCCGCAATGAGGGATCAGAAGCTCGATCACAGCTTCAAGATCGTCCAGGTCCAGGCCCGCGTGATCCGCGATCATCTCGGCACGGACCAGGGCATGGTGGACCGTGCGCTGGAAACCATCGAGATCACTTCCCACAATGCCCGCAGCATGATGAAAAACGACGACGACGGTCCGGTTGAGGGCACTGTCGTCGACTAGCGCTCCGGTAAGGTTGATCGGGTGAGTTCGGCACAAACCCTGATAAGCAGCAAGCACCCAGAAGCCCTTCGTATTGCCACCGTGAACGTAAACGGAATCCGCGCAGCCTACCGACGGGGAATGCAGGAGTGGCTTGAGGACAGGGACATCGACATCCTGTGCCTCCAGGAGGTTCGTGCACCGGACAAGGTGGTGCGGGAGCTCCTTGGGGACTCCTGGCACATTCTGCACTCTGAGGCCGCGGCCAAGGGCCGTGCCGGCGTCGCCGTCGCTTCCCGTCTGGAGCCCACGGAGACCCGCGAGCACATCGGTGACGAGTACTTCGCCTCCGCTGGTCGCTGGGTGGAAGCTGATTTCGACCTGGACGGAACCACCCTCAGCGTGGTCAGCGCCTACGTGCACTCAGGGGAGGCGGACTCGCCGCAGCAGCAGGACAAGTACCGGTTCCTCGACCTGATGTCGGCGCGGCTCACCGAGCTGCGCGGCACCCGCGACCACGCCCTGGTGGTGGGAGACCTCAACGTCGGACACACCACCCGGGATATCCGGAACTGGAAGGGCAACCTGAAGAAGGCAGGCTTCCTGCCGGAGGAACGCGCCTACTTCGATCATTTCTTCAGCGATGCGGTGGGCTGGGTTGATGTCCACCGTGACCTTGCCGGGGACGTTGACGGCCCCTACACCTGGTGGTCCTGGCGCGGCAAGGCTTTCGACAACGACGCCGGCTGGCGCATCGACTACCACCTCGCCACCCCTGAACTGGCAACAGCCGCCACCACCGCCGTCGTCGATCGAGCCCACTCCTGGGAAGCGCGCTTTTCGGATCACGCGCCGCTCGTCGTCGACTACAAGCTCTTACAACCACAGGACTGATATGACCTCCTCCACAGCGACACGTCAGCGGGTTCTGTCCGGTATGCAGCCCTCGGGCAGTTCCCTCCACCTGGGCAACTACCTCGGAGCCCTCGTGCAGTGGGTTCGGATGCAGGACTCCTATGACGCGATCTACTTCATTCCCGACCTCCACGCCATTACCGTGCCGCAGGATCCGGCGGAGCTCGCTGAACGCACCAGGTTGACCGCCGCGCAGTACATTGCCGGCGGTGTGGATGTGGACAAGTGCACGCTCTTCGTGCAGTCACACGTGCCTGAACACGCGCAGCTGGCCTGGGTGCTGAACTGCATTACCGGGTTCGGCGAGGCCTCCCGCATGACCCAGTTCAAGGACAAGTCGCTCAAGCAGGGCACCGATTCCACGTCGGTAGGCCTGTTCACCTACCCCATCCTGCAGGCCGCGGACATCCTGCTGTACCAGCCGGAAGGCGTTCCCGTCGGTGAGGACCAGCGCCAGCATATTGAGTTGAGCCGGGACCTCGCGCAGCGCTTCAATACGCGATTCGGAGAGACGTTCGTGGTTCCCAAGCCGTTCATCCAGAAGGAGTCGGCCAAAATTTATGACCTGCAGAATCCGACCGCCAAGATGTCCAAGTCCGCAAGCTCCGCGGCGGGACTGATCAACATCATGGATGAACCGAAAGTCACCGCCAAGCGCATTAAATCGGCAGTGACGGATGACGGCACGGAAATTCGCTTCGATCGCGAGGAGAAGCCGGGCGTCTCCAACCTGCTCTCCATCTATTCACTGATGACGGGGAAGAGCCTGGAGGACGTCGTCGGGCATTTTGAGGGCCGGATGTACGGTCACCTGAAGGTGGAGCTTGCGGACGTGGTGGTTGATCGCCTTGAGCCTGTGCGGGCACGCGCGCTGGAGCTGCTCGGCGATCCGGGCGAGCTTGACCGGCTGCTCGCGGTAGGCGAGGAAAAGGCGCGGGAAATTGCGTCGGTTACGCTGGCAGATGTGTTCTCCAAAGTAGGTTTCCTCCCTGCGCGCGGACGCGGACCGGCGGGTGCCTTCTAGGATCATGAGCCACCCCCTCAGCGACACCGAGCAGCACCAACCGACCTACGTAGTGGGCCGGCGTGCTGTGGAGGGCAAGCTCGTGGGAGTGGTCATCGCCCTTCCGGAGCCCATTGCAGGCGAGCTCGAACGCTGGCGGGCCTCCTTCGGCGATCCGATGGCTGCTCTCGTCCCACCGCACATCACGCTGATCACCACCACCCCGGCCGCGGACTGGCCGTCGACCATCGCCCACGTGCGTGAGGTGGCCTCCGCGCAAAGTTCCTTCACGGTCACCCTGAAAAGCACCGGCACGTTCCGTCCGCTCACCCCTGTGGTCTTCATCAATGTCACCGAGGGTTTTGATTCCTGCGTTGACCTGCACCGGCGGCTACAGGCCGGGCCCCTCGCCCGCGACCTCGAGTACCCCTTCCACCCACACGTCACCGTGGCCCATGACGTAAGCGAAGCCAACATGGATTCGGCCGAGGTGCAGCTCGACGACTTCGAGGCATCCTTTACGGTACGTACCATGGGACTGTACGAGCACGACGTCACGGGCGTGTGGAAACTACGGGAAGAGCTCGCTTTTGGCCAGAACGCTACCGCCGGCGAAAAACCGGGCGCCTGATAACCCGTTCCCAACGGAGCGGATGAAGCTCAAGCTGAAGGTTCTGCAAGCCCGCCGCGATCTCGGCCGGGCCCGGCGGGAAAAGGGCGGGGGAGCACCCGTTCTTCTGGCCACCTTCCAGTATCTGCTGGCCAAGCTGAACGCTTTCCGTCCCATGCGGGCTTTCCAGCTCTACACCAGTCGCCACGGTCCGCTCATGGCCGCAGGGATCGCCTACAACATGTTTTTCGCCATTGCCGCATTACTGGTTGTTGGTTTCTCAATCGCAGGGCTGGTAGTCGCCGGGAACACCGAATTGCAACAGATGATCGTCCGTGCAGTGGACCGAACCACACCCGGGCTCATCGACACTGACGGGGAGGGCACCAGCAGCACCGGGTTCGCCACAACCGAAGAGCTCTTCGACCTGGAGTCCGGGCTCAGCCTCGCCCTGCTCATCTCAACGGTTGTCATGCTCTTCACGTCGCTGCGCTGGATCGGGGGCGTACGCGAGGGGATGCGCGGTATCTTCGACCTGCCCGCGGTCCAGGCGAATCCCATCCTGGTCAAGCTCAAGGACCTTGGGATTCTGCTTGTGCTTGCGGTGGCGCTCATCGTCACCACCGCTGTCGGGCTGATTGCCAATACCGTCCTGGATCTGGTCCTTCAATGGCTGGGCCTGGATAGTGCTGCCAAACCGTTGACGCAAATCGCAGGCACGACGGTCACGCTCCTGCTGGATACCCTCGTCGCAGTCATCCTGTTCCACTCGGCCTCCGCCATCCAGATGCCCCGGGCCGTCCTGTTTCAGTCTGCCCTCATCGCGGGAGTGGGCAGCACCGTCCTGCGGACCTTCAGCACCCTCCTGCTGGCCGGAGTGGACCGCAACCCGCTGCTCGCTCCCTTCGCCGTCATCATCGGGCTGTTTGTCTGGTTCTTCCTGCTGAGCCAGGTCTACCTGCTGGCAACGGCTTGGGGCGCCATCGGTGCGGCAGATGCCCAGTCCGCCCGCTCCCGCGCACGCGGCGGCCGCGCACGGTCCCTGCGCCAGCGCAGCAGGGCGGCGGCGGCTAAAACCTCGGAACTTTCGGGCACCTAAAGCGACTTGGCCGGCGTCGAAGTCGCCTGAGCTGCGCAAAACTTCCGGGAACGACGACGGCGCGGCCACCTTTCGGTAGCCGCGCCGTTTCGTCCGCAGTAGAAGCGCTTTTAGACCTTGCGGGACAGGATGGCCTGCTTGACCTCGGCGATCGCCTGCGTGACCTGAATGCCGCGCGGGCACGCCTCTGTGCAGTTGAAGGTGGTGCGGCAGCGCCACACACCTTCCTTGTCATTGAGGATCTCCAGACGCATGTCGCCGGCGTCGTCGCGTGAGTCAAAGATGAAGCGGTGTGCGTTGACGATGGCCGCCGGCCCGAAGTACTGGCCGTCTGTCCAGAAGACCGGGCAGGATGAAGTGCACGCTGCGCAGAGGATGCACTTGGTGGTGTCATCGAACCGCTCGCGCTCCTCCGACGACTGCAGGCGCTCCCGGGTTGGCTCGTGGCCGCGGTTGATGAGGAAGGGCATGATCTCGCGGTACGACTGGAAGAACGGTTCCATGTCGACAATGAGGTCCTTCTCCACCGGCAGGCCCTTGATCGGTTCGACCAGGATGGGCTTGGAGGTGTCCAAATCCTTCAGCAGGGTTTTGCACGCCAGCCTGTTGCGGCCGTTGATGCGCATGGCATCGGAACCGCAGACGCCGTGCGCGCAGGAACGGCGGAACGAAACGGTGCCGTCATGCTCCCACTTCACCTTGTGCAAAGCATCCAGGACGCGGTCCGTGCCGTACATGGTGAGCTTCCACTCGTCCCAGTGCGCGTCATCAGAGACCTCGGGGTTGTAACGCCGCACCTTGAGGGTGATGTCGAAGGTTGGAATCTCACCTCCGCCACCTACTCCGGGTGCCAGGTCAACCTTCGAGGCCGGTTCTTTTTCGACTGTTTCGGTGCTCATCAGTACTTACGCTCCATGGGCTGGTAACGGGTGAAGACTACCGGTTTGGTCTCAAGGCGTACCCCGCTGGTTTCAGTGGCGGAGGGATCCTTGTAGGCCATGGAATGGGTCATGAAATTCTCATCATCACGCTCGGGGTAGTCCTCGCGGAAGTGGCCGCCGCGGGATTCCTGGCGATGCAGGGCAGCTGCCGTCATGACCTTGGCCATATCCAGCAGGAACCCGAGCTCAACGGCTTCCAGCAGGTCAAGGTTGAAACGCTTGCCCTTGTCCTGGACAGTGACGCGGGTGTAGCGCTCCTCAAGTTTGTCAATGACCTCGAGGGCTTCCTTGAGGGTCTGTTCGGTACGGAACACCTGGACGTTGGCGTCCATGATGTCCTGCAGTTCCTGGCGGATCTGGGCAACGCGCTCGCCGCCCTCTGAGCTGCGCATGGTGTCCAGCAGACGCTCGGTCTCGACCAGCGGGTTGTCCGGGATCTCAACGAACTCGGCTGTGACGGCGTACTCAGCCGCGGCGATTCCCGCACGCTTGCCGAAGACGTTGATATCCAGCAGCGAGTTGGTCCCGAGGCGGTTGGAGCCGTGAACGGAAACGCAGGCAACCTCACCCGCGGCGTAGAGGCCGGGGACAACGGTGTCATTGTGCTGCAGAACCTCAGCCTTGATGTTGGTGGGGATACCGCCCATTGCATAGTGCGCGGTCGGGAACACGGGCACCGGCTCGGTGTACGGTTCCACGCCCAGGTAGGTACGGGCAAACTCCGTGATGTCCGGCAGCTTTGCGTCGATGTGCGCTGGTTCGAGGTGCGTCAGGTCCAGGAGGACGTAGTCCTTGTTGGGCCCGGCGCCGCGACCCTCGCGCACCTCGTTGGCCATGGAACGCGCCACGATGTCACGGGGTGCGAGGTCCTTGATGGTGGGAGCATACCGCTCCATGAAACGCTCACCCTCGGAGTTGCGAAGGATTGCGCCCTCGCCGCGGGCCGCCTCGGAGAGCAGGATCCCGAGCCCGGCCAGGCCGGTGGGGTGGAACTGGAAGAACTCCATGTCCTCCAGTGGGATACCGCGGCGGAAGGCAATGCCCATGCCGTCGCCGGTCAGCGTGTGCGCGTTGGAGGTGGTCTTGTAGACCTTGCCGACACCGCCGGTCGCGAAGACAACCGACTTGGCCTGGAAGACGTGCAGCTCACCGGTGGCGAGGTCATAGGAGACGACGCCGGCAACCCGCTTCCGGATGCGTGTTACGCCGTCTACGGTGAACTCCTCGTCCACCGTCAGCATGTCGAGTACGTAGTACTCATTGAAGAACTCGACGTTGTGCTTCACGCAGTTTTGGTACAGCGTCTGCAGGATCATGTGACCCGTGCGGTCAGCGGCGTAACAGGAGCGCCGGACAGGGGCCTTTCCGTGGTCCCGGGTGTGACCTCCGAAGCGGCGCTGGTCAATGCGGCCCTCGGGCGTGCGGTTGAACGGCAGGCCCATCTTCTCGAGGTCCAGCACGGCGTCGATTGCTTCCTTCGCCATGACCTCAGCGGCGTCCTGGTCAACCAGATAATCGCCGCCCTTCACGGTGTCGAAGGTGTGCCATTCCCAGTTGTCTTCCTCGACGTTGGCGAGGGCGGCGCACATGCCACCCTGCGCCGCACCCGTGTGTGAACGGGTGGGGTAGAGCTTGGTCAGTACAGCCGTCCTTGCGCGCTGGCCGGATTCAATCGCGGCGCGCATGCCGGCGCCACCTGCGCCCACAATAACGACGTCGTACTTATGGACCTGCATACTGTGCTCTTTCTGTTGAAACTGGTGGTGAAGCGGACCGCCCTGGTGCCTTGGCGACCAGCGGCCGAAAAATTACGGCGCCGGGCAGTAGTCGGCGACGTGCGGGACTCCGTTGACCACAGGGCACGGATCGAAGGTGAAGATCACGAGGGTGCCGAGCACAACGATGACGACCGTGGAGACGTACAGCACGTTCTTCAGCCAGAACCGGGTGGAGTCCTTTTCCGCGTAGTCATTGATGATGACGCGGACACCGTTGGTGCCGTGGAGCATGGCGAGCCAGAGCATGACGAGGTCCCAGACCTGCCACAGCGGATCCGCCCACTTGCCGGCGACGAAGCCGAAGTCAACGCCCTCAATGCCGTCTCCGGCGATGAGGCTGGTCCACAGGTGGACGAAGATCAGCACCACAAGGACCACACCCGAGAGCCGCATGAACAACCATGCGAACATCTCGAAGTTTCCCTTGGAACTGCCGCTGCGCCGGTACTGCGGTGAAATGCGTCCGGAACGGGGAGATTCAACGACGGGAGCAGCCATGGCTTAGTGACCTCCGAAAACAACGGCGAGATGGCGGATGGAGAAGGCGATCATGGTGACTGCCCAGAGCCCGACGACGGCCCACAGCATCTGGCGCTGGTACCGGGGGCCCTTCTTCCAGAAGTCCACCAGGACAACGCGGAGGCCATTGAACGCGTGGAAGACAATGGCGCCTACCAGTCCCAGTTCTCCGAGACCCATGATGGGATTCTTGTACGACTCGATAACGGCGTCATAGGCCTCGGGCGAAACCCGCACCAAAGAGGTGTCCAGCACATGCACGAGTAGAAAGAAAAAGATCACGACGCCGGTAATACGATGCGCAACCCAGGACCACTGGCCTTCACGGCCGCGGTAGAGGGTGCCTGCTGGTGTCTTCGACACTGAAAAACCTCCCTGTGTCGCAGGGGCGTTAGCGCGTCTTCAACGCTGGAATGTCGCCCCGCGAGAGCACTCTTTCCACAAGCCTAATCTAGGCCCGGCCGATGGGGTGTTCAATTTAGGCAGCCCTACGTTGTGACCTTGTTAACAGAGGGTTGTTACAAGTGATATGCGGGGCGGTTGAAGCGCTGTGTTCCCGCTGGGTTAATGTGGGAGCGATGAGTACTCATGAGCACAGCCCCCTGGACCGCTTCCACGGTGTAATCCCGGCAGGCGGAACCGGCACGCGGCTGTGGCCGCTGTCCCGTGCGGCCGCACCGAAATTCCTGCATGACCTGACCGGCTCCGGCAGCACCCTGATCCGGGCAACCTACGAGAGGCTGCAGCCGCTCAGCGGCAAGCGGATCATGGTCGTCACGGGCAAGGCGCACCGCAGGGCTGTGCGCGCGCAGCTGCCGGAGCTGAAGGACCCGGACCTCGTCCTGGAGAGTGAGCCAAAGGATTCGGCCGCCGCGATCGGCCTGGCCGCGGCAATTCTCTATCACCGGGATCCGGAAATCATCATGGGCTCCTTCGCAGCGGACGCAGTGATCGCGCCCGCCGAAGATTTCCAGGCAGCGGTCCGCGAAGCCGTCCATACCGCTGCTGAGGGCTACATCGTGACCATCGGGATCCTGCCTACCCATCCATCCACGGGGTTCGGCTATATCCGGGCCGGAGAGCCGCTGAAGATCGACGCGGCGCCGAGTGCCCATTCGGTGATCGAGTTCGTGGAGAAGCCCTCGGTGGCAGTTGCCCGGGAGTACATCGACAGCGGTAAGTACAGCTGGAACGCGGGCATGTTCGTGGCTCCGGTGGCGCTCATGCTCAAGCACTTAGAAGCGAATGAGCCCGTGCTCTACGCCGGCCTCATGGAAATCGCCGCCGCGTGGGACACCCGGTCCCGCAACGAAGTTGCAGCCCGCGTCTGGCCCACCCTGCCGAAGATCGCGATCGACTACGCCGTTGCCGAACCCGCTGCAGCGGCCGGAGATGTAGCCATGATTCCCGGCAATTTCAGCTGGGATGACGTCGGTGACTTCGCCGCGATCGGCCGCCTCAACCCGGCCATGGAGAACAGTGAACTCACCGTCATGGGAGAGGGTGCACGTGTCTTCTCTGAGAACGCGTCGGGAATTGTGGTGTCGGATACCAAGCGTGTGATCGCGCTGATCGGAATTGACGACGTCGTTATTGTGGACACTCCCGACGCACTTCTGGTGACAACCAAGGAACACGCGCAGGAAGTGAAGAAGGCGGTGGAGTCGTTGCGCGCCAGCGGTGACGTCGACGTCCTCTGACTGCACGCTTCGGACGGTCGCGGTCAACGGAGCTGCGAGTCGCTCAATGACGCGGGGTTGAAGCGGCTGTCCGCAGGTTCGTTACGCTGGTGAAGTGCAGAAAACTTCCACTGAAGCTCCCGTAGTCCCACACATCGGTGTGTGGACCGCTCCGATGCTGGATGAGCTGACGGGGTTTCGGCGCGATCTCCACAACCATCCGGAACTGTCCCACAAGGAGTACCGCACCACTGACCGGCTCGTTGAGCGGCTGGAGGCGGCCGGACTGAGGCCGCAACGCCTCGAGGAAACTGGCCTGTACGTGGACATCGGTGAAGGTGACATCCGGATCGGCCTGCGGGCAGACATCGACGCCCTGCCCATTCTTGAGGAGACCGGGCTGCCCTACGCCTCTGGCTCGACGGGCATCGCCCACTCGTGCGGCCATGACATCCACACCACCGTCATGCTGGGGGTTGCGTTGGTGCTGGCGAAGATCGACGCGGAAACTCCGCTGGGCGGCCGGGTGCGGGTGATCTTTCAACCCGCTGAAGAGACCATGCCGGGTGGAGCCCTGGACGTGATCGCCCAGGGAGTCCTCTCCGAAGTTCCCCGGATTCTTGCGCTGCACTGCGATCCGCGTATTGACGTCGGACTGGTGGGAACCCGCATCGGCGCCATCACCTCGGCGTCGGATACCGTCCGCGTGGAGCTCAGCGGACGCGGCGGGCACACGTCCCGGCCGCATCTCACCGAGGACCTCGTCTTCGCCCTCGCGCATATCGCGGCCAATGTCCCGGCCGTCCTGTCCCGGCGTATCGATGTGCGCAGCGCCGTCTCAGTGGTGTGGGGCCAGATGCACGCCGGCTCCGCTCCCAACGCCATCCCGGCGCACGGCTTCATGTCCGGCACCATGCGGTGCCTCGACGGCGAGGCCTGGGAAGCGGCGGGCGACCTCATGGATGAAACCGTGCGGCAACTCGCTGCTCCGTTCGGGGTGGATGTGAAGATCGAACACACCAGGGGAGTCCCGCCCGTGGTGAACACGGAGGCGGAGACCGGGCTGATCGAGGCAGCCGCCCGCGCGGAACTCGGCCCCGATTCAGTGGTCCTCACCCCGCAGTCAATGGGCGGGGAGGATTTCGCCTGGATGACCCAGAAGGTGCCCGGGGCCATGATGCGCCTCGGCACCCGCACCCCGGGCGGCGAAACCTATGATCTGCACCGCGGGGATTACCGGCCTGATGAGCAGGCGATCGGCTGCGGCGTGCGCGTCATGGCAGCTGCCGCCATGCGGGCAGTCCTCGGTCTCCGGCACTAGTCTTCGGCGCTAGTCGGCCAAGCCCGGGAATCGGGCCCGGGAATTCACACGGGCCCGCTGCGGTTGCCACCTAGCGTGAGCAGCTCCAACAGTCCCCGCGTGCCCCTGTCCGTCCTCGACCTCGCTACCGTCGGATCCGGTCGTTCCAGTTCCGATGCCCTTGCCGACAGCACGAGGCTTGCCCAGGCCGCAGACCGTCTGGGACTGACCCGTTTCTGGGTGGCCGAGCACCACAACATGCCGTCCGTCGCCTCAACGAGCCCTTCGGTGCTGATTGCGCACCTTGCAGCGAAGACGTCGCAGATCCGGCTGGGGTCAGGCGGCGTCATGCTGCCGAACCATGCGCCCTTCGTGGTCGCAGAGCAGTTCGCGCTGCTGGAGGCACTGCACCCCGGCAGGATCGACCTCGGCATCGGCCGGGCACCGGGTACGGACCAGATGACAGCCATGGCCCTGCGCCGCCAGACCGACGGGCTCGGCGTCGAAGAGTTCCCCCAGCACGTCCTCGAAGTCCTCGCGCTCCTGGGTGACAACCGGACGCCTGACCGTGGAATGCGGCTGGCGGCCACGCCGGCGGCGTCGTCCTTCCCCGATGTGTGGCTGCTCGGCTCGAGCGGCTACTCCGCGCAGCTGGCGGGGATGCTCGGCCTGCGCTACAGCTACGCCCACCACTTTGGCAATGAGGACCCGGCCGCGGTCATGCGCCTCTACCGCTCCAACTTCCAACCCTCGCCCGCCCTCGCGGAGCCGTACGCAATGCTGGCCACGTCGGCGCTGACGGCCGCCACCGCGGAAGAAGCCGAATACCTTGCGGGACCGGCGAGGGTGATGGCGCTGTCGCTGCGTTCCGGCCGGCCGGCGCCGATCGTACCGCCCCAGGAGGCCGCCGAACGCACCTTCACGGACCAGGAGCAAATGATGCTCGATCACCTGCCCGCAATCAAGGCGGTCGGGACTGTCCAGCAGGTGACCGCGCGCCTGGAGGAGCTGGTGGAACTCACGGGAGTCCAGGAACTCATGATCACCGGAACAACCTACGACGTCGACTCCCGCATTGATTCCCTCACTTCCATTGCGGAGGTGTGGGGCAGGGTGCCGGCGCAAGCTCCAGCCGCCGGATAGGTCTACCTACCCGTTGGTAACAAAACTTGAACAATGTAGAAACCGGGCGGCGCTTTGGTAGTGTGCCCGGTCACTCCGCGTTAGAGTAAGCTTCATCATCGAGTCCCGAATTTGAGGCGGGACCGGCGCCACGAACATCAATGAAAACAGAGCTTGTATCCCCGCTTCAGGGCAGTGCAGACGGACACTCATTGATCTCTTGTTCGTGGGCTTACTTCTTATCGGAGGAACATTGAAGAATTCACGGAGCTTGATTCAGCGCCGCACCGGCATGTCCGTTGCAGCACTGGGGGCTGCGGCCCTTCTCCTGGCCGGCTGCGGCGCGCCGCCGGCCGAGACCGAAGGTGGCGGATCCGATCCCGCGGCCGAGGCAACCGACTACACCGGCTGCATCGTTTCCGACTCGGGCGGATTCGACGATCAGTCGTTCAACCAGTCCAGCTACGAGGGCATCAAGGCCGCCGAAGAATCGCTGGGCATCGAGATTCAGCAGGCAGAGTCGCAGGCTGAGACCGACTTCACTCCCAACGTGAACTCCATGGTCACCTCGGGTTGCGACATGATCGTCACGGTCGGTTTCCTGCTGTCTGCCACCACTGCCGAGGCAGCGGAAGCAAACCCGGAGACCAACTTCGCCATCGTTGACGACAACCAGATCGACCTGCCGAACGTCAAGCCGATCATCTACGACACGGCGCAGGCCGCGTTCATGGCTGGCTACCTGGCCGCGGGTACCTCCGAGACCGGCAAGGTTGCCACCTACGGCGGTATCCAGATCCCCACCGTGACCATCTTCATGGACGGGTTTGCTGAAGGTGTTGCTTACTACAACGAGCAGAAGGACGCCGACGTCCAGCTCCTCGGCTGGGACAAGGAAGCACAGACCGGCACGTTCATCGGTGACTTCTCCAACCAGGCTGCAGGCAAGACCAACACGCAGAACTTCATCAACGAGGGCGCGGACATCATCATGCCGGTGGCCGGACCCGTGGGCCTCGGCACCATCGAGGCCGTTGAGGAAGCCAACGCAGACGGCGGCAGCAACAAGGTGATCTGGGTTGACTCGGACGGCTTCGAGACCGTTGAAAGCGGCACCGAGTACATCCTCAGCTCCGTCATGAAGCTCATGGGCGAAGCAGTGGAGCAGGTCATCACCGAAGACGTCAACGGCAACTTCAGCAACGAGCCGTACGTCGGCACCCTGGAGAACGGCGGCGTTGCACTTGCCCCGTTCCACGACCAGGAGGAAGCCGTCTCCGACGAGATGAAGGCTGAACTTGAGGAGATTAAGGCAGGCATCATCTCCGGCGAGATCACGGTCGAGTCCGAGGCAAGCCCCCAGTAACACCGCTCGAAAACGCGCCGCCCGCTCCCAGGATGGTTCTTGTGGTCCTGCAAGGAGCGGGCGGCGCGTTCGCGTTACGGTTGAATTGATTCTGCATGCTGGCGCCGGCGGACGGGACGAGGTGTTTCCTCACCGTCGCTGCCCAGCTCCCACAAAGGACAGGTTGGTTGGGGTTGTGAAGCTCGAACTGCAGGGAATCACCAAACGGTTTGGCTCCCTTGTTGCCAATGACAATATCGATCTGGTGGTGAACCCCGGCCAGGTGCATTGCCTCCTCGGCGAGAACGGTGCCGGCAAGTCGACCCTCATGAACGTCCTCTACGGACTGTATGAACCCAGTGACGGGCGCATCCTGGTGGACGGAAAGCCGGTCACCTTCCGCGGGCCGGGTGATGCCATGGCCGCCGGTATCGGCATGGTGCATCAGCACTTCATGCTTATCCCGGTCTTCACGGTCGCCGAGAACGTGGCGCTGGGCGATGAGCACACCAAGGCCGGCGGCATCCTCGACCTCGACAAGACCCGCGCACGCATCCGCGAGATCTCCGACCGCTACGGATTCGACGTTGATCCCGATGCCCTCGTCGAAGACCTCCCCGTGGGCGTGCAGCAGCGGGTGGAGATCATCAAGGCATTGGTCCGCAAGGCGGAGGTGCTGATCCTGGATGAGCCCACTGCCGTGCTCACTCCCCAGGAAACCGACGAACTGATCCAGATCATCGAGGAGCTGAAGGCGGGAGGCACGGCCATCGTGTTCATCTCGCACAAGCTGCGTGAAGTGAAGGCAGTCTCCGATGTCATTACGGTGATCCGCAGGGGCGCCGTCGTCGGAACGGTTGAACCCACCGCCAGCACCGGAGAACTGGCCACGATGATGGTGGGCAGGCAGGTCAGTCTCAACCTCAACAAAGCGCCCGCCAAGCCCGGTGAAACCACTTTCACCGTGCGCAACCTCACCGTTCCCGGGCCCGGTGGGCAAAATCTGCTGGACAACGTCAGCTTCGAGATTTCACAGGGCGAGATCCTGGCAGTCGCCGGCGTGCAGGGAAATGGCCAGACGGAGCTCACGGAAGCGATCCTCGGGCTGCACCCGCATGCCTCGGGATCCATTCAGCTCAACGGCAAGGAACTGCTCGGAATGAAGGTCAAGGACATCATCCGCGAAGGCGTGGGTTTTGTTCCTGAAGACCGCAAGGTGGACGGCCTGGTGGGCAGTTTCTCGATCGCCGAGAACATGATCCTGAACTGGTACAACGAGCCGCCCTTCGCCAAGGGACTGGCCATGAAACCGTCAGTGGTCCTCAAGAATGCCCGGGAAAAAGTCGCGGAGTTCGACGTGCGGACCCAGAGCGCCGAAGCGCCCGTCAGCACGCTCTCCGGCGGCAACCAGCAGAAGGTGGTTCTGGCCCGGGAACTGTCACGGCCGCTGAACCTCTTTATTGCCTCCCAGCCCACGCGCGGCGTGGACGTCGGCTCGATCGAATTCCTGCACAAACGCATCGTGACAGAGCGCGACAGCGGCACACCGGTGATGATCGTATCCACCGAACTCGATGAAATCAGTGAACTTGCGGACCGCATTGCGGTCCTGCACGGAGGAGAACTTATGGGCGTGGTGCCCGGCGACACGTCGCGCGACGTGCTCGGACTCATGATGGCCGGGATGACGGCCGAAGAGGCCCTGGGACAGGGCCAGCACCGGGGAACCGGGGAGGAAGACCGATGAGCGCCGCGAACAGGGGTACCGAAGCCGGGGCCGAGGACACTGCTGCGCCGCCGCCGGCACCGGGCACCGGTGATACAACGCCGGCACCCGAGGACTCCGAGGACCGCGGCCGCGGAATTCTGAAGAGCATTGTCACCGGCTCCTCGCTCGTGGCGATTCTCGCCGTCGTGCTGTCGATCGTCCTCGGCGGGATTCTCATCGCGCTGACGGACGAGGACGTCGCCGCAGCTGCGTCGTACTTCTTCACCCGGCCTACTGACACCCTCGTGGCAGCCTGGGAAGCGGCAAGCAGCGCGTACGTGGCGCTGTTCCAGGGTGCGGTGTTCAACCCGCGCGCCGATTCCCTTGCCCTGATGTTCCGCCCGCTCACGGAGACCTTCACCGTGGCAACGCCGCTCATCCTCGCGGGCCTTGGCGTGGCGGTCGCCTTCCGTGCCGGGCTGTTCAACATCGGTGCACAGGGGCAGATCATCCTCGGCGCCATGTTTGCCGGCTGGATCGGATTCTCCTGGCACCTGCCCTTCGGCCTGCATCTGGTCTTCGTTGTCCTCGCTGGGTTCGTGGGCGGCGCCCTCTGGGGGTTCATTCCCGGCATCCTCAAGGCGCGCACCGGTGCGCACGAGGTCATTGTGACCATCATGCTGAACTACATCGCCATCTACCTGGTCGGATATCTGCTGACCACCCCGTCCTTCCAGAATCCGGGATCGGCTAACCCGATCAGCCCGCGGTTGGACGAAACGGCGCTGTTCCCCCAGATCCTCGGTCCGCAGTTCCGCCTGCACCTCGGTTTCCTGGTGGCGATCGCTGCAACTTACGGCGTCTGGTGGCTGCTGAACCGGTCCACCGTCGGCTTCGAACTCCGCGCCGTGGGCGCCAACCCGTTCGCTGCGCGCACCGCGGGCATCAGCGTGACCAAAGGCTACGTCGTCGTCATGATGCTTGCCGGCGGTCTCGCCGGCCTGGCCGGAGTTGCGCAGGTGGCAGGAACCGAGCAGGTGCTGACCAGCGGTATTGCGGCGAGCTTCGGGTTCGATGCGATTACCGTTGCGCTGCTGGGCAGATCCCATCCGTGGGGTGTGTTCTTCGCGGGCGTGCTGTTCGGTGCGTTCCGTGCGGGAGGCGTGCAGATGCAGACCCTCACCGGCACGCCGATCGACATTGTCCTCGTGGTGCAGTCACTCATTGTCCTTTTCATCGCCGCGCCGCCGCTGGTCAAGGCGATCTTCCGGATTGACCGGAAGGAAAAGCCGTCCCGCAAGAACCAGAAGGCGACCACATCCGGAGGTGCAGCATGAGCATCGCAGCATCGGTGACTGATTCACGGGTCACGGGATCATCGACCAGGAGCTGGAAGGCGCCGATCGGATTCGGTGTCGGAGCCCTTTTGGCGTTGTTCGTCTTCGCACTCGGCGGGCCGGCGACCACCGCTGTCTTCCGGGTCTCGGATGATTCCGACCGCTTCCGTCTCGCGGACATCGCGCTGCCGGCGAACGTGGTCGGCTGGGTTGTGGCCATCGCCCTCATCGCAATCACGGTCTACTCATACCTGCAGGTGCGCCGCGGCGCGAGCATCAACCGCTGGGCCGGCATCGCCTACGCGTTCCTCTTCGTGGTCGGATTCCTTACCTGGGTGGTGGGGATTGCTGATCGCCCAACCATCTCCCTAGCGGGCCTGGTGGCAGGATCAGTGACGCTGGCCATCCCGCTGATCTTCGGATCGCTGTCCGGGGTACTGTGCGAGCGCGTCGGTGTCGTCAACATCGCGATCGAGGGCCAGCTGCTCTCCGGAGCGTTTGCCGCAGCCGTTGCCGCATCGGTGTCCGGCAGCGTCTACGTGGGACTGATCGCCGCCGCCTTCGCCGGCGTCCTGGTCTCGCTGATCCTCGCGATCTTCAGCATCAAGTACCTGGTGAACCAGATCATTGTCGGCGTGGTTCTGAACGTGCTGGTTTCCGGACTGACCGGCTTCCTCGCTTCCACGCTCCTGAGCCGTGACTCGGCAACGTTCAACTCCCCGCCGAGCCTGCCGGACATCCGCATCCCGCTGCTTGCGGACATTCCGGTCATCGGGCCGATCCTGTTCCAGCAGACCATCGTCGGCTACTTCATGTACGCCGCCGTCATTATCATCTGGCTCGGGCTGTACCGCACCAAGTGGGGGCTGCGCGTACGGGCCGTGGGCGAGCACCCGCAGGCCGCGGACACCATGGGCATCAAGGTCAACGCCACGCGGTTCTGGAATGTCCTCCTGGGCGGTGCTGTTGCCGGGTTCGGAGGTGCGTTCTTCACGCTGGTTTCGGTGAGCACGTTCACCCGGGACATGACCGCGGGTCAGGGCTATATTGCCCTCGCCGCGCTCATCTTCGGACGCTGGAACCCGATCGGCGCGTTCTTCGCGGCCCTGCTGTTCGGCTTCGCGACCAACCTGCGCTTTGTCCTGTCCATCATCGGGACGGACGTCCCGAGCCAGTTCCTGGCCATGCTGCCGTATATCGTGACCATCCTGGCGGTCGCAGGCCTGGTGGGGCGGTCCCGCCCGCCGGCAGCCGGCGGCATCCCCTACGTCAAGGAGTAGAGCCATGGGAACCATGGATGAAAGCACGACGACGGCGGCCGGCTCTGCCGCTGACCTCCCATGGGAGGCTCTCGCCGAAGCGGCAACCGCTGCAATGCGGAAGGCATATGTCCCGTACTCCAACTTCCCGGTGGGGGCTGCCGCCCTGACGGACGACGGGCGGATTGTTTCCGGCTGCAACGTGGAGAACGCGTCCTATGGGCTCACCCTCTGCGCGGAGTGCTCGCTGGTCAGCCAGCTCCAGATGACCGGCGGTGGCAGGCTCGTCGCCTTCAGCTGTGTGGACGGGGACGGCAACGCACTGATGCCGTGCGGCCGCTGCCGTCAGTTGCTCTATGAATTCCGGGCGCCGGGCATGCAGCTGATGACCGTGAGCGGAATCCGGACCATGGACGAGGTACTGCCCGACGCGTTCGGCCCGCAGCACCTCGCAGACGCGGGCAGGTCAGCCGCCGGCACTACAGAGACAGGAAGCACCGAATGAGCGAACAGTTCGACGCCGTTGACATCATCCGCACCAAGCGTGACAGGGGCACTCTCAGCCCGGCCCAGATCGACTGGACCATTGACGCCTACACCCGCGGTGCGATCGCGGACGAGCAGATGGCCGCGCTCAATATGGCGATCCTGCTCAACGGCATGGACCGCACGGAAATCTCACGCTGGACGGCCGCGATGATCGCCAGCGGCGAGCGGATGGTTTTCTCCGCCCTTGGCAAGCCGACCAGTGACAAGCACTCCACAGGCGGTGTCGGAGACAAGATCACCCTCCCGCTCGCGCCGCTGGTCGCCGTCTTCGGCGTCGCCGTGCCGCAGCTTTCCGGGCGCGGCCTCGGCCACACCGGAGGCACACTTGACAAGCTCGAGTCCATTCCGGGCTGGCGCGCCCAGCTGTCAAACGACGAGATGATGGCCCAGCTGGCCGACGTCGGCGCCGTCATCTGCGCGGCGGGCGCAGGGCTGGCTCCTGCCGACAAGAAGCTGTACGCGCTGCGTGATGTCACCGGGACAGTGGAGGCCATTCCGCTGATCGCGTCGTCGATCATGAGCAAGAAGATCGCTGAGGGAACGGGTTCGCTGGTCCTCGATGTGAAGGTGGGCAGCGGCGCGTTCATGAAGGACGAGGCCCAGGCCCGCGAGCTTGCCGAAACCATGGTGGCCCTCGGTACGGACGCCGGGGTGAAGACCGTTGCCCTCCTGACCAACATGTCTACCCCGCTCGGGCTGACGGCGGGCAACGCCATCGAGGTTGAGGAATCTGTTGAGGTACTTGCCGGCGGCGGGCCGCAGGACGTCGTCGAACTGACTGTCCGACTGGCGGAGGAGATGTTGACTGCTGCCGGCGTACGCGATGCTGATCCCGCTCAGGCGCTCAGGGACGGCCGTGCGATGGACGTCTGGAACCGCATGATCGAGGCGCAGGGCGGGGACCCTCGCGCTGCGCTCCCCGCCGCCCGGGAGTCCGAGACCATCTATGCACCGGCCGACGGAGTCCTCGTCGGGCTCGATGCCCTGGCCGTCGGTGTTGCTGCCTGGCGCCTGGGAGCCGGACGCGCACGCAAGGAAGATGCGGTCCAGGCCGGAGCGGGTATCCGGCTGCATGCCAAGCCCGGCGCTATGGTCCGCGCGGGAGAGCCGCTGATGACCCTCCTGACTGACACCCCCGAAAAGTTCGATCGCGCGCGTGAAGCGCTGGAAACCGCCGTCGTGATTGCACCCGACGGTGCGCGCCCGGCGCAGCAGCTCATCATCGACCGCATCGCCTGAGCCGAACCGCCTGACATCAGGGGCCCTCTCAGGGGCCCCTGTCAGGGTACTCACCTACTACCTGGGGACGAGTCCCGTACCGGGAACATCACCCCATTGGGCGACGCGGCGGGAGCGGGTCAAACCATAACCTTGGAAAAAGGCTGGATCAGGGGTTCTACAGGGGCATACCCCATGGACCCTCCTGATCCACGGCTGGCATGGTTCTTATAGAAGGTCACTGACCCACCTGGGGCGGCGGCAACCGGAGCCGATCCGCACAATCCAAGGAGCGCAGGTAGTGGACGCGATTAATGCTGTCACGAATGGACTGAGTGATTTCATTCTCAGCACCGCCGAGCAGCCCTGGGTCTACCTGCTGGTGTTCATCTGCTGCACGGTTGACGGGTTCTTTCCGCCGTTCCCCAGCGAGTCAGTGGTGGTGGGTCTCGCGTCGCTGATTATCACCGAGGGCGTGCCCAACGCCTGGCTCCTGATCCTTGTCTCTGCCCTCGGGGCGTTTGCCGGTGACAATATCGCCTACCTGATGGGCAGGGGCGTCGGTACCCAGCGCTTCCGCTGGATGCGCCGTCCACGCTCGCAGAAGGCGTTCGAATGGGCCGGCTACGAACTTGAGAAGCGGGCGGCATCATTGATCCTGGTTGCACGCTTCATTCCCTTCGGACGCGTGGCGGTCAATCTCACGGCCGGCGCAACCGGCTACTCACGACGGCGCTTCGTTGCGCTGACGGGTATTTCCGCCCTGGCCTGGGGGAGCTACTCGGTGGGGATCGGCGCCCTTGCCGGCGCGTGGTTCGAAGACAACCACCTCCTGGGCGTCACTGTTGCGATAGCGATCGCCGTGGTCCTCGGCTTCATCGTTGACCGCATCATCAGCGCTGTGCGCGGCTCGACCCCCACGAGGCCGCGCCCGGAGCCGCTGCACCCACGCACCCCTGAACCGGACAGCCTGGAGGAACCCGCAGCGAAGTCACTGGCCTCGCGTAGTCTTGGCCTGTGACTGAACCAATGACTTCCCTTGCTCCTGACCTCACCTTCGACATCCGTGCCCTGCCGAAAGTTTCGCTGCACGATCACCTGGATGGCGGACTCCGGCCTGCGACCATCATCGAACTCGCCGAAGCGGTAGGCCACCAGCTTCCTTCGACCGATCCGGTTGCACTGGGCCAGTGGTTCCGTGACTCCGCAGACTCCGGTTCCCTGGTGCGCTACCTGGAGACGTTTGACCACACCATCGCGGTCATGCAGACCCGCGACGGTCTATCCCGCGTGGCGCAGGAGTTCGTGGAAGACCTGGCAGACGACGGCGTGGTCTACGGAGAAGTGCGCTGGGCACCGGAGCAGCACCTCACCGGGGGATTGTCCCTCGATGAGGTTGTCGAGGCGGTCCAGGAAGGTCTCGACGCCGGCGTGGAGGCAGTTGCCGCACGCGGCCGCACCATCCAGGTGGGACAGCTGATCACCGCCATGCGGCACGCGGACCGCGGTCAGGAGATCGCCGAACTGGCGGTCCGCCACCGCGAGCGCGGCGCCGTGGGCTTCGACATTGCCGGCGCCGAGGACGGCTTCCCCGCCGCCCGCTTTGCGGACGCCTTCACCTACCTAGCGCAGCACCAGTTCCCCGCAACGGTGCACGCCGGTGAGGCTGCCGGAGTGGACAGCATCGTCGATGCGCTGGTCAGCGGACGCGCGCAGCGGCTGGGCCATGGCGTGCGCATCGCTGAGGACATCACGGTGGAATTCGATGACGACGGCGGTTCGGACGCCCCGGTCGGCATGGCCAGCCTGGGCCAGGTGGCCGCGTGGGTCCGCGACCGCGGGATTCCCCTCGAGGTCTGCCCGTCGTCGAACCTGCAGACCGGAGCGATCGAGGCCTTCGGCAAGGACATCACGAGCCATCCGATCGACCTCCTGTACCAGCTCGGTTTCAACGTCACCGTCAACACGGACAACCGCCTGATGAGCGGTGTCACGCTCACCGAGGAGTTCGAGCTCCTCGTTGAAACCTTCGACTATGACCTCGATGACCTGCTTGAGTTGACCCTCAACGCCGTGGAAGCCGCGTTCATCCCCCTCGACAGCCGCACCGCTCTCGCGGAGCTCATCGCGCAGGGGTATGACGGCGCCAACGGCGCATGACCCAAAGCGCCCAGCGGGCGGGAGCGGCCCTCGAGCGGTTGGTCGACGTCATCGGGCAGCTCCGGGAGCGCTGCCCCTGGATGGGTACGCTGACCCACGAATCGCTCGCCGAGTACCTGCTTGAGGAGTGCTACGAGCTTTTGGAGGTGCTTGAGGGGCCGGCCAGCGTTGCTGAACTGCGCTCCGAACTCGGGGACGTCCTCCTGCAGGTGGTGCTTCACGCACGCCTGCAGGAGGAAAGCGGATCGTTCGCCCTGGCGGAGGTCATCGACGGACTCACAGCAAAGATGATTCGGCGGAACGCGCACGTTTTCACTCCCGACGGCGGTCTCCGGGACGTACCGGCCTCCTCGATTGCGGAGATCGAAGCGTCGTGGCACAGCATCAAGGCGCAGGAACAGCCCGACTCCACGCCGTTTGCGAGCATCCCGGCGGGGCTTCCGGCGCTCGCAGCGGCGGCGAAGACGCTGAAGCGCGCACGCCGCAACGGAACCTCCGGGCGAGAGGAAGGCGGCGTCGTCGAGCCGTCGGTTGAAGCGGACCCGGCGTCGGAGGACGAGGTCGGCCGGGTGCTGCTCGCCGTCGTCGGGCGTGCAGTTGACGCGGGGCTGGATCCGGAGCGGGCGCTGCGCGTTGCTGTGCGCAGGTACCAGGATGAACATCTCGCGCGGTCTGGCTCGGCCGTGCCCGTCGTCCCCAAGTGAAAAGAGCCCGTCACGGTCGGCCATCGACGGCCGCTTTCAATTAGGCTGAGTACGAATCCCCGCGCAGACGCATCAGCTTTTTAGAGCTGAGCACGTTGCGCTGTCCGTCCGAAGAAACTCCACAGACACGAACAGGAGCATTTCCATGGCAATCATTGACGCCATCCACGCACGTGAAATCCTCGACTCCCGCGGCAACCCCACGGTTGAGGTCGAGGTACTGCTCGACGACGACACTTTCGGCCGCGCGGCTGTTCCCTCCGGTGCCTCCACGGGCGCCTTCGAGGCAAACGAGCGCCGCGACGGCGACAAGGACCGCTACCTCGGCAAGGGCGTACTCCAGGCAGTGGAAGCCGTCATCGAGCAGATCCAGCCGGCACTGCTCGGCTTCGATGCAGGAGACCAGCGCGCCATCGACCAGGCCATGATTGACCTGGACGGCACCGAGAACAAGTCGAACCTGGGCGCCAACGCCATGCTCGGCGTCTCCCTCGCGATTGCCCGCGCAGCCGCTGAATCCTCCGCACTGCCCCTGTACCGCTACCTGGGCGGTCCCAACGCGCACGTGCTGCCCGTTCCCCTGATGAACATCCTCAACGGTGGATCGCATGCCGATTCCGACGTCGACATCCAGGAGTTCATGATCGTTCCCCTGGGAGCCGAGTCCTACTCCGAGGGGCTCCGCTGGGGCGTCGAGGTCTACCACGAGCTCAAGAAGGTCCTGAACGAGAAGGGCCTGGCAACCGGCCTAGGCGACGAGGGCGGCTTCGCTCCTAACCTTCCCTCCAACCGCGATGCCCTCGACCTCATCACCACCGCGGTCGAGCGCGCCGGCTACACCCCGGGCACGGACATCGCGTTCGCGCTGGACGTTGCCGCGTCCGAGTTCTTCAAGGACGGCAGCTACACCTTCGAGGGCAAGACGCTCGATTCCGCGGCGATGCGCGCCTACTACGAGGAGCTGGTACGCGACTATCCGCTGGTCTCGATCGAGGATCCGCTGGACGAGGAAGACTGGGACGGCTGGAAGGCACTCACCGAGTCCATCGGTGACAAGGTCCAGCTCGTCGGCGACGATCTCTTCGTGACCAACCCGGTCCGGCTAGAGCGCGGCATCAAGGCTGACACAGCCAACTCGCTGCTCGTAAAGGTGAACCAGATCGGCACGCTCACCGAAACACTGGACGCCATTTCCCTGGCCCAGCGTTCCGGGTACACCACGATCACCTCCCACCGCTCGGGTGAGACCGAAGACACCACCATCGCTGACATCTGCGTGGCAACCAACGCCGGGCAGATCAAGACGGGCGCACCGGCCCGTTCGGAGCGCGTAGCCAAGTACAACCAGCTGCTGCGCATCGAGGAAGAACTGGACGACGCCGCGCGCTACGCGGGACGTTCGGCCTTCCCGCGTTTCACTGCCTGATTGGTCCTTCATGGGGCGTTACCCTCGTTAAGCAGGTAACCGTCTTTGTCGGGGCATTTCCCCTGACCTGACGGCAGAACACAGCGTGAGCGAGGAGTCCGATGTCCACCCGACGCCCCAGCGTTCCGCGTACAACGCGAGCGCGCACTGACGGGCAGAGGCAGCAGACGCCGCAATTGAAGCGCCCTGGCAACCAGGGCGCTTCAGTGCGTTCAACGCCGTCGGGTGCGGGCCGCAAGACGGAGACGCCGCCGGCACCGCAGAGGGCAGCGCGTACTCCGGCATCGCCCGAACCGCGCAAAAAATCCTCCCCGTCCGAAGCCAGGGCCGCGGAACGCTCCCAACTGGCGGGAGCCATCCGGACCGCGAGCGCACCCTTCCGCAAGCCCTCGGATCGAGTGATTGTGCCGGCGGAGGACGCGGAACCGATCCCCGCCAAAGCCTTCTCCGGCCGCCTGCTGGCGCTCGCCGTCGTGCTGGTGACCATCATCGTGCTGCTGGCGCCCTCGGTGCGCACCTACCTGCAGCAGCAGTCGGAAACCGAAGCCCTGCAGGATCGCATCGCGGCGCTGCAGCAGGAGCAGGGCGTCCTCGAAACGCAGATTGCCCGCTGGGAGGATCCGGCGTACATCAAGCAGCAGGCCCGCGACCGCCTCTTCCTGGTGATGCCCGGAGAAACCCGCTACCTGGTCAAGGGCGGAACGGGCGTGGAGACGTCGGCGGAACAGCAGTCCGCCGCGGCGCCGGAGGATCTTCCGTGGGCGGACGCCCTTTGGGAATCTGTGGAGCGGGCTGCCACCGACTAACCTTGGTATGCGGAAGTTTTTGTCGCCTATCTGTTGTCAAAGGCACTCCGAAACCGCAACCAGGCGACAAAAACGCCGGAGGTAGACAAGGTTCAGGAAGGACCGCAGTGACGGAATCGAATCCGCTTGCCCCCACACCGGCTGATCTCGAGACCCTCAGCCGGCAGTTGGGCCGCCCGGTGCGGGACGTCGTCGAGATCGGTGCCCGGTGCGTCTGCGGCAATCCGCTGGTGGCGACCACCGCCCCGCGACTCAGTAACGGCATCCCCTTCCCCACGACCTACTACCTCACGCATCCGGTCATCACCGCGGCGGTGTCCCGCCTGGAAGCCGGCGGGACCATGACCGAAATGACGGAGCGGCTCGAACAGGACACCGCTCTCGCGGCCCGCTACCGGCAGGCCCACGAGGCGTACCTCCGCGCGCGGTCCGAGATCGGGGAGCGCAGCGGCATCGGTCCAGTGCCGGAGATCGACGGCGTGTCCGCCGGCGGCATGCCCTCACGCGTCAAGTGCCTTCACGTTCTGGTCGGTCATTCCCTCGCGGCCGGTCCGGGTGTGAATCCGTTGGGAGATGAGGCGCTGGCTGCCATCGCGGAATGGTGGACTGCGGATCAGTGCCGCTGCGTAGGCGCGTGGGACACCAGCGGACACGCGCCGAACCGCGATCTCAGCCGGCATGTGAAGACCCAGGGCCTCAGCCCTGCAGAGCTGGATGCCAAACGTGCCGAACGTCGAACGAGCGAAGGGAAGGGCTGACATGCGTACTGCAGCCATTGATTGCGGAACCAACTCGATTCGCCTGCTGATCGCGGATGTCGACGGCGGTACCGGGCTGACGGACGTCGTCCGCCTGATGCGGGTGGTGCGCCTCGGCGAGGGAGTTGACGCCACCGGCATGCTTTCCGAAGCAGCGCTGGAGCGGACGTTCGAGGCCGTGGATGAGTACGCTGCACTGATCAAGCAGCACGACGCCGGGAGCGTCCGGTTCGTGGCGACGTCGGCTACCCGTGATGCGGGCAACCGCGACGTCTTCGTCTCCGGCGTACGGGACCGGCTCGGCATCGAACCGGAGGTCGTCAGCGGCGGCGAGGAAGCGGAGCTGTCGTTCTCCGGGGCCGCGAGCGTGCTGGCAGGGGAGAACGACGCCCCTGTCCTCGTGGTCGATCTCGGCGGCGGAAGTACCGAATTCGTCGTCGGCACCGGTAACCAGGTTCTTTCGGCGCGCAGCACGGATATGGGCTGCGTCCGTTTCACTGAGCGGTTCCTGCGCTCGGACCCGCCGACGGAGCAGGAGATCGCCGCTGCCGAGGAAGAGATCGGCAGGATGATCGATGAGGCAAACACCGACGTCAACCTTGCCTCCGTCCACGGCGTCATCGGCGTTGCAGGGAGCATCACCACCGTGACAGCGCACGCGTTAAAACTTCCGGAGTACCAGTCGGAGCGGATCCATGGCACGTCCCTGACGGTTGACGAGATCGATACCGCCACCACCTCGCTGCTCCACCTGTCGCGTTCCGAACGCGCGGCCCTGCCTTACATGCACCCCGGCCGCGTGGACGTGATCGGAGCCGGCGCCCTGATCTGGCGGACAATCGTCCGGCGGGTTGCCGACGCCACGGAAGGCCGCGTGCAGAGCGCAGTGGCGAGTGAGCATGACATTCTGGACGGAATCGCCCTCAGCGCCGTCTCCCGAAGGGAACATGGATGACAGTGCGTCCCGTGCCGTCCGGCGCCCTTGTTCCCCGGTCGATTGCCGCCGTCGTGCTTGCAGTGGGTCTTTCCGCCGGCGTCATCATCCCGGTGGGAGGCGCTGCGGCCCATGGCGGGGAGATCCGCGAGCGTGAATACTGGCTGGAAGATTACGGAATCACCGAGGCGTGGGAGGACACAAAGGGTGCCGGAGTGACGGTCGCGGTGATAGACAGCGGGGTGGATGGAAGCCACCCGGACCTGGAAGGCGTTGTCACCGGCGGAACCGATGTTTCCGGAGCAGGAGCGCCCAACGGGCAGCGCGGTATCGGCGAGGTGCCTGAGCACGGCACACTGGTGGCCAGCCTAATTGCCGGCCGTGGGCACGAGCCCGAAGAGCCTCAACCAAACCAGTCCGCCACACCGTCCGGCACTGCATCGCCATCGGCTAAGCCGTCGGGCTCCGCACCGCCGTCTGCTGAAGCTGAGGCATCTGCTGAGGCGTCTGCCAAGGCCGGGGAATCTGCAGTCAAGGCTGCCGGACGGGGGCCGGACGGCGTCGTCGGGGTTGCACCGGAGTCAGAGCTGCTTGCCGTCTCGCTCTGGATCGGCGGCGAGTCCACGGGCGCCAATCCCGCGGGGGTCAGCATTGACGAACAGATCCCGAACGCTGTGCGGTGGGCGGTGGACAACGGGGCGTCCGTGATCAACATGTCGCTGGGCAGCACGTCTCCCACCTGGCCGGAGAGCTGGGACGAGGCATTCCTCTATGCCGAACAGAACGACGTCGTCATTGTCGCCGCCGCCGGCAACCGCGCCGGCGGGTCCGTGCAGGTAGGTGCGCCGGCCACCATGCCCGGTGTTCTCGCTGTGGGCGGGCTGGATGCGGAGGGTGCGGCGAGTCGGGAGTCATCATCCGAGGGCATCAGCATCGGCATTGCGGCGCCGGCCGAGAACCTCGTCGGGGCGCTGCCGGGTGGGCTGTACGCAAGCAAGTGGTCCGGAACCTCCGGTGCTGCGCCGCTGGTCTCCGGCGTCGCGGCACTGATCCGTGCCAAGTACCCGGACCTGACAGCTCCGCAGGTCATCAACCGGATCATCATGACCGCACGCGATGCCGGCATACCCGGCAAGGACACCATCTACGGTCACGGGATTCTCGACGCCGCCGCGGCGGTGAATGCCGACCTCACAGTTCCTGAAGAACTGTTGCTGGGGGCGGGCGGTGTGGTGAGCATGGCGCAGTACATCGAGACGTACCGGCGCGGCGAGGTGCCGCCGCCTCCTCCGCCGGAACCGGCACCGGCCGAAGAGCCGCTGCCCGACATCCCTGAACCGACCGTGCCGGCTGCCGCTGAGCGTGCGTCAGCTGCCACATCGCTGCCCGCTTTCATCGTGTTCGGATTCGGCGGGCTGATCCTCTGTATCCTGCTCGGCGGAACGTATCAGGTCATCCGGGTGTACCGGCAGGGTGGCGCGGAAACGGACGGCGACAACAGTTAGTGAAGATTTTCACAAAGTCCGGTACGCTGGTTTCATGGCTCAAACCTCCAACTTTTCTGATCGTCCCCGGATCCTTGTTGTCGGCGGCGGCTACGTCGGTCTGTACGTAGCCCACAAGCTGCAGAAGAAGGTGAAGGATCACGGTGGCATTGTTACGCTCGTTGATCCTTTGCCCTACATGACCTACCAGCCGTTCCTCCCCGAGGTGGCCGGTGGCAACATTGAGGCGCGTCACGCCGTCGTCTCCCACCGCATGCACCTGACTGACACCGAGCTCATCTCGGGCAAGGTCACGGGCGTCAACCACTCCTCGCGCACGGCAACCGTTGAACCCGCGGACGGCAGTGAGCCTTTTGAGCTGAACTACCGTGACATCGTCATCGCGGCCGGCGCCATCACCCGCACGTTCCCGATCGAGGGCCTGGCGGAGGAGGGGATCGGCCTCAAGACCATCGAGGAGGCCGTCGCCCTGCGCAACCAGCTCCTCGAGCGCATCGAGACCGGATCCCTGATGGAGCCGGGTGCGGAGCGTGACCGCGCGCTGACTTTCGTCGTCGTCGGCGGTGGGTTCGCCGGCATCGAGGCGCTTGCAGAGATGGAAGACCTCGCACGCGCTGCCGTCAAGAAGAACAAGCGCCTTCAGCGTTCTGACATCCGCTTTGTGCTGGTGGAGGCCATGGGCCGCATCATGCCCGAGGTCACGGAAGAGCAGGCCAAATGGGTTGTGCAGCACCTGCAGGCCCGCGGCGTGCAGGTCAAGCTGAACACCTCGCTGGCCAGCGCCAAGGACGGCAAGCTGAAGCTCATCAATATGCCGGACAAATCCCCGGCGGATGAATTCGAGACAGACACCCTCGTATGGACTGCCGGCGTGCAGGCCAACCCCGTGGTCCGCAACACCGATTTCCCGATTGACGAGCGCGGCCGCGTCCGCGCCAGCGCTGAACTGCGCATCACCGGCGACGATGGCCCGCTGGACGGCGCCTGGGCGGCCGGTGACGTTTCCGCAGTGCCCGATCTCTCCGGCGGCGGCGTGGGCGGTTTCTGCGTCCCGAACGCGCAGCACGCTGTGCGGCAGGCCAAGCTTCTCGCCGACAACATCTACGCTGAGCGCTACGGCGTGGGCCGCGTCCGTGAATACAGGCACAAGAACCTCGGTGCGGTTGCCGGGTTCGGCCAGTACAAGGGCGTAGCCAACATCATGGGCTTCGGCATGCGCGGACTGCCCGCGTGGCTTGCACACCGCGGCTACCACGGCATGGCAATGCCCATGTTCGAGCGCAAGGCCCGCGTAGTGGGCAACTGGGTGCTCGGTTTCGTCTTCGGGCGTGACACCACCCAGCTGATGGATCTGCAGACTCCACGCCGCCAGTTCCGTGAGGCTGCCACTCCTCCGCCGAAGAAGCAGGAGACGCCCTCGCTGGACAA
>NZ_BAAAON010000003.1:82577-90649 GCF_039530425.1 Arthrobacter parietis | reverse complement strand
CGGGTCCCCCCGTCGTCGTTTAAGCAGCTATAGTTCACGATCGTGAGGAAGGTGCTGGGGCGTGCGGTTGATGATCAAACGCGCTGCGTGCATTACCGGACGGACCTGGACATCGTTGCCATCCGGTTCAGGTGCTGCGGCGAGTTTTACCCCTGCCATCTGTGCCATGCGGAGACGGCAGACCACGCCGCCGAGGTCTGGCCACCGGGGGAGTACGGCACGGATGCAATCTTGTGCGGTGTGTGCCGGTGCACCATGTCCATCCGGGACTACCTGGAGGCTGACGGATGTTTCTCGTGCAGTGCACCGTTCAACCCTGGCTGCCGGCTGCACAAACACCTGTACTTCGGGACTGAAGAGAGCTGACTGCGCGGCATCGCCGATGGTGCCCCAGGTGGGACTCGAACCCACACTGTGAAGATTTTAAGTCTCCTGCCTCTGCCATTGGGCTACTGGGGCGTAACTTCCGACGGACGTCCCGGCAGGGAGTCCACCAGAGCATCCCATCAAGAATACGCGAGCCGCGCACACGTTCGATCGATGCCGCTGGAAGGCTAGTCAAGACCCCTGTGACGAGCGTTACAAGGATGTAACCAGATTTGCTTATCTTGCACACGTTTTTGCACTAGCTTTTTCACATACCAGGAACACCTGGAGATCGCATCAAAGGCTGATCGAGTCTTTCGATCGAGGAGATAAATTTCATGACAGCAACACGTAACTCCGCGCGGTTCAGCATCGGGGAGAATGCTCCGCGCGCAGCGAAGATTGCGGCCCTGAGTCTGGGAGTCGCACTTTTCGCATCTGCCTGCGGTGGAAATCCCACCCCCGAAGGTGACGGCGCCTCACCTTCGGACGAGACAGCCTCGGCAGCGGCAGCGTCGGGACTCACCTGTCCCGAGAGTCAGGGCGGCGCAGCCCCCGAGCCCGGCGAAAAGGGCGATCCGAGTGCAGTACCTGAGGCGGAAACCACTTCCGAATCTCCCTTGGTGCTCGGATCCCTCCTGCCCACAACGGGCGCGCTCGCATTCCTCGGTCCTCCCGAAATTGCAGGCGTTAACCTCGCGGCACAGGAGATCAACGAGTCCGGCGGCGTGCTCGGCCAGGACATCGAGATCATCCACCGCGATTCCGGTGACACGACCACTGACATTGCAACGCAGTCCGTGACCGACCTCCTGTCCCAGGATGTCAGTGCGATTGTCGGCGCGGCGTCGTCCGGCGTATCGCAGACGGTGATCAACCAGATCACCGGCGCAGGCGTAGTTCAGATGTCGCCCGCGAACACCTCTCCGGACTTCACCGACTGGGATGACAACGGGCTCTACTGGCGGACCGCTCCCTCCGACGTCCTGCAGGGCCGCGTGCTCGGCAACTACATCATGGCCTGTGGTGCACAGACCGTCGGCATGATCGTACTCAACGATGCGTACGGCACCGGTCTCCAGGCCAGTATCAAGGAAACAGTTGAGAGCGCCGGCGGTCAGGTCGTCGCCGAGGAAATGTTCAATGAGGGTGACTCGCAGTTCAGCAGCCAGGTGGACGCCCTCGTGGCAGCCGAGCCTGACGCCTACGTGGTTATCAGCTTCGACCAGGCCAACAGCATCATCCCGCTGATGACCGGTCAGGGTGTTGACCCAGGATCGATGTTCTTCGTGGACGGCAACACCGCCGACTACAGCGAGGATCTCGATCCCGGCACTCTCGAAGGCGCACAGGGCACCCAGCCCGGTTCCTTCGCAGGCGACCAGTTCAAGGAGGCGCTGGCCGGTATCGACCCGAACCTGAACGTCTGGAACTACGCAGGTGAAAGCTACGATGCCGTGAACCTCATTGCCCTCGCCGCAGATGCAGCGGGAAGCATTGACGGAGCAGCAATCGCAGCTGAACTCGAGGCAGTGTCCAAGGAGGGCACTGAGTGCTTCGACTACGCAGGCTGCATCACCCTCCAGCGCAACGGCGAGGATATCGATTACCAGGGCATCTCCGGCCCGATCACGTTCGACGAGAACGGTGATCCGACCGAAGCCTTCATCGGTATCTACGAGTTCGACGCGGACAATGTTCCGCAGCCTTACCGTTCCGAGGCAGGACAGCTCTAACCGCACCACCTGATTCACTCGCACAGTACAGAAGAACCCCTCCCAGCCTGAGAGGGGTTCTTCTGCGTGTGGGCGGGCCCTTAACGCAGCTGAGGCCCCCTCCTGGACGGAGAGGGCCTCTACTGGCGTGAGCTACGCGGTGTCGGCGAGCGTCCCGAGATAAAGCTGGATAACCTTGGGGTCCTTCATGAGCTCGCGTCCGGTGCCGGTGTAGGCGTCCTTGCCCTGGTCGAGGACGTAGGCGCGGTCGCAGATCTGCAGGCACCGCCTGGCGTTCTGCTCCACCATGATGACCGAGACGCCGGCCCGGTTGATTTCATGGACACGGAGGAACGTCTCATCCTGTTTGACGGGGGAGAGACCGGCGGACGGCTCGTCAAGGAGTAGCACGGCCGGTTCCATCATGAGTGCCCTGCCCATGGCCACCATCTGCCGTTCACCACCCGAGAGAGACCCGGCGCGCTGGGCGCGCCGCTTGCCGAGCTCCGGGAAGAGGCCGGTGACAAAGTCGAAGCGTTCCTTGAAGTCCTTGGGCCGCTGGTACATGCCCATCTGAAGGTTCTCTTCGATGGTCAGGGTGGCGAAGACGTTATTGTTCTGTGGGACAAATCCCACACCCTTGCTGACCAGCTTGTTGGCTTTCAGGCCGGTGATGTCCTGGTCACGCACCACTACGGTGCCGGAGTGCACTTTCACAAGGCCGAACATTGCCTTCAGGAGAGTCGACTTCCCTGCGCCGTTGGGACCGATAATCCCGATCAGTTCACCCGACCGCGCTTCGATTGAGCAACCGTTCAGGATGTTGACGCCGGGCAGGTAGCCGGCCACCAGATCGGTGACCTTCACGACGGACTTGCCGGGCACTGACTCCGCGCCGTGGGCGCGCTGTGATCCTGCGGTTCCCGCTGCTTCGCTCATGGCCGCTTCTCCTCTGTTCCAGTGTCTCGGGCGGTGCCCTCAAGCTCGGTGATTCTGGCGTGGTCCAGGAGCCCCGCATTCTCTGTTCCCACCACAGACTCCTCGTCGTGGGAAAGCTCGGCCTCGAGCTTTTCCACGCCGTGGGAGTCGCCGAGGTCGACGTCGTGGTGAGCACCGAGATAGGCGTCGATGACCGCCGGATCCTTCATGACGACGTCGGGAGTTCCCTCCGCGACCACGCGGCCTTCCGCCATGACCACCACCCAGTCCGCAACGTGCCGGACCATGTGCATGTCATGTTCGACGAACAGGACACTCATGCCCTCTGCCTTCAGGTTCTTGATGTGGTCAAGCAGGGACTGGGTGAGTGCCGGGTTCACGCCTGCCATCGGCTCGTCAAGCATCACCAGGCGCGGCTTGACCATCAGGGCCCGTGCCATCTCCAGCAGCTTGCGCTGCCCGCCGGAGAGGGAGGCGGCGTAGTCGTCAGTCTTGGCATCCAGCTTGAATTTCTTCAGCAGGACCTCGGCCTGGCCGGTGATCTCCTTCTCGCGGCCGCCCCACAGGCCCTTGAAGAGGGCTCGCGCGAGGCTCTCACCCGGCTGGTCTGTAGCGCCGAGGCGCATGTTTTCCATGACGGTGAGCTTGCCCATGATTTTGGTCAGCTGAAACGTGCGGACCATGCCGAGACGCGCCACTTTGTAGGGCGCGACGCCGGCCAGGGGCTGGCCGTCGAACGTCCATTCCCCGCTCTGCGGCGAATCAAACCCGGTGAGCAGATTGAACAGGGTCGTCTTGCCTGCGCCATTGGGGCCGATGAGCGCGGTGATCTTGTTCCGCGGGATCTCGAGGTACTCAACATCGACGGCGTTGACGCCTCCGAAGCTCCGGGTGACGTTCTTCGCCGTGACGATCGGATCGCGCTTGCGGCAGCCCGGGCCGGGGGTGTCGTCGGTGATGGGCCGTGAATCAGTCATGTAGTCAATGCCATCCGCCGCGGGCCCGGGCATGGACCCGGCTGGCGATTGGGCTGAGCCGGAAACGACATATGCTGCGCGCCGTCCGCCTGGCTTTGCTGGGGGTTGCGGTGTCGGTTCCGCCGTGGGTTCACTCATGCGAACGCCAACTCCTTTTTGTTGCCGAGTACGCCCTGCGGCCTGAAAATCATGAGCAGCATGAGCGCAACACCCACCAGGATGTACCGGAGCTGACCGGCCTGGACGTTGGTGAGGAATGTGATGGCGCCGGTCTCGATGGCGCCGAAGAGCAGGCTCTGGGTGAGGGAGAGGACCACCCAGAAGATCATTGCGCCGATGACCGGGCCGAGCACGGTGGCCATGCCGCCGAGCAGCAGCACGGTGTAGAGGAAGAACGTGAGCTCCGTCGCGTAGTTCGCCGGCTGCACGGCGCCGCGGGGGATGGTGAAGATCATCCCCGCAACCGTGCCCATCAGACCACCGATGATCAGCGCCTGCATCTTGTACGCGTAGACGTTCTTGCCGAGGGAACGCACAGCGTTCTCGTCTTCGCGGATACCCTTCAGCACCCGTCCCCACGGACTGCGCATGAGCAGCCACACGGACAGGCAGGCCAGGGCAACGATCGTCCAGCCCACCACCCGGATGAAAAGCCCGTCCGCGTTCATGCCGACCGGACCGATGTTGTAGGCACCCTCGGGGAACGGGTTCAGCGCGAAGAACCCGTTCTCGAAACCTCCGGCGAGGCCGTTGGCTGAGCCGGTGACGTTCGTGAGGCTGTTGGTCGTCACCACATAGCGGATGATTTCCGCTGCAGCGATGGTCACGATGGCAAGGTAATCTGCGCGCAGGCGCAGGGTGGGAATGCCGAGCAGGATCGCGAAGACCACTGAAGCCAGCAGCGCTATCAGTACTGCGACCGGAAGCGGCGCACCGAAACTGAGGGTCGGGATAGCGAAGCCGTACGCGCCGACCGCCATGAAACCTGCCTGGCCGAAGTTGAGCAGCCCGGTATAGCCAAAGTGCACTGCGAGACCGAGCGCCGCCAGCGCGTAGGCCGCCGTCGTCGGGCTGATGATCTCGCCGAAGGCGAGGGCAAGAATATTTCCGAAGTCCATTTCAGGTGGCCCCTAACCTACGCGCTCTCGACGGCCGAGGATGCCCTCTGGCTTGAAGAGAAGAACAATGATCATGATGAGCAGAGCGCCGACGTACTTGAGGTCAGCCTCCAGCCAGATGGTGGACACTTCGACGAAGAGGCCAACGATAAGCGAGCCGACAAGGGCGCCGAAGACTGTACCCAGCCCGCCGAGGACCACGCCCGCGAAGATCAGCAGCAGGATCTGCTGGCCCATATTGAAGGAGACACCGGGGCGGTAGTAGGCCCAGAGGATGCCGCCGAGGGCCGCGAGTGCTCCGCCGACAACCCAGACCAGCCGGATAACGCGGTCGACGTCGATTCCTGATGCAGCTGCCAGCGCCGGGTTGTCAGCGACCGCCCGGGTTGCCTTGCCGATGCGCGTACGCAGGAGCAGGAACGCGATGAGCAGGATGACAACGAGGCTGGTGATCAGCGACGTCAGGTTGTTCTGCGAGATGGATACCGGCCCGAAGTCGAGGATGCGGCCCTGTGCGCCTGGAAGTTGCTGCGTTGCACCGCCGAAGAAGAACTGGATGATGTAGCGCAGGGCCAGGGCGAGACCGATGCTGACGATCATCATCGGGATGAGCCCGGAGCCCCGTTTCCTCAGCGGCTTCCAGAGGCCCGCGTCCTGGACATAGCCCAGCGCACCTCCTGCGATGACGGCTAGGACGATTGCGAGGAACGCCGGCAGCCCGATGGCCGCGAAGGCGAAGGTCAGTACCGCCCCCGCCGTGACCATCTCTCCGTGGGCGAAGTTGGTGAGTCCGGTGGTGCCGAAGATCAGTGAGAGCCCGACCGCGCTCAGTGCCAGGAGAAGGCCGAAGCTGAGGCCGGCCACAGCGCGGTCGGCGAAGACGTTCCAGAAACTCGTGGTTTCCAGCACAATGCCCTCACCGAACAGGAAGAGCGTGGTGATGTTTGTGGTTCCGGCGAAGGTAACGGTGCGGGGGTTCTCCTGGCCTTCGGCCAGAGCGGCTCCCTCGGGGAGGGTGGACTCATCGAGTTCCACCTCGTAGGCACCCTGCTCCTCGACCTCAACAACCCAGCGGCCGTTTTCATCGGAGGTGGTTTCGCCTTCGAAACCCTCACCGGTGACCGTGATGCGGACGTCTGCAAGCGGACCCTCGGCGTTGCGCAGCACGCCGCTGATCCTGTTTTGGAATTCCCCGGCCTGGACGGAGGCGGGGGTCTGCATGTTCATGACAGGTGCAGCAACGGAGGCTGATGCTCCTGCAGCGGGTGCGCTCATGAAGCATGCGGCCATGAGGCCGGCAATCAGGATCAGTAGCCTCCTGCGCCATGCCGGCGTCGGCTTGGTTATCAAGTTATGAACCTCCACGATGGTGGCTTGTCCGTCGAGGTACGACGGCCTTACAGCCTGTGATCGAAGTCACTCAGTGTGGAGATTATGTTACCTGCGCTGTGTTACCACTTTTTGCCATACGGGGCCTGCCAGATAGCAATTGCATAACAACTGTTCGGCGGAGACTACCGGCGGGTAGCGCGAACGCCTTCGAGCGAGGAAACTGGGCCGGCGCCAGGGTGTGGCTAGAGGTAGAGGCCGGTGCCGGCGTCGTCGGTCTCTGGTTGCGCCACCGCATGGACGTCCCGTTCGCGCAGGAGGATGTAGTCGGTGCCGCCGACGTCGACCTCGGATTTCTCTTCAGGGTCGAACAGCACGCGGTCACCGCGCGAAACCTGCCGGACGCTGGGTCCGGCCGCGGCCACATCTGCCCACGCGAGCCGCTTACCCATCACCGCGGTGGCGGGAATGACAATGCCCGACGACGAGCGCCGCTCGCTGCTGTCTTTGTCCAGGATGACCAGGAGGCGGTCGTGCAGCATCTTCAGCGGCAGTGCGTCGGGCAGGGGAGCTTTCGCTGCAGGGAGGTTTGGCACGCCGACAGTCTACCGTTGGCGCTCTCCAGCCGCGGGTAGAGCCGGCTGGGCGGTTCAGGAACAAAACGGCGTGGAATCCGTTGATATTGGTAGGGTTGAACAATCTCAGCCCCCAGATGGAGGACTACATCACAATGGCAATCGGCGGAAACCCGGTTTTCAACGGTAAGAACTTCCGTACCGCTGCCCGCGGCAACAATTCGGCAGCGTACGGTTCCACAGCTTTGGCCGGTCAAACGGCTATGAACCAGCAGCAGCTGGAGCACCTCTACAATCAGCCTTCGGCAGGTCCTGCGGATACGGGGCGCATGACGTTCGACGACGTCATCGTCAAGACCGTTGCCACGATCGGCATGGTGTTGGTCGGCGCCGCTGTTCCGGTGTTCCTGTTCCCCTCGCTGGCGCCGCTGCTGATGATTGTCGGTCTGATCGGCGGCTTCGTGCTGGGCCTGGTCAACTCCTTCAAGCGCGAGCCGGTGCCTGCGCTGATTCTTGGCTACGGGTTCCTTGAGGGCCTGTTCCTCGGCGGCATCACCATGTTCCTCGAGGCAATGTTCCCGAACATCGCGATGCAGGCGCTGATCGGTACGCTGTCGGTGTTCGCGGTGACGCTGCTGCTCTTCAGGAGCGGCAAGGTACGCGCGACTCCCAAGGCCATGAAGATCTTCATGGTCATGATCATCGGCTACGCGCTGTTCAGTCTTGTGAACCTCGGCCTGATGATCTTCGGCGCGACTGATGGAATGTTCGGCGTCCGCAGCGAGGGAATCCCGGGCACCCAGGGGATGTTCGGATTCGAAAACGGAATTCCGTTCGGCATCGTCATCGGTCTTTTCGCCATTGGTCTCGCCGCTTTCTCCCTGGTCATCGACTTCACGATGATCAGCGAAGGCGTCCGCAACGGTGCACCGCGCAAGTACTCCTGGACGGCAGCATTCGGTCTGACAGTCACTCTCGTGTGGCTGTACATCGAGTTCCTCCGCCTCATCGCGATCCTGCGTGGCAGCGAGTAAACGACACAGCGCTCTGACT
>NZ_BAAAON010000003.1:0-82467 GCF_039530425.1 Arthrobacter parietis | reverse complement strand
GGTGGGTTCAGCGCCGCTGAACCCACCGGACCTGCGCAAATCTTCCTGGGGTGGTTGGGTGGCGGTGGCGGAGAAACCTCAGGAAACCCGGCCGGCTCCGTCCGCCGGGGACACCGCGAAGATGGCCGGTTCGGTGAAACCCGCTGCGGCAAAGGCCGCCATCACTGCTGCGCCGACGCGGTCCAGATCCGCCAGTTGAACCAGCGCAATGGCCGAGCCGCCGAAGCCGCCGCCCGTCATGCGGGAACCCAGTGCACCGGCCTTGCGGGACGATTCAACGGCGAGGTCCAGCTCAGCACAGGAGATCTCAAAATCGTCCCGCATGGAGACGTGGCTCGCATCCAGCAACGGCGCAATCGCCCGTGGTCCTTCGTTACGGAGAAGCTCGACGGCGGCCTGCACCCGGGCGTTCTCCGTGACGACGTGCCGTACCCGCCGGAACGTCTCCTCGTCCAGCAGGCCGGATGCCTCCTCGAGGTCCTCTTCGCTGAGGTCGCGCAGCGCCGGAACGCCCATGACATCGGCACCGACTTCACAGGCACGACGGCGTGATGCGTAGCCGCCGGTTGCATGGGAGTGACTTACCCGGGTGTCGATGACTAGGAGGGCCAAACCGTTCTCCTGCAACGGCAGGGGAACTAGCTCGGCGTGCTGCGTACGGCAGTCCAGGAACACCGCGTGTCCGAGCTTGCCCAGCAGCGACGCGGACTGGTCCATCAGGCCGGTGGGCGCGCCGACCATCTCGTTTTCGGCGCGTTGCCCGATGAGCGCGAGGTCCGAGCCGCTGAGACCGAGCCCGTACAGCTCATTGGCGGCGACCGCCACTGCGCACTCGATGGCGGCGGAGGAAGACAGGCCGGCTCCAACCGGAACTTGCGAGTCAATCAGCAGGTCCATGCCCATGACCGAATGGCCCGCCTGCCGCAGGGCCCACAGAACGCCCACCGGGTAGGCAGCCCAGCCTTCGACGTCGCCGGCAGCCAGTTCATCCAGATCGCTGATGATGACCTCGCCGGAGCCGGAGCCGGAGCCGGAGCCGGAGCTGGAGAAGGTCGAACTGACCCGGACGGTGGAGTCTTCCCGGACGGAAGCTGCCACCTGCGTGGCTCGGTCGATCGCAAACGGCAGCACAAACCCGTCGTTGTAATCGGTGTGCTCACCGATCACGTTGACGCGGCCGGGAGCTGCCCAAACGCCGAGGGGTGAGTGCCCGAAGCGATCCTCAAACTGCTGAACGAGAGTCATGCTGTTACCTTCCCTGCTGGTGTTGCGGCGCGCAGGGTGGCGGCAACCTGCTCCGGAGTGGTGTCGTTGATGAAAGCACCCATTGCTGCTTCCGAGCCGGCGAGGAACTTCAGCTTATCCTCAGCCCTGCGGGGAGAAGTCAGCTGCAGGTGAAGGTAGCCGGCCTCGCGCAGGTCAGGAATCAGGGGCGCCTGATGCCACGCGGCAATGTAGGGGGTGGGGGTGCTGTAGATGCCGTCCACGCGGGCCAGCAGGTCGAGGTACAGCGTGGTCAGCTCGTCCTTTTCCTCGCCGGTCAGTGCGGCAATATCGGGAACGTGACGGTGCGGCACCAGGTGCACTTCCAGCGGCCAGCGTGCAGCGAACGGCACGTAGGCACTGAAGTGTGCGCCTTCAAGCACCATGCGCTCGCCGGATTCACGCTCGGACTTCAGCACGGAGCCCATCAGGGTGCCGCGCCCGTCGACGGCGTCAAAATAGCGCCGGGCAGCCTGGCCCATTAGCGCCGCGCGAGGCGGAACGAACGGATAGGCGTAGATCTGCCCATGCGGATGCAGCAGGGTCACTCCGATGTCCGCGCCGCGGTTCTCGAACGGGAAAACCTGCCGGATGCCTTCCATTGCGGACAACGCTTCGGTCCGGTGTGCCCACGCTTCGACGACGGTGCGAGCCCGCTCCGGCGGCAAGGACCCGAAGGAGCCCTCGTGGGAGGAATCGAACACGACCACTTCGCACCGTCCGAAGGCCGTCGTCGTCGTGCCCCAGCCTGTGCTGGCGGGCTGGAGGTCCGGCAGCTCACCGAGCGCGGGTCCAAAGGAGGAAAAGCGGTTCTCAAAAACCACAACCTCGTAGTCGGAGGCGGGAACTTCGGACAGGTTGCCGGCTGTGGAGGGGCACAGTGGACACTGGTCCGCGGGGGGCAGGTGGGTGCGCGTCTGCCGGTGTGCGGCCACGGCCGTCCATTCGCCGGTCAGGGGGTCGTAGCGTACGTCTCCCGTACCGCCGCGGGGCGGGAGACCACGGGAATCGGCGACGGCGGCAGGGTCGCGGTGCAGCGCCGCCGCCTCCTCGCTGGCGTCGAAATAGATCAGCTCGCGTCCGTCGGATAAGCGGGTGGGGGTTACCTGGGTCATGGGGTGTCCTGGGGTTTGGGGGATGGGCCGGTTGGGGGAGTGAGGATGCTCGTTGTCCGGGCATAGCGCGGGTCATCCGGCTCGGAGTCGGTCACAATGCAGTGCACCCGCTCGATCCCGGTGATGCGGGCAAGGCTCACCGTGCCGAACTTGGTGGAGTCAGCCAGAACGATCAGCCGGCCGCACTGCTCGGCAAATGCAAGGTTTGTGTCTGCCTCGGCAAGATTGGGGGTGGTGATCCCGGCCTGGGCGTCCACGCCGTGGGCACCCATGAAGCACAGGTCCACGTTGAAGGACCGGACGGTGGCTGCGGCAATGGGCCCTACCAGCGCTTCGGAAGGGGAGCGCTCACCGCCGGTCAGCAGGACGGTCACGCCAGGTGTTGCAGCCCGGTGCAGCTTCTCGGCGGCGGGCAGGGAATTGGTAAGGATGGTCAGGGGCCCGGAGATGTGCTCGACCAGGCGGTAGGTGGTGGTTCCGCCGGTGAGCGCCACGGTCATGCCCGGTTGGATGAGGGCTGCCGCCGTTGCGGCAATGGACTCCTTGGCCTCGATGCGCTGGTCTGCGTTGACACCGAATCCGGGTTCGATTGCACTGAGCGCGGTCCGGGATGCTGCGCCGCCGTGGACCTTGCGCAGTGCGCCGGCGGAATCGAGCACGTCGATGTCCCGCCGGATGGTCATTTCCGAGACCCCCAAGGCCTCGGCAAGCTCGCCGACGCGGACCGTCCGCCGCACGCCGAGCTTCGCAAGAATGGCAGCATGCCGGTCGGCAGCGAGCATCAGCGGACTCCGTAGGTTGGCGGAAGAAAAGACACTTAACAAAATACAACGGTTCGAACAAATTCAAACAGTTGGCCGAAAATGGTTCTGTCAGACGGTTGTGAAAAGATTGAGGCATGACGCGTCCTTCGCGGCGGAAAACGCAGCAGTCCTTCTCGAACGGCTTTGTTGCGCCCTCGGGCCGGTCTGCCGGCGAGGATGTCCCCTATGCGTTGAGGATCGGGGCGGCCTGGGCGTGGCGCGTCGGCCTGATTCTTGTGGTATCCGCTGCGGTGCTGTGGCTGATGAGCCAGATTTCACTGCTGGTCATTCCCCTGATGATCGCGGGCCTTCTTTCGAGTCTGCTGCTGCCGGCGGTGACCTTCCTGCGCGCACGCAAAGTGCCGGGGGGAATCGCCGTTTCCGTCATCGTTCTCGGATTCCTGCTCGCCGTGGCCGCCACCCTTTCCCTGGTCGGGCAGCAGCTCGCCGTCGGGTTCGCTTCACTCTGGGATGAGGCGCTGGCGGGTATCGAGCAGGTGCAGGAGTGGCTTTCCGACGGTCCACTGGACCTCACCTCGTCACAGATTGACGGCTTCATCGAGGAAGTCGCCAATGCTGTGGACAACAACAGCGGGGTGATTGTCAGCGGAGCGCTCTCCTTCGGATCCGGTGCCGGCTACTTTCTGGCCGGACTGCTGCTCACGGTGTTTGCGCTGATCTTCTTCCTGCACGACGGCGACACCATCTGGCGCTTCATCGCCGGCCTCGCACCGCGGCGGGCCCGGGCGGCGATCGCGGGTGCCGGCCGCCAGGGCTGGACCTCGATGGCCAACTACGTCCGGGTGCAGATCCTCGTTGCTTTCATTGACGCTGTCGGAATCGGTCTGGGAGCCGCCATCATTGGCGTGCCGCTCGTTCTTCCGTTGACGGTTTTGGTCTTCCTGGGTTCGTTCATACCCATTCTCGGCGCGCTCTTCACCGGCATGGTGGCTGTCCTGCTGGCCCTGGTGGCCAATGGATGGGTCAACGCACTGGTGATGCTCGCCATCGTGCTGCTGGTGCAGCAGGTGGAAGGGCATATCCTGCAGCCGTTCGTCATGGGCCGCGCCGTCTCGCTGCACCCCCTCGCAGTGGTGCTGGCGGTTGCGGGCGGTTCCCTCGTTGCCGGCGTTGCCGGCGCCTTGTTTTCCGTACCGCTGTTGGCGATCCTCAACACGGTTGTTCGTTATATAGCGGGCCGCACCTGGGAGACGGATCCTGCCCTCGGTGCGCCCGCGGGACACCCCGGCCCGGGCTCTGTCCCTGCACCCTACTCATCCGGTGAACCACTTGGGCCGGAACCCTCCACGAAAGAAGCGTCAACGTGACCACGGATCTCGCCCAGCTGGCAGTGACCCTCGAGGACGTCCTCGAAGCTCAGAAAATGCTCGACGGCGTCATTGCGTACACGCCGATCGAAGACTCCCGCGCACTTGGCAGGCTGACCGGTGCCAGGGTTTCGCTCAAATGCGAGAACCTGCAGCGCGCAGGTTCCTTCAAGGTGCGCGGCGCCTACACGCGGATGGCCAGGCTTTCCGCGGAGGAGCGGGCACGCGGCGTCGTCGCGGCATCGGCCGGCAACCATGCCCAGGGCGTGGCTGTGGCAGCCGCCCGGCTTGGCATCAAGGCACGCATTTACATGCCTCTCGGTGTGGCGCTGCCGAAGCTCGCGGCAACCCGCGGGCATGGTGCGGAGGTGGTGCTCCACGGGCACAACGTGGATGAAGCACTGACCGAGGCAAAACGGTACGCGGATGAGCACGGTGCTGTCTTTGTCCACCCGTTCGACAACGTGGACGTGGTGGCCGGGCAGGGGACAATCGGCCTCGAAATCCTCGAGCAGGTTCCGGACGTTGACACCATCCTCATGGGGGTTGGCGGCGGCGGGCTGCTGGCAGGCGTCTCAGTTGCCGTCAAGGCCCGTGCCAGGGAGCTGGGCCGGGAGATCCGCGTGATCGGCGTGCAGGCGGAGAACGCAGCCGCCTATCCGCCGTCGCTCGCAGCGGACGCCCTCGTGCCGCTGCAGAAGGTTTCCACGATTGCGGACGGCATTGCCGTGGGCCGGCCGGGGCAGCTTCCGTTCTCGATCATCCGCGAACTCGTCGACGACGTTGTCACGGTGAGCGAGGATTCCCTTGCCCGCGCGCTGATCTTCCTGCTGGAGCGCTCCAAGATGGTGGTGGAGCCGGCCGGCGCGGTGGGCGTCGCGGCACTGTTGGATGGAAAACTGACGGAAAACGGGGCCAACCCGGGGAACACCGTCGTCGTGCTTTCCGGCGGCAACATTGACCCCATGCTGATGCTCAAGGTCATCCAGCGCGGCCTCGCTGCTGCAGGCAGGTATCTGGTGGTGCGGATGCTGCTCGATGACCGGCCCGGTTCGCTGGCCACCATTTCCCGCATCATTGCGGAGTCTGACGCCAACGTGACCGGTGTGGATCACACGCGGGTGGGTGGCTCGATCAGCATGGGGGACGTGGCGATCACCATCAACATGGAGACGAAGGGCGAGGAACACTGCGAGCAGGTGCTGAACAACCTGCGGGCAGAGGGCTTCCAACCCGTCGTCATCCAGGGCTGACATGCTGGCAAAGCGGGCGCGGGGTGCGTTAACGACTGTCGTCGGCTTCGCTGCCCTGCTGTGGATTGTGCATCTGGTCAACACGGCCACCGGTTTCTTCCTGATCCGGCTGCTGGGCATTGTGCCGCGGGAAGTGGAGGGGCTGGACGGCGTGCTGTTCGCGCCGCTGCTGCACGCGGATGCCGGACACCTGTTCAGCAATACGCTGCCGCTGCTGGTCCTGGGGTTTCTGGCGTTCCTGGAGGGCGCCCGGCGTTTCGCCGTGGCAGTCGGGGCAAGCTGGCTGGCCTCCGGGCTGGGCGTGTGGATCTTCGGCGGCGGAGTGACCATCGGTGCGTCCGGGCTGGTCTTCGGCCTGTTTGCCCACCTGCTGGTCCGCGGCTTCTACAACCGGGACTGGAAGCAGATCCTGCTCGCCGGGCTGCTCTTCCTGATGTACGGCTCGCTCCTCTGGGGCGTGCTGCCGCAGTTCGGTTCGAACATCTCCTGGCAGGCCCACCTCTTCGGGGCTCTCGGCGGAGTACTGGCTGCGCTGATACTGAAGCGGCGGCCGGCCCCGTCAGGGACCGACCGCCTCAGCGCTAGTTGAGAAGCACAGCTAGCCCGCGTAGGGCTTAGCCGACAGGACCTCGACGGTGATTTCCTTGCCGTTGGGCGCGGTGTACTTCACGGTGTCTCCGGCCTTGTGACCCTGGATCGCTGCGCCCAGCGGGGACCTCTCGCTGTAGACGTTGAGATCCGTGTCCCCGGCAACTTCCCGGCTGCCCAGGAGGAAGGTCTCCTTGTCTCCGGCGATGTTCGCCTCGACCAGCATGCCCGGCTCAACAATGCCGTCATCTGCAGGGGACTCGCCCACGTGTGCGTTGTTCAGCAGTTCGGTCAGCTGCCGGATGCGGGCCTCGGCCTTGCCCTGCTCTTCCTTGGCTGCGTGGTAGCCGCCGTTCTCCTTGAGGTCACCCTCAGAGCGGGCCTGCTCAATGCGGGAAACGATCTCGGTGCGGCCTGGGCCGGACAGGTGGTCCAGCTCAGCCTTGAGGCGGTCGTAGGACTCCTTGGTGAGCCAGGCGACGGATGCGCTGTTGGTGGACACGATATCTCCTTAGGTACGTCGAAGCCCTCAAGCGGGATTCGGCTGCGGCCTTTGCCGTGATGCGCGCATCTACAAGCAAAGACCCCGCCTGCGTGATGGCCTCTTCTCCTGAAGTACTTCAGTAGGAACCAACCGCGGGGCGGGGCGGAACGTATCAGTCCATTATAGACAGCAAGCTTCAAATACCCAATAACCGGGCGGATTCTGGATCAGTGACAATCAGGATTCCTCAAGGAGCCAGCAGGCGTTGACGCCGCCGCTGACCCCCTGGGACTCGGTGCGGACCGTGGTGCTGTGGGACGAGGTGCCACCGTCAACGGATTGGGAGTTGGTGGGCGGGATGGTCACCACGGTCCAGCCCACGATGGCGTAGGACTGGTTCAGTACCTGCACAGCGCACTGCGCCGTGGCGCCCGGATCCTTGGTGACCTCATAGTCCACGCGGGCCACGGCGGGGCCTTCAATGCTGAAGCCTACGTCCTTTGATGAAACCTCCGGCGTACCGGCGAAGATACTGAAAACACCCGTGGCAACCACCGCTGAAGCCAGGGCGAACCAGATCAGCCAGCGCTTGTGCCGGCGAGCAAGCCCGGTGGCGGGCCGCTGCGGCTTGGGGGCGCCGTAGCGATTGGCTACTCTTGGTACTGGCGCGTGGTCGGTGCTCATCGGTTCCAAGTTTACCAACCGGTGCGTAGGTGAATTTCCGTCATTTTCCAGCCGGCGCCCTGACCGGGGCCGCTTGCCTAGTCACACCAGGAAAGATTCAGGAGCATTCAGTGCCCAGCCCGGAGCAAATTCCAGCTACTCCTTCAGGAAATCCAGAGAACGACGGCGGCTACCGCCTTCTCGCGGTGCATGCGCACCCCGATGACGAGTCGAGCAAGGGCGCGGCCACCATGGCCAGCTACGTCGCAGCCGGAGTGTCCGTGATGGTGGCCACCTGCACCGGCGGCGAGCGCGGCGACATCCTGAATGCGCAGATGGCCGACGTGCCGCATGCGGCCCGCGACCTCGCGGGCCTGCGGCGCCTGGAGATGGCTGAGGCAGCAGCGGCGCTCGGAGTGGAACACCGCTGGCTAGGATTCGTTGACTCGGGACTGCCGGAGGGGGACCCGCTTCCGCCGCTGCCGCCCGGTTGCTTCGCGCTGCAGCCTCTCGAGCGGGCAGCCGCGCCGCTGGTGAAGCTGGTCCGGGAGTATCGGCCGCACGTGATCCTGAGCTATGACGAGAACGGCGGGTACCCGCACCCAGACCACATCATGGCGCACCGGGTAGCGGTTGAGGCGTACGAGGCGGCGGGGGACCCGTCCCGCTATGCCGGTCTTGGCGAGCCGTGGAATCCGCTGAAGCTCTACTATGACCGCGCGTTCAATCCGGAGCGGTTCCGTGCCCTGCACTTCGCACTGGAGGAAGCAGGCCTGCAGTCGCCCTACGCAGAGCGGATTGCAGCCTGGCTGGAGGCGGACGCCGAGGGCCACCAGCCCGCGCGGCCAACCCATCCCACCACAACGCAGATCGACTGCGGCGACTTCTTCGAACACCGGGAGCGGGCACTGCTGGCTCACCGCACGCAGGTGGAACCGGGCGGCTTCTTCTTTGCGGTTTCCGCTGATCTGCAGCGCAAGGTCTGGCCGTGGGAGGACTACTCGCTGATCTCCTCCCGTGTACCGCAGGAGTTGCCTGAAACGGACTTCTTTGCGGGCATAGAATAATTTCGTGGTTATTCCTGCCGTTGGCATCGATGCCATGTCTCCTCGTGAAAGTGGTGCTCTGGAGTGCTCTCCCTGCTGAATCTGGCCGCAACCGTGACCCCGGCGCCCGGTGATGAACCCTCACTGCGCCCCGGTCTTGATCCGGCCGATGTAACCCCCGGATTGCTCGGGTTCCTGGCAACTCTCTTCCTGGTGATCGCAGTGATCTTCCTGATCCGTGACATGACCCGCAGGATCCGCCGTGTGCGCTACCGGGAGATGGCACTCCTTGAGGAAGGGGAAGCCCGGCAGGCGGAAGAGATTCGGCAGAGTCGGCCGCTCGAGCATCGCGGGGAAGCGCGCCGGGCGGAGGCCGCGGACGAGCCGTCCCGGACACCGCCCACAGGTCCTGCTGAACGCGGTACTCCCGGCGGCAAGTATGGGCCGGACGCGCCCTAAACCTTGGCTGGCCTGCTCCGCTTCGACGCTTCGGCTGAGCGGCCCGCTCAGCGAAGCGGGTTGAGCACCGCGATCAGGATGGCGATGAAGTGGGCGGCGAACGCTGCGACGGTGAACGCGTGGAATAGTTCGTGGAATCCGAACCAGTGCGGACTGGGGTTGGGCCGTTTGAGCCCATAGATCACGGCGCCGGCAATGTAGAACACCCCGCCGACCAGGATGAGCACGGTGGCAGGCACGCTGGCGGCGAGGAAGTCCGGCAGGAACAGTAGGGCCGCGAGGCCGAGGGCGATGTAGATGGGCACGTAGAGCCAGCGCGGCGCATTGACCCACAGCACGCGGAACAGCACGCCCGCAATGGCTCCGCACCAGATCAGCCAGAGCAGGAAGGTGGCTTTGTCCTGCGGCAGCAGCGCCCAGGAAAGCGGCGTATAGCTGCCAGCGATGACCAGCATGATGTTGGTGTGGTCCAGACGTTTGAGCACCGCCTTGGTGCGGGGCTGCCAGTTGCCGCGGTGGTAGACGGCGCTCACGCCGAAGAGCAGGACACCGGTGAACGCGTAGATCGCGGAGGTGACTTTTCCTGCCGGAGTGGGTGCCAGGACAACAAGCACGATCCCGGCGGCGATAGCCAGGGGAGTGGCTCCGAGGTGGATCCATCCCCGCCACTTCGGTTTGATGTTCAGCGCGTCTGCAGCGCGTTCGACGGCGTATTCCACAGGACCGTCAACGGGTGCCGATTCGTCCGGTTGCCGGCGAGGATTGGGTGCACCGGCTGGAGGAGAAACGCGTCGGCTCATGACCCGAATTCTATCTGACCGGCTCATAAGTTACTAACGGGTAACAACCGCCGCACCCCACACAGCGGGGCTCGTGCCGGTACGGTAGGAACTGAATCTCACTAGCTGATCGGAAGGACGGGTGGGCGCTGCCGTGATGTTTCCCTCGTTTGCCTACAACTTCTACGAGCGCAAACTCCAGCGGTCACTGGCAGCCGACCGCATCCCCCACCACATCGGCGTCATGGTGGACGGCAACCGCCGCTGGGCTAAGCTCGCCGGCGCACCGACGCAGCACGGCCATCAGGCCGGCGCGGACAAGATCCTCGAGTTCCTTGGCTGGTGCCGGGAGCTCGGCGTCGAAATGGTCACGCTCTACATGCTGTCCACGGACAACATGAGCCGCTCGGCGGAGGAAATCGAGCAGCTTCTGGACATCATCGGGAACACCCTCGACCGCCTGGGTGAAACGCGGACAGTTCGCGTCCAGCCGGTCGGCGCTCTCGATCTCCTTCCGGAACACCTCGCGGTCAAGGTCACTGAGCTCGCCGAACGCACCGCGTGCATTGAAGGGCTGCACGTCAATGTCGCAGTCGGTTACGGCGGGCGCCGTGAGATTGTCGACGCCGTCAAGGAACTGCTGATGCACGCGGACTCCGAGGGCGCATCGCTGGCCGATGTCGCCGGGAACCTGTCGGTCGGACAGATTTCCGAGTACCTGTATACGCGCGGCCAGCCGGACCCGGACCTCGTGATCCGCACCTCGGGCGAGCTGCGGCTTTCCGGCTTCCTCATGTGGCAGAGCGCGTACAGCGAATTCTACTTCTGCGAGGCGCTCTGGCCGGACTTCCGGCGGGTCGATTTCCTTCGCGCGCTGCGCGATTACGGACGCCGGCAGCGCCGCTTCGGCGGATAACATTCCTTCCGCACTTCGTCACCCAAAATTCACGCGACACGCACGCATTGCCGGTGCCGTCGTCGTCGTTCGCGGGCGTAATGTCTGTTGCAACAGCAGGCACCCGCCGGCTGTTCGGGGAGGCCACCTATGCAGGCACCGTGCTCACCAGCACCGGTTCTGAAAAGGGGAGGCCGTGCGCGGCCTTCTGGCCGGCCCGCCTCACCCAAGCCCTAGATTATTCTCGGGCGTTCCTCGCCCGGGGAAGTGGAGTTGAAGTGGCCACATCTCGCACAACCCAGCGATCCGCAACCGATACGCCCAGCAACACCAAGGCCCGCCCGGCGGCGCAGGACGAACAACTCCTCGCAGCGGCGGGCCTTTCTGCTGTCGAGAGTCTCGGCAGCCGCAGCTACGTCCTGGATACCTCGGTACTGCTGTCGGATCCGCGGGCCATCACACGCTTCGCGGAACATGAGGTGATCCTGCCGATCGTGGTGATCACCGAACTCGAAGGCAAACGCCACGATCCCGAGCTGGGCTTCTTCGCACGCAAGGCCCTGCGGCTCCTGGATGAGCTGAGGGTGCAGCACAACGGGCTGAATCAAGCTATTCCGCTGGGAACCGAGGGCGGAACGCTCCGGGTGGAACTCAATCACGTGTCCACCGAGGTGCTGCCGGTCGGCTTCCGCAGCGGCGACAATGACTCCCGGATCCTGGCCGTGGCCAAGAACCTCTCGGATGAGGGCCGCAACGTCACGGTGGTGTCCAAGGACCTGCCGATGCGCGTGAAGGCTTCCGCGATGGGGCTGCAGGCGGATGAGTACCGCAATGAGCTCGTCAAGGATTCCGGCTGGACGGGAGTTGCGGAGCTGGACACCCTGGACGACGACGTCGACACCCTCTATGCGCATGAGCCCGTCTTCCTGCCGGACGCCGCGGAACTGCCCGCAAACACTGGGGTCATCCTCCACTCCGGGAAGGGTTCAGCCCTTGGCCGGGTGGGCGCCGACAAGCAGGTGCGGCTGGTCCGGGGGGACCGCGACGTCTTCGGGCTGCATGGCCGGTCCGCCGAACAGCGGCTCGCCATTGACCTGCTGATGGATCCCGAGGTGGGCATCGTGTCCCTCGGTGGGCGTGCAGGCACCGGAAAGTCGGCACTGGCGCTGTGCGCCGGACTCGAAGCTGTCCTTGAGCGGCAGGAGCACCGCAAGGTGGTGGTGTTCCGGCCGCTGTACGCCGTGGGCGGCCAGGAGCTGGGCTACCTGCCGGGCGGCGAGAGCGAGAAAATGAACCCCTGGGCGCAGGCGGTCTTCGACACCCTCGGGGCGCTGGTCTCGCAGGAGGTGGTGGAGGAGGTCATGGACCGCGGCATGCTGGAGGTCCTGCCGCTCACCCATATCCGCGGCCGGTCCCTCCATGATTCCTTTGTGATCGTGGACGAGGCGCAGTCGCTCGAGAAGAACGTGCTCCTCACGGTGATGAGCCGGATCGGGCAGAACTCCAAGATTGTCCTCACTCACGACGTAGCGCAGCGGGACAATCTGCGGGTGGGCCGGCATGACGGCATTGCCGCCGTCGTCGAGACGCTCAAGGGGCATCCGTTGTTCGGTCACATCACGCTGACGCGTTCCGAGCGCTCGCCGATCGCCGCACTGGTGACGGACCTGCTGGAGGGTGCCGAAATCTAGGGCTTGCGTTCCGTGGCGGGTCAGCCGACCTGCCACGGAATGTGGTCGCGTACGTCGGTGAGCGTGGGTGGGGCGTCGGTGAACAAATCATCAACCATGTACTCATCCACTCCACTGATGGCCAGCCGGTGGCCGCAGCCTGCGAGTTCGCCGTCGAGCGCTGTTGTTGAGACGCAGATTGCTGTGGCGACTTCCACCAGCACCCGGGTTCGGCCTGTTCCAATGAGCGGGCGGCCCGGCGTGAATGGCTGGTAGGAGATGTTCGGGGTGGCGGTGGCGGCGAGAACACGGCGGCCCTCGTGGACGTCTTCGCTGATGTCCTCGAGTTCAACGCGGTTCGCGAACGGCGTCTCATACGGCACCGGAGCATCCCCCGCGAGTTCCACGGGGTCAAGCATGGCGGACCAACGCGGGTCACCGAACGCCGGTTCCCCGTAGGCGGCTTTGGGGCGGCGGTGGACGTACCCGGTTTCGTTGTAGACCGGGCTGACGAGGTTCGGGGCGACGAGCCAGGAACTCTTGCTCGCACTGACGTAGAACGAGTCTCGGGAATGCTCGTTGCCGGTGCTGCTGTGGAGGAGGGCTCCCTCAGCTGTCTCAACCCTCAGTGCCTGCGGCCGGCGCACCCAGGCGCGCAGCGGATCCGACTCCCCGTCGGTGCTGATCCAGGACACGGAGAACCGTACCGTTTCCCAGCGCCACGGCGAGGAACGACAGAGGGATCGGAAGAGGCTCGCCGGGTTCAAACCGCTTGAGGCGGACATATCCACAGTGTAAGCCAGGCGTTTCAGTTCCCGGCGCCGGATTCGGTTACGGTAGGCAGATGCTGGCGCTGATGGGGGAGTACTGGGACACCGCGCCCGTTGCGTTCTGGCTGTGCGCCCTTGCGCTGGCGCTGCTCGCGGTGATCGGGATCTGGCTCAGCGTCATCGATATCCGAACCCACCGGCTGCCCAACCGGATCATCTTTCCCTCCTACCCGGCGGCCGGTGTACTGCTCATAGCTGCGGCGCTCGCGGCACAGGACTGGGGCCGGCTGGTGTCCCTTGCCGGCGGGGCCGCTGTGCTGTGGGTGTTCTACTTCATCCTGCGCCTGATCTACCCGGCCGGTATGGGCTTCGGTGATGTGAAGCTTGCCGGGGTGCTGGGCCTGTATCTCGGCTTTGTGGGTTGGTCCTTCCTGCTGTGGGGCACTTTCGCGGCCTTCCTCCTCGGCGGACTGTGGGGTGTTCTCCTCATCATCAGCCGGAGGGGTAACGCCAAGACGGCCATCCCGTTCGGGCCGTTCATGATCGTCGGGGCAGGACTGGTCCTCGCACTAGGCTGAGGAATATGCCTATCCCCGAGTTCGTCCAGGACCTGCGTTCCAAGATCGGCCATGATCCGCTGTGGCTTCCCGGAGCAGCGGCGGTGGTGTATGACGACGACGGCCGCGTCCTGCTCGGACGCCGAGCCGACACCGGCCAGTGGACCCTTATCACCGGGATGATTGAGCCGGGCGAAGAACCCGCCCCGGCCATTGTCCGTGAGGTGCAGGAGGAGACCGGCGTGTCAGTTGAGGTTGAGCACCTGATGAGTGTCGACGTCGTCGGGCCGGTGATTTTCCCGAATTCCGACGTCTGCAGGTTCCTGAGCCTGGTGTTCCGGTGCCGGTACCTTTCCGGTGAGGCGCGCGTGAATGACGACGAGTCCATGGACGTGCGGTGGTTCTCACTCGATGACCTTCCGGAGCTGAACCCGCTTCACCGCAAGCACGCCGAGAATGCACGCTACTCGACGGGTGTTCCCAACTTCGTGCGCTGACGCGGCGGGTTGCCTGCCGCCCGTGGGCCGGAAGAGACGAAGCGCGGTACTGAACTTGCGATAGCGCTTCGGCCATCCGATAGCGGTTGAACGGTGTCGGGTGGCGGGAAGGCTATCGGGTGGCAGGAAAGGGGCTCATCCCAATCGGGGGTGTAGGAGTTGGGGTCTGAAGCCGCCGGTCTCGAGCAGGCTTCGGGCGATGTAGTTGGTCAGGTTGCGGAACCCGAGTGCGGAGCCGCGCAGGTGTTCGAGCCGTCCGTTGAGTGCCTCGGTCGGCCCGTTGCTGGTGCCGGGTCGTTCGAAGTAGGCGAGCACGTCGGCGGCTCGCTTCTTCAGGGTCCGGCCCAGGGTGGTGAGCTCGGTGAGCACCTTGGGGACGCCGGCGCTGAGGTCGGTGATCAGCTTCTCCATGAGCTCGCGGCCACGTTGCCGGTCCTCGTGGCGATAGGCGGCGATCATCCGCTGGTAGACACCCCAGGTCGCCTCGACCTCGACGTGAGCGTCATCAACGAACAGCGCGCGTAGCCTGTCGCTCTGCTTGTCGGTGAGCAGGTCCGCGCCGGTGTGCAGCGTGCGCCGCGACTTGTAGAGCGGATCGTCCCTGAACCCACGGTGCCCGTGGATCGCGAGTTGGACCCGGCGCCGGCACCTGTCGAGGGCGTCACCGGCCAGGCGCACGACGTGGACGGGATCCATCACCGTGACCGCGTCCGGGATCTCCTCCGCAGCGGCGGTCTTGAACCCGGTGAAGCCGTCCATCGCGACCACCTCGACCGCGTCACGGAAGGCGTCGTCGCGGTCGGCGAGCCAGGTCTTGAACGCCGCCTTCGACCGGCCCTCGACCATGTCCAGCAGCCTTGCTGGGCCGGCGCCATCGCGGACCGGGGTGAGGTCGATGATCACGGTGACGTACTTGTCGCCACGCCTGGTGTGGCGCCAGACGTGCTCATCGACGCCAATGACCTTCACGCCCTCGAACCGCGTGGGGTCGTTGATCAGCAGCCGCTTGCCTTCGGCCAGGACCGCGTTGTTGGCGGTGTCCCACGCGGCCCCGAGTCCCTCGGCGACACGGGCGACGGTGAGGTGTGCGACCACGATCCCTTCCAGCGCCCACCGCAGCCCGGTGCGCGAGAGCTTCGCGCGTGGCTCCGCCGCGGCGCTGGTGTCTTGGCGCCACACGTGTCCGCAGTCGGCACAGCGGTAGCGGCGCACTACAACTTCCAGCACGGTCGGTCGCCAGCCCAGCGGCTCGTGGGCCAACCGCCGGATCACGGTGTCACGAGCGGCGCCTTCGCTGCCGCACCGTCGGCACCACTGATCTGGTTCCACCACGCGGCACGCGAGGACCGCACGATCCGGTTCAAGTCGTTGCCGATCACGCTCAGACCGAGGCCGTCGAGTCGAGCGAAGGCGGTTAGGTCAGGGCGGCCGAAGCCGGCCGGCGGGGTAGCGTCGGACACGTCGAGGTCTTTCGGATGGATGGCGTAGGAACCTCCATCGTCGGGAGACCTCGACGTCTATCTGCGGACTGACTCGGCGGGGCGCGATCGTCTCGTGCGTTGGCGGACTACGGGAGCTTGGACGCGAGGACGTCGGCCGCCAGGATCTCGGGTGCTGCGCCGAGGAGGTGCTGGTTGGCCATCAGGGCTGCGACGATGGCGCCGTTGGCGTGGGCGTCGCGAGCGGCCTCGTCGGGGAATGCATCGAAGATCCAGAAGGTGTCGGCATGGGTCCTAGCCGCGAACCAGACAATCGTTCCTACTTCTTCGTTGGCGAGTGCGACAGCGCCGGCGAGCAGATCGGCGAGCGCGTCGTGCTGTCCATCGGCCGCGACGATCTTGGCGACGAAGGCATACGGAAGCGATGCGGGTGTGGACATGAGGGGTTCTCCTTGAAGTCGGGGTTCTTCGTGGGGCGAGTTCAGCATATGACGAGCGAGGCCCGATGGGGAGTGGCGTATACGGCAGTATTGCTATTATACACGCCATGCGTATCGGACTGATCGCGATCGACGGCTGCTTCGGTTCGGCGGTCGCGTCGGTCATCGACATCGTGCGGGTGGCCGACGGAGCCCGCGGCGATGTCGACCCGCGGATCGACCCGATCGAACTCGCCATCCTCGGACCGAAACGGCGAGTGACCACGACGGCATCGATGACCCTGTCGGTGGACCACCCGCTGTCGGAGTCCGGAGAGTTCGACGTGGTCGTCGTCCCTGCGCTTGGAACCCTCACGGCCGCCGCGACCCACGACGCCCTCCAGAGCCGAGATGCTCGTTCGGTCATCGCCTCACTCGGGCGCCTCGACGACGCGACCACCCGGATCGCCGCGGCGTGCACCGGCGTGTTCGCCGTCGCCGAGACCGGACGGATGCATCATCGGCGGGCGACGACCAGCTGGTTCCTGGGGCCGGAGTTCCTGAAGCGCTATCCGACCGTCGCCCTCGATCTCGACACCATGGTCGTGGTCGACGGGAACCTCGTCACCGCCGGCGCCGCCTTCGCCCACATCGACCTCGCGCTCTCACTCGTGCGATCGATCAGCCCCGACCTGGCCCAACATGTCGCCAAGCTCCTCATCATCGACGAGCGCCCGTCGCAGGCGGCTTTCGTCGCCTACGAACATCTCCGGCACGAGGACCCGATCGTCGTCGAGTTCGAACGCTTCGTGCGCGCCCGCCTGGACGAACCGTTCAACGTCGCCTTCGTCGCGCAGTCGCTCGGCACCAGCCGGCGCACCCTCGAACGACGAGTCCGTGCGGCGCTCAACCTCACTCCGCTCGGCTTCGTCCAACGGCTTCGCATCGAACGAGCTCGGCACCTCTCAGCAACCACGGACCTCACCTCCGCCGAGATCGCGCTACGGGTCGGCTACGCGAACGCCGAGACTCTGCGCTCCCTCCTGCGCAGGGAGCGACGCCGTTCCTGACCTATCGCCATGCCTGTAGCTTGTGTCCTAGCGCTCGGTTGGAGCCACCTCTCAGCACGTCGCGTCGACGCTCCTGCGTCGCCCCTGGACGACCCACTCGACACGCCCGAAGCACAGGCCATGTGACGTGCCCCGGCTTCCCGGACGGTCGGGGTTGGGTGGCTGTGATGTCGCTGCGTTCTCGTCGAGAGGGTCAGCAGACCCGATCAGGGTCGATTGGGATGAGCCGCGAAGGCGGTTAGGTCAGGGCGGCCGAAGCCGGCCGGCGGGGTAGCGTCGGACACGTCGAGGTCTCTCGGATGGATGGCGTAGGAACCTCCATCGTCGGGAGACCTCGACGTCTATCTGCGGACCGACGCGCCCGGCCGACCTACACCCTCATCTGGGAAGAGCCAGGAAAGGTATCGCCATTGTCGATGCGTCACATTGGGGAAACGCTTTCCTGAATATCGCCTGATTGCTTGAATGTGACCGCTCTCACGGCTAGGCTGATTTTCGTTGGTCTCCGTGAATCGTTTCATTGCCCGTGCCTTTGTAGTGCGCCGGGCACCTCTCGGGTGGCCCGAGAACCACCGATATTTCACTGTCGAACTAAAAGGTGTGATGCCATGACCCTCGAAAATTCGCGTCCGCATTCAGCGCGCGCCCTGATAGCAGGGGCCGCGATCGTCGGCCTCTGTACGGCGACGACGCCGGCGCTGGCGGCCGAGGAGCCGCTGACCCGTTCCTTCGACTTCGGTACCAGCGAAAGCCCGGTGGCTGAGGGCTGGACCGGTATTGACGAGACCAACCGGTACTCGGCGGAAGCCGGCTACGGCATAGTGCCGGTTGGTGGAGTCAACCCCGCCTCACGGCTTCGGACCCCAGCTGTCCCGGACCCGGTCGCGAATGACTTTGTGCTCGCAACCGCCTGGGGCTTCGTCGCCGATGTCCCGAACGGCTCCTACAGTGTTCGGGTCATCTCAGGCGATCAGCTCGTCAACGGCGGCACCACCAATACAACTGTCGCGCTCGAGGGCACGGCAGCCGGAACCATCCAGGCGCGCCGCTCCGTAGCTGAGCAAACGTGGCAGACCACCGTTGAAGATGGCCAGCTCACCATGGATTTCACCGGCGAAGGAGCCGGCGCCTACGTCAACGGCGTCGTCATCACGGAGGTTGAAGCAACACCGGAGCCTGAGCCGGAACCCGAACCCGAAGAGCCGGTCTCCACCCTGGCCGCGCCGCAGTCCGTGCGTATGTCCCATGTAACCTCCGAGGCCGTGACCCTGCGCTGGAATGAAGTCAGCGGAGCCACGGCCTACGTTGTCTCCCGGGCTGACGCAGTCGACGGCCCCTACACGAAGGTTGCGGAAACCAGTGAGCGGACTGTCTACCTGACCGACCCCGTCGACACGACGAAGGTCCGCTACTACAAGGTGCAGGCGCGCGGCGCTGACGGTCTCTCGCAGTCGTCGGCCGCGGCTGCCTCCAGTCTGAGCACTGACGCGCCCGCGCTTCCTGAGAATGGCGTGCTGTCGCTGGATCTGGGCAACGGAGAAACCGCGCCGGGCGCCGTCCGGATCGATGAAACGACGGCCTACACCGCAGAGAACCGCGCAGGCTTCGTAGACGTGTCCCAGGTTTCCGCCACCGACCGCGGTACGGAGGACGCCACGCGCTCCGACTTCGTCACCGTCGGCGACACCGAACTTGTGGTTGACCTGCCGAACGGCAACTACACGGCCAACCTGATTGCCGGTGACGCCGAGGGCGCAACCGATATCGCGATCACGGCCGAGCAGATGGCCAAGGTGCAGCCGACCGCGAAGGCGGCCGGCGAGTACCTCGAAATGGCCTTCGACATCGCAGTGGTGGATGGCCAGCTGAACCTCGAGTTCGTAGGGACCGCAGCGAACCTGAATTCGCTGGTGCTGACCCAGCAGACTCCACTGGAGGCCGGCCCGCAGCCGACCGCCTGGATCACCGGCGACTCCACCGTCCAGACCTACACCTCCGGTTACGCGCCACAGGCCGGCTGGGGCCAGATGATCGACCGCTTCCTCTCAGATGAGGTGACGGTCGAGAACAAGGCCATCGGCGGGCGCAGCTCCAAGAACTTCATCAGCCAGGGCCGCCTCGACGAGGTGCTGCTCAACATCAAGCCGGGCGACTACCTCTTCGTCCAGTTTGGCCATAACGACAACAGCTACGGCGTGGATGACCGCTGGGCCGCTCCGGGCGACTACTACGAGTACCTGCGTACTTTCGTGGACGGAGCCACCCAGCGCGGTGCAACGCCGGTCATCGTGACGCCGGTCTCCCGCCGTTCCTACAACACCGAGACGGGCGAGGCCAACGTGTCCTTCCCCGAGTACGTGGACGCAGCAACGCGTATCGCGGCGGACACCGGAACCCCGCTGGTTGACCTCTCCGCCTCGAGCCGGGCCTACTTGACCGAGATCGGTCCGGAAGCGGCGAAGTCGGTGTTCCTGCACGTTCCGGCCGGTGTCTACCCGGGCCGGCCGAACGGAACAACTGATGACACGCACTTCCAGGAGTACGGGGCCATCCAGATGGCCCGGCTGGTTGCGTCCGACGTCGCCAAGCTGGACATCCCGCTCGCCGCCGAGGTGGAAGCGGCGGAGCCGCCCGCCGAAGTACCTGCAGCGCCGGCGGGGCTGGTTGCCGGCAGCATCTCGAACGCCGGTGCACAGCTCACCTGGGATGCGGTCGAGGGCGCTGACATCTACAAGGTCTTTGCGAAAAAGGCCGACGCCGGAGATGATGCGTACGCTCTGGTCACCACCTCCACAGTCCCGCTTGCCAACGTAACGGGCCTTGAGGAAGGGGTGTCTTACGACCTCCGTGTTGCCGCAGTGAACGGGAGAGGTGACTCGCCGCCGTCGGACGCTGTCCGCATCACCACCAAGGCGCCGCTGTACAAGTTCGATCTGCAGCTCGCCGGCAATCCCGTCATGGATGGCTATACCGCGCTGGACAATACGAGCCTCTACACACCGGAAATCGGCTACGGCTTCCTGTCTACTGAGGGTCTCAGCGGTCGCGATCGCGGTACCGGGTTCGATCCCGTACCCACCGCGCTCCAGCGGGACTTCCTGCTGCCGGATGCCGCAAAGCACGAGCTCGTCATCGATGTTCCCAACGGCTCCTACGCGCTCAAGGCGTACTACGGTGACCCGCTTGGTAGCGGACGGTTGGCAATTCAGTCGGAGGGCAAGGACTACGGTTCCTCCAACGCCGGTCGCGGCACCATTGCGGACAGGATTCTGCAGCCCGTACTGGTGACGGACGGCCAGATCAACATCAAGGCCGGAGGCTGGTTCAACGGTCTGGAAATCACGCCGCTGCTGCTGGCGCCGAATGACTTGGCGGCCGACGACGTTCAGATCGATGGCAGCGACGTTGCCGTCTCGCTCAGCTGGACAGGGAACGACGACGCCGCAGGCTACCGTGTGTACCGCCAGTCCGCTGGAGCTACTGAAGCGGAAGCGCTCGGCGATGTCGATGGAACGTCCTTCGTGGACACCACCGCTGATATCGGCCTTGAGTACACCTACACCGTTGTTGCGCTGAATGCTGCGGGAGCAGAGTCGGTTCCGTCGAACGCGCTCGAGCTCACTACGGTGGACCCGGACGTAGCAAAGGCGCCGGTTCCCACCGGACTGGCGCTCGGTGACGTGAACAAGAACGACGTCACGCTCAACTGGGAGCCCTCTGAAGGCGCTCTCTTCTACCAGGTGTTCCGTGCCGATCCATTGGCTGACGGCTCAGTCGGTGAGCTTGAACTCATCGGCCGGGCTGACAAGCCCACCTACACTGACACGGACGTTCTGACCACTGTCGAGTACGTCTATGCAGTGGCAGCCGTGAACGCCGGCGGCGTTTCGGAGAAGTCCGAGACCGTCACCTCCCCGGCTAAGACCACGCTGGTACGGCAGGCAGAGCGCCTTGACCGTTCACCGGTAGCCGTTGCTTCCGAAGAAGGGGTCTACGTTGGCTGGCGCATGCTCGGCCTGGATCCCGAGGAAATCGGATTCCACGTCTACCGCAACGCTGAGCGGATCACAACCGAGCCCGTGACCTCGAGCACCAACCTGCTCGACGCCGAGGGTGCTGCTGATGCCACCTACCGCATCAGCACCGTGGTGAACGGCACCGAGCGCTGGGCCACGGAGGACTTCACGGTGTGGGATTCCCAGACCCTGGACATTCCGCTGGACAAGCCGGCCGATGCCTACACCAAGGACGGCCAGCCCTACAGCTACCGTGCAAATGACGCATCGATCGGTGACCTGGACGGTGACGGCCAGTACGAGATTGTGCTCAAGTGGGATCCGACCAACTCCCAGGACAACTCGAAGGGCGGCTACACGGGCAACGTCTATGTGGATGCCTATGAGCTGGACGGCACCCGCCTCTGGCGCATCGACCTCGGCAAGAACATCCGGGCCGGCGCGCACTACACGCAATTCCAGGTCTTTGACCTGGACGGCAACGGCACGGCTGAAGTCACTCTGAAGACGGCCGACGGAACCGTGGACGGAACGGGTGCAGTCATCGGCGATGCCCGTGCCGACTACCGGAACTCGGGCGGCTATGTGCTGGACGGCCCCGAGTTCCTGACGGTGTTCTCCGGGGCAACGGGTGCGGCGGTCGACACCGCCGACTACATCCCTGCCCGTGGAGATGTTGGTGCGTGGGGCGACGGCTACGGAAACCGCGTTGACCGGTTCCTGGCCGGAGTGGCCTACCTTGACGGCGAGAAGCCGAGCCTGGTCTTCAGCCGCGGTTACTACACGCGCACGGTGATAGCAGCCTATGACTTCGACGGCACAACGCTCACCTCACGGTGGACCTTCGACTCGAACGAGTCGGGCGACGAGTACAGGGGTCAGGGCAACCACCAGTTCTCGGTGGCGGACGTCGACAATGACCAGAAGGACGAGATCATCTTCGGGTCCATGACCATCGACGACGACGGCACGGCGCTCTATAACACCGGCCTCGGCCACGGCGATTCACTCCACGTTTCGGACTTCGATCCGGCGCGGGAGGGACTTGAGGTCTTCGCGGCACACGAGGACATGGGTGCGTCCGGCAACAATGGTGCTACCTTCCGAGACGCCGCGACCGGTGAGGTGATCTGGTCCATCCCGGCAACCCGGGACACCGGACGAGCTGCCATGGCGGACATCGACCCGCGGCACCCAGGTGCTGAAGGTTGGGCTGTCGGCGGCGACGCTGCCTGGAACTCACCGGTGGGTCAGCTGCGCGCAAGCGACGGCGAACTGATCTCCGAGCAGATTCCGGCAGCGAACTTCCTCACCTGGTGGGACGGAGACCTCCTGCGGGAAATCACCGACCACGACTGGACCGAAGAAACCCGGACCGGCGTGCCCACCATCTCGAAGTGGAACGTCGAAACCAGTTCCGAGGACGTGCTCTACCGTGCTGAGGGAACGTTGACGAACAACGACACCAAGGGCACGCCGGCTCTCCAGGCGGACCTGTTCGGTGACTGGCGCGAGGAGATCGTCACCCGTACCGACGATTCGACCGCCCTGCGCATCGCCACCACGGTGAACGTCACGGACCACCGGCTGCGCACCCTGCAGTCCGATCCGGTCTACCGCCTCGGGGTTGCCTGGCAGAACACCGCCTACAACCAGCCTCCGCACACCTCGTACTTCCTGGGCGAGGGTATGGAGCAGCCGAAGGCGCCGAGCATCGCGTACACCGGTGAAGAGCCGGCTCCCGGTGAATTCGTCAAGCCGTCCTTCACGCCGGACGCTCCGGTGAAGGACTCGCTGACCGACGAAAACCAGCTGGATCTGGGCCTGGCGAAGCAAAAGTTCCCCCGTGGAGCTTCAGAGGTTGTGCTTTCGAACCTGGCTGCGGAGGGATGGGTGCACGTCTACCTCGGTGAGGTTTCGCTTGGCTGGCACCTGGTCAACGACGGCGCAGTCACCGTGACGACGCCGGAAAACACCCGGCCGGGAGACAACCGTCTGGTGGTGCACACCTCAGGGGATGAGCTGCTGGGTTGGGATCGCCTCAAGGTGGTGGGCCCGCCCCGCTAACCCCTCACGGGTGTTTGGGAACCTGAAAAGCGAGGGTCCCTCCTGGATTTGCATCCATAAGGGACCCTCGCTTTTTTATGCTGGGTACTTTGGGGCGCGCGTGCTCACTGCGGCGGGCGCGTCATGGACAGCACGTCGAGCGCTTCGTCCAGCTGCGCTTCCGTCAGTTCACCGCGATCCACATACCCGAGCGCGACGACGGCCTCCCGGACCGTGAGTCCCTCGGCCACGGCCTTCTTGGCAATCTTCGCCGCGTTCTCATAGCCGATGTACTTGTTCAGCGGCGTGACGATCGACGGCGATGCTTCCGCGAGGAAACGCGCACGTTCTTCATTGGCGGTGAGCCCGTCGATCATCTTGTCCGCCATCACCCGGCTGGTGTTGGCGAGCAGGCGGATGGACTCGAGCAGGTTGGCGGCCATCACGGGAATGCCGACGTTGAGCTCAAACGCACCGTTGGTCGAGGACAGCGCAATGGTGGTGTCATTGCCGATGACCTGGGCTGCGACCATGATGGCTGCCTCGCAGATCACCGGGTTGACCTTGCCCGGCATGATGGAGGAGCCCGGCTGCAGGTCGGGGATGGCAATTTCGCCGAGCCCGGTGTTCGGTCCCGAGCCCATCCAGCGCAAATCATTGTTGATCTTCATGAACGAGTACGCGATGTTCCGCAGCTGACCGGACGCCTCCACGAGCCCGTCCCGGTTGGCCTGCGCCTCGAAGTGGTTGCGCGCTTCGGTGAGCGGCAAGCCGGTGTCCTGGGCGAGCAGTTCGATCACACGGGCAGAGAAACCGGCCGGGGTATTGATGCCGGTTCCGACGGCGGTGCCTCCCAGGGGCACCTCGGCAACCCGGGGGAGCGAAGCGTTGATGCGTTCGACGCCGTAGCGGACCTGCGCGGCGTAGCCTCCGAATTCCTGTCCGAGCGTGACCGGCGTGGCGTCCATAAGGTGGGTGCGGCCCGACTTCACGACGCCCTTGAACTCCTCCGCCTTCCGCTCAAGCGACTCCGCCAGGTACTCAAGCGCCGGGATCAGGTCATTGATCAGCGCCGAGGTTGCAGCGACGTGGACGGAGGTCGGGAAGACGTCGTTGGAGGACTGTGACGCGTTCACGTGGTCATTGGGGTGCACCACCTTGTCGCTTCCGCTGTCCTTCAACGCGCGGGTTGCGAGTTCGGCCAGTACCTCGTTGGTATTCATGTTCGACGAGGTGCCGGATCCGGTCTGGAACACATCGATGGGGAAGTCGCCGTCGTACTTTCCTGATGCAACCTGGTCCGCTGCGGCTTCGATGGCGCGTGCGAGCTCGTCATCGAGCACACCCAGCTCGGCATTGGCAGTTGCTGCTGCCTTCTTGATCCGTGCCAGGGCTTCGATGTGCGTCCGCTCCAGCGTCTTGCCGGAGATCGGGAAGTTCTCTACGGCACGCTGCGTCTGCGCGCGGTAGAGGGCGTTGGCAGGAACCCGAACCTCGCCCATGGTGTCGTGTTCAATGCGGTAATCGACGTTGTCCTGGGAATCAATTGTCATGCGCTAATTCTCGCCTGTGGCGCTGAGCCCCACAAATCAGAGGGCGCCCAGTTCCGACACGAGGTCGGCCTTGCCTTCATCCAGATGGTAGGTAACACCGACGACGGCGGTAGACCCCTTTTCGACGGCGCTCGCGATGACGCGCGACGAGTCAACCAGGCGCTGTGCGGTTTGCCGGATATGTTCTTCCACGGCGTCGTTGATCTCGTGATCTCCGTTGCGCCGTGAGGTGAGCACCGAGGGAGTGATGCGTTCAACGAGGTCGCGGAGGAAGCCTACGGGCATGGTGCCGGAGTCAATGGCGTTGGCTGTTGCGGTGACAGCGCCGCAGGAGTCATGTCCAAGGACAACAATCAGCGGCACATTGAGGACGCCCACACCGTATTCAAGCGAGCCGAGGACGGCGTCGTCGATCACCTGTCCTGCCGTCCGGACCACGAAAATGTCACCGAGTCCGACGTCGAAAATGATCTCGGCTGCCAGGCGGGAATCCGAGCAGCCGAAGATGACGGCGAAGGGATCCTGGGTGTTCACCAGCGACGTGCGGCGGGACGCGTCCTGGTTGGGGTGGGAGGACGAGGAGGAAATGAACCGTGCATTCCCATCACGCAGTTTCTGCCAGGCTTCAGCGGGAGTCAGTTGCTTGGTCACGGCTTTTACTCTACTGCTATTGCGCTTCCGCACATCCCGTTAGTGACTCTACGTTGAGCGCTAGCCCAGGTCCTCTAGCACTGCGCTGCCGAGAACATCGAACTGCGCCAGGTCCGCGGTCCCGTTCAGGATGAGGGTGAAGCCGTCCTGTTCGGTAGTGAGGAAGACATCGCCGGAGGTGCTGTCCAGCAGCTCCCAGGTGACGCCGTCGATCACGCGTTGTCCCGAAGGCTGCGCGTCCTCAAGGCGCTGGGAGAACCAGGTGGGGTTGGAGTTGTTGGTCTGTGTGACCTGGATGAACTCGCGATCGGGGGTGAGATAACCCACTTCCCAGAAAGCGACGCCGTCGGATGCGGATCCCGTCCAACGTGCGTAGTTGGAGGTCCAACCGTCCGGGAGAACAGCGGCGGCCGGCTCGTAACCGGCGGCGTCTTCCGCCTGGGAGGCTACGGTAGCGACGTCGATGTCCCGCGTGTAGGTCTCGGCCGTGTGCGTTGGGTTGAGCAGGACCACGAAGAGCACCAGTGCAAGGGTGACGGCGGTGGCGATGAACATGCCGATGGATGACGCGTTGGCGCGCTTTGCCTGCTTGGCCGTGAGTACCGGGGTTGCCGGTGCCTCCTGCTGGTTTTCCTGGGTATTGCTCACTCCTCCATTGTCCCTCACGCCGCATCCGTCACGAAAATGGCCGCAGCGCAGAGCCGCACTATGATTGCCGAAGAGGAACCGCTAATTCAACGATGAGGTAAACGTGTCCGACACCGCAAAGAACGCGCAGTATTCCACCCTTTCCCCGGCTCTTGCCGTGGGTGATGACGAGCCGGACCGCAACCTCGCCCTTGAGCTGGTGCGCGTCACCGAGGCCGCAGCCATTGCCGGCGGACACTGGGTCGGTTTCGGCGACAAGAACAAGGCTGACGGCGCTGCCGTTGACGCCATGCGCTCGCTCCTCTCGACCGTCCACTTCAACGGCGTTGTGGTTATTGGTGAGGGCGAAAAGGACGAAGCGCCGATGCTCTACAACGGTGAGCGGGTCGGTGACGGAAGTGGTCCGGAGTGCGATGTCGCGGTGGACCCGATCGACGGCACCCGCTTGACGGCGCTGGGCATCAACAATGCGCTCGCCGTTCTGGCAGTGGCTGAGCGCGGCACCATGTTTGATCCCTCGGCCGTCTTCTACATGGAGAAGCTGGTCACCGGTCCCGAAGCTGCGGACATGGTTGACCTTCGCCTGCCCGTGAAACAGAACCTGCACCTGATTGCCAAGGCCAAGGGCAAAAAGGTCAACCAGATCAACGTCATGATCCTCGACCGCGACCGTCACCGTCCGCTGGTCCAGGAGATCCGCGACGCCGGTGCCCGCACCCGGTTCCTGATGGACGGCGACGTCGCTGGAGCCATCGCGGCTGCCCGTGAAGGCACTGACATCGACGCGCTCATGGGCATTGGCGGCACGCCGGAGGGCATCGTTGCTGCGTGTGCCATCAAGTCCCTTGGCGGTGTGATCCAGGGCCGGTTGTGGCCCACCAGCGATGAAGAGAAGCAGAAAGCGCTCGACGCCGGCCACGACCTTGAGCGCGTTCTCTCCACCAATGACCTGGTCACCAGCGACAACTGCTACTTTGCAGCGACCGGCATCACCGACGGCGACCTGGTGCGCGGCGTCCGCTACTCCGGCGGCAAGGTGCTTACCCAGTCGATCGTGATGCGTTCGAAGTCGGGCACCATCCGCGTGGTTGACGGTGAGCACCAGGCTCACAAGTGGGAGAGCTACGCCCGCCTGAGCTAGCACTTGCGGCGTGCCGGGTGGCGCTTTTCCTCCCGGGTTGCCGTGCAGTCGTCGCGCCACGCTCGCGATAGCGATTCGGCCAAGCGATAGCGGTTAACCTGTACCGCCTGGCCGGTCTGCTATCCGACGGCACAAACGCTATCGAGGAGTACGATGGCGTTGGCCTATGCTCGCCGCGTGGCCTGTCCGCTGGCTGCCGGTTATCCACATGTGCCGCCTTTGCCGTGGCGCAGCTCATGCCCCACCCGGCAGGGTAAGGGGTGTGAACCTTCCAGCAATCCAGAGTGCGGCAGACCGTTCCCTTGACGAGGACTGGCCGCGCCGGCTGGCCAGGGGTGCGCGGCGCGGAACCCTGGTCCGCATCCGCCAGGGCTGCTACGTCGATGCCGTCCAGTGGAAGGCCCTGGACGCCAACCAGCAATACCGGTTGACCCTTCAGGCGGTGCTTCGGACGTCAACCAACGCGCCCCTCTTCGCCGAGGAATCGGCCGCGTTCCTGTGGGGCTTGCCGCTACCTGAAACGCCGACCATGGTGGACACCCTTGTGCCGCAGGGCTCCGGCAGGCGGACCGGCAACGGTGTTCGCCGCATCGTCAGGCCTGCGGTCGGTCCTTGCGTTCAGATTGGCGGTTTCACTGTGACGGGAAAGATCCAGACAGCGGTCGAGCTGGCCTTGCGTTATGACCTTCCCTGGGCCGTCGCAGTGATGGACAGGGCGTTGAATGCGGTGCGGCTTCCCGCCGAGCGCCGTGCCAACCCCGTCGGCAAACCCGAAATCGCAACCTATATAGAATCCTTGCCCACTGCTCGTGCCCGGCGAAAAGCTACGCGGGTGCTCGATTTCGCCAACGGACTCGCCATGCTGCCCGGTGAGTCCCTGAGCAGGGTTCACATGGCGGCTCGCGGTTTCGAGGCGCCTGAACTGCAATACGAGGTTCACGATTCCGATGGCCATGCCGCAACTGTGGACTTCTACTGGAAGGCCTCCGGTATCGTCGGCGAGTTCGACGGCCTTACCAAGTACCTCAAACCCGAGTACCTCCAGGGCCGAACCGCATCTCAGGTGGTCATCGACGAGAAGATCCGGGAAGACCGCATTCGCAGCACAGGTCGGCACGTAGTGCGCTGGCTTTGGGAGACTGCGGTCTCCCCAGCTGCGTTGGAGAGGTGCCTCCGGGCGGCCGGCGTGCCGCAGAACGCGACGCCGCTGGTCTTCTGATAGCAGATTTGCCATGCGAGAGGGATTAACCGCTATCGGATGGCCTAAGCGCTATCCCGAGACGAGAAAGCTATCGCGAGTCGGCCCCCCAGCGCCCGCTGGCGCTCGGCGCAGGTCCCTCGGCCAGTAGGCTTAGCACCATGAACCTCGTCATTGCTCCGTGTTGGAACGCGCCCGAATGGGACGCAGCGGTCAACCGCCTGAATGGTCACCCGCAGCAGCTGTGGGGGTGGGGGCAGACGAAGGCCGACCACGGTTGGCGGACCGATCGGCTCCTGCTGAACAGGGACGGCGAGACCATTGCGTGCGCCCAGATCCTGATCCGACGGCTGCCCCTGCCGTTCCGCGCGCTCGTCTACATTCCGCGTGGTCCGGTGTGCGGGGCAGGGGACGCACAGGAAGTCCTCGAGGCGCTCGGCAATTACGCGCGGGACGCCTATGCCGGGACCGTGCTCAGCATTGAGCCGGACTGGGACGCGGACTCGGATTTCGCGGGAGCAGTTCGCGCTGCCGGCTTCCGTGCCACCGAGAACACCATCCTTATCCCGCGTACGCTCATCCTCGACTTGTTGCTCAGCGAGGATGAACTGCTGGCCGAGATGTCGAAGAAGCACCGCCAGTACATCCGCAAGTCCGCGCGGGAAGAGCTCGAGTTTCGCGAGGTCACCCGGGAGGAGATCGCCGACTGCCTCAAGGTCTACAGGGAAACGGCGGAGCGTGCCGGTTTCGGCATCCACGAGGACCGCTACTACCTCGACATCCACAAGAACCTCGGGTCGGCGTCACCCGTATATGCAGCCTTCCAGGGCACCACCATGGTTGCGTTCCTCTGGCTGTCGGCCAGCAAACACACGGCCTTCGAGCTGTACGGCGGCATGACGGAGGAGGGCGAGCGGCTGCGCGCGAACTACGCCCTTAAATGGCTTGCTATCCGGGAGATGAAGGCGCGCGGGGTTGAACGCTATGACTTCAACGGCCTCCTGAATGACGGCGTGTCCAAGTTCAAGATGGGCTGGGCCAAGCACGAGAACCTGCTCATGGGCACCTGGGACAAGCCGCTGTCGCCGCTTTACCCGGTCTACGCGACGGCGATGCCGCTGGCGCGCAAGGGGCTCTCCGCATCACGCGGCGCGGTGGGCGCACTGAGGATCAAGGCCCTGCCGGCACTGAAGACGAAAGTCCTGCCGGCCCTCAGGGCTAAGGCTGAGTCTCTTCGCGGCCGCCGCGGACAGGCCCCAACCCGCCAGGATTAGAATCTCCGGCGGCACCCACGGTGACGGCGAAGGCGACGGCGGTGCTGTCGCCGTCGTCGTCTGTGGTGTCTGTGTTGTCCGACGCGAGGCGTGCCATCACCGGCGACTCGTTGGCAGGGATGAAGGCGCTCTGCCCGCGGTGCAGGATGAGGTCGCCCTTGGGGGAGTCGAGCACAACCGTTCCGGACACCACCAGCACCACCGTGGGTCCGTTCTGAGCGATCGGGATGTCGGCTGATGCGGCGTCATCCCCGAAGAAAACGGGAAGTTCAAGGCGCTGTAGCTGGAACTCGTCAAACGGTGGGCAGTACAGCTCCTGTCCCAGCGGGGTGGATTCCGGGTCAAGCAGTGGCAGCGCGAGCGGCGCAAACTCGACGGTCTTCAGCAGCTCGCCGGTATCAACGTGTTTGGTGGTCAATCCGCCGCGCAGGACGTTGTCCGAGGACGCCATCACTTCAATACCGAGGCCTTCCAGGTAGGCGTGCACGTTTCCCGCCGGTAGGTAGAGCGCCTGTCCGGGCTGCAGGGTAACCCTGTTGAGGAGGAGTGCAACCAACACGCCCGGATCGCTCTCGTGGTGTCCGTTGAGCTGCAGGACGGTTGCGGCCGCTGCAGCCACAAGCGGGTCCGCGGAGTCGGGAAGTCCCTTGTCCAATGCCTCGACCACCCGCTCAACGGCCGTCCGTGTCTCCGCACCGCCGGTCAGGAGCCGGGTGAAGGCTTCGCGCAGAGCTGCCGCCTCATCCGGAATGCCGAGGTCGGCGACGACGGCGCTCAGGATGGCAGGCGCCGAGCCCTGCTGCTTCTCGAGCAGGTCCACGAGACCCGTGAAGATCCGTGCCGCTTCGGTCGGCGCACGGAATCCGCACAGCGCATCGAAGTCGGTGAGCGCGAAGATCAGCTCGGGCTTGGAGAACGCGTCGCGGTAGTTCCGGTGCGGAGCGTCCTGCGGGACCGATGCGGCGTTCTCCCGGTCGAACCCCTCCTGCGCCTGCTCCGGACTGGGGTGGACCTGCAGCGAGAGCGGCGCCGCCGCAGCGAGCACCTTCATCAGGAACGGCAGCCGGTCACCGAACGCCTCACGCGTCGGAGCGCCGAGGGTGCGGTCAGGGTCGGAATCGATCAGCGCGTCCAGCGAGGTACCAGTGTCCCCATGTCCCAGCACTGTGGAGGGCGAGTCAGGGTGGGCGCCGATCCACAGCTCGGCCTCAGGGCCGCCGGATGGTGTGCGACCGAGCAGTTCCGCAATGGCCGTGGTGGATCCCCAGGTGTAGGGACGCAACGGGTTGTCCAGCTGGTACATCGGGATATCCGTTCCTTAGGCGGGGGTGCATTCCCCGTTATCGGCCAAGAGAGATTCGAGCGTGGTCCAATCCTGATTCACCGCGAGCTGATGAAGGTAGTCGACGGTGATCTCGCCGGTGACGTTCTGAGCCGGCAGCTGCCCCGGCAGAGTCGTGGACGCATGCACCGGCAGAGCCTCAACCAGCCCCGCCCGGTCCACCGTGAGTTCCCCCAGCGCTGCGGCGGAAGCCTCTCCGGAAGCAGCCTCCAGCGTCTCCTGCACCCGCTCATGAACCAGCGGGATGTCCGGGTAGGTCGAGAACAGGTCGCCCGCGTCACCGAAGTCCGGCGCGCCGATGGTGAGGCGCCCGACGTCGTGATTCTTCGCCTTGATCGCCAGGTCTACGAAGCTGCCCAGCTGGTCACGAGGGAGGTCGGTCTCGACGATTTGCGTACCGGCGGCGGCGATGTCCTGGAAACGGGTCAGCACGGTTGCGGGATCAAGCTGGGCGATCATCGCCGCCTGGACACACTGCTGGCGCTGGATTCGCGCGTAGTCGGTGGCGTACTCACGGGAGCGGGCATACCACAATGCTTCATAACCGTTGAGGGTCTGGATGCCTGGCTCGATCCAGGCCGACGGCGGGTAGTACCGCTTGGGGCTGGTGCCCGGGATCTCTTCGGATGTGATGGGAACCCAGCCGCCCGCGTTGATCGTGATACCGCCCATCGCGTCGATGAGCTGCTCAAACCCGGCCATATCGACGAGGATGTAGGCCTGGACCTCGATGCCGAGAATTCCGCTTGCCGCGTCCATCATGGCTTCGGCGCCGGGGTCCTGAGACTCCGGATACAGGTCGGCGTAGTTCTGGGCAACCACCGGGTAGAGGCTGTTGATGATGCACTCGTTACCGCAGTTGTAGCCGTCCGGCCAGACTTCCCAGAGCGGAGAGTCCTCGGAGAACGGCGCGTTCTGGAAATCGCGGGGAATGCTGAAGGTGACGGTGGCTCCGGTGTCAGCATCGACGCTGACCACGGAAATGCTGTCCGGACGGCGTCCCAGCCTGTCCTCACCTGCATCGCCGCCCATGAGGAGGAAGTTGTAGCGCCCGTCCACCGGGTCAAAGGCGGGGCCGGCCTGGAAGATGTTGCCGAACGTGTTCCGGCCGACGTTGAGCAAGTACGCGCCGTAGCCCAGCCCGCCGCTGGTCACGATCATCAGCACGGCGAGCGTTGCCGCAACGGCCGGGCGCATCCCTCGGTCCAGCAGCGGCGGGCGGATGATCCGCAGGGTGTTGATGAAGAGCAGTGCCCAGCCGACTGCCAGCGCCACGAGCACCGCAATGAGAAGCAGCGAGAACACCTCGTTGGCGAGCAGGCTCACCACCAGCTGGCGGTTAACCAGCGCAAGAACGACGGCGGTAATCACCAGGAGCCACACGGTGAAAGTGACGCGGAGCGCCCGTCGGCCGAGCCTGCGGTCTCCGGCAACCACCTGGGCGGCGCCCGGGATCAGCAGCGTGAGCGCCAGGAGCAGGAACGCGCGCCTGGTGCGGATGCCGGACGGAGCCGATTCCGGGTAGCGCACAGGATCGGTGAGCATGGTCCGTTCGGAAGGCCGGCCGGTGTGAACCGCCCGGCTCATGCGCCGCCTTCGCTGTCGGCAGTGCGCATACCAGCGTGTTTGCGCAGTTTCGCGCCCTTGTCGAGGGCGGTCTGCCGCAGTTCCTGTGCGAACCTCGTGAGGTTGCCGGAGAGCTCCTGAGCATGCTGCCCCTCACCGGAGGCCAGGATACGGACGGCGAGGAGCCCTGCGTTGCGCGCGCCGCCGACGGAGACGGTAGCCACCGGAATGCCTGCAGGCATCTGGACGATGGAGAGAAGGGAATCCATTCCATCGAGGTGTTTGAGGGGCACCGGAACGCCGATGACGGGCAGCGAGGTGAGCGATGCCAGCATTCCGGGCAGGTGGGCGGCGCCGCCGGCACCGGCGATGATGACCCGCAGTCCGCGGCCTGCGGCCTCACGCCCGTACGCGACCATGTCTTCGGGCATGCGGTGTGCGGAAACGACGTCAGCCTCATACGGGATGCCGAATTCCTCTAGCGCCAGAGCGGCAGCCTCCATGACCGGCCAGTCCGAGTCGGAGCCCATAACCAGGCCCACGAGGGCGCCGGCGGGGGAGTTGTTCACGATGTTTCCTTCCGGGGATCGCGGCCGTCCCGCAGGATTGCCGCGGCACGCTCGGCGCGCTCCCTGACCTGTGCCATTGTGTCACCGGGTAGGGCAATGGCGTTGACATGGCCGATCTTCCGGCCCGGCCGTACGCTTTTGCCGTAGGTGTGGATCTTGGCGGCGGGCTCTGCCTGCAACGCCATCGGATAGGCACTATACAGCTCTGCGTTGTCTCCGCCGAGGATGTTCTTCATCACCACAACGCCCGAGGCAAGGGATGTGTCCCCGAGGGGGAGGTCGAGAACGGCGCGCAGATGCTGTTCAAACTGGCCGGTCACCGCTCCGTCCATGGTCCAATGACCCGAGTTGTGGGGCCGCATGGCGAGCTCATTGATGAGGAATCCGGCGCTGCTGCCGGGAACTTCGAACATCTCCACGGCCATGACACCGGTGACACCGAGCTCGTCGGCGATGCGGAGGGCAGCTTCCGCGGCGGCGCGGGCCAGCACTGCCGGCAGGTCCTGTGCGGGAGCAATGACTTCATCGCAGACGCCATTGACCTGGATTGAATGGACCACCGGCCACGCGCGGGCCTCGCCACGGGGTGAGCGGGCAACCAGGGCTGACAGCTCACGAGTGAAGGGCACCTTTTCTTCGGCGAGCAGTTCGGAACCGGTGAACCAGTCGGCTGCCTGTGCGGCGTCGTCGTACGAATTGATGATCCGGACGCCCTTGCCGTCGTAGCCGCCACGCGGCGTCTTCAACACCACAGGCCAGCCCGTTTCGTCACCGAACTTCCGCAGTTCCTCTACTGAAGAGACGGCCTTCCAGCGCGGATTGGGCAGCCCCAGCCGGTCCACTGCTGCCCGCATGACCAGCTTGTCCTGGGCATGGCGCAGCGCGTCGGGGTGCGGCTGGACATTGATTCCGGAATCCACCAGGGCGCGGAGGTGCCGTTCCGGCACATGTTCGTGGTCGAAGGTGAGAACGTCCACGCCCTTGGCGAAGGCGGTCAGATCCTCCAGGTCGGTGTAGTTCCCCACTGCTGAATGTGCCACGGCGGCCACCGCTGAAACGTCGGGTCCCTCCGCCAGCACTCGAAGTTCAAAGCCAAGTTCGACGGCGGGAGGAGCCATCATGCGCGCCAGTTGGCCGCCGCCCACGACGCCGATTACGGGAAAAGTCACCCCTTCAGGGTACCTATTGCCGGAGGGGTCCTTGGATGTGACCTGTTCGCAACCCCCGCTTCCTAGGAAAGTCCCAATCTTGAACGGTAAAATGGACGCTCAGTTGTTGTGCTGATCATCAGATGCTGATTTTCAGTTTGTCCGCCAGGCAGGCGTAGGGTTCTCCGGAACGTCGTACGCGGACAGCTTCGGTGCTGCGCCCGCGGCGCCTCAGCTGAATGACTTCGCTTCGGCGCGGTCCTGCTACGGCGAAATGTCCTAGAGACCGGAGGGTCATGATCACCACAGTTGTCGACCGGATCCGGGCCCTCGCCTCCCTCTTCTGGCGTGAGCTGGCCAAGTTCGGTGCCGTGGGCGGTGTGGCGTTTGTCATAGACAAGGGACTGTTCTGGATCCTGATCCACGGTCCGATGGAGGACAGCGAGGTCAAGGCCCAGGTGGTGTCCGCCGCTATTGCCACGGTGTTCGCCTGGATTGCCAACCGATACTGGACCTTCCGCCACCGCCGCCAGGCCAACGTCCTGCGCGAACTGATGATGTTCCTGCTGATCAATGCGATCGGCCTGGGCATCGCGGCCGGCTTTGTGTGGCTCGCCAAGTACCCGCTCGACATCTCCGACCGCACGGGGCTGTTCGTTGCCGGAATTGTGGGTACCGTGCTGGCAACGGCCGTTCGTTTTGTTGCCTACCGCTTCTGGGTCTTCAACGAGGAACTCGATGCGGAGCCTGCGTTCGCTCATGACCATGAACTGATCCACCCCCGCTCCCGTGCAACTGCCGGTGCAGGTGCCGGCGCCGGATCATCCGTGCCGGTGGCCACCGGTCCGGTTCCGGCTGACGCCGCCGCATCAGCCCACCCGTCGCCCCAGCCGGTGGCGCACCCTCCGGCGCACCAGTCACCCCAGTCGGTGGCATACCCTCCGGCGAACCAGTCAGTGGTGCATCCGTCAGCTAAACAGCCAACCGAGCAGTAACGCGTTCACCCTCCATCAGGCGGTCGGTCGCCTCGACCTCCGGGTGCACCAGCACCACGGTTCCACCGGCCGCCCAGATACGGACGGCAGCCGGCAGGACGGTCAGCAGGGGCAAGGAGGCCGGGACCAGCCAGATGCCTTCTGCGGGCTGGTCCGCTCCGTCCAGCAGGTCGCTGAACGTGAAACTCTTTCCGCCGGCACGGATCAGTTCGGCGCCGCTGTCAGCGGGATCCTCGAGATACACATCGCCGAACGCGCGGACGGTCGCTGCGTAGTCCACGGCACCGCTGGGAAGCGTTCCGGGCCAGCGCATGTCCAGTGCGCCCGGCGCCACCAGTACCAGCAACTCATCCTCGCGGTCCCCTTCCCGCCCAACGCGCGGTGCTCCCGGGGCGGCATCCATGGTGAGCCGAACATCTACGGGGGCACCGTCGTCGGGCGCGGTCCGGTCGCCGGGCGCTGTCCCGTCGTTGCGCACGGTCTCGTCCCGGAGCACTGTCACCGCACCGACCCGCCAACTCGCCAGCGCCCACACAAGGCTCTTCCAGTGCGGCGGCATTCCAACCGCGACGACGGTGCCCGCCACCGCGTCGAGCTCCTCGACCAGCATGTTGGACGTCTTCGCAACCCAGTTTTCGAGCACCCTGCCGGAGAGTTCCACCCGTTCGGAGCCGGGCCCGTACCAAATGAGCCGGGGTGCTCCGGACGCGGACCGGAGGGACTCACATAATTCTGCAACGGACTTCAGTGGTGCCACTGGGTGCCTGCCTTTCGTTGGGTAAGCGTGCTGACCTGCGGGTTCAGTTGCACAATTGTGAGGTGCGCTTCGCGTGGCGTGCCCGCCATTTGGGAAATTCACTCTATAAGATTCCCTTCGCCGCTTGACTCGATGCTACTTACACGCGTGTAATTAGGTCATCGGATTTGCTTCGGCAGACGGGATTTCGGGGTTTCTCAGCGGCTTGCTGAAGGCACATCTCCCACACTAGTTTCTGTCCGAAGCTGCTACACCGGGAGGCTGGTATGGGGCAAGCAGAGCACATTCAGGACCGCACGTCCATTGCGGCCCAGGCGTCTGCGCGCTACGGATCGCGCGGCGTTCCGCAGGACTGGTACGTCGATCCGGCGGATCCGGACGCTGCTGAGCGGTACAGGCAGCAGACTTCGTCGCTTGAAAATGAGGCAACCGCCTTCCTGGCGGCCCATGAGGCATTGACCGAGGGTGCCGGCGTCGAGAATTTCCTCGATGCCGAGCCCGCAGCGGCACCACGCCGCCAGGCCGTGCCGGAGCGGGTTGACCAGGCGGTATGGATTGGTCTTCCGGGCATCGGCTCCGACTTCGATGATGAAGGCGAGCTGGGCTGGCAGGCTGACGCACTGTGCGCTCAAACGGACCCGGAGGCGTTCTTCCCTGAAAAGGGCGGCTCCACGCGGGATGCCAAGAAGGTCTGCGGCTCCTGCAACGTCAAGTCGCAGTGCCTGGAGTATGCGCTGGAGAATGACGAGAGGTTCGGCATCTGGGGCGGACTTTCCGAGCGCGAGCGCCGCCGTTTACGAAAGCGAGCGGTCTGATTCATCCGCAACAAAGGGTCACAGCCGTTGTCGTAGCCCACAACGGCGCCGAGTACCTTCCGGACACACTCAAGGCACTCGGTCAGCAGACCCGACCCCCGGACTTCCATGTAGGAGTCGACGCCGGTTCATCTGATGAATCGGCGTCTCTTCTGCAACTGCAGCTTCCGGTGGGTTCCCCCGTAGTAGGCGCCTCCGGGCGCGGCGGCTTCGGTGCCGCCGTCCGTACAGGGCTTGCCGAGATTCCTTCCAGCCGCCGATCGGAACCTGACAGTTCCGATCCCGCCAGCGGGGTTCACGACTGGATCTGGCTTCTGCATGATGATTCCGCTCCCGAACCGACGGCGCTTGAGCAGCTCCTTCGAGCAGTCGAGCTGGCGCCGTCCGTGACCGTTGCCGGTGCCAAGCAGGTCGAGTGGGAGCATCGGCGCAAGCTGGTGGATGTTGGGCTGTCCATCAGCCGGTGGGCTGAGCGGCTCACCCTGATCGACGTCGACGAACTGGACCAGGGCCAGTATGACGTCCGCAGTGACATGTTTGCCGTCAACTCGGCAGGCATGCTGATCCGCCGTGATGTGTGGGACAAGCTGGGTGGTTTTGACCCAGCCCTTCCGGGTACGGGAGACGACGTCGACTTCTGCTGGCGCAACCGCCTGGCCGGTCACCGTGTAGTGGTGGCTCCGGGTGCGGTTCTGCGGCATGCCGGCTCACGGGACAACCACGCGGCAACGCTCGGTGCTGCGCGGCGTGCCGAAGTGTATCTGCGCCTCAAGCACGCAACGCTGTGGAAGGTTCCGTTCCTTGCGGTCGGTGCCGTGCTGGGCGGCTTCGCCCGCCTGATTCTCGGTTTGCTGGCAAAGGACCCGGGGTACGGCGTCGGCCAGCTCACCGCCAGCATCGCTGCCGTGCTGAAGCCCTTCGATTTGTACCGGTCCCGTCGATCAGCCGCCCGGACCAGGCGGCTGCCGCGGTCAGTGGTGCGTGCGTTGCGGACCGATCGCAGGGAGGTGTGGTCACACCGGAAGTCAGTGGTGGAGGCGTTTTCAGCACGCGGACTCGAAGACGAGTCCTACGCCCAGAGCACTGCTGTGGACGTACCCTCGGGCGATGCGAACGACGACTTCGCAGCACTGGAAGGCCCCTCCCGGATCTGGGCGGGTTGGGGTGCCATTGCCGCGGCGATAGTGCTGCTCGGTGTTTCACTGGTCGCGCTGCACCGTTTTATCGGTGCCTCAGCGCTGGCGGGCGGTTCCCTCCTGCCGCTGTCAACAGATCTTGCCGAGATCTGGGCCAATGGATCGCGCTGGTGGATCGATCTCGGTGCAGGCTTCGCCGGGCACGGAGATCCATTCAGCTATGTGTTGTGGCTGATATCGGTGCTGGGATTCGGCAACGGCAACGTGGCCGTCGTCGTGCTGATGCTGTGTGCTGCGCCGTTGGCTGGATTGAGTGCCTGGTTTGGATCGGGTGCTTTTGTGCGCAGCCGTTCGCTTCGGCTGTGGGCTGCGTTCTGCTGGGGATCGCTGCCGGTCCTTCAGGTTGCAACCGGTAGCGGAAGGCTCGGTGCACTCCTGGTGCACCTCCTGTTGCCGTTGGTTGCGCTGGCGTTCATCCGCGCAGTGGGGCAAGCTCCCGGTAGGCCCGGATCACAGACCAACGACGCCGTTGACTCATCCAGGCGCCAGCGTTCACTTCAGTTGATGCTCAAGCCGGGCATCAATGGTGTTCCGAGCTGGACGGCGGCTGCTGCGGCGGGCCTGATGCTTGCCGTGGTGACTGCGTCTGCTCCGTCGCTGCTGCTGTTTTTTGTGCTGGCTGTTGTGCTGATCACCCTGGTTGCACGCCGCCGTGCCAAGACACTCTGGTGGGCGCTGCTGCCGCCGCTGGCCCTGTTCATTCCGTTTGCGGCGTCCACACTCGACCGTCCCTGGGCCGTCTTTGGGGACCCCGGCCTTCCGCTGCCGTTCAACGCTGCGCCCCTATGGCAGCAACTGTTGGGCTATCCGGTAGCTTTTCCTTCGTTCGGCGGGCTTGCTGCGTTTCCGGACCTGTTCGAGGGACCGTGGCCGCTTGTTGTTTCGCTGATCGTTGGGCTGCCGGTGCTGCTGCTTGCTGCGACGGCGCTTTTCCTGCCCGGCAAGGCCAAGGCCGCTGCGCGTGTGCTGTGGCTGCTGGCGTTGCTGGCACTGCTCGGCAGCGTAGCGAGTTCTCTGGTGGTGACCGGCGTCGGCTCATCATCGCTCATCACACCGTTCACCGGACCGTGGGTCTCGATTGTCTCCCTGGCGCTTCTGGCAGCTGCGCTGCTGGGCGGCGAATGGCTGCAGCAGCGTCTGCGTGCCGGTAGGTCCGGGCGTTCCGGTAGGCCGGTTCTAGGTGCCCGGGCCTGGTTGACCGCCGCTGCCCTGGTGCTGGCGTTGGGCCCGGCAACAAGCCTGACCGTCTGGCTGGTTCCGCAGCTGCGTACCCCGGATCCTGCGGTGGAAGCGACCACTTTCGGAACCGGGCAGGCGGTGGTGCCAAGTGCACCCCGTACACTTCCGGCGACCGCCGCTGACCGCGGTACCAGGGGTGAGCGCAGCACCACCCTGGTGATGAATGTCGACGGCGACAGTAACGTCAGTGCCGCGCTCATGCGGGGCGGCGGCACCACGCTCGATGCTCTCTCCCAGATCTACTCTGCCCGTCAGCTCCACGGTTCACTGTTGAACGCCCAATTGCGTGAGGACGACGACGCGGCAGCCGACGTGCGGCGTACCGTCGCCACCCTGGTGGCCGGCACCGGTGTGGACCCGCGCGAGGAACTGGAGCGGCTTGGGGTGGGTTTTGTTGTGCTGCAGCAGTCGGGTTCGGCGGCTGAAGTTCTCGCCAGCCAGATCGATTCTGTTCCCGGACTTGTGTCGGTGGGCAACACCGAGGCCGGCTGGTTGTGGCGGGTAGAGATGTCCGCTTCCGGTAATTCGGTAGCCGAGGCCCAGGTGGGCAGGGTTCGGATTGTTGATGAAGCGGGCTCAACCCTGAGCGTGCTCGACTCCGACGCCACGACCGCTTCGGGCACGGTTCCGGCAGGCCCTGAGGGCAGGATGCTGGTGCTGAATGAGCGGTCCGAGCCCGGCTGGGAAGCGACCCTCAACGGTGAACGGCTGGAACCGGCGTCTACCGGATGGAATCAGGCGTTTGCGCTGCCTGCTGCGGGTGGCGATCTGGAGGTTCACTACGTCACGGCGTGGGAACCGTGGTCCGGAATTGCGCAGGCGATCGTGTTCAGCCTGACTGTTCTGCTGGCCGTTCCGATTCCTGCGCGCCCCCGCTTTGTCCACGTGCCGCAGGGCCGTAATCGAACGGCAGCGGTTCCGGTGTCGAGCGGGCGGCGGGCGGCGGAACCTGTGGCTAGTGGTGCTGGAAGTGCTGACGCGTTTGCAAGTGCTGAATCATCCGGCCCGGCTACTGCGTCCGACCCGGCTGACTTAACTGACCCGCCAGAACGCGAATCCGCCCTGAGCAGCGGAAGGGCGGGCAGCTGACAATGAGCGCAACGAAGAAGGTTAGTGAGACGGCCGTGCCTGCCAAACGAAGTGGCACCTGGGTGCGCGGTGCAGCGGGGGTTGCTGCCGGCGTCGTACTGGTGTCTGCGACGGGCGTGCTGGCGGGGGCGAGCATTGTGCAGAACATTGAGGGCGCGGCAGTAACGTTCCCGGTGCCGACGGCGGCGGTGCCGGCGGGGGAGTATTCGGCCGTATGTCCGGAACCGTTGCGGCTGCTCGAGGGCACTGTGGACGGCGGCGATCCGGAGTTCAGTCCGGTGTCTGAGACCGCTCGAAACCGAGTCAGCGCCATGACTTTGAGCGATTTAGGCGGCACTGTTCCGGGCTCGTCGATCACTCCGTTGGGCGGTGGCGATCCGCTGGCGGTTCTTGCCGAGCAGGTGCCCGAGTCCGAGCAGGAGGACCCGCAGGTCAGCAACGAGGACGGCCTGACCAACCGAGTAGCGGGGGTTGTCTCCGGGCAGGCAGTCGAGGGTGCGGCCGTGTTGCGTGCCCAGGCTCTGGGGGAGCAGCGTGCTACTGCCGGTGCCGGGTTTACCTATACCGCGACGGATGGTGATCTTTCGGGCCTGGCAGTAGCGCACTGTCAGGTTCCGTCGAACGATTTCTGGCTGGTCGGAGCGGTGACCACGGTGGGTGCAACGGCGGTGCTGAACCTGCACAATCCGTCGCAGTCGCCTGCAACCGTCAACCTGGACCTGTACGGGTCCGAGGGCGTGGTTGACGCTCCGGGCGGCCGGGGGATTCTCATTGCTCCCGGTGAGTCGGAGTCGATAGTGGTTGCCGGCCTTGCGGCGAATGAGGAGAACGTTGCCATTCGCGTGCGCAGTGACGGCGGGCGGGTCAGCGGATTCATCCAGCAGAGCATGTTGCGCGGACTGACTCCCGGCGGGGTGGAACTGATCCAGGCCTCGGCGCCGAGCGCTTCATCGCAGGTTGTTCTGGGCATCCAGATTCAGGCGCCGGATGTGATGGACCCGATCATCGCGCAGGAGGGCTATGCCGGTGCCGGGCCGTCGCTGCAGGTTGCGGTGCCGGGTGGAACGGATGCTGTGTTGGATGTCCGTGTGTTCGGACCAAACGGTGAGGTGGAGTTGCCCGGCGGTGGCGTTGTTACGGCGGCGGCCGGTTCGGTCACCTCGATCCCGCTGGAGTCGCTGCCAGAGGGGAACTATTCGGCTGTCATCAGTTCCGACGTACTGAATTCCGCATCGGCCAGGGTTGTCCGCGGTACTGAACCGGAAGAGCCGGTCGACCTGGCACAGGTCCCGTCTGCTGTGCGCCTCGGAAGCCAGCACGTGTCGACGTTACCTACCGGAGCGGACGCAGCCTATGTCTTCAGTGCGCCCACCGGCCGGGCGGAGGTTCGCCTTCTGCCGGTCACTGCGGAGGGCGCCCTGGGCGAAGAGCAAGTGTTCGACGTCGCAGGCGGCACCACCCTGACGGTGCCTGCTGCTGATCTCGGCAAAGAGACGGTTGCTGTGCTGATCGGCGTCTCCGGTGATCCTGCCTATGGTGCGCAGGTGACAACGCTCGACGGCGATACTCCCGGAATTTCCGTAGCTCCCATTCCTGCGGGCAGTGCAGGCCAGCAGAGCGTTTCGGTGAATATCGGGTTCTAGCTGAGTTGTTTCGGCGCTGGTTGGCCGGGGCTGGATTGTGCAGCTCGCCCGTCTCAGGCCCGTTTACCTTCAGGCCCGGGACCTTTAGGCCTGTTACCTTCAGGCCCGGGAGCGGCCGTAGGCGGGGTCTACCGCTTCGGGTGCCATGCCCAACAGTTCGGCCATCTGCTCGACCACCACGTCATGCACCAGTTCGTTGGCGGGAACGTAGCCCTTCGCGGTCATTTCGATGGGGTGGCGAAACACCGTAATGGTGGCAGGCTGCCTGTCAGCGGCGGGAGTGGAAGTGCCCAGTAGCCCGCGCACGGTTTCAGGGGCCATCTGTTCCAGACCGTCAGGGATTTCGAGGACGAGGATCTGGACGTCCTGGATCCTGTCGCCCCACAATCGTTCGAGACGCTGTGCGGATTCCAGAACCCAATCCTCGAACCGTTCGGAACGGGTGCGGGATCCAGGCAGGTGTGACGGGATGAGCTCACCGCGCAGGCCCCTACCGTGGCGATCACGCCGCCGGCGGGCGTACCGGGACTGTTCACCGACAGGCCCTTCCGGTACAGCCGGACGAATGGAAAAAGAGCTATCCCGCATGCTGAAACTCTAGTCCGAACCCGTTCCTGCTGCATCACTGGCACCGGACACGGTAGGCTGATCAGTCGTGGGATCGATCCGGCAATGTTCGCGTTCAGCGTGCCAGCGTGCTGCTGTGGCAACGCTTACCTACGTGTATGCCGATTCCACCGCTGTCCTCGGTCCGCTGGCCACCTACGCGGAACCGCACTCCTATGATTTGTGCGCCCCCCATGCCGAGAACCTCACGGTTCCGCGTGGGTGGGAAGTACTTCGGCTTGCACTCCCATCCGGACCGCCGGAACCCAGCCCGGATGACCTGTTGGCTTTGGTGAATGCTGTTCGTGAAGCTGCGGTTGACCGCAGCGTTCCTGAACCGGCTGCTCCCGGATCGAAGTCTCCGCTGACGCCGCCGCCCGGCGAGCCAGGTGCACGTCGCGGCCATCTGAGAGTTTTACGCGACCGCTGAGTTCTGAGCACTGAGTTTTGACCACTGTCAGTTGTGAGCACTATCCACACGGATTCCCGGTGCTGATGCACTGCGCGATACCCTTGTAATACCGCACCACGTGTCACAGCTGTTGCTGCCCCGCACGCCATCCGGAATCCTCGAAAGGCTGCATCCTGTTGCCCAATATCTCTTCTGATCTGTTGGCTATCCTTCGGTGTCCCGTGACCGGATCCGCACTGGTGCAGGAGGGCGAGGCGCTGCGCTCGTCAGCTCCGGATGCAGCAGGCAACTATGTGGAATACCCCATCGACGAATCCATCCCCGTGCTGCTTCGTCCCGAACTCAGGGCAGCGGAGAACGTTTCCGCACCTACTCCGACGCCCGCTTCTCCAGCAGAGGAATCCCCATCACTATGACGTTTGACTTCAAGGTAGCCGACCTCTCCCTAGCAGAAGCCGGTCGTCACCAGATCCGGCTTGCAGAGCACGAGATGCCCGGGCTGATGGCACTGCGGCGTGAGTTCGGCGAGAGCCAGCCGCTCAAGGGTGCACGCATTGCCGGTTCCCTGCACATGACAGTCCAGACGGCGGTCCTGATCGAGACACTGACGGCTCTCGGCGCGGAAGTCCGGTGGGCGTCCTGCAACATCTTCTCAACGCAGGATGAAGCGGCAGCGGCCATCGTCGTCGGGCGTGGAACGGTTGAAGAGCCGGCCGGTGTGCCGGTCTTCGCCTGGAAGAACGAGTCTCTGGAGGAGTACTGGTGGGCAACCACGCAGATCCTGCAGTGGCCTGACGCCGAGCCCAACATGATTCTCGACGACGGCGGTGACGCCACAATGCTCGTGCACAAGGGTGTGGAGTTTGAGGCAGCCGGAGCGGTACCCGCTGCGCCGGCCGAAGATGACGTCGATTACTCGCACGAGTACGTCGTCTTCCTCGATGTTCTGCGTTCCTCCCTGGCCGAAGATCCGCAGCGCTGGACGCGCATTGGCGCGTCCATCCAGGGTGTCACCGAGGAAACCACCACCGGTGTTCACCGCCTGTACCAGCTGGCCGAGCAGGGCAAGCTCCTGTTTCCGGCGATCAACGTCAATGACTCCGTGACAAAGTCGAAGTTCGACAACAAGTACGGCATTCGCCACTCACTGCCGGACGGCCTGAACCGTGCAACCGATGTCCTCATTGGTGGGAAGGTCGCCGTCGTCTGTGGTTATGGCGACGTCGGCAAGGGTGCGGCTGAGGCACTTCGCGGCCAGGGTGCGCGGGTGATCGTGACCGAAATCGATCCGATCTGTGCACTGCAGGCAGTGATGGACGGCTACCAGGTGGCCAAGCTTGAGTCGGTGCTTTCGGTGGGTGACATCTTCATTACCACCACGGGCAACAAGGACGTCATCATGGCGCACCACATGCAGGCCATGAGGCATCAGGCGATCGTCGGGAACATCGGTCACTTCGACAATGAGATCGACATCGCGGGCCTGGCTCGCGTACCCGGCGTTGCCAAGGTGGAAATCAAGCCTCAGGTTCACGAGTGGGTATTCGATCAGGGGACTGACAAGCAGCGCAGCATCATCATGCTGTCGGAGGGGCGCTTGCTCAACCTTGGCAACGCTACCGGTCACCCGTCGTTTGTCATGAGCAACTCGTTTGCGAATCAGACAATCGCGCAGATCGAGCTTTTCAGCAAGCACGGTCAGGTGCGGGAAGACGGATCGCCGGAGTACGCCAAGCAGGTGTACGTGCTGCCCAAAATTCTTGATGAGAAGGTTGCCAGGCTGCACCTTGACGCCTTGGGCGTTGAGCTGACCGAGCTGTCCAAGGGTCAGGCCGAGTACCTCGATGTTGATGTGGCCGGGCCGTACAAGTCGGATCACTACCGCTACTGAACCGTTGCGCTGACGCCGCGGCGTCGTACTGACGCTGCGGCGAGCAGCAGGTTACGGGCGTTGCGGCCACCAGGCACAGTGACGTACGGCCAGGAATCGTAACCGGACCGAAGTGTGTCCAGCCGGAGCTGCCGGGTACTCGCGCGTAAAATGGCAACTGGACAGCAACTAGCAGGCAGGGTATAGAGCATGTCGAATCTCTCCGACGGGAAGCAGCCGCGGCGGCGCGGTTGGAAGATCGGTGCGCTGATTGTCGCTGGACTGCTGGTTGTCGGTGGCGGTGCTGTGGGCGCCATCACTGCTCCGAGTTGGGCTAACTTCGGCAATGAGCAGGCGGCAGCGCCGTCGTCGTCCGCTCCGTCTTCTGCCCCTTCCTCTTCCAGGGAACCGGAAGCTGAGCAAACGGCGGTTGCTGAGGAATTCACGTTCGGTGTGACGCCGACGGACGGTGCGGTAGCGGTGAATCCGGTCACGCTTCCGGAGATCCGGGTGGAGGAGGCGACCATTCAGGATGTGTCGCTTGAGCCTGTGGACGGCGGCGAGCCGGTTGCAGGAACGGTGTCGGAGGATGGCTCCTCCTGGAAGGCCGACGGGCCGCTCTCGTTTGCCACGGAGTATGCGTTCGAGTTCGTTCTTGTCGATACGGCCGGCGGAGAGCACCGGCAGGAGCAGACGTTCACCACCGTTCAGCCGGAGAATGAGGCCAATGCCTGGATGTATCCGGCTCCAGGGTCCACTGTTGGGACCGGCCAGACGATCGAGATCACGTTCAGCGAGCCGGTGATGAACAAGGATGCGGTCGAGAAGGCCATCACGATCACCAGCACGTCCGGCCAGGAGGGTGCGTTCTACTGGCTGAACGATTCAGAGGTGCGCTACCGGGCTCAGGAGTACTGGGATCCGAACAGCACCATCACCGTTGATGTGCAGTTGTTTGGTGTTGATTTCGGCAACGGGATGATCGGCAACTTCAACGACACGTGGTCTTTCTCCACCCACAATGACCGCCTGGCTGTGGTGGACAATGCCACCAAGCAGATGCAGGTCTTCATCGACGGCAAGCTGGAGCGAACCTTTCCGGTGACGCTCGGCACTGAGGAATGGCCATCCTTCTTCGGGTTCTACACCGTGATGGAACAGTACGAGCGGACCAAGTTTACGGCGGAGTCCATTGGTTTGAAGCCGGGCGATCCCGCCTACTACGAGCCGACTGAGGTGAATTTCGCGAGCCGCATTTCGAATGGTGGCGCTTTTGTTCATGAGGCGCTTCCTGCAGCCCAGCCGATTCTGGGTGAATTGAACGTTTCGCACGGTTGTGTAGGCATGAGCCCTGAGGGTGCCAAGTACTTCTATGACATGTTCGGTCCGGGCGACATGCTCGAGATCCGGAATACGGACACCGGTCCGGTGCAGGTCTGGGACGGTTTTGGTGACTGGAACCTGACCTGGGCAGAGTGGACCTCGCAGCAGGTGTGATTTTCTGCTTGCGCTGTAGCTTCAGCGCTCAGGAACTGAACGGCAGCTTGTGAAGCTGTTCGGCCGTGCGTGAGGTTCGTTCGCGCTGTTTCATGAGTCGGGCGTAGTCGCGGTCGCGCCTTTCGGATACGACTGCGTTCAGGAAGTCTTCCGGTGGTGTTCCTGCAGGTGGTGTCGGGAAAACGAAAGCTGATGCTTCGGTGGCTAGTTCAATTGCGAGGGCAGCGCGTGCAGGCGGGGTGAGCCGGTTTGCCTGGCCGATGAACTGTGAGATCCGGCGGGTTAGCGCGTCAGGTAACTGGGCGACGTCGGCAGTTGCGATCCACTCCTGTAACTGCGGTGGCAACACGGCGCGTGTGCGGGACTTGACCACGACGCGCTCGTGCATTGAATAGGTGCCCGCAAGCAGGTCGCCCAGCCGTTTGGAGCGTTCATTGAACACTGCAACGAGGAAAGCGAGCGAGCCGACCAGAAGGTAGATTTCCAGGACGGCAAGCATTCCGCGGATGAAGGCATGCCGGAAGCGGATGGAACCGCCGTCGTCGCGCACGATGCGCAGTCCCATCACCAGGCGGCCGAGTGACTTTCCTCTGGTCACCGTTTCGATTGTCACCGGAATGATCACCAGGACAAGAACCACGAGCACCAGAACGAGTGCTTGGGTCAGTGCAGGGTCGAAGGAACCGCCAACGGTGTTTCCGACGGCGACGATGACCCCGATGATCACCAGAATTTGTGCGAGCACGTCGATCATCAGGCTTACGGCACGGGCGCCGAAGGATGCCGGGCGCAGTTCAAGAACGACTGCTTCGCCTGTGATGACCGAGCTCATTGGATGTCCTCCCCTTGGATGAAATCAGCTTAGCTGCCGTTGGCGTGTGGGTTTCGGCGGCTAAGCTGATCGGGTGGATCTGGACGCATTCGAGGAAGTTAACCGCGGTGACTGGAACCGGCTGGATTCGCTCACGCGGCAGCGCCGGTTGCATGGCCGCGAAGCTGATGAGTTACTCAGCCTGTATCAGCGCACCTCCACCCACCTGTCGATGATCCGTTCCGTTGCGCCAGAGAGTGCGCTGTCCAACGAACTGTCGATGCGGTTGTCACGGGCCCGGACCAAGTTCACTGGAGCACGCTCGAATGTACTCGAAGATGTTGCGCGATTCTTTGTGATCTCGCTGCCGGCTGCTTTCTACCGGATCCGTTGGCTCACTGTGGTGGTGGGTGTGGTGTTTGTGGCTGTTGCCTGGCTGTTCGGTGCCTGGGTTGTGAATACGCCCGGAGTGATTGCGGCTCTTGGCAGTGACGAGGAGATTCGGCGGTATGTCGAAGAGGACTTCGTCAACTACTACTCGGAGAATCCGGCTGCGTCCTTTGCGGGCCTGGTGTGGACCAACAATGCATGGATTGCGGTTCAGGCGGTCGCTTTTGGGATTACCGGTATCTGGGGGCCATTCATCCTCTATCAGAATGCCCAGGGCGTTGGGATGGCCGGGGGAATGATGGCCTCCTACGACAAACTCGATGTGTTCTTCATCTACATCCTGCCGCACGGTTTCATGGAGCTGACGGCAATCTTCATTGCGACGGCGGCAGGGTTGCGGATCTTTTGGGCGTGGGTTTCGCCGGGAGTACGAACGCGGTCGCAAGCGCTTGCTGAGGAGGGTCGGTCGCTCATTACGGTTGCGCTGGGATTGGTGCTGGTGCTGTTTGTGTCCGGGCTCGTAGAAGGGTTTGTGACGCCGAGTCCGCTTCCGGTGTGGCTGCGGATCGGAATCGGTTTTCTGGTGTTCGCGCTCTATTGGGTCTACACGCTGGTTCTTGGCAGGCGTGCAGTTAGGGCTGGGTACACCGGCGATCTTGCGGATGAGGACCGTGGGGCTTCGGTGCTGACTGCCTGAACGTGAGCGAGGCTGGGTGCGGTGCCGCGACGACCGCGCCGTGCGTGCCGCCCCGACCGCGCCGTGCGGTGCCGCGCCGACCGCGCCGTGCGGTGCCGCGCCGACCGTGCCGTGCGGTGCCGCGCCGTGCAGTGCCTCGGCCGACCGTGCCGTGCCGTCTGTGCAGTGCGTTCCGGTTCCCCGCACCCCCGGCGGGTGCTAAAAGGGTGGCGGTCTGGTGGTGTAGGTTTTGCCCGCTGGTGAGATGGCGATGATGGTCCCCGGTTCGGGCTGCGTGTAGTCCCAATGCTCGTGTGTCTTGAACATGTGGTGTTTGGCGCACAGGCAGGAGAGGTTGAGGTGGTCGGTGCGCCCGCCCTTGTGCCAGGGGACGGTGTGATCGATCTCCGTGGCCTTTGCTATCCGGTTGCAGCCGGGATGTCTGCAGGTCTTGTCCCGGGCTCGGACCCAGTCCTGGAGGTGTTTCGGTGGCCGATAGGAGGCCCGGCCGATGGACAGCGCCGCCCCGGTTTCGGGGTGCGTCAGGATCCGGGTGAAGGAGGGTGCGTGTCCTGCGAGACGTGCTGCCGTCTCTGCATCGATCGGGCCGTAGCCTTCCAGGACGGCGTAGCCGGGCTGGCTTCGCCTTGTACCGGAACCGGTGTTGCTATCACCGTCTGGCAGACCGTAACCGCTCGAGGTGCCATGTTCGTCTGCGTTCCCGCCGTTCAGCGGGTTCCAGCCACCATCCGCTACGCCGTCTTTCTCAGCATTCCCGGCTCCTGCGTCAGCCATGAAGCCTAGCGATCCGCCATCTGCTCCTCGTCCACCACCGCCCCCTGGCGTTTGGTCCAGAAGGGTGAGGGCTGGCACGGTGATGTGGACGGTTGCCCCGATGCCACGGAACCCGGTGCCCGTGCTGATGTCTCCGGAACAGGTGTGGGTGAGCAGATCAGTAAAGACGTCGGCACGGAGTTGGGTGAGCGTGCGCCACTCGTCCGGTGCCTGGAGTCCGCGGGCTCCGGCGTCGAGCCGGTTGTAAATTCCACACGCCTGTTCCGCCGGCAGGTAGGCGCTCAGCCATGCCATCCCGTCGGTACCCGGCTCGACGATCACCCGCCGTTCGGCAGCGGAACGGGCTTTGCGGATCGGTGCAGCTTCGGGGTGCAGGATCTCCCGCAGTCCACGGGCTCGCCGAGTCAGCTTCGCGACCGTGGACTGCTCAGCCACCTCGACAAGGTCCTCCTCAAACCGGACCGCCGAATCAACTGGGACACCGACGCATTCCTCCACGATCGTGGTCGCGTGCCGCCATGACATCCTGCCCGCTTCCATGCTGGTCAGCGTGCGCTCATGGTGGTTGACCAGCAAGCGGCTCTGCGCCACGAGATTCTTGGCAGACCCGGACGGCATTCGCAGCAGTGCGCCGACTTCTTCGGCTGCGAGCGACAACACAAACTCGTCCTGATCGGCTTGCGCCTGAGCGCTGGCCTGGTCCTCGTTTGCCGGCTGCACTTCGCGTTCGTACAGCTCACGGATGCGGTCCACTAGCCGGGCCTTTTGCGCATCGGCCCAGCACTGCAGCTGGTTCAACCGTTCCAGCGTGTCCACTGCGTCGGTCAGCGATTCCAACGCCCTCATAGGGGACAGCTCAACAACACCCCACGGACCCGATGGTGCGGGTTCGTCTGTTCCTTCCCATATCTGGCCTTCGAACGCCCCGCTGAACGGAACGTCGGTCCAATCCTGAGGTTCAGTCCAGGAAGGCTCCTTCTGGGAGGAGCCCGTGCGGCTGGAACCGGGGTCCGATAGTCCTACACGGGAGGCGCCCTCGGAAGCGGAGCCTACACGGGAGGCACCGGCAGTGCTGGCAGCATTACTACCAGCACCTGGCGTGAACTCCTCGGAAAACCTCATGAACCCACTCCATCACCCCCCACTGACAAAACCGGATCGTCCGAGCAGCCCTCAATTATGCCCACAGCGAACGCCCATGGAATGCAGACAGGAAATGCCGAGGGAGGCCCTGCGGCGTGGCCGACATCAGCGCTGTCAGTCCACGCGGGTACTGTCTTAAGTAGGAATTCCATGCAAGGAGATAGTCGTGGCTGACAAAGCTGAGAACGAGAATCAGAGCGGAACTGCAGGGAGCGAGCGCCGCGCAGCACTGCGCTCGGACCAGCCCGGCGGTGGTTCAACCCGCGTTCGCGAGAGCGGCTTCCCCATGCGGAAGGCCAGTACCCTCCCCGACGTTTCGGCTTACACGCGGGCTTCCCAGAGCGGGACCGAAAACAAGAACGGGACCGAGGCCGAGGCCAAGGTCGAAGCCGAGACCGAAGACAAGAACGAGACCGACACTTCCGTTACTCCGGCCCCGGTTGGAACCCACGTTTCAACAACGCCGCCTGGAAGCGGTGATTCTCATGGAGTTGCTGAACCCGAAATCACATCGACCGGACAAGAAAATCCCATCACCATCGGGTCCGGCTACGGGGGAGGGGTCTACTCGCCACCGGACCACCCCACAGCCGATCCGTCATCGCCCGCGACACAACAAATCGCCGCAATCCCGGTGGGAAGAACCTCAGGCGGGTCCACCGGTGCAGCAACTGCCGAGGACGCAACCCGCGACGACGCAACCAGAGACGCAACCCGCGACGACACAACCAGAGATGCAACCCGCGACGACACAACCAGAGACGCAACCAACGACGACGCCGCCCCTGACACCTCATCGCTCGCCATCCGACCTCCCGAAGAGGAGGTCAACCGGCGGGCAAATCAGCGTGATGAGGCCGCTGCCGCCAAACCGTTGCTGCCCCGCATCCTGCAGGTCGCAGTCGCCCTGTTCTTTCCGATCATCCTTCTCGCCGCTGCGGTTCGGGCTGTCACCACCCCGCTGTTCCTCTGGGTCGAATACCACCGCCCGGGCTTCCCGGCCGACAGCTACGGATTCAGCACGGAAGATCGGATGACCTATGGCTCGTACGCCATGGACTACATCCTCAACTGGGCTCCCGCCCGCTACCTGGGCGACCTCGTCAACACCGACGGCGACCAACTATTCCTCGACAGCGAAGTCGGCCACATGGCTGACGTGAAGGGCGTCCTGTCGACCGGCTTCGTCGTCGCAACCGTTCTCGCCATCCTCACGATCATTGCGTGCATCTATCTGGCACGCCGTTACCCCGGCGGCATCCGTCGCGGCCTGTTCGCAGGGGCCGTCGCAACGCTCGTTCTCGCAATAGCCCTCGCCGTTGCCGGGATTCTGGCCTGGGAAACCTTCTTCACACAGGTTCACGCACTCCTGTTCGCCGACGGCACCTGGACCTTCCGCCTCGACGACACCCTCATCCGACTTTTCCCAGCCCAGTTCTGGATCGACGCCGCGGCAACCGTTGGCGCCATCGTACTGATCGGTGCTGTACTGACCCTCGTCCTCACCTGGCCCACGAAAGCCCGCCGGGAAAAGTCCGCCGACGCCTACGCAGCACGGCGGGCCAACAACGGCATCTAAAGCACGACGACGACGGCAAGACCCGACGACGGCAAGACCCGACGACGGCAGCAGGACGACGACAGGACGCGGCGGGGCCCGCACAACGCGAGTGCGCCGGCAAGACTCAATCAGCCGGTAAGACTGAATCAGGAGTAGAGCTTCTCCACAGCCTCTCGGTAGTCGGTCAACACTGCCGCTTTCTTCAGTTTCAGGGTGGGCGTGAGGTGGCCGGAATCGACGGTGAACTCGGTATCGAGAATGTCGAACTTCCGGATCTGTTCGGCACGTGACACCAGTTCGTTTGCAGCATCGACAGCCGTCTGCACTTCCGCTCGCAAGGCAGCAGACGACAAAACCCCACCCGACGACCCTGCCGACGACGCCCCACTAGCATCGGCCCCGTTCGCATTCACCCAGTTATCCAAAGCATCGCCATCGAGCGTCACCAGAGCAGCCACAAACGGCCGGTTGTCGCCCACAACCAGTGCGTGCGCCACCAGCGGGTGTTCCCGGAGTTTCTCCTCCAGCGGCGCCGGCGCAACGTTCTTCCCGCCGGCCGTCACCAGAAGGTCCTTCTTTCGGCCGGTGATCCGCAGGAAACCGTCCTCGTCCAGTGATCCAAGGTCACCGGTACGGAAGAACCCGTCCTCAGTGAATGACTCTTCATTGGCGACATCATTGTTGTGATACCCCTTGAACACCCCGACGCCGTTGACTTGTATCTCGCCCTCGTCATCGACACGGATGGTGGTCCCGGGCATCGGAATGCCCACAGAACCGACCCGCGTCAACGACACCGTGTTCGCTGTACAGGGAGCCGTGCTCTCGGTCAGACCGTAGCCCTCCAACACGTTGATCCCGGCACCACGGAAGAAGTGCGTGAGATGCTCGCTGAGCGGCGAAGCGCCCGACACCGTATGCACCACCTCACCACCGAAAACTCCCCGCAGCTTTGGGTACAGCACCCGGTCAAACAGGGCATGACGGGCCCGCAACAGCAGCGACGGACCGCTTCCACCCCGCGCCGCAGCATCCAGAGCCTTCGAGTATGCAACCGCAGTGGCATCCGCTGCCCGGAAAATCCTGCCCTTCCCGGCCGCCTCAGCCTTCTGCGAAGCGGTGCTGTAGATCTTCTCGAAGATGCGCGGCACCACCAGCAGGAACGTGGGCTTGTACGCAGCGAGATCGTCAAGCAGTTCGGCGGCATTGGACGTGTGGCCAAGCTTCACGCCGGCACCAAGACAGACCAGCTGAACCGCACGCGCCAGCACATGGGCCAACGGCAGGAACATCAGGGTCCGCGCATTTTCCTGCTTGAGCAGCTCCGGCAGGAACTCGATGGTGTTCACAGCAAACAGTGCAAAGTTGCCGTGCGTGATCTCGCACCCCTTGGGATGCCCGGTAGTACCCGACGTGTACACCAGCGACGCCACATCCTCGAGCACCCGGCTGCTCCGCGCAGACTCGAGCACCTCGTCGCTGACGGACTGCCCGTCAGACGCCAACGATGCAAAGGAGGCAGCGCCGTCGTCATAATTCATCAGCACGAGCTGCGCTTCCGGCGCAGCCTCGCGTACCACCCCCGCTTTTTCCTCGTTCTCAACGAGCACGACGACGGCAGCAGAGTCCTTCAGAATGAAACTCACCTGGTGCGCCGAGGAGGTCTCGTAAATGGGAACGGTGACGGCTCCGGCAAACCAGATGGCAAGATCAGCGAGGGTCCATTCATAGCGGGTCTTCGACATGACCGCCACCGAATCACCCGGTTGAACGCCGCGCGCCAGAAGCCCCTTTGCAAGCGCACGCACCTGTTCCAGGAAGGAGTCGGCACTGACGTCCTTCCAGATGCCATCCGTCTTCACCGCATACAGCGGAGCCTTCGGAGCGCGTTTGTGCTGGGTGATGAGGAGGTCGGTGACGTTGGACTCGGCCGGCAGATCGACCATGAGTTCGGTGGAGGATTCCCGCATGACGTGCAACTCGCTTTCCCTCGGTGGTGACTGGCGAACGGAGAACTGACGCCTGGACTGACAATCTATGCCGCGTCAGATCCAGCTCGGCATCCACATCCGCAGACGCCACTGGTTGTAGGGGATGGTTTCAGCCGTCCAGATGGGCAGGAAGAACGCGGATACCAGCACTGCGAGCACAACGAATCCCCCCACGAGCAGAATACCGTTCCGGCGCCGCCACGGCGGATCGCTGGCACGGCCCAGAATCAGCCCCAGCACATAGACCAGTGCCAGGACGAGGAACGGCTCAAACACGATCGCATAGAAGAAAAACATGGTGCGGTCCGGAAACAGGAACCACGGTAGATACCCGGCAGCGACACCGGCGAGGATGGCACCTGCCCGCCAGTCGCGCCGGCCAACCCAAAGTAAGAGCACCACCAGCAGCGACAGCGCAGCGCCCCACCAGATCAGCGGGTTGCCCACCACACTGACGGCCTGCGAACAGTCGGACGCACCGCACGTCAGCCCGTCCGATTGGTAGTGAAAGGACGTCGGCCGCCCCATCACCAGCCACGACCACGCCGTTGCCTCATACGGATGCTCAGAACTGAGCCCCTCATGGAATGTGTACGCGCTGCGGTGGTACTCGGCCAGCGAGCGCAGGGGAGCGGGGACCCAGTCCCACAGCGGGTCGGGATTGTCCGCCGCCCACTGCCGGTCATACGCATCGGAGGAGAGGAACCAGCCGGTCCACGTTGCCAGATAGGTCAGCAGCGCTACCGGCACAATTGAGACAAACGCCTGCAGACCATCACGGACGACGGCGCCACGCACCCAACGCCGAACCCCCACCGTGCGCCTGGCGGCCATATCCCACAGCACGGTCATCAGGCCGAACACCGCAATGTAGGGCAGCGCCGACCACTTGGTACCCAGCGCCAACCCCAACGCGACTCCAGCGGCAATCCGCCACGGACGCAATCCCAGCCACGGCCCGTACAGCAACTGCTCCCGCGTGGGTTGGCCACGCTCACGCGCCAGAGAGGCCATCAGCACCGCCAACCGGCGCCGCGCCCAGTTCCGGTCAAGCACCAGCAGCGCAAACGCAACCAGTACCCAGAACATGAGGAAAACATCCAGCAGCGATGTCCGTGAATGGACCAGATGATGCCCGTCGACCGCCAACAGCAACCCGGCAATACCGCCCAACACCACCGACCCGAATAGCCGCTGCGCCACCAGAGCCAGGACGAGGATGGACAGCGTACCGACCACCGCCGCCGTAAACCGCCAGCCAAACGGATTGGACGGCCCGAACAGCAGCATGCCGAACGCGATCATCCACTTGCCGACCGGCGGATGCACCACATAATCCGCCGTCTCCAGGATCACCCCGGGATTGCCGGCGTTGAAGGACTCGTCCGCCTCCTCCGGCCACTCGCGCTCATACCCGGACTGCAGGTAGGAGTAGGCGTCTTTGACGTAGTAGGTCTCGTCAAAGACCAGAGTGCCGGGCTCACCCAGCCGGACAAACCGCAGCACGCCACCGATCAGCGCCACCACCACTGGAATCAGCCAGCCCCACACGCCGAACGGAAGCTGCTCACCCAGCAGACGGCGCCGCAGCACCGGCTCGGAAAACGCCGTGCGCGCCGAAACGACCCACTGCCGCCCAGACCCCTCGGGGACGGCTGCGGCAGTGGTGGTTTGGCTCACGGAATCATCGTACCGAGCGGCTCTGACAGTTCCGGGACAGCTAGGCTGAACCAGTGACAGAACCTACGGACAAGACGGAACATTCCGACGACGACGCCCCGCTCCTTCCGGAAAACCTCACCTCCGAGGACCCGGGCTCCCGGACGCTGATCCCCGGAAACGGCAGCATTGTCCTGGCGGCCACACCGATCGGAAATATGGGCGACGCCACGTTCCGGCTGGTGTCGCTCCTTGAATCCGCCGATGTCATCGCCGCCGAAGACACCCGGCGCCTGCAGCGGCTCATCCGTTCCCTCGAGGTGAGCCCACGCGGCAGGACCCTGAGCTACCACGAGCACAACGAAGCCTCACGAACCCCCGAACTGCTGGACCTCGTTGACGCCGGTGCAACCCTCCTGCTCGTGACCGACGCCGGTATGCCCTCCGTCTCCGACCCCGGTTTCCGCCTCGTCGAAGCCGCCGCCGAACGGAACATCACGGTCACCGTTGCCCCCGGACCCTCCGCCGTCCTCACGGCACTCGCCCTCTCCGGCCTCCCCACCGACCGCTTCTGCTTCGAGGGGTTCCTGCCCCGCAAGACCGGCGAACGCGCCGCCCGCCTTGCCGACCTGCGCACCGAACGCCGCACCATGGTGTTCTTTGAAGCGCCCCACCGGCTCGAAGCGATGATCCGCGCACTGCACTCCGAATTCGGCGCGGACCGGCAGGCGTGCGTTACACGCGAACTCACCAAACGCTATGAAGAGGTGATCCGCGGACCGCTGCAGCACCTGCTCGAGTGGGTGGAAGGCAACGAGATCCGGGGGGAGATCGCCGTCGTCGTCGGCGGTGCACCGGAAGATGCGCCAACCGAACCGGAAGACCACGTCCACGCAGTCAACGAGCTGATGAGCCAGGGGCTTCGGCTCAAGGATGCCGTTGCCGCCGTTGCCGAAGACCGGCGGGTCAGCAAGCGGGAGCTGTACGCGGCAGTGGTGGCCGCGCGGACGTAACCTTCAACGGGAGGCGAGCTGCTGTGCAGTACAACAGCAGATCCGGGACTACGTGGTGCAGGTTTGTATGGACAGGGCCCAAAACGCAGGGCTAGCGTGAAGGCCAAGATGCAAGAACGGCTCCTGCACTCACCATCGTCGATCGTAAAGGCTTCCGGATGACTATCACCGCCCAGCGCGAACAAGAACTTCTGTCCTCGGTCCCCACCGGCCTGCTGATCGGCGGCGAATGGCGTGACGCCTTGAACGGCAAGACGTTCGACGTCGAAGATCCCGCCACCGGCAAGACCCTCCTCACCATCGCTGACGCAAGCCCCGAAGACGGCAAGGCCGCACTGGACGCCGCCGTCGCAGCACAGGACAGCTGGGCCGCAACAGCTCCCCGCGAACGCGGCGAAATCCTGCGCCGCGGCTTCGAACTCGTCACCGAACGCGCCGAGGACTTCGCACTCCTGATGACCCTGGAAATGGGCAAGCCCCTCGCCGAAGCCCGCGGTGAAGTGACCTACGGCGCCGAGTTCCTCCGCTGGTTCTCCGAGGAAGCCGTCCGCATGTCCGGCCGCTACTCCACAGCACCGGACGGCAAATCCCGCATCCTCGTCAACAAGAAGCCCGTAGGCCCGTGCCTGTTGATAACTCCGTGGAATTTCCCGCTGGCCATGGCAACGCGCAAGATCGCACCCGCAGTTGCCGCCGGCTGCACCATGGTGCTCAAGCCCGCCAACCTGACCCCGCTCACCTCGCTGCTGTTCGCCAAGGTGCTTGAAGAGGCCGGCCTGCCCAAGGGCGTGCTCAACATCGTGAGCACCACCAGCGCCGGTAAGGTCACCGGACCCCTCATCAAGGACAGCCGCCTGCGCAAGCTCTCCTTCACCGGTTCGACGCCGGTTGGCCGCCGATTGCTGGCCGACGCCTCCGAGAACGTCCTGCGCACCTCGATGGAGCTCGGCGGAAACGCACCGTTCCTGGTCTTTGAGGATGCTGACCTGGACAAGGCGGTCGAGGGCGCCATGGCCGCCAAACTCCGCAATATGGGCGAGGCGTGCACCGCAGCCAACCGGTTCATTGTGCACGAGTCCGTCGCGGCCGACTTCGCCGACAGGCTCGCCGCCCGCATGAAGGACGTCACCCCGGGCCGCGGAACCGAAGACAGCTCGAAGCTTGGCCCGCTGATCGATGGCAAGAGCCGCGACAACGTGCATTCCCTGGTGCAGGATGCGGTCGACGACGGCGCACAGGTCCTCTCCGGCGGCTCACCCATGGATGGTCCCGGCTACTTCTACCCGGCGACGGTGCTCACGGATGTACAGTCCTCCTCCCGCATCCTGCAGGAGGAGATCTTCGGTCCCGTTGCGCCGATTGTCACCTTCTCCACCGAAGACGACGCCGTTCGGCTGGCCAACAATACCGAATACGGACTCGTGGCGTACGTTTTCACCCGCGACCTCAACCGCGGGCTGCGGATGGGCGAGCGGTTGGACACCGGCATGCTCGGACTCAACGCAGGCGTCATCTCCAATGCAGCGGCTCCGTTCGGCGGCGTGAAGCAGTCGGGCCTGGGACGTGAAGGCGGCTACGAGGGCATCGAGGAATACCTCTACACGCAGTACGTGGGCATCGCGGACCCGACCGCGAGCTAGAGGCCCGCGGGCTAAACCGCTGCGGTTTCGGGTTCAGGCCCGGGCCGGATTGCCCACCTTCTGGCCTGTGAAGCCGCAGAACGACGGCGTGTCACCCCCGACACGCCGTCGGTGCGTTCAAAAGGTGGGCAGGACGGCCCGCGACTCAGCGCGAAGCGGCAGCGACAGCAGCAACAACCTCTTCGCTCCGCTGCGCCCCGAACGGCTGCGACAGCGAGCGGGGCCAGAACCGGGCCCGCAGCCGTGCCGCAGGAGTCGCAGATTCGTGCAGCGCGTCGGTGACGGCCTGCACGTCATCCCAACTGTTCGCCGTCCGTGGCTGTGCACCGGAGACGGCAAACTCCGCATACTCCTCTTCCTCATAGGCGCGCCGCAGCCGGGCCAGCGCTGCCGCCGGACCCTCATCGAATCCCGCCCGCAACCGTTGCTCGAACGTCCGCGGTGTGTCGGTGGGCAGGGGAGGGACTCCGTAATCGGCGGCCAGCTCCACAGTTTCCGCCCACGCCACTGTTGCTGACCCCACTCCTTCGGTGTTGGCAGTGACAGAACGACGACGGCGCCGGGTCCGCATCCGCCGCAAGGCCATCGGCGTCAACGCCAGCAGCACGAGCACTCCACCGAGGATCACCCCGAGAGCGGAACTGCGCTCGGCACTCTCCCGCACCGCCTGCGGCGACTCCTCCTCCAAAGCCTGCGGGGACGGAGTCGCAGTGGACGGCGTCCCCGGCAGAGCGTTCGGGTTCAGGTTGCCTTCGTTCGGTACGGGACCGGTAGGCACCACGGTCGAGAACGCGTACTCGGGCACCGAACCGCGGGACGGAGTGGGCTCAAACCGCACCCAGCCGACACCCTCGAAATACAGCTCCGGCCAGGCATGCGCATCCTTGGAGTTGACCGAAAACTCGACAAACCGTTCGTCGTTGGGTCCACGCGAAACGTCGCCGGTGGGCGTTCCGGGCGAGTACCCCACGGCCACCCGGCTCGGGATCCCTGCCTGCCGGGCCATCACTGCCATGGTTCCGGCATAGTGCACGCAGTACCCGGATTTCGACTCGAGGAAACGCGCCATTACATCCAGGCTGTTGCCGTCATACCCGCCGTCCACCGGCGCATCCACCGAGTACACAAAGGACGGTCCGCGCAGGAACTGCTGGATGGCGATCGCCTGGTCATACGGGTTGCTGATGCCATCCACTACCGCTGCCGTGGTCTCGCCGATGATGCCGGGCATTGAATCGGGAAGCGCGAGGAACTGCTCGGGTACAGACTGGGGATCAGCCGGCGGGATGGCCTGGAGCCGCTCGCGAGTCAGCACCGGCTCGGCACTGCGGATCAGGTATTCCTGCTGCGCCGTTGAGCCGCCGTCAATTGCAAGGATGCTGAGGTTCGCCGGATCATAGGCCCACCGCCCATTGAGGCCCTCGACGGACACCGGGGCATACGGCGCCAACAGCCACGGGCTGGTGAAGCTGTCCGTACTGACCCGCGTGAGCGTGGTCGCCGCAAAAGGCTGGTTCTCGGAGAACAGTTCGTCCACACCGGCCACCCGCTGGCCCAGACGCTGATCAGGCTCCCACCGCTGACCGCTGAAATCCTCCAGCGTGACCGACCTCAGATACAGCGGGTCGTCCGACGTAGTGGAGTACTCGATCCGCCCGAACCCATTGGGATTGCGCAGGTCATTGCCGAGCGTGACAATCGGATTCAGCCCCGTCGCCGCACCCCACAGGTTCACCCGCGCGCCCTGTGGAAACGCCCCCGAGTTGAAGCCGGGAATGGCCAGCGGAAGCACGACGGCGATGCCCAGTGCCAGCGCCCCGATTGTCACTCCCCGGGTCAGGTGGGCGCCTGACAACTCGCCCGACGACGCCGATTCCCACTGCGATTCACGCCAGTGCGCACAGCCCAGGAGCAGCAGGAACCCTGCCACTGCAGCAATGAACGCCGGCACGCCAACGCTGTTGATACGTACGACGGCGGGAACCACCAGCACTGCCAGCAGCGCCAGTCCGGCGGTGGCCGGCATACGCAACGATGTGGCGAGGGTGTCCACGAGGACGGCAATGAGCCCCATGCCGGCACAGACCACCAGGAAGAGCCCGGCCGTTGGTAACACCGGCGCCACCTGGGACACCACGGTGTTCTCGGCGTGCCCCAGCAGGATGGTCAGCCGGCCAACGAACCCGTCACCCGGAAAAAAGCCAAAGGTGCTCTGTGACGGGAAGAACTGCCAGATCAACGAACCCGCCAGGGCAAGGATGCCCACCAGGGGAGCGAAATAGGAGGGAAGACGCGAAACACGGGTCAGCGCCATGAAGAACAGCACCGTTCCCACCGTCACCAGGACGGGCGTGAACCAGGTCCAGCCGAAGATCACCCCGGACAGGCTCGTGGACGTCAGCATCACAGCCCCGAACGACGCCGCCGTAACCAGCAGGTGCCAATGGCTCCGACGGGTAGCGGCCGGCCGGTTCGGAAGAACACGTTGTGCCTGTCCGTCGGCTGGAGGCCGGAAGAGAGTGGCGGTCATGAGGAAGCTCCTGAGCGGAGAGTAGTTTTCGCTGTAGAGGAAGTGACAGTGGCGGGCGGTGTGTCCAGGTGCGCCCAGGCGGTAGCGACGGACGCGTTCGGCGTCACAGCCACCACGTGCCAGCCGGCACTGCGGAGGATGTCCATGACCGAGTGGAGGTCCCGTGGGCGCTCGCTGACCAGGATGGCGAGGGACTGCGAGCCGTACTCGGCTGCCTGGCCCACATCACGTGCCTCATCCTCGGTAATTGCACCGAGGAGGGCAATCAGGGGCCCCCGGTTCTTCAGCCCCGCAAGCTTGTCCAGCATCGGATCGCCAAACGGCACAGCAGAGGACCGGTCAGCGACGGACCGCGCAGCAACCGACCGCGCAGAAACAGACCGGGCCGAAACAGATCTCGCAGAAACCGACCGGTCAGCAACCGACCGCCGCTTCTGCGACGACGTGGACCGCTTCGCAGGATCCGGCAACAGCTCCAGCGCGGCCAACCCCTGCGCGATTCCATGCAGCCCGGCCGGCCCGGAGAACTCCTCATCTCCGGGCCACGGCGCTGACACCGATCGCTGCAGAGCCGGCGCACCCGTCTCGTCGACAAACCGCAGCGCGTAGCTGCGCTCGAGCAGGTGCGCTGAAATGGAGACAGCAGCAACCACCGCCCACTCGAACGTGGGTGAGGACAGCATGCTGGAATCGGTGTCCGGATCCCCACCGAACGCAGACAGGAAACCGGACCCGTAACTGGCCTGCCGCTGATCGAGGATAAGGGTGGCCTCGGGCGTGGTGACGGATTCTTCCTGCCGCACCATGAGTTCGTTGTGCCGGGCCGTCGCCGCCCAGTGCACCCGGCGCATGGGATCGCCGTGGCGGTATTCGCGGGTCATGACGTCGTCGTCGCTGGGGTTGGCGTTCCGGCGGGTCACGGCATTGCCGTCCGTCCCACGGACACCGGTCAGCGGAGAATGGGGCAGATCGAGCGGGCTCGGCGTGACCACCAGCCGGTCGGTTCCACCGAGGGTGTGGCGGGAGATGCCCAGACCAAAGGGGTCGGTGAAGCCGGCGGTGACAGGGCCGACGTCGTACACTCCACGCGCGGCCGAGCGCAGCCGGTACTCATACAGGCTCACACCGCTGGGTGTGGGGTGGCGGGCGGGGAAGTGGAATTCGGGGGCGTCGCCGAAGCGCTGCGGCAGTTGTTCGCGCATGACCACCGAACCGCCCAACGGTCCGTCGGAGGCAACTGACAGCGTCACCGTGGTGGTGAATCCCGTTTCCATGCTCTGCGGTGCAAAGGTCCGGTGCACGGTGAACCGCGGCTTGACGAGGTGAAGCACCAGCACGGACGCCAGCGGCAGGAGAACCAGGAGGATGCCTAAGTACAGCAGGTCCCGCCGGCCGAGGAACTGGGCAAAGAGGAGCGACAGCACACCGGCCGCAGCCAGGCCCCAACCGCGGGCCGTCAGGACCCGGGGCAGCCGCTCGACCAGGGACATGGTCCTAGCCGTTTCGGGAGGAGGCGCTCGCAGCGTCACGTGCCACCGGCACGCGGGCGAGGATGCCGGCAATGATTGACGACGGCGTCTCACCGGAGCTGAGTGCCTTACGGTCCAGGATGAGCCGGTGTGCCAGAACGGCTTCGGCGACGGCAGCGACGTCGTCGGGCAGAACGAAGTCCCGGCCCTCCAGTGCTGCACCGGCCTTCGCCGCCCGCAGCAGCTGCAGCAGGCCACGCGGACTGGCGCCGAGGCGGAGCTGGGCGTGCTGGCGGGTGGCATGGCCAATCCCGACCGTGTATTCCTTCACCGCAGGGGAGACGTACACCTGCCGGACCTGGCGGATCATCGCCGCAACGTCCTCAACACCGGCAACCGGCTGGATGGACCGCAGCGGCGAGACGGACTGGTGGGTCTCCAGCATGTCCATCTCGGAGCTCATGTCCGGGTAGCCCATGGAGATGCGGGCCATGAAGCGGTCGCGCTGGGCTTCGGGCAGGGGATAGGTGCCCTCCATTTCGATCGGGTTCTGCGTGGCGATGACCATGAACGGCTCGGCCAGCCGGTGGGTGGAGCCATCCACCGTGACCTGGTGTTCCTCCATACATTCGAGCAGGGAGGACTGCGTCTTGGCGGACGCCCGGTTGATCTCATCCCCGATCACGATGTTCGCGAACACCGGCCCACGCCGGAACTCGAACCGGTGGGAATCCTGGTTGTAGATGGATACGCCGGTCACGTCCGAGGGCAGCAGGTCCGGAGTGAACTGGATGCGGTTGACGCTGCAGTCGATGGTGCGTGCCAGGGTCTTGGCCAGCATGGTCTTGCCGACGCCCGGCACGTCCTCCAACAGCAGATGTCCCTCGGCGAGCAGCACGGTCAAAGCCAACCGGGCGGCGTCGGGCTTGCCGTCAATCACGGTGTTGATGGACTGCAGGATGCGCGTGCTGGTGTCATGGAACGTCTCGCCCGTCATCGGCGGGCGGGCGGCCTCCGCACTTGTTCCTGTGGAAGCGCTGGGCGCCGTGCCGTTCGGAGTGGCGTACTGGTTGTGGGCGTCCATCGATACCTTCCGTCAGACGCTGCCGGGAACGTAGGCACCACCTCAGTGTGGAGATACGTCAGTGAAACACGTGCGGGGCAACGGTTGCTAACTAGCTCAAGACTACTAGGACAACTGGGGTTCGTGGCGGAAAGTTCCTTTGATCAGGAGGAAGCACAGGAGCTCCGCTGGGTTTTGCAAGGAAAGTCTAGGGTTGGACCATGTGCACCAGTTCGATCCCCGTTCAGTACCGCCCTGTTGAGACGCCTGTTGAGACCTCAGCGGAAGATTCTTCCAGCAGGTCACGTGCTCCCGAGGCGGGCGGCCGCAGCCGGAAACTCGACTATCCGCCGGCACCGGAGCCACTTCCGTTCCCGGTGATGGACAACCACACGCACCTTGATTTCCGTGACGGGCAGGTTGCCGTCAGCGCGACGGACGCCATGGACGCGGCGGAGGCCGTCGGCGTCGGTTTCGCGGTGCAGGTGGGCACGGATGTGGAGTCCTCCCGCTTCACCGTCGACGCCGTTAGCCGTGATTCCCGCCTGCTGGGCGCCGTGGCGATCCACCCCAATGAAGCACCCGTCCTTGCACAGGCAGGCACGCTTGAGGATGCGCTCGCCGAGATCGAACACCTCGCTCAGCATCCCCGCATCCGGGCGATCGGCGAGACCGGGCTGGACTACTTCCGCACCGGTGAGGACGGCCGCGAACGGCAGGAGTACTCCTTCCGCCGACACCTGGACATTGCCCGCCGGCTTGACCTCGCCCTGCAGATCCATGACCGGGACGCGCACGACGACGTCGTGAAGGTCCTGCGCTCGGAGGAACCTCCCGCGCGGGTCGTCTTCCACTGCTTCTCCGGCGACGCCGACCTGGCGCGGATCTGCAATGACAACGGCTGGTTCATGTCCTTTTCCGGCACGGTCACCTTCAAGAACTCCCGCGGTTTGCGGGAAGCGCTGGACGTGGCGGATCCCTCGCTGATCCTCACCGAAACCGATGCGCCGTTCCTCACTCCGCATCCGTTCCGGGGCCAGCCGAACGCTAGCTACGCCGTTGCCTACACGGTGCGGTTCATGGCCGAACATCTGGGGACCGACCTCGAGGAGCTGTGCCGGACCATCAACGCGAACACCCGCCGCGCGTACGGTGAGTGGGAGTGAGATCCCAAACCCATCGATGATGTCGATGCCCGCTGAACGCGAGATGATGGTTGAGAACCTTCTTCGCACGGGCACGTCCATTGCACGGCCGAAGAAGCACTAAGTCGAGTTATTTCGGGGTCTGTTGGAGTCCTCAGAGGTAGAAAGAGGAACCCATGACAAACACATCCACCCTCTCGGAGGCGATACGCCCTGCCACCATCGCTGAGCAGGCGCGCAGGCGGCGGACGTTCGCTGTCATCTCCCACCCGGATGCGGGAAAATCCACGCTGACCGAAGCGCTGGCCCTGTACGCGAGCGCCATCCAGGACGCCGGGGTCACCCACGGCAAGTCCAGCCGACACGGCACGGTCTCGGACTGGATGGGCATGGAGCGCGAGCGCGGCATCTCCATCAGCTCGGCGGCACTTCAGCTCGAGTATCGCGATACCGTGCTGAACCTGGTGGACACTCCCGGCCACGCTGATTTCTCCGAGGATACGTACCGGGTGCTGGCCGCAGTCGATTGCGCCGTGATGCTGATCGACGCCGCCAAGGGCTTCGAGCCGCAGACCGTGAAGCTGCTCGAAGTCTGCAAGCAGCGTGGGCTTCCCATTGTGACGGTGGTTAACAAGTGGGACCGGCCCGGCCTGGACGCGCTGGGGCTGATTGACCAGATCGGCGAGCGCACCGACATGGTTCCGGTTCCGTTGACCTGGCCCGCAGGCATTGCTGGCGAATTTGAGGGACTGCTCGACGTGCGCACCGCCAGCTCGATCGCACTGGAAGCAGTCGAGGGAGGCGCACAGCCGGCACGGGAAACAACCATCGATCCCGCCGACCTCGATCCCCACGCCGCACAGGTGTGGGACGTCGCAAGCGAAGAGTTGGGCCTGGTGGCGTCCTCCAACGGAGACTTCGACGCTGAAGCGTTTGCCGCAGCTCAGCAGACTCCGGTCCTGTTCGCTGCGGCCGCCCGGAACTTCGGCGTGCGCCAGCTGGTGGACCTGCTGGTGGACCTGGGGTCAGCACCAACGCCCCGGGTTACTGCGGATGGTGCCCACCGCCCTCTGGAAGGCGGGTTTTCCGGCTTCGTGTTCAAGGTCCAGGCCGGCGCCAACACCGCCCACCGTGACCACATCGCCTATCTCAGAATCTGCTCCGGCGTGTTCGAGCGGGGGATGGTCATCACCAATTCCCGGACCGGCAGGCCCTTCGCCACCAAGTATGCGCACCGCGTTCTGGGGCGGGAGCGTGAAGCAGTGGAGCAGGCCTGGCCGGGAGACGTCGTCGGGCTGGTGAACGCGACGAGCCTCCGGGTAGGGGACAGCCTCTACCAGGATGAGCCGGTGACCTTCCCGGAGATCCCGCACTTCTCGCCCGAACTGTTTGTCACCGTGCGCGCCAAAGACCCCGGACGGTACAAGCAGTTCCGGCGCGGCATTGAGCAGCTCGATCATGAGGGCGTCATCCAGGTGCTGCGCTCTGAGCTGCGCGGTGACCAGGCGCCGGTGCTGGCCGCCGTCGGGCAGCTCCAGTTCGAGGTGGCAGAACAGCGCATGCGTACCGAGTTCAACGCGCCGGTTGCCCTGGAGCAGCTGTCCTATACCCTGGCCCGCCGCATCCCGGCTGCACCGAGTTCCCTTCCCGATTCCTTCCGGGGCGGGGAGATCCTGCGGCGATCGGACGGCGAATGCATCGCCATCTTCGGTGACCGGTGGAAACTGGGCCACTTCGCCGATGCCTTCCCCGATGTCACACTTGAGCTGATTGGGGCTTAGCTGAGCCGAGGGAGCCAGCACGCCGTCGAGATCCGGCCATGCCGCGTGGATGGCCCGAGCCCAGGCACGGGTGCGCTCCTTCTCCTGAAGGGCAACCTGTGCGGAGCCTCCGGCGCGTATCAGCCACGGGCCGGTGAGGTCGGCCAAGCTCACATCGACCGTGGTGCGGATTGCCGTGACATAGGGGGCGTGCCGATCGACATCGACGAAGCGGGTGAGTTGGAATACCTCGCCGAGGCAGGTGTCCACCCTTTCGCCCAGATACGCGGCGCCGAGAGGTGCGTGATCCTGAGCGGGCTCGGGATGCGGGTCCCAGCGTGAGCTGGGTACGGGCCCCCACGTGCGGAGGCCATTCCACGCTTTGGGGTGTGGGGAGCTTGTGAAGTGGACTCTCCAGAGCACCGACCCTTGACTGAGCAGGTGGGTGTCACAGCCGATGCGGCGAAGTTCGGCAACACTTGGCGGGTACTGACCCGGCATTAGCGCCCGGCCGCCAGGTCCTCCGCCAGTCCGACCACATGATCGACTGATCCGCCTCCGAGAAGCCATTCACGGGGGGGACACGGCTGCGCCCTCCAGCATTAGGTCTGGTTGCGGTGTGGTGAAGAACCCGGCCACAGATTGCGGATGCATATCTTCCGGCAGGACTGCCAGTACCCGGCCAATGGACGGCAGCGCCGCATGGTTGGTGAACTGCCAGAGCGGAAACCGCAGCCTGCCACCCATGGTGCAGGCGTGCAGCTTCTTCTCACGCCGATAGTGCCGAACCGTGGATGCGTCGACCTGGAGGCGCTGCGCCACCTCCTCGGCTGTCAGAGCATCAGCCTCAAGGCGCACCTGCGCAACGACATTCCCGACCGATGCCTCCGCTGATGCCGTACGGTTCGCAATTCCCGAGTGCCTCTCCCAGAAGGCCCTGTCGTGGGCGGGTAGATCGACCGTTGCCGCGGGGCGCTGCATCAGTTCAAGGGCGGCCACCAAATCTTCTTCACTGAAGGACGGCCAACAGGGCCGGTAGAAGTCCCGGCCCGGAGCTTGCCCTATTATCACGGTTGGATTACGGTGAACTCTTATTAGCCGGGGTCGGGGAAGGCTTTCGGACTGATGCCGTCCGCTGTGGACGGGTTCCTTGTGTATTACCGCTGGCGTTGAGCCGCGCCTGAATGAGGCATGTCAGGTGTGCTCAGCTCAACGTCAGAGGTGCGCTTGAGGCGCCCTCCGCCGTCGTTCATTTGCCTGTGCACTCTGTGCTGCCGCTTTTATTGGGCCGGCTGCAGAGCGCCCTCTCCCCGTGCCCGGATACTGCGGGGAATGTGGGACGTTGTGGCAAAAAGAGTGGCGAAGCGAGTAGCCAGGCGGAATGCAAAGGCCTGGGCTGTCCTGACCGGACAGGGCGTGGTCATGCTGTCTCTGGTGGTTGGACTGGTGGCCTTCGTGGGCAACGGCAAGAGCGTGCAGGTGGTGGTTGACGGGCAGGCACAGACCGTCCAGACCTTCGGCGGCACCGTGGCCGAGGTCCTGCGGACCGCGGAGGTGACCGTCACCGCGAACGACGATGTGTACCCGGCTCTTGCAACCCCGGTTGACGACGGCGCTGCCATCCAGGTCAACAAGGCCACCGCCGTGGACGTCCGGCTCAACGGAGCCGAAACAATTGTCCACACCACGGGAGAGACCGTGGGCGAGCTCGTCAATGATCTCGGCGTGGCCAGCGACTCGGACATCTCCGCACCGGCCGAAACCAGGCTGGTCACCCTCAGCTCCACCCTCAGCATTTCGACGCCGAAGAACGTCACCCTCGCTGTTGACGGCAAGAGCACCCGCATCGAAACCACCATGAACACCGTGGCGGACCTTCTCGCAGAAGCGAAGGTCACGCTCGGCAAGGAAGACCGCGTCTCGGTTCCGGTGAACAGCTCGCTGGTCACCGGCATGGGGCTCAAGGTCACCCGAGTTGAGACCGGCAAGAAGATCACCGAGACCGAGACGATCGACTTCACCTCCACCGAAAAGGAAACCGAGGAGCTGCTCGTCGGCGAACGCGAAGTGGTCCAGGCCGGGGTTGCAGGCGAGCGCACCCGCGTCTTCACCGTGACCGTCATTGACGGCAAGGAGAGTAAGAGGGAGAACGTGAGCGATAAGGTCACCCGCGAGCCCGTCGAGGAAATTATCGCCGTCGGCACCCGGGAGGAAGAGCCGGAGCCGACGCCCGAGCCGGAAGAGGATAAGGCGCCTGAGGCCGAAGTTGAGGCTGCAGCCGAGGCCGCCGCTCCGGCGGAGATCGAAACGCCCGCACACGCTCCGGCAGCAGTGGTATCCGGCGGCGCCGCTTGGGATGCCCTCGCCGAGTGCGAGTCCGGTGGCAACTGGTCCATCAACACCGGCAACGGTTACTACGGCGGCCTGCAGTTCAGCCAGTCCAGCTGGCTTGGTGCCGGCGGCGGCCAGTACGCACCGCTGCCGCACCAGGCATCGCGCGCCGAGCAGATCGCTACTGCCGAGGTGCTCAAGCAGAACGGCGGCTGGGGCCACTGGCCTTCCTGCTCTTCGAAGCTCGGCCTGCGGTAAGCGACTCCTTCCGCGGCTTTCCCAGCGCCCCTGCCAGTATCGGTAGGGGCGCTGCTGCGTTCCGGGCCGTGCCGGTTCCGGTCTGCCGTCCGGTCCCGGCCTCCGGCGCAGGTCCCGTTACGATGTCTAGGTGAATGACAAGGCGAGCTCATCCCCGGCACAGGCCCTGCTGGGCGCGAGCGAAATCCGCCGACTGGCCGAGGAACTGGGGATCCGTCCCACCAAGACGCTCGGCCAGAACTTTGTCATTGACGGCAACACCATCCGCAGGATCGTTTCGGTTGCCGCCGTTGATCCCGCGGAAACGGTGCTCGAGGTTGGCCCCGGGCTCGGTTCACTGACCCTTGGTCTGCTGGACGCCGCGCATCGCGTGGTGGCCGTGGAGATTGATCCGGTCCTGGCTGCACGCCTGCCGCAGACCATCACGCGGTGGCGCCCGGAACGGGCCACGTTCTGCGACGTGGTGGAGGGCGATGCCATGCGCATCACCGAACTACCCGCCGAACCCACCGCCCTGGTGGCCAACCTTCCCTACAACGTGGCCGTCCCCGTGGTGCTGCATCTGCTGGCACATTTCCCGTCGCTGCGCCATGGACTGGTGATGGTTCAGGACGAGGTGGCCGACCGCCTCGCCGCCCCGCCCGGCTCCAAGGTCTACGGCGTGCCGTCGGTGAAGGCCCAGTGGTACGGCAAGATGCGCAAAGCCGGAGTGATCGGCATGAACGTCTTCTGGCCTGCGCCGAAGATCGCCTCCGGGCTGGTTGCGTTCGAACGGCATGAACAGCCCCAAACCACAGCCTCCCGCGAAGAGGTGTTCGCCGTCATCGACGCCGCTTTCGCACAGCGACGCAAGACTCTCCGTGCCGCCCTGGCCAGTTGGGCCGGCAGCGGCGTGCTTGCGGGTGAGGCGTTGGCCCGGGCCGGCGTGGACCCCTCCGCTCGCGGTGAAGTGCTCGACATTCACGCGTTTGCCCGCATCGCTGAGGCGAAGCAGCCTCCGCTCGTCTAGCGACGGTCCTGCGGGTCCCGGTCCAGACCCTCCGCTAGGCTCGAGGCGTTATGCCTGATGGTCTCTCATGGGGGTGGAGCGATGGATGAGTACGTGAGCTCGAGTTTCTTCTGGTTCACACTGGCCCTGATCAACGCGGGTCTTGCGGAACAGAAGAATCGTTCGCGGGGCGTGTGGTTCCTGGTCTCGCTTGTGGTGGGTCCACTGGCCACGGCCCTGATCGTCATCTGGAGGGCACCCGAGCCTGCGGTGCCGTCAATGTCCCACCGCGGCGGGTGGAAGGACCCTGATGAGGGACAGTGAAGCTGGCTGGGACGATGATCGAAGCATGACCAGACACCACATTGCACTCGCCCGAATCCTCATCGGCGCTCTGGCAGTTGGCTCCTTGCTGGCTCAGTTCGTGGTTGTTCCGCAGATTGCCGCTGACGCTGCTGAGCGCTACCCCGAGGTTGCGTACCTGGAGATTCCGTATCTCACTGCAGTTGTGGTTGCGCTCGCTTTCTTCGAGCTTGCCTTGCTGGCAGCATGGCGACTTACGGCCAGGAGAAGGCGACAGAGTCTAACCAATGGCTCACAGCGGTGGATCGATGTGATGACAGCGTCGCTGTGTCTGTCGGCATTGACGGTCGCTGGCATCTGCGTGCACGCGGGGTCCATCGAAAACATTGGCGGGCCCGCGATGTTATTGGGACTGGTCGCCGCCCTCGCCCTGATAGCCGCAGTGGTTGTTCTGAGAAGCAAAGCACCTCGAATACAGGCACCTTAAACGCCACACGGCGGCCTCCCGAAGGAAGCCGCCGTGGATGGGTGTGAGAGTTACGGTGCGCCAGGACGGCTGCCCGGAGGCATGTAGCCGTCGGCCGTCCGATCATCCTCGTCACGCTCGACTGCACTGCGGGTGTCGCTGGCAGCGAGACCGTCGGAGTCGCCGGTTGTGTCGGTAAGTCCGTTGGTCTGGTCGAAGGGCTCACCGAGGGGCCGCTCGGATGCGGTCTCGGGTGCCACGTCCACAGGAGCGCCGCCGACAACAGGGGTGACATCCGGGGGAGTGGTGTCCTCAACCGGAACCACCGGTACATCAACAGTGGTCGCCTCCGTATCGGTGCTCTTCTTGTTGCCCGCTGCTGCCGCGACACCAGCTGCGGCTGCGGCGGCCACGCCAACACCTGCGGCTGCTGCCTTGCCCGAGATACCGGCCTTGCCGCTGTCCCCGCGTGAGGCGGCGGCGTCGGTGACGGTTGGGGAACCCAAGGTGTCGCCGGCGACGGACCCGCGCCAGGCGCCCGTGGCATAGCCCTCGTCCTCGATGAATTCCTTGAAGCGCTTGAGGTCACCCTCGGCTTCCTTCTCGACGACGTTGAGCCTGTCACCGATCTTCTCGATCATGCCTTCGGGCTCGTACTCAAGCTCGAGCCGGATGGAGGTCTGGCCGCCGCCGACGTCCTCGAACGTCACAGCTCCGGCGTTGGTTGCGCCCTCGGTGGCTGCCCAGGCGACGCGGCGGTCAGGCTCCTGAGCAACGATCTTCGCTTCCCACTCGCGCTTCACGCCACCGATTTCGGCAACCCACTGCAGGCGGTCGTCGGTCAGCTGCTCAACCTTCTTCACCCCGCTCATGAAGTGGGGAAATTCTTCGAACTGTGTCCACTGGTTGTAGGCCACGCTCACTGGAACGTTGACCATAATCTGCTTCTCGATCCTCGTGCTCATAGCGTCTCCTTAGGATTGGAACATCAGATGAACGATCAATTCATCAGTATGCTTACCATACCCATCGACGGTACATCTGACCATGGCTGGGCACAAGAACGACGACGGCGGTGGACGCGGGATTCGTTGCTTCGCCGATAGGTTGAAGACCATCCGGGACGTCCTTGGGGGGGGGCGTGAGAAAAGTAGCGGGGTGGCTGTGCATCGGCATGATCCTTGCCTGGGCAGGCGCGTTCCTGGTGTTGAAGGTGCGGACAGCATGCTCGTGTTGAACGTGAAGCCTGCGCGTCCAGCGCCCGACGGCGGGTGACCGACGAAAGCGCGAACCTATCGTTTAGGTCACGACGCTTCCCGCACCACCCGCGCCCTCTATATGCTCGACAAAACTTCGATCGGTCTCGGGGGAAAGCATGCGGAAACTGGCCATTCGGCTGTGTCTCATCATGGTGCTCGTCTGGGCCGGCGCCTTTTTCTTCGTCAAGACGCACCACGATTCGGTAGCAGTGCAGCTGGGAGCCGTGGCCGATCAGTTGGAGATACCTCAAGGCTGGACCGTGGTGTCCCAGCACGTCGAGCGGGAACGGTTCATCTGTTTCAACAACAAGTCCTGCCCCACCCTCAGCCGCACGTGGCAGGCTGACCGGGTGCTGGAAGCCGAAGACGTACTGCGCTTGGCGGAGGCTTCCGGATGGGAGTTCGAGCTCGAAGGAACCTGCGAGAGAGGCCCCGAATCAATCGGCCTGAGCAGCGTCTGTTCTGCGCTCGCGACCTACGAAGGCCACCAGATCCAGCTGAGCGTGGACAGCCTTGAAGCCGGAGCGCCGAGCCTGATCCGGCTGCAGCTGAAGGCCCTTGGGACCGAAGAAGCCACGAAATGACGACGGCGGGACGGTCCGGAAAAATTCGACGCGTGAGGACGGCGAAACGTAGGCTGTACCTACGGTTAAAAAGCGGCCGCCACTAGCTACGCCGTCATGGTTGCTAGGTCATTCCTTTGGCGCGCCGTCTACGCCGCGGGTCTGAGCTACCTTCCCGTGCCGCCTGGCATGACAGATCCGGAGGCTGCAGTGAGCAGCAATGAGCTTTCCGATGTACGCACCGACCACCGACTGCAAGACGCAGTACTCGATTCCGCAGACGTTGAGGCCTTCCTGAACGAGTTGTGCCGGCATGCCGCCGGTGCCCTCGGTGACCGTGAAGAGATTCTCTGCGGCATCACGCTGCTGCGGGAACGCAAGGCTGCCACCGTAGCCAGCAGTAGTGAACGCGCCCGAGAGATGGATGAAGTTCAGTACAAGTTCGACGACGGCCCGTGCCTCTCCGCCGCACGGAACCAGACCACAGTCCACGTTGCAGACGTCAATCAGGAAGAACACTGGGCGGACTACATCGGCGCTGTCGCCGATCGCGGAATGCAGTCCATTCTCGCTGTTCCCTTTGACCTCATGGGAGACGCCAAGGCTGCGCTGAATCTCTACGCGGACAGGGCGCACAAGTTCACGGATGAAACCGTAGAGAGAGCTGCCGCCTATGCCGCAGAAGCAGCCCGTTCACTGCGCCTGGCTGTGCGGATTGCCCATCACAGCGAGATAGCCGAGGATCTGAGAACAGCAATGGAATCGCGGACGGCCATCGACATCGCGATCGGAGTCATCATGTGCCAGAGCCGCTGCAGCCAGACCGAGGCGTTCGAGTTTCTCAAGAAAGCCTCCTCCCACCGCAACATCAAGCTGCGCGAACTGGCAGTCCAGATTGTCGCCAGCGCCGGTCAGGCGGCTGAACCAACGACTCATTTCGACCGCTGATCGGAAGGGTTGAGAACTTACCCTCTGGCCCGTCCGAGTGACCCTCCCCGGGACAGCGCGCTGCTTGACCGCTCCGAGAAGAGCACAATTCAAGTGTGCGCCCGTATGAGCGCCGGGAGAAGACCACCGCAGCCCGCATAACGGTTTGCTCACGTAATGATTCCGTGCTGTTGGGCAGGCATCCCGGGCAGTAAAGTCCGTCAGTGGGGATGCAGCACTGCAGGGTTTCTTGCCCGGCGATTCCACGCCACCTCTTATTTACTTCGTTCCGAAAGTACGGTCTCTTGTCCAAGCTCCCAGCAGTCCTCGCCCTCACCGTCACCACCACGCTCCTCCTTGTAGGCTGCACAAACGCAACCGGTGAGCCCGAAGCCCGCACCACCACCGCTTCCGCCTCTCCATCGCCGTCCGCAACTCCCACCCCGGAGGAGACCGCCACAGAGGAACCCGCAGAGACCCCGGAGCCGAGCGCCGAGCCGTCTCCGGAGCCCAGCGACGAGCCAAGCACTCCGCCAGCTACAGAAGCCCCCGCGGAACCTGCACCGACCCTCGAGCCGCTTCCCACTGCTCCGGGCGATCCCTTTGTTCCGCCGCCGCACGGCGAGCCAAACCCGGGCACGCCATTCGTCCCGCCACCCCACGGTGAGCCCAACCCCTTCGCGGGTGCCCCCAACACGGTGACGCCGGGCCCCGTCTGGGGTTCTGTGCAGACCGTCGTCCAGGCGGGAACGGCGTTCACCATCACCGGCAGCGGCTACCAGCCGGGCCAGCGAATCACCGTCTTTTTCGGGCCTTCACGCACGGACTACTCGATCATCGGCGAGCAGTCCGCCTACGCAAGCCCTTCCGGGAACTACAGCTTCACCATCACCCTGTCACCGGACATCACGCCCGGAACCTACGGCGTGCTGACGGCCACTCCGGACGGGATGCCCAGCGGACAGTCGATTGACGAGACCCGACGCTGGGCCACCATCGAAGTCGTCGCACCGTAGCCGGGCCCTACCGACGAAGACAAAGACGACGACGGCGCCCGCCTCCGCACGCCGTTCCGCAACCACCCGATCCCAGCGCAGGAATAACACCGTTCCTGGCGGCTTTGCCGCAGGATTCGCCTAACGCGGGCGAAACGGCCACGGCTCCTTGGTACCGTTCAAGGGTTGTGCGGGCACTGCGTTGTGCCCCGGGGAGTTCCGTTATAGGCAGGAAGAAGTGCTGTGGAAGATCTGGACGGCGCCGCTACAGGAGGAGAAACCTCTACAGCGACCACACGGCTCTTACTGCAGGTGGTCGCGGACCAACTCGGGCCATCAGGAGCGGAGCGGGTCTTGCGGCGGGCTGGCCTGCAGGCTCAGAAAGCAAAGCTGAGCGGCGTGACTGGGCGGATTCCGCATGCCACCACCGTGCGGCTGTTTGACGCCGCCACCGCTGAAACCTCCAACCCCCGCATCGGGTTGCTGCTCGGCCCGGCCGCGCTCAAGGACCGTGGCCTCGCACCGCTACGAACCCTTGCCAGAGCGCACGGCTCCACCTCGGTGCTGCTGGGCAGCGCGTCCCGGCTCTCAACCCGCCTGGACACGGGCTCCGTCATCCGCGCCGACGAGGTGACGGACGGGAAGGCGGTGCTCAGGTGGTGGGTGCTGCCTCCGCACGCTCCCCACCAGGTCGACTGCGACTACACCTTCAGTCTGCTGGCCCAGGCCCCCGCGCTCTTCGGCCTGGCACCGGCCCAGGTTTCCCACGATCTGTGCCAGTTGGACGGCGCAGAGGAATGCCGTTACGAGGTGACGTGGAAAGAGAAACCGTTTCGACGCTTCCGCAGACGCCGGGTCGATCGCCGGAGGAAGAGCACACCGGTTGAGCTGGAGTCAGCCGAACGCCGGCTGAACGCGCTGCAGGGTGCAGCAACCGACCTGACCAGCGGAGAGTCGCTGGCAGAGGTCCTCGAACGGATCGCCAGCAGGGCCAACGTCGCAGTACATGCACCCGGCCATCTCCTGGCAGTAACCCTTCCGGACGGCAGTCGCCACATCAGTACCCGCGGCACAGGCACCCTGCTGACCGGGGCACTGGGCTCCGGTACGGAGCTCAACCTGAAACATCCCAGCCTTACTGGTCTGCCCATCGTCACCTCCCCGGTCAGCTCCGCCGATCACTCCTACGGGGTACTGGCCGCCGTTGCGTATCCCGGCCAGGAGTTCTTCCCAGAGGACGAGGCCACGCTGAGCGCCTATGCCCACCACGCCGCCGTCGGCCTGGATATTGCGCGGATGTTTATCGAGACCCGGGAACAGGGCGAAACCGCCCAGCTGCTCCTGGAGGTGGCGCGCTCCCTGAACCAACGGTCCACCGTCGAAACGGTGGCCCAGACAGTGGCCGACGCCGTTCCCGCCTTATCCGGCGCGGACCGTTCTGCTGTGGCCCTGTGGGATGACGACGCCGGCGAGGTGCGGATCGGCGCGATGGTGGGTTGGACGGGCGCCCTGGCGGACAAGCTCGCGAACTACATGACCACGGCAGCAGAGAGCCCGGAACTGGCCGAGATGCTCGCCAATAACCTCCCGCAACTGGCAGACCGGAACGGATCGGCGTGGGCGCAGCGCACGGTGGAGGAATTCGAGATTCAAGCCTTCGCCGGCACACCCATCACCACCGACGGGAAACTGGTCGGGATCATCCTGGCCCACTGGGCTGACAGGCCTGCGCCAACAAGCATCGAGGGTGTGATGACCGAGCGGCTGGCGGGGCTTGCCGGGCTGGCCGGCGTCGCGCTGGACAATGCACGGCTCCTCGAGGAGACCCAACGGCAGGCCCTTCACGATCCCCTCACCGGGCTGCCCAACCGGGTGAAGCTGGAAAGCAGCATCGAAGCCGCACTGGTGAGGGCTGCCTGGACCGAAGGGCGGGTGGGGCTTCTCTTCTGTGACCTCAACCGGTTCAAGCGCATCAATGACAGCCTCGGGCACAGCGCCGGGGATTCCGTCCTCCAGCAGGTAGCGGCCCGGATCACCAGTGCGGTACGCGAGGGTGATCTGGTGTCCCGCTACAGCGGCGACGAGTTCATCGTTCTTCTCGAGAACCTTCACGCCGATACCGAGGCGGAAGTGCAGGCCGAGGTGGAGGGCATTGCTGCCCGGATCCGGCTTATTCTCGGTGAGCCGTTCGAGGTGAACGGGAAAAGATTGTTCCTCGACGCCGCTATCGGGACAGCGCTCAGCGAAGCCCTGACAGCCGGTACACCGGATGACGTGACCCAGGCGGCTCGGAAGCTGGTTGAGTCCGCTGATCTCGCCATGTACCGGTCGAAGGCTCGTACCCGCGGACACGCTCCCGGCAGAACGCATTCCCCGTACCGGCTCCAACTCGAAACAGATCTTCGGGGAGCAGCCGCCAGGGGTGAGTTGCAGGTACTTTTCCAGCCGCAGGTGAATCTGGAGACCCGCAAGGTCGCGGCAGCTGAGGCCCTGCTGCGCTGGCGACACCCGGAGCTGGGCATGATTTCACCCGCCGAGTTCATCCCGCTCGCCGAGGAGAGCAATCTGATGGGTGAGATCGGTGCGTTTGTCCTGGCCGAAGCGTGCCGCGCGGGAGCGGTCTGGCACAGCCTTGGCCATCCGATCGAGGTGGCAGTGAACATTTCGGCAGCGCAGCTCAACACCGCATGCTTCGCCAATCTGGTCACGCAGACCCTGCATGAGTCAGGATTCCCGGCCACAGCCCTCATCCTCGAAATCACCGAAACCCAGGTGATCTCCGAGAACGCCGACGTCAGCAGCCTCTGGAATCTGAAGGAACTGGGAGTCGGTATCTCGATCGATGACTTCGGCACCGGATATTCATCGATGACCCAACTCCATCGGCTCCCCGTGAGCGAGATCAAGATCGACAAGTCCTTCATCAGCACGCTGGGACCGGACGGCTCTGATGCCTTCGTTGCAGGCATCGTAGGGCTGGCCCGCGGCCTCGGACTCCGGGTGGTCGCCGAAGGTGTGGAGAACACCCAACAACTCGCCGTCCTGCAGGCACTGGGATGCGAACGCGCACAGGGCTACTTCCTCGGCCATCCGGCCGACGCCCGCGGACTGCAGGACCTGCTGGTCAGCTGCACCTGATCTCCACGGGCACGCCCCGAGCACCTCGGGCCCGCACCTCCAAAAGCGACCCACCGTCCCCCAATTTGGGAACCGGCTTATAAACACATACGTTATTCATGGATGAGGCGTCCGTAGAAAACGAAAGCTTGGTGCAATCGGTTTGGAACTCATCGACCTATTAATTGGCATGGCTATTCTCACCGCCCCCGTCCTACTCCTCGCGGTGGCCGCCAAAGTAATCCTTGATCGCCGGGCCAGCGCACAGCGCCTGCAGCCCCTTCCCGTCGAAGTAACCGCTGACAACCAGCGCCCCTGAAACCCGCAGGTCACAGCACCCGGCAGTTTCTCCTCAGCCCTGACGTGATCTAAGTTGGACACCATGGTGGCTGGGAGAACGGCAGGGATGCGCACAACGGGTCCCCGCGCCGTACGGGTGAAGGCGCCGGGCAAAATCAACGTCTCCCTCCGGGTGGGTCCTCCCCGCGAGGACGGCTACCACAGCGTCGCCAGCGTCTACCTCGCCGTCTCCCTGTATGAGGAGATCACCGCTACAGCCACGGACGACGGCGCCATCGCCGTCACGGTGGACGGCCAGGGCAGCCTCAACCTCCCGATGGAGGAAATCCCCCTCGACGCCAGCAACCTCGCCGCCCGCGCGGCTGCACTGCTGGCCGAGCTGAGCGAGAAGTCCACCGGGGTCCACCTCAACATCACCAAGCGCGTCCCGATCGCTGGCGGCATGGGCGGAGGCTCAGCAGACGCCGCAGCAGCACTCCTCGCCTGCGACGCCCTGTGGAACAGCGGCTTCTCCCGCGACGAGCTCGCCAAAATCGCCATCGACCTCGGCGCGGACGTACCGTTCGCGCTTATCGGCGGCACCGCCGTCGGAGTTGGGGTGGGGGAGCAGCTCACACCCGCCATTTCCAAGACACCGCTGCACTGGGTCCTGGTGCCATCATCATTCGGGCTATCCACACCGGAGGTGTACCGCACGCTCGATGACCTCCGCCTCGCCAGCGGTGAGCAGCCGCCGGAGATCCCCGAGATCGATCCGCAGATTCTCAGTGCAATGCGCTCCGGTGACGCGCACACCCTCGCTGACCTGCTCCACAATGACCTGCAGGCCGCAGCCCTGGAACTCGCACCCGAGTTGAAGGACGTCCTTGCCGCCGGCAGGGAAGCGGGTGCGCTCGCCGGTATCGTCTCCGGATCCGGCCCCACGGTCGCTTTCCTTGCCGAGTCCGAGGATCACGCCGCAACCGTGGACGCACTCCTGGCCACCGCCGGCCTCACCACAGAACTGGTGCACGGTCCCGCCCACGGTGCGAGAATTGTCAGCGACTACATCGCCTAGCCCGCATCGGGAAGCACCGCGCGGATCGCTCGGACCGAGTTTTAGGTCGCGATCCGCAGTGCCGGGTACGAGGCGGTAGCGCTCAACGCTTCGCGTCGTGAAATTTCCTCGCGGAGTTCTTCCTTCCGGAATTCGGTCTCCATCTCAGGGATTCCGTGCCGGTACTCCGCATCCTGCGCGCGATGCACTTTGCTGTTGAGCACGTGCAGGGCGCGGTCGGGGAGTGCGCGCAGGCTTGCGGGAAAGGGCTGGCTGGACGTGATTTTGCTGTTGAAACTCATGGCTGTTCTCCTTACGTGACCCAGGAGGGGTCACGGGAACTGGCAGGAGGAAGGAGGGGCTGGTTCACGAAGATGCGGATCAGGCGCTCCGACCGGGTGCCGGCGGGGGCGAAGGATAAGGTCTGGAGGTCTGCTCCAGGGAGGGAAGCGGCTGTGTGGCTTCCGGGTGGTGATGAATAACCACAGCCAGGCACCGCGGGAATGAGGTGCGGGCGGCAACGGATCCTGTGTGCTCAAAATCCGTCGAAGGACGTATAGCTGGAACTCCTTCTTCACCGTACAGCATGCCCGCGATGAACGGCGGTTCCGGAGTGCGCAATCTCAGCTGCCTACCGATCAGGCGTTTTCCCGTGTGCCCCGGAGTGTTCTAAGTTGGACACTGATCCCCATAACGAAAGCAGTATCTACGTTGGCCCATCTGCTCGGTGCTGAGAACATCAGCGTCACCTTTGCCACCCGCACCATCCTGGACGGCGTCACCCTCGGACTGGAGGAGGGTGACCGCATCGGCATGGTCGGCCGCAACGGTGACGGCAAATCCACCCTGATGCGCCTGCTCGCCCAGCGCACCACGCCCGACGACGGCCGCGTCACCAAACGCCGCGACGTCACCGTGGGATACCTGAACCAGAACGACGTGCTCGACGGCGACCTCGACGTCGGCGCCGCCATCGTCGGCGACCAGGCCGACCACGAGTGGGCGTCCAACCCGAAGATCCGCGACGTCATGGGCGGCCTCGTGGCGGAGGTGGACTGGCACGCCCGCGTGGACTCCCTCTCGGGCGGGCAGAAGCGCCGTGTGGCGCTGGCGAAGCTGTTAATAGGGGACGACGACGTCATCATGCTCGACGAGCCCACCAACCACCTCGACGTGGAAGGCGTCGCGTGGCTTGCTCAGCACCTCAAGCAGCGCTGGCGCCCCACCGAGGGCGGGCTGCTGGTGGTCACCCACGACCGCTGGTTCCTCGACGAAATTTCCACCCGCACCTGGGAAGTGCACAACGGCATTGTGGACGGGTTCGACGGCGGATACGCCGCTTACGTCCTTGCCCGCGCCGAACGTGACCGCATGGCCAACGTGATTGAGGGCAAGCGCCAACAGTTGGTGAAGAAGGAACTGGCCTGGCTGCGCCGCGGCGCACCGGCAAGGACCGCCAAGCCGAAGTTCCGCATCGAGGCGGCCAACGCGCTCATCGCGGACGTTCCAGAGCCGCGTGACTCGCTCGCGCTCAGCAAGCTCGCCACCGCCCGGCTGGGCAAGGACGTGCTGGACTTGGAGAACGTCTCGCTGGAGCTGGGGGACAAGCCCCTGTTCAAGGGCATCACCCTGCGGTTGGCGCCAGGTCAGCGGCTCGGGATCGTCGGCGTCAACGGTGCCGGCAAGACCACGCTGCTGCGGCTGCTCAATGGCGAGATGGCGCCTACCTCCGGCCGCTTGAAGCGCGGCAAGACGGTGCAGACGGCGATCCTGTCACAGGACGTGCGCGAGCTCGACGACGTCAACCACCTCCGCGTCACCGAAGTGATTGAGCAGGAAAAGCGGGTGGTGTCCGTCGGCGGGAAGGAAGTGTCGGCGAGCCAGCTCGTGGAACAGCTCGGGTTCACCAATGAGCGGCAATGGACACCGGTCGGTGACCTTTCAGGTGGGGAGCGGCGGCGTCTGCAGCTGCTGCGTCTGCTGGTGGGGGAGCCGAACGTGCTGATGCTCGATGAGCCCACCAATGATCTGGACACAGACACCCTCGCGGCCGTGGAGGATGTGCTGGACGGGTGGCCCGGGACGCTGATCGTGGTTTCCCACGACAGGTACCTGCTTGAACGCGTCACCGATACCCAGCTCGCGTTGCTCGGCGACGGCAAGATCCGCGACCTGCCCGGCGGTGTGGATCAGTACCTGCAGCTCCGGCGGGGAGCAGCAGTATCCGGCGACAAGCTCGCCGGCACCCCGATGGGGTCGGACAGCGGCAACGGTACGACGACGGCGGCAGCCGGTTCTGAGGGCCCGTCACCGGAGGAGACCCGCCAGGCGAAGAAGGATCTGACCCGCATTGAGCGGCAGATGACGAAGACCAGCTCGCAGATCGAGAAGATCAATCAGCAGATGAGCGACGCCGGCAGCAAGGCGACGGTCGACTTCGAGAAGGTGTCCGGCCTCGACGCGAAGCTGCGGGAGCTTCAGGCTGAGCAGGAGTCACTCGAGGAGCAGTGGCTGGCAGCCGCGGAGGCCTTGGGGGAGTGATCCCACTACCGAACCGCTTCTTGAAGGCGTGCCATCGCAGTCGCGTCGACCCGGTGCATATCCTCCGGGGTTAGCTCTTACTATCAGACGTGGACCAGTCTCGGAGTCTTTCGATCCGAACTCGATGCGCAATAGGGAGCCCAATGCCGAAGCTTAGTCGCACACCACCAGTCGCTATTAGGAAGCAACTGCGACGCGAAGTTGGATTCGGATGTCCGGTTAAAGGGTGCGGTACTCCGTACCTGGAATACCACCATTTCGATCCGCCATGGCACGTCGAGCAACACCATCGTCCAGAAGGAATGGTGGCTCTCTGTAGCGTGCATCATAGGAAAGCCGACGCCTGGACCGCCGAGCAGTGCCGAGAACTCAAAGAGCAGTCTCACACAGCAGAAGTAAGCGGACGATTTGAGTGGATGCGCCATGAAGTGGTCGGGATCGTTGGCGGGAACTTTTATCACGAAACGCCGAACATGGTTGTGTTCCGTGATCAACCGATCATTTGGTTTGACCGGGACGAGCGTGGGTACCTGCTTCTGAATATCAGGATGCTGAGTGCCTCTGGCCAGCCGCGCACGGAACTCATAGCAAACGACTGGGAGATCCGAGGAGATCCGCTCGATGTGGACAGTCCACCAAACGGCAGCTCACTCCGCGTACAGTACGCCAATGGCGATGACGTGGGCGTCCGTTTCAAGGTCTGGGAATCCGCCGAGATACTGGAGGCGGTTCATCCTCGGATACTGGTCCTGAAGGATGAGCTTGATTTCCCCCTAGTCACAGCGGAAGTGCATATGACAGTTGGAGGCACGAATATTCGCTTCGACTCGAAGGAGAGCCAAATCGATGGGGGCCTCCTGACCGGGAACGTGATGAGCCGTTGTGGGGCGGGTCTCGTATTCGGATAGAGAAGGGAGAGGCTGGGGGACTTGCTCGGCGGGCTGGACCAGTACCTGCGGCTGCGGCGGGGAAGGGCTTCCGGCGACAACCTTGCCGGCACCCCGATGGGAACGGACAGCGGCAACGGCACGACGGCGGCGGCTGCCGGGTCTGCAGGCCCCTCACCGGAGGAGGCCCGCCAGGCGAAGAAGGATCTGACCCGCATTGAGCGGCAGATGACCAAGACCAGCTCGCAGATCGAGAAGATCAACCAGCAGATGAGCGACGCCGGCAGCAAGGCCACGGTCGACTTCGAGAAAGTGTCCGGCCTCGACACAAACCTTCAGGAGCTGCAGGCAGAGCAGGAGTCCCTTGAGCAGTGGCTGTGGTTGGGTCCCCAGTTAGAAGTCCAGTGTCTGTGTGAGTTTCGTGTCCGAGAATGGACACAGGAGGAAATTCACGAATTATGGCACGCAGACACACCCCCGA
>NZ_BAAAON010000002.1:744345-862047 GCF_039530425.1 Arthrobacter parietis | reverse complement strand
TATGCGGTTCCCAACCAATAACACCGGTTACCAGGGAACACACAACACAATATTGACAATTACGTACAACTACACAGAACAGTTGTAACCACATACTTCCCACCTCACCACCGTTCACACCGGTACGGGGTCGGGTACAAGGGTTACGGCGGTCATAGCGTGGGGGAAACGCCCGGTCCCATTCCGAACCCGGAAGCTAAGACCCACAGCGCCGATGGTACTGCACCCGAGAGAGTGTGGGAGAGTAGGACACCGCCGGACAACACTTAGCACTGAGGCTCCGACATACTGTCGGAGCCTCAGTCATTTAACGACTCGGACACGCCTGCCGGCTCTTGCCTACAATGGGAAGATCGCAGGCTCAGAATCCTCCGACACTTCACACATAGATCAACAGCGAGAGCGTCCGACACAGGGTCAGGTCAGCTCATGACGAGAGGAATTGTGCCATGGCTGATCGGGAACCCTTCCGCGACCGCGGAGCGAATCACCGCGAGGATGATAAGCGCGGCGAAGAGCGCCGCAGTGCGGAACGCCGCGGGAGTGACTCGAGTGAACGGCCTCGGCGGGGTTTTTCCGCACCCCGGGGGGCCGGTAGCGGCGCAGACCGCCGCAAGCCTGAATCCGGTGACCGGCCGCGCTATCAGGATCGCTCCGAAAGCGGCTCCGGCCGGCCAACCCGTGAGGGTGGTGGCCAGCGTCGTGAGGGTGGCTCTCGTGAGAGTGGCAACGACCGCGGTCCCCGCAGGGACTTCGGCGGTCGGGGCAGGCCAGCCGAGTCCGGCAACCGTCCGAACCGGCAGGACCGGGATGGGCAGCGCGGCGAGCGCCGCCCCCACCGTGATCAGGACTCCCGGAATGCCGGTGATCCTGCACGGCGCTGGGACCGGCCAACCGGCGGGGACAACAGGTCACGTGAAGCCGGCGCCGAAGGCCGTTCGTACCGAGAGCGCGGAAGCGGCGGAGCTTCGGATGGGACCAGGTCGCGCCCCGGGGGCTCTTCCGGACGCGACGGATTCTCCCGTGGCGGCGATCGTGGACAAAGCCGCAACTTCGGCGAGGACCGTCGTCCGGGGCGCTCTTACGGTGATGCACCTCGGGGAGGCGACCGCAGGGAAGCAGAGTACGGGCGGCGTCCTGAGCGTTCGCCCAGAGAAACAGGACCGAACGACGGTCCGTTCGAGCGCCCGCATAACGCGCGTGATCTTCGCAGTGCCAACCGACCGGATCGGGAACGTTCCCCCGAGATCGATGAAGATGTCACGGGAAGCGAACTGGACAAGGTCACGCGTGCGGAAATCCGGAACCTCGAGGAGCGAAGCGCCCTGTGGGTGGCGAAGCATCTCGTCATGGCCGGACGCCTGATCGACGACGAGCCGGAGCTTGCGTTCCAGCATGCTCTCGCGGCGAGCCGTCGCGGGGGCCGTCTCGCGGTTGTCCGCGAAGCGGTCGGTCTCACCGCATACGCGGCGGGACACTATGGCGAGGCCCTGCGAGAGTTCCGGACCTACCGGCGAATCAACGGATCGAACGTCCACCTTCCGTTAATGGCGGATTGCGAGCGCGGACTTGGCCGCCCTGATCGCGCCCTGGACCTCGCCCGGTCTGAGGACGCGTCCTCCCTCGACGCAGCGGGGAAAGTCGAGTTGGCCATCGTGGTATCCGGGGCGCGCACCGACCTCGACCAACTCGACGCCGCGGTCGCCGCGCTCGAGATCCCGCAGCTGACGAAGAACCGCGCCTTCAGCTACAGCCCCCGGCTGTTCCGTGCCTACGCAGACGCTCTTGCGGCAGTGGGCCGCGAGGAGGAAGCTGCGTCCTGGCAACGCCAGGCCGAACGTGCGGAGAATGCTCTCGGAGTCGGTGCCTTTGCGGATCCCGATATCATCGACCTCGTTGGCGAGGACGAAGACTTGGAGCTGGACCGCACCGCTGCAAGGGGCGCTGTCCAGAGTGTCGGTTCAACTCCGGACCAGGATGTCGAATCCACGGCTGATGAGGCTCCCGCTAACGGTGAGGAGCCCGGTGACGGTGAGGAGCAGCGTGACAGTGAGTGAGACCGGTACGCCGCTGGCATGCCGTTACGGTGCTGTACTCGCTGATCTTGACGGCGTCGTCTATGCAGGCCCGTCAGCGATTCCCGGTGCCACTGAGGCGCTGGAGAAGCTCCGGGACCTTGGCGTCGCCCTCGCTTACATCACCAATAACGCATCCCGATCCTCAGCGGAGGTGGCAGCACATCTTCGTGAGCTGGGCGCTCCAGCCACCGCTGAGCAGGTCTTCGGGTCGGCGTTGGCGGGCGCCGAACTCCTGGCTACGCAGGTGGCGCAGGGGGCAACAGTTCTCGTCACCGGCAGCGCGGTCCTTGCGCAGCATGTAGCTGATCAGGGCCTCGTTCCGGTGACCACGGCGGATCCGGTTCCCGACGCCGTCATTCAGGGCTTCGAGCCATCGCTTGGATGGAAGGATCTCGCCGAGGCTGCGTTTGCGGTTGCCGGCGGCGCGGTGTGGGTCGCCACGAACACAGACATGTCCATCCCGCAGGCACGTGGAATCGCTCCAGGCAATGGCACGCTTGTCGCGGCGGTGAGCGCAGCCACCGGTAGAAGCCCGATCGTCGCCGGCAAGCCTGAAGCCCAATTGTTTACAACGGCGGCGGCTCACCTCGGCGTCGAGGAAGCGCTGGTGGTCGGCGACCGCCTCGACACGGATATTCTCGGCGGAAACCGTGCCGGAATGGCCACGGCGCTGGTGCTCACCGGAGTGGACACGGCAGAGAACGCGCTGGCAGCCGTCACCGGGCAGCGCCCAACGTACCTTTTCGCGGACCTTGACCAGCTGCACCGTCCTTATCCGGAGGTCACCGAGCAGGACGGCGTCTTCTCCTGCGGTGAGTCGTCAGCCAGGGTTGAGAACGGCGTCGTTCTTATGACCGGTGGCCGCGATGATCTCGACGCCTGGCGTGCAGCGTGCGCTGCCTGGTGGGCCGCGTGCCCGCTGCAGGACACCGCCGATCTTCCCGGACTGAAATTCCTGGACGAGGATGCGCAACGATGAGGAGCCATCGTGGGAGCCACTGAACCGCCTCCTGTTGAGCAAGGATCGCTGCCGGACGGCGGGCTAGCGGATTATCCAGCAGTGTCGTCCACCGGTGACGCGGCTGTGGACGACGTTCTGCACACGCTCACCGCGATGCCTGAGCTGGCCGAGGCGGACCAGCACACGGCCTACGAACAGCTTCACGACGAGCTGCTCGCTGAGCTCAACACGGAGCACAGCTGAGCGTGGCCCGACTTGACCAGGAGCTGGTGGCCCGTGGGCTGGCCCGCTCACGATCCCATGCGGCGCAACTCATCGCAGAAGGCAGGGTTCGCCGCTCCGGCTCTGTCCTGACCAAGGCCTCGTCGTCGGTCTCGGAGGGTGACGAAATACTCGTGGCCGGCAGCGGCGCCCCCGACTACCCCAGCCGCGCCGCATACAAGCTCGAAGGTGCGCTGGAAGTCTTCACCGGCGTCGGGGTTCAGGGCAAGCGGTGCCTCGACGCGGGCGCGTCCACCGGCGGCTTCACCGACGTCCTGCTTCGCCGTGGGGCGGCCGGAGTGGTGGCGGTGGATGTTGGGCACGGGCAGCTGGTCGATCAGTTGCGTAACGATCCGCGCGTTTTCGTGCACGAAGGGCTCAATGTCCGGTTCCTCGACTCGGAGCAGATCGGCGGGCGGGTGGACCTGACGGTTGCGGACCTTTCCTTCATCTCGCTGACCCTCGTGATGGCACCGCTTGCTAATGCGACGCGGAAAGGCGGGGATCTGGTGCTCATGGTCAAACCGCAGTTTGAGGTCGGCAGGAGCGCACTCAGCCGCACCGGAGTGGTGACGGATGAGGAGCAGCGGCGCGGCGCCGTCGTCGGCGTGGTGCATTCCGCACTGGAAGCGGGTCTCGACGTCGAGGGGGTCGCGCGTAGCCCACTGGCGGGTCAGAACGGAAATGTGGAGTTCTTTCTGTGGATGAAGGTGCCCTCGGGCTCGATGGTGCCTAGGATCGGTAGGGACGCAGGTCAACTTGCGCACCGAATCGTGGACGGCAGCTCCGCGTTCGGCTCCAGCGGCGATGCGTGAAGCCGTCCCCACCTGATACAACGGAGCGTGATGACTAGACGCATACTGGTACTCGCCCACACCGGCCGGCATGACGCAATGGCCGCTGCCCAGGAGGCCTGCACACGGCTGCACGCTTCCGGGCTGACTCCGGTCATGCGCGCCGAGGAACTGCGCGACATCCAGGCGGAGTACGGCACGCTGGCAGCGCCTACCGAGACGCTCGGGGCGGACGTGGGACTCGAGGATATCGAGCTTGGCATGGTGCTCGGCGGAGATGGAACCATCCTCCGTGCAGCTGAACTGGTCCGCGGGACAGACGTTCCGCTACTGGGCGTCAACCTCGGCCATGTCGGTTTCCTCGCCGAGAGTGAGCGGGCGGATCTCGCCGAGGCGGTCCGCTGGGTCGTGGACAAGGATTACACCGTCGAGGAACGCATGGCCATCGACGTGCAGGTCTGGCGTGGCGACCAGCTGACCGCACAGACCTGGGCGCTCAACGAGGCCGCGATCGAGAAGGCCAACCGTGAGCGCATGATCGAGGTGGTCCTGGAAGTTGATGGCCGCCCGGTCAGCTCCTTCGGCTGCGACGGCGTCGTCCTGGCTACCCCCACCGGTTCCACCGCTTACGCTTTCTCTTCCGGCGGTCCGGTTGTCTGGCCGGAGGTGGAGGCCCTCCTGGTGGCTCCGATCAGTGCGCACGCGCTCTTCGCGAAGCCGCTCGTGGTCGCCCCGACGTCGCTGCTCGCCGTGGAACTCCTCACCCGCACCGACGCATCCGGCGTGCTCTGGTGTGATGGGCGGCGCACCGTCGATCTGCCGCCCGGCGCCCGGGTTGAGGCCACGCGGTCAGATATCCCGGTCCGGCTGGCGCGCACGCATCAGACACCCTTCTCGGAGCGGCTCGTCCGCAAGTTCGAGCTGCCCACTCAGGGCTGGCGCGGCCCGGCCACTCATGACGGCGAGCCCGCCCGATGATCGAGGAGATCCGGATCCGCGACCTCGGAGTGATCGCAGACGCGACGCTCTCCCTGGGGGCCGGCTTCAGCGTTGTCACCGGTGAAACCGGCGCGGGCAAGACGATGGTCCTCTCTGCGCTGAACCTGCTGATGGGCGCGCGTTCCGACGCCGGCGCTGTACGCCTTGGCGCGAAGAACGCGTCCGCTGAGGCAGTGCTTCGCGTGGACCTTCAGGGCGCTGCAGCGCAGCGAGCCCTGGAAGCGGGCGGCGAGCTGGAAACAGACGACGACGGCGTCGCCGGCCTGATTCTCGCCCGCACAGTCAATAGCGACGGCCGTAGCCGCGCCTACGTCGGTGGAAGATCAGCTCCCGCCGGCGTCCTTGCCGAGGTGGGGGAGAAGCTGGTGGTGGTCCATGGCCAGTCGGACCAGCTCCGGCTGCGAAGTGCTGCGGCACAACGCGAGGCGCTGGACAAGTTCGGGGGCCCAGAGCTCGCCGCCGCCCTTGCCGCCTACCAGGGGACGTACCGGCGCTGGCGGGAGGTGAGCGCGAGCCTCGAGGCGCTGCGTAGCGCGGAGCGGGACAGGCTGCGGGAGGCCGAGTCGCTTCAGTCGGCACTCGAGGAGATCGATGCCGTTGACCCGCAGCCGAATGAGGACGAGGCGCTGAAAGCGGAAGCGATGAAGCTCGGCAACGTCGAGGAGCTTCGCACTGCGGCCGCGGCCGCGCATCAGGCGCTGGTGTCGGGTGAGTTCCCCGAATCGGGCGATGCCACAACTCTGGTAGATGCGGCGAAGCGCCAGCTGGAAGCGGTCGGAGCGCATGACGCTGAGCTGGGATCACTGGCCGAGCGGCTCGCCGAAGTCGGTTACATCCTGGCTGACATTTCCACCGAGCTGGCCGGCTACGCGGCATCTCTTGACTCGGAGGGGCCCGGGCGGCTGGCCGAGGTCGAGGCGCGGCGGGCAGAGCTCAACATTCTGATCCGCAAGTACGCTCCGTCCATCAGCGAGGTGCTCGACTGGGCAGCCACCAGCCGGGACCGGCTCGACGAGATCAGCGGTGACTCCGACAGGATCGAGGGCCTGCAGCAGGAAGCCTCTGCTTTGGAAAGCAAGCTGGTCGCTGACGCGGAGGTCCTTGGCCGGCTGCGACTGGCTGCCGCAGAAGACCTGTCCGGACGGGTCAGCAGCGAACTTTCCGCCTTGGCCATGCCTGATGCGTGGCTCATCATCGACGTCACTTCGGGCGGCACCCCTGGACCGCTGGGCGCCGACGAGGTTTCCTTCTCGCTGCAGCCGCATGCCGGGGCGGCCCCGCGTCCGCTGGGCAAGGGTGCCTCGGGCGGTGAGCTCTCACGGGTCATGCTGGCGATCGAGGTGGTGCTCGCCGCCGTGGATCCCGTACCGACTTTCGTTTTCGACGAGGTTGACGCGGGAGTCGGCGGCAAGGCCGCCGTCGAAATCGGGCGTCGTCTTGCCATGTTGGCCCAGCATGTACAGGTTGTCGTCGTCACCCACCTGCCGCAGGTGGCGGCATTCGCCTCGCACCATATCCGCGTGACGAAGAGCAGGGCGGCAGACGGCGGTTTCACCGCCAGCGACGTCGAGGTCCTCCCGGAGTCGGAGCGGGTGCGGGAACTCGCGCGTATGCTCGCGGGTCAGGAGGAGTCTGCCAGCGCCCAGGCACACGCGGAGGAGCTTCTGCTTGATGCAGCGCGGACAGCCGTCAGGTGATAGGGTCGAACTCCGTGGTGCAGCAAACAATCTCCCGGTTCCAGAAGTCCGCAAAGACTACCAAGCACATCTTCGTCACCGGTGGTGTGGCGTCTTCTCTCGGTAAGGGACTGACGGCTTCCAGCCTCGGGCACCTGTTGAGGGCGCGCGGTCTGTCCGTCACCATGCAGAAGCTGGATCCGTATCTGAACGTTGATCCCGGCACCATGAATCCGTTCCAGCACGGCGAGGTCTTTGTGACCGACGACGGCGCGGAGACGGACCTCGACATCGGTCATTATGAGCGCTTCCTCGATGAGAGCCTTGACGGCTCAGCCAATGTCACCACCGGCCAGGTGTACTCCGAGGTCATCGCCAAGGAACGGCGCGGCGAGTACCTGGGTGACACTGTGCAAGTCATTCCGCACATCACCGATGAAATCAAGCGCCGCATGCGCCTGCCCGCGGAGCCCACAGGGTCCCGCAAGGCACCGGATGTCATCATCACCGAGATCGGCGGCACGGTCGGTGACATCGAGTCCCAGCCGTTCCTTGAGTCAGCGCGTCAGGTGCGCCAGGATATCGGCCGAAACAACGTGTTCTTCGTCCATGTGTCGCTCGTGCCCTACATCGGACCCTCACAGGAGCTGAAGACCAAGCCCACGCAGCATTCGGTGGCTATGTTGCGATCAATCGGTATCCAGCCGGACGCCATCGTCATCAGGTCAGACCGCGAGGTGCCGGATGCCATGCGCGAGAAGATCGGCCGCATGTGTGATGTGGATGTCGATGCAGTGATCAACGCCGCTGACGCCCCCAGCATCTATGACATCCCCAAGACCCTCCACGCGCAGGGACTCGACGCCTACATCGTCCAGGCACTCGACTTGAAGTTCAAGGACGTCAACTGGACCAAGTGGAACAAGCTCCTCGAAGCCGTTCACCACCCGAAGCACCATGTCGAGATTGCGCTGGTCGGCAAGTATATTGACCTCCCGGACGCCTATCTCTCCGTGACCGAGGCGCTGCGTGCCGGCGGCTTCGCGAACAAGGCCAAGGTCCAGATCCGCTGGGTGCCCTCGGACGATTGCGCAACCCCGGATGGTGCGGCAAAGGCGCTCGATGGCGTTGACGCCATCTGCGTCCCAGGTGGCTTCGGCATCCGCGGGCTTGAGGGCAAGCTCGGTGCCCTGCGCTACGCCCGTGAGAACAAGGTGCCCACGCTGGGTCTCTGCCTCGGTCTGCAGTGCATGGTGATCGAGTACGCCCGCAACGTTGTGGGCCTGAAGGGCGCTTCATCTACCGAGTTTGAGCCTGACACTGATTTCCCGGTCATCGCCACCATGGCTGAGCAGCTCGAGATCGTTGCCGGCGAGGGTGACATGGGCGGCACCATGCGGCTCGGCCTGTGGGACGCATCGCTCAAGGAGGGGTCAGTGATCGCAAAGACGTACGGCCGCACCGAGGTGAGCGAGCGCCACCGCCACCGCTACGAAGTGAACAACGAGTACCGCGAGAAGCTCGAGGCCGCCGGTTTGGTTGTCTCCGGTACCACCACGGACGGCAAACTGGTCGAGTTCGTGGAACTGCCCGCTTCGGCACACCCGTACTATGTCTCCACCCAGGCCCACCCCGAGCTGAGCTCCCGTCCCACCCGCCCGCATCCGCTGTTTGCCGGGCTGGTCAAGGCGGCCCTCTCACGCCGGGGCGTCAAGGCTTAGCCATGGGAGTCGAGCCGCAGGCCGCCGCAATAGCTGACCGGCAGAGTCCACGCCGGTTGCTCAACTCCACCACGGCTTTCTCCGGCAAGATTTGGGACGTGGTCAGCGAGACCTTCCGGCTGGATGAGGACGGCGAGCCGATCACGCGCGAGTACATCCAGCACCCGGGCGCGGTCGCGATTCTCGCCATGGATGATTCCGAGCGCGTCCTGCTGCTTCGCCAGTACCGCCACCCGGTCCGGATGGATTTGTGGGAGATTCCTGCTGGTCTCCTTGACGTTGACGGAGAGGACTTCGCCGTCGCCGCAGCTCGGGAACTGGCTGAGGAAGCGGACGTCACGGCGAGCACCTGGCACGTCCTGTCGGACCTGTTCCTGTCTCCCGGCTCCTCGAGTGAAGCCCTGCGTATCTACCTCGCACAGGGCATTGAGGAAGTTCCTCAGGACAAGCGGCACACCCGCACCCATGAGGAAGCCGAAATCGAGCTCGCCTGGGTACCTTTGCCGGATGCAGTCCAGGCAGTGCTCGAGGGGCGGATCCACAGCCCCTCCGCCGCGGCAGCCGTGCTGGCAGCGGCGGCGGCCAAGACATCGGGCTACCGCTCCCTCCGCCCCGCAGATGCTCCCTGGCCCGAGCACCATAGCCAGCACGGAACGTGGCCCCAGGGCCCTGTCCTGCAGGACTGACCCAATGGCCGAGGGCAGGCAAGCGACCGTACAGGACGAGCTCCAGACCACTGGACCCGGCCGGCTTATCAGCGAGTACCTCCAGCACATGCTGGTGGAGCGCGGCCTCTCCGTGAACACCCTTGCGGCCTATCGCCGCGACCTGCTGAGATACCACCGCTTCCTCACAGCAGCGGGCATCGAGTCGATGGACACCGTGACGCGCCAGCAGGTGTCCGCGTTCGCGCAGGGACTGGCCACCGGCGAGGACGGGCAGGCGCCGCTGAGTCCCCGCTCCGCAGCCCGTACCGTTGTCGCTGTACGCGGCCTGCACCGCTTTCTCGCACTCGAAGGAACGACGACGGCGGATCCCGCCGAGGATGTGCACCCGCCCACCGCCGGGCAGCGGCTTCCGAAGGCGATCTCCGTGGACGACGTCACCCGGATCCTCGAAGCCGTCGACACTTCCACTCCCGGCGGCTTGCGTGACCGGGCACTGCTGGAATTTCTGTATTCGACCGGGGCACGCATCAGCGAGGCCGTAGGACTGGACGTGGATGATGTGTCGGTCGATGCTGCCCTGGATGGTCCCGCCGTCGTCCGTCTGTTCGGCAAGGGGTCCAAAGAGCGGCTGGTGCCGCTCGGCTCTTACGCGGCGCGGGCCATAGAGTCCTATTTGGTGCGGGCTCGCCCGGCGCTGGCCGCCAACGCATCCGAGAGGAACAGTGCTCCTGCACTGTTCCTCAATCTCCGCGGCGGCCGGCTGAGCAGGCAAAGTGCATGGACCATCCTAAAAGCCGCTGCGGAGCGCGCCAAAGTAGCCGGGGAAGTGTCACCCCATACCCTTCGCCACTCCTTCGCCACCCACCTGCTGCAGGGAGGCGCCGACGTCCGGGTTGTCCAGGAGCTCCTGGGACATGCGTCCGTCACGACAACCCAGGTGTACACGTTGGTCACCGCTGACACGCTGCGGGAAATCTATGCTGCAGCCCACCCGCGCGCTCTTTAATTGGTACGTGGTTGACAGATAATTGACAGTGCCTGTAACCCCGGAAGGCCTGTCGGAAACTATAGGTGTATGGACAGGACACATACACCAGGGGGGATAGTGTTGCAGCGATACGATGACGTTTTCGCGGCGTTACACAGAGAACACCGCGACCGAGTGTTTTCCTTCATACACCGGCGGGTGAGCAGCAGGGAAGCAGCCGAGGAACTCACCAACGACGTGTTCCGTATTGCCTGGCAGCGGAACCCGCAAGCCTCAGACGTCACGCCGGCGTGGCTTCTCACCGTCGCCCGCAACGTCATCGGCAATGAATACCGCCGCCGTGAGCGGGCGGAGCATCTCATGCAACGGGTACGGGACTCGGTTGTTCTTGCCGCCCGGGCCGGAAACGGGGCGGGGCAGCAGGCGGTAGCCGACTCACTGCTGCGGCTCCGGGAGAAGGAACGCGAAGTTTTACTCCTCGCCTATTGGGATGACCTGTCCACCACAGAGATCAGTGAGGTGCTGGGGTGTAGTCCCTCCGCAGCCAAGGTGCGCCTGCACCGGGCCCGCGCCGCATTCGCACAGATGATGCCTGCCGCTCTCATGGCAGAAGAAGGAGCCTGAAATGGACCGCATAGAGAACCTGATCCGGGGCCTCGACCCCGTGCGCGCCGAACGGGAATCCTCCGATTCACCCACCGAAATAATCGCTCTTCCGGCCGGGAACGGCCAGCAGGAACCTGGAGTTACCATGAACACCGAACCTATCGACAGCTTGCCTATCGTGGGCCGCGAAACCGGGAATGAGGGGAACGACGCCTTCAGCGATGACCGTCCCGTCGTCGTCCCCCTGCGGCGCCGCCGCAGGACGGCAATGATTCTCGCGGGTGCCGCCGCGGCAGCAGTGGTGGCGGGCGCCGTCGTCGTCGGCGGTTCCCTGGGTGCTGAATCACCCCTGCCGGCGGGAACAACGAACCCCGCGCCATCGGTTGAACCGACCCAGCAACGAACGGCCGATCCGTCACCGTCAGCTGAACCGACCGCGGAACCGACTGCGGAACCAAGTGTCGAGCCGAGCGGGGTGCCGACAGGTCCTCCGGCGGACGAGGGCTGCCGCGTGCAGGACGTCGACCGTGTCATGGAACAGGGGAGTGACTTCATGAGCCTGACTCCCTTTGCGGCTGATCCGAGCCACTATGCAGTAGTTGGTTGCACCGATGATTGGATGGCGATGGAACTGACGGACGCGGGCTTTGAGGCCAACCCGCAGGACGGCGGCAACGCCTGGTACTACGTCGCTCGACGGGTGGACGGCCAATGGCTGGTCGAAACCGCCAGCTACAGCGCGCTTACGAAGTGGGAGTTCCTGCCCGTTGTGGAAGGCCGCACCCCTCAAGAGGTGATGGACCAGCAGTTTATCGACACGGGCATCCCGGTGGAGCTTCGCCCGGAGCTGGTGGGGGATGGGCCCTCAGCGTCGGATTCGCCGGAGACCCACGAACTGACGGAACTTGGGGTCGTCTTCGACACCCGGAGTGATTGGGATGTAGTGTCCGCCTCGCAGGGAGTGGATCTGGTGAATGCCGAGGACACAAAGGTTGCCAACCTGCAGCATTCGAGCGCGAGCGGCCTCGGCGGCGCGTGTTCCCAGGCCCCGGTGCCGTGGCAGGAACTCGGAGCGGTGCCCGTTTCCGTCAGTGTTCCGGGAGGTTCAGAAGTGCCCGCACGCTTCACGCTTCGGATTTTCGAGGGAGACCCGCTCATGGCAGCCCCATCGCTGATTGGCGCAGACCAGCCTGCTTCCGGAGAATCCTGCATGCTGTACAACGTGATCAGTGGACCGGGAACGGGCCTGCTGGCGTTGACAACCACCTTCATGTTCTCACCCTACGAACCGGGCAGTGCGCTTGAGTTCAGCTCGATGGCTGAAGCGGCAGCCTATGCTCAGTCGGAAGAGTTCGCGCAGCTCGCCCAAATTGCTGACTCGATTACCGTCACCGACTGAGTCGCATTTCAGGCCGCTAACGCCCTGCTCCCCGGTCCGTCCGGACCGGGAAGCGGGGCGTTTACTTCACGAACTTTCCCGGTAGGGGTACCGGTGGTCGCTGGCATAGGACTGGAAGATGTCCTGCGTGGATTCGCCTTCGTGCTTGAACTCCTCCTTGAGGAAAGCGGCAAGCGAATCGAGAGCATCGCTCAGGAGGGCGCCGGCCGTCTGGAGGGTCGGCTGGGCAGAATGGCCTGCTTGATCAGCGATGTCGACAGCGTAGGAGAGTGAGGCAGGCAGGGACAGATCCTTGTTGGACTCCCAGAAATAGTAGGACTCCGAGGTCTGGGTGAGGTCCACCCTGATCTGCACCAGATCAGCAACGAGTGTTTCCACGGTGTTGGTGACTGCGGCAGCATTCAACTGCTCCAGCCGGGCGGCGTAACCCGCATTCTGCAGCAGGGAGAGCCTGATCGCCAGTGCGCGTCGCCTGGCCAGCGCCGGGTAGACCTGCATGAACCAGGACACCGCGGCCGTCAGCAGAGCGAAGCCCGTCAGAGCTTCCAGGGGAGCCAAGAGGCGAATCAGGGGGTCGGTAGCAATGACGTCTCCGTATCCCAGGGTCGTCAGGGTCACCATGGAGATGTAGAAGGCCTCAGCGGCGTCACCGTAGCGGGAAGGATCGAGGCCAGGAGAGTACGTGAAGCCCTGGGGTACGTGAGGATAGAGCATCAGCGCCCAGCCGAGCGCCTGCAGGGCAGCCCAGAAAACGATCACGCAGACGAGCGCGAGCGGCCCCGCAATTCCGGCGCCCTTGTCTCCCAGGCGCCGCATGATCCTCCAGACGGCCGCCACGCACAATCTGCTGAGGCGCCCGCGGCCGCTGGGGTGAAGTAGCGTGTGAAACACCTCGATCAGCCCCAGCAGGATCACCAAAGCACCGAGGACGGACAGCAGCAACGGCACAACGCTCTCCTGACTGGTCGGGGGTCGTCGGTCGGAGCAGTCTAACTGGTTCAGCATCCTGTCGTGGAAAGATGGGCGAGTGAACGACTCGCACCAATTCTCTTCCGAACCGCCCACTCCGGGAGACAGCCTGACCGCCGCCGAAATGCTCGCCCGCCGCCTGGATCGGCCGATGGGTGTGCTCGGGTTGGTCTTCCTCTTCGTGGTCCTGGGCCAGCTCCTTGCTACCAACCCGACCCTGGTGTTGGCACTGAGCATCGCGGGCTGGGTCTTCTGGGCAGTGTTTGTCGCAGAATTCTTTCTGCGTGCCTACATCGCCGGGTTCAGCAAGGCGTTCTGGAAGAAGAACTGGTGGCAGGTGGTCTTCCTGCTGGTGCCGTTCCTCCGGTTCTTCCGTGCGCTGCAGGCGGTGCGCCTGCTGCGGCTGACACGAGTGGCACGGGTGGGAGGAATTCTTTCCGCAGGGATTCGGGGTTCGCGCTCGGCTGGAAGGCTGCTCTCCAGCCGGATTGGCTGGATGGTCGCCGTGACCGCCGTCGTCATCCTGGCGACGAGCCAGCTTTTCTATGCGACCGGAACCCACTCGAATTACGGCGAGGCGCTGTTCGAAAGCGCGATGGCCACGATCACCGGCAGTGGAATCACACCGGAGACGGGCTTCGCCCGCGTGATGCAGGTTGTGCTCGCCGTTTATTCGATTGGTGTCTTCGCTACGCTGGCGGGTTCGCTGGGCGCATTCTTTCTTCGCGAGGATGACCGGCGGCGGACCACACCGGACGGCGGTATCAACCCTGGGATCGGCCGCGACTAAACTTGGCTCGCATGACCCCCCGACGCGTTGCGCTCTGTTTTCTGTTCCGGCACACGGAGGCCGGCCGCGAAGTGCTGCTCGGAATGAAGCGCTCCGGATTCGGAACGGGCCGGATCGTTGCGCTTGGCGGCGGGATCGAACCCGGTGAAACTGCGGGAGAAGCAGCGGCCCGGGAGGTTCAGGAGGAATCCGGGATAGTCGTTGACGTGGCGGATCTCCTGGAGCTCGGTCCGGTGCGGTGGCGCTTTCCGGTCAAGCCCGTACTGGACATGGACGCAGTGGTCTTTTCGGCCGACCGCTTCAGGGGTGAGCCGGCCCTCACAGATGAAATCGATCCCTGCTGGTACCCCGTTGGGCAGGTGCCCTGGGACGGCATGTGGGAGGACGCCAGGCACTGGCTCGGTCACGTATTGCGCAGCCAGCGCCTGGACGTCACCGTCACCCTCAATAGCGACAATGAGACGGTGCGGACAGCGGACTTCGCCTAGTCCCCGGCGGACAGGTCCGGTCCGCTGTCAGGAAAGGTGACGTTCTTCCGGACCGTTGTACGCAGCCAGCGGCCGGATCAGTGAGTTCGCTGCGCGCTGCTCCATCACGTGGGCAGTCCACCCGGTGATCCGGGCGGCAATGAAGAGCGGGGTGAACATCTCGGTATCGAAACCCATGAGGTGGTAGACGGGACCGCCGGGGTAGTCGAGGTTCGGCTTGATTCCCTTGGCCTCCTGCATGGCTGTTTCGAGGCCCTCATACAGACCGAGGATTTCCGGCCGCCCGTAGTGCTTGATCATGCCGTCGAGGGCCGCTTTCATGGTGGGCACCCGGGAATCACCGTTCTTGTAGACGCGGTGGCCGAAGCCCATGATCTTCTTCTTCTGGGCCAGGGCCTCGTCCATCCATGCCTTGGCCCTGGCGGTCGCTTCCTCTGCGGACTCCTCTTCGCGGATGCCGATTTCCTCGAAGGTATGCATGACGGCCTCGTTGGCACCGCCGTGCAGCGGACCCTTGAGCGCTCCGATAGCCCCGGTCACCGCGGAGTGAAGATCGGCCAATGTGGAGGTGATGACGCGGGCGGTGAACGTTGAGGCGTTGAAGGAGTGCTCTGCATACAGGATCATCGAGATATTGAAGGCCTCGACCACCTCCGGTGCCGCCTCCTCGCCGAAAGTCATCCACAGGAAGTTCGCGGAGTAATCCAGATCGTCACGGGGTTCCACCGGCTCCAGCCCGCGGCGGCGCCGCTGGTCGTAGGCAACGACTGCGGGGAAGGCAGCAAACAGCTCCACCGCTTTCTCCAGTTCGGCCTCCGGAGATGAATCCTCTGCCTTCGGATGGTTCGCCCCGATCACCGATACAGCGGTACGGCTGACGTCCATCGGGTGGCAGCTGAGCGGCAGCAGGTCAATGGCGGCCCGCACGTTGTCCGCGAGCGTACGGGCTGAGCGTTCCGCGGAGTGGAATTCACGGGCTTCCGCTTCGGTCGGGAGCTCGCCGTGCCAGAGCAGCCAGGCGACGTCCTCGAAGTTCACCGCGGCCGCAAGCTCCTGAACCGGGTACCCCCGGTAGAGCAGGGAATTGGACTCGGGGTTCACCTTCGAAATTGCCGTGGTGTCCGCGGTGACGCCGGCGAGGCCCTTGTAGATCTGCGGTTCGGTCATGCCTTGACTCCTTCGTCTGTAAGTGGTGGGTGCGCTGGGCCCGGCTTAGCGTCCGCCGGGGACCTGGAAGTTGAACACTGAGGTATCGAACTGGTTGTACGCTTCGTAGTCGACGAGCTCGTAGAGTCTGGCGCGGGTCTGCATGGAAGTAACAGCGCCCTGCTGGGTGCCGTCGGCCTTGATCGTTTCCAGCGTACGCTCCGCCGCGCCCATGGCACTACGCAGCAGCGTCACTGGATAGATGACCATGTTGACACCCACGGATTCGAGGTCCGCGATCGAGAAGAGTTCGCTCTTTCCGAACTCGGTCATATTCGCGAGGATCGGTACATCGACCGCATTGCGGATCGCCTCAAACTCGGTCAGATCCCGCATCGCCTCCGGAAAAATGGCGTCCGCACCGGCGTCAACAAGAGCCTTCGCCCGCTCCTGGGCTGCCTGCAACGTATCGGTGCCGCGAATATCAGTCCTGGCCATCACAAGGAAGTTGGGATCGCGGCGACCATCGGCAGCGGCGCGGATTCGCTTCGCGGCAGTGTCGGTGTCCACAACGTTCTTGCCATCCAGATGGCCGCACCGCTTCGGATTGAACTGATCCTCGATGTGACAGCCGGCCAGGCCCGCGTTCTCCAGCTCCTGCACCGTCCTGGCGACGTTCATCGGTTCGCCGAAACCGGTGTCCGCGTCCACCAGCGAAGGGAGGTCCGTCATGCGCGCTATCTGGCCGGCGCGCGTGGCAACTTCGGTCAGGGTCGTGAGCCCGATGTCGGGCATGCCAAGGTCATTGGCGAGAACAGCTCCGGAGATATAGACGCCGTCGAACCCCTTGTCCTCGATCAGGCGGGCGGACAGGGGGTTGAAGGCTCCGGGGAACTGCTGGATATGGCCTGAGGTCAGGCTTGCGCGCAGCGCTTCGCGCTTTTTCTCGGGCGTTATGGAGGAGTACAGCATTTAGAACAGCCCCTTCGGTGCTTGTGCGGAAAGGACGCCGACGGCGGCAGTCAGGTTCAGCTGGTCCAGCTCGCCGGACGCGAGCAGCGGGAGCCGCTGGACAGCGTCGAGGAAGCGGTCGACCTCCGCGTCGTCCACGATTCCGTTTGCGAGGGTGCGGAGTTTGCCGATGTACTGCTCGCGGGCGAAGGGGCGGGCACCCAGCGGGTGGGCATCAGCGACGGCAATCTCATCGGTGATGACGGTTCCGTCGGTGAGAGTGATTTCCACCCTTCCGCCGAACGCCTTCTCGCTGATGTCCAGTGAGTGGTAGCGCCGGGTCCATTCAGCGTCCTCCACCGTGGTGACTTTTCGCCAGAGTTCGACCGTGTCGGCGCGGGAAGCGCGTTCGGGAGTGTAGGAGTCGACGTGGTGCCAGCGTCCGTCCTGCAATGCAACGGTGAAGATGTAGGGGATCGAGTGGTCGAGCGTCTCACGGGACGCCGTTGGGTCGTACTTTTGCGGGTCATTCGCGCCCGAGCCGATCACGTAGTGGGTGTGGTGCGAGGTGTGGATCCGGACGGCCTCAACCTTCTGCGGGTCGGTGACGTCTGGATGTGCGCTATGGAGCCTGCGGGCCAGGTCAATCCACGCCTGCGCCTGGTACTCGGCGGAGTGCTCCTTCGTGTACGTGTCCAGGATTGCTCGCTTCGATTCGCCCTGGGTGGGCAGCGGAACCTCATAGCGGGCGTCGGGGCCGTCGAGCATCCACGCGATCACGCCGTCCTCACCCTCGTAAATCGGTGTGGGGGAGGTCTGCCCGCGCATGGCCCGGTCGACGGCTTCCACGGCCATCTTGCCGGCGAAGGCCGGCGCGTGGGCCTTCCACGTCGAAATTTCGCCCTTGCGTGACTGGCGCGTTGCCGTCGTCGTATGCAGCGCCTGCCCGACCGACTGGAAGATCGTCTCGACGTCGAGGCCGAGCAGGGTCCCGATCCCCGCAGCCGCGGACGGACCGAGATGCGCAACGTGGTCGATCTTGTGCTTGTGCAGGCAGATCGCCTTCACCAGGTCCACCTGGATCTCGTAGCCGGTGGCGATGCCGCGCAGGAGGTCCGCCCCGCTTGCCCCCGTGTGCTGGGCGACGGCGAGGATCGGCGGGATGTTGTCTCCCGGGTGGGAGTAGTCCGCGGCGAGGAAGGTGTCGTGATAGTCGAGCTCGCGTACGGCGACCCCGTTGGCCCAGGCGGCCCACTCGGGCGAAGATTTCCCGTCAATCCCGAAAACCGTTGCGCCGCGTCCGTTGGCGGAGACGGGGTGGCTCAGAGCCTGGGCGCGGGCAGCCACGATCGGTGCGCGGGAGAGGGACGCAACGGCGACGGACGCGTTGTCGATGATGCGGTTGATCACCATGTCGGTCACGTCGTCGTCGACTCCCACGGGATCGGCAGCCACCTCGGCGATTTTCCAGGCCAGCTGGCTGCTTCGGGGCAGGTTTTCCTCGCTGCGGTGCACTCGGACGGGGTGTAGCTCAACCATGTGGTGTTTCCTCTCGGACGGTTTTCGCGGTGTTGTCTGTTCGGGTGGTGCTGTCTGTTCGGGCGGCCAGCAGGTACTGCAGGCTGTTGTGGAGATGGACCTTGGTCGATGCAACGGCCAGGTCGGTGTTGGCCTGGGCAATGGACCGGGCTATCTGCGCATGTTCGGACGCCGAGGCCGTCAGGCGTGCAACATCGTCCCGGGCCAGCCGGCGTACGCGGCTCAGGTGAGTGCGCAAGTGCCGCTGGGCCTGAAGGAGATAGGGGTTAGCGGCGGCTGCATCAATTGCGGCGTCGAGCTCGGCGACCAGCTCGTAGTACTCGTGCTGTTCGCCGTCGGCCTCCTGAATCAGCGAGGATGCCGATTCAAACCGGCGGGTCAGTTCCTGGAATGTGTGCCGGTCCCCGCGCGTCGCAGCGAGGGCAGCAGCTGTGCAGTCCAGGGAGATACGGACATCAAACAGCCCGGTGATTTTCTCAAAGGACACCTCGCTGACGATGACCCCGCGTCCCGGCTGCGGAGCCGTCAATCCTTCGGCCGTCAACCGTGAGAGGGCCTCCCGCAGCGGTGTTCGGGAGACACCGAGCCGGGCTGACTGCTCGACTTCCCCCAGTACGGTGCCCGGGCCCAGCCGCCACTCGATGATGTCAGCGCGCAGAGCCTGATAGGCGCGGTCACTGGCCCGCATCTGCCTGCTCCATCGCCCGTATCACCGCTCCAATGTATACAGAACAGGCGCCCGAAACAATACATCGCCGCGTTAGTGCGCTTTTTGTATACATGAACTGCTCTACCCGGACATTCTCGACGCTTTCGGCTACCGGTTCCAGGTGTACTCGAGTTCAGGCCGACCACGCGTTCCGTAGCGGGGCATCCGACGGGCAGACCCGCCGTCGGCAAGGTGTTCCAGGTAGCGGCGTGCGGTCACCCGGGACAGTTCCAGCGAGGACGCAACTTCCACCGCTGACACCGGCGCCGGCGCAGCAGACAGGAAGGAAACGACGGCGCGCAGTGTCTCCTCGGACAGCCCCTTCGGCAGGGTTCCCTGCGACGGCGGACGCAGCGCTGCGAACGCGTTGTCGACTTCCGATTGCGTGGTGGAGGAGGCTTGCGCGTGCAGGTTCTCGCGGAACAGCCGATAGTTGCCCAGCTTCTCGCTGAATGCCGAATAGGTGAACGGCTTGATCAGGTACTGCACAATTCCGGATGAGATCGCGGAGCGCACCACACCGAGCTCCCGTACCGCTGTGATGGCGATAACGTCCACGCTGCTGCCCGAACCTCGGATCCTGCGGATGATGTCCAGTCCGTGAAGGTCGGGCAGATTCATATCGAGCAGCACCAGATCGACGACGGCGCCTCCCGCCTCGGTCTGCCGTCGCAGCATCGCAAGCGCCTCGGATCCGGTGCCGGCAATACCGGCGAGGTCAAACCCGTCGAGACGCTTCACGTATAGAGCGTGGGCCTCCGCCGCGATGGGATCGTCCTCCACCACGAGTACCCGGATGGGGTGAGCGGCGGGCCGGTCAGCCACGGGTAGCCTCCCCGTGCGCTCGCGGTCCGGCCGGGTCTGCGCCTTCCGGTGCGCGCGGTCCGGCCGGGAGGCGGACCGTGAAGAGTGCGCCGCCGTCGCTGGTGACGGCAATGGTGCCGCCGAGCCGGTGCACGGCCTGCCGAACCAGTGCCAGCCCGAGACCGCGAGTTCCTGCCGTGCCTTTGGAGCTGGAGCCCAGCGTGAAGATCGTGCCGAGCTGGGCCTCGCTCAAGCCGGGCCCACTGTCGCCGACCTCGATGTCAACAAAGCCGGCGTCGTCGCCCGCTGTGTGGATCGAAAGCGAGACGGACCGTTCCTCCGAGGAGGCGGCGGCATCGAACGCGTTGTCCAGCAGGTTGCCGATGATCGTGACGAGGTCCCTCGGATCCATGCCGTGGGTTTCGAGGGTGCCTGCAACATCGATGTCCAGGTGCAGCCCCCGTTCGTTCGCCTGCGCCGCCTTGCCCACCAGGAGCGCGGTGATGAACGGTTCGTCGATGGCGGCCACCACCTCATCGGTGAGCTGCTGCGACTGCTGAAGGTCCCTCGTCGCAAACTCGAGGGCCTCCGTCCGGCGATCAAGTTCGATGAGGGACACGATGGTGTGCAGACGATTGGCGTGCTCATGGGTTTGCGCCCGAAGCGCTTCGGTCAGGGTACGCATGGTCTGAACTTCGTCCGAGAGGGCCTCCAGCTCGGTGTGGTCGCGGATGGTGGTCACTGTGCCCAGGGGCTTTGTTCCCGACGCCGGGACGGCCGGTTCCTGGTTGACCACCAGCACACGGTCATCGGTGACATGGATTTCGTCCACCGCGCGGCGGCCGCTCGCCAGCAGCTCGCGAATAGAGGGCGAGAGGCCGACGTCGGACGCCGGCTTTGGCTCGCCCGGAACCGACGGCGGCAAGTTCAGCAGCGCTGCGGCCTGGTCGTTGTAGAGCACCAGATCCCCCCGAAGGTTGGTCAGCGCCAGGCCGTCACGCACGGAGTGCAGCACTGAGTCGTAAAACACGAACATGCGCGAGAGCTGTTCGGTGCCAAGGCCGAGCGTTGCCCGGCGAAGGTGGCGGCTCAGCACTAGGGAAACGATTGTTCCGGCGGTGAGCGCACCGGCTGCAATGAGCCAGACGAGCGGCAACTGCGCATTTCGCGCAATGGATACTGTGTCCACGGTGACACCGGCCGAGACCAGGGCGGTGACGGCGTTATCCGGTGTGGTGACGGGGACAATCGCACGGACTGACGGTCCCAGTGTCCCCGTGAACAACTCGACGTGAGGGACTCCGCCAAGCGCCTGCTCAACGGATCCGATGTACTGGCCGCCGATCTCACTGGGGTTTCGGTGGGTGTAGCGGGTGCGGTCGGTGTCCATAATGGTCACGAAATCGACGCCGAGCTCATCCATCACTTCCGCCGCGTAGGGCTGCAGGAGGTCCGAGGGATTCGGTGACTGCACAGCTTCAAGAACGAAGGGATCGTTGGCGAACGTCGTGGCGACTGCGAGCATGCGCGCCGATGCGGAATCGAAGGTGTTGTCCTCCGCATCGAGGTAGAGGACCCAGGAGATGGTCGTGGTCAGCGCGAGGACGAAGACGAGTTGGCCAATGAAGAACTGACGTGCCAGGCTCCAGTTCCTCACTCGGATCACGCTCCTTCCGCCTGCGACGGCGCCCGTTCTTCTGGCAGTTGCCCAGCATTGTTCACGGTCCGGCGAACAGTATGAACGCAATCGTGACCGGCATCACTCTAGCGCTCACGATGGTTAGGAACCGGCCATCGGGCCGCCTACCAGCATAAGGAGTAAATAGCATGGCGAAGATGCCTGCACAGTCTGCCGCTTCGGTCGACAAACCCCGCAAGAGGGTGGATAAGACCCACTTTCTCTACATTGCCGTCATCGTCGCCGTCATCGCCGGCGCAATTCTTGGCCTCGCTGCGCCTGAGGTTGCCAAATCACTCAAGCCCATCGGCACGGCCTTCATCGGTCTGATCAAGATGATGATCGCCCCGATCATCTTCTGCACCATCGTGCTGGGCATCGGGTCCATTGCGAAAGCGGCAACTGTCGGCAAAGTCGGCGGTCTGGCCCTCGGATACTTCATGCTGATGTCCACGTTCGCCCTGGGAATCGGCCTCGTGGTCGGAAATATCGTCAAGCCCGGTGCAGGCCTGGACATTTCCGGCGCCACCTATGAGACAGAGAGCAAGGAAGCTGAGGGAACGGTTGACTTCCTGCTCGGCATCATTCCGGACACCCTGCTGTCCTCGCTGACCGGCACCAGCATCCTCCAGACACTCTTCGTCGCCCTGCTGGTCGGTTTTGCGCTGCAGAAGATGGGAACGGCCGGTAAGCCGATCCTGCGCGGCATCGGCCACATCCAGGCGCTGGTCTTCCGCATCCTCATCATGGTCATGTGGCTCGCACCGATCGGCGCCTTCGGGGCCATTGCCGCCGTCGTCGGTGAAACCGGAGTCCAGGCCATTGTGAGCATGTTCACCCTGATGGCCGCGTTCTACGTCACCTGCATCATCTTCATCGTCGTCATCCTCGGCGGTCTCCTCAAGATCGTCACCGGCATCAACATCTTCAAGCTGATGAAGTACCTGGGCCGCGAGTATCTGCTCATCTTCTCGACCTCGTCCTCGGAAGCAGCACTGCCCCGCCTGATCGCGAAGATGGAGCACCTGGGTGTCTCCAAGCCGGTAGTCGGTGTCACGGTTCCTACCGGCTACTCCTTCAACCTTGACGGCACCGCCATCTACCTGACCATGGCATCGCTGTTCGTTGCCTCCGCCCTCGGTACCCCGCTGGCGCTCGGCGAGCAGATCTCGCTGCTGATCTTCATGATCATCGCGTCGAAGGGTGCAGCAGGTGTCACTGGCGCAGGCCTGGCCACCCTGGCAGGCGGCCTGCAGTCGCACCGCCCCGACCTTGTGGACGGCGTCGGCCTCATTGTGGGCATTGACCGCTTCATGTCCGAGGCACGCGCACTGACCAACTTCACCGGCAACGCCGTTGCCACCGTGCTGATCGGTACCTGGACCAAGGAGATCGAGCGCGGTCAGGTGGACGAAGTGCTGGCCGGCCGCCTGCCCTTCGACGAAGCGACCATGACTGCCGGTCACTTCGAAGATGCCAAAGCGGACACCGCCGAGGACGGCGCAGAAACCAAGACCGACATCGCCGAAGCCCACATCACCGGCCGCGAAGCGGAAAGGGTCGGCGCCACGCGCTGATCCCCCCGTTGAATTGTCAGGACACGCCCCTTTTGCAGGCTCATAGGGGGCGTGTCCTGCTGTTTCATTAACCTCCACCGCCAGCCAGGATCTCAAGCTTGAACTTCAAGTTGAGACTCAAGGCTCGCGCACCGCGAACACTACATTTCCACGGCTCCGGAGGGGAGCGGTTGTAACGTGGGGAAGCAAGCGAACAGTATCTTGTTACTGGACAAGCACTAGACGGAAGCGTGGATAGATACGTGAGTAGCGAACAGGGTTCCACAACTCTGAAGGACGCAACCGACTCAGAGATTGGCCCCACCGGACGTCCGGTCACCGAATTTCCCGAACCGCCGGTGCTGGCCTCCCATGGCCCAGCCCGCGTCATCGCCATGGTGAACCAGAAGGGTGGTGTCGGCAAGACCACGTCCACCATCAACCTGGGCGCCGCGCTCGCAGAAGCGGGCCGCCGTGTCCTCCTCGTAGACTTCGATCCGCAGGGTGCGCTCTCCGCGGGCCTCGGCACCAACCCGCATGAGCTCGATGTCACCGTCTACAACGTCCTCATGGACCGCAAGGTCAACATCGAGGACGCCATCCAGCGCACCGGCGTCGAGAACATCGACCTTCTTCCCGCGAATATCGACCTCTCCGCCGCCGAGGTGCAGCTGGTCAATGAGGTCGCCCGCGAGCAGGTCCTGGACCGCGCATTGCGTAAGGTCGAGGACAACTACGATGTCATCCTCATCGACTGCCAGCCATCACTCGGTCTCCTGACAGTCAACGCGTTGACCGCGGCGCATGGTGTCATCATTCCGCTCATCTGCGAGTTCTTCGCGCTGCGCGCCGTTGCGCTACTGGTCGAAACCATCGAGAAGGTTCAGGACCGCCTCAATCCGCGACTGCAGGTGGATGGCGTCCTCGCAACCATGTACGACGCGCGGACCCTCCACAGCCGAGAGGTCATCGCCCGTCTCGTGGAAGCCTTCGGAGACAAGGTCTTCGAAACGGTCATCAAGCGCACCATCAAGTTCGCTGATGCCACCGTCGCCGCAGAGCCGATCACCACCTACGCCGGTAACCACTCCGGCGCGGATGCCTACCGCAACCTCGCCCGGGAGCTCATCTCCCGTGGCGGCGCGCCTTAGCAGGCACCCCGCCTGATGGCGCAGGACGCTCACGACGACGGCGGCGCCCCCCTCGCGCTGCCGGAGCCTGAGAAGGCCGGGCGGTTCGAAGTCCGGCTCGACAACTTCAACGGACCGTTTGACCTTTTGTTGAGCCTCATCTCCAAGCATGAGCTGAACATCACCGAAATTGCCCTCGCGAAGGTCACCGACGAGTTTATCGGCTACATCCGCGCTTTCAGCGCAGCCGGGGACAGTTTTTCACTGGACGAAGCAAGCGAGTTCCTTGTCATCGCCGCGACCCTCCTGGATCTCAAAGCGGCGCGGTTGTTGCCATCGGGGGAGGTTGAGGACGAGGAGGACATCGCACTGCTCGAGGCCCGTGACCTTCTCTTCGCGCGCCTGCTGCAATACAAGGCATTCAAGGAAATCGCCCGGCAGTTGGGCACGCGCCTCGCCGAAGAGGCCGGACGCTTCCCGCGTGAGGTAGCGCTTGAACCGCAGCTCGCCGCAATGATGCCCGAACTCACCTGGCGAATGTCGCCTTCGGACTTTGCCGCGATCGCCGCGAAAGCGCTGGAGCCCCGCGAACCGGCGCCTACCGAAGTGGGCATTGGTCACCTCCACGCTCCGGCAGTAAGCGTCCGCGAGCAAGCCGACATCATCGGGCACCGCCTGCGGGAGCAGGGAGTCCTGTCCTTCCGCCAGCTCACGGCAGACGCGGACTCACTTGTTGTCGTCGTCGCCCGTTTTCTTGCCCTGCTGGAAATGTTCCGGGACATGGTCATCACCATGGACCAGGCCGCGCCGCTGGGGGAGCTGACTGTCCGGTGGTCGGCGGGGGAGCGGGACTGGTCAGCGGAGCGCATCAGCGAGGAATACGATCAGGACGTGTCGCCGGTTGTGGATGAGAACGCAGAAGGAGGAGTCCGTGAGCGAGCGAACTGAAACACCTGACGGCACTCGCGGTGAGCCGGGCGAGGGGTCGGTGACTGACGTCGCCTCTTTATCCGGCGGAGTGCCGGCCGCAGTCGAGGCCGTGCTCCTTGTCGTTGAGGAACCGGTGACCGAGATGCAGTTGGCCACAGCGCTGGAAGTTCCTGTCCAGCAGGTGCAGGAAGCGCTCGCGGAATTGATGGCCGAGTATGACGGCTATACTGGTCAGGGCCCGGAACCCGGACCAACGCGGCGTCGGGGTATTGAGCTCCGAAATGTCGCCGGCGGGTGGCGGTTCTATACGCGCAGCGAGTTCGCTGCCGTCGTCGGACGGTTTGTTCTCGACGGACAGAGTGCGCGGCTTTCGCAGGCAGCTCTGGAAACCCTCGCCGTCATCGCCTACCGGCAACCGGTCTCACGCTCGCGGGTGTCGGCAATCCGCGGGGTGAATGTGGACTCCGTGGTCCGCACCCTTGTTCAACGTGGACTTGTCGCCGATGTTGCTACCGATCCGGAGACCGGCGCGGTGCTCTACGGAACAACACCGCTTTTTCTGGAAAGATTGGGTATTGGCACCGTTGCCGATCTGCCCAAGCTTTCTCCGCACCTGCCCGGACTGGAAAACCTGCAGGACTTCGATCACACCACGTACTGACGTACAACAGCTAAGGACTTTCAATGACACAGGCGCCCCGCTCCGGATCCGGAAGGAACCGCGACGGCCGTAATCCTGCCTCCGATTCCGCGGGCAGGCCCGCCAGGGACGCCGGTGACGCGAAGCCCGCACGCGCAGGCAGGGAGTACGACGGCCCCAAACGCACCGGTGCTCCCAAGAGTGCGGGCGCAGGCGGTTACAAAGGAGCCGGTGCTGGCAAGAGCGCAGGCGGTTACAAGGGTGCCGGTGCTCCGAAGAGTGCGGGCGCAGGCGGTTACAAGGGTGCCGGTGCTCCCAAGAGTGGCGGCGCAGGCAAGGGCGCTCCGAAAGCAGCGCGCAGCGGTCAGCGTGGTGCTTCCGCCGGGTCAGCGCCCTTTGGCAAGGAGCGGTTCGGCCGCAATCTCGGCGCAGTGCACCGCCCCCGCCGCCCCAAGGCTCCGCCCGTCGACCGGCTCGATGTGCACAATCCCGACGGCGTCCGCCTGCAGAAGATCATGGCGTCCGCCGGCGTCGCCTCCCGCCGGGTGTGCGAGGACATGATCCGTGACGGCCGCGTCGAGGTTGACGGCACCATAGTGACGGACCTCGGCGTGCGCGTCGATGCATCGACCGCAGCGATCCACGTCGATGGCCTCCGTCTTCAGCTCAACGAGACCATGATGTACTACGCCTTCAACAAGCCCAAGGGTGTCGTTTCCACTATGGAAGACCCCGAAGGCCGCCCCTGCATCAGCGACTTCCTGAAGAACCGCAAGGGCGAGCGTCTCTTTCACATCGGCCGCCTCGACGTCGCAACCGAAGGCCTGCTGCTGCTGACCAACGACGGCGAACTTACCAACCGCCTGACGCATCCGTCCTTCGAGGTGCCCAAGACCTACCTGGTGCAGGTCCGTGGCCCCATGGCCCACGGCATCGGCACCCAGATGAAGGAAGGCATCGAGCTGGAGGACGGCATCGCCCGGGTCGATTCCTTCAGGCTTGTCGATTCCACTCCTGGACACGTGCTCGTGGAGGTCGTTCTCCACTCGGGCCGCAACCGCGTGGTGCGCCGCTTGTTCGATGCCATCGGGCACCCGGTCGAGCGTCTGGTCCGCACCCAGTTCGGTCCAATTCGCGTCGGCGACCAGCGTCAGGGCAGCATCCGCGTTCTCGGCCGTCAGGAAGTTGGGCACCTCCTGGCCGCTGTGGAGATGTAGCCGATGACCGTAACAAACGGCGGCACACACCTGTCGGGGCCCGTGCTTATCGTCGGCACCGGGTTGCTCGGCACCAGTATCGGGCTCGGTCTGCGCGCGCGGGGAATCGATGTTGTCCTGTCGGACATCTCCCCGTCCACCCAGGCCGTGGCGCAGGACATCGGAGCCGGCCGGCCGCTTGAGCCGGCTGATGCCGCATTCGCGCCGGAACTCGTGGTTGTTGCAGCGCCGCCGGACGTCACCGGTGCGCTCGTGATTGATGCGCTGGCAGCCTATCCGGCTGCCGTCGTCGTCGATATTGCAAGTGTCAAGGATGCGGTGCTGAAGTCGGTTCTGGAAGCAGCCGACGACGACGCCCTCTCACGCTATGTAGGCACCCACCCGATGGCGGGGCGCGAGAAATCCGGGCCGGTAGCGGCCCGCGGTGAGCTTTTCACGTCCATGCCGTGGGTGATCTGCGCATCCCAGCGGAGTGCTCCGGAAGCGGTACGCACGGCCGAGGCCCTGGCTATCGACCTGGGCGCAGTCGTATCGCGGATGACCGCTGAGGAACATGACCAGTCAGTTGCGGTCATTTCACATCTGCCGCAGGTCTTGTCGTCCCTCCTGGCGAGCCGGCTGCAGGACACGCCCGCACACGCGCTGTCCCTCGCCGGGAACGGGCTCCGGGACGTGACGCGTATCGCCGCGAGCGACCCCCGGCTGTGGGTCCAGATCCTGTCGGCGAATGCCGGCCGGCTCGTGGAGATTCTCTACGGGGTGCGCGAGGATCTGAACCGGCTGATCGGGACGCTCGAAAATCCGGTGGGGGAGGGCGCCCGCCTGGACATGGCACAGCTGATGGCCGAGGGAAACATCGGCCAGGCACGCATTCCAGGCAAGCACGGCACACCGCCGGAAGCCTTCGCCCGGCTTACCGTGCTGGTCGATGACGTTCCGGGGCAGATCGCGCGGTTGCTCACCGACATCGGGGAAACCGGAATCAACCTTGAGGACCTCCGCCTGGAACATTCACCTGAGCGGCAGGTGGGCATGGCCGAGGTCTCCGTACTGCCCGGCAAGCGGCACGAGCTCACCGATTTCCTGACGAACCGCGGTTGGAAGGTGGTCCAGTGACTGTATCTCTCGCCCACTTCCGATTGGGCAAATCACTTGTCGTGGCCATCGACGGGCCGTCCGGTTCGGGCAAGTCCAGCGTCAGCCGGGAAACTGCCCGACGGCTTCACGCGGCCTACCTCGACACCGGCGCAATGTACCGTGCGGTGACACTTCACTGCCTCGAGAAGGGCGTCGATTTCTCCGACGCCGGCGCGGTGGAACGAGCCTCCCGTGAACTCGATCTGTCCATCAGTACCCGGCCGGATACCGAGTCAGTATTGATCAGCGGAATCGACGTCACGGACGCCATCCGCGAACCGCAGGTTTCGCAGGCCGTCAGCGCCGTCGCGACCACCCTCGGTGCGCGCAGCGAACTGATCCGCCGGCAGCGCCAGATCATTGCCGACTCCCACCACCGCATCGTGGCAGAAGGCAGGGACATCACCACCGTCGTCGCCCCTGACGCGGAAGTACGCATCCTGCTGACCGCCAGCGAGGAGGCGCGGTTGCGGCGGCGCGGGGATCAGCTCGGCGGTACCCAGACAGTCGAGCAACTGAAGCAGCAGGTCCTTGCGCGTGACGCAAAGGACTCCTCAGTGGTGAATTTTCAGCAGGCCGCAAACGGTGTAGTTACCGTTGACTCATCGGACCTGGATTTTGAGCAGACAGTGGCGGCGGTGCTCGACGTCGTTCGCACTGTCGCCCACCAATAAAACGAAGGATCGCGAAATATGAGCGAGAACCAGACCGGACTTGAGGAAGAGTACGAGCCCACGGGCGAGGACTCCGTATCCGAACACATCCACGCCCTGGATGATGCGGAGGCTGAGCGCCGCGCTGAATCGCTGCGCGCCGGTCTGGAGGACTATGAGCTGGACGAGGAGGACGCAGCCCTCCTCGCGCAGGAGTTGGGCGATTACGACGACGACGCCCCGGTCCGGCTGGATCCGGTCCTTGCGATCGTCGGGCGTCCCAACGTCGGCAAGTCGACGCTCGTTAACCGCATCCTCGGACGCCGCGAGGCAGTCGTGGAGGACACTCCGGGTGTCACGCGTGACCGCGTGATGTACTCGGCCACCTGGAACGGCAACGACTTCACGCTGGTGGACACCGGCGGTTGGGAACATGATGCGCGCGGTATTCACGCTCGCGTCGCCGACCAGGCTGAGGCCGCCGTCGACCTCGCCGATGCCGTGCTGCTTGTTGTGGATGCAACGGTCGGGGCTACCGCCACCGACGAGGCGATCGTGCGGATGCTGCGGCGCAAGAAGAGGCCGGTCATCCTGGTCGCCAATAAGGTCGACGACATCCAGAATGAGGCCGATGCCGCAGCGCTCTGGTCGCTTGGCTTCGGCGAGCCGATGCCGGTGTCCGCGTTGCACGGCCGCGGTACGGCGGACATGCTGGACAGGGCTGTTGAGCTCATGCCGGAGTTTTCCGAGCACGGCGGACTGGAGCGTTCCGGCGGCCCGCGCCGGGTTGCGCTGATCGGGCGCCCGAACGTCGGCAAGTCCTCACTGCTGAACAAGTTGGCAGGTACCGAGCGGGTTGTCGTTGACCCGTTGGCCGGCACCACGCGCGATCCCGTGGACGAGATGATCGAGCTCGGTGGCCGTGTGTGGCGCTTCGTCGATACTGCGGGCATCCGCCGACGCCAGCATATGGCGCAGGGCGCCGATTTCTATGCGTCGCTGCGCACTCAGTCCGCGCTGGAGAAGGCGGAGGTCGCCGTCGTCCTCCTCGCGGTTGACGAGGTGCTCAGTGAGCAGGATGTGCGGATCCTCAATCTGACCATTGAATCCGGCCGTGCGCTGGTGCTCGCGTTCAACAAGTGGGACCTGCTCGACGACGAACGCCGCCGCTACCTGGAGCGCGAGATCGAGCAGGACCTGGCGCACGTGGAGTGGGCGCCACGCGTCAATCTTTCCGCGATGACCGGCTGGCACAAGGACCGTCTTGTACCTGCACTTGATCGGGCGCTCGAGTCCTGGGACAAGCGCATCCCCACCGGCAAACTGAACGCGTTCCTTGGTGAGCTCGTTGCAGCCCATCCGCACCCGGTGCGCGGTGGAAAGCAGCCGCGCATCCTGTTTGGGACGCAGGCCTCATCGCGTCCTCCGCGTTTTGTCCTCTTCACCACCGGATTCCTCGACCCGGGATACCGCCGGTTCATCACGCGCCGCCTGCGTGAGACGTTCGGTTTCGAGGGGACGCCGATCGAGGTTTCGATGCGCGTTCGGGAGAAGCGCGGACGCAAGAAGTAGATGCATCGTCGCCCTGCACCGGTTCGCTGGTCAGGGCAGCGATAGGATAGGATTCTTGAGGTGGTTCGGACGGTATGTCCGCGCCAATCGGGATGTGGCGCAGCTTGGTAGCGCACCTGACTGGGGGTCAGGGGGTCGCAGGTTCAAATCCTGTCATCCCGACAGCGAGGTCCCGGAAACTTACGGTTTCCGGGACCTTTTTCGTTCCCCCGGGCGTCCTTCGGGGCGGAGTTTCCGCTCCCCGCTACCTGGACATGGCGCCGGTGATTTCCTGCGCTGAGAGCCTGCGTTCGCCTACGTAATAGAGAACTGAGCCGGCAGGCAGCGGCGAGTCCCATCCGGGATTGATGACGGCTCCTTCGTGTTGAACTGCAAGCACCGTCGTAGTGAACTTTCGCCCCAATGCTTCCTGCACCTGGCCGAAGTTCATGGTCGACAGCGTGTTCGGCAGCGTTGTGCTGTAGGTATTCCTGCCCCCATGGGACATCAGGTCCGCGTAGACAATTGCAATACCCGGGTCTTGGAGTTCTTCGATAGCGAGACGCGGTGAGTGCCACTGGACGCAGCGGACGTCGTCGTCCACGTAGGAGAAGTTGCGGGCGCGGCTCATATCCCGCAACGTGACAACGATGTGCGCGTCGGGGTTTACGTGCGTGGCAGCCACAGTGATGGTCAGCGCTTCATTATCATCCCGAGCGTCGATGAGGATCCGCGTTGCGCGATGGACCCCGGCACGCTTCAGCACGCCTTCTTCGGCGAGGTCACCGCGGACAAAGCCGAGGTTGGCGTGGTCCGACATGGGGTTTTCGGCGACGTCTTCCCAGGTGCATAGCGCCACTGGGTCAGCGCTGTCTGCCAGGATCTCCTGCACCAGCCGTTCGGTGCGGCCGGGCGTGTAGCCGACAATCACCAGGTGGTCCGACATATCGAGGTCTGACTGACCCTTCATGCGCCGTCCTTTCGCGTTTTCGATCGCGGTTGCGATGCGGGTGAATAGCGTGGTCAGGGTAACGATGCCGCCGATGATGACGTAGACGCCAACAAGGTGCCCGCCGACTGTAGTGGGAAAGAAATCGCCGTAACCGACAGTGGAAGCCGTAACCATGAACCACCACCAGTAGTTCTCTGGTGACGTGATGGTGTTGCTGGATGGCTCTGCCCATGCCATGAGCGGCCAACTGGTCAGGAACACTGTAAGGATAATGAGACCCGGCGCCACCCAGATGCGGGAGCGGCCAAGTCGGCGAATCAAGCGGGAGAGTACAAACGGCACCCGGCGTTCCTTCCTGGGGATGGGCGATCACTCTCTGACCCTATGCCCTTGGGCCCGGCACGCTTCGAGCCCGTGAAGATTCAGTGGAACGTGTCCGGGCGTGAGAAGTTGGATGTGTGAATAATGTCCCGAAGAAGGCAAAGCCGGCGCGGCCGCAGCTTATTTTTGATGTCGTGAGTGCTTCCTGGCTGACCCCTCACATGGTGCGGGTGACACTTGGTGGACCTGCATTCGACCAGTTTCAGCGCAAGGACGTCACTGACAGCTATGTGAAGCTCTTGTTCGCGAAGCCGGAACTCGGACTTGAGCCGCCCTACGATCTCGCTGCGCTTCGTGAACAGCTGCCGCCCGAGGACGTTCCGGTCACCCGTACCTACACGGTTCGGCAGGTCAATTCGGTTGACCGGACCATCGACATCGATTTTGTCGTTCACGGTGATGAGGGCTTGGCCGGTCCCTGGGCGGCCCAAGCAAAGCAAGGAGACCCGATCGCATTGATGGGCCCGGGTGGAGCCTACGCTCCTGACGCGAATGCCGACTGGCACTTATTTGCCGGTGATGAGTCAGCGCTGCCTGCCATTGCCGCGGCCCTTGAGTACCTGCCGGAGGAGGCTGTGGGCGTTGCTTTCCTTGAGTGCGGCGGAAACGACGACGTCCTCGAGCTCTCGAAACCGTCCGGTGTAGAGATCGTTTGGGTTCACCGTGACGCGCGTGATGACAGGACGAAGTCGCTACTCGCCGCTGCGGTCACCGGATATCAGTGGCCGACTGGACGCGTACAAGTCTTCGCGCACGGCGAGCGGGAATCCATGAAGGCGCTGCGGGACGTCTTCCTCAAGGATCGCGGATTGTCCAAAGACCAGCTCTCGTTGTCCGGATATTGGGCTGCTGGGCGTACCGAAGACAAGTTCCAGGCCGAGAAGCGCGAGCCGATTGGTGTGGTCCTCCCTACGTGACCCTTTCGACATGCTCGATCTGCGGCATGCTCGATCTGCGGCGTGCCGCGTCGGGTGCGTTCGTGGTCCTGCAGAGTATGTTGGACGCATGGCATCCGAGGCGACAATCTTATCCGTTGATGGGCCGCACGGCACCCGCGAAGTACGCATCTCGAGTCCCAGCCGTGTCATGTGGCCGGCACTCGGACTGACGAAGCTTGATCTGGCGAAGTACCTCATCGATGTAGGCGACGCCTTCATTGCGGCCAATGGAGACCGTCCGCTCGCGCTGCAGCGTTTTGGGGACAACATCGATGGTGACCAGTTCTTCTCGAAGAACCCGCCGAAGGGTGCACCGGACTATATCCGCTCCGTGAAGGTCGAGTATCCGAGTGCGCGGTCCCACCCGCAGCTGGTGATAGATGAGCCGGCGGCAGCGGTGTGGGCAGCCCAGATGAATACCGTCGTATTTCACCCGTGGCCGTCCCGTGCCGACAACTCGGACAACCCAGACCAGCTGCGCATCGACTTGGATCCTCAACCCGGCACCGATTTCGACGACGCCGTGCCGGCTGCGATGGAGCTGCGAAAAGTGCTGCAGGAGGCCGGGCTCAACGCATTTTTGAAGACGTCGGGTAACAGGGGTATCCACGTGTACGCGCCTATTGAGCCCGTGCGGGAGTTCCTTGATGTGCGGCATGCGGTAATTGCTGCTGCCCGTGAACTTGAGCGGCGTATGCCTGAGCAGGTGACCACCTCCTGGTGGAAGGAGGAGCGGGGCGAGCGGATATTCGTCGACTTCAATCAAGCGAACCGGGACCGCACTATCGCAGGTGCATATAGCCCGCGGGCGCTCTCACACGCTCCGGTTTCCTGTCCCATAACGTGGGAAGAGCTTGAGAGGGTACACCCCAAGGACTTCACGATCCTGACGGTGCCGGATCGGCTGCGTACGGTCGGTGACCCGTGGGCCGACTTCCACGAGAAGCCAGGGACTATCGACACGCTGCTCGAATGGTGGCAACGGGACTTGGATTCCGGTCTCGGGGAGCTGCCGTTTCCGCCCGATTACCCCAAGATGCCGGGGGAGCCGCCAAGGGTTCAGCCAAGCCGGGCGAAGAAAGACAAGTAGGTTTCGCTAACACCCCCACGCTGACGGGTTTTCTGCGCACGTGCCGTCCACAAGCCGGTTATCCGAGCGCCAGATACTGATCAGGTGCGGGTCTGATTGAACCGCGGCTTGTCCCGCGATAGGAATCCATGGCCCGCCATTGACCGAATAGTCCCCATTGAAGCGGGTAGTGAGGACCAGGTTGTAGTCCCCGGTCTCGCCGTAGGCATGACTGGTGGGTGTTTCCACCAAGAGCCAGTCCGACTCGGGGACGGCGTTCCCGGCGGTTTGGGTGGTCCGGGTAGTGCCGTCGCCATAGTTCCAGTCGTAGGCCACCGGCCAGGCACGGATCCGCACCTGGTCGCCGAGGGTTTCGAAGGCAAACTCTTGTTCTTCAACGTCCGCCCAGAAGTTGTTGTGTCCGCCCAGTAGCCCGAAGTTGTTCGGCTCTGAAATTACGGCAGCGGCGATGATCGGCTGACTCTGGAAGTCCTCGAGAGTGATGACTACCGCCGGTTCCGCCACCTCTCCGCCGTTCGGCGGCTCTGGCGCAGGGGAGCCCGGATAGAGGCAGGACCTGTCGCCAGTGCGTGTTTCCGTGGGCGGGGTAGTGGAGCTGTCGATAGCAATCCACTCGACCATGGCGCCGTCGGGTTCGGAATCACAGGCAGCGTCTATGATCACGCAATCGCCTCGGTTCAAGAAGCTGCCAACTCCTTGCAAGCAAACTCGTTCGTAGCTGTACGTGATGGTTGTGGTCGCGACAGGGGCTGCAATATTCGAGCCCGACCTGACCGGGTTAGTGCCAGTGCCAGCCGGAGTGTCCTCGCTTGCTTCCTTTGTAGAGTTGACAGCGACGTCGTCACTCCCGCCGAGGATGCCTTTTGTGTCTCCTTCAGCAGCTACCGCCTCCGTAGTTCCGGTAAACATGGCAGCGACAATCAGCACTGCCCATAAGCATCGAAAAATGGATTCTTTTAGCATCCCTATGACGCAACTTCCACTGTCCCGAAGTCGAGCATCGTCCAGTGATCTGTCTCGTAGAGGGCGATAAGCTTCCGCAAAGTGGGTTCAGCGATAGCAGGGACTTCTTCCAAGGACTCCCCGTTGGGATCGAACACCGTAAGTTCGTGTTGGACGAGGGACACGAAGGAATCGACCGAGCCGGTGGCAGTTCGACGAAACTTAGTTTCGAAGCTCTCAAGACTGACCTCCCCACCACTCTGCCAGCCGCCGGTTGCATATGTGTCGCCAGTCGTTTCAGCAATGTTCTTGCAATTCTTGCAACCTGTGTCCGTCACCGCCCAGAGCGGCTCAAAGTCGTTAGTAGCCTGCGCGTAGTTCAGCAGCGCAAACCACCACTCCGTGAACGCCTCCAGCCCCTCCACCGTATTCTCGTCCGCAAGGGCCGGCTTTTCCGGAACCGGAATGTTCACGGCGGGCCCGGCTGCGGAAGCGGGAGACGGCGTCGGCGTGGGCGTAGCTGAGGGTGCCTCAGACGCCGAAGGTACTGCTGACGCCGACGGAGATTCCGACGGCGTCTGAGCTGCGCCGGGATCACCACCTGAGCACCCGGCGAGAACAAGAACTGAAAGGGCGGCGCCGGCAAGGGCACACGCCAGGCGAGACTGATTCATGAATTCCCCGAACCTGTGATGAAGTAAGCTGCCAACCATCCTAACCAGAGTCGGTTGACACGCCAGCAGTTATCCACACGCAGGGGTAACGACGCCTAGGCGAGCACCTCGCTGAGGTCGTATGCCGCCGGAATTTCCAGCTGCTCGAACGTACAGGACCGCGCTTCCCGGTCCGGGCGCCACCGATCAAATTGCACCGTGTGCCGGAACCGGTCGCCCTCCATCTGGTCGTACCGCACCTCCATGACCCGTCGCGGATGCAAGCGGACATACGAAACATCCTTCGCGGAAGCGAACCGGCTCCGGTCCGTCTCGCCGCGAACAATCTCGCCGTCCTCATCCCGGATGACATCGGGCTCAAGCTCGTCAATCAGTTCCAACCGTCGCTTGTCGGAGAATGCGGAGGCGCCGCCGACATTACGCAACTCACCGCCGTCGTCGTACAGGCCCAGAAGAAGCGAACCAACACCCTGACCGCTCTTGTGTACGCGGTAGCCAAGTACAACGACGTCGGCAGTGCGCTTGTGCTTGACCTTGAGCATGCGGCGTTTATTCGGCTCGTAGGCAGCCGCCAGCGGCTTGGCGACCACACCGTCCAGCCCGGCACCCTCGAACTCGACCAGCCAACGCCGAGCGAGCTCGACGTCGTCGGTCACCTGTGAGAGGTGCACCGGTTCGGAAAACATTTCAGCAATTCCCTCCAACGCCTTTCGGCGATCTGAGAAAGGGACATCCAACAGATTGTGTTCGTCAAGACCGAGCAGATCAAAGGCAATGAACGACGCCGGTGTCTCCTTGGCGAGCAGGCGGACCCTGCTGTCGGCTGGGTGGATCCGCTGCGACAGAGCTTCCCAGTCGAGGCGCTCAGCTCCAGGTTCACCGCGGCGGACAACAATCTCTCCGTCGACCACGCACCGCTCAGGTAGGTTCTCAAGGAGTGCCTCTACGAGCTCGGGAAAGTACCGGGTGAGCGTCTTGGACCCGCGGCTGCCGATTTCACACTTCCCGTCCTCCACATGGATAACCGCGCGGAAGCCGTCCCACTTCGGTTCGTAGCTGAGTCCGCCGGGAACGCTGTCTGGCTCTGGGACAGCGTCCACGGCTTTAGCGAGCATCGGCTGAATCGGGAAGGGCAGGTCAGTCATGGATCGATCCTGTCTCATCGAGATCTGAATTTCCATGGACACGGCATATGTGCAGCGCGGTGACGCTGGAATTGAACGTTCCGAAAGAGGTGACGCACGGCATGGGCACTGTGCCTATACTCGTTCCTAAGGCCCCCGATCGGAAGAGAAGGGGCCGCCGCTTATTTACCGCATGCCAGGAATCATCCGTCCGGTGCCCACGAAAGGCCGACAATGAGCAACATTCCCGAAGACCTTTACTACACGGCTGAACACGAATGGGTCACAGCCCCCGACAACAATGGCGTTGTTCGTGTCGGCATCACCGACTTCGCCCAGGATGCGCTCGGCGACGTCGTTTATGTCCAGATGCCGGAGGCCGGCTCCAAAGTAGGTTCATCCGATGTCATCGGTGAAGTTGAATCCACCAAGAGTGTCAGCGACATTTACGCCCCGCTCACCGGCGAGGTCGTCAACCGTAACGAAGCGCTCGACGGCGAGCCTGCCCTGATCAACACCGATCCATACGGCGACGGTTGGCTGCTTGAAATCAAGGTGGAGGACAGCTCGGTGGTCAAGGAGCTTCTCAGTTCGTCGGAATACTCACAGCAGGTAGGCTAGGGTTACCGGCTCAGGCAAACAGATGGTGGCCAGCCGGGTAACCGGTTGGCCACGAGTTTTGGGGAAGGAAATTTTCAATGGTAGGCGAGAACAACGCAGCCGCACAGGACGCTTCGGGATCGCATGTGCCTTCACCTGAAACCACCACAATAGGACTGCCGCCGCAGACCTCCACGTCGGTGGAACCGCGGCTCACTCGCGAGGAACTCGCGGCCGTTGCCGCCCTCCCGGCCGGATCGGCACTGCTGATAGCACACACCGGACCGAATGCCGGTGCTCGTTTCCTTTTGGACGAAGATGTCACGACGGCCGGACGCCACCCGAACGCTGATATTTTCCTCGATGACGTCACGGTTTCTCGCAAGCATGCTGAATTTCGCCGTGAAGCAGAGGGCTTCCGGGTTGTTGACTCCCGCAGCCTCAACGGCACCTATGTCAACAATGATCGCGTAGACAGCGTGGTGCTGCGCAACGGTCACGAAGTGCAGATCGGCAAGTTCCGCCTCACTTTCTATGCTGCCGGGAGCGTGTCGCAGCCGCAGGGTCAGGTCTAGGGACTTTCATGCCCTCCTCCCAGCCGTCCCGGCGACCCGTGGGTGTAGCCCCGGAGCGTGTCAGCGGGAACGTACTGAATATCGGGGAGGTCCTCACTGAGCTGGCCGGGGACTTCCCGCACATCAGTGCCTCCAAGATTCGGTTCCTGGAGGAAAAAGGCCTAATCAGTCCTCAGCGCACCCGTGCGGGCTATCGGAAATATACGCCTGTCGACGTCGAGCGGTTGCGTTTTGTCCTGGCCCTCCAACGCGATCAGTACCTGCCGCTTAAAGTCATCAAGGACTACCTCGACGCGGTGGACCGGGGAGAGCGCCCCGAGAACCTGCCCGGCGGTCTCACTCTCGCGCCGCGGATGGTCTCGGAGCAGCTAGCCCGCGAGCTCGGATCGCACGCTCGCCGGCTCACGCGGGAAACCCTGGCCGCGGAGGCAGGTGCACGCCCGGAACTGGTTCGGGACCTCATGGCGTTCGGTCTCATCGCCGAGGTGGAGGGCCGTTTCGATGAACACGCGCTGAAGATCACTCGTGCGTGCGTCCAGTTGGAGTCCCACGGAATCGAGCCGCGGCACCTTCGTCCTTTCCGTGCTGCAGCGGACCGTGAACTCGGTCTTGTTGAGAGCGTCGTCGCCCCGGTCGCCTCCCGCCGGGACGTTGCATCCAAGGCCCGGGCTGCAGAAACCGCTCGCGAAATCAGTGAGCTGTGTCTGAACCTCCACAGCGCCCTCGTCCAGGGCCAGATTGCGCGGATGGAAAATTAGGAGGCAGACATGATCGAGATGGATGTTGTGGGCGTTCGCATCGAGCTGCCGTCCAATCAGCCCCTCGTGCTGCTCAAGGAATCCGCAGGCACGCGCCACATCCCCATCTGGATCGGTGCGCCTGAGGCCAGTGCAATCGCCTTCGTCCAGCAGGGCATTGTTCCGCCGCGGCCCATGACTCATGATCTCCTGGTCAGCATGGTGGCAGCACTGAACCACACCGTAACTGAGGTCCGGATCGTTCGGGTTGAGGATACGGTGTTCCACGCTGAGGTGGTGTTTGAGGACGGAACCACTGTCAGTTCCCGTGCGTCAGATGCCATAGCAATCGCACTGCGTGTGCCATGCCCGATTTACTGTGCCCCACAGGTCATGGAGGACACCGGGGTGGAGATCGCAGAAGCTGACGACGACGACGGCGAGGCGGCTTCCCCCGAAGGCCAGGCTAACGCTGAGCGTGAATTGAAACAGTTCCGCGAGTTCCTGGCCGACGTCGAACCCGAAGACTTTGAGAAGTAAGCAAAAACGACACGGTTGGATTGTTATGTACGGCATCTTTGACCTCGGGCACCCGGAGATCTAACGTCGAAGCATACAGTTCCCATTGCACTAGCTGTAAACTCAGGGCAACACTCAATAAACCCCTGTGGACCTCGGCTTGCGCCACTTCCCCCCGGGAACCAGAACGAGGAGGCAACACGTGAGTCCGAAAGGCGACGCCGGTACGGGTGCCAACGCGGCCGCTACGGGTACTGCGATACCTGCCAGCGCACAGGGCCTGCTCTTCACCGAAGACCTCCCTGTGTTGGATGAAGACGCGGGTTACCGCGGCCCCACAGCCTGCAAAGCCGCAGGCATCACTTATCGCCAGCTCGATTACTGGGCGCGCACCGGCCTGGTTGAACCGGCGGTCCGGGGCGCCAAGGGATCTGGATCCCAGCGGCTCTACGGTTTCCGGGACATCCTGGTGCTCAAGGTTGTTAAACGTCTGTTGGACACCGGAGTTTCACTTCAGCAAATTCGCAGCGCCGTTGAGCACCTGCGGGAGCGCGGCGTCGAGGATCTTGCGCAGATCACATTGATGAGTGACGGCGCGAGCGTATATGAGTGCACGTCTGCAGACGAAGTGATTGATCTTGTCCAGGGCGGGCAGGGAGTCTTCGGCATCGCCGTCGGGCGTGTATGGCGGGAAGTTGAAGGCAGTCTCGCAGCGCTACCCAGCGAGCACGCAGCCGACCAGAACTTCCCGGATGACGAGTTGAGCAAGCGACGGGAAGCCCGCAAAATCAGCTGATCGGAAGTGTGCATTGTGCCCCGCCCCGAGCGGGGCATTTTTGTGTCCTGCGTCAGGATTGAGTAGATCGCAGGCCGTGCTTCAGCGGCGCGCCACGCGATTGCGCATACGGCCGGAATCGAGCAGCGCACGGAGCAAATCATCGAAGTACCCGGCGGCCTGCTTGGCCGATTCACCCGGCCAGTGGTGCACCGCGTGCGCCGCGCCCTGGATCTGCTGCCAGTTGGCCTGTTCTGCGATGGTTGGGCTGAGCAGGAGGTCGCCGAACATCTGCTTCATCTCGTTCAACCGGAAGGTGTGCTCATTGGAACCGGTGCGCACCCGGTTGGCGACTATCCCTGCGGGTGTGAGGTTCGGTGCAAACTCGTTCTTGAAAAGTTCAATGGCCCGCATGGTCCGTTCAGTGCCGGCAACGGAGAACAGTCCGGGTTCGGCAACAAGCAGAACCCTGTTGCTCGCAGTCCAGGCCATGCGCGTGAGGCCGTTCAGCGAAGGTGGGCAGTCAATCAGGACAAGGCGGTAATCCTCAACCCGTTCCAGCAGCATCGACAGGCGGCGTAAGTCGCGCTTTCCCAAGTCGGGGCGGTCGTAAATGCCAGAGTACGCAGAGCCGATCGCGACATCGAGGACGGGAGCCGTGCCGTTCGAGCCACGCTTCACGGCGTTACTCACCCAACCGCTTGGCGCCACATTGGCTGCAAGATCTCCCCGACGTGCATTCTTCAGCAGGCGGCCGATGTCAGTCTGATCGCCAGCTTGAACACCCAGTCCGGTGGTGGCGTCCGCGTGGGGATCGAGATCAACAACAAGTGTGGGGATTCCAGCGGACATCGCCGCCGATGCGAGTCCAAGGGTGACCGAGGTCTTGCCGACCCCACCTTTGAGGCTGCTGATGCTCACTACTTGCACTTGTTGAACCAATACCTAACGTTGAGATGCCCGGATCGCAGGATCTATGGTGCCCGCACACCTATTCATCATAGGTGGACCGATAGTTCCGACGAACTCGGCTCTACGGTGAGGCGCGACAAGAAGTTACCGGCTCGTGAACGCAGATTACTGTGACCAGAAAGACCAAATGTAGGCTGGGGACGCTAAGTTGTCGTTCCATCGAACCCGCAAGAGCACAGGAGAGCAATGTTCTCGAAGATTCTGGTAGCCAACCGAGGCGAAATCGCCATTCGTGCGTTCCGGGCGGGTTTTGAAACCGGCGCCAAGACGGTAGCGGTTTTCCCGCAGGAGGACCGCAACTCGATCCACCGGCAGAAGGCCGATGAGGCCTACCTGATCGGTGAGGAAGGCCATCCGGTCCGCGCTTATCTGGACGTCGATGAAATTGTTCGGGTAGCCAAGGAGGCGGGCTGCGACGCAATCTATCCTGGCTATGGTTTCCTTTCGGAGAACCCGAACCTTGCACGCGCAGCGGCCGACGCCGGGATCACCTTCGTGGGCCCGCCGGCTGATGTGCTGGAGCTGGCCGGCAACAAGGTCCGTGCGCTGGAAGCAGCCCGTCAGGCTGGTATCCCGGTTTTGAAGTCTTCACAGCCGAGTGCCGATCTTGAGGAGCTGGTATCGGCGGCGGATGAGATTGGTTTCCCGATTTTCGCAAAGGCGGTCGCCGGTGGCGGCGGCCGCGGTATGCGCCGGGTGGACAAGCGGGAGGACCTGCGCGAAGCCCTTGAGGCGGCGATGCGCGAGGCAGACTCCGCGTTCGGTGACCCGACCATGTTCCTTGAGCAGGCGGTGCTGCGCCCGCGGCATATTGAGGTTCAGATCCTCGCCGACGCCGAGGGCAACGTGATGCACCTGTTTGAGCGGGATTGTTCCCTGCAGCGCCGTCACCAGAAGGTGATTGAGATCGCTCCGGCACCGAACCTTGATGAGAACATCCGTCAGGCGCTGTACCGTGACGCGGTCGCGTTCGCGAAGGCTTTGAATTACGTGAACGCGGGAACGGTGGAGTTCCTCGTGGACACGGTCGGTGAGCGCGCCGGGCAGCACGTCTTCATTGAGATGAACCCGCGTATCCAGGTGGAGCACACGGTGACGGAGGAAGTCACCGACGTCGACCTCGTCCAGTCACAGCTACGCATAGCAGCGGGGGAGACGCTGGCGGATCTTGGCCTGTCGCAGGATTCAGTGCGGCTTCGGGGTGCTGCCCTGCAGTCCCGGATCACCACGGAGGACCCGGCGAACGGGTTCCGCCCGGATGTCGGGAAGATCACCGCGTACCGGTCGGCCGGCGGCGCGGGTGTGCGCCTGGACGGTGGCACGGTCTATGCGGGCGCTGAGATCAGCCCGCACTTCGACTCGATGTTGGTGAAGCTCACCTGCCGCGGCCGGGACTATGAATCCGCGGTCCGCAGGGCACGCCGCGCGCTGGCGGAGTTCAGGGTGCGTGGGGTGTCGACGAACATCTCATTCCTGCAGGCGGTACTGGAGGATCCGGACTTCATCGCCGGTAACGTCGCCACCTCGTTCATCGATGAGCGCCCCGAACTGCTCACGGCCCGGGTCTCCGCTGACCGTGGCACGAAACTGCTGAACTGGCTCGCTGATGTCACCGTGAATAAGCCCAACGGGGAACTCACGGTTGAGCTTGACCCGGCCGAGAAGCTACCGGAAATCACCGAGCCGGAGCAGGACACGGCGAAGCGTCCGGGAAGCCGGCAGCGGCTGCAGGAATTGGGTCCGGAGGGTTTCGCTGCGGAGTTGCGCGCGCAGACGGCGTTGGCGGTCACTGACACCACGTTCCGGGATGCTCACCAATCGCTGTTGGCGACCCGGGTCCGTACCCGTGACCTTGCCGCGGCAGGTGCGGCGGTCTCGGCGAAGATGCCGGAACTGCTCTCTGTCGAGGCGTGGGGCGGGGCTACCTATGATGTCGCGCTGCGCTTCCTGGGCGAGGACCCGTGGGAGCGGCTCGCTGTGCTGCGCGCCGAGATGCCCAACGTGTGTCTGCAGATGCTGTTGCGTGGCCGCAACACGGTCGGCTATACCCCGTACCCGGAAGCGGTCACCGAAGCGTTCGTGCAGGAAGCCGCAGCGACGGGTATCGATATCTTCCGGATCTTCGATGCCCTGAACGATGTTTCGCAGATGGAACCGGCGATCCGCGCCGTCCGGGACACCGGAACCGCCGTCGCCGAAGTGGCCCTGTGCTACACCTCGGACATGCTCGATCCGGAGGAAAAGCTCTATACCCTGGATTACTACCTCGACCTTGCGCAGCGCATCGTCGACGCCGGTGCGCACATCCTTGCAATCAAGGACATGGCGGGGCTGCTGCGCCCGGCGGCGGCGGCGAAGCTTGTCACCGCGCTGCGTGAGCGGTTCGACCTGCCGGTCCACCTGCACACCCATGACACCGCGGGTGGTCAGTTGGCCACCCTGCTGGCGGCTTCCAACGCCGGGGTCGACGCCGTCGATGTCGCCAGCGCTTCATTGGCCGGAACCACCAGCCAGCCCTCTGCCTCCGCTCTGGTCGCAGCCCTCGCGCACACCGAACGTGACACCGGCATGTCGCTGGAGGCTGTGAGCTCCCTGGAGCCGTACTGGGAAGCAGTGCGGCGGGTGTACGCCCCGTTCGAGTCCGGGCTGCCCGGGCCGACGGGCCGTGTCTACCGGCACGAGATTCCTGGCGGTCAGCTCTCCAACCTCCGCCAGCAGGCCATTGCCCTGGGTCTGGGTGAGCGGTTCGAAGCCGTCGAGGACATGTACACGGCGGCGGACCGGATGCTCGGCCGGCTGGTGAAGGTCACCCCGTCCTCCAAGGTCGTCGGGGACCTCGCCCTGCAGCTCGTGGGCTCGAACGTGGACCCTGCCGCGTTCGAGGAGAACCCGCAAAGCTACGACATCCCGGATTCCGTGATCGGGTTCCTCAGCGGTGAACTCGGCGACCCGCCCGGAGGCTGGCCTGAACCGTTCCGCACCAAGGCCCTGCAGGGACGCACCATCAAGGTCCGCGACGCGGACCTGGCCGCCGAAGACCAGCAGGCACTGGCGGGCGACTCGGCGACCCGCCGCGCCACGTTGAACCGGTTGTTGTTCGCAGGGCCCACGAAGGACTTCCAGACCACTCGGGATACCTTTGGAGACGTGTCCGTCCTGGACACCCGCGATTACCTCTTTGGGTTGCAGCAGGGCAGCGAGCACGTCATCGAACTCGAGAAGGGTGTCCGCCTCATCGCCACCCTCGAGGCAGTCTCTGAACCGGACGAGAAGGGCATGCGGACCGTGATGTGCACCCTCAACGGGCAGATGCGCCCCGTCGTCGTACGCGACCGCAGTGTCCACAGTGACGTCAAGGCCGCCGAGAAAGCCGACCCTGCCCAGCCCGGTCACGTCGCCGCACCGTTCGCGGGCGCCGTCACAGTCAGCGTGGCTGAAGGTGACACCGTCCAGGCAGGTGACACTGTCGCAACCATTGAAGCAATGAAGATGGAAGCAGGCATCACCACCACCGTCGGCGGAACCGTCAAACGGCTCGCTATCGGCGCCATCGAACAGGTACAAGGCGGCGACCTCCTCCTGGTCATCGATCCCTCCTGAAAGGTGCCTGCGCTAAGGTGATGCAGAATCCACCTGTGGTGTCCCGCTGCGGGTGTTATGCGAGCGTGAGGAATTATGGCGAACGAGAAGAAGCCGGCAGAGCGGTCCAAGGACGGGGTCGGCGTGCCGCAGGAGTCGGATGAGGCCGTAATGACTGGAGACCAGTCCGCTGGCGAGACGGCTACCGGCGGCGCCGGCACGGCACAGTCAGACGAGCAGGCGGGCTCGGATGAGTCGCAACACCCAGCACCGGAAGCGGCCGGGGAGTACACGCTGAGCTCTGAGGACGACGCCGCTTCACCGGATGGCGCTGATCTGGGCGGTCCTGCGGTGGTCCAGGCGCCGCTGCCGGACCGGCTGCCGCACATCGGGATCACCCCCGCCACGGATGGGCAGCGCCCGGGACAACATCCGACCGATTCTTCCGAGCTCACCCTGGCCGACAGCGACATCCGGCTCTCCGAGGATGAGGAGTTGACCGGTTGGCAGCCGTCAGGCGGACGTGGCAGCGAACTACCTGCTGTCCCTCAGGCTGTTACCCCCGCATCCCCTGACCGCAGCGCGCGGCGGAACAGGGAAGAGGGTCCGGAGCCGGCGTCGTCGCTCACGGCAGACAGGCTGCTGACGTCACAGCAGCGTGCTCCCATCAGCGGATGGCGGTACTGGCTGTACAAGGCGACCTTCGGCTACCTGAACCTCGGCGATTCGGACGCCGTGCGCATCCGCCGTGCGCTTGAGCACCGGGTGAGCGTCCGGTTGGGGGAGCGGACCCGGTACGTCCCGGTGCTTTCCCGCAAGGGCGGCGTCGGGAAGACAACGGTGACTACCCTGCTCGGAATGGCTCTGGCAGACATCCGCGAGGACCGGATCATTGCCATGGACGCCAACCCGGACCGCGGCACGCTCTCCGACCGGTCGCCGGGCAAAGCCGACTTCACCGCGCGCCAACTGGTGCAGAACCGGTTCATGGTCGATTCCTTCGCACAGCTGTCCAGTTATGTTGCACGGGACGGCTCGCGCCTTCACGTGCTCGCCTCCGACACCGATCCCGCTGTTGCCCAGGCGTTCGATGACGCTGATTACCGCGCGGTGACGGACATCCTCGGACGGTACTACTCGATCGTCCTCACTGACTCCGGCACCGGTATGGTGCACTCGGTTATGAAGGGGACCCTCGAGAAAGCCGACGCCGTCGTCCTCGTTTCAGGCGGCAGCGTCGACGAGGCGCGCCTTGCGTCCGAAACGCTGTCCTGGCTTGAAGCGCACGGCCGGCATGATTTGGTGGCCAAGGCAATCGTGGTGGTCAACATGTCCTCCGGGAACCGCACGGAGGTCAACGTCAACGAGATCGAGGAACACTTCCGTTCCCGTGTCGGCACTGTTGTGCGCATCCCGTATGACCGCCATCTCGCCGAGGGCTCCCGCGTGGAGCTTTCCAAACTGCAGACCCGCACCAGGGATGCAGTGGTTGAGCTCGCCGCGCTTGTTGTAGATCAGCTGCACTGACCCGTGATCCACTACGACCTCGCGATTATCGGGTCCGGCTCCGGCAACACCATCATCACGCCTGAGTGGGATGACAAAAGAATCGCGATCATCGAAGGCGGGACTTTCGGCGGAACCTGCCTGAACGTGGGCTGCATCCCGACCAAGATGTTCGTCTACCCGGCGGAGCTGGCCCGTGCAGCTGACGAGGCCGGCCGCCTCGGAGTGGACCTGCAGCACACCGGAACACGCTGGACAGACCTGCGGGACCGGATTTTCACCCGCATCGACAGCATCTCCGACGCAGGGCGTGTCTACCGGGCCGATGAACTGCAGCATGTTGACCTGTACGAGGAAGACTTACGTTTCACCGGCGACCACTCTCTGAGAACGAACGCCGGCACCGAGATCACTGCTGATCAGGTGGTCGTCGCGGCAGGCTCGCGGGCAGTGATTCCGGACATTCCAGGACTGGACCTGCCACAGGTCCACACCTCGGACACCGTCATGCGGCTGGAGGAACAGCCACGAAGGATGCTGATTATCGGTGGCGGGTACATTGCAGCCGAGTTCGCGCACATCTTCTCTGCCCTCGGCACCGACGTCACCCTTGCGGTGCGGTCGGGACACATGCTGCGCTCCCTCGACGACACCATTTCCGAACGTTTCACGGAGAAGGCACTGGCGCAGTGGAAGGTTCTTACCCGACACCAGGTCGACAGAGTGGACGCCAACGCCGACGGATCGGTCACCGCTAACGTCACTGGACCTGACGGAACCGCTCTGTCTGTGGAAGCCGACGTCGTGCTCGTCGCGACCGGACGCACGCCGAACAGCGACCGGGTGGGTGCAGCGGCGGTCGGTTTCGACGAAACCGAAGACGGCCGGATTGCGGTTGACCCGTTCCAGCGAGTGCTGAGGGACGGCAAGCCCGTACCCGGAGTCTGGGCACTCGGGGACATCTCAAGCCCCTTCCAGCTCAAGCACGTCGCTAACCATGAGGCGCGGGTGGTATCCCACAACCTGCTTCATCCGGAGGCCCTGCATACCAGCGATCACCGTTATGTGCCCGCAGCCGTCTTCACCAGGCCACAGATCGCGACCGTGGGTCTTACCGAAGAGCAGGCACTGGAACGCGCGGAGCGAACTGGTTCACGCGTTGCGGTGGCCGTCCAGCAGTACGGGTCAACCGCCTACGGGTGGGCGATGGAAGACACCTCGGGCATCGTGAAGGTGCTCGCGGAGGAAGACAGCGGCATCATCCTCGGCGCACACATCATGGGACATGAAGCCTCGAACCTGATCCAGCCGATCATTCAGGCAATGCACTTCGGTCTGGACGCGTTCACCATGGCCCGCGGCCAGTACTGGATTCACCCCGCGCTGACCGAGGTGGTGGAGAACGCCCTGCTTTCGCTGAAGGCGCCCTCCACCTGAGAACCTACGCCTGCTGCATGCGCTGCTGCGCGTAGATTTCCTCAACCACCGTGGAGTAGTCCTTGAGCACCTGCGCGCGCTTGATCTTCATCGACGGCGTGAGATGACCGCTTGCCTCTGTGAAGTCGTGCTCAACGATGCGGAATACCTTGATCGCCTCCGCCTGGCTGACCGACTCATTTGCGGAATCCACGAGCGCCTGGATTTCTGCGCGGACCGCGGGATGATTCGCCGCTTCAGCCATCGTGGTTCCGGCAGGAAGGTCGTGACGCTCAAGCCATCCGGGCAAAGCTTCCTCATCGAGGGTTATCAAAGCGGAGATGAACGGCCTCTGATCTCCCACAACAACACACTGGGACACGAGCGCGTTGGCGCGGATGGTGTCCTCCAGCTGTGCCGGGACGACGTTCTTGCCGCTGGCCGTCACAATAATTTCCTTCTTGCGCCCCGTGATGCTCAGGAAACCGTCCTCGTCGAGTTGCCCAATGTCGCCGGTGTGGAACCAGCCGTCGGTGAAGGCTTCCTCCGTGAGATCGGGACGCTTGAAATAGCCTTTCAGGACGCAGACGCCCTTGGTGAGGATTTCGCCGTCGTCCGCGATCCTGACTGCGTTGCCCGGCAGCGGCGCACCCACCGTGCCTATCTTGATCTTCTGCGGCGTGCTGACCGAGATGGGCGCCGTGGTTTCAGTCAGCCCGTACCCCTCGAGCACCATCAGCCCGATGCCATGGAAGAAGTGGCCGAGCCGGTCGCCCAGCGGCGCGCCGCCTGACACAGCATGCTGGACCCTGCCGCCCATAGCGGTCCGGATTTTGCCATAGAGCAGCTTGTCGAAGATGGCGTGCTTGACCTTCAGGCCGAGGCCCACCTTGCCCGCCTGGTCGGCTTTCGACCAGGCGATCGCGACATCGACGCCGGCATGGAAAATCTTGCCCTTGCCGTTGTCCTCGGCCTTCAGCATGGAGTTGTTGTAGACCTTCTCGAACACGCGCGGTACAGCCAGAATGAAGGTCGGCTTGTAGCTTTGCAGGTCCGGAAGCAGGTTCTTGATGTCCGGTGTGTGCGCAACGGTGGCGCCGGCGGCAACGCAGAGCACCGAGATGAACCGCGCGAAGACGTGCGCGAGGGGCAGAAACATGATGGTCTGCGCGCCCTCGTGTGCAACTTCGGGCAGCGCCGCCGCCGCGTTCTCCGACAACTCAACGAAGTTGCCGTGCGTCAGTTCGCACCCCTTGGGCTTTCCGGTTGTCCCGGACGTGTAGATGATGGTCGCTACATCGTCGAGACCTGCGATCAGGCGCCGCTCCTCAAGCGCTGCATCACCAATGGCCGCCCCGGCTTCCCGCAGGGTATCGAGCCCGCCGCCGTCAAACTGCCACACATCGCGGAACCCCTCCAGGTTCTCCGAGGCAACTGCCTGACGCACCACGTTCTCGTGGCGGCCAGACTCCACGAAAGCAGCGACTGCACCGGAATCACCAAGGATCCAAGCGACCTGCGACGGCGACGACGTTTCATACACAGGCACGGAGACAGCCCCCGCGAACCAGACGGCAAAATCAACCAGAGCCCACTCATACCGGGTACGCGCCATGATCGCGACGCGGTCGCCCGCTTCCACACCTGACGCCATCAGGCCCTTGGCGATCCTGCGAACATCGGAAAGGAAGTCCGTTGCGCGGATATCGGACCATTGCCCTGAGGCGTCCTTCGTGGCAAAAAGGGCAGGATTGCTCTGTTTCTCCGCCTGCTTCACCACGAGGTGCGTAGTGTTGTTGTCCCGAGGGACCTTCACCTTGACCGGAACGCTGAATTCGCGCACGGGAATCTCCTTTGATCTTCATCACATCCTGTGAGTGGCCCTAGCCTATAGCTTTTCCCGGGAGCTCTTACTCTCCAGTAATGTACAAAACGGTAACGGTGAACCGCAGTCAGCAACGCGGTGCAGTCCCAGAACGACGGCGGGAGGCCGGTACCCATGCAGGCGGAACGAGAAGAGCGTCCCACGGCAGGCGGAAACCGTTTCGGCGGCGGAAGCCGCCAACCCCTTGGATCGCCGCTGGCCGCCGGCTCCCGTTACGCGGCGCGCCCGTTGCGTGCACGGGGTCTTGCCATCGGCATCGACATCGGCGGGACCAAGGTTGCAGCCGGGGTCGTGGATCCGGACGGCACCATCGTGGCCTCTGCCCGCAGGGAAACTCCCGGCCAGGATCCGCGTGCAGTGGAAAGAGTCATCGCTGACCTGGTGCGGGAGCTTGGAAGCGGTCGCCGCATCCGGTCAGTCGGGATCGGCGCCGCCGGGTGGATGGACCTCGACAACGGGACGGTCCTGTTCAGCCCGCACCTTGCCTGGCGCAACGAACCATTGAGAGCCAACCTGGAGAAGGCGCTGCGGCGGCGCGTCACCGTGCTCAATGATGCCGACGCCGCCGCCTGGGCCGAATGGCGTTTCGGTGCAGGGCGTGGGGAACCGCGGCTCGTCCTCATCACGTTGGGCACCGGAATAGGCGGCGCAATGATCATGGGCGGTGTGCTTGAGCGCGGACGCCACGGCGTGGCGGGGGAGTTCGGCCACCAAATCATCGTGCCGAACGGGCATCGCTGCGAGTGTGGAAACCGTGGTTGCTGGGAGCAGTACGCCTCGGGCAACGCCCTGGGCAGGGAAGCCCGCGAGCTGGCGTCCGCCAATTCACCGGTGGCGCAAACGCTGCTGCGGGAGGTGAATGGCAACATCGACGCCATCACCGGAGCAGTGGTCACACGCCTGGCGCTTCGTGGCGACCCGGTGTGCCGGGAGTTGATTGACGACGTCGGTCAGTGGCTTGGCCTTGGCCTCGCGAATCTCGGTGCCGCCCTGGACCCGGGGACCTTTGTCATCGGTGGCGGACTCGGCGCCGCCGGGCAGCTCCTCATTGACCCGGCGCGGCGAACCTTCGAACGTAATCTGACCGGACGCGGCTTCCGTCCCGCCGCCATGATCACCTCAGCAGCGCTGGGTCCGGATGCCGGCCTCGTCGGCGCCGCGGACCTCTCACGGATCAGATACCGCCCATTGTTGGGCAGGGCTTACGGAAATGCGCCGTCGGGACGTTTCCGTGAGCGGCGCTAAGCCGCCGGCGGCAAGTTAGACCTCCGCGCCGTCGTCGTCGTAATCACGGGTTTTCGGAAGGCGGAAGATCAGGAACGTCACGCTCGCAATGAAGATCCCGACGATTCCCAGCATCACGGTGGTGGAGACTGACCGCCAGAACATTGCAATCAGCATGAGCGCTACTGGGCCGCCCACCGCGCACAGCCAGGCCAGCACCACGAGGGGATCTCCCACGCCGAGGGCCGGAGGTTCGGGCGGCTGGTAGGTGCCGTCATCCTCATTTTCGGATGCCGAGTAATCCCGGGGGCCGGGCGGCGCCGGTGCAGGCTGGTTGTCGAAGATCGCCCGAACGCGCTCCTCGGCGGTGGGTGCAGGTCCTGATGCCTGACGTTCGGGAAAGTCACTGCTGGGGCTTTCTTCCAACCGCGCGACGAGGTCCTGCCAGACGGCGTCGTCAGTGGATTCGTTAGGGTCCTGTGCTCGGGGACTCATGCGGTGGTACCTGCTGTCACGTGCTCGATGAATGCTGCGGAGCGCTCGAAGATGAGCTCCTGGTCGTGGTCCATGGTGGCCACGTGGTAGCTGTTCTCCAACCGTATTACTTCCAAGTGTGCGCTCCCAATGCGCCTTTGTAGAACTTCCAGGCTGCTTTCCGGCACAATCCTGTCCACATTGGACCGGAAGACCAGCGTGGGTGCGGTGACCTGGGGGAGCCGGTCGGTGGTGTCGCGAAAAAGCTGCGCAAGCTGGTGGACTGCAGCGACCGGCGTACGGGGATACGCCCGCTCGTCCATGCCCTCCTTCCGGATGTCATTGCCGATCGAGGGGACCGACCGGAGCAGGTACTTCAGTACGCCGGCGTAACGGGCGCGCGGATCGCCCATGGTGAGGCCGGGATTTACGACGACGACGCCAGCCACCGGTTCCAGCGCCGCCAACCGCAGAGCGAGGGCACCACCCATCGACAGTCCTGCCACGACCACCGCGTCAGTATTTCGAGCCAGATCCTGATACGCCGTGTCGATCCCCTCGTACCAGCGCTCCCAGGGTGTCCTTGCGAGCTCCTGCCAGGTGGTGCCGTGCCCGGCCAGCAACGGGAGCCGCACGGCAAAGCCGTAATCAGCCAGGTACCGGGCCCAGCCAGCCACGCTCGCCGGCGAGCCGGTGAAGCCATGGCTCAGAAGAACCCCAATACGTGCGTTATTTCCTGAACCGTTCGAGGAGAACGCTGCGAGAGTGGGGTCGGCCGTCATGATTCCAATGGTGTCATCGCGTTCCGCGGACTGCCAGTGACGTCCCGCACACTGTCCGCCCGTAGAGTAGTGTTCCAAGAACCCGTTTGCGGAAGGCATGGTTTTGCCTGTTCCCAGGTAATCGGAACATCCACGCAGGAAGGCTGGCAGAGTGTTCTACTGGATCATGAAGAGGATCTTTATTGGTCCACTTGTGAATCTCTTGTTCAGGCCATGGGTCAAGGGACTGGATAACATTCCGGCAACCGGTGCAGCTGTCATCGTGAGCAACCACCTATCTTTCTCGGATTCGATCTTCCTTCCACTTGCAGTGCCGCGTCCTGTGGTGTTTCTGGCTAAATCCGAGTACTTCACAGGCAAGGGCCTGAAAGGAAAGCTGACCGCTGCGTTTTTTCGGCTGACAAACCAGCTGCCGATGGATCGTTCCGGGGGCGCCGCGTCCGCCACGTCGCTGTCGGCAGGAGAAGAAATCCTGAAGTCCGGTGCGTTGCTGGGTATCTATCCCGAGGGAACGCGTAGCCCGGACGGCAGGCTTTACCGCGGAAAGACCGGCGTTGCCAAGCTGATCCTCGCAACCGGGGTACCGGTCATTCCGGTTGCCATGATCGGTACGGACAAGGTGCAGCCCATCGGAAGACGGATCCCGAATATTCGCCGTGTGGGCATCATCGTCGGGGAGCCGATGGACTTCCGGCGCTATGCAGGGATGGGCGAGGACCGCTTCATTCAACGTTCCGTGACCGATGAAATCATGTATGCGCTCATGCGGCTCTCCGGTCAGGAGTATGTCGACGTCTACGCCAGCAGCGTCAAGGAGCGTCTCGCCAGCGCGAAGACGGCAGGCAGGAAGACCAGCAAGAAGGCGGAGCGGATCGCGGATCCGTCCCGTCAGGCCGCCGTCCGGCTGGAAGGCTCTGCTCCGGCAGACGTATTTCAGCCGTCGTCGGACACCTCCTTGCCGCCAAGTACCGAAGGTCCGTTGCCCGGTGAAGTACGAACCATCGGACATGACCCTGGCGAGGCCTCTGATGAGACGCCGGACCCTCCTGCCGCACCCCGGCGAACACGGAAAAGGCACGAGGGCGATTCCAGCAGCCGGGCTATGTGACGGGACGGGCGCTGCCGCATGACAGGGGAGTCCGCCGGCATCGGGTATAGCCATTAGGCTTAAGTAGTGACCGAAACAACCGTTACCTCCGCTTCCCGTTCAGCAGCACCCGATCATGGGCTGGATATCTGGCGGGAGCTGGCGATCTCCCAGCAGCCCAGCTGGCAGGACTCCACGGTTCACCGGTCTTCTCTCGACGAGCTCTCCACGCTGCCGCCGCTTGTTTTCGCAGGTGAGGTGGATGTGTTGCGTGAGCGGCTCGCCGCCGCTGCCCAGGGTAAGGCGTTCCTCCTGCAGGGGGGCGATTGCGCGGAGACTTTCGAGGGCGCCACCGCAGACAGAATCAGCGCTCGTGTGAAGACCATCCTCCAGATGGCCGTAGTCCTCACGTACGGTGCCTCGCTTCCTGTCATCAAGATGGGACGCATGGCCGGCCAGTTCGCGAAGCCGCGTTCATCGAACGATGAAACCCGCGAAGGCGTGACCCTACCGGCATACCGCGGGGACATGGTGAACGGGTATGACTTCACACCGGAGAGCCGTGGTCATGACGCCTCCCGGATGGTGCGGGCGTACCACACCTCCGCATCGACGCTCAATCTGATTCGCGCCTTCACCCAGGGCGGATTTGCAGACCTCCGTCTCGTCCACCACTGGAATAAGGGCTTCACTGCCAATCCGGCCCACTCGCGGTACGAATCGCTGGCGCGCGAAATTGACCGCGCCGTCCGCTTCATGGAAGCCTGCGGCGCCGATTTTGATGCCTTGACCCGCGTCGAGTTCTTCGCCAGCCATGAGGCCCTGCTGCTTGAGTATGAGCGCGCATTGACCCGCACCGACTCACGCACAGGCCTGCCTTATGACACGTCGGCACACTTCCTGTGGATCGGCGAGCGAACGAGGGATATCGACGGCGCTCACATTGATTTCCTGTCACGCGTACGCAACCCGATTGGGGTGAAGCTTGGCCCCGGTACGTCGCCGGATGATGCGTTGGCACTCATTGACAAGCTGGACCCCAACAGGGAGCCGGGCCGCCTCACGTTTATCACCCGGATGGGCGCCAAGAATATCCGCGAGAAGCTGCCCAACCTCGTGTCAAAGGTGACTGATTCCGGCGCCAAGGTCCTCTGGGTAACTGATCCAATGCACGGCAACACGGTCACTTCCCCCAACGGGTACAAGACCCGCAATTTCGACGATGTCATGGATGAGGTGCGCGGTTTCTTTGAGGTACACAACGAACTCGGCACCTTCCCGGGCGGCCTTCACGTTGAGATGACCGGTGATGACGTCGCGGAGTGCCTCGGCGGAGCGGACCCGATCGATCAGGAAGCGTTCCTCGACCGCTATGAGTCCGTGTGTGATCCACGCCTGAATCACATGCAGTCCCTCGAGATGGCTTTCCTTGTGGCCGGGGCGCTGTCCCGACGCTAACCGGCGCAGCTACCTTCGCCGGTGCTTCGATCTCACGTCACGGTAATGGTGACCGTTGATCCTTCGGGATGCTCGCCCGTGAGGTCCTGGCCGGCAACGAGGCCCAGCACCGGGCGGCCGAAGGCGTAGTTCACCTTGACCGTGAACCCGGCCTCCTCCAGTGCGGCGATGGCTTCCGCCTCACGTTCGGAGAATACGTCGGGAACAGCAATGATGCGCGGGCCGTCGGAGAGAGTCAGCGTCACTGACCCGCCCGGAGGCAGCTGCCCCTCTGCCGGTGTCTGTACCAGGACGGATCCGGCCGGTACTTTGATGTCATTGACCGGCGCGGGCTCGATTAGCGGGGTCAGCCCGGCGCCCGCCAGGATGCTGACCGCTTCTTCCTCCGGCAGGCCCACAACGGAAGGAACCGAGACCGGCTCCGGTCCCCGTGAAACCGTCAGGCTCACGGGGGTGCCCGCGGGAACCTGTTCACCTGCTGCTGGAGTAGTCGCGATCACCGCGCCGTCGGCAACGGTGTCACTGAACTGCGGCGTCACTTCTCCTACTTCGAAACCGGCGGCGACCAGTGTGGCCGCCGCTGTTGCCTCAGCGAGACCGACGACCTCCGGAATCGCGAAAAGTTCCGGTCCCAGCGACACCAGGAGCTGAATCTCCTCCCAGGGCCTCACCGTAGCGGTTGCCTCCGGCTCGCTGGCGATCACAAGGCCCTCCGCGACGGAATCAGAATAGGACGGCTCCGCGCTCGAGGATAGGCCGGCCTGGGCCAGCAATGCCTGCGCTGCGCTTACTGAGCGGCTGGAAACATCGGGAACGGCCACCAGCGCGCCCGGACCCACACCGAAGAACCAGCCGGCTATTGCCGCCAGCGCTGCGAGCAGTGCGAGCAAGAGAATGAGAAAGGCATTCCTGCGCCGTGCATTGCCTGGCCGCAGGGTCTTTTCCGGGCGCTGTACGGCCCGTGCCTGCTCTTTGCGGTAGGTCTTGAAGTCCCTCGCAGCGAGCTTCTCTCGTGCGGCTGAATCCAGCTGCCGCTGCGGCATGGATCCTGCAACCGGCGTGGAGCCCAGGACTGTGGTGTGGTGGGAACTGTTTCCCAGCACAGTTGTCGGAGAGCCCGGGGCGCCGATGACCTCCGTTGGATATGGATGCGATCCCGCTACGTCTGTGGACGAGTGCGCTGCGCCGATGATCTCCGTACGTTCGGCGCCGTCGGAGGCCGCTGCTTCTTCGCCGCCTGGTGCCGAACCGGCGCGGTGGTCGCTGCCGTGGTCGAGCTCGTCATCGCTCAGGGTGGTTCGAATGTGCCGCAACTCGCCGAGGAGGGCATTGCCGTCGATAGGGCGTTCTTCGGGATCAACCGCGGTGCACCAAAGCACCAGTTCGTCGAGGTCCTCTGCCAGTCCCGGAACGATCGTGGAGGGCGCGGGAACCCGCGAGTTCACGTGCTGGAACGCAACCTGGATGGGCGCTTCACCGGAGTATGGCTGCCTGCCCGTGAGGAGCTCGAACAGGACGATGCCAGCCGAATAGATGTCGCTGCGCGCGTCCGCGGCTCCGCCTGTCACCAGCTCCGGTGGGAAGTAGGCCGCCGTGCCCACCAGCGTTCCGGTATGGGTTGCGGCCGAGACCGCACGGGCAAGACCAAAATCGGCAATCTTGATTCCACCGCGTTCGGACAGCAGGACGTTCTCCGGCTTGACATCCCTGTGAATGAGCCCGGCATCATGTGCCGCTCCCAGTCCCTCAACCACTGGATCAAGAATCGCGAGAGCCTGGCGGGGCGTCAGCCGTCCCCGTTCGGTGAGGAGGTCCCGGAGGGTCTTGCCCGGTACATACTCCATTACGAGGTAGGCGACGCTTTGCCCTGGTCCGTCTTCCACGCCCTGGTCCAGTACCCCGACCACGTGCGGGTGCGAAAGCCTGGCCGCTGACTTCGCTTCGCGCTCGAAACGCTCGAGGAAGCGCTCGTCTTCTGCGAGGTGCGGATAGAGAACCTTCAGCGCGACGTCGCGTTCCAGCCGTTCGTCGGTGGCAAGGTAGACGGTCGACATGCCGCCGCTCGCCAGCCGTGAACGAACGTGGTAGCGCCCGTCTACAACGGTGTCTACCAGTGAGTCCTTCGGCCGCTCCCGCACTCTTCGATACTAAGTGAAGCAGCGGCCGGCGCCCGCACCAACACAGGTCGGTCGGGCGTCGGCCGCTGAACCCGCAGGGGGCGGTGGTCGCCTACCGGAAGTTTTTCTGGTGCGCCTTGATCGCTGCCACATAATTCTTGGTGTCTGCGAACATGCCGTGGGTTTTCACCGAATACTGGCCCTGGTAGTAGGACGCGATCGCTGTATCCAGGTTGGGGCTGGTCCGGATCAGCGCCTTGATGATCGCCACACCGGCGGTTGCATTGTCATAGGGATCCAGCAGATTCAGCTTCCGGCCAACGAGATCGGAAGCCCATTCGCCGGACATCGGGATGACCTGCATGGCACCGATGGCGTTCGCCGGTGAGACAGCCCGCTGATTGAACCCCGACTCCTGGTAGGAGAAGGCGAGCGCAAGGCTTGGGTCTACGCCCATTTTGCGGGCAGTGTCAGCGACAATCGCTTTCATCTGGGCCTGCGAGGGAACCGGAAGGCCGTTCAGCGTGTGCTTGTTCTTATTGGCTTCCGCAACCACTGCATCCGGGTAGGTGTAGTGGAGGAAGGTCGATGGAACGAGGTCCGCCGGCTTCTGTTCCGGGGCAGCCTTGGACCCACCGGGGATCGTGAGCTTCTTTCCGGGGTAGATGATGGTGGTGGCGCTCAACTTGTTGGCGGAGAGCAGCGCGCTGAGGCTGACTCCATGCCTGCCGGCGATGCCGCCGAGCGTATCGCCGGCCTTGATCGTGTACGAGCCGCCGGCCGTTGGGGCGGACGGCTTCGGTGCTGCGGGCTTCGGACTTGTCTGAACAGCTACGCTCGACCCGCCGGTCAGCTTGATTTTCTGGCCAGGATGAATGATCGAGCTCATGGAGAGCCCGTTCGCCGAAAGGATGGATCCCAGACTCACATTGTGGCGGGCAGCGATCGCACCCAGCGTGTCACCTGGTTTCACCACATAAGTTGCTCCGGATGCCGATGCGGCGAGCTTTGGAGCTGACGGCTTGGGGGTTGTCGCCTTGGGCGCCGGCGCCGGCGTTGCGGATGAACCCGAGAGCTTGATCTTCTGGCCCGGGTGGATGATGGACGTCATCGACAGCCCATTTGCCGTCAGAACCGACGAGAGGCTGACACCGTGGCGGGCAGCGATTGCTCCCAGAGTATCGCCGGACTTCACTGTGTACGTTGCGGAGGACTGCTGCTTGGGCGGAGCAGTCTGCTTCACCGGAGCCTCAGATGCCGACGAACCCGCCAGCTTGATCTTCTGGCCGGGGTGGATGATGGAGTTGACCTTCAACCCGTTCGCTTTCAGGACCGCGTGCATGCTCAGCCCGTGACGGACTGCGATGCCGCTGATGGTGTCTCCCGCACGGACCACGTACGTTGTGGCGCTGCTCTGCATGGGAACAATCCGCGGTACCTGCGTTGCCACCAGGGCCGCGGGAATCATGGCGCCGGTCGCACTGGCAGCGGCCGGCATGGTCTTCAATGGCTGGTACGCGCTATGGCCTGCGGCCGGCGCGGCGGCTGCCGGTGCTGCAAGTGCAAGCGACGAAAGAACGACGGCGGGTATCGCTGCGGAAGACACTGCGATACCGATTCCACGGTTTCGGAAAGGCGTGGTGCAGGCGGCTGGCACGTTCAGCGGCGATGACGGGCGCTGGGCGGTCATGGTCTGTCCTCATCTGTAATGGCGGGCTGGGCCGCATGGCAGGGCAGGGAGCAACAGTCGATGCCGCCGTAATCCCCGAACCCCATGGTGCAGTTGATACACAAGTTGTTACTGTTACCTGTGTGACTTATGTGAATCTACACCATGGGTCGTTTACCACAACAGCTCAAAAAGTCTCAGTATTTGCGCAGTTTCGGCGCGTCGGTGATTCCATCCTGACTGCAGCTGCTGAGTGGAGTTAGGGCAGCAAGGCATGGCACGCTTAAGGGCGTGAATACACTGGAGAACCTCGTGGGCAGCTGGCTCACCCTTCCCGATGTCGCGGAAGCGCTTGATCTGTCCATCACCAAGGTTCATGGACTCATCAATGAGCGGGCGTTGGTGTCGGTTCGCGTTACTGATCGTGGAATCCGCTCAGTGCCTGCGGAATTTATCGATGACGGGCACGTCCTGGAAAGCCTCAAGGGGACGGTCGTTGTACTCGGCGACTCAGGGTTCTCGGATGAAGAGATCATTCGCTGGCTCTTCACGGAAGACGAGTCTCTGCCGGGCCGGCCGGTCGATGCGCTGAAAGCGGGGCGCAAAACCGAGATCCGTCGCCGTGCGCAATCCTCGGCGTGGTAGCCGCCCTGTTCAGGCCACTCGCGTAACGGCAGCTTCCGCAAGAACGGAGAGCGCGTCTCTGCAGGGCGGATCGAGGGGGAGTGCCTCCAGCGATTTGTAGCTGGCGCGGGCACGTTCGGCTATCAACGCCTCCACCTCGTCGCGGGCACCTGTTGCGTCAATGATGCGCTGCAGTTCCAGCACTTCGTCCTGGCTCAGGCCTTCTCGGCCAAGGCCGGCATTGAGGGTCCTGGCCTGGTCTGCGCTGCAAGCCTGCAGCGCCTTGGCAATCAGCACCGTTCGCTTTCCCTCCCGCAGGTCATCGCCGGCGGGCTTGCCGGTGAGCGCCGGGTTGCCATACACGCCCAGGAGATCGTCCCGCAGTTGGAAAGCTTCCCCGAGGGGGAGTGCAAAGCCGGAGTAGCCGGCGAGCAACGACGGCGATGCTCCCGCGAGAGCGCCCCCAATGCACAGCGGATGCTCCGTGGAGTATTTGGCGGATTTGAAGCGCACGATGCTCAGTGCCTGCTGAACTGCAACATCCGGGTGCCGATCAGGCCCGACTGCCTCTTCCAGGAGATCCAGATACTGGCCGGCCATGACTTCCGTGCGCATCCTGTTGAATATTGCGCGGGCTTCAGCGGTTCGCTTAGGTGCGGCGGTGATCGAAGCGAATGCTTCTTCGCTGAGAGACAGGCACAGGTCACCCGCGAGGATCGCAGCGCCGGTTCCGAAATGTCCGGCATCCAGATGCCAGCCGCCGTCGTCATGAAGGGTCTCGAACTGTTTGTGCACACTGGGGGCTCCGCGCCTGAGATCCGAGCGGTCAATGATGTCGTCATGAATGAGCGCAGCTGCCTGAAACAGTTCCAGGGACATGCCCGCCAGAACGACGCCGTCGTCATCCGCTGCGCCTCCGGCGCCTCGCCAGCCCCAGTAGCACAGCAGCGGACGCATCTTCTTGCCACCGGAGGCCAACCGTTCTATCGCATCGACAAGCACTGCACTGTCGGACGACACCGTTTCGAGGATGGACCGCTGCGCTGAGAGGAAGCGGGAGGTAGCTTCGGTAAGCGACTTCCTGAAGCGATCCTGCTCATCCTGCACGGGAGTGGAAAGAGCAGCGATACCGTCAGTCATAGGCTCAGTCTAGGTGCTGCCCTCCCAGGCGAAGCTGCTTCAGGTGCATCCCGCCCACCGATTCCGTGGGCGCGCAGCAGTAGGATGGTTCGCATGCCCGTCCGTTCCGACCTCGCGGGAATCGAGGACGCGGATTGCACAATCCTCCATGTGGACATGGACGCCTTCTATGTCTCAGTGGAGTTGCTTTCCCGCCCAGACCTGCAGGGCAAGGCTGTTATCGCCGGCTCGCCGTCAGGTCGGTCGGTGGTGCTGTCGGCCTCCTACGAAGCACGGCGGTTCGGGGTGCGCTCCGCGATGCCCATGGTCAACGCCCTGCGGCTCTGCCCCCATGCCGTCGTCCTCGAACCGCACCACCACCTTTATGCCGAGGTGTCGGCGTCCGTCATGGAAATCTTCGGCTCAGTCACGCCTATGGTGGAACAGCTGAGCGTCGACGAGGCTTTCCTCGACGTCGCCGGGTCGATCCGGCGACTGGGTTCACCCAGGACAATCGGCGAGTTGATCCGAACAATGATCCACCGGGAACTTGGAATAACGGCGAGCGTGGGTATTGCCTCCACAAAGTTTGTCGCGAAAATTGCTTCCACCCGCGCGAAGCCGGACGGGCTGCTGCTGATTCCAGCGGCGCGAACCGTGGAATATCTCCACACCCTTCCGGTGTCGGCGCTCTGGGGTGTCGGCGCCAAAACCCAGGAGGTTCTTGCACGGTTGGGGATCAGGACCGTGGAGGACGTCGCGCGCACTCCCGTGTCGGTCCTCCAGCGGACTCTCGGCGCCACCGGTGCCCATGTCCACCGGCTTGCCTGGGGGCAGGACCCCCGTCCGGTAACCGTCAGCAGGCAGGAGAAAAGTATCGGTGCCGAGGAAACGTTTGCATCCGATGTCGATGACGATGATCTCCTTCGGGCAGAACTGCTTCGCCTGTCGCACCGCACAGCCACGCGCCTTCGTTCCGCAGGGCTGCAGACAGGAGGGGTGTCACTGAAGGTTCGCTACGCTGACTTCTCCACCCTGACCCGGTCACGGCGCCTCCCCGAACCTGCCGACAGCGCGCATGCCTTATATGCGGCAGCGTGTCAGCTCCTGGAATCGCTGGGTGAGCGCCCGCTGAGCGTTCGGCTCATCGGAATCCGGGCGGAGCGGCTCGAAGGCGCTGCGGGCACTTCACATCAGCTGACGATCGACCGCCAGGATGACAATTGGCGCCTCGCAGAGCAGGTACTCGACAAGGTGAACGGCAAATTCGGTGCGTCGATGGTCTTGCCTGCGCGGCTGCTCAAACCGCCGTCCGGCGCGAGGGGCGGGCACCCTGCCGACGGGCAGCCAAAACGCCGGGATACCGGCGCGCAGGGGCCGGCCGGCGGGTGACTGTGGCTTTCCCTTCGGGTGATTGCAAACTATCCTTAGCAGTAGGGATCAATTAGGCGTTGACCCACTCAGATCAGCATGCTGAAGCGCATCGCGGCGGCAGCAGCCGGGAACCAGTTCACGGCTGAACTCGTTGTTGGGTTTGAGGGATTCGGTATTAGTAGCAAGGAGGCAGTGATGGCACTCTCGGAACACGAGCAGCGGCTGCTTGACCAGTTGGAACAACAGCTTCATGCCGACGATCCCAAGTTCGCCCACTCCATGGCATCAAACACCGGTCGCCCGATGTCCACGCGCCGCATCGTGCTCGGATCGCTTGTGACCGTCGCTGGCTTGGCGGTCCTGCTTTTGGGCATCTGGAATCAGTTCATCCCGGTAGGAGTGGCGGGTTTCCTCATCATGGGTGCCGGCGTGTACTACGCCACCACAAGGTCGAAGGTGGACGGCGCGGCCCCTGGTGCCGGTAAAGCTGCAAAGGCCTCCAGCTCTCCGCGTGGCAGTTTCCTCAGCAGTCTCGAAGAAAAGTGGGACGAGCGTAAACGGGACCAACCCTAAACCACCCACTTCCTCCACTTTCCCCCACAGGGCCGGCCGAAAGGCTGGTCCTGCGGCATTTAATGCGGTTCGACCCGGAACTGATCAATCGCTGACCCTGTTGCCCCCCAACTACCCTCCACTCTCCACCACACGCCAGATACCGCACAGCTACGCGGATTTCCCGGGCGAACGAATCGAGAAACGCTCGGAGGGACATTGACTGTGGAGGATTGTGGAGTAAAGTGGAGGTTATAAGAGCGTAGTGGCAGCGCTTGGCTCTCATGACGGACGGGCGGTGGCGAATGTTCCTCGGAACACACTCGCCGCGGTTGGACGAGAAGGGACGGTTGATCCTTCCGGCCAAGTTCCGCGACGAGCTGAGCGAGGGTTTGGTTCTGACCCGGGGGCAGGAGCGCTGCATCTACGTTTTTAGCCAGCGGGAGTTCGTCAAGGTCCATGAGCAGATGCGTGAGGCGCCAATCTCATCGCGTCAGTCCAGGGACTACATTCGGGTATTTCTGTCGGGTGCCTCGGATGAGGTTCCGGACAAGCAGGGCAGGGTAACCATCCCCCCAATGCTGCGGACCTACGCAGGGCTGGACCGGGAGCTCGCAGTGATCGGAGCGGGAAGCCGCGCGGAGATCTGGGATGCGACCGCCTGGAATGACTACCTCGAAGAGAAGGAAACCGCCTTCTCTGAAACAGACGAAGATGCACTGCCGGGAATTATCTGACAGCTGCGAACAAGCGAGACACAGAGCAGTACAGCAAGACCGAGTTGACCGAGGATCTTCGATGAGACCTCCAGCCGCCCAGCCGGCCGACTACCTGGATCACCTTCCCCGGAGCCAGGCAGGCGGAAGCCCGGAGCGGATGGGGATCTGATTGAAGTACCAAGGCAACGGATTCACGCAGGCTCAGCCTGAACAGGACAGCAGGAAGGAGCGGGTGAATGGGGGAGGAGCGTCCCACTCAGGAGCGGCATACTCCCGTTCTGCTGGATCGGTGCATCAATCTCCTCGCTCCCGCGATCGAGGCCGCCGGTGAGGGGGCCGTCGTCGTCGATGCGACCCTCGGCATGGGTGGTCACTCCGAGGCACTGCTTCAGCGGTTCAGTGAACTTCACCTCGTGGGTATCGACCGCGACCGGCAGGCCTTGCGGCTTGCCGGAGAGCGGTTGGCACCGTATCGGAACCGCACCGACCTCGTCCATGCGGTGTACGACGAAATCCCTTCGGTCCTCGAAGACCTCGGCATCGCACGGGTCCACGGTGTGCTCTTCGATCTCGGTGTCTCGTCCCTTCAACTGGACGAGCGTGACCGCGGATTCGCCTACTCCTATGACGCCCCCCTCGACATGAGGATGGACACGAGCACCGGGCAGAGCGCCGCGGATGTCGTCAACACCTACTCCGAGGAAGAGCTGCGACGCATCATCCGTACCTGGGGCGAGGAGAAGTTCGCAGGACGGATTGCGTCCGGAATCGTCTCGGCCCGGGAGGCAAAGCCGTTCACCACGACGGGCGAGCTGGTCGAGGCAATCCGCTCCGTGGTTCCCGCGGGAGCGGCAAGGACCGGAGGTCATCCGGCGAAGCGGACCTTCCAGGCTCTGCGTATCGAGGTCAACGAAGAGCTCACCGTGCTGACGCGTGCTATTCCTGCCGCACTCGAATCGACGGACGTGTTGGGAAGAGTGGTTGTGATGTCCTACCACTCCCTTGAGGACAAGATCGTGAAAGCCGCGTTCTCCGCGGGAACGCGATCGTCCGCACCCGTCGGATTCCCGGTGGAGCTCGAGGAACACAAGCCTTACCTCAAGACATTGACCAAGGGCACGGAGGCTCCTACCGACCAGGAGATCGCTGACAACCCGCGCGCCGCATCGGCAAAGCTCAGGGCAGTGGAACGCACCAGATCCAACACAACAGACAGGAACGCGAGATGAGCCAATCAGTGCAGCAAAGGCCGTCTGTGCGTCACAGCGCTCATGCAGCGGCCGGCGCAGTAGCCGGAAACACCGCCCGCGCGCTGCAGCACCCGGCAGTGTCCAGTCCCGCGGTGCAGCCGGGACGGGAACGACGCCGGACCCCACTCTCGGTGGTCCCGGCCGCACCCACGCGTGGCCGGGTCCCATTCGCTGTGTTCTCCATGGCCGCGCTGATCGCAGCCCTGGTGGTGGTGCTCATGCTGAACATCTCCGTCTCGAGCAGCCAGTACAAACTGGTCTCGCTGCGCGGTGAAGAGGTTGCACTTGCCGAGCGGAACCAGGCGCTGACGCAGCAGCTGGAGAACCTCCGCGCACCGCAGAACCTCGCATCAGCGGCGCACGAACTCGACATGGTGGCCTCCCCGAATTTTGGGACCATTGATGTAAATTCGTTGGCAGTCACCGGAAGCCCGGAGCCAGCCAAGGAGTCGGATGCACCGCCAGTTCTCGTGCCGGCACCTGCCGTGAACGTGCCGAGCCAGGCCGCCGCGCCGACGCCTGCGAATGAGCCGGCGGAACCGTCCGCACCAGCGGAACCCGCCGTACCGGACGCGGCCGCCGCACCGGAAGCGACCGTCGACGACGGGACAATCCCCGCACCGGCGCAGACTAAGCCCGGACAGTAAGAGACCGCAGTACACCAACGCAGCGAGGAATCACGGTGGCACCAGCCGACAACCCCCAACATGAAACATTACGGGTCGCGCTCGGAGCCGCTAGGCTCAGGGTCGGACTGGCCTTTGTCCTGATTCTGCTGCTGGTCCTTGGGGTTCGCCTTTTCCAGGTCCAGGGCCTCGACCCCGACGGAATGGCGCAGGTCGGCCTGAACAAGCGACTGGTTACCCAGCAGGTGCCGGCACTGCGTGGCAGCATCCTTGATGACGAGGGCAACGAGCTGGCGCACACGGTGCAGCGCTTCGATATTGTGGTTGACCAGACGCTCAGCGGCGGTGAAACCTTCGACCGGTACAACCGGGAGACCGGTAAGCGGGTTGAGGACATCCCCATGGAGCAGGGGTTCGAGGAGCTCTCAACAATCCTTGGAGAGGACGTCGCCACGCTCAAGTCCTCCATCCTCGGAGACGCCAAGTTTGCCTTCGTTGCGCGTTCGGTGACGCCCGACATCAGGAACCAGGTGCTTGCTGTCGGGATGCCGGGAGTCTACGCCGACCCCACGACACTGCGCACGTACCCATCGGGAGCAGTAGCGGGCTCGATTCTAGGGTTCATGAGCGGTGACGGACGCGCCCTGAGTGGAATCGAACTCACCCAGGAGGAACAGCTGACGGGGACACCGGGCAGCCGCACCTTCGAGATCGGCGGCGACGGTATACGCATTCCATACGCGACCAACGAGGACGTGCCCGCACAGGATGGCCAATCGGTGCGGCTGACCATCGATCAGGACCTCCAGTACTTCGCACAGCAGACCATTGCCGCGCAGGTCGAGGACTACAACGCCGAATGGGGCAATATTGTTGTTGTGGAGGCCAAAACCGGTGCCATCAAAGCGATGGCAGAGTCAACCACGCCCGACCCCAACGACTATGCGGCGACTGCTCCTGAGTTTTGGAAGCCGCTGTCAGTCACCGCCTCCTTTGAGCCGGGTTCAACCACCAAGCTGATCACCATGGCTGCCGCGCTGGAGGAGGGGATCATCGAACCGACCAGCAGGTTCGAAACACCGCCCACCTATACCGTGGACGGGCAGACCTTCAAGGACGCGTTCGAGCACGGGACGGAAAAGCGCACAGCGGCCGGTATTTTCGCCAAGTCCATGAACACCGGAACGGTCATGATCGGTGAGCAGCTGAGCAAGCAGCAGCGCTATGACTGGCTGCGAAAGTTCGGCATCGGCGAACCGCTCAATGTGGGGCTCAACGGCGAGACGGCAGGGATTCTCCCGACGCCGGACTCGTGGGATGAACGCCAGCAGTACACCGTCCTCTTCGGTCAGGGACTCGCGCAGACCGCATTGCACACCGCCATGGTGTACCAGGCCGTCGCCAACGACGGCGTCCGACTGCAGCCCCGCCTCATCGACGCCTACATCGATGCAGACGGCACCGAGCACGTCGTTCCGCAGGCAGAGGGTACAAGGGTGGTGTCCCAAGAGACGGCGGATCAGCTTCACACCATGCTGGAAACCGTCACGGTGGAAGGGTCCGGAGCTTCTGGAGCACTCGAGCAGTACCGGGTGGGATCCAAGACGGGTACCGCTGAAGCGCCCAGTCCACAGGGCGGCTATGACGGCTACACTCTCTCCTACGCCGGAATGGCCCCGATGGAGGACCCGCAGTACATTGTCGTCGTCACCCTTCAGCGGCCTCAGGGTGACCTGTACTATCTGGTTCCGGGGGAGTCCTTCCAAAAGGTCATGAAGTATGTTCTGAACTCGAACAACATCCCACCCTCGACCGGTAAGCCCGAGACTTACCCGGTCAAGTACTGAACCGCGTAAGCAGGCCCCAACGTGTCCACAAATGAAGAGTCCGCTGCGCTCATGCGTCCGGACGCCGTCGTCCCCCGCACCATGGATGAGGTGCTTGCCGAGCTCCCGTCGGAGCTCGCCCGCGTGCAGCTCGTAACCGGACCCCACGACGGCGGTGCGCCCGCTTCGATCACGGGCGTCACCATTGATTCCCGGGAAGTTCGTGCCGGCGACCTCTACATTGCACTGCCGGGCACGGGTCGCCATGGGGCTGACTTCACCGGTCAAGCCGTTGCGGCCGGAGCCACGGCAGTGCTCACGGATGACCAGGGAGTGGCTGTCGCCGAGCCGGCGCTGAGCGGCTCGAGGATTCCGCTGTACCGGGCAGCACCGGTGCGGGATTACGTCGGACCACTTGCCGCCGTCGTTTTCAATAGCCAGCCGGCCGGCAGCCGTCCCGTGCTCTATGGGGTGACCGGCACCAATGGGAAGACCACCACGACCTACTTCCTGACTGCACTGGAGTCGGCGCTCGGCAGGAGTACCGGACTGATCGGAACCATCGAGATCCGGGTAGGGGAAACGGTTATCCCGTCCATCCTCACTACGCCCGAATCTCCGCAGGTGCACGGCATCCTGGCGCTGATGAGGGAGCGGGGTATCGAAGCTGCTGCCATGGAGGTTTCCTCGCATGCCGTTGAGTACCGTCGTGTCGACGGAGTGCACTTTGACGTTGCGGGCTTCACCAATCTGACCCAGGACCATCTGGATCTCCACGGAAGCATGGAAGAGTACTTCGCCGCGAAGGCTGCCCTGTTCCGGCCGAACCGGACCCGCCGCGCCGTCGTCCTGATCGACGATCCCTGGGGGCGCCGCATCGCGGACCAAGCCGGCGTCGAGACGCTTACGGTGTCAGTGACCGGTGCGTCGGAGGCGGATTGGAACGTCTCGGAGATACAGCGCACCGGCCTCGGACATACCTTCACACTCATTGGTCCGCAGAGACAGCAGTTGCGGCTTCGCTGCGGCCTCCCCGGCACCTTCAACGTAGCCAACGCCGCTCTGGCTGCGGTGATGGTTCTGGCTTCGGGCGTTGAGGCGGATACGCTCCAGCGGGCTGCGGACGCGCACGATCCGTTCACCACCCAGGTACCCGGCCGCATGCAGCTGATTGCTGAGCGTCCGGCTGCCATTGTTGACTTCGCACACAATCCCGACGCGTTGGAGCTTACGCTCGACTCGGTGCGCGTGCCGGACGCCGGCTCCCGTGTGATCGTGGTTTTCGGCGCTACCGGGCAGAGGGACGTCTCGAAGCGCCCGATCATGGGCGCCACGGCAGCCAGGCGGGCCGACGTCGTGATCATCACGGATGACGATCCCCATGATGAGGACGCGGCCGGCATCCGTGCGGACGTGCTTGAGGGTGCTCGCGTTGCACGGGACGGCGAGAACCTGTCGTGCGAAATCATTGAGGTGTTCCCGCGTGCTGCGGCTATTGATCGAGCGGTGGCTCTTGCCCGGCAAGGCGATGTGGTCCTTGTCGCCGGGCGTGGCCATGAGGTGTGGCAGGAGGTCAAGGGCGTGAATCTTCCACTCGATGACCGGGTTGAGCTGGCGGCCGCATTGACACGGCACGGATTCTCTGCGCTTTCCGGCAACAGGATAGAGTCCTAGATCGTCATGATTGAATTCAGCGCAGCCGACATCGCGGCAGTCACAGGCGGAACGCTCTCCCTGTCGGCTCAAGGGGCTCCTTCTTTGGTTGTCCATTCAGCCACCACCGACTCTCGGGAAAGCCGCCCGGGTGGTCTCTTCATCGCAAAGCCGGGTGAGTCCACAGACGGCCATCACTTCGTCTCCAGTGCCTTCGCGAACGGTGCGGTCCTGGCCCTTGTCGAGCGGCCGGTAATGGACGACGCCGGCACTGACTTCCCCGCTGTGGTGGTGCCCGATGCCGTGGAGGCAATGGGCCGGCTCGCCGGAGAGGTGGTGCGCCGCCTCCGTGCGCACTCACCACTGACGGTCATCGGCATCACGGGTTCAGCGGGCAAAACCACCACGAAGGACGTACTTGCGCAGCTTCTCCGCCAGGAGGGGCCCACCGTTTCCCCCATCGGCTCGTACAACGGTGAGATTGGGGTTCCGCTGACGGTTTTCTCCGCCGAGTACGGCACCCGCTACCTGGTCATTGAGATGGGCGCCACGGGCGTCGGGCACATCGAGTACCTTGCCTCCATGGTGCAGCCGGACATCGGAATAGTCCTGTGCGTCGGATCCGCGCACGCGGGTGAGTTCGGCGGCGTCGACATGATTGCCAAGGCCAAGGGGGAGCTGCCGCGGTCCCTTGGTTCAAACGGTGTGGCCATCCTTAATGGTGATGACCGGCGGGTACTGGCGATGGCTGATCAGACCCAGGCACAGACCGTCCTCTTTACCGAGGACTCCACCTTTGACGAGCCGGGCAGCAGTGTCGTCCGTGCTGCGGATGTAACGCTCTCCGTCGAAGGTAATCCGTGTTTCACCCTGCACCTCCCGGACGGTGGTCGTCACGAGGTTCGGCCGCTGCTGATCGGACGGCATCATGTCGCCAACCTCCTCGCGGCCGCTTCCGCTGCCCACCTCCTCGGGATTCCGGGGGATCGAATCGCTGCCGGACTGTGCACCGCCCGGGCGGTCAGCCGCTGGCGGATGGAGCGTACCGACAGGCCGGACGGCGTGACGGTGATCAATGACGCCTACAACGCCAACCCGGAGTCGATGCGTGCGGCGCTTGCGACGCTCGCCGAGCTGGGGCGCGGCCGTCGCACCTGGGCAGTACTCGGTGAGATGCTCGAGCTGGGCGAGGACTCCATCACTGCCCACGATGCACTTGGCAGGGTGGTTGTCCGGCTCAATATCTCCAAGCTGCTGGTTGTCGGGTCCGGGGCCAAAGCACTCCACACCGGAGCAGTACTGGAAGGATCATGGGGAGACGAAGCGGTCTTCGTTCAAGATGTCTCCCAGGCCGAGGAAATCCTCGATCGGGAACTGCAGCCGGGTGACCTTGTCCTCGTGAAATCCTCGAATGGTGCCGGTCTCCGCCATCTGGGTGATCGGCTAGCATTGGCGTCAGACAACTCGTCGGCGGTGCCAGAAGCAGCCCCGGGATCACAGGCTGAATTGAATGGACCCGGTCCAATGAACCAAGGGGGGCCCTCGCTGTGATTGCGCTGTTGATTGCCTCCGCCTCCGCATTGCTTCTTGCACTTGTCGGCACACCACTTTTCATCAGGCTCCTCGTCCGAAAGAGCTACGGCCAGTTCATTCGCGACGACGGCCCAACGGCCCACCATACAAAGCGCGGGACGCCCACCATGGGCGGTGCCGTCATCGTCGGATCGGTTGTTCTCGCTTACTTCGCCACACACCTGATCATGATGGCGGCGGGTGGCTCCGACGGGCCGACCGTGTCCGGTCTCCTGCTGCTGATGGTCACCGTAGGCATGGGAGTCGTCGGCTTCTTCGACGACTACATCAAGATTTCAAAGCAGCGAAGCCTGGGACTCAGCGCACCGGCGAAGATCATAGGGCAAACCCTGGTGGGTGTTTTGTTTGCCGTGCTGGCCCTGAACTTCCCGGATGAGAATGGACGTACGCCGGCGTCGACTGCTATCTCCTTCGTCAGGGATACAGCAGTCGACCTGGCATTCGCCGGTTCGATTATCGGCGCCATCCTCTTCGTTCTGTGGTCCATTCTCATCATTACCGCCGCAACGAACGGCGTGAACCTGGCGGACGGCCTGGACGGACTGGCCACCGGTGCATCAGTCTTTGTCTTCGGCGCTTACATGCTGATGGGCATCTGGCAGTTCAACCAGAGGTGCGCATCGCCGGAGGTTCCAACCAACATCTGTTACGAGGTCCGCGACCCCCTGGACCTGGCGCTGATCGCCGGTGCGATGTGCGGAGCTCTGGTGGGATTCCTCTGGTGGAACACCTCACCGGCCAAAATTTTCATGGGAGACACCGGATCGCTCGCGATCGGCGGAGCAATTGCGGGATTCGCTATTCTCTCCCGCACCCAGCTTCTCCTGGTCATCATGGCGGGGCTGTTCGTCATGATCACGCTGTCCGTGATCATCCAGGTAGGCTTCTTCAAACTGTCCGGAGGCAAGCGGGTCTTCAAAATGGCGCCGCTCCAGCATCACTTCGAGCTCAAGGGGTGGCAGGAAGTCACGGTGGTTGTGCGGTTCTGGATCCTTGCCGGACTGTTCGTCGCTGTCGCGCTCGGTATCTTCTACGCTGAATGGGTTGTACTTCTGTGAGTGGTACAGGTGCCCAGGAGAGCTCTGACCGCCTTGAAAGCCTGACGTCGTGGGACGCTGACTGGGCAGGGCTACGCGTCGTGGTAACGGGGATCGGCCTGTCCGGTTTCTCTGCCGCTGACACGCTGATCGAACTCGGTGCACGGGTTGTGGTGTGCGACTCCTCGGATTCCGAAGAGAACAGGGCGAAGGCGGACACCCTTCGCATCGTCGGGGCAGTGGACGTCCTGCTCGGGGCCGAGGCCGCTGCTACGCTCCCACAGGTGGACGGCGAAGCGCCTGAACTGGTGGTGACCTCTCCCGGTTGGCGTCCTGATCAGCCCCTGCTCGCTGCGGCCGCCGCTGCCGGAATCCCGGTATGGGGTGATGTCGAACTCGCATGGCGCGTACGAGTGCGCCGGGGCAGGTCCACCGCTGAGTGGTTGACCATCACCGGAACCAATGGCAAGACAACCACTGTCACCTTGGCGGAATCGATGCTCCGCGCCGGAGGCCTTCGCGCCATCGCCGCGGGGAACGTCGGCACGCCGCTGCTCGACGCCATCCGGGACCCGCAGGGCTACGATGTGATCGCCGTCGAACTCTCAAGTTTCCAGCTGCACTGGAGTTCGAGCCTCGCGCCGCTCGCCAGTGTCTGCCTGAATCTGGCCGAAGATCACGTGGACTGGCACGGAGGATTCGAAGCCTACCGGGCGGCCAAGGCAATGATCTACGAGAACACCCGCGTGGCCTGTGTGTACAACGCCGAAGACGAAGCCACCGAGCGGATGGTGGAGGATGCTGATGTCCAGGAAGGCTGCCGGGCGATCGGCTTCACCACCAATACCCCTGCCATCAGCATGCTCGGGGTTGTAGACGGTCTGCTGGTGGATCGTGCGTATATCGAACAGCGGAAGGATTCAGCGGCGGAACTGGCCTCGGTGACGGACCTCGGGGAAGTGGTTCCCCGCCACCTCGTTGCCAACGCCCTGGCAGCGGCGGCCCTGGTGCGGGCAGCGGGCGTCCCGGCGGCCGCTGTGCGTGAAGGCATCCGTAACTACCAGCCGTCCGGGCATCGAATCGAGCTTGTTGCGGCACGGGACGGCGTGCTCTGGATCAACGATTCCAAGGCAACCAATCCGCACGCGGCACACGCAGCCCTGTCCTCCTTCTCCAGTGTCGTCTGGATTGCGGGTGGGCTTTCCAAGGGCGTCGACTACAACAGCCTGGTCAGGGATAACGCAGCCCGCTTCAAGGCGGCTGTCCTTATCGGCCGCGACAGTTCTGACCTAGCCGCTGCTCTCAGCCGACACGCGCCCGATGTTCCCGTGATAGTTCCAGCCGCGGGTCACACTGGTAGAGACGAGCTGCCGTCCCAGCACTCGAGTTCAGACGGCGTTCAGGCAATGCGCGCCGCTGTCACCGAAGCGCTGCGTATCGCCGTTGACGGCGACACTGTTCTCATGGCGCCGGCAGCAGCGTCGATGGACCAGTTCCCTTCCTACGCTCACCGTGGCACCGCATTCATCGAGGCGGTTCGCGGGATTGTGGAGGGGCAGGGATTCACCGCTAAGGAGTTGTAATGGTCAGCACGCCCACCCGGCATCCGCGCCGGAGGCCGGCGGCGCGGCAACACTCCGGCAGCAGGGGCTCGTCCCGGGTCAACGCTTCTGGCAATCCTGCGGCGGATGCCATTGCGGCGCGCCCGGAGCGCAAGGGCGTTCTTGGTGCCTTCGGACGCATGTGGCGCTTTCTCGAGGGTTCGGACCGGCAGACCAGCGGCTCCAGCTATTACATGATTCTCGGCGCCACGCTGGCGCTGACGGCCATCGGGCTCATGATGGTGCTCTCGGCGTCGTCTGTTGAATCGATTGCCAATGCAGCATCCACGGTCGAGCCAACTGATGAGGGCGCGATCGTCTTTGACTTCTTCTTCAAACAGAGCATGTATGCGGTGCTCGGCGTGGTGCTGATGCTCGTCCTGTCCAGATTGGGGCCGCGGGTTTTCAAGTTCCTTGCGTGGCCGGGGCTCGGCGTCGCTATTGTCCTGCTGGTACTGGTGCTGCTCATTGGCGAGAACATCAACGGAAACCAGAACTGGATCCGGATCGGCAACCAGTCTCTTCAGCCTTCAGAACCCGCAAAGCTCGCACTCGCGTTGTGGTGCGCCACGGTCCTGGAACGCAAGCGCGGCCTGATCCGTGACTGGAAGCACGCGCTCATACCTGTAGCACCGCTCGGAGGAGTCATCCTCCTGCTCGTGATGCTGGGCGGTGACCTCGGTACAGCGATCATCCTCGGAATGATCATGGCAGCTGCGCTGTTTTTTGCCGGCGCACCAATGAAGCTGTTTACGCTGGTCGGCCTCCTCGGAATTGCCGGCGCTTTCGGCGCCATCCTCCTCAACAGCACACGAAGTACCCGCATCCAGGCCTGGCTCAGACTGAACTGCGAAAGCGCGACGGATCCCTGTTTTCAAACGAACCAGGGGCTTTTCGCACTGGCGTCCGGGGGCTGGTGGGGAGTGGGAATCGGCCAGAGCCGGCAGAAGTGGAACTGGATCCCGGAAGCGCACAATGACTTCATCTTCGCCATCATCGGTGAAGAATTCGGGTTGATCGGTACCCTCGTAGTGATCGCGCTTTTCGGAATCCTCGCGGTGGCAACCCTCCGGGTGGCACGGCGTTACACCGACCCCTTCGTGCGCATCCTCATGGGCTCCATCCTCGTGTGGCTGATCGGCCAGGCCTTTGTGAACATCGGCATGGTCACGGGCGTTCTTCCCGTCATCGGTGTGCCGCTGCCGTTCATCTCCTACGGCGGTTCTGCCCTCACCTTCACGCTTGCCGCCGTCGGTGTGCTCCTTGCCTTTGCGCGGCGGATGCCGCCCGCCGTGCCTGGCACTGCCGGACCGGCCGTCAGCTCCAACCAGACTTCTGCAAGCGACAAGTGAAAGATCAAGAGAACCCATTGACTGAATCTGCTGCCCTGTCGGTCGTGCTCGCCGGCGGGGGAACTGCCGGGCACATCAGCCCATTGCTAGCCATTGCACGAGCTCTGGTCGAGGCCCGCCCGGACGCCCGGGTGCTTGCCGTCGGAACGGCCGCCGGAATGGAGACCCGCCTTGTTCCTGCGGCCGGTTTCCGGCTGGAAACCATTGAACGGGTGCCCATGCCCCGCCGTCCGTCCGTCGATCTGTTGAAACTGCCGGTCCGTCTGGTCCGAGCCGTGCGGCAGGCGCTGAAGATTATCGACGCGGCGCAGGCTGACGTCGTCGTCGGGGTTGGCGGGTATGTGTCCACGCCGCTCTATCTTGCGGCCTGGATCCGCCGCGTTCCCGTGGCCATCCATGAAGCTAATGCCCGCCCCGGCCTGGCCAACCGGCTTGGCGCGCGTATTGCCCGGAGCGTTGCGGTGGCATTCCGCGGCACCGGACTGCCGGACGAGCAATGGGTGGGCATGCCCATGCGGCGGGAGATTTCCACCCTGGACCGGGCGGCCGCCCGTCGGAAAGCGCGGGTAAGCCTTGGGCTGGACCCGGATCGTGCAACGCTCATCGTGACCGGCGGTTCCTCCGGCGCTGCGAGCATCAACCGGGCGGTCGCCGCAGCGGCGCCAAAAATGGTCGATGACGCAGCGCAGGTACAGGTGCTTCATATCACCGGACGCGGCAAGCAGGTTCCCGGCCCCGACGGCGCGCTCCTTGCTGCCGAGGGGTACCGGCAGGTCGAATATGTGGACGGTATGGAGAATGTCTACTCGGCGGCAGACCTGCTGTTGGCGCGTGCAGGCGCAGCAACCGTCTGTGAAGTTGCGGCAGTCGGGTTGCCCACTGTGTTCGTGCCCTTGCCGCACGGAAACGGTGAGCAGCGGCGAAACGCTTCGGGGCTGGTGGACGCAGGCGCCGCCCTCATGATCGAGGATGCGCAGCTTACTGGTGACTGGCTGCTTACCGAAGCCCTGCCGCTGGTGCAGGACCCTGTGCGTCTCGAGAACATGTCCCGGGCCGCGGCGCCGCTCGGTGTGCGCGACGCGGACGTCCGCATGGCGGAGCTCATCATCGACGCCGCGGGAGGCCGCTCATGAGTGCAGTTATCCAGGATCTCGGCCGGGTCCATTTCATTGGGCTCGGCGGAGCGGGCATGTCCGCTGTGGCGCGGGTCCTCCTCGGCCGCTCAGTAGCGGTGTCAGGGTCCGATGCCGCTGACTCGCGCGGTCTGCAGGCTCTCGCCGCGCTGGGCGCAACGGTGCACGTCGGCCACGAGGGAGCGAACGTCGGTGCCGCAGATACCGTGGTGGTTTCCAGCGCAATCCGGGAGACCAACCCCGAGCTCGTTGAAGCAAAAACGCGCGGCCTGCGCGTCCTGCATCGTTCGGAAGCGCTTGCTGCCGCGATGGACGGGCGGAAAGTGGTTGCTGTTGCCGGCACGCATGGCAAAACCACGACGACGGCGATGATCACCGTCATGCTGCAGGCCGCCGGAACCCGTCCATCGTTTGCGATCGGTGGGGACGTCGCGGCGCTTGGAGTCAACGCTGAATGGGCGGATGGGGAAGTCTTCGTGGCGGAGGCAGATGAGTCGGACGGCTCTTTCCTCAACTACCGTCCTCACGTTGGCGTTGTCACCAACGTCGAGGCGGATCACCTGGACCACTATGGGTCCGCTGCTGCAGTGTACGAATCGTTCGATCGGTTCGCTGCGCTGCTGCCGGCCGACGCCGGCGTGTTGGTAGCATGCCGTGACGACGACGGCGCTGCCGCCCTGGCGGCGCGAATCGCCGGTTCCCGCCGGGTGCGGACCTACGGCTACTGTGCCGGCGCAGACGTTCGAATCAGCAACACCCGCGCGCTCGGCAGCACGTCGAACAGCGTCCTTTCCTTCTCTATCGATGGACTCGACAGCCAGCAGGAACTCCAGCTGGGGGTGCCTGGGCGGCACAATGTCCTGAATGCGGCAGCGGCGTTCAGCGTCGGGTTGGAGTTGGGCGTGGATCCGGCTGCTGCTGCCGCGGGCCTCGCATCCTTTTCCGGTGCTGCCAGACGGTTCGAGGCTAAGGGTGAAGCAGGCGGTGTGCGCGTCTTCGATGACTACGCCCATCACCCCACGGAGGTGGCGGCCGCGCTGGGCGCTGCCCGGACCGTCGCGGGAGACCACCGCGTGCACGTCCTGTTTCAACCGCACCTTTTCTCCCGCACTCAGGAGTTTGCCAAGGAGTTCGCCGGCGCTCTGTCACTGGCTGATACGGTGCGCGTGCTTGACATCTATGCCGCAAGGGAAGACCCGGTGGAGGGAGTGACGAGCCGGCTCATCAGCGACCGGCTCACGGTTCCGGGCGGGTACGCGCCCGATGCAGACGAGGCACTGCGGGAGATGGTCATTACGGCGCAGAGCGGTGACATCATTCTGACGGTCGGAGCAGGCGACGTTACCCGCTTCGGTCCGCTGCTGGTTGACCTCCTTGCAGGAAAGGGGCATCCACAGTGACAGCACGTCCTCCGCGCAAGCCGGGCAGGGCATCGACGCCGGCCAACACAGCGTCGGGAAATGAAACCATCACCGCCGAGAAGCAGGTGCATCCTCCTCAGTCCAGCAGAATGCGGGGAAGCAGAATATCCGCATCGAAAGAAGCACCTGTTGCCCTGTTGGACCGCGAGGACGACGACGGCACGGTCATTGCTTTTCCGGAACCTCCCGGCCGCCGGCGCAGGAGGTGGTGGCTGACGGGCATCATCTCAACGGTGCTGATCGTCGCGGGCGTAATCGCCTATCTGGTGTTCTCACCGGCGCTTGCAGTACGTTCCCTCGAGGTTCAGGGGAACCAATTGGTACCGGAGGACCAGATTACGGCGGCACTGGAGCCGCTGATGGGAAGGTCTCTGACCCAGATCGGGGACGACGACGTCCGCACACTGCTAGAAGGGTTCGCTCCGATCGAGAATATCTCCGTGGCCGCGGCACCACCGTCCACCCTGAGCGTGACTGTCACGGAGCGCACCCCTGTTGCAATCCTTGAGAGCGGCGGTAAGTACATCCTCATAGACGCAGAAGGCCGGCAGCTCACCACGGTCACTGACAGGAAGTCCGTTGCCTTGCCCCTCATCGACGGAGGTACGAATGCCGTCAACAGTGCGGTCTTCTCGTCAATTACCGATGTCCTTGCCGCCCTGCCCGCAGCTATCCGGGAGCGCCTGGTCCACGCATCGGCAAAGTCAATCGACTCCGTTGAGCTGAAGCTGACGGACGGGAAAACAATTTTCTGGGGGAGTGCCGAGGAGAACGAGGCAAAGGCCCGTGTCATCGCCGCGCTGCTTACTCTTCCGCAGCAGGATGCGCCGGTTAGCGTCTACGACGTAAGCACACCATCGAGGCCGGTAACCCGATGAGTTTTCCGACACGCGGGAGTGGTCATTGCATGCCGGTGGCCGGGCACCTAGCGTCTCAATAAGAAACTACTTGACATAACATTAACTTTCAACCTGAAGGTGAATGTTAGCAAGTTGAAGGTTGGAACCTCCAGCCCATAACCCAACCAGCGCACAGATCGAACAAGGGACACAGGACGTGGCAGCACCGCAGAATTACTTGGCCGTCATCAAGGTCGTCGGCATCGGCGGCGGTGGCGTGAACGCCGTCAACCGAATGATCGAGGTTGGCCTGCGCGGCGTGGAGTTCATCGCCATCAACACTGACGCGCAGGCACTACTCATGAGTGACGCCGATGTGAAGCTCGACGTCGGACGCGAACTCACCCGTGGACTGGGCGCCGGAGCTGATCCGGAAGTGGGCCGGAAGGCGGCCGAAGATCACGCCGAGGAGATTGAGGAAGTCATCCGCGGCGCGGACATGGTGTTCGTGACCGCAGGAGAAGGCGGCGGCACCGGTACCGGAGGCGCACCCGTTGTCGCGCGGATTGCGCGTTCTCTTGGTGCGTTGACCATCGGCGTAGTGACCCGGCCGTTTACGTTCGAAGGTCGCCGGCGCTCCAACCAGGCAGAAACCGGTATCGACACACTTCGAGATGAAGTCGACACCCTGATTGTCATTCCGAATGACCGTCTTCTGTCCATCAGCGACCGCAACGTTTCCATGCTTGACGCGTTCCGCTCAGCGGACCAGGTGCTGCTCTCGGGTGTCCAGGGCATCACGGACCTCATCACCACGCCGGGCCTGATCAACCTCGACTTCGCAGACGTGAAGTCGGTCATGCAGGGCGCAGGTTCGGCTCTCATGGGCATTGGCTCCGCCCGCGGTGAGGATCGTGCAGTCAAGGCAGCGGAACTGGCGATCGCCTCGCCGCTCCTCGAAGCTTCCATCGACGGCGCCCACGGCGTTCTGCTGTCCATTCAGGGCGGATCGGATCTCGGGCTGTTCGAAATCAACGAGGCAGCGCGCCTCGTGCAGGAAGTTGCGCACCCGGAGGCAAACATCATCTTCGGTGCGGTGATCGACGACGCACTGGGAGACGAGGCGCGGGTCACGGTTATCGCAGCAGGTTTCGATCAGGTGGATGCCACGTCGCAACCAGCAGCGCCCGCGGCAAAGCCGGCCTCAGCTCCCGCCATCGGGCGCGAGTCCGCACCGGCTCCGCAGACCGTCGCGGCAGGAGCAGGCTACGGTTCGTGGTCGCAGCACTCGTCCAACGGACGAGGCAACGATGTTCCGGGTGACGCCGGGTTCGATGTGGACCTGCCGGCCGTCGTCGAGCCTGACTACTCGACCGGACGTTCCGATGACCTGGACGTTCCCGATTTCCTGAAGTAGCCGTTGTTCTTCTGGACATCGCTCGTAGCGCCCGGTATCCGGGTTGCCTTCACTGATCGTGGCGCGGGAAACCTCGCTCCGCGCATCGGGGGCAACCCGGATGCCGCCGTTCGTTCCAGGCAGGCGCTGGAGCTTGAACTCGGAACTGGCCCTGGTTCACTCCGTTTCATGAACCAGACCCACTCGACCGTCGTAGCAGAGGCAGGATCCCAGGACGTGCCCGAGGCTGATGCCCTGGTGAGCCCGACCGGCACGGACCCACTCGCCGTCCTCGTTGCTGACTGCGTTCCGGTGGTGCTCGTCGGGTCCGCTGCCCGTCATGAACCCGTGACGGCGGTCATCCACGCCGGACGAAGAGGGGTTGAAGGAAACATAGCCGGACGCACAGTTGCTGAACTGCAGCGCCACGGGGCGGAATCCATTTCAGCGTGGATCGGGCCGTCCGTGTGCGGCCGGTGCTACGAGGTGCCGACGGACATGCGCGAGGAGGTTGCCCAGGCCGTGCCACTGACTCACTGCAGCACACATTGGGGGACACCTTCGCTCAACCTTCCCGCCGGTGTTCGCGGTCAACTCGAGGCACTCGGAGTTTCCGTGCAAGATCTCGGCGGGGGCGGCAATCCGTGCACGCTTGAGAACGAAAGTCTGTTCTCCCACCGTGCCGTCCGGCAGGGTAGGCCGGCGGGCCGTCTGGCAGGGTTGGTGTGGCGGGATGGCTGACACCTCGGGAAGGCGCGCTGAACTGGAGGCCAACCTTCAGCGGGTCAACAAACGGATTGATGACGCGATGGCGGCATGCGGAGGCAGGAACAGACCTACGCTCATTGTCGTGACCAAGTTCTTCCCGCCGCAGGACCTTCTACTGCTCCATGAGCTCGGGGTTCGGGACGTCGGTGAGAACCGCGACCAGGAGGCTGCTGTCAAAGCCCGGGAGGTTCCGGATCCGGAACTGCGCTGGCACTTCATCGGCCAACTGCAGACCAACAAGGCCCGGTCGGTTGTGGGCTACGCCCACTCCGTGCACTCCGTCGACCGCAGCTCCCTGGTGAGCGCTCTGGAAAAGGCGATGGCAGGTCGCGCCGAACACCCTGATTCGCCTGCGGGAGGAACTACGCGCGGCCGTCCTGCAGTGTTGGACTGCTTCGTCCAGGTCAACCTGTCAGCCGAGGGCACCGGTCGCGGAGGAGCTCATCCTTCCGATGCGCTTGAAGTTGCCGCGCGGATTCATGACAGCGATCATTTGCGCCTGGCGGGAGTGATGGCCGTTGCGCCGCTTGGCGGGGACCCCCGCGAAGCCTTCAGCCGGCTCGCTGGCCTATCCTCGGAGCTCGTCTCCCGTTATCCGGCGGCAAGCGGCATCTCGGCTGGGATGAGCGGTGACCTTGAACATGCTGTCGCGGCCGGTGCGACACACCTTCGCGTCGGCTCAGATGTCCTCGGTGCCCGCCCGCCCGTGGGGTAGCGTCAACGCTGTAACCGCGGGGAATCTCAGGAGGTGCCTGGGCGGTGTTGAATCACACCTTGCTTTACATTCTGCATGACGGATGCAGGACGAAGGACTGACAGGAGCAACCATGGCTGGCGCACTGCGCAAGACAATGATTTACCTTGGGCTCGCCGACGGTGACGAGCACTACGAGCCCGAGCCAAAGACATCCCACAGCAGGAATGAGGACTACTCCGTGGACTACGACCGTGACGAGCGCCATGTCGAGGCCGCGCCGGCAGCAAAGGCGGCTCCGGATGAGTATCGCGCTCCGGTCACGCCTATCAAGCGGGCGCAGTCTGCACGCGAGGACGCTTCATCGCTTCGCCAGATCACCACGGTGCACCCGCGCTCCTACAATGACGCGAAGATCATCGGAGAAAGCTTCCGCGACGGCATTCCTGTGATCATGAACGTCACGGACATGGGCGAGGGAGACGCCAAGCGGCTGGTGGACTTCTCGGCCGGACTCGTCTTCGGCCTTCATGGGTCGATCGAGCGTGTCACCAACAAGGTATTCCTGCTATCGCCGTCCTACATCGAGGTCCTCGGGGAGGATCAGAAGACCAGCGACGGTCAAGCGAGTTTCTTCAATCAAAGCTGACACTGTTTACTGGTACTCGTAACTATTCCGTTCATGCCAGAGGACTGTGACTGACACGTGAGCTTGGTCTTCGCCCTGATCTACCTGGTGCTGATGCTGTTCCAGCTCGCGCTGATCATTCGTATTGTTTATGACGCCGTTCAAATGTTTGCCCGTAATTGGCGCCCCAGACGGCTGGCGCTTGTTCTTGCATCCATGGTGTACGCGGTGACAGATCCGCCTATCCGGCTTTTTCGCCGGCTCATCCCGCCGCTCCGGTTGGGTGGCGTTTCGCTCGACCTCGCATTCATCGTGGTGTTTCTGGGGGCTACTATCCTCAAGGCAATTGCAGGTTCATTGGCAACGGCTTGATCCGGTTAGTTTTCGAGACCTAAAAGATATACGCTGAATCACATATTGGTGTGAAGCAGGAGGTTTTGCCTCCACAAGCATGTCCACAATTCGGTAACGTTGTCAGGTCTGCTCGACAGGCGGCTTCGACTAAATGCATATGAGGTGACCAGATGGCCCTGACGCCAGAAGATGTTGTCAACAAGCGGTTTCAGCCCACCAAGTTCCGTGAAGGCTATGACCAGGACGAGGTGGACGACTTCCTCGACGAGATCGTCGTGGAATTGCGTCGTCTGAACCAGGAAAACGACGACCTTCGCCGCCAGCTCTCGGAAGTTTCCACGGGCACAGCGCAGAACGCCGCCGTCCCTGCTCCGGTGGCCGCCAGCACCGCTACCGAAGAGGTCCGCGAGGAGGAAAAGCCTGAGGAGCCCAAGGTGGAGGCACCGAAGGCTGAGGAGCGCCCGGCTGCCCAGCCGGTTGCCGCCGCTGCACCTGTCCAGCAGGGCGGCACCGCGGAGTCTGCGGCGGGTGTCCTCGCGATGGCGCAGAAGCTTCATGACGAGTACGTCAACGCCGGCGTTGAGCAGCGCGACAAAATCATCGCCGAAGCGCAGATCGAAGCCAGTGGCCTCGTCAATGACGCTCAGGAAAAGAGCCGGAAGGTACTCGGCGCGCTGGAGCAGCAGAAAGCAGTCCTCGAGCGCAAGGTCGAGCAGCTGCGTAGCTTCGAGCGTGACTACCGGTCCCGTCTCAAGGCATACATCGAAGGTCAGCTCCGGGACCTTGATTCCCGCGGTTCCGTTGCATCTGAAACTGCAGACGCCTAAGCAGGATCCAAAGCTCACGAGGCCAGTCGCCGGTTTATCCGGCGGCTGGCCTCTGCCGTACCCTGAATAGAGAGCCAAGCGTCCACTGCCGCCTCTTCGGCGCGTACAACTGAAAGCACCATGACCGAGCATCCTTCCGTCTCAGGCCCCGATTCGGGCCGGTCGCACCGCAAGCACGGCAAACGCATCGGAGCCCGCTACGCGCTGCTTCTGGTTGCATTCGCACTGGTCGCCTACATCATCGATCAGCTGACCAAAATCTGGGTCGTTTCCACCATGGTGGAGGGTCAGATCACCGAGGTGCTGCCGCCCGTGCTGAGCTGGCATTTCATTCGCAATTCCGGGGCGGCGTTTTCCATCGGAACAGAGATTACTTGGGTCTTCACCATCATTCAGGCCCTCGTATCCATAGCGATCATCACGCAGATCGGTAAGGTCGCTTCAAAAGGCTGGGCTGTTGCACTGGGATTGGTATTGGGCGGCGCCGTCGGGAACCTCACGGACCGGTTGTTTCGTGAGCCCACATTTGGTCAGGGGCATGTCGTCGACTTCATCGCGCTGCCGAATTTCGCTATTTTCAACATCGCCGACATCGCCGTGGTCAGTGGAGTCATTCTCATTTGTCTGCTGACACTGCGGGGCATCGGCATGGACGGCCTACGCAGCAACGAGGAGCGGGAGGACCCGGACACTGCCGAGGTGGTGGATGATGAGCGTCCGTAGTACTACGTTCGACATTCCGGAGCCGGCTGCGGGTCAACGCATCGATGCGGTGTTGGCAGGGTTGACCGGGGTATCCCGTTCGGTCGCTGCCGGATGGTGCAGCGGGGGGAACGTCACCATGGACGGTGCACCCGTCCAGAAGTCAACCCGTGCCGTCGCGGGCGGATCACTCACCGTCGTTGTACCGGAGAAAATCGATCCCTTGCGGATCGTGGCCGAGCCGGTTGACGGAATGGGCATCCTTTTTGACGACGATGACCTGGTGGTCATCGATAAGCCGGTGGGAGTTGCGGCTCACCCGTCCCCTGGATGGGTGGGACCCACTGTCGTGGGAGCGCTGGCGGCTGCCGGGTACCGGATTTCCACGACCGGTGCACCTGAGCGGGTAGGTATAGTCCACAGACTCGACGTTGGGACCTCCGGAGCGATGGTGGTTGCCAAGAGTGAGCATGCCTATACCGTGCTCAAGCAGGCTTTCCGGGATCGGACCGTAGACAAGCAGTATCACGCGCTGGTCCAGGGGCTACCGGATCCGCTCCAGGGAACTATCGAGGCGCCCATCGGCCGCCACCCGGCGCACGACTGGAAGTTCGCCGTCATGGAGGACGGCCGTCCATCGGTGACCCACTACGCAGTGGAGGAAGCGTTCGGGAAGGCAAGTCTCGTCAAGGTCCGCCTGGAGACCGGGCGTACGCATCAGATCCGCGTGCATTTCTCCGCTCTGCGCCACCCATGCGCCGGTGACCTGACGTATGGGGCGGACCCCCGGCTGGCGGCGGAGCTCGGACTCACCCGGCAATGGCTGCACGCCAGCATGCTTTCGTTTGACCATCCGCGCAGCGGCGAACGGGTAGCCGTTGAAAGCGGGTTCCCCATGGACCTGCAGTATGCACTCGATGCGCTGACCGGCGGAACGGTCTGAGACCGACACCCGCTTGCAGGCGCGCGGGAAGCGTCCCCGGCGCTCGCTAGAATGAGTTGGTGGTTTCCTCAGCTCCGTCCTCATCCCCAGTGGCCCCGGCTTCGTCGCGGGACTCCTTCGTCCACCTTCACAACCACACCGAGTACTCGATGCTCGATGGCGCTGCCCGCCTGAGTGATCTCTTCAGCCATACGGCGGAGCTCGGCATGAACGCGTTGGCCACGACCGACCACGGGTTCGTGTTTGGGGCCTTCGACTTCTGGAACAAGGCCCGTGATGCGGGAGTGAAGCCGATTGTCGGAGTCGAGGCCTACCTGACGCCCGGCACCGCCCGTGCGGACAAGACGCGTGTCAAGTGGGGAGGAGGCGGACGCGATGACGTATCGGGTGCGGGCGCGTACACCCACATGACCCTGTGGTCGGAAACCACCGAGGGCATGCACAATCTCTTCCGGATGTCCTCGCTGGCTTCGCTGGAGGGCTATCTGTACAAGCCGCGCATGGACCGCGACCTGCTGCAGACCTACGGCAAAGGGCTGATTGCAACCACCGGTTGCCCCTCGGGAGAAGTCCAGACAAAGCTGCGCCTCGGCCTGTACCGGGAGGCAGTTCAGGCGGCATCCGACTTCCGCGACATCTTCGGTCGCGAAAATTTCTTCTGTGAACTCATGGACCATGGGTTGGATATTGAGCGGAACGTCCAGGCGGACCTCATCAAGCTCGCCCGTGAACTGGGCCTTCCCCTCGTGGCCACCAATGACCTCCACTACACCCATGCAGAGGATGCCAAGGCGCACGCGGCGCTGCTGTGCGTGCAGTCCGGTTCCACCATGGCGGACCCCAAGCGCTTCAAGTTCGACGCCGATGAGTTCTACCTCAAGTCGCCGGCCGAGATGCGGGCAATTTTCCGTGACTTCCCTGAGGCTTGCGACAACACGCTGCTTATTGCCGAGCGGTGTGACGTCGAGTTCAACACCAAGGCGAACTACATGCCGCGCTTTCCGGTTCCCGAGGGTGAGAACGAGCAGTCCTGGTTCGTTAAGGAAGTCGAGACGGGCCTGCAGTACCGCTACCCGGCCGGCGTACCCGACGACGTCCGCAAGCAGGCGGAGTTTGAGGTCGGCGTCATCACGCAGATGGGCTTCCCGGGCTACTTCCTGGTTGTGGCCGACTTCATCAACTGGGCCAAGAACAACGGCATCCGGGTGGGTCCCGGGCGCGGATCCGGTGCCGGTTCCATGGTGGCGTACGCCATGCGCATCACGGACCTGGACCCCCTGAAGCACGGCCTCATCTTCGAGCGGTTCCTCAACCCCGAGCGCGTCTCCATGCCGGACTTCGACGTGGACTTTGACGATCGCCGCCGCTCCGAGGTCATCCGGTACGTAACTGAAAAGTATGGCGACGAGCGCGTCGCCATGATCGTCACTTACGGCACCATCAAGGCCAAGCAGGCACTCAAGGACTCCTCGCGTGTGATGGGCTATCCGTTCTCCACGGGGGAGCGCCTCACCAAGGCCATGCCGCCGGACGTCATGGGCAAGGGGCTCGCATTGGCGGACGTGCACAACAAGGACGCCAAGCGGTTCTCGGAGGCGGAGGAACTGCGGGAACTCCTGAAGACCGATGCCGAGTCTGCGAAGGTATTCGAGACAGCCCTGGGACTGGAGGGGCTGAAACGCCAGTGGGGTGTGCACGCGGCCGGGGTCATCATGTCCTCCGACCCGCTGATCGACATCATTCCGATCATGCGTCGTGATCAGGACGGCCAGATCATCACGCAGTTCGATTACCCCACGTGCGAGGGTCTCGGCCTGATCAAAATGGATTTCCTCGGTCTGAGGAACCTGACGATCATCACCGACGCCGTTGAGAACATCAAGGCCAACCAGGGCGAGGACCTCGTTCTGGAAGACCTCGAACTCGACGACCGGGAGTCTTATGAGCTGCTGGCGCGTGGCGACACCCTTGGCGTCTTCCAGCTCGACGGCGGGCCCATGCGCTCGCTTCTGAAGCTCATGCGCCCCGACAACTTCGAAGACATTTCAGCGGTCCTCGCTCTCTACCGCCCTGGTCCCATGGGCGTGAATTCACATACGAACTATGCCCTGCGCAAAAACGGAATGCAGGAGATCGAGCCGATCCACCCAGAACTCGAGGGACCACTGGAGGAGATTCTCGGCGGCACCTACGGCCTGATCGTGTACCAGGAGCAAGTTATGTCGGCCGCACAGAAGCTGGCGAACTTCACATTGGGCCAGGCGGATATGCTGCGCCGCGCCATGGGCAAGAAGAAGAAGTCCGAGCTGGACAAGCAGCAAGCGGACTTCTTCGCCGGAATGAAGGCCAACGGTTATTCACAGTCGGCTATGGACAAGCTCTGGATCGTGCTTGAGTCATTCTCCGACTACGCCTTCAACAAGGCTCATACCGCGGCGTACGGACTGGTGTCCTACTGGACCGCGTTCCTCAAGGCGCACTACCCTGCCGAATACATGGCGGCACTGCTGACCAGTGTCGGCGATGACAAGGACAAGCTGGCCATCTACCTCAACGAGTGCCGACGGATGGGCATTACAGTGCTGCCCCCGGACGTCAACGAGTCGAGCGTCAACTTCACTCCGGTCGGGACTGATATCCGCTTCGGGATGGGCGCAATTCGCAACGTCGGCGCAAACGTGGTCGGCGGGATGGTGGCTGCTCGGGAGGAGAAGGGTGCGTTTGAATCCTTCTCCGACTTCCTGCAGAAGGTGCCCGCCGTCGTCTGCAATAAGCGGACGATCGAGTCGCTCATCAAGGCCGGTGCCTTCGACTCTCTGGGTCATCCCCGCCGCGCACTGGCGATGATCCACGAGGAAGCCGTGGATTCCGTCGTCGTGCTCAAGCGTAATGAAGCCGCCAACCAGTTCGATCTCTTCAGCGCCTTCGATGATCCGGGCGTCGGAACCGGGCTTTCGGTCGAGGTTCCGGACCTGCCGGAATGGGCAAAAAAGGACAAGCTCGCTTTCGAGCGGGACATGCTGGGCCTCTACGTATCCGACCATCCCCTCCAGGGCCTGGAAGGCTTGCTCAGCCAACATGCTGATTCCGCCATCACCTCCATTATCGGCGAAGACGGCCCGGCCGACGGCGCCCCCGTGACCATTGCCGGAATGATCACCTCTCTCCAGCGCCGCATCGCCAAGAATAGCGGAAACGCCTACGCCAGGGCCGAAATTGAAGATCTTGGCGGATCGATGGAAGTGATGTTCTTCGGGCAGGTCTACGGACCGATCGCGTCGGTACTCGAGGAGGATTTAATCGTGGTGGTTCGCGGACGCCTGCAACGGCGCGACGACGGCGCGGTCACCCTCAACGCCCAGGAACTTTCCGTTCCGGATCTGACGGAGGGCCACTCCGGCCCGGTGGTCATTTCCATGCTTCACCACAGGGCTACCGAACCCGTAATCCATGAACTCGGCTCAGTGCTGAGACAGCACCGGGGCAACTCCGAGGTGCGGCTGCATGTCCGTAAGGAACGCCAGATGTCAGTGCTATCGCTGCCGGTTGACCTTCGGGTCAACCCGACGCCGGCGTTGTTCGGGGACCTCAAGGTGCTTCTTGGACCAACGTGCCTCGATGCATGAGTTCCGACAGATTGGGAACGGTTAGATGAGACGGACGCAGGAATCAGCAGCGGAGCCGGGTACGTATCCACCAGCGGTCTATGCCGGTCCCGCCGCGGAGACGGCGGTGCCGCCGTCGTCGTTGCTCTGGTGGGCCGCGGCAACGACTGTGCTCGGACCGGTGCTCGGCGTCCTCTGGTGGTTCGCGTCGCCTGGTGGCGGATTCTATGGAGACAGGGCCAACGCTGAGTCCTGGCTGATCCGGGACCTTGTGCTCGGCGGATTGCAGTTGCTGGCCGGCGTCGTCGTCGGATGGCTGTTGACTAACCGTATCGACCTGCCCGGCGCGTGGCAGCGTGTGTGCGCGGCCGTGGGCGGAAGCATGGTGGGATCCGTCCTTGCTGTGTTGGTTGGGCAGGGGCTTGGAGCCCTGTTTTCCGGCGGTGACGGCGAATTTCCTTTTGTGCTGCGTTCGCTCGGTGTGGCATTGGTCTGGCCCGCAGCCGCAGCGTTGGTGGTTTTCCTGGCCTCGCTGCTCGGGCTGCTGCTTATCCGGCGGAATCGGTAGCGCACCCTTTCCGTCGTGGGCAGAAGCCAGGACAGCCGCCGGTAGAATTGCGGCTGTGACTGCTCAGACCGCTCCCGGATCATTCGACGCCTTCCGCACGATCGACCTGCGCGGGACACATCTATCCACCGCCGAACTCCGTGCCGCGATGCCGAGGAGCACCACGTCGTCGTTCGAATCGGTCGCCTCCCGCGTTGAAGACATTATTGTTGCTGTCCGGTCACGCGGATTCGACGCGCTCAGCGAGCTGGCGCAGCGGTTCGACGGCGTTGAACAGTTCCACCCGCGGGTGCCGGCTGAGGCTTTAAGTGAGGCACTTCGGGCGCTCTCGCCTGACGTGCGGGCCGCGCTGGAGGAGTCCATTGACCGCGCCCGTGTCTTTGCCCTGGCGCAGAAACCGCAGGACGTCGTCGTCGAGATCCGACCTGGAGCTGCCCTGACGCAGCGGTGGGTGCCCGTTGGCAGGGTGGGGCTCTATGTCCCCGGTGGGCTTGCGGTCCTCGCCTCGTCGGTCATCATGAATGTTGTACCTGCACAGGCTGCCGGCGTTCAGTCCATTGCACTGGCATCGCCGCCGCAGAAGGAATTCGGGGGACTGCCGCACCCGGTGATTCTTGCCGCGGCGGAACTGCTCGGTGTCAAGGAGGTCTACGGCATCGGCGGTGCCCAGGCGATTGCCGCCTTCGCACACGGTGTGTCAGGCGAGGAGGATCGTAACGCGATTGAGCCGGTGGACGTTGTCACGGGCCCGGGGAACATCTACGTCGCCACAGCGAAGCGGCTGGTCAAGGGCATGGTCGGGATCGACGCTGAGGCCGGCACCACGGAGATCGCTGTGTTGGCAGACGGGACGGCGCAGCCGCGACTGGTTGCCGCGGACCTGATCAGCCAGGCCGAACATGACCCGAACGCCGCCTCGGTACTGATCACGCCTTCGGTTGAACTGGCTGCTGCCGTCCGGGCGGAGCTGTCGATCCAGGCGAAGTCCACCCGGCACCGCGAGCGGGTCGAAACTGCGCTGGGCGGGCCTCAATCGGGCACCATCCTGGTGGACAACATTGACCACGGTATTGCGGTATGTGACGCGTATGCCGCGGAACACCTGGAGATCCACACGGATCAGGCGCCAGCAGTAGCGGCGCGTATCAAGAACGCGGGGGCGATCTTCGTGGGCGACTACAGTCCGGTGAGCCTGGGCGACTACTGCGCGGGCTCGAATCACGTCCTGCCCACAGCCGGCACGGCGGCGTTTGCTTCCGGGCTGAGCGTGTTCACCTTCCTGCGGGCAATGCAGGTGATCGACTACAGCGCAGACGCCCTGCGGGAGGTGAGTGAGCATGTTGTTCAGCTTGCTCAGGCTGAGGATCTGCCGGGACACGGCGATGCGGTGCGGGTGCGCTTTTCCTGACGGGTACTCCGGCTGACCGCTCCTGTCCCTGAGTGCCAAACCACCACATCTAGTAATGACATGGTTGTAGTTTCACTACATCTAGTTCTAGAATGGTTTCCGGACGCCGTTGAAAAGTTGCGTCGTATCCGATGAATACGCTGTTCGCCAGAGTTGAAACGAGGGTGGAGTGCACTGTCCGTTCTGCCGCAGTTCCGACTCGCGTGTCGTTGACAGCCGTCTCACCGATGATGGATCAGCGATCCGCCGTCGGCGCCAGTGTCCCGAATGCGGCAAGCGATTCACTACCGTGGAAACCACCAGCCTGTCGGTCATCAAACGGTCCGGCGTTGCCGAGCCCTTCAGCCGCAGCAAGGTCATCAGCGGCGTGCGCAAGGCCTGCCAGGGGCGGCCTGTCACTGAGGATGACCTCGCACTGTTGGCGCAGGACGTCGAGGAGGCTGTTCGTGCAAGCGGCGTCGCTGAAATCGACGCCCACGAGGTTGGGCTGGCTATTCTTGGGCCGCTCCAGAAGCTGGACCAGGTAGCCTACCTTCGCTTCGCCAGCGTGTACCAGGGCTTCGACTCCCTCGAGGACTTCGAGAAGGCTATCGAGAAGCTCCGCCTCGAAGCGGAGAATGCGGCGGCCCGGGTCCCATCGGGTAAGCAGCGGCCGCTCACCGCCACATAATCTCCGGTGGTGGCTGCGGAGGGGAAGCCGCCGCCACCACCGGCACCACCCGCTATTTCGCTTCGACCGGCTGGCTCTTGAAGTGAAGCGCCGCTTGAAGCGCTGCTCCCACAATGCCGGCGTGATTCCGGAGCTCGGCAGGAATGATGGGCGTTCGCAGGGAAAGATTGGGAAGGAAGTCCTTGCTTCGCTTCGAAATGCCGCCGCCCACAATGAAGAGTTCAGGCGAGAACAGGAATTCGACGTGGGAGAAGTAGCGCTGCAGCTTGACGGAGTACTCATCCCAACTCAGTCCCAGTCGTTCGCGGGCTACGGCTGAAGCCTGGGTCTCGGCGTCGTGCCCGTCTATTTCAAGGTGGCCAAGCTCTGCGTTCGGAACCAGCTTGCCGTCGAAGATGAAAGCGGAACCAATCCCGGTACCGAGTGTGATGACAAGGACCGTACCGTCGACGCCCTTGCCCGCGCCGTACTGAACCTCTGCGAGGCCGGCGGCGTCAGCATCATTGATAACGTGCACGTCGCGTCCGAGGACCTTGGTAAACAGTGCGTCCACATCGGTGTCGATCCAGCTCTCATCGACATTCGCCGCCGAGCGCGCCACACCGTGCTGGATGATGGCCGGGAAGGTCACCCCGATCGGCAGGCCTGCAGGCGGCGCTCCCTCCCGGACGGACAGTTCAGCAACAATGTCGGCGACGACGACGGCGACAGCCTCCGGTGTAGCCGGCTGGGGAGTCTCCACCCGGAACCGATCACCGACGATGGCCCCGGCGGTGAGGTCAACAATGCCGCCCTTGATGCCGGTGCCACCGATGTCGATTCCGATGACCGTGGCAGGCAGGTTCCTGCCGCCCTTCGTCTTGCCGCTGTTCTTGCCCATGTTTCTCCAGTAATTCTCTCGGGTGTGTTTGGTCCGCGCCTTGCCGGTAATGCGCGGAGGTGGTGCTTGGTCTTGCTAGGGAAGCGTCAGGACTTCGGCGCCGGTCTCAGTCACCACGAGCGTGTGCTCGAACTGCGCGGTGCGCTGACGATCCCGGGTGACCACAGTCCAGTCATCAGGCCACATATCCCACTCAATGGTTCCAAGCGTGAGCATCGGTTCGATCGTAAATACCATCCCGGGCTCGATGACGCGGTTGTAGGCCGGCGCGGCATCATAATGCGGGATGATCAGCCCGGTGTGAAAAGCCTCTCCGACTCCGTGACCCGTGAAGTCCCGCACAACACCGTAGCCGAATCTCTTCGCGTAGGACTCAATGGCACGGCCGATGACGTTAATTTCCCGTCCCGGGGCAACCACCTTGATAGCCCGGTTCAGAGCCTCCCGGGTGCGCTCCACCAGCAGGCGGGAATCCTCGTCGACGTCGCCGACGAGGAAGGTGTAGTTGGTATCCCCGTGCACACCGTCGATGTAGGCGGTGATGTCGATGTTGATGATGTCTCCGTCGCGGAGCTCGGTGGAGTCAGGTATGCCGTGACAGATGACCTCGTTGAGCGACGAGCACAAAGACTTCGGGAATCCGCGGTAACCGAGGGTGGAAGGGTACGCCTTGTGCTCGATCAGGAACCGGTGCCCAACGGCGTCGAGCTCGTCAGTGGTGACGCCGGGGGTAATGTGCCGGCCGACTTCCTGGATGGCTTGCGCGGCTATCTTTCCTGCCCGGCGGATTTTCTCGATGGTGTCAGCCGACTTGACCTCGGATCCCTCGAACCGGGCAGGTCCGGGGCGGCCGACATACTCCGGACGCTCAATTGACCGCGGCACCTTACGGGGAGGACTGATAGTCCCCCCGATGAGCGTGCCGACGGGTGCGGAGGAGGAATGCTGGGACATACTCTTGATCCTATCGGTGTGGAACCACCGAAGCCGAAAGTGAAAGCAAGACCAAGGAGGCCGCGATGGTGCAGTACTGGTACAACGTTCGGACCCACGAGGTTGAAGAAGATGCCCAGTCCGACTGGAGCCAACTCATTGGTCCCTATCCCACGCGAGCAGAAGCGGAACGCGCGCCGGAAAAGGTTCAGGAGCGCAACCGTGCGTGGGACGCACAGGACGAGGAGTAGCTTCTGCGGAAGCTGCTAGAAGCTGTGCTCGGGACCGGGGAAGCTTCCGTCACGGACCTGATCGCCGTAGGTGCGAGCGGCATCGGAAAGCACGGATCTAACATCTGCGAACTGTTTGACGAACTTGGCCTGCTTGCCCGAGCGCAGGCCCGCCATGTCCTGCCACACCAGTACCTGGCCGGTGGTCGCCGAGCCTGCACCGATGCCAATGGTGGGCACGCTGACAGCGCGGTCCACCTCAGCCGCTACATCCGCCGGCACCATCTCCATGAGAATGCAGAAGGCGCCGGCCTCCGCGAGTGCTACGGCGTCATCAATTACCTGCCGTCCGGCCTCACCCCTGCCCTGGACCCGGTAGCCGCCCAGGGAGTGCTCGCTTTGCGGTGTGAAGCCGACGTGTGCCATGACGGGAATGCCTGCGCGCACAATAGCGCGGACTGTTTCCGCATAGTGCGCTCCGCCCTCCATTTTCACCGCATGAACCAGTCCCTCCTTCATCAGACGGACGGAGGATTCCACGCCCTGGGCAGGCGAGACCTCATAGCTGCCGAAAGGTAGGTCCGCAACCACTAGAGAGCGGCTCGCTCCCCGTGTGACGGCGCGGGAGAAAAGGATCATTTCGTCGAGCGTGATCGGCAGTGTGGTGGCGTGCCCGAGCACATTATTCGCAGCGGAATCTCCAATAAGCAACACCTCTATGCCTGCAGCATCGAAGATTTCTGCTGCGTACTGGTCGTACGCGGTCAGCATGGCGAATCGTCGGCCGCTGTCTTTCGCCGCCTGGAGATGGTGTGTCCGGATCCGCGGGACCGGCTGGGACGGTGCACCACCGGCCTGTGATCCGGTTCCATAGGGGGCTGGAGTTTCCGCGAAATTCATGACCACGAGCCTACTTCACGGGTAACGCCGTCGTAACACAAGCCGGACATACTGTACGGGTGCGGCTCTCCGCACGCCGGTGCCCGCGCTGACGGTCCATTGTCAGTAAAGTGAGCAGCGGACCGGGGAGTAGGCACCTGGTTGTACGGGAGGTCGGAAAGACAACGGGATGAGTGGGAAAGAGGTTGGAATGGATCGGCAGCAGGAGTTCGTCCTACGCACCATCGAGGAACGCGACGTCCGTTTTGTCCGGCTGTGGTTCACCGACGTCGTCGGCTCGTTGAAGTCGGTTGCCCTTGCTCCCGCGGAAGTCGAGGGTGCTTTCGAGGAAGGCCTCGGCTTCGACGGTTCCTCGATTGAGGGCCTCGCCCGGGTTTTCGAGTCCGACATGCTTGCCCAGCCGGATCCCTCGACGTTTCAGATCCTGCCCTGGCGCGGTGAAAAAGAGCAGACATCCAGGATGTTCTGCGACATCCTGACCCCGGATGGCCAGCCGTCATCAGCTGACCCGCGCGGCGTGCTGAAACGGACCCTCGCTAAAGCGGCGGACATGGGATTCACTTGCTACACCCACCCGGAAATCGAGTTCTACCTTCTCAAGTCTGACGAGCTCGGCGCAGACGGTCAGCCTGTTCCGGTGGACCAGGCGGGTTACTTCGATCACGTACCGGGCGGCGTGGCGCAGGATTTCCGGCGGACCGCGGTTGCGATGCTCGAATCTGTCGGAATCTCGGTCGAGTTCAGCCACCACGAGGCCGGTCCGGGGCAAAATGAGATCGACCTGCGTTACGCCGATGCGCTGCAGACTGCCGACAACATCATGACATTCCGCACAGTCATCAAAGAGGTAGCGCTGACGCAGGACAGCTACGCCACCTTCATGCCCAAGCCTTTTTCCGATCACCCGGGCTCCGGGATGCATACGCACTTTTCGCTCTTCGAGGGGGACACCAACGCGTTTTTCGAAGCCGGCGCCGAGTTCCAGTTGTCCAAAACGGCACGCCAGTTCATCGCAGGCATCCTTCGCCACGCACCGGAATTCACGGCAGTCACCAATCAGTTCGTCAACTCCTATAAGCGTCTCTGGGGCGGCGGCGAAGCACCAAGCTACCTTTCCTGGGGTCACAACAACCGTTCCGCGCTGGTGCGCGTTCCGCTGTACAAGCCGAACAAGGGGCAATCCGCCCGCATTGAATACCGCGGTATAGATTCCGCAACAAACCCATACCTCGCGTACTCCGTGCTGCTGGGTGCCGGTCTGAAGGGAATCGAGGAGGGCTACGAACTGCCGCCGGGAGCAGAGGATGACGTCTGGAGCCTGACAGCCGCGGAGCGGCGCGCCATGGGTCACGATCCGTTGCCGGCGAGCCTTCACGACGCCGTGCGGGCCATGGAGGATTCGGAACTTGTGGCTGAGATCCTCGGCGAGCAGGTCTACGAGAATTTCCTCCGCAACAAGCGTGCGGAGTGGCATGACTATCGAATCCAGGTAACCCCCTACGAGCTCAGGCGCAACCTCGGCATCCTCTAGGCATAAAGGAAGTTGTCCATGAGCCTGAACAGGGAACTGATCAGCAGGGGTTTCACGGACCTCGACAAGAGCACCCGGTTTCTGGCTGCGGCAGAACTTGCGGATATACCGGAGGACCGGCTCTTCAACGGGCTCACTGTCGCGGCTAATCCGGACCTGGCACTTCAGTCCCTCGTTCGCCTTCTCGCGGTCCAACCCGAACTGGCCGACCTCGTGCGGCTTGGGGGCTCCGGCGCTGAGTCCCTCTTCCGGTTGCTCGGGGCCTCTGAAGCGCTCGCTGAATTCCTCATGCGCCATCCGGAGCACTCCGATGTGGTCCGGGTTGGGACAAGTGCAGAGCCCGGGCGGGTGGACGCGGCGGTGCTGCGGCAATCGCTTTTGCGGTCTGTCGGTGCTGACGCGGGAGATGCCAATCCCGTCGCGGCGGTATCCGGCGAGGACGCATACCGCGCCCTGCGCACGGTCTATCGCCGGCACCTTACCGAGCTGGCCATACGGGACCTCGGTGCGGCATCACCCACCGATTTTCTCCCCACGGTCGGCCAGGAGCTGTCCGACCTTGCCGCAGCGGCACTCGAGGCAGCCCTGGCGGTCTCGCGCGCGGAACTGGCGACAACCTTCCCGACTGCACAGGTGGCGGCCGTCAAGTTATCGGTGATCGGAATGGGTAAATGCGGAGCCGGAGAGCTGAACTACATCTCGGATGTCGATGTCATCTACGTCATCGACGCTGAGGGCCTTGAGGAAGAAACCGCCGTGCGCGTCGGGACCGCATTGGCCGCCGGCATTTCTCGGGCGGTGACGTCGGCCGGACGGGAACCGGGACTGTGGGAGGTGGATGCAAATCTTCGCCCTGAGGGAAAGGACGGCCCGCTTGTCCGCACCCTGGACTCCCACCTGACCTACTATGCGCGCTGGGCCCGGACCTGGGAGTTCCAGGCGTTGCTCAAGGCACGTCCAATCGCGGGGGATCCGGCATTGGGCGAGCGTTATGCCCAAGCGGTGTCCGACCTCGTCTGGACCTCATCGGAACGCGATGGATTTGTTGAATCCGTTCAGGCGATGCGCCGGCGGGTCACCGACAACATCCCCTCCCACGAGGTCAACCGGCAGCTGAAGCTCGGGGCAGGAGGACTGCGCGATGTTGAGTTCACGGTGCAGTTGCTCCAGCTGGTCCACGGGAAAGTTGACGAAACGCTCAGGACCCGCGCCACCACGACGGCCATCGCCGCACTGAGCTCAGCCGGCTATATCGGCCGGCGGGATGCCCAGCAATTCGACCAGGCCTACCGCTTCCTGCGCGTCCTCGAGCACCGCATCCAACTGGTTCAGATGCGCCGCACCCATCTCATGCCCGACGACGAAGCGAGCCTGAAGGCGCTCGCCAAGTCATCAGCCAGCTCTCTGCTGGAGACCCGGCCCACCGCAGCTGCGCTGACCGAAGAATGGCAGCAGACCAAACGCCTGGTACGACGCCTGCATGAGGCCATCTTCTACCGGCCGCTGCTCAACGCGGCGGCGAATCTCAGCGCTGACGAGGTCCGGTTGACTCCGGAGGCAGCCAGCGCTCGTCTTGCTGCCCTCGGTTATCTGGATCCACGCGGGGCCCTGCGACATATTGAAGCACTAACAACGGGAATCAGCCGAAGATCGGCATTGCAGCGGCAACTGTTGCCCGTCCTGCTCGACTGGCTCGCTGACGGTGTGGATCCGGATGCAGGGCTGTTGGGTTTCCGACGCCTAAGCGAAGCACTGGGGGAGACGCACTGGTACCTCGGAATGCTTCGGGACTCCAAGGCAGCGGCGGAGCGGTTGTGCCACATCCTGTCCTCCAGCAGATTCATCACCGATCTGCTGGAGGTCTCTCCTGAATCAACGAAATGGCTCGGCTCGGACAAGGAGCTGAGGCCCGTTGCGTTCGAAACACAATGGCAGGAGATCCAATCGAAGATGTCCCGCCACCCCGCACCAAAGGAGGCGATGCGCCTCATCCGATTGATCCGCCGTCGTGAAATTCTGCGGATCGCCATCGCGGACAGTTCAGGGTTGCTCAAGCAGGAGGACGTCGGGCCTGCACTTGCCGATGCGGACCGGGCCGCCATTCTTGGCGCTCTCAACGTAGCGGAGGCGGAGGTGTATGCCGGGGAGCAGGCGCTGACCGACGTCGTCGTTATTGCCATGGGTCGCCAGGGCGGACGGGAGATCACTTATGGCTCCGACGCCGACGTCATGTATGTCCACCGGCCGCGGGATGGAGCTGATCCAGCTGCTGCGCAGAAGCAGGCCGAGCAGATCGTCGGCAGGCTGCGGCAGTTCCTACAGCAGCCCTGCTCGCCTCCGATCATGGCGGAGCGTGTTTTGGAGATCGATGCAGACCTGCGCCCGGAGGGTAAGCAGGGCCCGATCGTTCGTTCCCTCGAATCGTTCCGCGAGTACTACCGGCGATGGTCCCTGGTCTGGGAATCTCAGGCGCTGCTGCGGGCCTCGCCGATGGCGGGAAACGATAGGCTGGCATCGGATTTCCTGCAGCTGATAGATCCTCTTCGCTACGAACGGGACGTGACAGAGGGTGACCTGCGGGAGATACGCCGCCTCAAAGCGCGGATGGAATCGGAACGGCTGCCGCGCGGTGCCGATCCATCACGCCAGGTCAAGCTGGGCAGGGGCGGCCTCAGCGATGTTGAGTGGCTCATTCAGCTCTTGCAACTGCAGCACGCGCACGGCTCGCCGTCCCTGAGGACAACATCGACGCTCGAGGCGATGGACGCGGTCGAGGAGCAGGGGCTTCTGCCTGCCGGCGACGTCGACACTCTCCGATCAAGCTGGCGGCTCGCCTCACGTGTGAGGGCTGCAAACACGGTGTGGGGCGGCAGGCAATCGGACCTGCTGCCCTCCTCCCGCCGAGACCTTGAAGCCGTTGCGCGCTGGTGTGGTTACGGTCCGGGGCAGGGGACGGAGCTTGAGGAGGACTACCTGCGCTTGACCAGGCGGAGCCGTGCAATTTTCGAGCGCTCGTTTTACGGGTATGGCGATTGACGGCGAGTGACCTTGGACAGCAGCAGTGAGACAGCAGCAGGGCCGCACCGGAGTGCGGCCCTGCTGCTGATTGAGGTGCGTGGTGCCTAAACGCCGTAGTACAGCTCAAACTCGTAGGGGTTCGGGCGTGCAGCGAGCGGAGTGATTTCCACCTCTCGCTTGTACGCAATCCAGGTGTCGATCAGGTCCTGGGTGAACACACCACCGGCCTGCAGGAACTCATTGTCGGCTTCCAAAGCCAGCAACGCTTCCTCAAGGGAACCGGGAGCCTTCTGGATATCCTTGGCCTCTTCAGCGGGGAGCTCGTAGAGGTCCTTGTCGATCGGGTCGGCCGGTTCAATGCGGTTTTTGATTCCGTCCAGGCCGGCCATCAACTGCGCGGCGAAGGCGAGGTACGGGTTGGATGAAGGGTCCGGGGCGCGGAACTCGATGCGCTTGGCCTTCGGGTTGGAACCGGTGATCGGGATGCGGATACCTGCGGAGCGGTTGCCCTGCGAGTAGACCATATTGACGGGGGCTTCGAAGCCCTTCACCAGGCGGCGGTATGAGTTCACGGTGGGGTTGGTGAACGCGAGCACGGCCGAGGCATGCTTCAGTACGCCGCCGATGTACCAGCGCGCAAGATCCGACAGGCCGGCATAACCGCGCTCGTCGTAGAACAGCGGCTCGCCGTTGCTCCACAGTGACTGGTGGCAGTGCATGCCGGAACCGTTGTCACCGAAGATCGGCTTGGGCATGAATGTTGCCGACTTTCCCCAGGCATTGGCAACGTTCTTGACGATGTACTTGAACTTTTGCAGGTCATCGGCAGCATGGACCATTGTGGTGAACTTGTAGTTGATCTCCGCCTGCCCCGCACCTCCCACCTCGTGGTGCGAACGTTCAACCTCAAGACCCACTGCATCCAGCTCAACGCAGATTGCGTCACGGAGGTCCGCCTGCTTGTCCACCGGGGCAACAGGGAAATAGCCGCCCTTGAACGGGGTCTTGTTGCCGAGGTTGCCGCCAACCTCCTCACGACCGCTGTTCCAAGGGGCTTCAATGGAGTCAACCTTGTAGAAGCTCCCTTGCGGGCTGGATTCATACTGGATGTTCTCGAAGATGTAGAACTCTGCCTCCGAAGCGAAAAACGCGGTGTCCGCGATGCCTGTAGAGGACAGGTATGCTTCGGCGCGCTCTGCGACACCGCGCGGATCACGATGGTACGGATCACCCGTGCGGGGGTTGACGATGGAGAAATTCAGTGCCAGCGTCTTCTCGATCCGGAAAGGATCGATGAATGCGGTAGTGACGTCCGGAATCAGCTGCATGTCGGATTCGGCGATGCCCTGAAACCCTCGGATCGAGGATCCGTCGAAGAGCTGACCGTGAACGAAGAAGTCGGCGTCAACCGATTTCGCCGGGACATTGAAGTGCTGCTGCACGCCGGGGAGGTCGGTGAATCGGACGTCGACGAACTTCACATCTTCGTCGACGATGTACTTGAGGACTTCGTCCGCATTCTTGAACATCGGATTATGCTCCTTACGCATATTCGGGAAGAGCGACCGGGGCCGGTAGCGCGGGGGAGACGCCACAAGGGTTGACCTGCTGCGGTCGCAACAGCCTCCACACTATGAATGCGCAGTTACCCACTGGTGTCGCAAATGTTTCCGGCATGTAACTTAAGCCGGCAGCTACGCATACGTGCTCTTGTTCCACCCTATCGGTAGCGCCCCCGCGCTACGAGTAGGACTGTATCGGGGGGACTGCATCCAGTTGGACAGAGCAGGTCCACAGAGCCGGAATGCCCGAGTGATGCAGGATAGAGTGGAGCGGTGGTTGACCGCAGAGACATCAGTTCGTGGCTTGAAGGACCGCCGTCGCGGGGTGACGGCCACTGGCCGGGTCAGCGCCTGGGCCGGCCACGGAACGGCGCAGGTTCAATCGCCCGTCCTGGGCGCCGGCTAGGCGCTCTCGCTATCGACTGGGCGCTGTGCAGCCTGATCTCGGCGGCATTTTTTGGATACGACGGTACTGCAACGCTCGGCATCTTCGCACTCGAACAGATGCTGCTCGTCGGGTCACTGGGATATAGCGTGGGACACCGCGTCTTCGGCATGCAGGTGCAACGGCTGGAGGGCACGCCCGCAGGGCTGGGAGCAGCGATTGTGCGTACCCTGCTCATCTGCCTGGTGATTCCGGCAGTTGTCTTCGATGAGGATCAGCGCGGCTTGCATGACAGAGCCGTTCGAACCGCCTTGGTACGGATCTAGCGGCCCCGCATCGCCTTGCGATCCGGGCGGGCCTTGAACGGGTCCACTCCCTTGGGAATCGGCATCCGGGTACCCAGCGCGCTCAGCCGCTTGTCAACGGCAGAGACTTCCTGACGCGTGAGGTTCTTCTTCATCTTCTGCAGTTTCTTCGAGATGCGCTGAAGCGGAACCTGCCCCTCTCCGTTGCCGGCATGGACAACCTGAACCGGCACACCGGGCACAATCCTGTTCATTTTGACCCGTTCTGCGTTGACCAGCGGTTTGACGCGATTCACTGGCCCCTCCGCCACGAGGACGATGCCGGGCCGCCCGATCGCACGGAAAACGGCGTCCTGGGTACGAGCGTTCACTGCGACCGGCTCATCCTTCAGGATCCAGCCCCGGCGCAGGACACTGAGGGCCGCTCCTGATGCGCCGGGTTTCCCCTCGATCTGCGAGAACGCAGCGCGTTCAGCCCGTCTCGACAGGATGAAGAGTGCTGCGAGGAATGCCAGTGGGATGGCAATGATAAGCATGGTCACGACGTTGCGGATCAGGAAACCGATGAGCAGCCCGACGGCAACAACCGCCAGGAACGCCAGCACCATAATCCAGATAACGTTTGGATCGTTGCGCCGCGTCATCGCGAAGACCTCGCCGATACGCTTCAGCGTTCCCGGCTTTTTGGCCGGCTTGGCGGCCTTCGGCTTCCGTGAGAAGAGGCGGCGCCGCGAGCCCGATCCGTCTGGGTCCGAGGTGGCGTTTGAGCTGTTGTCAGTACTGTTGGCCATAGTGCATTAAGTCTACGGGATACCTAACGCATCGGACGTCCGCGCGCAGCGCGAACGTCCGAGCGAAGGTTTGCGCCTCGTGACGCTACGTCAGCCGGGAATGAGACTCGAAGCTTCCTGCAGAGTGCTTCCCGAATCCTCAATGTGAGCAAGCTCAGGAGGTAATTCAAGGCCCTTCTTTCGCATCGCCCGTGCCCAGAGACGGCCGGCGCGGTAGGAAGACCGCACAAGCGGACCGCTCATGACGCCGAGGAAGCCGATCTCGTCAGCCTCCTGCTGAAGTTCCACAAACTCCTGCGGCTTGACCCAGCGATCCACCGGAAGGTGCCGCTCACTGGGACGCAGGTACTGGGTGATTGTAATCAGGTCGCAACCTGCGGAATGAAGGTCGCGCAGTGCTTCCGAGATTTCCGCGCGGGTTTCACCCATCCCGAGGATCAGGTTCGACTTTGTCACCATGCCGTGGTCCCTGCCCTGCGTGATGACGTCCATCGACCGTTCATAGCGGAAGGCTGGACGGATGCGCTTGAAGATGCGCGGGACCGTCTCCACGTTGTGGGCGAAAACCTCCGGACGGGCGTCGCAAATTCCGGCGATGTGTTCCGGTTTGCCGGAGAAGTCAGGAATCAGGATCTCGACGCCGGTTCCCGGGTTGAGCGAGTGGATCTGACGAATAGTTTCCGCATAGAGCCACACCCCCTCATCTTCGAGGTCATCGCGTGCCACCCCCGTAACGGTGGCGTAGCGCAGGTTCATGGTCTGTACGGACTGCGCGACCTTGAAGGGCTCGCTGCGGTCCAGCGGTGCAGGCCGGCCTGTGTCGATCTGACAGAAATCGCACCGCCGGGTGCATTCTGAACCGCCGATCAGGAATGTTGCCTCCCGGTCCTCCCAACACTCGAAAATGTTGGGGCAACCTGCTTCCTCGCAGACGGTGTGCAGGCCTTCCTTCTTCACGAGGTTCTTCATTCCCACGAACTCGGGACCGATGTTGACCTTGGCCTTGATCCAGTCCGGCTTGCGCTCGACCGGGACTGCGGCGTTCCGTGCTTCGACGCGCAGCAGGCGCCTTCCCTCGGGGGCCAGGCTCACAGTAAGACTCCTTCCGGCCGGTCGTTGCCGACGGCCTGTGCTGTCTCGGCTAGCTGGCGATTGCCTTCGGGACCGAGCACCAGCGACGCCTCATTGTTGCGCAGTTCTTCTTCAATGCGCGAAACGATGTCGACCGGTGATACGGAGCGACCGATCTCCTTGGAGATGCTCGTGACACCGGCGTCAGTAATACCGCAGGGCACAATCTGCGCAAAGGGCGCGAGATCGTTGCTGCAATTGATCGCGAATCCGTGCATGGTTACCCGCCGGTTGATGCGGATGCCGATAGCAGCAATCTTCCGCGCCGGTCGTTGGGAATCACCTGATAACCAGACTCCGGATCTGCCTTCGATTCGAATTCCGGTGATCCCATAGTCGCTGAGGACCGCGATGATGACATCCTCGAGAATTCCGACATAGTCGGCAACGCGGGTGGGCTCAGGAAGGGCGAGGATGGGGTAGCCCACCAATTGACCCGGGCCATGCCAGGTAAGTTTGCCTCCCCGGTCAACCGGTACAACGGGGGTCCCATCGAACGGCTTTTCGTCTTCCTCGGTCCGTTTTCCTGCGGTGTAGACCGGCGAATGTTCGAGGAGGAGAACAGTGCTGGGCGACGTACCGGCAATCACTGATTCATGCAGCGTCTTTTGTCGGTCCCATCCGTCCCGGTAGTCGACGAAGTGGGGATCGAATCCGATTCGGGAGAACTCCAGCGTCATTCCTCAAGCGTAGACCCGGGTGGGCGGCGATCCCACATTCGTGAATGTGGACAGAGTGTGGATAACTTCTGCGCCGGGAGCGCGAGTAGCCAAGACTTGTCACCATGGACAACTTTCGACGCCAGACGGCCGCAGCACGGGAAGCGACTTCTACCGATCGTCCAGAGGCACAGCAGCCTCCCAGGCTCGGTGGGTATCGCACAGGAAGGCTACTGGGCGTCGGCAGTAGCGCTCATGTCTGGCTGGTCGAGGATCAACGCACGGGTATTTTCAGCGCTCTCAAAGTGTTCCCCACGACTACACCTCTTTCACGAGCAGAGCTTGAAGGCAGGGATGGGTCCCTAACTCCACTTGATCGGGAGCTCGCTGTTCTGGGCGCGCTGAAGCACCCTCATCTCCTGGGAATCCGCGACGTCGTCAGTACAGACCGTGGTCCGGGACTCCTGATGGACTATGCCGGCGGAGGATCACTCCTCAATCTGGTGACGGCCCGCGGTCGGTTGAGCGTCGGTGAATGCATCACTGTCCTTGGGCCGATAGCACAGGCACTGGCATACCTGCACTCCTCCGCCATTCAGCATGGCGATGTATCGCCGGGCAACGTGCTGTTCACGGCCGATGGAAAGCCGCTACTTGCTGATCTCGGCGTCGGACGCATGCTGGGGGAAGCGGCAGATCATGCTCGCGGCACGGCGGGCTTCGCCGAGGCGGGCCTGCTGCCAAGCCTCTCCGCCGGTTTTGCTTCCGACGTGTTCTCAGCTGCCGCAGTCGGGTGGTACTCACTGACCGGCAACCCACCCGACCGGGCCAGGGATCGGGCGCCGCTGAGCCTGCTCGTGCCTGGCGTGCCGGGCGAATTGCTCCATATCCTTGAAGCCGCACTGCACGACGACCACGGCGAACGCCCGAGCGCCAATGAGTTGGCGGATGCCGTGCTGCGAGCGGCGCCAGCACAGCCGCTGGACCTCGTCGCAGCCGTGCACCCTTCTGTGTTGCCCCAACTGCTCACCAGGCGCGCCACTGCCGATTCCACGAAGGGGACCCGGCGCCGGCTGCCCGAAGCCCTCGCGCGGATATACGCGACGAAGATCCCGACGACGCTCCGGAAACCGACAAAGTCCGCACACCCATCAACCCGCGCGGAGCGGTCGCGCCGCGCGGACGGTTCTCGCGGGAAGCTGAACCGACAACCTTCCAGGGCCCGGCGCCGGAGCGCGCGTAACTCGGAAGGAACGGGGATGGGTTCTGTCATCCGGGGCGCCGCCGCACTGCTGGTGCTGTGTGGAGTTCTGCTGCTCGGTCCGCAGCTTCTGGACACCTTGGGCAGCAGTGTTCCTCATTCAGAACGTGGGTCTGCTGAATTCAAGGACACGCTGGATGCGCCCGCGGGTGTTCCGGCAAAGCCTGCAGCGGGAGGCGCTCCGGCGGACTCCAGAAGCGGGAATGCTCCAGCGAAGGACACGGCACTCACTGACGAGATGACGCAGCGTCTGGCGGACGAAAACCCGGTAACAGCTCTGTCCGCCCTCGTTGCCGTGAGAGCTATGTTCCTCGCAACAGGGGAAGCGGGCCTCCTGCCGGTTGTGAACGTCAAGGATTCGGACGCTATGGCCGCCGACCGGCAGATCATGGCCGGGTTGCAGGAACGTGGCCACGTCTTCAATGGGTTGAGTATCCGTCTGGAGAAGGCCGCGCCGGCGGAGTCATTCCCCGTTCCGGAGGGCGCCACAGCGGTCACCGCGACGGCCGTCATGTCCGGCTACACCGAAATGGACGCTTCAGGTGCTGCCGTGCGCGAGGTCGCGGAATCGACGCTGCAGGACCTCGTTTTCGTCCTGGTTAGAGAGGAAGGAGTATGGAGAATCGCCAGTGTCCACAATAGCGACGCCGTCTGAGCGGGCGGTACGGGAGTGGTTATGATCGGATGATGGCTTCCTCTCACTACCTACGCTATCCGCATCTGTCCGGAGATCTCCTCACTTTCGCAGCGGAGAACGATGTCTGGGTTGTCCCGGTCTCGGGCGGGCGCGCGTGGAGAATATCGTCGCTCCAACAGCCGGTACGGAACCCGCGATTCTCCCCCGATGGCTCCACCATCGCTTGGACAGTGGTACAGGGCGCCGCACCGGAGGTAGTTGCTGCTGATGCAAACGGGGGGAACTTCCGTCGGCTTACCTACTGGGGGCATCAGAGCACCAGAGTGAAGGGCTTCACTGCAGACGGTCAGGTCATCGCGACGAGCGCTTTCCGGCACGAGGATCCCCGGCATACCTGGGCGTACACGCTTCCCGTGGATGGTTCCCCGGGTAACGTCGTGCCTTATGGACCGCTTGACGCCATTGTTCATGGGGAAGCTGTCGGGGACGAGCGCCCCGTTGTCATCAGCAGCGTCATGACTCGTGAACAGGCCTGGTGGAAGCGGTATCGGGGAGGTACCGCGGGCAAGCTCTGGATTGATCCGGATGGTTCCGGTGATTTTCGGCGCTTCCTGCCTGAACTCAACGGCAACCTGGCCGATCCGATGTGGGTCGGTGGCCGTCTTGCCTTCCTTTCGGACCACGAGGGGTACGGGAACCTCTACTCTGTGACGGCAAGTGGTCAGGATCTGAGGCGCCACACAGATAATGAGGCCTTTTATGTCCGTCATGCGAGCACGGACGGGAGCCGCGTAGTGTACGAATCCGCAGGGAAACTTTGGCTGCTCGAAGCCCTTGATGCGGAAGCGCGGCCACTCGATATCCAGCTTGGCTCAGCCTCCACCGGCAGGCGCCCACAGCCGCTCAACGTAGCGCGGCATCTCGCGGCCGCTGTTCCCGTCAAAGACGGCCGCGCCAGCGTAGTTGAATCTCACGGGACCCTGCATCTTCTGAGCCACCGGGATGGGCCCTCCCGCGTTGTGGATGCAACTGCGGGTGTGCGGGCACGGCTCGGTCGTCCGGTTGGCGAAGACCGGGTTGCCTACATTGCCGACCATGAGGGTGAGGAAGCGCTGTACATCCGCAGCGCGTTCAACGTCGATGTCCCTGTCACCACCGGTTCAACCCGCCCGGAAACTTTGGCAGCGGATGATGGTTTGCCCGCGCCGGTGCCGGCAGCGAAGCCGCACAGCACGAGCGAAGATCAGGAGTCGGGCGAAGCTGAGCCTGTTGAGCGTGGGGCGCCGGACGCCGCCGTCTTTGCCCAGGACCAGGCGGGCAGCACAGTTGTTTCCTGCATCCGGTTTGGAGACCGTTTCAGGGCAAGCAACCTCGCAGTGAGTCCCGACGCGAAAATCATCGCGGTTGCAGGTGAAATGGGCGAGATACTGATTCACGAGATTGGTGCTGAAGGATTCTTCACCCTGTCCACCACCGCCCACGGCGCAATCGACGACGTGACGTTTTCACCCGACTCAGCCTGGCTTGCCTGGGCGGAGCCCGTCACGGGTGAAGGGGCGCGCACGCGCGTCCGGCTGAGCCGCGTACTTCAGAATACCGAGATCCTGAACGTCACCGATGGCCGCTTTCGGGACCATGCTCCGTCATTCACCCCGGACTGCAAATTCATTGCCTTTCTGTCCGACCGTAGTTTCGACCCGGTGTATGACACTCATCGTTTCGATCTCAGCTTCCCGGCCTCGACGAAACCGTTCCTGGTGGCTCTCGCGGCTGACACAGCGTCACCGTTCGGACCTGCTGTGTACGATCCGCCGGCGCCGGCCGAGGAAAAAAAATCTCCCTCGCTGGTTGTCGAGGTTGATGCGGACCGCCTTGCCGAACGCATCATTCCCGTGCCGGTGACGCAGGGATCCTATGAGGGTATGCGGGCAGTGGAGAACGCGCTGCTCTGGACGGCAGCTGACACGATGGGGATCACCGGCGACGGCCGCGCCACCACGGATGCCAAAGAGCCGGCGAGGCGGCTCGAGCGCTTCGATATGGCCAAGCGTGAGACCTCCACACTCGTTCAGGAGGTGGACTCCTTCGAAGTCAGCGGCGACGGCAATCGTGCGGTAATAGTCCACGCGGGAGCCGTTACAGCGGTGCCCACCTCCGGTCCTGCGGAACCGGACTCTGCTGAGCGGGTAACGGTGGATCTCAACCGGATCCGTGTACTGCTTGATCCTCCCAGCGTTTGGCGGCAGGCGTTTGAGGATGCGTGGCGTCTGCAACGCGACTTTTTCTGGGCCGAAGACATGGGCGGCCTGGATTGGGAGGGCGTGCGCGAGCGTTACCGACCGCTGCTGGACAGTATCGGCTCGCATGATGATCTGGTCGACATCCTGTGGGAGCTGCACGGCGAACTCGGGACGTCCCACGCCTACGTCACTCCGGCCCTACCCAGCGAGGCGGGCGCGGGCGCCCAGGGTTTCCTCGGAGCCGAGCTCAGTCGAGCCGAGCGTGGTTGGAGGGTAGACCGTATCTTCGTCGGCGAGTCCTCCGACCCGCAGGCAGCTGCGCCGTTGGCAGCGCCAGGAGTGGCTGTGGAGCCTGGAGACATCATTCAGGCGGTGGACGGCGTGCCCGTGCCTCCGGAATTTGGTCCGGCCGTACTCCTCACAGGGGCAGGGGGGCGGCCCGTCGAACTCACCGTGGCACGGTACAACGATGACGGCGGCCAACCCGCCGTTCGCCGGGTCGCGGTTGTACCGTTGCGCAGTGAGGAACGGCTCCGCTACCAGAACTGGGTCAGCGCGAACCGTACGATCGTCCACGAAGCTTCGGATAGCCGGTTCGGCTACCTGCACGTTCCGGACATGGTGGCCAGGGGATGGGCGCAACTGCATAGGGACCTCGACCGCGAGACTGCCCGCGACGGTCTCATCATCGACGTGCGCCGCAATCGGGGCGGTCACACTTCACAGCTGGTAGCCGAACTCATCGGCCGTAAAGTGACGGCCTGGTCACTCCCGCGAGGTGAGCAGCCGGGTACCTATCCGGCACATGCACCGAGGGGTCCGGTCGTTGTCCTCACTGATGAGTTCGCAGGTTCCGACGGCGACATCATCACCCAGGTGGCGAAGCTTCGGGGGATCGGGCCGGTCATCGGCACCCGGACGTGGGGCGGTGTCGTCGGCATCGACGGTCGGTTCAGCCTCGCCGACGGAACCGGAGTCACACAGCCGCGCTACGCGTTCTGGATGACCGGAGGCATTGAGTGGGGCGTGGAAAACTACGGCGTGGACCCCGACATTGAGGTGCAGTTTCCGCCGCACGCGTACGCCGCACAGGAAGATCCTCAGCTAGAGCACGCCGTCGGAATTCTGCGCGAGATGCTTGAAGAACTGCCCACGGACGTACCGCCGGCACGCAGGAACCATCCGCAGCTTGCACCGCTGCCCCTGCCGCCGCGCAGCTGATCTGTCGCTGGTAGCACTGTGCCCCGGTCACCGTAGTTGGTGACGGGGGCACAGTGCTACCGGATGAAAGCAGGTATCAGGACTCCAGAGTTGCATCCAGCGAGATGTCCTTGACGCCGGCGAGTGCCTGGGAGACAGGGCACCCCGTCTTCGCTTCGTTGGCAAGGCGCTGGAAATCCTCCTCGTTCAGATCCGGCACCGATGCCTTCAGGGTGAGCCGGATGGCGGTGATGCCAACGCCTGGCTGGAAATCCACCTCGGCCTTGGTCTCGACGCGGTCCGGAGTCTTTCCTTCTCCGCCAAGAGCATGGCTGAAGGCCATGGAGAAGCATGCCGAGTGTGCTGCGGCGATGAGTTCTTCGGGGCTGGTCTTTCCTTCAGCCTCCTCTGCCCGCGCCTTCCATGTGACGTCGTAGGTCCCAAGTCCGGAGGTGTCCAGAGAAACCTGTCCTGATCCGCTGGGCAGGTCTCCACTCCAGACGGTATGTGCTGAGCGTACTGTAGCCATCAGTTCTCCTCTTCAATGATTGAATCACGTGCACCGGACGGGCGCCCGGGTGTCTTGCGCATCAGGTGATGCGGAAGCGTTCTGCTGGTGCATCCTCAAAGGCAGAAGGCAGCGCACCCGGTAGTCGGAGCGCTGCCTTCTGCATCTGTGTGAACTACAGGCCGAGGTCGGCCTCGAAAGCGCCTTCCTCCAGGCGGGACTTCAAAGCCTGAAGGAACCTGCCTGCGTCCGCGCCATCCACCAGCCGGTGATCGTACGTGAGGGACAGGTACATCATGGAGCGGATCGCGATGGTGTCATCGCCATCTGCATCGGTGACCACTACGGGACGCTTCACGATTGCCCCGGTTCCCAGAATGCCGACCTGGGGCTGGTTGATGATCGGAGTGTCGAACAGGGCGCCGACCGAGCCGATGTTGGTGATCGTGAAGGTACCGCCCGAGAGTTCGTCCGGTCCGATCTTGCCGCTGCGCGTACGCGCACCGACATCGGCGATCTTCTTGGCAAGGCCCGCCAAATTAAGGTTGCCGGCATCGTTGATTACCGGAACCAGCAGGCCCTTTTCGGTGTCCACCGCGATAGCGAGGTGCTCGGCGTCGTGGTAGGTGACTTCCTTGGCTTCCTCGTCGAAGGACGCGTTCAGTTTGGCGTGCTGCTTCAAGGCCTCTGTCACTGCCTTGGCAATGAACGGCAGGAAGGTCAGCTTCGCGCTGTTCTGCGCCTGGAAAGTTTCTTTCGCCTTCGCACGGAGACGCGCAACGCGGGTCATATCAACTTCGATGACCTGCGTAAGCTGCGCTGAAACCTCCAGCGACTCCCGCATGCGTCGCGCAATCGTCTGGCGGATGCGCGGGGCCTTCTCCACGGTCCCGCGCAGCTTCGAAGCTGCAGGCGCGGCCGCGGGTGCGGGTGCAGGAGCGGAAGGAGTAGCACTCGGAGCGTCCTGCTGTGAAGCCTTCGAGGATTCGGCTGCCTCAAGCACGTCCTGCTTCCGGATGCGTCCACCCACGCCGGTACCCTTGATGGAGCTCAGGTCCACGCCATGCTGGTTGGCGAGTTTGCGGACCAGGGGAGTGACGTATACGGAATCTGAGCCTGTTGCTTCGTCGCTCGGTGACTTTGCGGGAGCCGGCGCTTCCTTTGCCTCAGTGGGCTCAGTGCTCCCGGACGGTTCCGGCTGTGGTTCGGGCTCCGGCCGGGCTGCCTCCGGTTCTGCAGTAGGCTCTTCGCGCTCAGCCGACGGCGCCGCAGCGACGGGTTCGGCGCTCTTCGGCTCCGCCTGTGCAGGAGCGGCGCCGGCAGATCCAATGACAGCCAGTACGGAGCCAACTTCTGCGGTCTCATCTTCGTTGACCCGGATCTCCTGCAGGGTGCCGGCGACGGGGGAAGGGATTTCCGTATCTACCTTGTCGGTGGACACCTCGAGAAGCGGCTCGTCCACCTCCACGTCATCGCCGACTGCTTTGAGCCAACGCGTTACTGTACCCTCCGTCACACTTTCCCCGAGGGCGGGCAGAGTGACTTCGGTTCCCTGACCGCCGCCCGCGGCTTCCGTGGACTCCTGCGTGGGAGGGGTTTCTGCTTCTTCTTCGCTCTGTTCGACAGGCTGGTCCCCACCATCATTTTCAGCTGCATCGCCCGAAGATGACTCCACACCTGAATCCCCACTGTCGGAACTGTCCGAGCCGCCTGAGCCGTCTCCGATCCTTACCAGCGGAGCGCCAACCTCGGCGGTCTCGTCTTCGGCGACGAGGATCTCCTCGATAACTCCGGCGATGGGGGAGGGGATCTCTGTATCGACCTTGTCCGTTGATACCTCGAGCAACGGCTCATCGACTTCGACGCGGTCGCCGACCTGCTTGAGCCAACGGGTGACGGTACCCTCGGTAACGCTTTCGCCGAGGGCCGGTAAGTTCACGGATTCAGACATGGTGTCCGGTTCTCCTTGTTCGTTCTACCTTCGACCGCCGGTACCGGGAACAGCCGGTCGGTTTGAGGTTGCCAGTGATGCTTTATGTGGAGTGTGGTGCAGCGGTGCAGCAGAGGGGCCGGAGCCGGTCAGCCGTGGAGCGGTTTGCCGGCGAGAGCAAGATGCGCTTCGCCCAGCGACTCGTTCTGCGTGGGGTGCGCGTGGACCAGTTGGGCCACATCTTCGGGGTAGGCTTCCCAATTCACGATGAGTTGGGCCTCGCCGATCTGCTCACCCATGCGGGTACCGATCATGTGGACGCCCACCACCGGGCCGTCCTTCTCACGCACCAGTTTGACGATTCCGCCAGTGCCCAGAATGGAGCTCTTTCCATTACCTGCGAGGTTGTACTCCTGGGTCTCGACCTTGTCATCACCGAGCTTCTCGCGGGCAGCCTTCTCGGTGAGCCCGACAGAGGCGATCTCGGGTTCCGAGTAGGTCACCTTGGGGATGTTGACGTCCTCGACGACGACCGGCTTGAGTCCGGCGATTTCCTCGGCCACAAAGATGCCCTGCTGGTACCCGCGGTGTGCAAGCTGAAGTCCGGGAACGATGTCGCCGACAGCGTAGATGTTCCCAACGCCGGTATGCAGGCGTTCGTTGGTGATGACGAATCCACGATCGAGCGTGATCCCGGCTTCGTCGTACCCGAGGCCGTCCGTAACGGGCCCACGGCCGACTGCGACCAGCATCAGGTCCGCCTCAAAGGTCTTGCCGTCGACGAGAGTCACCTTGACGCCGTCGTCGTTCTGCTCGACCTTGTCAAAGAAGGTGCCGGTGTTGAATTTGATGCCGCGCTTCTTGAAGGCACGTTCGAAGTTCTTGACGATGGAGGCATCCTCATTGGGAACCAGGGAGGGCAGTCCTTCGATGATCGTGACGTCTACGCCGAACGACTTCCACACGGAGGCGAACTCGCATCCGATCACGCCGCCGCCAAGAACGATTGCGCTGGAGGGAATCGTTTCCATGGTGAGGGCGTGATCAGAGGTGATGACCTTGCCGCCGATGTCGAGTCCGGGGAGGGACCGCGAATATGAGCCGGTCGCGAGAACGATGTTCTTGCCGGTGTACGTGGTGCCGTTGACCTCAACCGTGTTCTCACCGGTCAGCTTGCCTGCACCCTCGATCACGGTGATGCCCTTGGCTTTGATGAGTCCCTGGAGGCCCTTGAACTTGCCGGCGACGATGCCGTCCTTGTAGGCGTTCACGGCGTTCAGGTCGATCGACTCGAACGTTGCCTTGACGCCGTACTTCTCCGCGGAGCGTGCACTGTCCGCGACCTCGGCTGAGTGCAGCAGCGCCTTGGTGGGAATACACCCGTTGTGAAGGCAGGTTCCTCCGAGCTTTCCCTTTTCGATGAGCCCGACAGAGAAGCCGAGCTGAACGGCGCGAAGAGCGGCGGCGTAGCCCCCGCTGCCTCCGCCCAATACCAGGATGTCGAACTCTTGCGCAGTTGCCGTATCGGCCACGTGGACGCTCCCTCGCGTAATCGGTGACGCACTTAGGTTCGCGCGTCGATTGAGTCTGGCGGAATGCTTGGTGTGATCTGGGTTCACCCTATCGCCAGATCACACCATCAGCCACTTGATGAAGGCTGTTGCACACCCCTGTGTGTCGAGTGTCACCTCGTGACGGACGTGTTCAGGCTGAGTGCTTCTCGGCGCGCTCAATGACGTCTTCCACGTAGGCGAGGAGAGTGCGGACACCTACGCCGGTGGCACCTTTGGGGGTGTAACCGTACGCGCCACCCTCGTTGAAGGCTGGGCCGGCAATATCCAGGTGTGCCCACGGAATCTTCTTCCCGTCCATTTCTCCGACGAATTCACGGAGGAATACTGCAGCCGTCATCATGCCGCCGAACTTCTCTCCGATGTTCGCGATGTCGGCAACCGTGGAATCGAGGCTTGGACGCAGTTCCTCGGGCAGCGGCATGGGCCAGAACTGTTCGCCCACGCGATCTGCAGCTGCTTTCACGGCGTCCCTTACCCCGTCGTCGCCCATGACACCGGACACGCGCTTGCCAAGCGCAACCATCTGTGCACCGGTGAGCGTCGCGATGTCGATAATCGCGTCTGGATATTCCTGGCTCGCCGCAGCCAGGGCGTCGGCCATGACCAGCCGGCCCTCGGCATCGGTATTAAGAACTTCCACAGTGCGCCCGCCGAAAGTGGTCAGTACATCCGAGGGCCGCTGCGCTGTCCCGGAGGGCATATTCTCCGCGAGACAGAGCCAACCGCTGACGCTGACCGGAAGACCCAGCCGCGCAATCGCCGCAACGGCAGCAAGCACGACGGCGGCGCCTGCCATGTCCAGCTTCATCGTCTGCATCCCGGCGCCCGGCTTGAGGGACAAACCGCCGGAGTCGAAGGTAATGCCCTTGCCGACCAGTGCGAGGTTGATTTTTGACTTGGCGGGGGAGTACTCGAGCTTCACGAGCCTTGGCGGACGGGAAGATCCCTTCCCCACCCCAAGAATCCCGCCGTACCCGTCCTTCTCCAGTCTCTTTTCATCCAACACGGTTACTTTCACCGGTAGTCCCTTGACATGTTCCCGGGCGAATTGCGCGAACGATTCCGGGTAGAGGTGGCTCGGCGGCTGGTTGACAAGCGTGCGAGTCACATTGACTCCGCGTCCAAGTGTCTGTGCACGCTCAAGTGCCGCCTTCAGCGTCCGGTCCTGCGCGGCGGGAGTGAGTAACACGACTCGCGAGAGAACGGCGGCGGAGGGCCGCGGCGCCTTGCCGCCAACTGCCGAATAGTGCTCCGTGTAGGTGTAGCTTCCCAAGAGAATGCCCTCGGCCACCGCGGCGGCCTGTGCAACCGTGGCGGCGGGGAGGGCAACAGCCAGGCTCTCAACTCCGCCCAGCTGACGCGCAGCGGCTCCTGCTGCCCGGCGTAGCGTCTCCTCTGACAGCGGGGTCCCGGCGACGGTGCGTCCCGTACCGGAAAGAACGAGTACGTCTGCGCCGGTTTCAGGTAGTCCGGGGAATCGACGCACTTCGTCAGCGGCTCCGGTTACTCCCAGCGAGGGGAGACTGTCGGTGAGGGCGCGGGCAGATTTAGCCGAGAGCGGGTTTTCCAGAAGCACGGGACCATCCGGGCTTTGGCCGGTGCCGATCACCAGGACCTCGCACGCGGATTTCTTGATGTCCCGGGAGACTGCGGTCAGGTGAATATCGCTGGTGTTGCTCACGAAGGTTCTTCCTCGCTTCCGATGGCTGGGCAGTGCTGCAGCGGGCGTGCGGGTCTGGTGACGCCCATGCTTTCCTATCGATCGTAGTCGCAGCCTGTGACATGCGTCCTACGGACAGGCAGCGGGAATGAGAGGAGCGACCTGGGGTGTTACACACACCGGGCACGCGATGGTGCATCAACTAGGGTTGACGCAACGGCGCAGCGCTGGAGTGAACACTGAAAAAGCCGCCGGGATGACGCGCGCTGCACTGCCCGCAGTGTCTTGATACGAATTGAGGAGGATGAAATGTTGGAGCCGCAAAGCCTGTACAACGTCAGCAGCTCGATTCGTCATGATCCTTCCCTTCGGGGGCTACCCCTTATTGCAGGTTTCACCGGGTTCGTCGATGCGGGGCAGGTGGTTGCGCAGGTGCGCGATGAGCTGCTCGGAACGCTCGACCACGAAGTCCTGGCCGTGTTCGACGTTGACCAGCTCATCGATTACCGGAGCCGTCGGCCCCGAATCACGTTCGAACAGGATCATCTGCGGGATTACCAGCCGCCTGCCCTTGAGCTCCGGGTTCTCCAGGACGGTCTGGGCGAAAAATTCCTCTTCCTGAGCGGAATGGAACCGGACTTGCAGTGGGAAAGGTTCTGCTCCGCCGTCGCACAACTCGTTTCCCTGTTCGAAGTGCCGTTGGTTTCCTGGGTCCACTCGCTCCCGATGCCCGTTCCACACACGCGTCCGCTCGGTGTAACCGTTCACGGAAACCGGGGAGACCTGATCGAAGGGATGGGTTCCACCTGGCGGCCCACCGCGGAACTGCAGGCCTCCATCGGACACCTGCTGGAGTTGCGTCTCTCACAGTCCGGGCACGACGTCGTCGGATACGTGGTGCACGTTCCCCACTATTTGGCGGAAGCGGAGTATCCGCCTGCCGCAGTGACGGCGCTGGAGTACCTCGGCGCATCCATCGGCCGTGTTCTGCCCACTGACCGGCTGCGGGAAGCAGGCCGTGACGTGGAGCGGCAGATAGCGCGTCAGGTGGACAACTCGGCCGAGGTGCAGGGCGTCGTGTCATCGCTGGAGAAACGCTACGACGAGCACTCCGACGGCGCGCGTCGGTCACTGCTTGTGAAACAGAATATGGAGCTGGCCGACGCCGAGGAGCTGGGTTCGGCCGTGGAGGCCTTTCTCGCAGGTCCGCATGCGGCCGACGAGCTCGCCGCGACGCTGGACGAGGACGCCCCGCAAAGTGACGCAGCAGGCGGAGAAAGCGGCACGTCCGGCAGCACAGGGTCTGGACGCAGTGGCGACGGCGCGGCGGGTGACACCGAAGACGGAGGCAAACAGACTGGGCGCTGATCCGGCTGCCGGAACGGACCGGCGCGCCTGGCTGGTATGGGGCGCCGGGGTACTGGCCTACCTCATAGCAGTTACGCAGCGCACCTCCTTCGGTGTTGCAGGAGTCGAGGCGACCGAGCGGTTCGACGCAACAGCGTCTGCTTTGGCTGTCTTCACGGTCGCGCAGCTAGTGGTCTACGCCGGACTGCAGATTCCGGTGGGCGTCCTGGTCGACAGATTCGGCCCGCGCATCATGATCGTCAGCGGCGCGGTTCTGATGGCGCTTGGCCAGACTCAGCTTGCATTCGCCGAGTCCATCACGGCAGGAATAGTGGGCCGGCTGCTGGTTGGCGGCGGTGACGCAATGACTTTCGTCGCGGTTCTCAGGTTGCTGCCGGCATGGTTTGAGACCCGGAAAATTCCCGTGCTGACCCAGCTCACGGGCATCCTCGGGCAGCTCGGCCAGATTCTCAGCGTCATCCCATTCCTGGCCGTCCTGCATTTGGCCGGCTGGAGTACTGCGTTCCTGTCAGCGGCCAGCCTGGGAGTTCTCTCGGCCGTTCTCGGTCTTGCCCTGATCCGGGATCATCCGGAAGGAAATGGCCAGCGAAGCCGCGCATCGCTGCGCCAGACTGGTGTCTCCCTCACCGAGGCGTGGAAGCAGCCCGGGACCCGCCTCGGCCTCTGGTGCCACTTCACTACGCAGTTCTCAGGCACGGTTTTCGTTCTGATGTGGGGCTACCCCTATCTGGTGAGTGCTGAGAAACTCGCCGCAGGGACGGCTTCGGTGCTGATGACCCTCTTTGTTGTAGTGGGCATGATCTGTGGGCCACTCCTGGGAGTGTATGTAGCCCGGCACCCGCTGCGCCGCTCGACCATGGTTCTGGCAATTACCGCGGCGACTGCGCTCGCGTGGTTGGTGGTGCTGACCTATCCGGGAAAGGCACCCGTCTGGCTGCTCGTGCTGTTGGTCGTGACGCTTGCCGTCGGCGGACCGGGGTCGATGATTGGTTTCGACTTCGCCCGCACGTTCAATCCTGCCTCGCGGCTCGGTACCGCGACCGGCATTGTCAACATTGGCGGATTCACGGCAGCGCTTCTCACCATGTTCGCCGTAGGCCTGATTCTGGACCTGCTCCTGGCGAGCGGATTCTCCAACGGTGACCTGTATGCACTCGAATCATTCAGGATCGCTTTTGCTGTGCAGTTTGTGGTTCTCGGAATTGGAACCGTCGCAGTCCTGGTGCTCCGGCGCCGCGTGCGCGCCCAGCTGGCTCGTCAATCGATCATCGTGCCGCCACTGAGGCAGGCAATTGCGAGGGAAATACGACGACGGCGCGAAGTGCAGAGGTAGCGACCCTCCCTCCACATGCAGCCGAATCTCGAGGTTTACCCACATAGCGCCTTTTGAAAGGCCACAGGCGGGTGCATGAGCGTCACAGTCGTATTCATGACAGCAAACGCACCTAACCCCGAAGCCCCCATCAAGGTCAGCACGCCGGCCGACATCCTCAGTTACGTTCCCCATATCCTTGGCTTTCAACCGCGGGAGAGCCTCGTTTTCCTCACCATGTCGGGCAAACGCATGGGCGCCACACTGCGTCTCGACCTTCCGCCGGCGGACTCTGATCCACTGGACTATGCATCCACGGTGCGGGACTACCTCGAATCGGACTCTTCTGCCGACGGAGTGTTGATGGCGGTGTACACCGACGCCGAGTGGGCCGAGCCGGGCTCCCCGCCCTACGCTCCGTTGATCCACTGCCTCGACCTGGTGCTCGACGCCGCAGGACTGCCGCTGTTGGACGGATGGCTCGTCAGCTCAAGTCATTGGCGGGACTACTTCTGCGAGGATGCGTCCTGCTGTCCCTGGCCGGGCCACCCGCTTGCCAGGATCACCGAAAGCGTCCTCAACGCGGAGCTGGTCTATCAGGGGAGTACCTATGCCGCTTCCCTGGCAGCCGCGGTCGGAACACCCGACCCCGGGCACAGCGAAGAAATCAATCAACTGGCGGCCTCCTACGTGGAACAGTGGTGTGGAAGGTGGGACAAGACAAGCCTTGGCCGTGATTCCCTCATCCTCTGGGACGCGTTTCTTTCACGCACGGCAGATCCGCAGGAACCGGCAGTTTCGCCGCAGGTTGTTGCTTTCCTTTTGGCCGGTCTGACTAGCGCGCCCGTGCGGGACAGCCTCATAGTGCTGGCAGCCGCGGGTCCGGACGCTGCGCAGGAAGCCGCAGTCGCAGCCGGCGTGCTGCCGGCGGATCCGGAGGAGGAGGAACTTCCGTACGCCTGCGACGCCCTGATGACGGGCCTGCAGGCTCTGCGACCGACGGGAGGTCTTCCGCGACCCGCAGACCAGGAGGACAACGAGGATCCCTCAACACTCTTTCGGGATGTCTTCCTTGCCACGCTCAGCGTGCCGGACTGGGATCGCCTTGATGCAGCGCACACCCGCTTTCTCGGGTTGACCGCAGTGGCGAGCGGGGAGCCGCGGGCGGCTCTTCTCAGTATTCTGGGTTGGCTCGAATGGGCACGTGGCAGGGGGTCGCGTGCTCATCACTATCTGCAGGAGGCTTTGGACGAAGCTCCGGGATACACCCTCGCTGAACTTTTGATGACGCTGGTCGGAACCGGTTCCCTTGCACCGTGGGCTCGCCGGCGCGAGACCGCCTGGACCTCCGAATCCCGCAGCGTGGCCTGAACCGTACACGGACTCGTTGAGGAAAGAAGAGCGGGATTCACCGGAAGCACCGGCTGTCGGTTCGGAATTTACGTGAGGTTCGCAAAGCGTGCGACAATGGAAACGAGACCCGGTTGGGTTCGTGTTTCAGATCGACGCGTTTCAGGCACTTCGGATGTTGGTATTCACACCACCACACGTCCGCAAGGGGAATAGCGCACTCGGCAGAGCTGTTGTACGTACGAACAGTTCCCGTTGATAGGTCTGATTTCAAACACGGACTTGACAGGGTCATAGTGGTGTTGCCCTCCTTGGCGGCGCCGCAAACCGCCGTATGAAAGGTTCTTGAGTGTCGGCCAAGAAGACAACAGCACCGGTGTTAACAGAACCCGGTACAACTGCAACCAAGCGCAAGACCGCCGCTGCTAAGCCGGCATCGAAGACCGCTACCGCTCGTGGCGCCAAGCCCGCGGCAGCCGAAGGCAGCGTAGACACGAAGGCCCCGGAGGGCAGCCCCGCAAACGTTCCTGCAGAGCAGGAGACCGCGCCGGGTGCCGCAGAAGTCGAAGGTGCAGACACTGAGGCTGCAGAGCCGGAGGCGGCTGAAGCTTCGACTGGGAGCGGGTTTGTCTACTCGGATGCTGACGACGACGATGCACCGGCACAGCAGGTCGTTTCCGCAGGCGCTACTGCGGACCCGGTCAAGGACTACCTGAAGCAGATCGGCAAGGTCGCCCTTCTCAACGCCGAACAGGAAGTAGATCTCGCTCTGCGCATTGAGGCGGGCCTGTTCGCCGAGGAGAAGCTGGCGGCGAATGAGAACATCGATCCCAAGCTGCGTCGGGAACTTGAGTGGGTCATCCATGACGGGAAGCGCGCCAAGAACCATCTTCTCGAGGCAAACCTCCGTCTCGTGGTGTCGCTGGCCAAGCGCTACACCGGCCGCGGAATGCTCTTCCTGGACTTGATTCAGGAAGGCAACCTGGGTCTGATCCGTGCTGTAGAGAAGTTCGACTACACCAAGGGTTTCAAGTTCTCCACCTACGCAACGTGGTGGATCCGCCAGGCCATCACCCGTGCCATGGCAGACCAGGCCCGCACCATCCGTATTCCGGTACATATGGTCGAAGTCATCAACAAACTGGCCCGCGTCCAGCGGCAGATGCTGCAGGACCTCGGCCGGGAACCCACACCGGAAGAACTGGCACTTGAACTCGATATGACGCCTGAAAAGGTCGTCGAAGTTCAAAAGTATGGCCGCGAGCCCATCTCCCTGCACACTCCGCTCGGCGAAGACGGTGATTCCGAGTTCGGCGACCTGATCGAGGACTCGGAAGCAGTCGTCCCCGCGGATGCGGTGAGTTTCACACTTCTGCAGGAGCAGCTTCACTCCGTCCTGGATACGTTGTCGGAGCGGGAAGCAGGTGTGGTCGCCATGCGGTTCGGTCTTACTGACGGCCAGCCGAAGACCCTCGATGAAATTGGCAAGGTGTACGGCGTCACCCGTGAGCGCATCCGCCAGATAGAGTCCAAGACCATG
>NZ_BAAAON010000002.1:589360-744231 GCF_039530425.1 Arthrobacter parietis | reverse complement strand
CCCCTCCGCGGAGGGGGTTCTTCCTATTTATGTGCCATCCGTTCAGGAGGCTCCAACTATGCTGCGCTTCGGCGGACGGCCTGTGCGCGGCTATGCCTCTACAGTGCTCTGCGCCTTTTCGGTCAGCCGGGCGGTTTCATCCTGCCACTCTGACGTCTGCGGCCGGAGAGTGCTCTCAACGGCGCGGGCGTGGTGCCCGCAGAAGAGAAGCTCACCACCGGAGGACTGAAGGACTGCGCGCACATAGGCCTGGGCCCCGCACCGGTCACAACGGTGCAAAGCGGTCAGCTCACGGGTTGCTGTAGCTGTTGTCATGGATGCCTCCTTAGTGGTTCCTGTAGTTCATATAACCACTATTCGTTGCCGTTTCTTCGCAAGCTGGGTGTGCTTTCGCTGAGCGCGTACGCTCGCGGGGAGGCATCCGGCAGGGACGAACCGCGCGCCCGAGGGCCCGGCATGCCTGCCATCCACAGCGGGGACAAGGGAATATGCTTGGGAGGGTGCGCCGCTCCCGGCTCGCCGACGCTCGCCGAGATAGACCGCAATCCCAAGGAGTTTCCAAGGAAGTGGCACCCCGCTCTGAATACACAGCCCGCCATCTTTCCGTCCTCGAGGGGCTTGAGGCGGTTCGCAAACGTCCCGGCATGTACATTGGCTCCACTGATTCCAGGGGGCTCATGCACTGCCTCTGGGAGATCATCGACAACTCGGTGGATGAAGCACTTGCGGGACACGGCCAGAGCATCAAGGTCATCCTCCATGCCGACGGTTCCGTTGAGGTGCATGACGATGGGCGCGGCATTCCGGTAGACGCCGAACCCAAGACCGGGCTGAGCGGCGTGGAAGTCGTCTTCACGAAACTGCACGCCGGCGGCAAGTTCGGCGGCGGCTCTTACACCGCGTCCGGCGGGCTCCACGGCGTCGGCGCCAGCGTGGTCAACGCGCTGTCCGCGCGCCTCGACGTCCAGGTTGACCGTGGCGGCAAGACGTACCAGATGTCCTTCCGGAGAGGTGAGCCCGGGCGGTTTGCCGATGAGCGCAAGCCGTTGCCTACAGCGGAGTTCTCCCCCTTCGTCGACAGCTCCCGCCTCGAAGTCGTCGGGAGCACCAAACGCGGCGTCACGGGAACGAGGATCCGGTACTGGGCGGACCGGCAGATTTTCACTCCTGATGCCAAGTTCTCCTACGAAGAGCTGCAGGCTCGTGCGCGGCAGACTTCATTCCTGGTACCGGGACTAAGCATTACGCTTCGCGATGAGCGTGCCTTACCCGGCACGGACGGGGTAGTCGAAGAAGTCTTCCATCACGACGGCGGAATTTCCGAGTTCGCTGAGTTCCTGGCGATTGACCACGCCGTCACTGATGTGTGGCGCCTGCATGGGTCCGGCCGTTTCAAGGAGTCCGTTCCCGTCCTCGATGATCAGGGGCACAGCCGGATCGCCGAGGTCGAGCGTGACTGCGAAGTGGATATCGCGCTGCGCTGGGGGATCGGTTATGACACCACGGTAAAAAGTTTCGTCAACATCATTGCTACGCCCAAGGGCGGAACCCACCAGTCGGGCTTCGAACAAGCGCTCCTGAAAACCTTCCGGAAAGTGGTCGAGGCCAATGCACGCAAGCTCAAGGCGGGCAGCGACAAGCTGGAGAAAGACGACGTCTTTGCGGGTCTCACCGCGGTTCTGACCGTGCGGCTCGCGGAGCCGCAGTTCGAAGGCCAGACCAAGGAGATCCTCGGAACGTCCGCCGTCCGCGCCATCGTCGGCAAGGTGGTGGAAACGCAGATCCTTGCGAAACTGAATTCATCGGCCCGCGCAGACAAAGCGCAGTCTGCGCTGCTGTTGGAGAAGGTTGTCGCCGAGATGAAGTCCCGCGTATCGGCGCGCGTTCACAAGGAAACCCAGCGCCGGAAGAACGCGCTGGAGACATCATCCATGCCAACCAAGCTTGCAGACTGCCGCATTGACGATTCCGAGCGTTCCGAGCTGTTCATCGTTGAGGGTGACAGCGCGCTGGGGACCGCCAAGCTGGCGAGGTCCTCGGACTACCAGGCGCTGCTGCCCATTCGGGGAAAGATCCTCAACGTGCAGAAGGCCTCGGTGGGTGACATGCTCTCCAACGCCGAGTGCGCCGCGCTGATTCAGGTTGTCGGCGCAGGGTCGGGCCGCAGCTTCTCTCTTGATGCGGCCCGCTACGGCAAGGTCATCCTGATGACGGACGCCGATGTCGACGGCGCGCATATCCGTACCCTGCTGCTCACGCTGTTCTTCCGGTACATGCGTCCCCTGGTTGATGCCGGGCGGGTCTTTGCGGCCGTTCCGCCGCTGCACCGGGTGGAAATACTCAACCCCGGCAGCAAAGCGAATGAAACCGTCTATACCTATTCCGACCAGGAGCTTCACCGGCTGCTCACCGCCCTCGAACGTGAGGGCAGGCGCTACAAGGAACCCATTCAGCGGTACAAGGGACTGGGGGAAATGGATGCCGGACAGTTGGCGGAAACCACCATGGATCCGCGCCATCGCACCCTGCGTCGAGTACGGATTCAGGAGGCCGAATCGGCTGAGCGGGTCTTCGACCTTCTCATGGGCAGTGACGTTGCACCGCGCAAGGACTTCATTGTGGCCGGCGCCGCGTCGCTGGATCGCGAACGCATCGACGCCTAGTACAGGGACATAGTCTGCACAGCCAGCTTGCGCAGGAGCTGAATCAGGGAGCCCTGGAAGCCCGCCGCGTCAGCCCAGGAAACCGGGCGCGATCAGCAGGGCGGTAGGCACGGTCAGCAGCAGCGCCGATGTGGCGAGGGCCGCGAAGGTCTGTGCGGGGGTGAGCGGCGCCTGCGGCTCGAGCAGGCGGCGCAGCCGGTGAACCGTTGAGAGCGAGGCATCATCCTGCTCGGGATCCTGCGCTGCTGCGGCATCGGTCAGTGCATGATCCGGTGTCTCGCCCGAACGCCCGTGTGAAACAGACGGACCGTGCGAGCCCGTCGCCACAATGGCTATTGCTCCTACAAGGGTCTCCTGGTCCACTTCCTTGACGGCCTCGTCGTCCGCGAGCATCTCGATCAGCTCATTGACCGACCGCTGCGCCAGGCGCGACGTCGGCAGCCACGGGAGCGCTGAACGCCAGGCCGCAAAAGCCCAGAGCAGCAGGTGATGCCGCTGGCTCAGATGGGCACGCTCATGCACGAGAACGGCCCGCAGTTCATCTTCGGAGAGCAGCCCCATCAGTCCGTCGGAGAGGACCGTCACGGAGCGCGCGCCGCCGGGCAGGCAATAGGCAACCGGGGCCGGGTGCTTGATCACCAGAGTGGAGGGGTTGGTGTGTGAGGGTGAACTCAGCAGATTCAGCAGGTTGCGGTGCCGCCGTCGTTGGCCCTTGATCCGCGCATAGGTGATCAGCAGGGTGAACACGAGGTGCGCGGTCAGGAGGCTTGCGGCGCTGAGGGCGAAGACGTGGACGAGGCCGAGAGTGTCTGCCGGGCGGTTATTCACCAGGATGTCCCAGAGGCCCTGCAACGCTTCGAGCAGATTATCTCCCAGCGGTTCCAGTCCCCACACCAGCATGGCGCCGATCATTGACAGACCTCCGGCGAGCGCGATTGCCTGCCACAGGATCATCGCGGTGAACGGCGAGCGTGAGGGCCACTGTGCGCGGGAGAGGGCGATCGGTGCGGGCCATGCCAGAATCACGGCCAGCGCCGCCAGGAAGTGGGAGGCCCAGAACATGGCGGCTAGTTGCTGCCCAGGAGCCGCCGGAGTGTGCGGGCCTCGCTCTCAGAGACACTGCCGATGAAGCGTGCCAGTACAGCTTCGCGGTCAGGAGCGGTTACCAGTACCTCATGCATGAGCTCCGCCGTGTGGTCTTCGCGGCTGGTCACGGCGCGGTAGCGGTGAGGGCGGGTGTCGCGTTCACGCTCAACCAGGCCCTTCTTCTCCAGCCGGGACAGGACGGTCAACACCGTGGTGACCGCGAGTTCCTTGCCTTCCGCCGTACCTTCAGGAGCTAGCGCCAATGCATCACGAAGAGTGTTCGCGGTCATGGCCTCCTGGGTGCCCCACAGCAGGTCCATCACTGTGCGTTCGAGTTCACCGAGCGTGGCCATTCTTATTCCTTTGTTGATCCTGATCTGCGGCTGGACGGACTGATCGCGGTGCAATGCCACTTCCAACCCCTCTTAATCTACAGCTTTTTCGCGCAAGGTTCTACGTCATGTAGAAGTGTGCGGGAAAGTTGTTCTACGATATGTAGAAGAGTTTTTCTACAGAGCGTAGAAGTAGCTCACACATCGCCAGTGCTTGAGGAATTGAGGACCTGTGGAAGCACTTGAAATTGCACGGTGGCAGTTCGGTATCACCACCGTGTACCACTTTCTGATGGTGCCGCTGACGATAGGGCTTGGCCTCGTTGTCGCTGCCATGCAGACCCTCTGGTACCGGACGGGCAAGGACCATTACCTGCGGATGACGAAGTTCTGGGGGAAGCTCTTCCTCATCAACTTCATCATGGGGGTTGCAACCGGACTGGTGCAGGAGTTCCAGTTCGGGCTCGCGTGGAGCGAGTACAGCCGGTTCGTAGGCGATGTCTTCGGTGCGCCGCTTGCCATGGAAGCGCTGCTTGCGTTCTTCGTCGAATCGACCTTCCTGGGCCTGTGGATCTTCGGTTGGCAGCGGCTGCCGAAGGTGCTGCACCTTGGAGCGCTGTGGGCCGCAGTCGTGGCGTCGGTATTCTCTGCCTACTTCATCATCGTGGCGAACTCCTGGATGCAGCATCCCGTGGGCGTCGAGCTCGTGGACGGCCGTGCCCGCATGGTGGACGCCTGGGCAGTGTTCACCAACAACACCGCCCTCGTCGCCTTCACCCACACCATCTTCGGTGCCCTCGCTGTTGCGGGCGGCTTCCTGCTCGGTATTGCCTGGTACCACCTCTGGAAGCGGCGCCATGACGGGCTGGACACGGTCGACGGCGACGGGAAGGTCGTCGTCGGAACTGACACTTCCGGTTCCCGCGGAGTGATTGACCACCAGGTGTGGCTGCGCTCAGCGCGGATCGGCGCCGTCGTCGCGTTGATTTCCTTCGCCGGAACCGCAGTGTCAGGTGATCTGCAGGCAAAGCTGATGTTTGAGCAGCAGCCCATGAAGATGGCGGCAGCGGAAGCCGCCTGCCACGATGGAACCGGCTTCTCGGTCCTCTCGGTCGGCAACCTGGGATCGCAGGACTGCGACGACATCGTTGCGGTTTTCGAGGTTCCGGGCCTGCTGTCCTTCCTTGCGAACGGTGACTTCACTACCGAAGTCAAAGGCGTGAACACGCTCCTGCCCGAGTACAAGGAGCAGTACGGACAGACACTGCCGGACGATCCGATGTACGGCGAGCGCGCCGGCATGAGCATCGACTACCTGCCGGTCATGGAAGTCACCTATTGGGGCTTCCGCATCATGATCGGCTTCGGCGCACTCGCCGCCTTCGCTGCGCTGGTAGCCCTGAGGATTCTGCGGAAGGGGACGGTCCCTGAGTCCCGCTGGCTGATGCGGCTTGCGGTGTTCGGAATCCTCGCGCCTTTCGGGGCCAACTCCGCGGGCTGGATCTTCACGGAAATGGGCCGCCAGCCGTTTGTCGTGGCGCCCAACCCTGACCCCAGCGGCATCGACGGCGTCTTCATGTTCACGGCCGCCGCAGTGTCGCCGGGGGTATCGCTCGCCGAACTCGTCTTCTCGCTGGTCGCACTCACTCTGGTCTATGCCGTCCTGCTGGTCGTCGAAGTGAAGCTGCTCTTCACCTACGTGCGCGGCGGGGTTGCCTCCGCCATGCCGGAGTTGGCTGCCAGGCACGACGACGACAGTTCCTCACGCGGAAAGGACGACGACGATGTGCTCGCCTTTGCCTACTGAGCCGAACTCCACTGCGCCGCGCGGAAAGGAACCACGCACATGACCGAGCTCCTGCCCACGATCTGGTTCATCCTGATCAGCGTGCTGTGGACCGGCTTTCTCTTCCTTGAGGGATTCGACCTCGGCGTCGGCATGCTGATGAAGCTGTTCGCGCGAACCGACCGGGAACGGAGGGTCCTCCTCAACACGGTTGGGCCGGTCTGGGACGGCAACGAGGTCTGGCTCGTCACCGCGATAGGTGCAACTCTCGCCGCTTTTCCGCTCTGGTATGCCTCGCTGCTTTCCACGCTCTACCTGCCCTTCATCCTGGTGCTCCTCGCACTCATTTTCCGGGCAGTCGCCTTCGAGTACCGCGGAAAGATGAACAGCGACCAGTGGCGCCGCCGCTGGGATCTGGCAATCTTCCTCGGCTCCTTCACCGCAGCGGCTGGAATCGGCGCCGCCCTCGCCTTGACCACCTCCGGACTTCCGCTCAACGAGAACGGTGACCGGGTGGGCGGGCCATTCGTCTGGGTTACGTTTGACGCCTTCCTTGGCGCGGCCGCCGTTGTCCTCTTCTGCCTCGCCCACGCTCTGGCGTTCCTGGTGCTGAAGACCGACGGGCCCATCCGGGAACGAGCGAGAAAGCTCCTGATACGGCTGCTGCCGCTCGCCGTCGTGCCGTTGCTGCTGTGGGCAGCGACAGTGCACCTCGCCGGCGGAACGGTGTGGACCGGTCTTATCCTTGCCGTCGCCGTAGCTGCGGCGGCTGCGTCCTGGTTTGCCGAGTGGTCCTCACATGATGGCTGGGGTTTCATCTGGCTGGGTGCCGCGCTGGCGGCTTCGCTGGCATGCATCTTCGGCTCGGCCTATCCGGTCGTGTTGCCGTCGACGCTCAGCGACGCCTTCAACCTCACGGTGGAGAACGCTTCGAGCTCGCCATACACCCTCGGATTGATGAGCATCGTCGCGGCTGTCGGGGTGCCCCTCGTGCTCGCCTACCAGGGCTGGACCTACTGGGTCTTCCGGAAGCGCGTCACCGAAAAGAGCATCCCCGACGCACACTCGGTGAGCCCCCTGTGATCGACCGGCTCCTGGCCCGCGGCCCCGCCGGCATGTCCGTTCCGGTTCGTCCCGTGTACCTCCTCGGTGTCCTTGCTGCGGTCAAGGCAGTGGGGCTGGTCCTGATCGCGGAAGCAATCGCCCGCGGCATCGCGGCGCTCGCCGGCGGTGCCCTGCCGTCAGCAGACCTGTTGGAGGTCGGGGTGGCCGGTGCAGTGCTGCGCGCAGGCGCTGCCTGGGCACAGCAGGGAACCGCTGAGCGCCTGGCATACGGGGTGAAGGAGCGGCTGCGGCGGGAGGCGCTTGAGCGGGTGCTTGCCGACGGCGGGACCACGAGTGGGAAGCAGGGTACGGGCGCGCTCAGCGTGCTCCTCACCCGCGGGTTGGACGGCCTCGACAAGTACCACACGCAATACCTCCCCGCGCTCATCACCTGCGCAGTGGTTCCCCTCCTGGTCGGCGCGCGCATTCTGGCTGCGGATTGGGTGAGCGCCGCCGTGATCGTCCTGACCATCCCGCTGATCCCGGTCTTCATGGTGCTGATCGGTTGGCACACGCAGGACAGAACAGCCGAGGCGAGGGCATCGCTCGATCGGCTCTCGGACCATCTGTTGGAACTCGCAAAAGGGCTGCCCGCCCTCGTTGGCCTCGGCAGGGCAAGTGCCCAGACGCGTGCGCTGGAGGATATCGGCGCCGGCTACTCCCGCCGGACCATGGAGACACTGCGCATCGCCTTCCTGTCATCCCTCGCGCTCGAACTGATCAGCACGATTTCAGTGGCGGTCGTGGCCGTGTTCGTGGGCGTGCGGCTGATCCACGGTGATGTGGGGCTTGAAGTGGGCCTGCTCGCCCTGATCCTCGCGCCGGAGTGCTACCTGCCGCTGCGGGACCTGGGGGCCGCGCACCATGCGAGCGATGACGGGCTGGAGGCAGGACGGGCCGTGCGGCACATCATCGATGCGCCACGGACGTCCGCCGCCGTGCCGGTCGGCCGCCCGGAAAACGCCGACGACGGTGCGTCCGGCGCCGAAGGCCTCACCCTGCGGTTCGAAGGCTCAGAAGCACCGATCGTTGAGGATCTCACCTTCACCCTGTCACCGGGGATCACCGCGCTGAGGGGTCCCAGCGGTTCCGGCAAGTCAACGCTGATGGGGCTGCTGGCAGGAGTTCCCCAGCCCGGCCTTCATATTGATGGCGCGGTCAGGCCGCTCAGCGGCCCGCTCGGTTGGGTGCCGCAGCATCCCGAGCCGCTGATGGACACCGTTCGTGAAGAACTTGCCTTCTACGCAGAGTCACCGCTGGAAGACCAGGCGCTTCTTGGGCTGCTTGCGGCAGTGGACGGAAGCCAGTTGCTGGAGAAGTCCACCGGAGAACTGAGCCCGGGCGAACTCCGGAGGGTTGCGCTGGCCAGGGCCCTGCTGCGCACCGGGCCCGCCGGGGGAACATTGCTGCTCGATGAACCCACCGCCCACGTGGATGAGAACACCTCGGCGGTTATCCGCCGGACAGTACGAAACCTGCCGTCAACGGTCACTGTTGTGCTGATCGCCCATGATGATGAGACCGCACGCCTCGCCGACCGCACGGTCGACCTCGGGTCAGCCCGAAGCCTGGCTACAGCGCCGCACACTGCGCACACCCCGAATCGAGCGGGCGGAAATAACCCCGACCCGCGCGAAACCTCGCCATCTGCGCCCGCTCGATCCGGGTTGGCCGAGCCGATGATGGGCCACGGGGCCGTTCGGACAGCCCTGCGAGCGCTCTCGTTGGTGCGCCCGTGGTCCCCCCGGTTCCTCGCAGCGCTCGCTTTCGGTACGGGCTCGTCTGTTTTCGCCGTGGCCCTCACAGCACTGTCCGGCTGGCTGATCGTCCGAGCGTCTGAACAGCCGCCCATCCTCTACCTTCTCGCAGCCATCGTGGGGGTTCGGTTCTTCGGCATCGGACGCTCCCTCTTGCGCTATTGCGAACGGCTGTGGCTGCACGAGAGTATCCTGCAGACCGCTGACGCTGTGCGCCTGCGGCTGTGGCATGCGTTGCTGGGCCGTGCGGAATCCTGGCGCTCGCTATCACGCGGATCGGGTGGCATCGAACGGCTAGTGGGCGACATCGACGAACTGAGGGACACCGCCGCGCGGGCGGTCTTCCCGCCGCTGACGGCGGTCCTGACCGGTCTGGCAGCCATTTGTACGACGGCGCTGCTGCTGCCGGAGGCGATTCTCTGGCAGATCTTCGCCGTCGGTACCGGTCTACTGGCCGCCCCCGCCGCCGCATTGCTGGCGGAACGGTCAGCGGGAGCAGCGGGCATCAGGCTGCGTGCGGCTTCCCTTGCCCAGACCACGGGTCTTCTGCGGGCATCACGCGATGTCGCGGTCAACGGGCTCACTGCAGGCGCCCTGAACCGCCTCGCTCGGCTGGAATCCCGTGCCGCCCGCGGCCTGCGCCGCATCTCCTGGGCCGCCGGCATCGGACAGGCACTCGTCGTCTTCGCGTGCGCCCTGGCCGCTGTCGCCGTCCTGGCAGGCTCGGCCGGGCAGAGCGCGGAAGTAGTGGCCGTCGTCGTGCTTATGCAGCTTGCGCTCATCGAGCCTCTCGCAGCCGGGGTGAGCGCCGTGCAGCAGTGGGCGCCGCTTGGAGCCGTGACGCGCAGGCTCGATGCTCACCTGGATCCTGCCGGCGCCGCAGCCGGCTTGGAGGTCCGGCGGAGTATCCCGGAGCCGGCGCAGGGCGTGGACGCGGCGGTGCTCGCGCTGGTGGACGCCGCTGTGGGGTACGAGCCCGGTGCTCCAGTGGTAGAGGGCGTCACGCTCTCGGTGCGGAGTGGATCCTGGACCGCACTCACGGGTCCCTCGGGCAGCGGCAAATCGACCCTCATCGGCGCACTGCTCGGCTTCCTGCCACTCAGCAGCGGCAGGTACCTGGCAGGGGCCGCGGCTGACGGCGGAATGCTGCCCGCCGCCTGGTGCCCGCAGGAAGGCCACCTGTTCGACTCCTCGGTGCGGGCCAACCTCCTGCTTGCCCGTTCCCCGCAGGAACACGCTGATGATGATGAGCTGTGGCGGGTTCTCGAAGCCGTAGGGCTGGCCGATACCGTGCGGGGGCGCAAGGACGGGCTGGACACCAAAATCGGCCCGGGCGGGAACAGGTTCTCCGGCGGCGAGCGGCAGCGCCTCGCGGTTGCCCGCGCGCTGTTGACCAGAGCGTCGGTGCTGATCCTCGACGAGCCCACTGCCCACCTTGACGCCGACGGCGCTTTCCGCCTCCTGCGTGACCTGCGGAGCGGGCTGGGGGATCGGCCGGTGCTCCTGGTCACCCACGACCGCGCCGAAGCGTTCCGCTGTGACACCGGCGTCGAACTGGCTGCCGGCAGCGAGGGCAATCACTTAAGCTGGGAGCATGCCTACGCCTGAGCTCATTCCAACCCACCAGCAGCTGAGCTGGCGGGCAATAACAGCCACAGACCTTGAGGACTGGGAGTCGCTGCTACGCCGGATGGCGGTCGCTGACAAGCCGGACTGGATCGAACAGCGCGCTGACCTGGAGGAAGTCCTCGAAGCTTCCAAGAATGATCCCGTGCTGGACACCGTCATGGGTTTCGATGATGGCGGCACACCGCGCGCCTTCGGGCGGATCAGTGCAAATCCGGGTTCACAGCTGGTGCACGTTTTCGGGGGAGTCGATCCGGAATGGCGACGGCGGGGGATCGGCCGGGCGATTCACGGCTGGCAGGTCGAGCGTGCGGGTAAGAGACTGGCGGAAGCAGGGGTGGAAGGAGGCTTCATCCGTTCCTACGTGGAGGAGCTCAATCCGGGGCATCGCGCGCTCATGGAGTCGGCCGGTGGCACCATCACCCGGTGGTTCACGGAAATGACCCGCGATCTCTCGGCGGACATCCCGGAGGTCGATCTCGACCCGGAATTCGAGATCGTAGCGTTCAGCGACGACCTCTCCGAGGCCATCCGCCTGGCGCATAACGAGGCTTTCCAGGATCACTGGGGGAGTGAGCCTCGGGATGAGGAGAGCTGGCGGTTCACCGTCACCCACCCGGAGTTCCGGGCGGAGTGGAGCCTTGCCGTCATCGACAACTCCTCCGGTGAGGTGGCCGCGTACGAGATCGCGAGCTATGACCCCGAGTCCAGGGAACTGGTCGGCCACGATGAGGGCTACACCGAGCTGCTGGGCGTGAGACGCGACTGGCGTGGGCGTCGTCTCGCACCTGCGCTCCTGGCCGAAGCCATGCGCCGTTTCAAGGCAGACGGCATGGAGAACGCCGGGCTGGGCGTGGACACCGAGAACCCCTCCGGCGCCCTCGGCCTGTATGAGCGCATGGGGTACACCCCAACGCGCCGGTCGATGGTCTTCGAGAAGCAGCTCGCGCAGCCGGAGTAGTACCGGCTCCTACTCCGGACTTGGCCCGATCGCCTCGACGGGTTGTGACAGCGCCACCCCTGACCCGTCGCGGCGCCCGTGTTCGGTCGGAAGTGCCCGGGCAACGCCGGTGGCTGATACGGCCCGCGCCGGCCCGTGTCCCGCCCACGCAAGCACCAGATGGTCCTCGCCCTTCAGGAAGCGGTGGCAACGGACGCCTCCCGTTGCCCGTCCCTTGGCCGGGTACTCTGCGAATTCCGTCACCTTCACCGATCCGGGGGTGGTTCCGGGCAGCGCCTCGCTCCCGGCTGCGATGGTGACGACGACGGCGGCAGGATCTCCCGCGCGCACCGCACCGAAAAAGAGGACGGTGTCCTCAGCTCCCAGCTTGATGCCGGCCACGCCGCCTGCGGTGCGTCCCTGAGGCCGGACGGCGCCACCCGGGAAGCGCAACAGCTGCGCTTCCCGGGTGATGAAAACGAGGTCGTCGGAGTCCTCAGCGGCCGCAAGGCCGACCACACTGTCCCGCGACTTGAGGGTGATTGCCTCCCAATCATCCCGGTTGAGCGGGTAGTCCGGGACTACACGCTTGACGATCCCCTGGGCGGTTCCAAGCGCGAACGTCTTGTCCAGCGGGACGAGGCCCACCAGCGATTCGCCGCGCTCCAGCGTAATGAACTCCTTGATGGAAACCCCGCCGGCCAGATTCGGTGTGGTGTTCGTCGGCGGCAGAGCGGGCATGTCCACAACCTGGAGCCGCAGCATGCGGCCCGCCGAGGTGAGGGCGCCGATCTCCGCTCGGGCGGTGGTTGCGACAACAGAGGTGAAGGCGTCGTGCTTGACGCGTTGGCCGCCGTCGGACATCGGCTCCCGTCCCGTGGTGCGGGCGAGCTGTCCTGAGGTCGAGAGAAGAACCCAGCAGGGGTCGTCGGCGATCTCCAGGGCAAGAGGCGCTTTGGCTCCGTTGCCGGCAGGCGTGGGCAGAACTGTGCCCTTCAAGGGCGCGCTGGCCTCCGACTCCAGAAGCACGGTGCGCCGCGGCGTGGCGAACTGTTCCGCGATGGCGGCGAGTTCATCCGATACCAGCCCGCGCAGCCTCTGCTCGGAGCCGAGGATTTCCTCAAGTGCGGCAATCTCCCTGCGCAGCTCGTCCTGCTCCTTCTCCAGCTCGATGCGGGAGTACTTGGTCAGCTGGCGCAACCGGAGTTCAAGAATGTAGTTGGCCTGGATCTCGGTCAGATCATAGATTGCCATCAGCCGCTCGCGGGCAGCTGCGGCCTCATCCGAGGACCGGATGATTTGGATGACCTCGTCGATGTCCACAATGGCAATCAGCAGGCCCTCAACGAGGTGGAGCCGGTCCTTCTTCTTCCCGAGCCGGTAGGAGGTACGGCGCCGGACAACCGAGATTCGGTGGCTGACGTACACCTGAAGCAGTTCGACCAGACCGAGGGTGCGGGGCTGGCCGTCCACCAGGGTGACGTTGTTGATGCCGAAGGAATCCTCCATCGGCGAGTACCGGTAGAGCTGCGCCAGCACGGCGTTGGGATTGAAGCCGTTCTTGAGCTCGATGACCAGCCGCAGCCCGTGCGTACGGTCAGTCAAATCCACGATGTCGGAAATGCCCTGCAGCTTCTTCGCTGTTACAGCATCCTTGATCTTCTCGATCACCTTTTCCGGCCCCACCATGTAGGGCAGTTCCGTGACCACCAACCCGGTGCGGCGGGCCGAAAGCTGCTCAACCTCCACGGTGGCGCGGGTCTTGAAGGAGCCGCGGCCGCTCGCATACGCGTCACGGATGCCGTCCAGCCCGACGATCTTGCCGCCGCTCGGGAGATCCGGCCCCGGAACGAAGCGCATGAGGTCTTCCAGCGTGGCGTCCGGGTTGTCGATCAGGTGCCGTGCCGCTGAAATGACCTCCCCGAGGTTGTGCGGCGCCATGTTGGTGGCCATGCCGACAGCGATTCCGGTTGCCCCGTTGACGAGGAGGTTCGGGAAGGCTGCCGGGAGGACCTCGGGCTGGGTGAGCTGATTGTCGTAGTTCGGAATGAAATCGACGACGTCCTCGCCGAGGTGGTCCGTCATGGTCAGGGCCGCAGCAGCGAGCCGCGCCTCGGTGTAGCGGGCAGCGGCCGGGCCGTCATCGAGCGAACCGAAGTTTCCGTGCCCGTCAATCAGGGGAAGGCGGAGCGAAAAGTCCTGGGCCATGCGCACCATGGCGTCGTAGATGGCTGCATCGCCATGGGGGTGAAGCTTGCCCATGACCTCCCCGACCACGCGCGCCGACTTCACGTGACCGCGGTCGGGACGCAAACCCATGTCAGTCATCATGTACAGGATCCGGCGCTGTACCGGCTTCAAGCCGTCGCGGGCGTCCGGGAGGGCACGCGAGTAGATCACCGAATAGGCGTACTCCAGGAAGGAGCCCTCCATTTCGGAGGTGACGTCGATGTCGATGATCTTCTCGGTGTAATCCCTCTCGGGGGGTGTGGCTTGGCGCCTTGCCATGGTGTGTCGAATCCTTCGGCAGCTGATCGCGTAGGTGGTATGCGGTGGTCGGTAGGTCGTGTGGGCGGACGGCAACCGGGCTCCGGCTGACGGAAAAGGCAGCCGCCCACTACTGTGAGTCTATGGTGGCTGACGGACTATACCCCGAATATTGGGAGGCGGACGTCGTGTTGCGGGACGGCTCGACCGGCCATCTCCGGCCCATCTCGCCGCTGGATGCGGACGCCGTCCAGGCATTCCATATGAGGCAGTCCCAGAATTCCATCTACCTGCGGTTCTTCACCTATAAGGCCTCGCTGAGCGCCAGGGAACTCAAGCGGTTCACCGAGGTGGACCACGCGGGCCGCGTGGCCTTCGTCGTGACCCGTGGCCAGGACATCATAGGCATCGGCCGTTATGACCGCCTCGATGATCCCGACGAGGCCGAGGTCGCCTTCAACGTATCTGACGCCTATCAGGGCCGGGGGTTGGGGTCTATCCTGCTCGAGCACCTCGCCGTCGCAGCCCGGGAGAACGGCATCCGGCGATTCACCGCCGAGGTGCTGCCCGAAAACCGGAAGATGATCACGGTGTTCGCCGAAGCCGGCTACGAGGTGGACCGCCGCTTCGATGACGGTGTCGTGGAGCTGACGTTCAATATCGACCCGACCGACAAGTCCCGCGCAGTGATGGAAGCACGTGAGCACCGCGCCGAGGCGCGCAGCATGCAGACCCTGCTGGCGCCGTCGTCGGTTGCAGTGATCGGTGCCAGCCGCAGCTGGGGGAGCGTGGGCTACTCGCTGCTCGAACACATCGTCGACGGTGGATTCACTGGACCGGTTGCCGGCGTCAACCCCGAGGCGTTCGAGCTTAACGGCATGGTGGCCTACGGCTCCATTGCAGAGATACCCCATCCTGTGGATCTCGCCGTGATTGCGGTGCCCTACAATCAGGTGCTCGCTGTCGCCGGGGAGTGCGGGCGGGCAGGTGTGAAAGGGCTGCTTGTCGCGACGGCGGGGTTCGCCGACGACGACGGCGAAGGACTCGCGCGCCAGCGCGCGCTGGTGCACAGCGCCCGTTCCTACGGCATGCGGGTTGTGGGTCCGGCATCCCTGGGCATCATCAACACGGATCCAGCCGTGCGGCTGAATGCATCGATGGCGCCCGAATTGCCGGAGCGTGGCGGGCTGGGCCTCTTCAGTCAGTCAGCAGCAATCGGCGTCATGCTCCATGCCGCCGCCAGCCGGCGAGCCATCGGATTGTCCTCGGCGCTGTCCGCCGGCAACCGGGCGGACGTCTCCGGTAATGACGCCATGCAGTACTGGGAGGATGATCCGAACACCCGGGCCGTAGCACTGTACCTGGAGTCGATCGGCAATCCGCGCAAATTCTCCCGGATCGCACGCAGACTTTCCCGCATGAAGCCGGTTATCGTCGCCAAGTCCGACGTCATGGGACTGCAGCTGCCGCCCGGCCATGCGGTACGCACAACGCAGGCGCCCAGTGGCGCACTCGACGCGATGTTGCGGCAGTCCGGGGTAATCCGCGTCGAGACCACCGAACAACTGATGGACGTAGCGCAGATTGTGGTCGGCCAGCCTGTTCCCGGCGGAACGGGAGTGGCTGTCTTCAGCAACTCACTGGCCCTGGGGAAAGTGCTCGCGGACGCGGCGCTTGCACAGGAACTGAACGTGGTGCGGCTGAATGCGCACCTTGATCTCGACGCAGGGCAGTCCGTGGCACTGTCCGCCCTCAAAACGGCGTTCACCGAGGCACTCGCGGATCCGGAGGTGCACTCCCTCATTCTCACCCTCATTCCGGTGGTCGGGCTCTCCTTCGAGGCGATCCTGCCGGTGCTGCAGGAGTGCGGCGCCGCTGCGGCCAAGCCAGTTGTCGCATGCTTCACCGGCGTGCTGGATCCGGCCGCGCAGCTTGAGGGGTTGCGTGCCGCCCGCGGTACTTATTCACGCCGCGGGGACGAGCCCGGAGACGGTGACGCCTCCGTACCTTGCTTTGCCAGTCCCGGAGCCGCTGTGTCTGCGTTGGGCGCGGTCGTCCGGTACAGCCGCTGGAGGGAGCGCGAGCATGGTGTGTTCGCGCAGCTGGACAGCGTCGATGAGGAAGGCGCTGCTGCCCTGCTCGGCAGTGTCCTGTCCGATGTGCGGGATGTGGGGCTGCGCCGTCTCGACAGCGGCCAGCTGCACGAGCTCCTCGACTGTTACGGCATCAACGTGCTGCCCTCGATTCCCTTCGATTCAGCTGACGAGGCTGTCGAGGCCGCAGACTCGCTGGGATGGCCGGTTGCGCTGAAGACGGTTGAAGAGAATTTGCGGCACCGCCTCGATTTCGGCGGAGTCCGGCTCAACATCCCGGATGCCTCCGGCCTGCGCGCGGGGATCGAAGCCATGCGGGCCGAACTTCGCCCCTTCGGGAGTCCCGGCCTGGAAGTCCAGCCCATGGCGCCGCCGGGGCAGGCCTGCGTGATCAGGGCGATCGAGGACCCCCTGCTTGGACCTGTAGTGTCATTCGGGATGGCCGGAGATGCGGTGAACCTGCTCGACGACTGGGCGCACGGCATTCCGCCGCTGACTACTTTGGACGCTGCAGATCTTCTCCGGACGCCGCGGGCAAGCCGACGGCTTTTCGGCTACCAGGGGCTGCCGCCAGTGGACGTCCCAGCCATCGAGGATCTCCTCCTGCGGGTTGCCCTGCTCAAGGACCGGCATCCCGAGATTGCGTTGCTGCGTTTCAACCCGGTTCTGGTCTCAGCCAGCGGGCTCGCCGTCCTCAGCGCAGAAATCAGCGTAGGAAACCCCCAGCAACGCACTGACAGCGCACGCCGGGCGATGCGCGACTGACTCGCCCCAGGCAGCCCCGCCGGGCCGGTGCCTCGGTCCACACCGGTTAGGCGTGCGCCCTCGGCATAAGTCACACTGGAACCATGACTCCATCGCTGTCGGCGGAACGCCGCGACCTGGATGCCTCCCTCGAACGAGCGGGCTTCTACCCGCGGCTGGTGGCCGACGTCGTCCATGATGCCCTGGATGGCAGGGAACCCCTCTCGCACGTGGTTCATCTGGAGACCCATTTCGAGCGGACCGAAATTCGACGGCACATCACCGTCCTCGTTCTGACCGAGGACATGCTGGTGGTCACGCACGTGGATGACCAACAACTGGACGACACCGGAGAGCAAGTAACGGCGCAGGTGTCCACCGAGTCGGTTCCGGTCAGCCAGATCCGCTCGGTTGTGCTCAGCTACCAGTACGCGCAGCCGCAGAACTACAAACCGTCCGATCCCGTCCGTGAACTCACCCTCGGCATTGCCTGGTCCGGCGGTCAGCGGCTGGACATGGGACCGGCGAGCTGCGGCGATCCGCAGTGCGATGCCGATCACGGGTACACCGGCACCATCGCACAGGAAGACATCGTGCTTCGCGTCAGCGCGGAAGCTGACGGTCTGCAGGCTGTGCAGAACGCCAAGTCCTTCGCCCGTGCCCTGCGCACGGTGAGCACCGCCAATCCGGCCGTCTCCGGCGTCGTCGTGAACCAGCCGGGACCAAACCGGAGGCAGCCCGGGCTGGCCACCCGTTTCAGCCGAGCCCATCACGGGCGGTAGTCCTGCCCGTGCCAACCTCACCGCTCCACACGGAGCCTCTCCCAGCCGCGCCCGCCTACGGCCGCTCAACCATCGCCGAGGTCTTCACCAGTTCTGCGTCAGCTCTCGGACTCCCCGGATTTCCCAATGCACTGGACCTGCCGGCCGCGCCTCGGGTGTGTGTGGTGCTGGTGGACGGACTCGGCGCCGCGCTGCTGCGCAAACGCTCCGGCCATGCACCTTTCCTGCGGCAGTTCCTCGACTCGTCCCGCAAGCTGGGATCCGTCTTTCCGAGCACGACGGCGGCCGCGCTCGCCTCACTCGGCACCGGATTGGCGCCGGGACAACACGGGCTGGTGGGCTACGACGTCCTGGACCCTGCACAGGACAAGGTGGTGAACATGCTCGGCGGCTGGGATGCCATGGTGCAACCCGGACGATGGCAGCCCCACCCCACGGTGTTTGAGAGGGTCGCAGCCGAACTTCCAGTCACGAGCGTAGGGCTCGCGCGCTTCGACGGGTCGGGGCTGACCCGGGCAGCGCTGCGAGGCGGCAGGTACGTGGCAGGAGGTACCCCCGAGGCACGGGTGCAGGCGGTGTGCAAGGCGCTGGGTGCGAGCGATCAGGCGCTCGTCTACCTCTATCTGAATGAGCTCGACAAGACCGGGCACCGCTCAGGCTGTGCTTCTCCCGAGTGGGGGGACCGGCTTGAAGACCTGGACCGGACCATGCGATCCCTCGCCGCGAAGGTCCCGCCCCACACCCTGCTGCTGCTGACGGCGGATCACGGCATGGTGGATGTTGCGCCGGAGCAGCACGTCGACTTCTCGGCTGATGCCTCGCTGGTCGACGGCGTCGCGCATACCGGAGGAGAGCCGCGCATGGTTCACCTCTATACAGAGCCGGACCTGCCTGACGCCGGCATGCAGCGTCTAGTCGATTCCTGGCGGACGGCGCACAGTGCGCATGCGTGGATCCTCACCCGAAAGGAGGCGATCACCGCAGGACTGTTCGGGACAGTCTCGCCGGACGTCGAGCCTCGGATCGGGGATGTCCTGATCGCAGCGAGGGAACCGGTAGCGTTCTACGACACCCGCCGGGTCCCGGCGTCAGCACTCGAGATCGTTGGTCAGCACGGCTCCCTCACGCGTGCCGAGCGTGAAGTGCCGTTGCTCACCCTGGTGAAGCCGGGGCCCGGTCCGGTTCGAATGGTCGGACGCTAATCCATGGCCGAGCTCATTTTCTTCTCCGGGACCATGGATTGCGGCAAGTCCACTCTTGCCCTGCAGATGGATCACAACCACAGCGCCCGCGGACGCGCCGGGCTGCTCTTCAGCTCTCATGACCGTGCGGGGGAGTCTGTCATCTCGAGTCGGCTGGGACTCATGACCCAGGCAATTGAGGTCCGCTCTGACACCGATTTCTGGGAGGAGCTGGTCAGAAGCCGCACTCACGGAACCCGTGTCGACTACCTCATCTGCGATGAGGCGCAGTTCTACACGCCCGTGCAGATTGAGCAGCTTGCGCGCATCGTCGACGACATGGCCATAGACGTCTTCGCCTTTGGAATCACCTCCGACTTCCGCACGCAGCTGTTTCCGGGGTCGCGGCGGCTGATTGAACTGGCCGACAGGACGCAGGTCCTTCAGGTGGAGGCATTGTGCTGGTGCGGGCGCCGGGCCACGCACAACGCGCGCACGGTTGACGGCGTCATGGTCGTCGAGGGAGAACAGATGGTGGTCGGAGATGTTGAACCGTCCAGCACCGAAAGCGATCCCGGCCAGCCGCGGCTGACGGGCGGAGGGCTCGATGAACTCGATCTTCCGGCCGGTCCGGTGATCGGTTATGAGACGCTCTGCCGGAGGCACCATATGCGCAGAGTGACGGCGCATACTGCGCGCACCCACGCCGGCAGCGACGTGCCGCTGCCCTTCGATCCGGCTGCCGCAAGGCTCTGAGACCGGGGACTGTTAGTCGCCCTTGGTCCCGAACACGATCTCGTCCCAGCTGGGCACGCTGGAACGCCGGGGCTTCAGTTTCCGGTCAGCGTTCTGATCAGTTGCTTTGGCTGGAGCATCGTCCGGTTCCGATTCCGGAACTCGTTCCGGTGACCCTTCCGAGCGGCGGTCCGACCCCCTGCTCTCGGACCGCGGAACCGCAGCCTCGTCAGTGTCGCGGGCGAAGCGCTGCGGCCTCGCGATGACGCTTACTTCACGCGTGTCGGTGCTGACGCCTTCGAAAAGACGGGGAGTGCCGTCGTCGTACGTGTGGTCTTCGGAGTCTTTGCCTTCAAAAATGGAGGGAGCCAGGCTCAGCCCCGGGAAGGGAGTCGGATCAGCGCTGCCGGAATCGTCGGTGCCCTCTGCCTCGTCAGCTCCCTGGCGGGGGTGAGCGGCTGGAATGTGGCCCTTGGCGAGCATCAGGGCCAGCGCATCATCGCCGTCTTCATCCGCACCCAGCCGCTGCCCTCGGCGTGAGCGCAGTACCTCGAGCAGTTCGTCGGAATCGTCCTCTTCAGGGGAGTCAACGGCCGCATCCGTTTCAAAATCGAAGACCCTGTCCGCGACCGCACTCAGCTTCCGGGAGGGCAGCGGACCATCCAGCGGCTCAAGCTCGCTCAGGACCTGCGCCCAGCGGTTTGCGTTGAGGACCGCGCGCCGGGACGGGTTGAACGTCCACTGCGCCGGCGGCTCCTCACCGACGGAGGCGGCGGATCCTATGGGCAGCTCGAACCTGACCACGACCGCCCACAAACCATCCGGCTTTCGCCAGGCGTCCCATTGCGCTGTATCAGGGTCCACTCCGAAGGCGCGCAGCCGGAAGCGCACCATATCCTCAAGCTGGGCCGGGTTTTCGCCGAACGCGGAGCGGTATCCGTCATTGGACGGCAGCGGGGAGGCGACTTCCACGCGCTGCGCCAGGTGAGCCATGTAGTCGCGTTCGGCGCGGACCGGGCCTTCGTAGCGCAGCACGTGCTGCAGTTCGACGCCCGTCTCATCGACGATGTCCTGGGCGGTTGCGCCGCTGCGGATCCTCGCCTGAATATCTCGGGGCGCAAGGGAGGGGCGCTTGGCTGCACCGCCCGGCCGCTCGGTATCAGCGGACGGCTCCTGCCGTGCCGCCGGACGTGTGGATGGCCTCGAGCTCGCCATCCGCAACGCCTCGTTGACGGGCAGGCGGAACGAAGCCCCGCCCTCACCGCTCAGCAGCAGATGACCTCCGCCCTCATCCACGCCTACCAGCCGTAGCTCCTGCATGAAAAACCCTCCAGCCGACATACATTACTTTCAGTGAAACTCTGCCATTCAAAGGGGTTGGCTCCTACTCCATCCCTGGTGTGGCGCGGAACTTGTGCTCTGATTGGCTTTTGAGGGAGCGATCAGCAACAATCTCTGCGGTGCGGGCACAAAAGTGGCCCTCTCAGCGTTGTGACACGGACAGGATTCCTGCGCTTTACGGCACCGTTCCTGTAGCGCGGATTTGACCATGGCACCTATGACCACTTACATCCACCGGAGCGTGAACTACTAACTATGGCGACTGACTATGATGCGCCGCGGAAGACTGATGACGAAGTCAGCGAAGACTCGATTGAAGAGCTGAAGTCCCGCCGCACGGACAAGCAGTCCGCGGTTGTCGACGAGGATGAGACGGAGGCTGCGGAAGGCTTTGAGCTTCCCGGCGCCGACCTCTCCGGCGAAGAACTGCTTGTGCGCGTGCTCCCCGCCCAGGCCGACGAATTCACGTGTGCCTCGTGCTTCCTGGTGCGTCATCGCTCACAGATTGCGAAGGAAAAGGGCGGGTTGGCCTACTGCAAGGACTGTGAAGGCTGACTTCCGCTATCTTCCGGATGCGTTCGTGTCGCGTGCCGAAGCGTCACACTCCCTGCGCCGGGGCGGTCAGCGCGGCTTTGAGCTGCTCCGGCCGCCTCGTCGACGTCAACCAGTACGGCGTGGGATCCTCTGCGTCCTCGATCGTGATCCTGACGACGGGCGAGATCCACCCGCGAATGCAGAGGTAGGCCCTCCCATGCAGCTCGGTTCCGCGCTGCGCGGTGGCGTCGGCGCCTGTGAACGCCGTGACGTCGCCGAGGTACCGGCGCTCGATCTGTGCCTTGCCCACCTGGAGTTCCGCAGCGGTTACCCGAATTCGCGGTGTGGACAGCACCAGCAGGGTGGTCAATACGGCCGCAACAACGACGGCGGCAACAATCCCCGCCTCGATGCTGATCGGTATGAACGTGAACACCGAGGCGACGGCTGCGCCGGCCACCACCATCCAGATCCACGGTGCCGGCCACAACTTCTCTTCGTAAAGAACCGATTCACCGGCGGATCCTGTAGGCATGTCAGCTAGCTAAGCACCTTTCCGACCGCTTTTCATCCTGGCGCGAAGGCGCTGGCCCGCAGGTGGAAGCGCTAGAGTAAAAGGAGCAAAGGGCTCCGGCGCATTCCGCGCTTTCGGCGCATCGCGCCGGTGAGCAGCGCGTGCAGTGCCCGCCCCCAAAGAACCGTGCCATCAAAGAATCGTGCAGGAGAAGACATGCTTGATACCGCGGAAGCTCTATCCGTGCAGATCAAAATGCTCGACGACGGACTCGAGCCGCCTGCTTATGCACACGCCGGTGACGCCGGCGCCGACCTGTCCACGAGGATCGACTTTGAACTCCAGCCGGGCGAGCGCGCACTCATTCCTACCGGTGTCTGCATCGCACTGCCGATAGGGTACGCGGCGTTCGTCCACCCCCGGTCGGGGCTGGCTGCACGGCACGGAATCACTGTGGTCAACGCGCCCGGCACGGTAGACGCCGGTTATCGCGGAGAAATTGCCGTGACGCTGCTCAATACCGATGCGTCGACGCCGTTGACTTTCCGCCGGGGCGACCGCATCGCCCAACTGGTTATTCAGAAGGTGGAGCAGGCGACATTCGTAGCGGTGGAGAACCTTCCGGACTCAGCGCGCGGAGCCGGCGGTTTCGGATCCACGGGCGGATTCGCTCCGACCGCAGAAGCCTCACGCTGACGCAACCCGACCGGCAGCGACCAGCTGCCCATGACCATCGAAGGAGGAACCCGATCATGATCTTCGGGCGCCGCAAGAAAAGCCAGCATCAGAGCGAAGCAGCAGAGACAGCTCAAGACGACACGGCATCGATCTCGCCTGACGAAACCGCAGGGGACCGCGAAGAACGTGGTGCAGAGAATGCTCCAGCTCAGGCTGAGCCGACTCCCGGACGTGCTTCAACAGGCCCATTCGATGAGTCGGAGAAAGACACAGCGGCGGGGTACATCGACCTCGGCGCCCTCCGCATTGCCGCTGCCGAGAACCTTCAGCTCCGCCTCGAGGTTGAGGAACGGACCAAACGCGTGATCGCTGTGACGCTGGATATCAATGGCTCCAACCTGCAGCTCCAGGCCTTCGCCGCTCCACGGTCGGAGGGGCTCTGGGATGAAATCCGTGAGCAGATTGGTGCCTCGGTGGGCTCGCAGGGCGGAACCGTCTCGGAGCGGCAGGGCGAGTTCGGGACTGAACTGATTGCCAAGCTACCCGCGCAGACACCGGACGGCCGCGCCGGTTTCCGCGTTGCCAGATTTGTCGGCGTTGACGGTCCGAGGTGGTTCCTCCGGGGAGTGTTCGGCGGCCCCGCTGCCATGGATCCTGCCATCGCCGGGCCCATGGAGCAGCTCTTCCGCAACGTGGTTGTGGTTCGAGGAGACCATCCGCTGCCTCCGCGTGAACTCCTTCCGCTCAAGCTGCCGAAGGACGCCGGAGCCCCGAAGCAGCCTGAGCAGCCTGAGCAGCCAAAAGCGACACCGGATGACCCGCTTCGGCGGGGCCCCGAGATCACTCACATTGGCTGACCACGGTGCACCAGGGAACCCGGCAGCGGCACCGGCTCCATTACCGGCGCGCGGACGGTTCGCCGGCAGCGGCTTCGTCGAACGGGTGAGGATTCTGCCACGCAGCTCCGCGCCGCAGTTCGACGCCACGATTGCCCTGCACACCCAGCGGGCTGCCTCCCCGGCCGCGGAAGCCGCGCCCCCGGGAACCCGCGTCCGGCTTGTCTGGATCGGTCAGCGCCGCATCCCGGGGATCGACCCCGGAGTCGATCTGGCTTTCGAGGGCATGGTCAGCCTCATCGACGGCATTCCCACCATCCACAACCCGCGGTACGAGATTGTCTGCCGTCCTGAGGAGTCACTGTGAACCAGCCCGCTGAGGACCGCACCGGCGGCGACGCCTCGGATAATCCCGGGGAACCGGTTCCAGACTTGAGCATGAGTGCGCTTGCCGGCCAGTATGCGGCAAAGGCCGGGGTTCGTCAGGACGAAAGCGGGCGAATTGACGTCCTCCAGTCGATCGGGGGTATGCGTGGTCTGGCCGAGAGCATCCTTCCGGGTCTTCTGTTCACGGTGGTTTTCACCATCCTGCGGGACCTGCAGATCTCGCTCATCGTTGCCCTTGCCGTCTCGGCCGTCTTCACGATCACTCGATTGCTGACCAAGACACCGCTCACCCAGGCTCTGTCCGGGCTGATTGGTGTGGGAATCTGCGCGTTCGTCGCCAACCGGACCGGCAACGCGGAAGACTTTTTCCTTCCGGGTTTTTTCACCAATGCCGCGTATATCGTGGGCATGGTCGTTTCCATTGCGGTCAAGTGGCCGCTGGCCGGGCTGCTCTTCGGCTTCATCCGGGGAGAGGGAACCGAGTGGCGCAGGAACGCGTCGAGGATCCGGGCCTACTCGCTGGCCACCTGGCTGATCGTTGCCGTGCTCGCGCTGAGGCTCATCGTGCAGGTGCCGCTGTATCTGGCAGACAACATCGCGGCGCTCGGCACCGCCCGGGTTGCGATGGGAGTTCCGCTCTATGCGCTCGGGCTCTGGTTCGCCTGGCTCGTCTCCCGGCCGGCGCTTGTGAAGAAGGAGCATCCCCCGGCCTGACACAGGCTTGTCAGGAAGCGGGCCGTAGAGCTGCTCTCAGGGCGTCTTCCGCGGCAATTGCAGCGACGAAGAACAGTTCATCGCCGGCTTCGACAACATCATCGGGGCTGGGCGTGATGGGGGCATCGTCACGGAGGATCGCCACGGCCGTGCAGTCGGCCGGCAGTTCAATCGATCCGAGAGTCCGTCCCACGAGCGGGGAATCCTGCGGAACAGTGAACTCCACAATCGCTGAGACACCGGTCTGTAGCGTCAGCAGTCGCACCAGGTCGCCGATCTCCACCGCTTCCTCCACGAGCGCGGTCATCAGTCGCGGAGTGTTCACCGCTACATCCACGCCCCAGGAGTCGTCGAACATCCAGTCGTTCTTCGGGTTGTTGACCCGGCCCACTGTGCGCCCTACCCCGAACTCGCTCTTCGCGAGGAGGGAAACCACCAGATTCACCTTGTCATCACCGGTAGCCGAGACAACGACGTCGGCCTCGTCCAGCCGGGCGTCCTTCAGGGTGGTGAGTTCACAGGCATCGCCGATCAGCCAGCGCGCGCCCTTCAACCCGCTTCGGCCGACCACCTCCGGCTTCTCGTCAATCAGCAGGATGTCGTGGTTATTGGAGAGAAGTTCGCGCGCGATGGATGACCCGACACTCCCGGCCCCGGCGATGACAACCTTCATTCCTGCTCCTCCCGAGGCGGCTTCGACAGTACCCGAGCCACTTCGTCTGTTGCGACAGTTTCCATCATGGCGTGGACTACATCGCCTTCCTGGTAGCTGGTCCCGGAGACCGGCAGCATTCCCTCACCGAATCGGGTGAGGTAAGCAACGCGGACCCCTGCCGCTGATTCGATTTCCTTCACAGACCTGCCGAGCCAACCGTCATGGAGTGCGAGTTCACCGAGGATGAGCCTGCCCGAGGATTCACGGAAGTCACCGTTGATGCTCTGTTCAGGCAGAATCCGGCGCAGAACCTGGTCGGCGCTCCACCGGACCGCCGCCACCGTGGGTATTCCCAGCCGCTGGTAGATTTCGGCCCGTCCGGGATCGTAGATCCTGGCGACGACGTGCGGCACGTGAAAGATCTCCCGGGCAACCCGGGTTGCAAGGATATTCGAATTGTCTCCGCTGGAGACAGCCGCAAAGGCATAGGCGTTTTCAATGTCGGCGTTTTTCAGGGTGTCGCGGTCAAACCCCACACCCGTAACCTTGCGGCCGCCGAATGAGCCCCTCAGCCGGCGGAACGCGCGGTCGTCCTGATCGATGATCGCAACGCTGTGCCCGGACTCGTCGAGCGTATGCGCAAGGCTGACTCCCACCCGGCCGCAACCCATGATTACGAAATGCGCCACTGACCACCCCTGGTTGTCTGCTTCCCGATTGTCAGACCTAAGCGTAGTGGTCCGGTAGAGGCGACGCCGCTCAAACGCGCTAGTCTGTGGGCTGTGCTGACATTCTTCGAGGCCGTCAAGCGGGTGCTGGTGGGCAAACCGTTCCGCAATGACCGGCTCCGGCATGAGACCCTGCCCAAGAAGATCGCCATGCCGCTGTTCTCCACCAGCGCGCTGTCCTCGGCAGCGTACTCGCCGGACGAGATTCTCCTCACCCTCGCGCTGGCGGGCGTTACAGCTGTTGCTGTGTCGCCCTGGGTGGGTCTCGCCGTCATCGTGGTGCTGCTGGTGGTCATAGCGTCCTACCGTCAATCAGTGCACGCCTATCCTTCAGGCGGTGGCGATTATGAGATCGCCCGGCGCAATCTGGGCAACGGGGCCGGCGTGACCGTCGCCGCGGCCCTCATGGTGGATTACGTCCTCACCGTGGCGGTGTCGGTCTCCGCCGCCGCGCACTATCTAATCTCGCTGGCGCCGGCCCTGGCGGGCACGCAGAGCGCGCTGGCGGCGGGCGCCGTCGTCGTTCTGGTGCTTGTGAACCTGCGGGGATTCACACGGGACGCACGGGTCCTGGCCGTCCCGTCCTATATCTTCATGGCGGCGATCCTCGCTCTCTGCATGGCCGGGATCGTGCAGCGGCTCTCCGGGACGCTGGGGGAGGCGCCGAGTGCCCGCTTCGAGATCATTCCGGATCCGGCGTTCGAGAGCGGTCTGGTAGGACTGGCCGGAGCGCTGCTCATCCTGCGGGCGTTCTCCTCGGGCGCGGCTGCGCTGACCGGCGTGGAGGCACCGAGCGCAAACGTGCCGAGTTTCGAACCGCCGCGCGGCCGCAATGCAGCGAGCACGCTGCTCATACTGGGCGTGGTCGCGTCGGCGATGACGGCGGGGGTTATCTACCTGGCGAACGCGACCCGCGTGCATGTGGTGCAGAATCCGTCGGAGCAGCTGCTGCTTGGTGGTGAACCCGTGGGAGGCTCCTACGTCCAGAATCCGGTGATCAGCCAACTTGCCAGAACCATCTTCGACGGCGGAAGCCTGCCGTTCATCGTGGTTGTGTCAGCGACTGCGCTCATCCTCCTGCTGGCCGCGCACGGAGCGTTCAACGGCTTCCCGGTGCTGGCATCGATCCTCGCCAAGGATGGATACCTTCCACGTCAGCTGCGTACCCGCGGCGACCGGCTCACCTTCAGCAACGGCATCATGGCGCTCGGTCTCGGGGCCATTGCGCTGATCGTTGTCTTCCGGGCGGACGTCACCCAGCTGGTGCAGCTGTACATCGTCGGCGTCTTCGTCTCCTTCACCGCCACCCAGCTCGCGCTGATCAAGCACTGGACCCGGGAACTGCGCAGCACCGTCGACAAGAAGCACCGCCGGCAGATGAACAAGTCCCGCGCCATCAACTCGATCGGATTTGTACTCACCGCCGCAGTGCTCGTGGTGGTCCTGGTGACCAAATTCGAGTTCGGAGCCTGGATCGCAGTCCTTGCGATGGTGGTGCTCTTCGCGGTCATGCTCAGCATCAAAAAGCACTATGACCAGGTGGCGCGTGAACTTGCGATCGACGACGCCGCCTCCGCCCGCGCCCTGCCCTCACGGGTCCACGCCGTCATTCTCGTGTCGCATGTGCGCAAGCCGGTCCTGCGCGCGCTGGCCTTCGCCCGTGCGTCCCGCCCCTCAAAACTTGATGCGATCGTGGTTGATGTCGACGCCGAAGAGACCCGCCGCACGCTCGAGGACTGGGACCGGCTCGAGCTCCCGGTGCCGATCACCGTCCTCGCCTCGCCCTACCGGGACACCATCCAGCCGATCATGGACTACATCAAGTCCATGCGGCGGAATTCGCCGCGGGACCTCATTGTGGTCTATATCCCGGAATACGTCGTCGGTAAATGGTGGGAGCAGCTGGTCCACAACCAGACCGCGCTGCGCATCAAGACCCGGCTGCACTTCGAGCCGGGGGTTATGGTGGCAAGCGTGCCATGGCAGTTGGCATCCTCCGACGCCGCCCGCGAATCCCAGGACCTCAGGTGACCCAGAACCCAGAACTCGAACTAACCATCGGTCCGCCCGCCCACGGCGGGCACTGCGTTGCCCGGCACGAGGGCAGGGTGATCTTCGTGCGCCACGCGCTGCCCGGAGAGGTGGTGAAGGCACGCCTGACCGAGCACGACGACGACGCCCGCTTCTGGCGCGCGGACGCCACGGAGGTGGTCCAGTCCTCTTCCGACCGCGTGAACCACCCATGGCCGTTGGCTGACGCCGGCCTCGCCGGACTGCGCGGCACCCGTCCGGTGGGAGGCGCGGAATTCGGTCACATCGACCTGTCCGCGCAGCGCCGTCTGAAGAGTGAAATCTTCTCGGAGCAGCTTGCGCGCCTTGGAAAGATCGAGCGCGACATCACCGTCGAACCGGTTCCCGATGAAGCGCCGGACGGGCTGGGATGGCGCACCCGGGTGGGTTTCGCCGTCGATCCAGACGGGCATCTTGCCATGCATGAGCACCGCTCGAACGTGCTGATTCCGGTGGCCGATATGCCGCTGGCCGTTCCTGCGATCAATGGCCTGGCGCTCTGGAACCTGGACTTCAGCGGCCTGGATGGAGTGGAAGTCGCCGCGGGGTCCGGGGATGATGAGCCGCTGGTGCTGCTCAACACCCGACAGGATCGGCCTAACCGCAGGATCCGGGCGGTAGCTGAGGAAATCCAGGGCGCGTCGGTGGCGGCGTGGAACCCTGAAACGGGCTCGCTGACGCAGCTCCGCGGTAAGACCTGGGTGCGTGAAACCGTTGGAAACCATAGCTTCCGGGTCACCGGAGAGGGCTTCTGGCAGATCCACCGTAGTGCCCCGGCGGTCCTGACAGCGGCGGTGCTCGAGGGCCTCGATGCAGCGCCCGGCCTGCGGTTGGCGGATTTGTATGCCGGAGCGGGATTGTTCACCGCAGCGCTCGCGGAACGCGTCGGTGAGGCGGGTTCCGTCCTCTCCGTCGAGGGATCATCGGCAGCGAGCCGTGACGCGCGGAGGAATCTCCACGGGCGTGCCCACGTGGATATCGTGCAGGGCAAGGTGGAGAAGGTGCTGCGTGAGCGCCGGCCGCATCTGGACGCCGTCGTGCTGGATCCGCCGCGGGCCGGTGCAGGCAGGGAGGTCGTTCGGGCCATGACCGGAACCGGCGCAAAGTCGGTGGTGTACGTATCCTGCGATCCGGCTTCCTTCGCCCGCGATGCCGCCTACTTCACGGCGGCGGGATGGAGCCTTGAATCCCTGCGCGTGCTTGACCTGTATCCGCACACGCACCACATGGAGTCGGTGGCAGTCTTCCGCGGAGAGTGAGCGCTCGATCGCTGCATACCGATAGGATGAAAATGTTGTTCCGCGTGGACTTCGCGGCCTTATGATCGACGCGAAAACCCGACACCTGCTCCTGCTGGAGTCTTAGGTACTCCTAACTAGCAGCTCGCGCCCGCCGGAACAAGGATAGAAGACGGCGAGAGGAGTCCTGACATGAGTAGTGTGGACAGCTTCGGTTCCAAAGGCGTACTAGACGTCGCCGGTGCCGAATATGAGATTTTCCGGTTGAATGCAGTTGAAGGCGCCGAGAGCCTTCCGTACAGCCTCAAGGTTCTGCTCGAGAACCTGCTGCGCACCGAGGACGGCGCAAATATCACTGCGGATCACATTCGCGCCCTCGCAGACTGGGACGCAGACGCCCAGCCGAGCACCGAAATCCAGTTCACTCCGGCGCGCGTCCTGATGCAGGACTTCACCGGCGTGCCCTGTGTCGTGGATCTGGCCACCATGCGGGAAGCTGTCAAGGAGCTCGGCGGAGATCCGGCGCGCGTCAACCCGCTCGCACCTGCTGAAATGGTCATCGACCACTCCGTGCAGATCGACGTCTTCGGCAATTCCGAGGCGATCGAGCGCAACATGGAGATTGAATACGAGCGCAATGGCGAGCGTTACCAGTTCCTGCGCTGGGGCCAGACCGCCTTTGATGACTTCAAGGTTGTTCCCCCCGGAACGGGCATTGTGCACCAGGTCAACATCGAATACCTGGCGCGTACGGTCATGACCCGCGAGGTAGACGGTACGCTGCGTGCCTATCCTGACACCTGCGTCGGCACCGACTCCCACACCACCATGGTCAATGGCCTGGGCGTGCTGGGCTGGGGCGTCGGCGGCATCGAGGCCGAGGCCGCGATGCTTGGCCAGCCCGTGTCGATGCTGATTCCACGCGTCGTCGGCTTCAAGCTCACCGGCTCAATCCCGGCCGGCGCAACGGCAACCGACGTAGTTCTGACCATCACGGAGATGCTCCGCAAGCATGGCGTCGTCGGGAAGTTTGTTGAGTTCTACGGCGAAGGCGTTGCAGAGGTTCCGCTGGCCAACCGCGCCACCATCGGCAACATGAGCCCGGAATTCGGTTCAACGGCCGCCATGTTCCCCATCGACGACGTCACGCTCGAGTACCTGCGCCTCACCGGTCGCTCTGAAGAGAGTGTCGCGCTCGTGGAGTCCTACACCAAGGAACAGGGCCTCTGGCATGACCCCTCGCGTGAGATCCGTTTCTCGGAGTATATCGAGTTGGACCTGTCCACCGTTGTTCCTTCCATCGCAGGGCCAAAGCGGCCCCAGGACCGCATCGCCCTGACGGACTCCAAGGAGCAGTTCCGCAAGGACATCCACAACTACACCGGTAACGCTGATGACGCAGCGCTGGACGAGGCGCTCGAGGAGTCTTTCCCGGCCTCAGACGTCCCTGCCATGACGTCCACGCTCAAGCATTCCGCTGCAGCATCGGCAAACGGACGGCCGTCCCGGCCGGTCAAGGTCAATATGGCGGACGGGCGGGAATTCATCCTCGACCACGGTGCAGTAAGCATCGCGTCGATCACCTCGTGCACCAACACCTCGAACCCGTCAGTGATGCTGGCCGCGGCGCTGCTCGCCCGGAATGCCGTGGACAAGGGCCTCGCTTCGAAGCCCTGGGTGAAAACTTCCGTGGCACCCGGCTCGAAGGTTGTCACCGATTACTATGACAAGTCCGGGCTGACTCCGTACCTGGAAAAGCTTGGCTTCTTCATCGTGGGCTACGGCTGCGCCACCTGCATCGGCAATTCCGGTCCGCTTGAGGAGGAAATCTCCAACGCGATCCAGAACAACGACCTCTCGGTTGCTGCAGTGCTCTCGGGCAACCGGAACTTCGAGGGCCGCATCAACCCCGACGTCAAGATGAATTACCTCGCGTCGCCGCCGCTGGTCATTGCCTACGCGCTGGCTGGAACCATGGACTTCGACTTCGAGAATGATCCGCTCGGACAGGACGAGTCAGGCAACGACGTCTTCCTGCAGGACATCTGGCCGAGCCCCACCGAAGTGCAGCAGGTCATCGATTCCTCGATTGACGAGGCCATGTTCTCAAAGGGCTACGAGGGAGTGTTCGACGGCGATGACCGCTGGAAGGCGCTCGATACCCCGGAGGGCGACACCTTCGCCTGGGCGGAGGACTCCACCTACGTGCGCAAGCCTCCGTACTTCGAGGGCATGCAGGCCCAACCGGAGCCGGTAGCGGACATTGAGGGAGCCCGCGTGCTCGCCAAGCTCGGTGATTCCGTCACCACCGACCACATCAGCCCCGCGGGATCGTTCAAGTCCGACAGCCCGGCGGGCCGTTACCTCCTCGAGCATGGCGTAGCCCGCAAGGACTTCAACTCCTACGGATCACGCCGCGGCAACCACGAGGTAATGATCCGCGGCACCTTCGCAAACATCCGGCTGCGCAACATGCTGCTCGATGGAGTAGAGGGCGGCTTCACCCGCGACTTCACGCAGACCGGCGGACCGCAGGCCTATATCTACGATGCCGCGATGAACTACCAGGCCGCAGAGACACCGCTGGTTGTCCTCGCGGGCAAGGAATACGGTTCAGGGTCATCGCGTGACTGGGCTGCCAAGGGCACTGCGCTGCTCGGAGTCAAGGCCGTCATCGCAGAAAGCTACGAGCGTATCCACCGGTCAAACCTCATCGGTATGGGTGTGCTGCCCCTGCAGTTCCCTGCCGGTGAAAATGCTGCAACGCTCAAACTGACCGGAACTGAGACGTTTGCCATTGAGGGCGTCACCGAGCTGAACAACGGCAACTCGCCGGCAACCGTCAAGGTGACGGCCACTCCGGAAGAGGACGGTAGTCCGGTCACCTTCGATGCTGTCCTCCGCATCGACACGCCGGGTGAAGCTGACTACTACCGCAACGGCGGAATTCTGCAGTACGTCCTGCGCCAGTTGGCAGCGGCGTCCTGACCGAGCCCCCGTCCATGCAAAACACGCCGTTCCCGGTATTGGGAGCGGCGTGTTTTGTGTTGCACCGGCGGCGCGCGACGGCCGCGGGCACGGCTGGGCGGCAGGCCGCGTTAGAGTTAACAGCGTGTGAGAACGCACCGGTGCCGTGAATCACAAGTAGCAGAAGGAGGCGCGATGGGACTCCTGGAGACCATCCACAGCCCACAGGACCTCACCAGGTTGTCAGGACAGCAGCTTTCCCGCCTGGCAGCGGAGATACGTGCCTTCCTCATCCGTACCGTGTCGCGAACCGGCGGCCATCTGGGTCCCAACCTGGGCGTTGTTGAGCTGACAATCGGCATTCATCGGGTGTTTGACTCCCCTCGCGACAGTATTGTCTTTGACACCGGGCACCAGTCCTATGTGCACAAACTCCTGACCGGACGTCAGAATTTTGATTCCCTGCGCCAGCAGGGCGGGCTCTCGGGCTATCCTTCCCGTGCTGAATCAGTCCACGACGTCGTTGAAAGCTCGCACGCCTCGGCGTCGCTTTCGTGGGCGGATGGCATCTCGCGGGCGCGCGTGTTGAACGGCGAGGAGGATCGCACTGCCGTTGTCCTGATCGGCGACGGCGCCCTGACCGGCGGAATGGCCTGGGAAGCGATCAACAACATCGCCGCTGACCAACGGCGCCGGGTCGTGATTGTCGTCAATGACAACGGTCGCTCCTACGCACCCACAATCGGCGGGGTTGCTGACTACCTCGCCTCGCTGCGGCCAACCCTTGACACGGTGCGTACCCACCGCGTGTATGAGGGCACCCTCGACTGGTGGAAGCGCAAGCTGCAGAACGGCGGTACAGTGGGCCGCTTCGCCTACAAGAGCCTGCACGCCACCAAGAAGGGCGTGAAGGACTGGTGGGCGCCCCAGGGCCTCTTCGAGGATCTGGGCATGAAATACATTGGCCCCATCAACGGTCATGACCTCGCTGCGGTAGAGCACGCACTGACCCAGGCCAAAAACTATGGTGGTCCGGTCATCGTCCATGCCATTACCGAGAAAGGCCACGGCTACGCGCCCGCACGTGCCGATGAAGCGGACCAGTTCCACGCCGTCGGAATCATTGATCCTGAAACCGGCGAGCCGATCGGCGCCGGGGGAGTACAGTCATGGACCTCGGTTTTTGCCGAGGAAATTGCGGCCATAGCCGATGAGCGGCAGGACATCGTCGGCATTACCGGCGCCATGCTCATTCCGGTCGGGCTCCACAAGTTTGCCGCGAACCACCCGGACCGGGTGTTCGACGTCGGCATTGCGGAACAGCATGCTCTCACCAGCGCAGCCGGCATGGCTTTTGGCGGCCTCCATCCGGTGATCGGGCTGTACGCCACCTTCCTGAACCGTGCTTTCGATCAGCTTCTGATGGATGTCGCCCTCCATAAGGCGGGCGTGACCATTGTGCTGGACCGCTCCGGAGTTACCGGGCCCGACGGCGCGAGCCACCATGGTATGTGGGATCTCTCGATGCTGCAGATCGTACCGGGGCTGCATCTGGCGGCGCCGCGTGATGCCACCCGGCTTCGGGAGGAACTCCGCGAGGCGGTGGCCATCGGCGATGCACCCTCGGTGGTGCGTTACTCGAAGGGTAACGTCGGTGTCGAGGTTGAGGCTGTTGAACGGCTCTCCGACGGGGTGGACGTCCTTTGCCGCAGACCGGCCGGTTCCCGCCAGAATGATGTCCTGATTGTCAGCGTCGGAGCCATGAGCGAACTCGCGCTTGATGTATCCAACCGGTTGGGGGCCCAGGGGATCAGTTCCACCGTCATCGATCCGCGGTGGGTATTGCCGGTGGCCCGTTCAGTCATTGAGCTTGCTGCCGAGCACCGCATCGTCGTCGTCATCGAGGACGGGGTGCGTGCCGGCGGCGTCGGATCGCGCATTCGGCAGGAGATGCGCTCTGCCGGCGTGGATACGGCACTCAACGAGGTTGGCCTGCCGGTGGAATTCCTTGACCATGGCTCACGCAGCGAGGTTCTGGAGCATGTCGGGCTGACTGCCCGGAAGGTTGCACAGGACACAGTGGAGCAGGTGCTCGGAACCAAGGTGCCCGTGGCGCGTCCGTTGCCCGGTGAGGTGCCTTCGGCCACGGGTCAGCTGCCTAAGCTCTAACCCGCCGGACGCAGCTCAGCCGAGGAATGCCCGGGAAAAACTGAAGAACACAGAGGCCGCGGTCGCTACGAGCAGCAGCACGGTGAGCGGCCATGCCCATTCGGCAAGGAACCGCCGTATGCCTCCGGGCGCCGGAAGATCTCCACGGATGATGTTCCGCGCCGTCAGCAGGACAGTCAGGACGATCAGAACTGCCCACACCGCCATACAGTACAGGCACAGGATGTGGATCACGAACAGTGCCTGGCTCCAAAGCCAGACGACAAAAATGAACCCGAGGCTGACTCCGATCTGCAGGCCGCGCCAGTACCAGCGGGCCGGACGCGCACCCGAGAACAGGACCATCGCCGTCGTGAGGATGATCGTGAAGGCAACAAGGCCGATCAGCGGATTGGGAAACCCGAACAACGCCGCCTGCCAGGTGCGGAACACCTCGCCGCAGGAGACAAACGGGCTGATGTCGCAGGACGTCACGTAGTTCGGATTCTCGTACAGCGCGATCCGTTCCAGGACCAGTTGCCCCGAGGCCAGAAAGCCGACGACGCCGCACACGGCCATCAACCACGCCATACCGCGGTCGCCGGCCAACGCAGGTTGAGTGCTTCCGCTCCAACCCGCCGGCTCTGTCCGGGCGTCCTCGGGCATGCGCCCCTCCTCGGTATCGCTGTGCCGGCTTGTTTGCCACCAGCGAGTCTAGCGGCCGGTACAGGCGGTGGTGATGGGCGTGTGAGACAATGAACGTGGCTGGTGCGGGAACCACATTCCGGTGCCGGTCCAGTGACAGGCTTCCGGTTCTGCCGGCGACGCTCCTGCGGATTTGGCACTTCATGGTGAACCCCGCAGAATCCGCCGGGCAGGACCCGCGCTGGTTTTCAGCGATCGGGCAGGAAAAGCGCCACTGGTCTTCGAGTGATGCCGCGCCCCATGGTTGGCGCGACCTCGAACGACACAATAACGACTTCCGGGTGGCGGGTGCACTCACGCCGCGGACACCCGACCAAGCGCCTCGCGGCGACGGAATGTGGACGCCGTTCGCGGGGGTGGAGCACAGCCGAATATGGATACAAACGCATCAGACACCTCAGAGGTCCTGACGGACACAGCTGAGCAGGAAGCGCCGGCGCTCAAGGCGCCGCGTACCCGCCGCAGGAAAAATGAGGACGTAGCTGAGCCTCCGGAAGCCGTACCGGCGGCCGCTGACGGTGAAGAGGCCGCGCAACCCGCGCGCCGCCGGACTTCCCGGCGGGCGTCACAGCCTGAGGTCAGCCTGCCCGAGTCCCCATCCCAGCCGCCGTCGGTCGGTTCAAACGCCGGTGCTTCCGGAACTTCTACTGACGCCCCGACCGGCGAAGCTGTCGTCGAAGAGGGCCAGTTTTCGAGCGATGCACCCGCAGCAGAAAAGAAGCCCGCGCGCACCCGGCGTACCCGCAAATCCGCGACCGATGTGAGTCCTGAGCCGTCCGCGGCCTCAGCGGAGGCGCCGGATGAGGCCGGTTCCTCGCCGGAGCGGCCCGTCCGCCGTCGTCGTGTGGCAACGAAGGCAGCCACCGTGGAGGGTGCTACCGGAGGGTCGGCAGTAGAACCCCCAGCAGCAGTTGAGCCTGCTGCCACGGAAACTGTTGCGCCGGATGTTCAGTCTGCCGGTGCTCCCGAAGTGCCGGCGGCCGAAGAAGCTCCCCGCCGATCCCGCCCGACGCGCAGCCGTCGAGCAACACGCAGCGCGGGGCCTGCAGATGACTTCGCCGATTCCGGGAGCGCTGGAACGGGCGTAAGCCAGGACGCTCAGACTGCTGCCGGCGCACCGGAGGCTGCGCCGGCACCAGACGCTGCGGCCGACGAGGACGTCGCTTCCGGGGGCGCCGAAGCGGATGACCGTGCCGGCCTGGACCCCTTCGCCGTTCCGGATTCGCCGGTATCCCTGCTCTTCCACGCTCCGGACCTCACCGCGGTTGTGCCGCGGACGCCGCCGAAGACCGCTCCGAAGGCTGTTACCGAAGACGCCGAAGACAATACCGAGGGCGACGACGACGGGCGCGGACGCCGCCGGAGCAGGCGCAGCAGGAGCCGCAGCCGGGCGACGGAGTCTGAGGCCTCCGAATCCGGGCCGGAGGCCCGGAACCAGGGGCCGGCGGAATCCGGTGAGGAGAGCGAGCCGGTGACCTCCCGCCGTCGCCGTCGCCGCCGCCGCGGTGATGAGGACCTCGAACTTACCGGCGGGCAGGATGATGATCCGCCGAACACGATCACGCGTGTCCGTGCGCCGCGGCAGAGCCAGGAAGCGCCGTCGGACCAGGTGACCAGCGTGAAGGGATCCACCCGGCTGGAAGCCAAGAAGCAGCGCCGTCGTGAGTCGAGGGATTCGGGCAGGCGCCGCCAGGTCATCACCGAGGCGGAGTTCCTTGCACGTCGTGAATCCGTTGACCGCCAGATGGTGGTCCGCCAGCGCGACGACAGGATCCAGATCGGTGTCATGGAGGACGGAGTGCTCGCGGAGCACTTCGTGTCCAAGACCCAGCAGGATTCGTTGATCGGGAACGTCTACCTCGGCAAGGTCCAGAACGTCCTGCCCAGCATGGAAGCTGCCTTCATCGATATCGGGCGGGGACGCAACGCCGTACTGTATGCCGGCGAGGTCAACTGGGACGCGGCCGGACTGGACGGCCAGCCGCGCCGCATCGAGCTTGCGCTGAAGTCGGGCGACCCGGTGCTGGTGCAGGTCACCAAGGATCCGGTGGGCCACAAGGGCGCACGGCTGACCAGCCAGATCTCCCTTCCCGGGCGGTACCTGGTGTACGTGCCGGGCGGCTCCATGACCGGAATCTCCCGCAAGCTTCCCGACGTTGAGCGCAATCGCCTCAAGCGGATCCTCAAGGACCGGCTCCCGGAGAACGCAGGCGTCATCGTGCGCACCGCGGCAGAGGGAGCCAGCGAAGAGGAACTGACCCACGACATCAACCGCCTCCGCTCCCAGTGGGAGACAATTGAGGGCAAGGCGAAGTCAACCAAGACGCTCGCGCCGGAACTGCTCTACGGTGAACCGGACCTGACCATCAAGGTGGTCCGGGACGTCTTCAACGAGGACTTCTCCAAGTTGATCGTCTCCGGCGAGGAAGCCTGGGACACAATAGAGGCGTACGTCATGTACGTCGCCCCGGATCTCGTGGGCAGGCTCGAGAAGTGGACGAAGGACGAGGACATCTTCACTGCCCGGCGCATCGACGAGCAGATCCACAAGGCACTGGACCGCAAGGTGTTCCTGCCTTCCGGCGGCTCGCTGGTGATCGACCGGACCGAAGCCATGACCGTGGTCGATGTGAACACAGGCAAGTTCACCGGCAGCGGCGGCAATCTCGAGGAAACCGTCACCAAGAACAACCTTGAAGCGGCTGAGGAAGTCGTCCGGCAGCTTCGCCTGCGCGACATCGGCGGCATCATCGTCATCGACTTCATCGACATGGTGCTCGAGGCGAACCGCGACCTCGTGCTGCGGCGGCTCGTCGAATGCCTCGGACGGGACCGGACCAAGCATCAGGTCGCTGAGGTCACCTCGCTGGGCCTCGTCCAAATGACCCGCAAGCGGATGGGAACCGGGCTGCTGGAGGTGTTCGGCGAGAACTGCGAGCACTGTGCGGGTCGCGGTGTCGTCACCCATGACGAACCGGTTGAGCACCGCAGGCACGCTGTGTCGACGGAGAACCACCAGCAGCACCTGCGCCAGGAGAAGATGTCCCGCAGCGAACGCAAGCGCCGGGCGAAGACTCCGCCGGTGGAGGAGGAGCACGTTTCCCCGCCGGAACCGAGGGCCGACGACGCCGAACGCCAGGCTCGTGCCGAAGCCGCGCGGGCTGCCCTGGCCAGCATCGCCGCTGCCACTCATGCGGCGCATGAGCACGATCACGGGCAAGGAGTCTCGCCGGTGGCGGAAGCGCCGTCGTCGGCCGCTGTGCTGACGATCAATGGGGAGCAGGTGACGCTCCCCAAAGCGGAGAACGCGCCTGCTTCCGTCCGTCCGGAGCCGGCCCTGACCCTGGAGAGTCTGACGGAGGCCTTCAACCGCTTCCCTACGGCGGGTGGGGCGGATTCCGGCAGCCCGGCGCGCGAGGATCCTGCGAGCCCGGCCAGCGGGACCATGGCGCCTGCGGAGGACGAACCGGCGCATCGGGCCCCGGCGGGCCAGGAGGCGGCGAGGCAGGGCATGTCCGCGGACGGCTCCGGTGCGGCCCCATCGTCCGGTCACCGTAAGCGGCGGCACCGAGCCGCCAGCAGCGCCCAGGGCTCGGCTGAGAACGCCACGATCGAGCGTGCCGCTACCGTGGCGGACGCACCGGCAGCCGGAACACAGTATGTTGCACGTGCCGGCAAAGCTGCGCCCAAACCGCAGCAGTCGGACGAGCCCATGATCCTGGGAGTCGGGGTGCCGGCCTCCGAGCTGTAGCAATCGTCGCTCGACGGAACGCGCCGTTCCCGGTCTGAAGGGGGCGGCGTGTTCTGATTGCGGGCGGTGAGCCCCCTGCACGGTAGGGTAGGCCACAGTGACACGCGGTGCCCGGTTCCGGGCTGAGATGAAACGCGTTGAACCTGATCTAGAGATGGCCGTCAATAGGCGGCCTTTGGCCTAGCGGAGGGATGTCGCGGATGAGTATTCGCACGCTCGTAGACACAGTGGAGCACACAGAAGCCCTATCGGTTCCAGCGCGGGCGCGGACTATTCCGCACGTGCTGAGCATTGCGGGAACAGACCCCACCGGCGGGGCTGGTCTTCAGGCTGACCTGAAAAGCATCGGGGCGCAGGGTGGCTACGGTATGGCGGTAGTCACTTCCCTTGTTGCGCAGAACACCCGCGGGGTGCGCAGCGTGCATACACCGCCGTCGACGTTCCTCGATGAACAGCTGCAGGCGGTCAGTGATGACGTCACCATTGATGCGGTGAAGATCGGGATGCTCGGAGACGCGGAAACCATCCGCACAGTCAGGCGATGGCTGCCGCGAGCGACCGGGGCCGTCATCGTCCTCGATCCGGTCATGGTTGCAACCAGCGGGGACAGGCTGCTGGCCTCCGACGCGGAGGACGAGTTGCGCGCCCTGGTGCCGCTCGCTGACCTCGTGACGCCGAACCTGCCGGAGCTCGCGGTACTGCTCGGCGAGCCGGTTGCGACAGGCTGGGAAGCGGCTGTGGAGCAGGGCAAACGGCTTGCAGCTTCAACGGGTACCTCGGTGCTGGTCAAGGGCGGCCATCTGGAAGGTGCCCTGGAATGCCCGGACGCGCTCGTAGACGCGTCCGGCGACGCCGGCACAGTCTCCGTGGTGGGCGGTACTCGCATCGATACACGGAACACGCACGGTACCGGCTGCTCCCTTTCGGCGGCCCTGGCGACCGTCCAGACGCGCACCGGGAACTGGCACCAGTCGCTGCTGATCGTGAAGAAATGGCTTCGGGGCGCGCTCGAACGAGCCGACGAGCTCAACGTGGGGCAGGGAAACGGACCGATCCATCACTTCCATGAGTTCGTACCCGGGCCGATCCCGGCGCCCCCGCCAGAGGAGCGCCCGTTCAGCGAGCAGGTCTGGGAGCTCACCACAAGCCACCGTCTGGCGATCGAGACGCTCGGGTTCGTACGGGCGCTCGGCGACGGTAGCCTGCCGCCTGAACAGTTTGCGTATTATCTGGCACAGGACGCCATGTATCTGAGGGGCTACTCGCGCGTGCTGTCCAGGGCAAGCGCTCTTGCACCCAGCGAGGCTGAGCAACTCTTCTGGGCGAAGTCGGCACTCAGTTGCCTTGAGGTGGAATCCGAGCTCCACCGGACGTGGCTGACCGGACGCGGGCAGTCACCGGCCCAGGGGCGGGTGACGAGGGCCTACGTTGACCATCTGCTGGCAGCCTCTGCCAACGCAGGCTACGCCGTCCTGGTGGCGGCGGTCCTGCCGTGCTACTGGCTTTACTCACACGTGGGCAATGCCCTGCACTCGCAGTGGATCGGCAACGGAGCCAGCCCGGACCACCCGTACGCAAACTGGTTGGAAACGTACGCCGACCCAGCGTTCGCGGAGGCCACCGCACGTGCAATTTCCATCGCAGATTCGTGTTTCGCTGCTGCCCCGCCCGCAGACAGGGAGGCAATGGTCGAGGCGTTCGAAGCATCTGCCTGGTATGAACATGAGTTTTTTGACGCGCCGACACGTCTTGATTTGCGGGATTCCGCGAAATTGCCGTAATCTAGATCTTCGGTGCGGCGCCCTCGTACGGCTATTTTCGGGGCGTGGATGCATCGTGAGTGCACTAGCACCCCTCCGGCTGCGCTGACAACAGCGTACGGTCCCGGAAACAGTATGCAAACAGTTTGATCGTCGAGAGAAGTGAGTTCCCAAGTGGTGTACGCGATTGTCCGCGCAGGCGGCCGCCAAGAAAAGGTTTCCGTGGGAGACCTCGTAACCCTTGACCGCGTCCCCGGTGAGGCCGGCAGCAGCTTCCAGCTGCCTGCTCTCCTTCTGGTAGACGGCGACAAGGTGACTTCAGCAGCACAGGACCTGGCAAAGGTCAGTGTCACTGCCGAAATCGTCGAGAATCTTCGGGGCCCGAAGATTGTTATCCAGAAGTTCAAGAACAAGACCGGCTACAAGAAGCGCCAGGGTCACCGTTCAGAGCTCACCAAGGTCAAGATCACGGGTATCAAGTAACCGCTGCAGGTTCCTTGATCCAAAGATTCTGTTTCAGAAAAGGGCAGGCATAACAGATGGCACATAAGAAGGGTGCGAGTTCCACTCGCAACGGTCGCGACTCAAATGCGCAGTACCTCGGCGTGAAGCGCTTCGGCGGACAGGTCGTCAAGGCAGGCGAAATCATCGTCCGCCAGCGCGGAACCCACTTCCACCCCGGCGCCAACGTCGGTCGTGGCGGCGATGACACGCTGTTCGCCCTGGAAGCCGGTGCCGTTGAGTTCGGTACCCGCCGTGGACGTCGCGTTGTCAACATCGTGGGTGCGGCTGCCGAGTAGTACTCGCAACCGCACACCATAGCAGCGTTATACAAGAGCACTAGGGTGGGGTGAGCCAATCAGGCTCACCCCATTTTCTTTTAAGCCGATAAACTCGGCAAAAATGAGAAGTTTCTCAAGAGGAGTACACCGTGGCAAGCTTCGTTGACCGGGTAGTTCTGCACGTCTCGGGCGGCACCGGCGGGCACGGGTGCGTCTCGGTCAAGCGGGAGAAGTTCAAGCCGCTGGGCGGGCCTGACGGTGGGAACGGCGGCGACGGCGGAGCCGTCATCCTTCGTGTGGAACCGCAGACCACAACCCTGCTGGACTACCATCATGCCCCGCACCGCCATGCCACCAACGGTGGAAACGGCATGGGTGACTGGCGCGAGGGAAAGAGGGGCGAGACGCTCATCCTTCCCGTTCCGGACGGCACGGTAGTGAAGACGCGCGACGGCGAAGTGCTGGCTGACCTTGTCGGCGCCGGTACCGAGTATGTGGCAGCAGCCGGTGGACAGGGTGGTCTCGGTAACTCCTCACTATCGTCGCAGAAACGCAAGGCACCCGGGTTTGCACTCCTGGGTATTCCGGGTGATGCCCGGGATGTGGTGCTGGAACTCAAATCCATCGCTGACATCGCCCTGGTCGGGTTCCCCTCGGCCGGCAAGTCCAGCCTCATTGCCGCCATGTCTGCGGCCCGCCCCAAGATTGCTGACTACCCGTTCACCACTCTGCGTCCCAACCTTGGAGTCGTACAGGCCGGCGAGGTCCGCTTCACCATCGCGGATGTCCCCGGACTTATTGAGGGCGCAAGCGAGGGCAGGGGACTGGGCCATGACTTCCTTCGACACGTCGAACGGTGCGCCGCCCTCGTCCATGTGCTTGACTGCGCCGCGCTTGAGACTGACAGGGATCCGCTGAAGGACCTTGAAATCATTGAGAGCGAGCTTGATCGCTACGCCGTTGACATGAGTTACGCCGGTCCCGGCGGTGAGGTTGTGCCGCTCAATGAGCGTCCGCGCCTGGTGGCACTCAATAAGGTGGATGTGCCAGACGGCCGTGACATGGCAGAGTTTGTGCGTCCGGAACTTGAAGCCCGCGGTTACCGTGTCTTCGAGGTGTCAGCTACAAGCCATGAAGGGCTCCGGCAGCTCGGGTTCGCGATGGCGGAGATTGTGCGCGAGGCCCGCGAGCTGCTCAAAACCGCACCTCCGGTTGTGGCTCCTCCGGTGCTCCGTCCGCGCGCAGTCAACGAAAAGGGATTCGTCATCCGGCGCGAGGAGAAAAACCTCGAACCCCTCTTTCGGGTGTTGGGTGAGAAGCCCGAGCGCTGGGTGAAGCAGACCGACTTCACAAATGACGAGGCTGTTGGCTACCTTGCGGACAGGCTCGCTAAGTTGGGTGTTGAGGAACAGCTCTTCAGGAGCGGAGCGAAGCCGGGGGACACCGTGGTGATCGGCGAGGGCGACGGCGTCGTCTTCGACTGGGAGCCAACCATGATGGGCGGTGCTGAACTTCTCGCTTCTCCGCGCGGTACCGACATCCGTTTGGCCGAGTACGTGCGCCCCACGCGTGACCAGAAGCGTGAGGACCACCAGAACCGGAAGGATGCGCGGGCCGCAGCGCGCGAAGAACTCGAGGCAGAGCGGAGGGCCGGCATCTGGACGGAGTCGGTCAACTACAAGAACTCCGGTCCGAAGGCAGCGAAGAACGACGGCGCCACCGACACCGGCTCCGGCGGTGACGCTGGCGAGGACTGATTTCGCCGAGCACCAGAAAATCCGCAATCAACAGAAGGAATAGATGACAGTAAAGCGCCCGATCAAAACCCGCTCCGGACTGGCGAAGGCCAAGAGAATTGTTGTCAAGGTAGGTTCATCTTCCCTCACGTCGCTCTCCGGAGGACTCTCCGATGAAGCGCTGTTCGCCCTGTCCGATGTGCTCGCTGCCCGCCATAACGAAGGAACCGAGGTCATCCTTGTCTCCTCGGGCGCAATTGCAGCGGGCCTCGCTCCGCTTGGACTCCCACGGCGACCGAACCAGCTCTCGTCGCAGCAGGCGGCTGCCAGTGTGGGGCAGGGCCTGCTCATGGCGCGCTACACCCACGCATTCGGCGCTCACGGGGTCACCGTCAGCCAGGTCCTGCTGACCCTCGATGACCTGATACGGCGAAGCCACTACGCGAATGCGCACCGCGCAATGGAGCGGCTCCTGAACTTCGGCGTGGTCCCCATCGTCAACGAGAACGACACCGTGGCAAGCTCCGAGATCCGCTTCGGGGACAATGACCGCCTGGCTGCCCTGGTTGCCCACCTGGTCAAGGCTGATGCGCTGATCCTGCTTTCTGATGTCGACTCCCTCTATGACGGTCCACCCAAGGACGGAGCAAAGCGCATCCCCGAAGTCCGTGGACCTCAGGACCTCGAAGGGGTGAGCATCGGCAAGACCGGGAAGGCCGGGGTCGGTACGGGCGGTATGGTGACGAAGGTCGAAGCCGCCACGATCGCCGCTTCCTCCGGCATTCCAGCACTGGTCACATCGGCGGATAATGCCGGACCGGCATTGGCTGGAGAGGACGTGGGAACCTGGTTCAGCACCAATGGCCGCCGCCAGCCGATCCGCCTGCTCTGGCTGGCCCACCTGGCCCGGATTCAGGGAACGCTCACGCTTGACGACGGCGCGGCCAAAGCCGTGGGGGAGCGGCGGCGGTCGCTCCTGTCGGCGGGAATCGTTTCAGTCGGCGGAGAGTTTGAGGCAGGGGATCCCGTCGAGATGGTGGACCGAACCGGTTCGGTCATTGCCCGGGGGCTTGTGAACTATAGCTCATTCGAGTTGCCGCGGATGCTCGGCAGGACCACCCGCGAGCTGTCGAAGGAACTCGGCAGGGAATACGAGCGTTCAGTGGTGCACGTCAACGACCTGGTCGTGCTCAATACGGTCGCACCTTCCTGACCCCGGCTGGGGTTGGGAGGACGCGCTCGTTAGACTGGAGTGATGACTGACGTGACTACACAGCAGACTGCCCATCAGACAACCACCGAATCCGCCGACGGCGAGCAGCTGGCCACGCCGGTGAACGTCGAGCAGGCTGTGCACGCCATAGCGGACCGCGCCAGAACCGCATCGCGGATCGTTGCCCGAGCCAACCGGTCCCATAAGGACAAGGCGCTCGAAGCCATCGGTGAGGCACTCGTAGCCAATCAGGGCGCCATTCTTCGGGCCAACCAGAAGGACCTGGAGTCGGGGCGTGCCAAAGGCACCTCAGCTGCCCTGCTTGACCGGTTGAGCCTGAGCGAAGAACGGATTGCGGGTTTGGCCGCAGCGCTGGAGAACCTTGCCGGCCTGCCGGATCCCGTAGGTACCATCGACCGCGGGCAAACTCTGCCTAATGGCGTCCGTCTCCGGCAGGTCCACGTTCCCCTCGGTGTGGTCGCAGCCATCTACGAGGCCCGGCCCAATGTGACGGTGGACATCGCCGGCCTCGCACTGAAGAGCGGCAACGCCGTTATCCTGCGTGGTGGCAGCGCCGCCGCTCATACCAATGCTGCGCTTCTTGGCATTATCCGGGATGCACTGGACCGCACGGGGCTGCCTGCGGATGCCGTGCAGACTGTGGACGAGTTCGGCCGCGAAGGAGCCAACGTCCTGATGAAGGCACGCGGACGGGTGGATGTACTGATTCCCCGCGGTGGCCATGACCTGATCCAGACGGTAGTCAGCAATGCAGCCGTACCCGTCATTGAGACGGGCGAAGGCAACGTTCACATCTTCCTCGATGAGAGCGCGGACGAGGAGATGGCGGTAGACATCCTGCTCAATGCCAAGACACAGCGCCCCAGTGTCTGCAACACGGTTGAGACCCTCCTCGTGCACAAGGACGCGAAGGCTGCCGCGGCAGTTCTGGAAGCACTGTCCGGTGCCGGTGTGCGTATCCACGCAGACGCCCGGATACAGGGTATCCTCCCGCAGGGCGTAAGCGCTGATACAGCCAGCGAGGATGACTGGGCGCGTGAATACATGGATCTCGACATCGCCGTTGCAATGGTGGACACCGTGGATGAAGCGCTGGAGCACATCCGTACCTGGAGCACCGGCCACACCGAAGCCATCATCACCAATAACCTGGCACGGTCTGAAGAGTTCATTGCCGGTGTGGATTCGGCGGCCGTCATTGTCAATGCTTCCACGCGATTCACCGACGGCGGCGAGCTCGGCCTGGGCGCCGAGGTCGGCATCTCCACTCAGAAGATGCATGCCCGGGGACCAATGGGCTTGCGCGAACTGACCACCACGAAGTGGATCATCCAGGGCGACGGACAGATCCGGCGGTAGTAACGCGTAGGATAGTACCGAAACAGTACTGAAAGTACGCGCTGACCCGCGCCCGGCGGCGGGCGGACACCTCGTTCCCAAGGGGAGAAGAATGCTGACACAAATCCTCAACGTTGCTGTTGTTGCAGGCGAGACTGCCGAGCACCACAACGAGCTTCCGATGCCTGCCATCGCGTACGGCGCCATCATCATGGGGTTGCTGTTGTTGCTGATGTTCGTCACTATCGCGTTCACCAGCCTGGGGCACCGGCATGAGGCAGTGCAGGAGCACGCCGATCCCCATCGCCAGCATCCGAACAAGCATGATCACGGCGAATCGGCCCACTGATCTCGTTGACCGCTCCGCCCGCGTCCACCCCTGAGCAAGGGATACTCCCGAACGCTCGCCCTTCCGATGGCCCTGCCCGCTGGCGTCTGGGAGTCATGGGTGGAACCTTCGATCCGATCCACCACGGTCACCTCGTTGCGGCCAGTGAAGTTGCGGCAGCCTTCGACCTCGACGAAGTCGTCTTTGTTCCGACGGGCCAACCCTGGCAGAAAAATGCCCAGGAAGTCAGCCCGGCCGAGCACCGCTACCTCATGACCGTAGTGGCCACGGCATCAAACCCGCGGTTCACGGTGAGCAGGGTGGATATCGACCGCCCGGGCCCTACCTACACGATCGACACACTCCGGGACCTGCGAGCTACACGGCCGGAAGCGGAGTTGTTCTTCATCACGGGCGCGGACGCCATGGCGCAGATTCTCTCCTGGAAGAACGTGGATGAGCTGTGGTCTCTGGCGCACTTCGTCGGTGTCACCAGGCCTGGTCATGAACTGAGCACGCAACGCAAGGACGTCAGCCTGATGGAAGTTCCGGCTATGTCGATTTCTTCGACAGACTGCCGTCGCCGAGTCTCGGGTGGAGAGCCGGTCTGGTACCTGGTTCCGGACGGCGTCGTGCAGTACATCGCAAAGCATGGGCTCTACCGGAAAGGTGCCCCTGAGACGGGAACGCCGGTCCAACCTGAAGTGTCCACAACAACATGACAATCACTGGGTGAAGAAGTAATGAGTAACGGTCACGAGTCCCCGCAGAGCCGGAGGTCGCTCCGACAAGCGAGCGCAGCCTCCGCCGGGGACCACTTGCCGTCGCAGGGAAGTTCCGAGGGGGCACTGATGCCCGGGCACCGGCCGCCGGCGCAGTCCGGCAAGCCGGCGGCTGTCAGCCTTGAACCTGCGCCCCGCGAACGGCGCAGCCGGCGGGCAGCAAACGCTCCTGTGGACGCGCCGTCGGCCGTGTCGGCTCCGTCCACGGAACGTCTGTCGCAGGTCCGTGCCCGTGACCGCGAAATGCTGCGCAGCTACCGTGCGCTGGCTGACCAGCAAGTTGACCAGCCCGCAGGTATCCCCACCCGACGCCAACTTCGTCTCCAGCAGCAGGCAGCCCGCGAGAAGGCGCTGCAGGCTGAAGGCACTCCTCTCACGTCGCCCGCCGAGGTAAGCCCATCTGACGTTGCTCATCCGGACGGGATGACGGTGGAGCAAGCTCTGGCTGCGCGTGAAGCAATTGCTCACCAAGCGCAAAACCAGGTGGCGGTCATGGAAGCGGCGGCGAAGGACGATCCCTTCTCGGTTGACCTGGAGATCCTCGCCCAGCAGAAGGCACTTGCCGAGCGTGCAGCCGTGCTCAACACGCGCGCGCAGAAAATCCAGCAGCTCACGCAGGAGAACCGGCAGCGCAAGCCGCTGCTCAATGACCCGACAACGGCGCACAATCTCTCGATCGTTTCCCCGGTCGAGTTCGTTCGGGCTCCGACGGAAATTCCGGAGGGCGCTGAGCCCTCGACCTCCCACATCCCGGTTGTGACTGCGCCCGCTGTGCCGAGCAGGCCGCCGTCGTCGGCGTTGTCTCCGGACTCTGCGGGACGCTCGCAGGTGCTAGCGCAGGCGGAGGCAATGGTCCGTGAACAGCGCCGTCCGGGTTCCGACGGCGCCACTCCAATCCGTGCGCGCAGCGCCCACGGATTGGAGCCCCTTGATGCGATGACGGCAGGACTGGCACGTGTCCAGCGAATGCGAATCGCGCAGTATTCGGTAGTAGGTTTGGGCGCTCTGGCGCTCATCACCGGAATCATGATGATCGTCGGCCGCTTTTAGCAGCCGACCACACCCTAGGAGATTAGTGAGCGCATCGGAATCGTCTATTGCGATTGCCCGCACCGCAGCACGCGCGGCGACGGACAAAATTGCAGAGGACATCGTGGCCATCGACGTCAGTGAACGCCTGGCGATCACTGACGTCTTCCTTGTGGCCTCGGCCCCCAGCGAGCGCCAGGTCAACGCCATTGTTGACGGCATCGAAGAAGAACTCTCAAAGCAGGACCTGAAACCCGTACGCCGCGAGGGCCGGAGCGAGGGCCGCTGGGTGCTGCTTGATTACGCTGAGGTGGTCATTCACGTGCAGCACCAGGAAGACCGCGTTTTCTACGCCCTGGAGCGGCTGTGGGGCGACTGCCCCAAGGTTGACCTGCAGCTGGAGGGCGCGTCGGGCGCTGCTCCCGCAGACACCGCGTCCGCCGACGCCGAGTGAGTCCGCGCGCCGTAGACAGCGCAGCTGGGGACTCCGCACCAGAGGGTCGGCGGATCGTTTTCTGGCGGCACGGTCGGACTGAGTGGAACGCCCGCGGCCTGTTCCAGGGCCAGGAGGACATCGCGCTCGATGATCTTGGCAGGCAGCAGGCTGCACAGGCAGCGCACGAGCTGAAGCACCTGTCGCCGTCGCTCATTGTGTCCTCGGATCTGGAACGGGCGCGGGATACTGCAGCGGCATTGAGCGTAGCCACGGGAGTGCCTGTGGGTACGGACCCACGCTTCCGGGAGACCTATGCCGGCCAGTGGCAGGGACTTGCGTTCGCGGAGATCGGCGCGAGGTTTCCCGAGGAGCAGCAGGCGTGGCATGAAGGTGATCCCTTTGTTGCTGCCGGCGGTGGAGAGAGCCGGTCGGACGTCGGCGGGCGCATGAAGGCGGGGACGCTAGAGGCCGTCGCTCAGTTGGCGCCGGGACAGACGCTCGTCGTGGTCAGCCACGGCGGAGCGATCCGCGCAGGCGTTGCCGCCCTGATGGGTATCCCGGCGAACCTCTGGGGATCGCTGGCTGGTGTGGCCAACTGTCACTGGTCGGTTCTGGAGGAGCTGAATCCGTCGTCGTCGGCGGTGCCGCTCAGATGGCAGTTGACCGAGCATAACGTCGGGCTGGCATCCATGCCGTCGTCGCCGCTGGAAGGTTGAATCGACGCCGTCGCGCCGATTTTGCGGGGGCAGGAAAATTGTCTAAACTGAACAAGTTGCGTCGGCCCGATCAGGGCGGGTTCAACGGGTTTGGGGCTGTGGCGCAGCTGGTAGCGCACCTGCATGGCATGCAGGGGGTCAGGGGTTCGAGTCCCCTCAGCTCCACCAACAATCCGCTGGAACACAGGGAAGTAGCCTGGTTTCAGCGGATTTTTGTTCTTCGACGCCTTTCAGTGCTCGCACTCAGCAGTTGGCCACTCAAAGGCGCCACCAGCATCGGCGATGTAGGCTGAATCAACGACGGCGTTGGGGGAGCGGTGCAGAAGCAAGTACATGAACACCGTACAGACCTGGGCGTCAAGGACAGAGCCTGAGGTGGCAAGCGCACGACCGTCGATGTTCGGGGATAGGCCCGCCTGGATGGACAGGCCAGCGAACCACATGTGCGACAACTACGGCCAGCACCGGGATTGAACCAGACCGCCGGGGCGCCGGTTATCAGGGTTGTGGCAGCATCGGTGTGTTTAGTCTTGTCTTCAGCAGGCTGCGGTTCCGTCCAGGCCGATTCACCACCGCCGGAGCCAAAGGAACACGTACGTGCCTACATGTTGCAGGCACTGTCTTTCATTGAGGAGAACTCCTACGACGTGGCAACTTCGTTGCGTCCGGATTGGGAACAAGTCGAGCAATCCGCGCTGGAACGGACTTCCGAGGCACAGACCACGCAGGATACCTATCCCGTCATCGCGGACGTTCTGCGGAAGGCTACCGGCGATCACAGCTTCCTCCTCACCCCTGATGAGATAGCGGCCACGAAGTCAGGGGAACGGGAAACTCCGTCATCCATCATGGTGGGGCAAGACATAGCCGCTCTGAGTATTCCTGCCTTCAATGAAACCGCCGGTGGGCTAGTGGCGGATTACGTGAATTCCGCCATCGAAGAACTTGCTGCCCAGGAGGCCGAAGTCGCCTGCGGATGGATAGTAGACCTCCGGCGCAACGGAGGAGGAAACATGTTGCCTATGCTGCTTTCTGTAGCGCCCTTCCTGCCGGACGGGCAGGTTATGTCCTTCCTTGACGGCGCAGGTGTGGAGACAAAGGTCTCTCTTGCAGGCATGAGCGTTCTGCTCGACGGCGAGACACAGTTGAGTTCAGCAACAGCTGCTCCCGACCTTTCGAACCAACCGTTGGCGGTCCTTCAATCAAGTGACACAGCCAGCTCAGCCGAGGCGACGCTCATATCCCTCCTGGTGATCGTGTATAGATTGGCTCCATGAACCCGCTTTCCGAGCTCTCCCTTGCACAGCTGCAGCAGCGGACCAGCGTGAAGTGGCGCACCTACGCAGCTGATGTTCTGCCGCTGTGGGTCGCCGAAATGGATGTTTCCCTGGCACCGCCGGTCCACGCCCGATTGAAGCGTGCCATCGACCTCGGAGACACCGGCTATCCTGCGGGAAACGAATACGCAGAAGCGTTTCGGGAGTTCGCCGCTGCCCGGTGGTCGTGGGACGGTGTCGATCCGGACCGCGTTGCGCTGGTTCCGGACGTCATGCTGGGAATAGTGGAAACCCTTCGGTTGATCACCGGTCCGGGGGATCCCGTGGTAGTCACTCCACCCGTTTACGCGCCGTTCTTTGCGTTCATCGAGCATGCGGACCGGAAGGTCCTTGCAGCACCTCTCGGTGAGGATGGACGGTTGGATCCGGTCGCTCTCGATGATGCATTCCGGAGGGCAAGCTCCCAGTCCGAGCACCCCGTGTTTCTCCTGTGCAACCCGCACAACCCCACCGGAACTGTCCACACACGCCAGGAACTCGAAGGAGTCGCCGTCCTTGCTCAACGGCACGGTGTGCGGGTCATCTCCGATGAAATCCACGCCCCGCTTGTACTCTCGGGCGCCAGCTTCACACCGTACTTGAGCGTCGCCGGAAGTGAAGACGCGTTTTCACTTGTTTCCGCCTCGAAGGCCTGGAACCTTGCCGGGCTCAAAGCGGCGCTGCTGCTCGCCGGTCCAGCCGCAGCATCGGACCTGGCCCGGCTTCCCGAAGAAGTCGGCCACGGGGCGAGCCACCTCGGTGTGCTTGCTCACACGGCCGCCTTCCGGGAGGGTGGCTCGTGGCTTGATTCACTCCTCACGGGCCTCGACTATAACCGGGCGCTGCTGGGAGACCTCATCGTTGAGCATCTCCCCGGGGCGGCGTTGACCAGGCCGGAAGGGACGTACCTGGCATGGCTCGACCTTCGCGAGCTCGGATTCGAGGAGGGTGCGGGAAGCGGCGGTCTAGCCGTCGTGACCGACCTTGCGGGACCGGCACGGTTTTTTCTCGACACCGCCCGCGTTGCGCTCAGCTCAGGGCACGTCTTCGGAAGTGGCGGAGCGGGTCACGCGCGCATCAACTACGCCACCCACCCGGACATCCTCACCGAAGCCGTCCAGCGCATGGGCCGCGCGCTCCGGGAACGGCCGGCCAACTAGCCGCGGGCGGCGTACGCCTTCAGCACGCGGTCCGCCGCTCCGCCGAGATTCCACTGGTCAGCCAGTTTCTTCAACTTTTGTTCGTGATCGGTATCGAGCGGCCTGATCCGTGACTCGAATGTTCCGAGGTCGAGGTCCCTGACCACATTCACCACGGTTGGGGCGACAGCGAGGTAATCTGCTGCAGCTGTGAGCTTCTGGCGTATCGACGCAGACATCGAGCTGGAGGGGTTCGAGGCCGCTTCCATGATGCCGTCCAGGTCAACAAACTCCTTGAGCAGGCTGGCCGCTGTCTTATCTCCGATGCCGGAAACTCCGGGCAGCCCGTCCGAAGCATCGCCCCGCAAGGCAGCGAAGTCGGCGTACTGGCCGGGGAGCACTGCGTACTTGCTTACCACCGTCACATCGGTCACTGCTTCAAGTTTGCTCATGCCGCGAGCGGTGTACAGGACGCGGACGCCGGTGGCGTCGTCGATAAGCTGGAAAAGATCGCGGTCACCGGTGACGATATCCACCGGCGCGGCTGCCTGGCTGGCAAGGCTGCCGATGACATCGTCTGCTTCGTGGTGAGCCGCGCCGATGATCGGGAGGTCGAGCGAAGCCAGGACTTCGCGGATCAGGGGCAGCTGGGCAACCAGTCCCTCCGGCGTCTCCTCGACATCAGGACCGTCGGACACATTCCTGGCGACCCGGTGCTCCTTATAACTCGGGACCAGCTCCACGCGCCATTTCGGCCGCCAGTCATCATCCCAGCACGCGACGAGGTGCGTGGGTTCGTAATCGGTCACCAGCCGGGAAATCATGTCGAGCAGCCCGCGCACGGCGTTGACGGGCATCCCGTCGGCTGCTTTGAGACTGTCCGGCAGCCCGTAGAAGGCGCGGAAGTATAGGGACGGAGTATCCAGGAGCATCAGTCGTTCGGCCACACATCGATACTGCCACGGTCAGGCGGAAGATTGACGACGCCGGTGCGCCGTCCGGCTATGAACGCCAGCTGGGCAGATAAATCCATTTGGTTGACGAAACCTCTTGAAGGTTGGAGTGATGAAGTTCACACTGGAAACGGCAACTCAAAGCACGAACGAAGCATGGGGCGATCATGAGCGGACTAATGCGATGCCGCCAGTGTCAGAGGACCTGGCTTGTCGAAAGCAAGACTGCTGAAACAGTCACTTCCCAGAATCACGCCTTCCTCAATCCGGGGCATAGAACGGTCACGGTCTGGAAACGGGTGGAGCAGCATGCCGAAGTGAGCGCCTGAGGGATTCCTCCTGTAGGGACGCCTCTGACCGTGCAAGACTGGTCGCATGGCATCCGACAAGGCATCACCCGAGCCTCCCGCGCCCGCGCTCCCTCCGCATGAGGACGAGGTGCGGGAGCGAACCCACCTCGGTTTGATGATCGGCGACACCTGGCATGCGCTGCAGACCCGCATCGCGGAGCAACGGGGCCGCGTGGAGACGATCATCCCGTACACCGGTTACGGCACCACAAGCTGGGTCCGCATTCTGGCACGCGTTGTGCTCTCCAATCCCCGCGATCTCCAGCCGCTCGAAGGCAAGGAGATGATGAAACCCATCAAGGAGGGGCTGCGGGGGTGGCGCAACTTCGTCAGTGCCCCGGTGCGCTACGCCGAAGTGACACTCGAAATCGACGGAACCAGCGCCGTCGTGCATGCGGACCGCGGCGGAGTCATCGACGTTCACGTAGAAGCCTCACTGACACCGGGGTGGCATACCGTCCGGATCAAGTCGGGTGACTCAGTTGTCGCAGACGCTCCAGTCCGTGTTGTTGAAGACGACGTGACGTTCGGCGTTGTCTCCGATATCGACGACACCGTGATGGTGACTGCGCTGCCACGGCCGTTCCTGGCGGCCTGGAACACATTTGTTCTCGACGAGCATGCCCGCACGCCGACTCCCGGAATGTCGGTGCTCATGGAAAGGATCGTGCGGCAGAATCCCGCAGCGCCGGTCCTGTACCTCTCCACGGGCGCCTGGAACGTGGCTCCGGCGCTGACCCGTTTTCTGTCGAGAAACCTCTATCCGGCCGGGCCCAAACTGCTGACGGACTGGGGCCCCACCCGGGATCGCTGGTTCCGGAGCGGCCAGGAACACAAGCGATCCTCGCTCGAGCGGCTCGCGGAGGAGTTTCCGTCAGTGAAGTGGCTCCTGGTCGGCGATGACGGTCAACACGACGAGGCGATCTACGCCGAATTTGCCCGGAATCATCCGGGGAACGTCCGGGCGATTGCCATCCGCCAACTCTCACCAAGCGAGGCGGTACTGGCCGGCGGCCGGTCGAAGAAGAGCCCGGCCGGATCCACCCCCGGGATTCCGTGGGTTTACGCCAGGGACGGCGCGGGCATGTCCGAGCAGCTGAGCAAGCTGGGGATTGTCGAAGGCGCTGTGCGCATTGATCCCGAGGACGAAGCCTAGCTCTGGCTCTGCTCGGAATCCGGCACGGCTTCCTCATACGGCGACGTTGATTCTGCACGCACTGTCAGCAGAATGCGCCGCAAATCCATGCCTAGCGCAGCCGTTGCCTGGATTCGCTGTTCCGCTGCTGCGCCGGAGGCGATCTCCTGCATCAAGCGTTCTACAGCGGCCTCCGCCTCTGTCATGGTGGGTCCATCCGGATCCCAGGCATTCAACGCCTCCGCCGTGCGCACAATTGCATCACGAAGGGGGTCGACAAGCGCCGGCGGCAGGGGAGTGGATTCCGGGGTGTGCCAGATGACCCCCGCCAGCACCTCCGTCATGTCCTGGACGTGGAACGCGATCCGTTCCATCGCCTGCAGGCGCTGGTAATCAGCACTCAGATCCCGCTTGTGGCGCAACCGCCGCGGGTTTCCGCGCCGGCTGCTATCCGCCAGCTGGACCGCGGAACGCACCTCCTGGCCCAGGTTCGACATGCTGCTCTCGCGCTCCGCCCACTCCTCGTGCTCAGGCGGCCAGGACTCGCCCAGGGCCGCAGCCATGTCCGAGAGCTGCTGCGCAAGCAGTTCCCGGAAATTCCGGAGCCCACGGAGCGCGCCGTCCAGGTGAAGCGGCGGAAACACCAGCATGTTCACCGACAAGCCCACGACCACGCCTACCAGCATCTGAATGAGGTATCCGAAGGAATACTCCTCCGGGCTATCGCCACCGACGAGGAGGACAAACAGCGAGGCGATCGGAATCCAGTCACGCCCTGCGCCCAATTTCGGCAGCCCGGCGGCAAGGACGCCCACGCCGACGACGATGGCGACGGATACCACCGAGACGTCACCGATGAGGATGATCGGAAACGCCAGAGCAAAGCCGACGGTCAAACCGATGAGGGTCTGTAAGCCCTGACGGGCCGAGCCGGCGACCGTCGGGTACATGCAGGCCACCGCGCCGAGCGGGGCGTAGTACGGGTATTGGGCAGCTACACCGGGCACCCGCAGCGCGATCCACCAGGCGATGGCGGCAGCGAGGGCTGTCTTGATTGCCAGAAGCACCCTCTCATGGGTGATCAGCTTTCTCGCGCGGGTTCCGGCCGGCGAACCGGTAAGTGAGCTTAGCATTTCTCAAGTATGACAACCGATTATGAGAGTCCAATGAGCGCACGCTTACCGCGGCCGGAAAGAAATGTTTCGCGGGTGTGCAACATTCTTGAAGGCGTGCTTGCCGGTGCCGTAACGTTCAGGTCAAGTTACTTCCGTAACGGGTCAGCGACTCCCCATCGAGGGAGTGTGGGTGCCCCCATGTGGGCCTGACATTTGTTTCGCAGGAGTTCCCTTCAGCGCGGCCGCGCTGTTGTGTGGACTTTCTCCTGCTTCCTTTCCCTTATTTCATTTCGGTCTCATCCGCGCTCAAGCTTTGAGCAGCGGTAACCGGATGTCCTAACGACCGAGGATACGAATGTCACCACCGTCCAAGTCCGCCTATTCCGTAGGTCCCCCGGCTTCGCAGCCTTACCCCGCCCTGTCCTATGAGCTTTATCCTCCCCGCAGTACCGCTGCGGCTGAAACCCTCTGGCGCACCATCCGTGAACTGGAGCAGACCAGTCCGGATTACGTGTCGGTGACCTACGGCGCCTCCGGTTCAAACCGGGATACGGCCGTCGAGTTGCTCTCCCGACTCCTGTCGGATTCATCACTTCGCCCACTGGCCCACCTGACCTGCGTAGGCAATACCCGAGAGTATCTGCTGGACCTCGTGGATGAACTCATCACCCTGGGCGTCCGGGGTATCCTCGCCCTCCGCGGCGACACCCCGAAAGACCCCAGTGTGGGCGCGGGGGACCTGCCCTATGCCAGCGACCTGGTGAAACTCGTCCGCGAGGCCGAGCGACGCCGAACCGCCCACCTCTGCGCGGGCAGACTGGCCGTCGGCGTAGCGGCGTACGCCACCAGACATCCGGAGTCGCCCAGTTTTGGCCACGACATTGAGGCCTTGCTTGCCAAGCAGGCGGCAGGCGCCGATTTCGCGATTACCCAGGTATTTTTCTTCCCCGACCACTATCAGCGGCTGGTGTCCGCTGCCCGTCGTGCCGGCGTCGACATCCCGATCATCCCCGGCGTCATGCCCCTCACGAGCGTGCGCCGGCTTGATCGACTGGCCGAGCTCGCGGGCATTGAGATGGATCACCAACTGCGGAACCGGCTGGCGGCAGCCACCGACGGCGCCGCCCGACGCCGCATTGGCGTTCAGGCAACGGTGAACCTCGCCAATGCTGCTCTCGACGCCGGCGCACCGGGAATTCACCTCTACACCTTCAACGAGCACGCCGCAGCGCTGGACGTGCTCGAAAACCTTCAGCTTCGCCGTCCTCCCGTTCCGGGTGGACTCAGCCGATCCGCTTAGCAAACGTCAAGAAACGTTAGACAAAGGACATATCCATGAGCACCGCATTTCCGAAAGCCACCATCATTGGTTACCCGCGCATTGGCCGCCGCCGCGAGCTGAAGAAGGCGGTTGAAGCCTATTGGGCCGGCCGCACCTCAGCGGCTGAGCTTGAGACAACCGCGGCCGAGTTGCGGGTTGCGTCCTACGCCCGCCTGACCGAGCTGGGCCTGGAGACAGGCAATTACTCCATTCCGGCGTCGTTCTCCCTGTATGACCAGGTGCTGGACACCGCGGTCACCTTTGGTGCCGTGTCAAACCGTTTCAAGGACCTGTACGACGCCGACGGTTCGCTTGGTCTCGACGCTTACTTCACGCTTGCCCGCGGTGACAAGGAGCGCCAGCCGCTCGAAATGACCAAGTGGTTCGACACCAACTATCACTACCTGGTCCCCGAGATCGGTCCCGACACTGTTTTCTCCCTGGCGAATGACTGGATCCTGCGGGACGTCGCGGAAGCCGCTGCGGCAGGGTATTCGGTACGGCCGACGCTTATCGGCCCTGTCACGTTCCTGTTGCTCAGCAAGGCCGCGGACGAGGCTCCCGCAGGGTTCAATCCGCTGAGCCGCCTGGATGACCTGCTTCCGCTGTACGTGGAGCTGCTCGGCAAGCTTGCGGATGCCGGCGTTGAGTGGGTCCAGCTCGAGGAGCCGTCCCTGGTGGCGGACCAGGCAATTCCTGAGCGTGAGGTGGCGGCCGCCGTGGAGCGTGCCTACGCAGCGTTGGCCACAAACGCGGCGAAGCGCCCGGCCATCCTGGTTACCAGCCAGTACGGGTCGCTCGGTTCGTTGCTTCCGGTAATTGCCGGAACCGACATCGACGCGCTGCACATCGACGTCTTCAAGGGCGCCGTGCCCGCGGGGGAGGATCTTGCCAAGTTCGTATCGACCACGCTTGTCGCCGGCCTGGTGGACGGACACAACATCTGGAAGGCCGACCTCGGCGCCGCTGCCTACAAGCTGGCCGAGCTGGAAGCCTCAGTGCCCGCGCTGGCCGTGTCCACCTCCACGTCGCTGCAGCACGTACCGCACGACGTCGGCGATGAGCAGCAGCTTGACGCCCAGTTGCGGAGCTGGCTGGCTTTCGCGGACCAGAAGGTCACCGAAGTTGTCACCCTCGCGCGGGCGATCGGTAGCCCGGGAGCCGTTGACGCTGAGATCGCTGCAACGGACGAGGTTCTGGCATCCCGTGCCGGAGCCGCCGGCGTGAACCGCGCCGAAGTGCGGAACCGCGCTGCCGCCCTGACGCCGTCGGACTTCTCCCGTGGGGACTATGCGGTGAGGCTCGCCGCCCAGGAGGACGCGCTGAACCTGCCCGCCCTCCCGACCACCACCATTGGATCCTTCCCGCAGACTCCGGAGGTCCGGTCCGCCCGCGCACGTGCCAACAAGGGCGACCTGACTGCGGAGCAGTACGAGCAGCTCATGAAGGACGAGATCAACCGCGTCATCGACCTGCAGGAAGAGCTCGGCTTCGATGTACTGGTGCATGGCGAGCCGGAGCGCAACGACATGGTGCAATACTTCGCTGAGAACCTCGACGGCTTCGACGTGACGGTCCATGGCTGGGTTCAGTCGTATGGTTCGCGCTGCACCCGGCCGTCGATCCTGTGGGGCGACGTCAGCCGGCCGGCGCCGATCACCGTTCCCTGGACGGAGTACGCCCAGTCCTTGACCGACAAGCCGGTCAAGGGCATGCTGACCGGTCCCGTGACAATCCTCGCGTGGTCCTTCGTCCGCGACGACCAGCCGCTGGGCGACACCGCAAACCAGGTGGCGCTGGCGCTCCGTGATGAGGTGACTGATCTGGAGGCCGCCGGCATCAAGGTGATCCAGGTGGATGAACCGGCGCTGCGCGAACTCCTGCCGCTGCGCACGGAGGATCAGTCCGGCTATCTCGAATGGTCGGTCAACTCCTTCAAGCTCTCGACGGCGTCCGCTGCTCCCGCAACGCAGATCCACACGCATCTGTGCTACTCCGAGTTCGGAGCGATCATTGACGCGATTGACGGGTTGGATGCCGACGTCACCTCGATCGAGGCGGCGCGGTCCCGCATGGAGGTGGTGCATGACCTGGAGGCGCACGGCTTCCAGCGCGGCGTCGGGCCCGGTGTCTACGACATCCACTCCCCGCGCGTGCCGGGTCAGGAGGAGGTCGCCGAGTTGCTGGAAAAGGCTGTGCAGCACGTGCCGGCGCGCCAGCTCTGGGTCAACCCGGACTGCGGTTTGAAGACCCGCGGCTACACCGAGACCGAGGAATCCCTGCGGAACCTCGTCAACGCCACGGTTGCCGTTCGTTCCCAGCTTGAGGCTTCGGTCTCCTAGACGCCCTCACACACGCTGAGTGCGCGGATGACCACGTTGTGCCGCAAGGACCGGCGGATCGCCCCGCGCACTCAGCGGCGTTTAACGCCTGAATCCATACCTAAGCCGGGCGGCTGCTCGTCCGCGGGGCGATCCGCCGGTCCTTCAGGACGTCGGCGAGCTGGTCCATGAAGAGACGTACCTGCGTGGTCTGCTTCCCGGCGATCTGGAGCGCGAAGATGCTGCGGGCGAGGCGAATCTCGGGAACATCGAGAGCGACGATACCTTCCGGGGCGCGCAGCATTGCCAGCTCAGGAACCAGTGCAGCACCCATACCCGCCGCGGCCATGGCGAGGCTGGCATTGAAGTCGTCGCAGTAGGCCGCGATATGCGGGTGCAGGTTGCAGCTGGCGAACAACCTTTCAATGACCGTGGCGTCCGAGGTTCCGGGGTGGTGCATGATCCATGGCATGTCCGCCAGCTGCCCTGCGGACACGGCAGACCCTTCCGCGATTCCCCACGCCGCCGGCAGGACCACGCGGAAATTATCATCACCGATCCACTGCCTGCTCACCGAGGACGGCCAGGCCAACCCGCCCTGCCCCACCTGGAAGACCAGTGCGAGATCCAGTTCGCCACCGTTCCGCAGACCGTGGATGGTCTGCGATGGCTCGCCCACGAAAACCTTCAAATTGATGCCCAGCTGTTTCCACTGCGGTGTGCGGACGAGGCGGGGGAGTGCAAAGGTGGCAAGACTGGGAAAGATCCCGAGCCGCAGTTCCTGCGTCACCGCAGCTCCCGCCTTTGCAGTGGACGCCATGAGGGTGTCGATGTCGGTCAGCACTTTGGTAGCGTGGCGCGCCATGACGACGGCGGCTTCCGTGGGAACCGCGCTCCGCGCGGACCGGGTGAACAGGGTGACGCCGGTATCCCGTTCAAGGGCGGACATCTGCTGCGACACTGCCGAGGCGGTGTAACCGAGGCGGGTTGCGGCGGACGCAAAGGAACCATGCCGGATGACCTCCAGCAGCGTCCGCAGGTGAACTGGGTTGACCACGTCGTCATCTTCTCACGGTCGGCCGACACGCCGAGCCGACACGACACGCACATGACTTTGCCTGTGTGGACAGCAGTCCACAGGCTGTGGACCGACGGAGGAGAAACCGTGCGCTTGAGCCGTTTCCTGGACCCTCCGCATGTGGATTCCCTGTGGACTAATCGGACAGCAAATGACATACTTGTAATACATCATCTTGGGGTCGGCGCCACTGCGTTGCACTAGATGTAGTATCTAGATATCGAATTACCTGCTGGCGTGGCACGTTCCGTATCAACCGTTTGGGCGGTCTGAAGAGCGGCATGAAGCCCACCAACATTGGCCGAATAACAGCACTTCACAAGGGGAGTCAGGGACATGACCGTCACGGTTTACACCAAGCCAGCATGCGTACAGTGCAACGCCACGTATCGGGCCCTGGACAAGAAGGGCATCGCTTACCAGAGCGTTGACATCTCTCAGGATCCGGCGGCGCTGGAGCGGGTTCGTTCGCTCGGTTACATGCAGGCGCCTGTTGTCATCACCGAGAAGGACCACTGGTCCGGGTTCCGTCCGGACAAGATCAATGAACTCGCCCTGGGATCGGTCACTTCCGTAGCCTAGGCCTTTCGTTTCACCCACTCGCGAGGGGCGGATGTAGTCGGGATGACAACACCAACCATCAGTCGAAGTGCCCGTGGACGGGCAGTTGGGGAACCGTTGGAAACTGACGCGCCGCTCATCTACTTTTCGTCGGCGTCGGGTAATACCCACCGGTTCGTCACCAAGTTGCCAGTTCGTTCGGCGCGGATTCCGCTCCTCACCAAAGACGACACGCTGCACGCGCTGAGTCCGTTCGTGCTGGTCCTTCCGACCTACGGCGGAATCAGCGGTCAAGGGGCAGTGCCCCGGCAGGTGATCAAGTTCCTCAATGTCGAGGACAACCGCCTGCTGCTTCGCGGCGTGATCGGCGCGGGCAATACCAACTTCGGGGACACGTACTGCCTGGCGGCGGATATTGTCGCGGCCAAGTGCAGCGTTCCCGTTTTATATCGATTTGAACTAATGGGCACGTCCGAGGACGTTGACCGGGTAACCCAAGGATTGGATGAGTTTTGGACATGACAGTCGCTGAAACAGAAGCACCCGCACTTCCGGAGCGCTTCAAGGGCCTGGGCTATCACGAGCTCAACGCCATGCTGAACCTTTACGGCCCGAACGGCGAGATCCAGTTCGAGGCTGACCGGGAGGCCGCGCACCAGTATTTCCTTCAGCACGTCAACAACAACACCGTCTTCTTTCATGACCTCGAGGAGAAGCTCGACTACCTCGTGAAGAATGAGTACTACGAGCGGGAAACCCTCGATCAGTACACAATGAACTTCATCCGTGACCTGTACAAGCGGGCCTACGAGAAGAAGTTCCGGTTCGAAACTTTCCTTGGCGCGTTCAAGTTCTACACCTCGTACACACTGAAGACTTTCGACGGCAAGCGCTACCTGGAGCGGTACGAGGATCGGGTCTGCATGGTTGCCATGCACCTCGCGCGGGGCAATGAAGACCTCGCTAACCGCATGGTTGATGAAATAATCGAGGGCAGGTTCCAGCCGGCAACACCGACCTTCCTCAACGCCGGCAAGCGGCAGCGCGGCGAGCTGGTGTCCTGCTTCCTGCTGCGCATCGAAGACAACATGGAATCGATCGGCCGCTCGATCAACTCGGCACTCCAGCTGTCCAAGCGCGGCGGCGGCGTCGCTTTCGCGCTCACCAACATCCGCGAGGTCGGCGCGCCGATCAAGCAGATCGAGAACCAGTCCTCCGGTGTCATCCCCGTGATGAAGCTTCTCGAAGACAGCTTCTCCTACGCCAACCAGCTGGGCGCACGTCAGGGCGCCGGCGCCGTGTACCTGCATGCGCACCACCCGGACATCAACCGCTTCCTCGACACCAAGCGTGAGAACGCCGATGAGAAGATCCGCATCAAGACTCTCTCGCTGGGTGTTGTCGTTCCGGACATCACTTTCGAGCTGGCGAAGAAGGACGAGGACATGTACCTGTTCTCGCCCTATGATGTCGAGCGCGTCTACGGCATGCCGTTCTCCGATATCTCGGTCACCGAAAAGTACTACGAGATGGTTGACGATTCCCGGATCAAGAAGACCAAGATCAAGGCCCGTGAGTTCTTCCAGACCCTCGCGGAAATCCAGTTCGAGTCCGGCTACCCGTACATCATGTTCGAGGACACCGTGAACCGGGCCAACCCGATCGACGGCAAGATCATCATGTCCAACCTGTGCTCGGAAATCCTGCAGGTTTCACAGCCCACCACGTACAACGATGACCTCTCCTACGCTGACACCGGCAAGGACATCTCTTGCAACCTGGGCTCGCTGAACATCGCGAAGACGATGGATTCCCCTGACTTCGGCAGCACCATTGAGACGTCCATCCGTGCTCTCTCGGCTGTGTCGGACATGTCCAACATCACCTCGGTTCCGTCGATTGCCAGGGGAAATGACTCATCGCATGCCATTGGGCTCGGGCAGATGAACCTCCATGGCTACCTGGCTCGCGAGCGGGTGCACTACGGCTCTGAAGAGGGCCTCGACTTCACCAACATCTACTTCTACTCGGTTGTCTACCACGCTGTGCGGGCTTCGAACCTGCTGGCGATTGAGACCGGGCAGACCTTCGGCGGCTTCGAGAAGTCCAAATACGCGTCCGGAGAGTTTTTCGACAAGTACACCGATCAGGAATGGGCCCCACAGACCGCGCGGGTCAAGGAACTGTTCGCCAAGGTGCATATCCCCACGCAGGAGGATTGGCGTGCGCTTAAGGCCTCGGTTATGGAGCACGGAATCTACAACCAGAACCTGCAGGCCGTGCCGCCGACCGGCTCGATCAGCTACATCAACAACTCAACCTCGTCCATCCACCCTGTGGCGTCGAAGGTCGAGATCCGCAAGGAGGGCAAGCTGGGACGCGTGTATTACCCGGCGCCGTACCTGACCAACGACAACCTGGAGTACTACCAGGATGCGTATGAGATCGGCTACGAGAAGGTCATCGACACGTACGCCGCTGCCACGCAGCACGTGGACCAGGGCCTGTCGCTGACGCTGTTTTTCAAGGACACCGCGACCACGCGTGACATCAACAAGGCGCAGATTTATGCCTGGAAAAAGGGCATCAAGACGGTCTACTACATCCGTCTCCGCCAGCTGGCGCTGGAGGGCACCGAGGTGGAGGGTTGCGTCAGCTGCATGCTGTAGTAGCTGAAGCCAACTAAAGCGAACGACGACGCCGGTGGGCCGGCGTGCAGAAAGCCGGCCCGCCGTCGTCGTACATTTATTAGAAGAAATTCACCGCCCTAGCGGGCAGTTCAAGCGAATGGGACAAGGGGTCACGATGACCGAGAAGGTTAAGTTGCTGTCGCACGTTGAAGCGATCAACTGGAACCGTATCCAGGACGAGAAAGACGTCGATGTCTGGAACCGCCTGGTCAACAACTTTTGGCTGCCCGAGAAGGTACCCCTGTCCAACGACGTCCAGTCGTGGAACACACTGACGCCGGTGGAGCAGCAGCTCACCATGCGCGTGTTCACCGGCCTCACACTCCTGGACACTATTCAGGGCACCGTTGGCGCCGTCTCGCTGATCCCCGATGCGATCACTCCGCATGAGGAAGCCGTGTACACGAACATCGCGTTCATGGAATCGGTGCATGCCAAGAGCTACTCCTCCATCTTCTCCACGCTGGCTTCCACGAAGGAGATTGACGAGGCATTCCGGTGGTCCACCGAGAACGTCAACCTTCAGAAGAAGGCCAGCATCGTCATGGATTACTACCAGGGCGACGATCCGCTGAAGCGCAAGGTGGCCTCCACGCTGCTGGAGAGCTTCCTGTTCTACTCGGGCTTCTACCTGCCCATGTACTGGTCTTCGCGCGCCAAGCTGACGAACACTGCCGACCTGATCCGCCTGATCATCCGCGATGAGGCCGTTCACGGGTACTACATCGGGTACAAATTCCAGAAGGGCCTGGAGAAGGTTTCCGAGGAGAAGCGCCAGGAGATCAAGGACTACACGTTCGAGCTGCTTTTCGAGCTGTACGAGAATGAGGTTCAGTACACGCATGATCTGTACGACGGCGTTGGCCTCGCTGAGGACGTCAAGAAGTTCCTGCACTACAACGCCAACAAAGCTCTGATGAACCTGGGCTACGAGGCGATGTTCCCGTCCTCGGTCACGGATGTGAATCCGGCGATCCTGTCGGCGCTGTCACCGAATGCGGATGAGAACCACGACTTTTTCTCCGGGTCGGGTTCGTCTTACGTGATCGGCAAGGCGGTCAACACCGAAGACGAGGACTGGGACTTCTAGCGTCGTCTGCGGCCACACGGCGTTGCTCGCTGCCGTCTGAATCTGGTTTTACGACCATGTCTTCGGAGCTGAGGGTGGTGCTACACGTATTGTCAGCCCATCGACGAAATGAGAAACGATGCTTAAGGGGCGGCTAGTCGTTGGAATAACGGCGCTCTTGTTCACCATGACAGGTTGTAGCAGTGAATCGCTCATCGGCGCGCAGCCGGACGCACCTCTAACCCACGCGGACCTCGATGTCCTACAGACAACGGCCGGTCAAGAGGACACGATTTCGGCGGAAGCGGACGTTTCCTACCTCGATGAGAACTCTTCACGTTTCCTCGCCGAGCAGGACGGTTTGCTTTTCTACGCGGGGGGTGGAGACGTCTAACGCGGGTTCCAACACCTGTCTCGTCGTCGTGTCGCAGGGTCCCGGCCAAACGACTGGTGGGTGCGACCTAAACAGCGGCGAGGAAGTCGGCGCATCGTATATCGCCTTTGGCGTTGAGGCTCGGCTCGTAACCGACGACGCAAACCTTCAGGACTATGTGGACAACGGATGGAGCACTCCTCATCCGAACCTGATTACGAGAAACAGCTCGAGCTGAATGTCCGCAGCTGGAGATTCAGTATTCACTCCAAAAGCTTGCCGGCGACGGAGTCGTCCGCGGTGGTTTCAGCGAGGGCCCGGAACGAGTCGGGAGCCGGCGGCAGCGCTTCGAAGCTGACTCCCTCTGCCGGCGACCAGATGAAGTTCCCCTTGAGGGAGGGATCCATCGCAGGGAAATCCGCTCGGTTATGGGCCCCACGCGTTTCGCGCCGTTCGAGCGCGCACTCCAGGGTGGCACGTGCGGCCAGCAGCGAGCCAAGCAGGTCGTAGGCATGGGCCAGGTCGTCGAAGCCGGCGATGTCCGGATGTGCGGTGACGTTCTGAGCACGCTCCTCCAGGGCAGCTAGCTTGTCCAGCCCTTCCTGGAGCCCCTGCTCGGTACGCACCACACCGGCATGCTCGGTCATCAGGTTGCGCAGCTCGCGCTGTAGGCGCCGTACTGACTCGGTCCCGTTCTCGCGCAACAGAGACTGCATCTCGGTGCGGGCCAGTCCGACGGCGGCCGGATCCCTACTTATCTCGGTGCGGGAGCCCACGTACGAAGCGACATGCTCTCCGGTGATGCGCCCGTAGACAAGCAGTTCGATCAGGGAATTGCCACCCAACCGGTTGGCCCCATGCAGACCCGAGGAAGCCTCGCCGATTGCAAACAGCCCGTTCACGCCGGTGCTATGGTCCTCCGGTGCTACCCACACCCCGCCCATCGAGTAATGGGCGGTGGGTGCGATTTCCATTTTGGTGGTGGTGATGTCCACCATCTGCAGGTCGATCAGGGTGCGGTAGACCCGCGGCAGCTTCTCCAGGATGGTCTCGCGCGCCAGGTGTGAGACGTCCAGATAGACGCCTCCTTTCTCGGTCCCGCGGCCCTCGGCAACCTCGGTGAATGCGGCAAGGGCCACCCGGTCCCGGGTGGAGAGTTCCATACGCGCGGGATCATAGCGTTCCATGAAACGTTGACCGAGAGCGTTCGTGAGGATACCGCCCTCTCCACGCGCGGCTTCGGAGACGAGGGTGCCGGCGGCGTCGTCGGGCTCCAGGAGGCCCGACGGGTGGAACTGAACAAGTTCCGCGTCGCGAATCCGGGCACCGGCCAGCGCTGCCAACCTGAAGGAGTCACCGGTGTTCTCGTTGCGGCGGGAGGAGGTATGCCGCCAAATTCGGGTGTGCCCACCTGCGGCCAGGATGACCGCGTCTGCGTGGATCTGCACGGGGGTGCCGTCCACGATGTCGAAGCCGTAGGCGCCGAAGATCGTGCCGTCGGCGACGAGCAGGCGGGTGATGTAGACCGTGTCGATGATCGGCACGTTCAGCTCTGCCGCCCGGCGCATCAGGGTGCGCTGGATTTCAAGACCGGTGTAGTCCCCGGCGTAGGCGGTACGGCGGTACTTGTGGGCACCGAAGAAGCGCTGCGAGATCCGTCCGTCTTCCTCCCGGGCGAACGGCATCCCCCACTGTTCGAGGTCCGCAATGCCGCGGGCCGCATTACGCGCTACGGTCTCTACGATGCTCGGGTCGGCCAGGAAGTAAGACTCGCGCAGGGTATCGGCGGCGTGCTGCTGCCAGCTGTCCTCGGGGTCCATAGTGCCCAGAGCGGCGTTGATCCCGCCAGCCGCCAGAGTGGTGTGCGCATCATGCTTGCGGCGCTTGCCCACCGCCAGCACCTGCACCCCACGCTGAGCGAGTTCGATCGAGGCGCGCAACCCGGCGCCTCCGGTACCGATCACCAGCACGGACGTGGACAGGAGGCGTTCGGAAGTGTGGTGGAGATTCATATCTACAACGGTAGGTTTGTGTGCTCCATGTTTCCAATGAATTATTTGGCTCACGATGATGCGTTTAGGCTATACAGGTGAAGTTAGACCAACTGCGCTCTTTTGAAGCGCTAGCTCGAGTGGGGCATTTCACACGCGCGGCCGACGAGTTGTATCTCGCCCAGCCGTCCCTGAGCCGTCAGATCGCCGCGCTTGAGGCCGATCTTGGTGCTGAACTGTTCCACCGGGGCTCCTCAGGAGCAACGCTGACGAACGCGGGCGAGCTGTTGCTGCCCATCGCTCGGCGCATGCTCGGCGACGCGCAGACCGCTCGCGAGAAGATGGACGAACTGTCAGGATTACACCGCGGTCGAGTTCGGCTGGGCGCTCCACCGACTCTGTGCGTCTCGCTGGTCGCCGATGTGCTGGCCGCCTTCCGCAGTGCGCATCCCGGGGTGGAACTGCACATCACGGAGGGCGGCTCGCGTTTCCTGGTGGAGGCCCTCAACGAAGGTGCACTGGATCTGGCCCTGGTGGTCACCCGCGCAGTGAACCCGACGGTTCCGGGCACCGAATTGATTCCACTGCTCACAGAAGAGCTTGTGGTCGTCTCCGCCGCCGGATCGGCGATGCCGGAAGAGCTCACATTGAAAGAGCTGGCTCACATCCCTCAGGTGGCGTTCAACCGCAGTTACGACCTGCGGGTTGCCACCGATGCTGCGTTCTCCGCCGCTGGTCTGGAACCGGTGGTGGCCGTCGAGGGCGCCGAAATGGACGCAGTGCTGCGGTTTGTTGAAAGAGGGCTCGGCGTGGCCGTGGTGCCGGCGATGGTGGTCAATGACCGCCCCGGACTGCGGAGCGCTCGCTTGGTGAGTCCTTCGCTGACGCGGACCGTCAACTTGGCCCGGCGCAACGACGTCGGACCCTCGGCCGCCGCTGCTGCCATGCAGCAGTTCGTCTTTGACATCGTGGACCGACTTGCGGCGCCGGGCACCGACCTGGCGCGTCTGGTTACGGCAGCTCCACGTGACTGAGAAATTAGATCAATCCGGGGACAACCCCTGCAGCGCGCTCGTTGAAGCCTACTTCGTGCTGGCAGCTGCTGCTGCACACCTCCGTGGCCACTGGAGCGGGTTGCCAGGTTTTGCTGGCCCTTGCCCCGGCGCTTATTCGCTAAGCCTCTTGGGCGCTGGTCTCTGCCAATAGGCGCTTCAAGTGTTTGTTAGCCATATAAGCTCCGAGAGTCGCAAGCAGAGGTAACGCGACCAGGACCGCCGCCCCGTTGCTGCCGCGAAACAAGACGGCAGCGACGCAGGCCCAGCTCAAAACTGCCGCGTAATAGACAGGTACCATCACCGCCTTCCCTGGCGCGAACCGAGGCACGTTCATTGCCTCGTGTCCTGTCCGGTCAGAATCTGCCGGCCGTGCGCTAAAAATGCGTCCCCGGCGGTAGCGTGCGGCCCAGAATGCTGCGGCGGTAAGGATCAGCGGGGTAACCAGTAAGGAGAGAGCGCCGCTGGTCATGATTTCCAGTGTGACGACCACGCCAAGCCAACACAGCGCCGCTAGAAACCTCGTGATCACCACCAGGTGCGCGACGAAGTGTGGGCGATCCGGCAGTGGGATCGTGAGGTCACCAGTAACGGTCATGACAGCTCCTTCACCATCCGGGCACTCCCGGTAGGACAGCTCTGACAAGCACCATCAGAGCACACATTTCCTGATCAAGCCACAGATCACCGCACGGTGCTTCCGGTAACGGAAACCCCACCAATACGATTCACCTCGGTCGTGATTCATGCCGGGAAGAATCGAGCGGTGGAGGATCCGTCGAGCTCATGCTCTTGTTGTTGAGTATCACGGGGACAACAATGGGCTAGATGGGGACGCCAAAGGTGCGAGGCGAACTTCGCCGCTCGAGAACACTTCTAGTTTTGACGCTTTTTGGCGTTGGCTTCGTAATCTGCGCAACGCTGTTCGCATCGCTCATATCCCGATACTTCTGGGTCGAGGATTCAGGAGTAGAGGAGGGATCGGCCACATTCAACCATCTGGTGAGCGCGACTCCCAGCGAGCAGGGACTGTTCGCATTCGCGGGCTTGCTGATCATCATTGGAGTCGTTGCCTGGGTCTGGCGACCTTCCCACCTAGTCAGTGGCGCGGGGGAAAGGACTAGGTGGTACGGCATGGTTCTGTCTCGGTGAGGGATCCGCCTACGGCTTCGATTGCTGCGGCGATGCCAAGCAACACGGCTGTACCGAAAGTAGTACCGAAGGCGACAAGTATCGCCCCGACCGCCCACAGGCCGCCCGAATCTATGGCAGAGGCAGTGCTGATCCATGCAAGCGTGAAGGAAGCAGGAAGTACCAGCAGAGCAACGATGGAATGCAAGAGCCGGTAGGCGAGCCCTATCACCACGGTGCCGCACAGAAGCGCTGCCACTCCCTGCCATACTTCATACGGTCCAGTCAGTTCACCCGTGGCGGCGTCGTACTGGTACTCGGTATCCCAGGCGAACCAGCCGAACCAGAGCGCTGCTGACAGGAGGGCAATCAGGATGACGGCCGACCATTGCTCAAACGGCCGCCGGTCGCGGTTTCGGGTCAGGCGCATTCTTTACAGTAAATCTCATCGGAGTAGTGGTTGAGCCGACCAGCTGGAATTCGCCGTTCCCGTGCTCTCCTGAGTTGGTTGTCACTACCGCCGGAAGACGGGGCAGCCGGGTACCTGTCGTCAGTTCTGCAAGGCTGAGTAATTGGCGGCTCGGATCGAAACGAAAGCGACAATCACGCTACAGAGCGCCGCACCGATGGCAGCCAGCGAGAAGTAATGCGCGAATGCGAGCAACGTGTAGGACGCGTACGCGAATAGCGCCACCGCGATGAGATAAGCATCAGAACAAGGCTCCCTATCAGCGGTTCTGTCCTGACATTCCTGACTCGTCCCATGAGCCCATGCTAACGAGTGCCCAGGCGGACCCGGCCCGGCTGGTTTTCTCTGGCCCTAACCAATACGGGCGAGATCCCGTCTGACGTAGCGGAGGTGTGCCCACTCCTCCTCGAGGATCACGCGAATGCAGTCGCCGACGCATGGATGCCAGTCGCCGCCGCCCCAGGGGTTCTCGCGTTCCTCTGCGAGAAGATCCGCCGTTGCTGTGGCCAGAAAATCGGTGACCTGTCGTTGGCGCTCTGCCCGAACAGCGAGAATCTCCTCATACGCGGGCGGTTCCACGCGGAAGATCGACATGTCGAAACCCATCTCGCCGGCACCCGTGAAAATCAGTCCGATCTCGTGGAACGGCTGCTCCTTCCGCAGGATCCCGCCGCCGAGCCAAGCGTCGGTCGCGAGAATGAGGTGCCTCAGGGTTTGGGCCAGAGACCATTCCTCCGCTACCCGTCTGTCCACCAGGTCCGTCGGCGTGCCCTCCACAGTCTCCTGCCACGCGGACTGCACCGCGAGCCACCCCTCCCGCAGGCCTTCGGGCGTCTGCGCCTTCTGCAGTTCGCGGCCCGGGAAATGCCGGTTGAGTTCGGCATCCACAAGCGGCACCACGTCGACCCCGTTGACGAAAAGACTGCCGAAGAACAGGTCGTGGCTGTCGATGTCGAGTCCGTCCACGTCGACGCCGCGCATCGACACGCCGCTGACATCGGAGAATCGCAGGGTGGCGCCTTTGAAACTTGCCCTGACGAAGGTTGCGCCTTCGAATTCCTTCGTGCCGCTGTATGTCCTCATGGCCCTCATTCTCCGGTGAAGGCGCGCTGAAAGCTACGGTAGAGGACGATTCTTCACGGAAGGATTGCGTCCGTTCCTAGAACAATGGCCAGGGCACCGCGGGCATTTCACCGCTCGGAGCTGGGAACCGCCCGGATGAGCGCATCCGGGTGCAACGCGCCGCGAGCGCAGCGATTTCGTCCGCGGACAAAAGGTCCGCCAGTTCATGGCCCAGCTCACCGTGCAGGGCTTCGCTGAGGCGATCGATCCCGTCGAGCTCTTCGCTCGTGAGTGGGTCACCGAGCCATCCCCACAGCACCGTGCGCAGTTTGTGGTCGCTGTGGAAGGTCAGCCCATGGTCCACACCGTGCCGATGCCCGTCCTCCATTGCAAGAATGTGGTCGCCCTTGCGGTCGGCGTTGTTGACCAGTACGTCAAACACCGCCATACGTCTCAGCGCGGGGGAGTCCTCGTGGATGAGAGCTACCATCGAGCCGTTCTCGTCCTGACCTTCGAGGACCTGCTTCCAGCCGGTCTTCGGCACCTCGCCCGTCGCAACCAGATCCACCGCGTTCTGGGCTAGATCCGTCTCCTGCCAGAGCTGCACCATCCCTTCACCCAGTGGACCGTCGCGTAGCCAGGTGCGAGGAACGACATTCCAGCCCAGTATCTCCGAGACGAGGTAGGCGGCCATCTCCCGGTGCGCAAGAACACCGTCGGGGAAATCCCAGAGCGGACGCTCGCCTGCTACTGGCTTATAGATGACTGCTGCATCGCCAATGCTGCCCAGGAAGGTCGCGTTCGACGCCGTCGTGATGCGGCCGGTGAGCGTCAGCTCGGCGGTCAACAGGTCCGGCGTCGGCATCAGGCTTCGGGCAGGGCGCAGATGTGCCCATCAGCGTCGATTGGCTGACCGCACAGCACGCAGATCGGACGCCCGGCGCCTACAACCTCGCGGGTGCGCTTGGCGAAGGCGCGGGCGGTACCAACAGGCATGCTGACCCGCAGCACTTCGGACGCATCGGCGTCGTCGTCATCGGGGAAGGTTTCGTCTTCGCTCTCAGCGTCACTGAGCGGGTACGCCTCGACGACGATCTGCGCCGTGGTCGGGTCCCACCCCAAACTCATGACGCCGGTGCGGAACTGTTCCTCTACCGCCTCAAGCTGGTCATTGTCGACGAGTTCGATGGGAGTGCTCGTGGGCACGCTGAAGGGGTTGCCCTCGAGGTTGATGAGCTGATCGAGGATCTCATCGATTTTTTCGGCGAGTTGCGCCGACTGCTGCTTCTCGAGGGCGATGCTGACTATCTGCTTTCCTGCACGTACCTGCAGGTAGAACGTGCGGGCCCCCGGAAGCCCGATGGTGCCGACGACGACGCGGTCAGGCCAGACAAACTCGTGAACAGTTGTGGGCATGTTGCTATTTTAGGCTCATCGCGCTGATGACGCCGTGTGTCCTGCGCCACCGCCCACCGGTGCGTCGTCGGAAGTGACGCTGGTGGACAGCCACGACAGATCGCCGGCGTCGGTATTGGTTGCATGAACGGTCGGCCGATTGGCTCCGTAACGCACGATCGACACGGAGGCCGGTCCCACGTTGATGCGTTGGAATAGGTCGAGGTGCATGCCGAGGGCGTCGGCGAGGATCGACTTGATGATGTCACCGTGGCTCACTGCCACCCACACTGCTCCCGGCCCGTGGAGGGATTCGAAGGAGGCGTCGTGGCGTCGAATCGCCGCCACCGACCGGGCCTGCATCGCGGCCATGGATTCGCCGCCGGGAAAAGTGACGGCGGACGGTTGCGATTGCACTGCCGACCACAGGTCCTCGGTGGCGAGATCACTGAGCGTGCGGCCCTGCCACTGGCCGTAATCGCATTCAGTCAGATAGGCATCGAGATTCATATCGATGGGTGCACGCGAGTCGCCGGCCTGGCGATCGAGGATGAATTGGGCGGTCTGCTGACACCGCTCGAGCGGGCTCGACACGACTCCGACAACCTGGACGGCTGCAAGCCGGTCAGCGGTCAGGGAAGCTTGCTTCCGGCCGACTTGGTCCAGGCTGACGCCGTCGGCCCTGCCAGCCAGAAGCCCTGAAGCATTCGCTGTGGTGCGGCCGTGCCGCACGAGAAGAACTGTCGCCATTCACCCAGCGTAACCATTCGCGCGACGGTGAACCCTCAGGGGACTGGTGTCCATGGTTCACCTGCGCCGAGGCGGACTGTCACATCAGCCCGCCTCCACCGCGTCCGCGGTGATGGCGCTGTCCCTCGTCGTCAGCCCTGAGCTTCACGTGTTTTTCCCGGAGATGGCGCAGGGCAAGAGCGATCAGCAGCGACAGCGCCACTACCGCGAACGCGTCCAGAACCGTTATCCCGGATAGGACCCAGACCGCGAGGGCAATCAGCGTGGCAGAAATGGCGACTGTAGTCACGAGAACTTTCAACGTATTCCCCATAAGGGCATCCTGTCATGGAGAGTTGTCACCAGGCTGCGGTTCATTGGCTGCCTCGGAACCTCCGTCAGACCTAAAGGACACCATGGAACTCAACGAACTACTTGACGCGCTGAACGCCGGCCACACCATCACAGGGGACTCCCCACTGCACGAAGTGATGCATCGGACCAGCCAACAGGCCCTGCGCATCACTGGCGAGCTGAACGGTCTCTACCAGGAACCTGCGCGGGTGCGGGAGTTGTTAGCCCAGTTGACGGGCAAGCCGGTCGCTGAATCCGTAACAGTCTTCCCGCCCTTCTACTCCGATTTCGGCAGGAACATCACCCTGGGTGAGCGGGTCTTCATCAATTCCGGGTGCAAGTTCCAAGATCAGGGCGGCGTGACTATCGGGGACGACTGCCTGATCGGACACAACACGGTGATCGCAACGCTCAATCACGATCTAGAGCCGCGCCGTCGCGCGGATATGCATCCCGCTGCCGTCGTGATCAGCCGCAATGTGTGGATCGGATCCAACGCCACGATCCTGCCGGGCGTAACAATCGGCGACAACGCGGTCGTGGCTGCGGCATCGGTGGTGACGAAGGACGTGCCGGCGAACACCGTCGTTGTGGGCTCGCCCGCACGGGTGGCACGCTCGCTGGCGGACACCGCCAAACGTTGAAGCTCTCGTAGCGAACGCTCTGGGCCCCCGTCACCCGGGGAATGGCATGAACGGAACGTCCGGTTTGCCGTCACCGTCCTTGTCGCCATACGCCCTCATGGCGAGGTCGTTAGCCTTTTCCTCGTTCCCATGGATGTGGACGTACCCCTCGCGGAAGTCCTTTTGATGGGCAGATGCAGCGGCGGCCTTCTTGCGCTCGAAGGCGGCGCCCTTTCGTCGGAAGCTAAACATGTCCGGCTCCTTTCCCGTGCCGCATAGCTACGGCGCCGGGCGGACGGCCCATTGCCGACATACCTCCAACATACGCCCGGTCCTCAGGGAAAGCGATAACGAAAGGGGGCCGTCCGCGGGGAACAACCCGAACGCCACGTCTGTTGGTATATACGTGAGTGTTTCTACGGCGCCGACCGTCACCCTCGACAACCACTTCGCCCGCCACCTGCCGGAAATGGGCACGCCCTGGCAAGCAGCAGAGCCGGCCGAACCGCACCTGCTGGTGCTCAACGAGCAGCTCGCGGCCGAGCTCGGGCTTGATCCGGCTTTCCTGCGGGCTCCCGACGGCGTCCGTCTCCTCACCGGCGCACGCGTACCCGAAGGTGCAACCCCGGTTGCGCAGGCCTACGCCGGCCACCAGTTCGGCGGGTACAGCCCCCGCCTCGGTGATGGACGCGCGCTGTTGCTCGGAGAGGTTGCAAACCCGGACGGCACCCTGCGGGATATCCACCTCAAGGGCTCCGGCCGCACACCGTTCGGAAGGGGTGGCGACGGACTCGCCGCAATAGGCCCCATGCTGCGTGAATACATCGTCAGCGAAGCGATGAACGCACTTCGGATCCCGACCACCCGTTCGCTCGCCGTCGTGGCCACGGGACGTCCAGTGCAGCGCGAGGAACTGCTGCCGGGCGCCCTGCTGACCAGAATCGCCGCCAGCCACCTGCGCGTCGGTACCTTCCAGTACGCCCGTGCCACCGGTGACATCGAACTGCTCCGCCGCGTAGCGGATTACGCCATCACCCGCCACTATCCCGAGGCAGCACAGGCACCCAACCCCTACCTCGCCTTGCTTGAATCGGTCATCCGTGCCCAGGCGGAGCTTGTCGCGCAGTGGATGCTGGTGGGCTTCGTCCATGGCGTCATGAACACGGACAACATGACCATTTCCGGTGAGACCATCGACTACGGTCCGTGCGCCTTCCTGGACGCCTTCAACCCCTCAGCGGTCTACAGTTCAATCGACACCATGGGCCGCTATGCCTATGCGAACCAGCCGGCCGCCGCCCACTGGAACCTCACCCGCTTCGCCGAAACGCTGCTGCCCCTGCTCGATGAAAACCAGGACGACGCCGTGAAGCTGGCAGAGCAAGCGCTGGCAGAATTCCCCGCTTTCTACAGCGGTGCCTGGTCCGCGGGAATGCGCATCAAGCTGGGCCTGCCGGACGGCGTCGATGCGGCAGACATCGCAGGAAAGCTCCTGACGCTGTTGGAGGAGGACCATGTGGACTACACGTCCTTCCTGCGGAGCCTGAGCGCTGCCGCGCGCGGGAACGTTGAAGTGTCCCGCAGCTACTTCGCTGACGCCGCACGTTTTGATGCCTGGTTGGCGCAGTGGCTCACCCTGAACCCGTCAGCAGACGCCATGGACAGGGTTAACCCCGTGTACATCCCGCGGAATCACCGCGTGGAAGAAGCTCTCGCTGCTGCCGTTGAGGATGACCTCGAACCACTGGGCACGCTGCTCGCTGCTGTGACGGCGCCGTTTCAGGAGCGTGACGGCTTCGAGCGCTATGCCGCTGGAGCGCCTGAGGACTTTGGCTCGTACCGGACCTTCTGCGGGACCTGAGAAAGCGGGCTAGGGATTGTCGAGATCCTCAGCGGCGAATGTGTCGCACGCTTCGATGTCTCCCGTTTCTAGTCCCCGCAGGAACCACGCCTGACGCTGCTCACTGGAACCGTGGGTCCACGCCTCGGGGTTGACCTGACCGGTGGTCGATTCCTGGATGCGGTCGTCGCCGACCGCCGACGCCGCTGACAGCGCGTCCTGCAGGTCGGTTCGAGTGAACTCGCGCAGGAAGGGAACCCCGGATTCTGGATCAGGGACCGTTGTGGCATGCGCCGCCCACATGCCGGCGTAGCAGTCGGCCTGCAACTCCACCCGGACTGCTCCGGACTCTGCACCGCGGGGGTCCTGCTGGGATGCGCTCAGTGCGCCCGTCAGGTTCTGGATGTGGTGCCCGAACTCATGGGCAATTACGTACTCCTGAGCCAGCGGCCCAGCGGACGCACCGAAGCGGGTCACCAGATCGTTGAAGAAGGCGGTGTCATAGTACGTCTGCTCGTCCGCCGGGCAATAGAAGGGCCCGACGGCGCTGCTCGCCGCGCCGCAGCCCGTGTTGGTCTGGCCGCTGAACAGGACCACCCCGGGCGGCGTGTACTGAATGCCGAAGGGCTCCAGGTAAGGGGACCAGAAGCTATCCAGGCTTTCAGCGGTGCCAAGGATGCGGCAGTCGAGCCGCTCGTTGGCGTCCGCGCCGGTCTGGCACGCGTTGATGGCGGGATCAGAGTCCGCACCGATACCGGTATCCGTGTCGGTGCCGCCGTCAAGTCCTAACTGGTCCACCACACCCGGGCCGAAGAACAGTGACAGCAGCAGGATCAGGCCGCCGCCGAGGCCGCCGCCGATAGCGACGCCGCGGCCGCGGCCGCGCCGGTCACTCACCCGGGAGGGATCGAACTGGGCATTGTCATTGAAGCTCATGCCAGAACTCTAAACTAGGAAGCCTGCTGTGTATTCGGTAGGCGCCGGTTCCGAGGAGCAGGAGGATCAGTCGTGTGCAGGCTCCCCGGTAACGCGGTGGTCGGCGTGGTTCAGGCCCTCCCGTACCAGGCGTGCGAGGTGCCCGTCCGCAATGCTGTAGATGACATTGCGGCCGCTTTTCCGCGTGGTTACCAATCCCGAGAAACGGAGCTTGGCCAGATGCTGGCTGACTGATGTGCGGGTTGCTCCCGTGCGTTCCACCAGGGAACTGACGTCGCCGGATTCCTCGGAGAGCAGCCACAGAATGTGCAGTCGCGTAGGGTCGGCGAGCATCCTGAACAGGGATGCGCCGACGTCGAGGCGTGCTTCATCAGGATCGTTCGGATGATTCAGGCTGGGCCGCGAGCCGACCGGTTCTTCGCTCAACAGTCCACTCCTTGCTGACAGGTGACTCATCTGCCCCGGTAGCCGGAGGCTCGGCCGTCCAAAGCCGCAATGCTGCCACAGCGCCCAGTGTAGCGAGCGTTGCAAGGATGAACGCGGCCGCAGGCTGCCCGGCGGCGGCTCCAGCCCATCCCGCAATCGGGTAACTGAGAATGAAGCAGGCGTGCGAGAGGGAGAACTGCGCCGTGAACAGGTAGGACCGCGTTGCATCCGTGGCCGCGCGGCGCAGCAGGCGCGCAGACGGCGTATTGATCATCGAAGTACCGGCACCCAGCAGCGCCCACAGCAGGAGCATCAGTACCCAAGCGGGCTGCAGTAACGCGATGACGCCGGCCGCACCCACGCCCGCTGCGATCACCGCGCTTCCACTCACCATGAAGGCCCGGTCCGGAAAGCGCTCCAGCAGTGCCGGCGTCGTCAGTGCCACAGTCATTGATCCGGCGCCGTAGCAGGCGAGGGCGATTGCCACCTCAGCGTTGGTTCCGCCATAAAGTTCTCGGACATAAACGACGGTATTCACCAGGACGAGCGCGGTACCGCAGGCAACCACCAGGTTCAGTGCGAAGAGACCACGAAGAGACGGCACCTGCAGGAAGATCCGGGCCCCCAGGGTGGTGCGGTGCAGGAGGGAACTCCCGCGCGCGGGTGGCGGGGGAGCGGGCAACCGGGTGGTTCCGACGAGCAGAGCGGAAATCAGGAACCCAATGACGGTGCCGACAAAGAGACTGGAATAGCTCATAATCACCAGCAGCGCGGCTGCGATGACGGGGCTCAGGAGCGACTCAAGATCGTAGGCGAGCCGCGAGAGGGATAGCGCCTTCGTGTAGTCGCGCTCCCGCGGCAGAATCACAGGAATCACCGACTGGAACGCCGGGGTGAAGGTAGCCGAGGCTGACTGCAGCACGAATACCAGAACGTAGACCTGCCACACCTGATCCACGAACGGCAGCATTAGGGCAACGGCCGCGCGGACGAGGTCAGCTGCAATCAGGACGGCTTTCCTGGGAAGGTGTTCCACCAGTGCCGCCATCAGGGGAGCCACGAAGACGTAGGCCAGCATCTTGATGGTGAGGGCAGTACCGAGGACGGCTCCTGCTTGGCCCGCCGCAAGATCGAACGCGAGGAGACCCAGTGCCACGGTGAGCAGGCCTGTACCAAGCAGCGCAATCACCTGCGCAGAGAAGAGTTTTCGATACGCAACATTGCGGAGGACTGTCAGCACACTGCTCAACATAGTACATACGTGCGCATTTGTGCACTCATTTCCAAGGTTGCTCGAACATTGACATTTATCGATAGCTCTCAGATACTCATATCGATGAATATCAATGTAACTAGACCAGTGGGCCATAGAACGGAAGGAACAGCGATGCCGGAACAGCGTCACTTGCCCGTCGCCATCATCGGGGCCGGCCCGATCGGCCTCGCAGCCGCCGCCCATCTCCTCGAACGAGGGCTGACACCCTTGATTCTCGAGAAGGGCGACGCCGTCGGGGCTGCCATCCGCCAATGGGGCCACATCCGCCTGTTCTCTCCCTGGCAGTACAACATCGACGACGCCGCCCACCGGCTTTTGAAGCCGACCGGTTGGCAGGCGCCGCGCGGCTCAGCGCTTCCCTTCGGTAATGAACTGGTTGAGGCCTACCTTGAACCGCTCGCGGCGCTACCCGGCATCGCAGCAGCCCTGCACCTCAACACCGAGGTGCTCGCAGTGACGCGGCAGGGGATGGACAAGACGAGGACCCTGCATCGCGAGGACCAGCCGTTCCTTGTCCGTGTGCTCGGCCCGCGAGGACTTGAGGACCACCTGGTGCAGGCCGTTCTCGATGCATCCGGCACCTGGAGCCAGCCCAATCCGCTGGGCCAGGCCGGGCTGCCTGCCCCGGGAGAGAGCGCTGTGCACCCCTTCATCACGCAGCCCCTTCCCGATGCTGCAGGCAAGGACCGCGCCCGCTTCGCCGGCAAGCGCGTGATGGTAGTCGGCGCAGGGCACTCCGCAGCGAACACCCTGCTAAGTCTTGGACAGGTTGCCAAAGCTGAGCCGGGAACCCGCCTGATCTGGGGTGTGCGCGGATCCGGATCAGCACAGCGGCTCTACGGCGGCGGAGACCTCGACGGGTTGCCGGCCCGCGGAGCGCTCGGAAGCCGCCTGCGCTCGCTGGTGGAGGACGGCGTGGTGGAGCTCCTGACCTCATTCACCATCACTGAACTGGAGGCCGGCGACGGCGCGCTCCTCGTTCATGCCTCGAGCCCGGAGGGCGCACGTGAGGTCGAAGTGGATGTGCTCGTTCCGGCCACGGGGTTCCGTCCGGACCTGCGGATGCTCCGCGAACTGCGGCTCGAGCTCGATCCCGCTGTTGAAGCGCCGCGCGCGTTGGGGCCACTGATCGACCCTGAATTCCACTCCTGCGGGACCGTCCCGGCGCACGGGGCAGCTGTCCTGGCGCACCCGGACAAGGACTTCTACCTCGTAGGTATGAAGAGTTACGGCCGCGCCCCCACCTTCCTGCTGGCCACCGGATATGAGCAGGTGCGGTCAGTCGTCGCCGCCGTTGCCGGCGATGACGACGCCGCTGCGTCAGTTCACCTCGATCTCCCCGAAACCGGGGTCTGCAGCACCGACCTCGGGGGAAGCTGCGACACTGCATCCTCCGGTGGCGAGATGGTTTCGCAGTCCGGTTGCTGTGGTCAATCGGAACCGGTCAGCCTCGGCGTTCCCACCGGGCTCCTGCACGGCAGGATGCTTGCTGATTGAATGGGAGGATGACAGCTGAGCATGCAGAGCACGCGTCCACGCCGCTGGAGGACTACGCCCTCCTGTCTGATCTGAGTACGGGGCCACTGGTATCCCGGGACGGCAGTATCGACTGGCTTTGCTTTCCGCGCTTCGATTCTCCCTCCGTCTTCGCGGCCCTGCTGGGGTCCCCGGAAGACGGACGATGGAAAGTTTCGGCCTCGGGCGGGGAGGTAGTTTCCCGGCGGTATCTTCCACGAACGTTCGTCCTGGAAACGACCTGGCGCACCCCGACCGGAAAGATGGTGGTCACCGACTTCCTGCCGCCTGGCGACGCGCAGTCGGATCTGGTGCGCCGGGTGGAGTGCGTCGAGGGAACCGTTGAAGTGGAGCACGACCTGCGCATACGGTTCGATTATGCCCGGGCGAAGCCCTGGACGCGGCGGGTCGACCTCGAGAAAGTCGGCTCGTGCGGACTGCTGTCGGTTGCAGGTCCGGATGCGCTGCTGCTGACCGGACCGTTGCTGCACCCTCACGAGTCCCAGCGGGCAGAACCACAGACCGGCATGGAAGACCGCCACGAAGCCTCCGCCGAGGGCCATGCGGACGATTACCAGGGCGCCGTCTCGAAGCGGCTGAGCGGTGTCTTTCCGCTTGTAGCCGGCGAATCCGAAAGCTGGGTACTTACCTGGCACCAGTCTCACGAGGGGCTTCCAACTGCAGCAGACCCGGACAGAGCCCTGGAAGCGACTATTGCCTACTGGACTCAGTGGTCCTCCCGGGTGGAGGTTCATGATCGACACGATGAGGCCGTATTGCGCTCGCTGATGGTGCTCCGTGCCCTTACCCATGGCAGAACCGGCGGCATCGTGGCCGCAGCCACCACGTCGTTGCCGGAGGAGTTCGGCGGCTCTCGCAACTGGGACTACCGCTACACCTGGCTGCGCGACGCCGCACTCACCATCGAGGCGCTCATTGCGCATGACTTCACCGAAGGTGCGCTGCACTGGCGCAACTGGCTGTTGCGTGCGGTAGCCGGGGATCCGGATCAGGTGCAGATCATGTACGGCATTGCCGGCGAGCGCCAGCTCCCCGAAAGCGAGCTGGACCACTTGCCCGGCTACGAGAATTCAAAGCCGGTAAGAATCGGTAACGGGGCTGTGGGCCAATACCAGGCCGACGTCGTCGGGGAAGTCATGCTCGCCCTCGCGGCGCTGAGGGACGCAGGGGCAGCCGAGGGCGAGTACTCCTGGGGGCTGCAAAAGAACCTCCTGCGGTTCTGTGAGCAGAACCTGGACCGGAAGGGTCACGGCATCTGGGAAATGCGCGGGGAAGCAGAGTTCTTCGTTCATGGGCGTGTGATGATGTGGGCTGCCTTCGATCAGGGGATCCGGGCAGTGCGTGAGCACGGGCTGGAAGGGCCGGCCGATCGATGGGAGGAGATCCGGGACCGGCTCCGGGAGGAGATCATGGAGCGCGGATTCAACGCCGAGCTCAACTCGTTCACGCAGACATACTCGAACGATGAAGTCGATGCGTCCCTGCTGCAACTGCCCCACACAGGCTTCGTGGCCAGTGATGACCCGAAGATGCTTGGCACCGTGGCCCGCATTGAGGAGCAGCTGCAGGATGCCCATGGGCTCCTGCACCGTTACCGCACAGCATCCGGCCTCGATGGTTTGGAGGGCCACGAATACCCATTCCTGATCTGCACGTTCTGGCTTGTGGAACAGTATGCAAACAGCGGCCGCACCGACGATGCCACGGCGTTGCTTGACCGGCTCACCGGTTACGCGAATGACCTCGGACTGTACGCGGAAGAGTACGATCCGGTGAGCGGCCGGCTGGCAGGCAACTTCCCGCAGGCCTTCAGTCACCTAGGCTTTATTCGTGCCTCGGACGCCGTCAACAGGGCGCGAGTCCAGCCTTAACCGAGCTTTCCCTCAGGAGCGTGTTTTCCCACCATGGCAGATTCCTACTACCGTCCGGCGGGCGGGGGCCGGTTCGAGGCCACAATTCATGCACAGGGTGCCTGGAACGCACACGAGCAGCACATGGCGCCCGCATCCGGTCTGCTCGCACATTGCCTTGAACAGTTCCAGCCACGCGCAGAGCTACAGATGGCGCGCATCTCGTTCGAGATCCTGGGCCTCATACCGCTGGAGACCGTCGAGGTGACCACCCGGATGGTGCGCCCAGGGAGGACCATCGAGTTGCTGGAAGCGGAGATGAACCATGGCGGGCGGACAGCTATCCGCGCCCGCGCGTGGCGGTTGGCCTCGAGCGATACCTCGTCCGTCGCGGCGCTTGAGGACGAGTCCATGCCGGGACCGGATGAGGGGGAGGAGCACGACGCCGTGGCGGAGTGGCCCGGCGGCTACATCCAGTCGATTGATGTCCGCAAGATCGAAGGCCACAGGCCCGGCCGGGGCAGGGTCTGGTTGCGGACGCCCCACCCGCTGGTGGAGGGTGAAGCGTCGTCGGACTCGGCGCGGCTGATCGGGCTCATCGACACCGCAAACGGAATCGCCACGCGGGTTCCTCCCGGACCCGGCAGCTGGGCGTTTCCCAACGTCGACCTGCAGGTGCACCTTCACCGCCAGCCCTCGGGCCAGTGGCTCGGCCTCGATACCCGAGTGAGTTTCGGGCGGGAAGGAATCGGGCTGACCTCGTCCGTCCTGCACGACCTCGACGGGCCGTTCGGCCGGAGTGAGCAGATCCTTACGCTGCGCAAGCTCTGACTCCAGGCGGGGGAATGCAGCGAGCACCGTCGTCGTTGGCAGATTGTGTAATCGCGCTCACAGCGCAACCGGCGCTGAGCCGTTCAGAGGATTGAGGACATCATGGCCAAGGCAGTCTGGAACAACCAGGTCATTGCGGAGTCTGACTCCACCGAGATGGTTGAGGGGAACCACTACTTCCCGAAGGAAAGCGTCAAGCAGGAGTTCCTCCGATCGAGTGACATGCACACCACATGTCCCTGGAAGGGTGACGCCAGCTACTTCAGCCTGGAGGTTGACGGTGAGAGTAATCCGGACGCCGCATGGACCTACCCGGAGCCGAAGGAAGCCGCCGCGAACATCAAGGACCACGTGGCGTTCTGGCGCGGCGTGACAGTGACCGACTGAAGAGCAGTGCACGCACTATCACCTACCCAGGAGAGTTGATGGAATACAGGAACCTCGGAAGCAGCGGCGCATCGGTTTCGGCTTATGCGTTAGGCACCATGACGTTTGGTGCCGAAGCCGATGAAGCGACGTCACATGCGATCCTCGATGACTATGCCGACGCCGGTGGCAACCTCATCGACACCGCTGATGTCTACACCGCGGGAGCGTCCGAGGAGATCATTGGGCGCTGGCTGGCGAAGAGCCCGTCCGCTTCCGGCATGATCCTGGCTACGAAGGGTCGGTTCCCGATGGGTAAGGGCCCCAATGATCTGGGCCTCTCCCGGCGGCACCTTCGGCTGGCGCTCGATGCCTCGCTGAAGCGGCTCAACGTCGACCACATCGACCTGTACCAGATGCACTCCTGGGACCCGCTCACCCCTCTGGAGGAGACGCTCGGCTTCCTCCACGACGCCGTGAGCGCCGGCAAGATCAGCTACTACGGCTTCTCGAACTACACCGGATGGCAGCTGACCAAGGCCGCCGGCATTGCGAAGGCGCGAGGGTGGGACCTGCCGGCCACCCTCCAGCCGCAGTACAGCCTTCTGGTGCGGGGGATCGAGGCAGAAATTGTGCCTGCAGCGCTCGACGCCGGTATGGGCTTACTGCCGTGGTCACCGCTCGGCGGGGGGTGGCTCACCGGAAAGTACAAGCGGGATACTGCGCCCAAGGGCGCAACCCGTCTCGGCGAGAATCCGGAACGCGGAATGGAAGCGTGGGAAAAGCGCAACGCGCAGGAGCGGACCTGGGCGATCATTGACGTCGTCCTCGGTATTGCTGAGGCGCGCGGAGTCAGCGCGTCCCAGGTAGCGCTGGCATGGGTTGCGCAGCAGCCAGCTGTCACGTCGGTCATTCTCGGTGCCCGTACTCGCGAGCAGCTTGAAGACAACCTTGGGGCAGCTGCCCTGACGCTGAGCAGCGATGAGGTTGAACGGCTGTCCCAGGCCAGCGCGCCGGGCTTGGCTGATTATCCTTACGGAACCCCGGGCGTCGAGCAGCGGAGCCGATCTATTGACGGCGGCCGCTGAGGAGCCTGTGACACATGATTCCTCGTGCCTGGTCTGAAGGGCGCCTGCAGGTCCTACACGAATTGTCCTCGGGTGCGGCAGCGGACATGGAGCGCGGGCTTACCCTTTTACGCGCAGCGGCAGCTGGGGACCTCGGGCCCACGCTACGGCTCTACCGCCCCCAGCCCACTGTTGCCTTCGGGCAGCGGGACACCCGTCTGCCCGGTTTCGGGACGGCTTCGGACGCCGCCCGGACGCATGGGTTCGAGCCACTGGTCCGAAAGGCGGGCGGACGGGCTGCGGCCTACCACCACGGGTGTCTGATCGTGGACCACATCGAGCCCCACCATGACGCGGTCGCCGGATCGCATGCCCGGTTCCGACTGCTCGGTGAGATCCTTGCAAAATCGCTGTGGCGGGTCGGCGTTGATGCCCGGATGGGACAGATTCCCGGTGAATACTGCCCGGGCGAGTTCAGCGTGCACGGCGTGGACGGCACCCAGGCCGTGAAGCTGGTCGGCACCGCGCAGCGAGTCATCTCCGGTGCATGGCTTTTTTCCTCGGTGATCGTGGTGGAGGACTCTGCATCGATTCGGTCGGTCCTTGAAGCGACGTACTCGGCGCTGGAACTTCCGTGGCAGCCGTCGACGGCGGGGGCCGCGGAAGACCTCGTGCCCGGTCTCACCGTGGAGGCGGTGGCAAGCGCCGTCGTCGCCGCTTACGAGGATGTCGCGGCCCCGGTGCCGTAGCTGCTCAGGCTGGTCCTTCTGAGGCCTGCTGCCGGCCGGTCGTTCTGAAGATCGAGCCGGCCGGCAGTCGGGTTCAGTGCCCGCGGGCGATCCACTCGTCGAGGTTCGGTGCTTCTTCGCCGATGCTGGTCGAGTCGCCGTGCCCGGTTCTCACCACGGTGTCCGCGGGGAGGGTGAACAGCCTGGTGCGGATGGATTCGATGATCGTGGGGAAATCGCTGTAGGACCGTCCGGTTGCTCCCGGCCCGCCCCGGAACAGGGTGTCGCCGCTGAACAGGGTGCCGGCGTCGGGCAGGTAAAAGCAGACCGAGCCGGGGGAGTGGCCGGGCGTGTGAATCGCGTGGAGGGTGACTCCGGCGACGCTGAAGGTATCGCCGTCGGCAATGGTGGCTCCCGGAACGGTATCCGGGTATACCGCGTCCCACAGCATGCGGTCTTCGGCGTGAAGGTGGATTGGCGCTCGTACTGTGTCGAAGAGCTCCCCGACAGCGCGAATGTGATCGTCATGGCCGTGGGTCAGCAGGATCGCGCGGACCTGGCGCCCGTTGATCTGGTCCACGATCGCGCCGGCGTCGTGCGGGGCGTCGATGACAATACATTCGGAGTCGTCGCCGATGATCCAGACATTGTTGTCCACCTCCCACGTGCCGCCGTCCAGGGAGAACGTGCCGGAGGTGACCAGGTGGTCGATACGCGCGCCCATCAGAGCTCCACCACCGAACGCAGCACTACGCCGTCGTGCATTTTGGTGAAGGCTTCCTCCACCTGGTCAAGCGCTATGCGCTCGGTGACGAACGCGTCGAGGTCCAGATTGCCCTGCCGGTAATGATCCACGAGCATCGGGAAGTCACGTGACGGGAGGCAGTCGCCGTACCAGGAGGATTTCAGCGCACCTCCCCGGCCGAAGACGTCCAGCAGGGGAAGTTCGAGCGTCATGTCCGGCGTAGGTACCCCTACGAGCACCACGGTGCCGGCGAGGTCACGGGCGTAAAACGCCTGCTTGTAAGTCTCAGGACGGCCGACGGCGTCGATCACCACGTTGGCTCCGTTGCCGCCGGTCAACCTGCGGATTTCCTCGACCGGATCGGTTTCCTTGGAGTTCACCAGATCGGTGGCGCCCAGTCCCTTGGCGAGTTCCAGTTTGCGGTTGTCGATGTCCACCGCGATGATCCGGGTTGCGCCGGCCAGTTTTGATCCGGCGATGGCAGCTATACCCACTCCGCCGCAGCCGATCACGGCTACGGAGTCTCCGCGCCGGACGTTGCCGGTGTTGATCGCTGCACCGATGCCCGCCATGATTCCGCAACCCAGAAGGCCGACGGCGGCTGCATCCGCATCGGGATCGACCTTGGTGCACTGCCCGGACGCTACGAGGGTCTTCTCGGCGAAGGCTCCGATACCGAGGGCGGGCGACAGTTCCGTGCCGTCTTCGAGGGTCATCTTCTGCGTTGCGTTGTGGGTGTTGAAACAGTACTGCGGCTCTCCGCGCAGGCACGCACGGCATTGCCCGCAGACAGCCCGCCAATTGAGGATGACGCGGTCGCCGGGCTGGACGTTGGTCACGTCAGACCCGACGGCGCTCACAACGCCGGTTGCCTCGTGGCCGAGCAGGAAGGGGTAATCATCGCTGATGCCTCCCTGCTTGTAGTGAAGGTCCGTATGGCACACGCCGCAGGTCAGGATGTCGACAAGCGCCTCACCCGGTCCCGGATCGGGAACCTTGATGGTGACGACGGTAGCGGGCGCATCCTTCTCCATAACGACGACGCCCTTGACGCTGTGTGCCATTGAGACAGTCCTTTTCCTCGAGGGTGGGGGAACGTCTCCAGCTTATCGACATTGAAAAAGCAGGACACGCCCGTTATCCGGGCGGATAAAGGGCGTGTCCTGCGAAATTACGAGGGTGCCTAGGCGGCGACGCGCGCTTTCACCTCGGCTGCGGAGGGGTTGGTGGCCGTGCTGCCGTCGGGGAAGATGACCGTAGGCACGGTCTGGTTTCCGCCGTTGAGCGAGGCGACGAGTTCCGCAGTGCCTTCCACTTCCTCAATGTTGATCTCCTGGTAGCCGATACCCTGCGCGTCGAGCTGCGACTTGAGCCTGCGGCAGTAGCCGCACCAGGTGGTGCTGAACATGGTGATGGTGCCGGCAGCGGGTGTGTAATCCACGGTGCTCCTCTGGAGAAATAGCGGACTCGTCGAGTCCGCGGATTATTGCGGTTTCTGTCAGCAAATGTAACGTCTGCGCTGCGCGGACCATTCCCGGTATGCGCGTCATCAACCGTGGCGCTCAGTGGCTCCTCGCGTAGTGTCGCCGTATGCCAAACCCCCTAACGCCCGAGCGTCCGAAGCCCGGTTCGGTCCAGGCCGAACAGCTGAAGGCCGTTCGTATCGCGATCAACGAGGTCGATGAGCAGATGGTCGGGTTGATCTCCCGACGTGAGCGGCTGGTGCGGAGGGCGGGTTCACTCAAGGACGACGACGAGTCCGTGCGCGCGCCGGCGCGGGTCGAACAGGTCATTTCGAACGTTCGAGGTTACGCCGAAAAGCTCGACGTGGATCCCGCTGTGGTCGAACGGACCTACCGGGCCATGATCGAGGCCTTCATCGAGTTTGAACTGAAGGTCCGGCGCACGTCCTGAGCCCGGATCACCCCAGAGCGCACCCGGCAATCGCATAGGTACGCGCTGGTTGGTTGGCCGCGCACGCAACGGATACCATCGAAACACCGCCGCAGGAGTGTTGGGCCTGGGTTGGCCAACATCCGCGGGTACGGTTGATCGATCAGTATCCGTGCACTTCACCCTTATCAAGAGGAGACCTCAGTGTCAGCGCCCCCATCAATCACCCTCATCGTCAACGGCGAAGAGCAGCGGGTGACCACCGGGACTACGGGAGCGGACCTCTTCAGGGAGCAGCGCGACGTCGTCGTCGTCCGTGTAAATGGCGAGCTGTGGGACCTGAGCCGCGCGCTGGAGGACGGCTCGCAGGTGGAACCGGTTACCGTTGATTCTGCGGATGGGCTGAACGTTCTTCGCCACTCCGCCGCGCACGTGATGGCGCAGGCCGTCCAGCAGTTGCGGCCTGATGCGAAACTCGGCATAGGCCCTTACATCACCGACGGCTTCTACTTCGACTTCGATGTCAACGAGCCCTTCACTCCCGAAGACCTGAAGCAGGTCGAAAAGATGATGCTGAAGATCGTCAACGCGAACCAGTTCTTCCAGCGCCGCGTCGCGAGTGAAGACGAAGCCCGCGAAGCGATGAAGGACGAGCCCTACAAGCTCGAACTGATCGGTTTGAAGGGCGGCAACGGCGATATTACTGACGACGACGGCGCTTCCGTTGAGGTCGGTGCCGGCGAGCTGACCATCTACGACAACGTGGACCGCAAATCCGGTGACGTGGTCTGGAAGGACCTCTGCCGGGGCCCGCATCTGCCGAACACCAAACTGATTTCCAACGCGTATGCGCTGACGCGTTCGGCCGCGGCGTACTGGCGCGGCAGTGAGAAGAACAAGCAGCTGCAGCGCATCTATGGCACTGCCTGGCCCACCAAGGAAGACCTCAAGGCCTACCAGGAGCGCCTGGCCGAAGCCGAGCGCCGCGACCACCGCAAGCTCGGCACTGAACTGGACCTGTTCTCCTTCCCGGACGAGCTGGGTTCAGGCCTGCCGGTGTTCCACCCCCGTGGCGGCATCATCCGCAAGGCGATGGAGGATTACTCACGGCAGCGGCACGTCGAGGCCGGCTACGAGTTTGTCTACACACCGCACATCACCAAGGGCCACCTGTACGAGGTTTCCGGGCACCTGGACTGGTACCGCGACGGCATGTTCCCTCCCATGCACGTGGACGCGGAGCTCGACGCCGACGGCAAGGTCCGCAAGCCTGGCCAGGACTACTACCTGAAGCCGATGAACTGCCCGATGCACAACCTGATCTTCCGCTCCCGCGGGCGGTCCTACCGTGAACTGCCGTTGCGGCTCTTCGAGTTTGGGTCGGTTTACCGGTACGAGAAGTCGGGCGTGGTGCACGGACTGACCCGCGTGCGCGGCATGACCCAGGATGATGCGCACATCTACTGCACCCGCGAGCAGATGAAGGATGAGCTCACCGGTACGCTCAACTTCGTCCTCGGACTGCTGAAGGATTACGGCCTCAACGACTTCTACCTGGAACTGTCCACCAAGGACCCCGAGAAGTACGTCGGCGAGGACGAGGCCTGGGAGGAAGCAACTCGGACTCTCGCCGAGGTCGCAGAGGCATCGGGCCTGGAATTGGTTCCCGATCCGGGCGGAGCTGCGTTCTATGGGCCGAAGATCTCAGTGCAGGCGCGGGACGCGATCGGCCGCACGTGGCAGATGTCAACCATCCAGCTGGATTTCAACCTGCCCGAGCGCTTCGAGCTTGAGTACCAGGCGGCGGATGGAACGCGCCAGCGGCCCGTCATGATCCACCGGGCGCTGTTCGGCTCCATTGAGCGGTTCCTCGGTGTGCTGACCGAGCACTACGCGGGTGCCTTCCCAGCCTGGCTGGCTCCCGTCCAGGTCCTCGCCATCCCCGTTGCCGACGCCTTCAACGACTACCTGTTTGACGTCGTCGACAAGCTCAAGGCCGAGGGGATCCGTGCCGAAGTCGACATCAGCTCTGACCGCTTCCCGAAGAAGATTCGTACCGCGAGCAAGGAGAAGGTGCCCTTCGTCCTGATCGCCGGTGGGGACGACGCCGACGCCGGTGCCGTTTCCTTCAGGTTCCGGGACGGAAGCCAGGAGAACCAGGTGCCGGTCGACCAGGCCGTGAAGCGGATCGTGGAAGCCGTCCGCAACCGGGAACAGTAGCGGCATATGCACCACGAGTCGGGCGTTGACGGTCAGATCCACGAGGACACGAACGTAACGGACAGCTTTGAGCTGCCCGGTGTCCCCGACGCCTTCCAGCGCCTGTGGACTCCACACCGCCTCGCATACATCAAGGGCGGGCAGGGGCAGTTCAACAAGCAGGAGGACTGCCCTTTCTGCGCCGCTCCTGCACGGTCCGATCAGGAATCGCTGATTGTCCACCGCGGCACAAGCGCATACGTCGTCCTGAACCTGTTCCCCTACAACCCAGGCCACCTGCTGGTGTGCCCGTACCGACACGTACCCGACTACACCGACATCACCGCCGAGGAGACAGTCGAAATAGCGCAGCTGACGCAGACCGCCATGCATGCGCTGCGCAGCGTAGCCCGGCCCACGGGTTTCAACCTCGGCATGAACCAGGGAGTCACCGGGGGTGCCGGCATCGCATCCCACCTGCACCAGCATGTTGTTCCCCGGTGGAGCGGCGACGGCAATTTCTTCCCGATCATCGCGCAGACCAAGGCAATCACGCAGACCCTCGACGAGGTGAGGGCGCAACTCGCCGCAGCATGGGAAGAAGCCTCCGCTACCCCCACCGATGCCGGAGCGGGCGATGCTGAATAAATACGCGCGGTCATTCTTCACCTCGCTGTTTACACCGCTGGCTACCCTGCTCCTCAAGTGGAAAATATCGCCGGACACGGTCACCGTGGTGGGCACACTCGGTGTGGCAGGAGGAGCGCTCGTCTTCTACCCCCTGGGGGAGCTGTTCTGGGGCACCGTCTTCATCACCCTGTTCGTCTTTTCGGACGTCGTCGACGGAATCATGGCGCGCATGCAGGGCCGCAGCGGCTCCTGGGGCAGTTTTCTCGATTCCACCCTCGACCGCATCGCGGACGGTGCACTGTTTGCCGGCGTCGCGGTCTGGTTTTTCCTCGGCGGCAGCAACAGCGCGATCGCCGTCGCTGCTCTCGCCTGCCTGGTGCTCGGCATGATTGTCTCCTACGCGCGTGCCAAAGCCGAGTCACTCGGGTTCACTGCGAACGTTGGTATCGCGGAGCGCGCCGAGCGTCTGGTGTCGGTGCTGGTCGTGACAGGTCTGACCGGACTCGGGCTTCCTGAGGTAGTTCTGCTGGCAGTCCTGATCCTGCTGGCACTGGCAAGCGTCGTCACCATCGTGCAGCGCATTCTGACGGTGCGGGTCCAGGCTGCAGCTTCCTGAGCGCGATGCATCTGCAGAAGGCGCCGGATGCTGGTCGTGCTTTTCCTTAGGCCTGAGGATAAGCTTCGCAAAGATCGCAGGACCGCACGGAGCAATCAAGTCTAGCGCCAAAGCGGCTACTCAGAGAGGATCGCTTATGGGTTTTGACCAGCAGCATCAGCCGATGAACGCGTCGCCGGTTTTCGGCGTTGTCGCGACAGTAGTCGCGGGCGGTTTGTCTCTCATTGACGCGTCCAAACTGGATGCACCGCAGCGCCGCGCCGTGCATGCCGTAACAGCAGTCCTGACCGGTTTCTACGTCGCCGCTACAATCGCCGGCAGCAAGAGGGGGTTGGTTCCGCTGAAGACGACGGCCGGGATCGCCGTAACCGGTATCGCCCTTCGCTTCGCCGACGCCGGCGACACGATCGACCTGCGCTTTCAGGAGAAGCTGCGCGAGGCCGGGGCGAAACATCCACGCCGCTGGATGGCTGTGGCGGCGGCAGGAACGACGTTCGCCGGCTACCTGAGTGACCGAACCGCCGCCCGGAAGAGCCGGTTCGAGGCGGTGCTCGGCCACCCACCTGAGCATGAGAGGGTGCTGGACCCTGGAGTTCGAACCATCGCCGAAGGCATCCTGCGTGCCCGGGACATCTCGGGGGCGCCGGAGCTTCTGGCGCAACTCGCCTCAGCTCGGGAGGTCTACTGGGACGAGGACTTTACCTCCACCGCGCACTTTCGGGTTCCAGATGAATTTCCCCGCGCTGTGCCCCACAACCAGGTGTTCCCGGTTCGTGCGCAGTTCACCGGTCCGGACGGCACCCTGCTGCAGATCCTGCTGCATATCTACGACGGCGAGCTTGACATGTTGACTGTTGATGCAGCGGACCCGGATGACAGCGATTACGTCGACGGAATTCTCCAGAGTTGGCCGGAACCATCCGAGGTCACACACGTTATCGAAGATCCGGACGGACTGTGCCGAGCAACGAGTAACGGCTAACGTGGCCGCGATGCGTGGAAACCGACGTGAAGATGCTCGGTCAAACTACTAACCATCTTCATTACCGATGCGGCACTTCTCAAAAGACGTGAACATTCGCGAGAGCGATCCCGGGCGAGGGAGGCAGTCCCAGCACGCCGGAGTGCTGGTGCCCGCTAGCTGTAGCGGTCGACGGAGCGTGGATGCTGTGATGCAGGGTCACATTGATAATGTCCCGGCGGGAACTCCGCCCCAAGCCAGCCCGAGCGTAAGCGGCCTTCATCCCTGAACGCCAGCTCACCGGGTGAGGGTGTCAACAGAACCGGGGTAGTCCCGTCTGCTTGGCGGCCCTGGGATTTTTCATTTCCACACGAATCGCTGGCGGCATTGTGGCAGCAGGACTGTTTGCCATCTGTGCAGCCGTTTCATGGCCGGCTGCCGATCAGTTGCGACTCCTTATTCGGAGCATGAGGAGTCAACCGTCGTCGTGTCGTTGCCGGCGCTCAGTCGGTGCAGAGCGCACCGATCACAGTGGTACGGGCAAAACCTTCCCTCGTATAAAATACACGGGGGGATGCAATTGGGCGCTCCCCCCGCCCGCCACATCGGGCCTTCACCTCAAGGACGCTCATGGGTCGCCCCCGTCTCGTATCCGCCGCTGCCGCCACGATTGTTGCGCTGCTCGGCTCCACTCTTTTCGCAATGCCGGCATCGGCTGAAGCGCCCAAGCCGAAGGTGGACGACACCGTCCGCGCGACGCCTGAGCAGAAGCCCACGGATCAGTTCATCGTCAAGTTCAAGGAGACCGCCGGCACCGCATCAGCCCGCGGCAAAGCCTACGGTGCGACTGCCAAAGGCCTGGGCATCAGCGTCAAGGAACTGCGGGCGATGAGCACAGGAGCGACCGTCGTAAAGACAGACCGCGAGCTGGACGCCGCCGCCGCCGAGGAGTTCATCGCCGATCTGGAAGCGGAACCGGCTGTCGAGTATGTCGAACCGGACACCATGATGTTCGCCCTGGCCCCGACACCCAACGACTTGTACTACGGCTACCAGTGGGACCTCACCAGCGAGCCATACGGGCTGGATATTCAACCGGCCTGGGACACCAGCACCGGCTCCGGTGTCGTGGTAGCCGTCATCGACTCAGGCGCCGTCCCTCACGAGGATCTGGATGCCAATATGCTGCCCGGATACGACATGATCGTGAGCAGCGCCATCGCCCGAGACGGGAACGGCCGGGACGCCAATCCACGTGATGAGGGAACCTACGGAGACGGCATCGACTGCGAGGTAGGCCAGTCCTCCTGGCACGGAGCTCACGTCGCAGGCACCATCGCAGCGGTCACTGGCAATGGCAAGGGAGTCGCAGGTGTGGCCCCGAACGCCAAGGTCCTGCCCATCCGTGCGCTGGGCCTGTGCGGCGGCGGCTACACCTCCGACATTGTCGACGGCATCACCTGGGCCTCGGGCGGAACCGTCGCCGGAGTTCCCGCCAACATGAACCCAGCACGGGTGATCAACCTCAGCCTGGGCGGCGATGGCTTCTGCACCAACAGCTACCAGACCGCCATCGACGCGGCAGTAGCCCGCGGAAGCGTCATCGTCGCAGCGGCAGGCAACGAATCCGACGATGCTTCCCTTTACTCTCCGGCGAGCTGCAACAACGTCATCTCGGTGGGCGCAACAGGACGCGACGGTCTGGGCGCGCCGTACTCCAACTTCGGTGACAGCGTCGATCTGAGCGCACCGGGCGGAAAAGTAATCTCCGGTGGGGACGGGCTGATCCTTTCGACGGTGAACCCTGGTACCCAGGGTCCGGCCGCCGGCAGTACGTACTCCTTCATGCAGGGCACCTCGATGGCCGCTCCGCATGTCGCCGGTGTGGCAGCCCTCATGCTCTCAGCCAACCCGTCCCTGACCTCCGCAAAAGTCGAGGAACTCCTCAAAGGAACCGTCGGAGCATTCGCCGGACCTCAGTTGAATCCATACGGCAGCGGCATCGTCCATGCCCCGACAGCGGTCGCAGCAGCGGTTCAAGGTTCCATTCCGGAGCCTGTTCTGCGGGTCCAACCAGGAAGGGTCAGCTTCAACGGCTCCCCGATTGTCGGTGCCACCGTGGGAGTAGTCGCCTCCGGTTGGGAGCCGGCCCCCGTTGAAATGTCGTACGAATGGTTCGTCGGTGACAATCCGATGCCGGTCTCCACAACCTCGCAGTACACGCTGCGAGTTGAGGACCACCGACAGAAACTATCAGTGGTCGCAACCGGTCAGCGAGAGGGGTACGAGCCCGCCTCTGTGAATAACGTCGTGACATCGTCAGTATCGGGCGCCACGCTCATGCCGGGCCCAGTGGCCGTCGCGGGCTCGCACATCGTCGGAGAAACACTTACCGCCAACGCCGGGCAGTGGAACCCGGCGCCGGTCCAGCTGCGGTACGAATGGCTCCGTAATGGAATGTTCATCTGGGATGCGGTTGGCCCCACTTACACCCTCGCAGGTCACGATGTGGGCGCCAACATCAGCGTCCGGGTCACAGGTTCGAAGGCTGGGTACAACCCCAGCTCACGTACCTCCGAGGGAATAGCCGTCCGGGGTGAAACCTTCACCGCGCCGGCGCCCACCATCACGGGAATGCCGAAGGTTGGCAATAAGCTGACCGCGGCAAGCGCCGTCTGGTCTCCAGCCCCGACCGCCACGACCTACCAGTGGCTTCGGAACGGCGTGCCGATCAGCGGTGCAACAGCGAGCACATACACGCTCACATCAGCCGACCGGGGTTTTGCGATCAGCGTGAGGTTCACCGGCTCGAGCCTTGGCTTCATCACTAAAGAGGTCACCAGTGCTCCCACGATCAAGGTCATGGCATCCTTCGCCTACGGAGACTACACCGGAGACGGCAACGCGGATGTCATCGCACGGCGCAGCAATGACCTGTTCATCCATGTAAGCAACGGTGATGGCACATGGCAGGTGCCCTTGCTCATTGGTACCGGTTTCCAAGGTGCGACAAGCTTGATCAAACCTGGTGACTTCAACAACGACGGGTTCGGCGATTACATGGCTCGGGACGCCTCCGGCGCCTTGTGGCTGCACTCAGACATCCGCGGCCACACCCGCAAGCAGATCGGTTCAGGGTGGCAGAACTTCGCCGGCCTGCACGCTCCGGGTGATTTCAACGGTGATGGAAATGTAGACGTCATTGCCCGAGACAAAGCTGGGGCTCTCTTCCTGTACCCCGGTAACGGCAAGGGCGGCTGGCTTGCGAAAGTGAAAATCGGCTCCGGCTGGCAAAATTTCACCGCCATCGTCACCCCTGGTGACTTCAATGGTGACGGCGCAGCCGACATGATGGCTCGAGACAAGGCTGGTGCTCTCTACCTGTACCCCGGTAACGGCAAGGGCGGGTGGAAAGCGAAGGTAAAGATCGGCACCGGCTGGCAGAACTTCACCGCCATCCACGGCGCCGGAGACTTCAACCGCGACAAGAAGAACGACATCATGGTCAGAGACAAACTCGGCGCCCTCTACCTCTACCCGGGCAACGGCACCGGAGGCTGGAAGACCAAGTCGAAAATCGGTTCCGGCTGGAACGGCCAGAGCGCCATCTTCTAATCCTGAGCCACATCCTTCGCAGGGCCCCCTTGACTGGGGTATCCTGCGAAGGTCGTTAAGCTCAACTTCTATGAGCACCTGGTCCGACCTGCTGAACGATTCGAACACCGAGCAGCTGACGAAGCTGCTTGCGTACAGGGGAGCCGAAACCATTCGTGCTGCCGGAGTCGGCGACCAGGCTCAATACCCGCCAGGGAGAGTTCGTCCTACACACGAATCGTGTTGATGTTGAACGAGGGGCACACCCGGGAAACAGGCGGTGGCCAGCGGCTTCCTCCGAGCATGCTCCACCAAGTGCGAAGTGTCTCAATCTGGGTGCTCTCGATGCTTCCGCGCTCAAGAGGTCGGTGGCCCCGACTTCTCGGAGGTATTCGATGGGATGGTATGGGCTGCGAGGGGGAATCATCAGCTTTTGGGGCACGGTAACCCGGCGGCTTCCACTTGGCTAGGGGCGAGGACCAGTTCCGCTGAATTTCGATCAAATCAAACGATTCTGTGACTGATGCGTCGTTTTTCGTGCTTACTGTGGGTGAGTGTTGCAAACCAGCACAAGTCTCAACTAAGGGGAGAACATGAAGAAATTCATTCGGGCACTGTTTGGTCTCGTCTCGCTGTGCACGCTGATGCTGATGGCTGCGATGCCAGCAAACGCCAAGTACATGATTTGCGGTGATGGCACGACCGTGTCCGGATCCGAGTCAGTCCAGTGTGGTGGCGGAGGCTGGGGCGGGGCCCAAGGTGGAATCGGCGACGTGTGCAGTCGCGCCTGTTCTGAACAGCTGACCTAGGAGTATGACGGCCCCGGGCGTCACAGCTTCGGGGCCGTCGCCTCTCCGACCAAGCATTCATCTAGAGAAGGCCCTAATGACCCAAGAGTGGTACAAAAACTTCGATCAGAGAATGTCGCACTCTGTCTCCAATTCGTGGCGAAAGCACCATCAGGTGGCTGGGAAGCGGCAGATGCTCGCCGGGTCCATCGTCACACTGATCGGTGTATGCCTGCTCATCCCAGGCATCAGCCAATATGTCGAGGTGGTCTACAAGGATAGTGCCGGAGGAGTTGGCATGGCCCTCTTCCTTACCGGAGCGGCGCTCGTCTTACTGCTTGCGGGTGTTCTGCTGTCCTGTATTGGATACTTCAGGCGGAGGAAAGACGCGCGGCAGACACTGACTTATGACGACGTAGCCTAGTGATAGCGATTGAGGGAGCAAGCGATGTCTTTACGGCGAGCAGTCCGGTCGACGGCTGCCTATCTCTTTGCACTTGCCCTGATGACTGGTTGCGCATCTAGTGCATCCCCGGGCACTCCGGAGGCAGAGTCCTCCAACGCCCCCGACGAGAACGTACGGAAGTATGTGAGTCAGGCGCTCACCTTCATCGAGGAGAATTCGTACAAAGTTGCCACTGACGAGTCTTTGGACTGGAAACAGCTCAAGGCTGGTGCAATCGAAGACACGGCCAATGCCCAGACCGTCGAAGGGACTCATGCAGTCATCGACGATGTACTGCTGGAAGCCAGCGGAGACCACAGTTTCTTTCTCACACCTGAGGACCTGGCCGAAACTGGTACAGAGGATCCAGTGCACCCGTCAGGATCCGTCCTCGGCGACGGCGTTGTATCCCTAGAAATTCCGGCCTTCAACGAAACTGCGGGCGGGCTTGCCACACGGTACGCAGACGCAGCTGTCGACGCAATCAATGCCAATCAAGGGGAGGCAACGTGCGGCTGGATCGTCGACCTGCGAGACAACACGGGCGGCAATATGTGGCCGATGATTGCTTCGCTCACCCCATTCCTCCCAGACGGACCAGTGATGTCTTTCGTCGACGGGGTAGGAGAGCGGTCTGTTGTCTCTGTCGAGGCTGACAGTGTGTTCTCCGGTGAAGAGCACGTCACTAGCACTACGGGCAGCGCGCCTGAGCTCGCTGACCTCCCGTTGGCGGTCCTGCAGTCGGGAGACACAGCCAGCTCGGGGGAAGCTACGCTTATTTCGCTGTTGTCGCGGGAGGGTGTCCGAACATTCGGAAGCCCGAGTGCAGGCTACGCCACGGGGAATGTCTCTTCGCGGCTTCCCGACGGCTCGATTATCGGCGTCACCCAGTCCCGGATGGCCACCGCTGATGGGACCGGGTACACCGGGGCCATCGAACCAGACGTCGCTACAGACGACCCTGAACAAACCGCGGTGGCATGGCTGAACAGCGTCTGCTGATGCGACCATTCAGCGCTCGGTGATCAGGAGACGTTTACGTGAAGTGGCGCGCATAAGTTGGAGAGCCAGGCGCGGCAGTTCCCATGAAAGACGCGAGGTTCAGGTCGCGCGTCGCGGTGAGCCGGACCATGACTTTGTCACCGTAGTCTTCGAGGTTGAGCATCCCGTCGTCGACGGGACATCGTGCAGTAAATGATCGACAGCTCGGTGATTTTTCGACCGACTTTCCGAGGGCAGGTCATCGATGACAGGAACGCCCTCGCCGTGCTCTCCGGCGGACGGGACCGCCCAACTACGATGACCACACGGCAGCAGGAAACCAACCTCCCGTGAACGCCTCGACCTTAGGATTATGGAGCCCTTGGAGGGATATGGCACCCGGAGGCAAAATTGTACGGCGACCGGTATTGATCCTCTTTTGTGGTCTTCCCGAATCCGGCAAGACCACTGCCGGGTGTGAGCGAGAACGGGAGACGGGTGCCATCCGCTTCAGTACCGATGAATGGATGGCAGATCTAGGCGTCGACTACTTCGATGGGTTGCGCGACGGGCTGCAGTTGCGGCTGAATCGACTTTGGAAAGAACTGCTCGAACGAGGGCAGAGTGTCATTTTGGAAGACGGAACCTGGAAGCGGGGAGGCTGGAAGACCAAGGTGAAAATCGATTCCGGCTGGAACGGACTCAAGGTCATCTTTCAAGCGAGCAGGGACTGTCTCATTTACGGTGTATCCGGCGGTTTGTTTAGTAGTTTCAGCTGCCGGGAATCGGTCGCTGAAAGTGATGCGAAGGCGTTCAAAGCGGGCTTCCAACGCACTGCCCATCGGGTCTTGCCGGCACCGGTCGGATCGAGGGATCGGGTGACCAGATGGAGGCACTTTAGCGCAGCCTGCTCGGTGGGGAAATGACCGCGGGCCTTCACGGCGCGCCGGTACCTGGCATTGAGGGATTCGATCGCGTTGGTTGAGCAGATCACTCGCCGGATCTCTACGTCGTAGTCCAGACGTTGGAGACCACTTCGGGTAGGCCTTTGAGCCCGTCGCAAACCAGGAAGAAGCTGTCTTTGACGCCGCGGTTCTTGATGTCGGTCAGCACACTCATCCAGAACTTCGCGCCCTCCCCGCCGGTGCCGGCCCAGAGCCCCAGGATGTCCTTCTCCCGCGCCAGGGTCACTCCGATCGCGGCGTAGATAGGCCGGTTGGCGACCGAGCATTGTCTGTATTGCAAGCATTGTCTGTCAATACATGCATCGCGGGGCTGTGAGGTACACGTTTTGTTGAACGTATGCCCGATGGTGCGCTGTTCGCGTGCACAACAAATCCGCCGTTACGTACAGTTGCTGACCGGCGATTCGGAGCAGCCGCCGGGCGTATCATGGATTGTCATCTTTTCTCTACCCGAGGGGCCATACTGTGTCCACTGTTGAAGAAGCTTCCACCACTGCGCCCGTGACCGGCAGCAGCCGCGTCAAGCGCGGAATGGCGGAGATGCTCAAGGGCGGCGTCATCATGGATGTCGTCACCGCAGAGCAGGCCCGTATCGCCGAGGACGCCGGTGCCGTTGCCGTCATGGCGCTCGAGCGCGTACCCGCCGACATCCGTGCCCAGGGCGGGGTGTCGCGCATGTCGGACCCTGACATGATCGACAGCATCGTCGAGGCCGTCTCCATCCCGGTCATGGCAAAAGCCCGCATCGGTCATTTCGTCGAGGCGCAGGTGCTGCAGTCCCTCGGTGTGGACTACATCGACGAGTCCGAGGTGCTGACTCCTGCGGACTTCACCAACCACATCGACAAGTGGAAGTTCACCGTTCCCTTCGTCTGCGGTGCAACCAACCTCGGTGAGGCTTTGCGCCGCCTCAACGAAGGTGCGGCCATGATCCGCTCCAAGGGCGAGGCCGGCACCGGGGACGTCTCCAACGCCACCATGCATATGCGCAAGATCCGCTCGGAAATTGCCCGCCTCACTTCCATGGCCGACGACGAGCTATACGTTGCAGCCAAGGAACTCCAGGCACCGTACGAGCTCGTCAAGGAAGTTGCCGCGGCAGGCAAGCTTCCGGTCGTCCTGTTCACCGCCGGCGGCATTGCCACACCGGCCGATGCCGCCATGATGATGCAGCTCGGTGCTGACGGCGTCTTCGTAGGCTCCGGCATCTTCAAGTCCGGCAACCCGGCCGAGCGCGCCGCCGCCATCGTCAAGGCAACCACCTTCCACGACGATCCGGACATGATCGCCAAGGTCTCCCGCGGCCTCGGTGAAGCAATGGTCGGCATCAACGTGGACGAGATCCCGCAGCCGCACCGCCTCGCCGAGCGCGGCTGGTAGGACTGCAGACAGCATTGAATAGCGCGAAGGGCCGGACACTATGTCCGGCCCTTTGCCGTTGGGATCCGGGCGCTCACTCGGGGCTACGCTGTCGGTGTGAACCGTAGCAGCACATCAATCGTTCGAGCAGCAGCGCTGTCCGTGCTGCTGCTGCTACCCGGGTGCTCCGGATCCGGGAGCGTGTCTCCTACGGGACCCCCGGACATAGCGGACACAACCTCACCTCCGCCGGGCGCTCCATCGCCTGGAACGTCCGCTACGGCGCGGCCTAAGCCTGAATCACCGAGCCCGACGCCGCTTCGCACCACCGCCGCCAAGACCGCTACCTGCCCGGGCGGGGAATGCCTCACCGTGGTGCTCACCGGTGACCTGCTGCTACACGAAGGTCTGTGGGAACAGGCAGCAGTCGACGGCGGCGGTCAGTTGGACTTCGGACCGATGCTTGCGGCGCAGGAGGAGTACATCGCGCCGGCTGACCTCGCTATCTGTCACCAGGAAACTCCGCTGGCTGAGCCGGGCGGCCCATATTCCGGCTTTCCAGCCTTCAACGTCCCTCCCCAGATTGCAGACGCCGTCGCGAATTTGGGTTACGACGCCTGCACAACAGCCAGCAACCATACCCTCGACGCCGGCACTGCGGGACTGAACCGCACCCTGGACACGCTGGATACGGCAGGGCTCGAACACACCGGCTCCTACCGCACAGCCGCGGAGGCAGCTGAGCCGCTCATCGTGGATACCGGCGAAGCGCGAATCGCCGTAATCACCGGAACCTATGCGCTCAACGGGATCGTGCCTGAGTTCGGCTGGCAGGTGGATCAGCTGGATCCGGCAGTGATGATCGCCAAGGCGGACGAAGCGCGCGAGGCGGGCGCCGACGTCGTACTTGCAGCGGTGCACGCCGGCGACGAATATGCCGACTATGCCAACGCTCAGCAGCAGGAAGTAGCGCACGCACTCGTGGACAGCGGCCGCTTCGACCTGGTTTACGGCCACCACAGCCATTCGGTGCTGCCCATCGAGAAGTACAACGGCGTCTGGATCGTCTATGGACTCGGGAACACCATCGCCGCACACCTCACGCCGGACATCCGCAACACCGAGGGACTGCTGGTGGAAGTTTCCTTCGAGCAGGACGACGACGGCGGCTGGCAGGGTGCAGGAATCCGCTGGCTTCCGGCCACCTGGAACGGGCCGGCCCACCGCTGGTGCCCGGTGGCCGCCGTCAATCTCGAGGAGATGGCCGCGTTGGGTACGTCTTGCGTCTCCACCGAGGCGGACGCGGCGAGCAGGCAGCGCAGCAAGGTAACCGTCGAGTCGATGGGGGCGGCAGATGCCGGTGCCGTCGAGTGGCAGGGGCAGTAAATCCACCAAGCTTCAACGGAGGTGCAGCCACCACGTTTGTCCGCGGCCAATGAGTTCGAATCCGCGGCGGGAATATAGCTCATACCCCTCAGGCGTGGCGTTCAACGCCAGTTCCTGCGCCCCCGCAGCCGTAGCCTCCTGCGCCACCGCTGAAAGGAGCGCCGTGCCAAGGCCGCTGCGACGGAACTGGGGGAGCACCTCCATGTTGAAGATCCCACCGACGGCTCTGGCGTCAGCGGCCGCTCCGTCATAGAAGGAATAGGCGGCGCCGACGGGCATCTCACCCACACGCGCGAGCGCATGCCAGGCCTTCGCCGGTTCGGCGCGGGTAATGGCCAGTTCCGCAGCGAGCGGACCGGAGTACTCGGGCACGCGCGTGGTGATCGCGGCTCCTGCCGGGTCAAGGCCGGCGAGCGCCTCGACCGGCGCGCTCATCCACCAAGGCTGCCAGCCGGATTCAAACCCGAAGTCGGCTAGCTCCTTGCCCCGAACTGCGCCGTTGAGCCACACGCCCACTGTGCGGGCACCCAACCGGACGCCCTCAGCTAGCCCCGGCCGCAACCCTGCCGGGGACAACGTGGTGGGAAACATCAGCATGAGCTCACGCCTAGCAGGCAGCCAGATCCAGTCGCATTCGTGCGTGGAGAAGGTGCGGCCGCCGGTTGCCTGCGCCATGGCAGCGAACCAGGCGCGCTGCAGGCGCTGGCAACCGGCGATGGTGGTCATGACTGCTCAGCCAGCCCTCGACGCTCGAGGAGGGGATCGATGCTGGCTGCGCGGCCACGGAAGGCAGCGAAGGCATCCAGCGGGTCAACGCTGTATCCGCGTGAAAGCAGTTCCCTGCGGAAATGTTCTCCGTTCTCCCGCGTCAGCCCGCCCGATTCCTTGAACCACTCGACGCTGTCCGCGTCCAGAACCTCGCTCCAGATGTAGGCGTAGTAAGCCGCTGAGTAGCCGCCCGCGAAAATGTGTTTGAAGTATCCGGTGCGGTACCGCGGCGGGACGGGCGCATAGTCCACGCCGGCGTCGTGCAGTGCCTGCTTCTCAAAAGCAAGCGGGTCCTCCACCGTGGTGCCCGGCGGCAGCTCATGCCACGCGAGGTCGAGAAGAGCAGCACCCAGGTATTCGGTGGTGGCGAAACCCTCACCCCATTTCCTGGCGGCTACGAGCTTGTCGATCATCTCCTGAGGGAGCGCCTCACCGGTCTGATGGTGGCGCGCATAGTTGCTGACCACTTCCGGCCAGAGCATCCACATTTCGTTGACCTGTGAAGGATATTCCACGAAGTCCCGCGGAACGCTCGTTCCGGAAAACAACGGGTACGTGACATCCGAGAAGAGCCCATGCAGTGCGTGACCGAACTCGTGGAACGTGGTCCGCACCTCGTCGAAGGTCAGCAGTGTGGGTTCACCCGCGGGTGGCCTGGACACGTTCAGGTTGTTCACCACGACGGCCCGGGTTCCGCCAAGGCGCGACTGCTCCACGAAGGAGTTCATCCACGCGCCGCCGTTCTTGGTGTCCCGTGTGTAGTAGTCGCCGAGGAAGAGCCCCAACTCGGAGCCGTCCTCTTCCCGGACCTCCCAGATCCGTACCTCGGGGTGGTACCCCTGAAGATCTTCCCGTTCATGGAAAGTGAGCCCGTAGAGCCTATTCGCCGCGAAGAAAACGCCGTCATTCAGTACCCGGTCGAGCTCGAAGTAGGGGCGCAGGGCGGCGAGGTCCACGTCGTACCGCTCGGAGCGGACCTTCTCGGAGTAGAACGACCAGTCCCAGGCCTCGACCGGGTGACCTGCCACGTCCTCGAGCTGCTCAGCTTCCGCGCGTGCATTCCGGACAGCCGGCTGTGCAAGGCGTTCGAGCATTTCGTGGATAGCATCCAGTGACGGCGCAGTCTGGTCATCAGTGGCGAGCTCGGCGTGATTGGTGAAACCCAGCAGGGACGCCCGCTCAGCCCGCAGTGCCGCCATTTCCGCGGCGACGCGGATGGTGTTGTCCGCGTTGTCGCGGGACCCGCGATTGACGGACGCTTCATGCAGGCGGCGGCGGGTTTCCCGGTTGGTCAGGGACTCCAGTGCAGGCTGGGAGGTCGGCAGGATCAGCGTCAGGAGATACTGGTCCGGGTGGCCGGCGGCACCGGCGGCGTCTGCTGCAGAGGCGATGTCGTCCGCGGACAATCCGTCGAGTTCTGAAGCGTCGTCGACAAGCAGGGCAGACGCATTCGTGTCACGGAGCAGCCGCTGCCCGAACTCGGTGCTGAGCCGGGAGAGCTCGCCATTCAGTTCGCGCAGGCGGTGCTGCGCGGCGTCGTCGAGCTGGGCGCCGGCGCGAACGAAGCGCTGCCGGTACTCGTCGGCCAGACGTGCGGACTCAGCGTCGAGCCCGGATGTCTCAACTGCATTCACGCGCGCGAAGAGCGCAGCGTTGAGGTAGATGTTGTCTTCATGCGCGGCAAGGCACGGGGCGATCTCCGTCTCCACCGCCTGGATTCCCTCAGTGGAGTGAGCGGATGAGTTATTGAAGAACACCAGCGCGACGCGGCGAAGCGCTTGCCCGGCGCGCTCCATTGCCACGATCGTGTTGTCGAAGGATGCGGGCTCAGGCTCGGCGATGATCGCCTCGATCTCAGCGAGGTGCTCCCGGATACCGGTTTCAAACGCCGGCAGGAAGTCTTCCTCGCGGATCTGCGCGAAGGGAGGCAACTGGAACGGCAGGGTGCTCGGATTCTGAAAAGGGTTGCTCATGGTAACCAACCTTGGCATAACGAGCGGCACCGCTCCAGCAGGCAAGCCCGTTTGCATCCCGTGTTCGCTTCGGTGGGTTCATCCTCAGGTTCCCCTCCGGTCGCACCTATCATTGGAAGTCATCATCAAGGGAGGTCGTTGTGTCTGGACGGACGCGAAATCGGAGCACGTGGGGAGCGCTGGGATTGGCCCTCACGCTTGCCTGCTCGGGCTGCATGGGAGTAGGTGAGGGGCGCACCACCCAGGGCTCAGAACCAACGACGACGACGGCGCCCGCCTCCTCTGCGCCCGCCGCCTCCTCTGCGCCGGCCACCTCAAATTCCTCCGAGGCTCCGGAACCTACCCCCGAGCCGACGCCCGGGAAGGGGCCGGACTGCCCGACGGACCGCTGCTTCTCCTTCATGGCCTCCGGCGATCTTCTGGTGCACCCCCAACTGTGGGACCAGGCAGCCGTCGATGCGCGGCAAACCGGCAAGGGCACTCTTGATTTCGAGCCGCTTCTGGCTGGACAGCGTCCCTACATCGAGGCGAGTGATCTCGCCATGTGCCATATGGAAACGCCGGTAGCGACGCCTGAGGGTCCCTTCAGCGGCTACCCCCAGTTCAACGTCCCACCGCAGATCCTCGACGCCGCGAAGGCCGTTGGATACCAGGCGTGCACCACGGCCAGCAACCACACAATCGACGCCGGTACGGAAGGGTTGGTGCGCACCCTGGACACCCTGGACCGGCTCGGACTCGAACACACCGGCTCCTACCGCACCGAAGCGGACGCCCAGGAGTTGATGATCCTCGAGACGCCGGCCGCGCAGGTTGCAGTCATCGAAGCCACCTACGGTCTGAACGGCCTGATTCCGGAATTCCCGTGGCAGGTGGACATGCTCGACGCGCCCACCATGATCGCAAAGGCGGAGAGGGCGCGCGAGGAGGGAGCCGACGTCGTTATCGCGGCTATCCATGCCGGCGATGAGTACGCCTCGCTGCCCAACCAGCAGCAGATCGACCTCGCCCATGCCCTTGCCGACAGCGGGGCGGTCGACTTCATCTATGGCCACCACACGCACTCGGTGCTGCCGATCGAGTATTACAACGACACCTGGATCGTCTACGGTCTCGGCAATGGGGTCACCGAGCTGTCACCGGTATATGACGTCAACAATGAGGGGCTGACCATCCGGGCGCAGTTCGCCGCCGATGAGTCGGGTCAGTGGACAGTCAGCGATCTGGCCTGGGTGCCGTCGGTGATCGTCCGGGATCCGTACCGCTGGTGTTCGCTGGCTCCAGACCAGGAGCCGGGCTCCTGCTCAACCCCGGAGCATGAAGCGGCGGTCAAGGCCAGAACGCTGGCAACGGTGGAGACTTACGGCGCGTCCGAAGACGGCGCGCACCAGTGGCTGGTGACCGAGGAAGACTAAGCGGAACCGACTCAGCGCGGCCGGGCAGCAGCGTGGCGGCGCGCCAGCTCGGCAAGGCTGTCATCGACATCGCCCGGCTCGAAGGAGCCGTACTTGCGAGTCACCGCCTCACGGATCAGGAAGTCGGCAACCGCGGGATTCTTCGGCAACAGTGAGCCATGGAGGTAACTGGCGACGATGTTGAGGTGCCGGGCTCCTTCATGGTCCTCCTTCGAGTTATTGCCTTCACCCTTGGTCACGGTGGCGAGCGGACGGACGTTTGGACCGAGGAAGGTCTGACCGCTGTGGTTCTCATAGCCGTGGATGTCGCCGAACTCCTCGCTCCGGGCGACCACGTTCCCGATCAGCCGCTCCGACCCGCCATGCGTTTCGATGTCCAGGATTCCGATCCCGGGTATCACTGTGCCGTCATGGGTCTTGAAGAAGTTTCCGAAAAGCTGGTAAAGACCGCAGATCGCGAGCATGGGCGTACCGTCCCCGGCAAGCGAGCGAAGATGGGCTGCATTGGACTGCAGGTCCTGCTGGATTACAACCTGCCCGCTGTCCTGTCCGCCGCCGCCGATGAGGATGTCCACGTCTGAAGGGAAGGTGTCCCCGGCATTGTGTTCGAGGATCACCGCCTCATACCCGTGCCAGGCGAGGCGCTGCTTGAGCACCAGCACATTGCCCCAGTCGCCATAGATGTTCATGTCCCGCGGATAGAGCTGCAGGATCCGAACGGCGCCCTTACTCGCGGGCGGGTTAGCGGGAGAGCCCGCAGGAGTGCCGGAACTCATGAAACCACCTTCACATCGGTAATTTTGGACAGGTCCCTGCGGATCGCGAGCATCGCGGTATAGGTGCAGAAGATCCGCTTCGGGCGGTCCTTCGCACCGCGGATGAACCTGCGGAGTGCTGATCCGGTGTCAGGATCGATGTCCTGAACGGCGACGTCGTCGTACTGCAGTCGCAGTGCCATGTCATATGCGCGGACGCCGCTGACCATGTCCACGCCGCCGGCCCGCAGGCTGTCGAAATCAACGTCCCAGAGCCATGACATGTCCCGTCCATCGGCGTAATTGTCATTGATCGCGATCATGGTTGCGTAGCCTGCAGCATCGAAGGACTTCAGGCCCAGGCGGAAGCCGCTCGGATTCTTCACCAGGACAAGCTCCAGGGGCTGGCCGTCCACCAGCAGGGATTCCCCGCGTCCGAAGGCCGGCTCAACCGCTGCGAGCGAGCGCAGCATCGCGTCGCGTTGTGCCTCACCGCCCAGGATGATCCTCGCCATTGCGAGCGCCGCGGCGGCGTTGAAGATGTTGTAGACGCCGCGGAGGCTCAGGTCGACGGTGCTTGCCTCGCCGTCCATGCTGAACGTAGCGGTATTGGATTCGACCGTTTCAAGCACGACGTCGGCGGGCAGGGAAGAGGCTGGTGCTGTTCCTGTGGCGCCGCGAAGGTCATCATCGCTGGGAAAGGTGTCCCGGAGAGATTCAGCCAGCCCGAAATAAGCCACCGCGGCGTTGCGGACCGATGGTGCAATTGAAGCGACCCGCGGATCTTCCCGGTTCAATACCACCGTGCCGGTGGTCTTTACTGCGATGTGCTCGAGCAGCTTGGTGGTCTTGTCGATCTCACCGAAGCGGTCAAGCTGATCCCGGAGGACATTGAGCAGCAGAGAATGGGTCGGAGGGACCAGATTCACAAAGTGGACGGCGTGGGCTTCGTCCAGTTCCAGGACGGCGACGTCGGCTCTCAGCCGTCCGCGCCAGTCCACCTCGCCGAGCAGCGCGGCGGCAACGCCCCTGGTGAAGTTGCTTCCCGTCCGGTTGGTGAAGACTTTCAGCCCCTGGCCCTCAAGGAGTTCGACCACCATCTTGGTGGTGGTGGTCTTCCCGTTGGTGCCGCTGACGACGATGATGCCCTTGGGCAGGTTTCGCAGCGCCCGCGCCATGAAGCCTGGATCGATTCGTTCGACGACCAGACCGGGAAACGCCGAACCACCGCCGCGCAGACGCGTGAGCGCCCGAACTGTTTTGCCCAGGGGCACGCTCAAGGTAGACAGACCAGACATGGTGTCTAACTTATCGCGCTTTCGTTGCCTACCCGGTATGGCGCCCGACAGTCCCAGCGCCAAACTAGACTGGGTCGGTGACTTCCACCATTTCCCTTGGCGGTGCCGCCCTGCGCGTTGGCGTTCTCGCAGTGCAGGGCGACGTACGCGAGCACATCCGGGTGATCAAATCCTTGGGCGGAGAGGCGTCAGCCGTCCGGCGCCCCAGCGAGCTGGAGCAGGTCGAGGGCGTTATCATCCCCGGCGGGGAGTCGACCACCATGGACAAGCTGACCCGCGCGTTCGGGCTCGCCGAACCGCTGCGCGAACTCATCCGCGAAGGGTTCCCGGTCTACGGGTCCTGTGCGGGAATGATCATGCTCGCGGACACCATTGCTGATCCCTCCGTTGACCTGGCGGGCAATCCCCAGCAGACCATCGGGGGCCTGGATATCGTGGTCCGCCGCAACGCCTTCGGCAGGCAGCGCGAGTCCTTCGAGACGGACCTCCCGTTTGAGGAACTGCCTGGGAACGGCTCCGACGTCCACGCGGTGTTCATCAGGGCCCCGTGGGTGGAGAAGGTAGGGGAGTCGGTGAAGGTCCTCGCACAGGTCGAGGCACCGGATACGCCGCCCGCCGAGCACGGTGCCCACACTGGGCGTGACAGTGCCAGGGCACAGCCGGTCGCTAGGATTGTTGCAGTTCGCTCAGGAAACCTGCTCGCCACGAGCTTCCACCCGGAAGTGACCGGTGAGCATCGCATCCATGAGCTTTTCCTATCGTTGATCGCACAAAGAAGGGCAGAGCATGTCGGGGCACTCTAAATGGGCTACCACCAAACACAAGAAGGCCGTGATTGACGCCAAGCGCGCCAAGTCTTTCGCGAAGCTGATCAAGAATATCGAGGTGGCGGCCCGCGCCGGCGGCGCTGACCTGGCGGGCAATCCGGCCCTTGAGCTTGCCGTGCAGAAGGCCAAGAAGACGTCCGTTCCCATCGACAACATCAACCGGGCGGTCAAGCGCGGCGCTGGGCTCACCGGCGAAGTCGTCGACTACTCAGAGATCATTTATGAAGCGCGCGGACCCCAGGGTTCGGCGCTGCTCATCGAATGCCTCACGGACAACAAGAACCGTGCAGCCTCGGAGGTCCGGGTCGCCATTACCCGAAACGGTGGATCAATTGCTGATCCCGGATCGGTCGCCTACCTGTTCGCGCGCAAAGGCGTAGTCTCCCTGCCGAAGAAAGACTTGTCGGAGGATGATGTCCTGATGGCAGTCCTGGACGCAGGCGCTGAAGAGGTGAAGGAGTCGGGTGAATCATTCGACGTTCACTCCGAGCCCACAGACCTCCGCGCGGTCGTCGCGGGTCTCGAAGAAGCCGGTATCGAATACGAGACCGACGAGGTCGAGTTTGTCCCGTCGATGCAGGTTGAACTCGATGCGGACGCCGCACGCAAGTTCCTCAAGCTCGTGGACGCGCTCGAAGAGCTCGACGACGTCCAGAACGTGTACTCGAATGCGGAGCTCGGCGATGACGTGCTCGCTGAGCTGGAGAGCGACGATTAGTTTCCGCTCCGCCCATCTTGGGGGACACCCGTGACACTGCGGGTCATGGGTGTTGACCCGGGGTTGACCCGCTGCGGACTTGCCGTGGTCGATGTCGAACCGAACCGGCGCGCCACTCTGGTGGCGGTCGGTGTGGTCGGTACGCCGGCTGACCACAGCCTCGATCGCCGCCTGCTGATGATCGCCGAGTCAGTGGATGTGTGGCTGGACACGCACTCACCGGCGGTGCTCGCCGTCGAACGCGTTTTCAGCCAGCTCAACGTCAGCACCGTCATGGGTACCGCTCAGGCTTCGGGCGTGGTGATAGCGGCGGCGGCGAGGCGGGGCATTCCGGTAGCGCTTCACACACCGACCGAGGTCAAGGCGGCAGTGACGGGTAACGGCCAGTCTGACAAGGCCGCAGTGACCAAGATGGTGACGAAAATCCTTCGCCTCGCAACGCCGCCCACCCCTGCCGACGCCGCTGATGCACTGGCACTTGCCATCACGCACGCCTGGCGAACCGGAACTACGTCCTCAGCCCGAAGCCAGGGTGGGGTTGGCCAGACCGCAGCCCAACGGCTGTGGGCGGAAGCGGAAGCGAAGGCGCGTCAACGGCGATGAACCTACTCCCGGGTAGTCTGCGTGCCGGAGTACATCGGTGTGGCGGCGCCGGATAGTCCGCGCCGGGACGTACGCTGATTCGTAGATATGTTCGGTGATATTCGTTTCGATTCTCAGCATCTGGAGCCCAGCGCATGATCAGTTCTCTGACCGGGACCGTAAGCCATGTGGGCCTGCACTCGGCCGTACTCGACGTCAACGGGTTCGGAATGCAGGTACAGGCAACGCCCCAGACTCTTTCCACCCTCCGGCTTGGCAACCAGGCCAGACTCAACACCTCGCTGATAGTCCGCGAGGATTCCATGACCCTGTTCGGATTCACGGATGCCGACGAGCGTGAGGTGTTCGAGACACTGCTGGGCGTCAGCGGCGTAGGCCCACGGTTGGCGCTGGCGGTGCTCGCGGTGTACGCCCCGGCGGCCATCCGCACCGCCGCATCGTCCGGGGATGACAAAGCATTCAGCAAGGTGCCGGGGATCGGCCCCAAGGGCGCGCGACGCATTGTGCTTGAACTCGCTGACAAACTCATTCCGCTTGAGACGGATACCCCAACTACAGCTTCCGGCGCCTGGCAGTCACAGGTTCTCGCCGCGATGATGGGTCTGGGCTGGTCGGAAAAGGACGCCGGCTCAGCCATCGACGCCGCAGTGAAGGATTCTCCAGAGATTGCGGCATCTGGGGATGTCGGTTCGATCCTGAAGCTCACACTGCGCCGGCTGGGCCAGGATGGCGCCCGCAGCTCGGCACGGGCTTCGGTGAACTGATGACAGATCAGGAACAGCCCCTTGTCTCGCCGGCCGTGGATCCGGAGGACCGGGCGGTCGAGGCAGCCCTGCGGCCGAAGAACCTGGATGATTTCGTCGGTCAGGCAAGAGTGCGCCGCCAGCTGTCCCTCGTCCTCGAAGCATCCCGGATGCGTGGCCGCAGCGCGGACCATGTTCTCCTTTCCGGACCTCCCGGGCTCGGAAAGACCACCCTGGCGATGATCATCGCCGCGGAGATGAATGCGCCCCTCCGCATCAGTTCAGGCCCCGCCATCCAGCATGCCGGAGACCTCGCCGCTATCTTGTCCTCGCTGACCGAGGGGGAGGTGCTCTTTCTCGACGAGATCCACCGCATGTCGCGCCCTGCGGAAGAAATGCTGTACATGGCAATGGAGGACTTCCGGGTAGACATCATCGTGGGCAAAGGGCCGGGCGCAACAGCGATTCCGCTGGATCTGCCACCTTTCACCCTGGTCGGCGCCACCACCCGCGCCGGGCTGCTGCCGGGTCCGCTGCGCGACCGGTTTGGATTCACCGGCCATCTCGAGTTCTACTCCACGGCGGAGCTTGAGCTCGTTCTCCGGCGCTCGGCCATGATGATGGACATGCGGGTCAACTCCGCAGCCTTTGCTGAGGTAGCCGGACGTTCCCGCGGCACCCCCAGAATCGCGAACCGCCTCCTCCGGCGCGTTCGTGACTGGGCACTTGTGAACGGCGTGGACGTCATCGATGCACGGTGCGCCGGATCCGCTCTGGATATGTACGAGGTTGACGCCAAAGGACTCGACCGCCTCGACCGGTCTGTGCTGACGGCGCTTGTGACAAAGTTCAATGGAGGGCCGGTGGGACTGTCCACTCTGGCCATTGCAGTAGGGGAAGAACCCGAGACCGTGGAAACGGTCGCCGAGCCGTATCTCGTGCGCGAGGGGATGCTCGGCAGAACGCCGCGCGGGCGAATCGCCACAGCAGCTGCGTGGGAACATCTGGGTCTGGTCATGCCTGCATCAATCGCAGCAGCCATGCCCGAAGGACTTTTCCCGGTCTACGAGGATGATCCCGTTTCCGGGGTCGAAATGGCGCTCGGGAGCGAAACGGAATGGAGCCGCAACAGCGGCTAGTGCGAAAGTTGAGGCCCATTCCCCGTAGACTGTTCTGACGTGTGGCGCAGCGCACGGTCAAAGCTTTGGAAACACTGCTGGCTTAATAGTCAGGCAGTGCTCCCGCGGACCGCGCGCAGCCGCGGAACTTCAGCGTCGGAATCACCTGCACCGCAGCCGACTGTGCTGACCAAATATAGGAACGGATCTTCTCTGTGCTCGCAAATGTAGTTGCCCAGACCACCGAGCAGACGGGTGGCGGGTTTGACATCTTCAGCCTGCTCCTCCCGTTGGCTCTCGCCTTTCTGATCTTCACCATGTTCCGCAAGCAGCGGAAGATGAAAAAGCAGGTCGCGGAGCAGCGCACCCAGATGGTCCCGGGTACCGAGGTCATGACCAACTTCGGTCTCTTCGGCACCATCGTTTCCCTCGACGAGGACAACAACAAGGCCCTTATCGAGCTTTCCCCGGGTGTTACCGCGACCGTTCACTCCCAGACCCTGAGCAAGGTGGTCGCCCCGGAACCGGTGGTCGAGGAAGAGCACAGCGTTCCCGACGACGCCTCCTCACTGACGGACCCGCTCAGCGATGCTGACCGCCCGCTTCGCGAAGAGACACCGGAAGAGTCAGCCGAGCGGCTGAACAGGGAAAACGCGCGCGACCGAAACGACAAAGACCAGTAACCTGCGACACGGCCGTACTCCTTCGGCCCGTCACGTCTCGAATTCCAACACCCAAAGGATTCACGCACCATGGCACGAACCGGCCCAGGCTCCGCCGCCAAACGTACCCTCGTATGGCTCGGCGTAGTCTTTGCACTCCTCGCCTTGCTGCTCGGCGGAGGCTCGCTGTGGAGTAACGCCAGCTGGGCACCGAAGCTCGCCCTCGACCTCGAGGGCGGTACCCAGATGATCCTCGCACCCGAGGTACAGGGCAGCAGCGAGGAAATAACCCCCGAACAGCTTGACCAGGCGGTCGAGATCATCCGGCAGCGCGTCGACGGCAGCGGTGTCGCCGAGGCCGAGATCAGCACGCAGTCGGGACAGAACGTCATTGTCGCGCTCCCGGGCATCCCTGAACCGGAGACGCGGGAACTGATCCAGGCATCGGCCCAGATGGAGTTCCGGCCCGTGCTTTTCGGAGGCCCTGGGCTTGCCCCGGCGGCTGAGACGCCGACGCCCGAAGACCAGCTTCCCACTCCGAGTGCCGAACCGACTGGTGCCAGCGATCCCAACTGGATAACCCCCGAGCTTCTGCAGGAGTTCGAGTCGACTGACTGCACCAGTCCGGAGGCACTTGAGCCTGCAGTCGAGCCGGCTCCCGCCGACCAGCCGATGGTTGCCTGCGAGCCGGACACACAGGGGAAGTACATCCTCGGTCCGGTCGAGGTTCGCGGCACTGAGATCGAGTCAGCCGATTACGGCATGGCGCGCAGTGCCCAGGGCCAGACCCTGAATGAGTGGGTCGTCAACATCGACTTCAACGAGGAGGGTACCGAGACCTTCCGCGAAGTAACCGAGCGGTTGTTCGCCATCGGTCCGGGAGATCCACGGAACCAGTTCGCCATCGTGCTGGACGGCGTTATTGTTTCAGCTCCCACCACCAACGCAGTGATTCCTGACGGGCGTCCGCAGATCAGCGGCAGCTTCACGGAGGAATCGGCAGCAGCTCTCGCAGAGCAGCTGAAGTACGGTGCTTTGCCCATCAGCTTCGAAATTCAGAGTGAACAGCAGATCTCCGCCACGCTCGGAGCCGACCAATTGCGACTCGGTCTGATCGCCGGCGTGATCGGGCTGGTTCTCGTCGCTGTGTACTCGCTCTTCCAGTACCGGATGCTCGGCCTGGTGACGATCGCCTCGCTCGTGGTGGCCGGGGTGCTTACCTACCTGGCAATCTGCATCCTCGGCTGGACAGAAAACTATCGGCTATCCCTCGCCGGTGTAGCGGGGCTGATTGTCGCAATCGGTCAGACAGCAGACTCATTCATTGTGTACTTCGAACGCATCAGGGATGAGCTCCGTGACGGCCGTGGTCTGGTCCCGGCTGTCGAGAACGGGTGGCGGCGTGCCAAGCGAACCGTACTGGCGTCCAAGGCCATGAACCTTCTCGCCGCCGTCGTGCTGTATTTCGTGGCCGTCGGAAACGTGCGCGGTTTCGCGTTCACGCTTGGATTGACGGCAATCGCCGACCTCGTTGTCGTGTTCCTGTTCACCCACCCGGTAATGCGACTGCTCGCCATGACCCGGTTCTTCGGCGAGGGTCACCGCTGGTCCGGGCTTGATCCCTCGCGACTCGGCGTGCTTCCGCTGTACCGCGGAGCCGGCCGGGTGCGGCACAAGCCGGTAGAGCGGCCCGCAGTTGAACTGCGCGGCCGGAACAAGGCCGCTGCGGGTGAAGCTGAGCGGCGCATGACTATTGCTGAACGGCGCCTGGCTGAACAGCAGAAGGCCGTTGAAGAACAAAAGACCGTCAGTGCGCAAGCACGCGGAACCAAGGAAGGGGACAACCGATGAGCCGGTTCAGTTTTGCCGAATTCGGAAACGAACTGTATTCCGGCAAGCGGTCCTATCCCTTCGTTGGAAAGCGCAACCTGTGGTTCATGATCGCCGGTGTGGCGATCTTGCTCTCGCTGCTGGTTCCGGTGATCAAGGGTGGGTTCAACCTGGGCATCGACTTCCGCGGTGGGTCAGAATTCACCGTCTCGAATGTGCAGGACACTTCCGTCGCCGCGGGCGAACAAGCCGTCACCGAGGTGGTGCCGGAAGCGGTTCCGCGGGTAACCAACATTGCCCCGGAAACCATGCGTATCCAGACGGAACGACTCAGCGATGACCAAACCCTGAGCGTGCGTGATGGGCTGATCGGCGCCTATAACGTCACGGAGGAAGACGTCACGTCCAACTTCGTGGGGCCCACCTGGGGAGAGGATGTCAGCCGCCAGGCGATCATCGGTCTGGTTGTCTTTGTGGCTCTCGCCGCGGCGCTGATGGCGATCTACTTCCGCACCTGGAAGATGTCGGTTGCGGCAATGGCGGCGCTGGTGGTGGTGATGGTGACTTCTGCCGGCATCTACTCGCTCAGTGACTTCGAAGTCACTCCATCGGCAGTCATCGGCTTCCTGACGATCCTGAGCTATTCGCTGTATGACACAGTCGTGGTCTTTGACAAGATTCGGGAGAATACGGCAGATCTGGAGGTGTCCAGCAAGCGGACCTTCGGAGAGCAGGTCAACCTGGCGGTCAACCAGACACTTGTCAGGTCGATCAACACCTCCGTTGTTGCCGTCCTGCCAGTCGCTGCAATTCTTTTCATCGGCGCGATGCTGCTCGGCGCGGGCACCCTGCGGGACCTTTCACTGGCGCTTTTCGTCGGTATCATCATCGGCACGCTGACCACCGTGTTCGTTGCTGCTCCCATGTACGCGATGCTTCGGATGAACGAGCCTGACATCCGCAAGCAGGAGAAGCGCGTAATGCACCGCCGCTCCCTCGAAGCCAAGGAAGCTGATACCGCTCCGGCGTGACCTCGCTGCGTTGCGGCGCACACCGAGACAACGGCCCGGTACCTGCGAGGTGCCGGGCCGTTGGCGTTCCATCTTCCGGAAGCGGCACTGATCTCTACGCGGACGGCAAAACGTGCACGGGATGCCGCGGACGGCGGATAAACTTGGAGAGGCAGCCGTGAGTGTGGGATGTTGTAGCCTTACCCGTCCGCGGTGGGGATGACGGAAGTCCAACGGAAGTGGGGTAATGGGTGGCTGAAGCCAGTGGTCCCGGACGCCCGTCCGGAACCGGACCGTCCACAGGTCCGGGCACCGAAGCACGTACACAACCAACCCGTACGGTGGCTCCGGCGCCGGAGCGCCCCGCGACCGGATCCGGGTCCCCGGTTGCTACTGAAGGGGCCGTCGCGCCTGGCCGCAGGGAACGAACCCGTGCCCGCCTCGCACGCCTTGCCGGACGGGGAACCACAGATTATTCTCCGGTCCTCGAACCGCTGTTGCGCACCGCCCGCGCGAACAATCCGAAAGAGGATCTTGAGTTCATCAAGCGGGCTTATGAAGTGGCTGAGCGCAGTCACGAGGGCCAGAAGCGCAAAAGTGGTGATCCTTACATCACCCACCCGGTTGCGGTAGCCACCATTCTCGCTGAGCTCGGCATGACCGGGACAACCCTTGCCGCCGCTCTCCTGCATGACACCGTCGAGGACACCAGTTGCACCCTTGATGACATCCGGCGTGACTTCGGCCAGGAAGTGGCAATGCTCGTTGACGGAGTCACCAAGCTGGACAAGGTATCCTTCGGCGACGCAGCCCAAGCGGAGACCGTCCGCAAGATGGTTGTCGCTATGGCCAAGGACATCCGGGTCCTCGTGATCAAGCTGGCTGACAGGCTGCACAACGCGCGGACGTGGCGTTTCGTATCAGCCGAATCCTCCGCTCGAAAAGCACGGGAAACCCTCGAGATCTTCGCACCCCTCGCGCACCGCCTGGGCATGAACACCATTAAGTGGGAACTTGAGGATCTCTCCTTCGCGGCGCTGCATCCCAAGGTCTACGAGGAGATTGTGCGGATGGTGGGGGACCGCACTCCGGAGCGCGAAAAGCACCTGAACCTCGTCCGGGATCAGATCGGCGAGGACCTGCGCTCGGTGAAGATCAAGTCCACCATCACAGGACGCCCTAAGCACTACTACTCGATCTACCAGAAGATGATCGTGCGGGGTAAGGACTTCGACGACATCCACGACCTGATGGGTGTACGCGTGCTCGTTGACTCGGTGCGCGACTGCTATGCAACCCTTGGGCAACTGCATGCGAGGTGGAACCCGCTCCCGGGCAGGTTCAAGGACTACATCGCGATGCCCAAGTTCAACATGTACCAATCGCTGCACACGACGGTGATTGGCCCCGGCGGGCGTCCCGTTGAGATCCAGATCCGCACACATGATATGCATCGGCGTGCCGAGTACGGTGTGGCAGCGCACTGGAAGTACAAGAATCAGGGCGGGGCCGGCACCAGCGGTGTTCCGGACAACAGTGATATGGGATGGCTTCGCAGCCTCGTGGATTGGCAGCAGGAGACATCCGATCCCGACGAGTTCCTCGACTCGCTGCGGTTTGAGATCAACGCCCGTGAAGTATTCGTGTTCACGCCCAAGGGTGAGGTCATGGCGTTGCCCGCCGGATCGACGCCGGTCGACTTCGCCTACGCCGTGCATACCGAGGTTGGTCATCGCACCATTGGAGCCCGGGTCAACGGCAAGCTTGTGCCGCTCAACAGCGAGCTTAACCACGGCGACTGGGTGGAAATTTTCACTTCAAAGGCGGAGGGAGCCGGGCCAAGCCAGGACTGGCAGGGATTCGTCAAGAGTCCTCGGGCGCGGAACAAGATCCGTCAGTGGTTCACCAAGGAACGCCGCGAAGAAGCGATTGAGAAGGGCAAGGACCAGCTGACGCGCACTATGCGGAAGCAGAATCTTCCTTTGCAGCGGATGATGACGCACGACGCCCTGCTGGCGGTGGCCCAGGAACTGCGTCATGCGGACATTTCAGCGCTCTACGCCGCTGTTGGAGACGGACATTCCTCGGCCCAGAACGTCATCGAGCACCTTGTCACCCAGATGGGCGGCCATGCCGGCGCTGAGGAAGACATCGCTGAGGCGACGGTCGCAACGCAGCCGCGGCGCCCCAAGTTCTCGGATTCAGGCGTCACCGTGCGCGGTGTGGGTGACGTCTGGGTCAAGCTGGCCCGCTGCTGCACACCGGTCCCTCCCGATCCGATCGTCGGGTTCGTCACGCGGGGGTCTGGGGTCTCGGTGCACCGTAACGACTGCCGGAACGTCCAGGAGCTGCGGGACCAACCGGGCCGGATCGTGGACGTGGAATGGGCTCCCACGCAGTCCAGTGTGTTCCTGGTGGAGATTCAGGTAGAGGCGTTGGACCGCAAGAGCCTTCTCTCGGATGTGACCAGGGTGTTGTCCGAGAACCATGTGAACATCCTGGCAGCGAGCGTGAACACGTCGACCGACCGGGTGGCTATGTCGCGGTTCGCTTTCGAGATGGGCGATCCCAAGTACCTGAGCCACATCCTCAGCGCGGTGAGAAGGATTGACGGCGTGTTTGACGTTTACCGGACCACCGGATCCCAGCGGCGCATCTAGCGGCTGACACGCAGGGCCTCGCGCAAGCGACTCAACGCACGTGCTTTTCCGGGCACCCGCACGGAACTCTCCAGCGAGAGGATCACCAGGTGCAGCGGGCAGCGCAGTCCAGGTGCTGCGGCAATGCTTTTGAGCGTCTCAACAGCCCAGAAATCCTGACCGTGAATTGCGACGTCGAGCGCAGTCCGCAACGGAGAGGTCACTGGCACACCGCCGATTGTGGAAAGATCGCAGGGCCCTAGGGTGACCTGATGCATCACCGCATCACAGAAGGCGGGAAGCGCCGTTGTGCGCCGGCGATGATCGGTGACCAAGCTGACGACAGCTGGAGCAGGGGCGCAGCCGTACACCCAGGCCGCGCTCTGGCGGGCGAGCGCAACCCGCGCGTGGAGAGAGCGCGGAACCGTGTTGATGGCTGACTGGGCGCGAATCGCCGGAGTTGACGGCTGATCTGTGCGCACGTAGGACTCCCCGCAGACATGCGCCATCAAGCCGTCCATCCGCATGGCCTGCAACTCGACGGAACTGAACAGGCTTCCGCCGTGGAACAGCACTCCGCCCGTGGAGTTGATGGCAAGGTCCCGATGGGCAAGCCCGCGGCCCTGCACAGGAGGTCCTTGCGAATATGGCATGCCTCAAGCTTCCCCAACCGGCAGGAAAAGGGAAAGTCCCGGCCTACCCGCTGTGGATAACGGTGGACCGGGACTTCATGCCTGGAGGGCCGTACGTGCCTACGAGAAGTCTTGCGCCGATTTCTGCAGCATGTCCAGCCACTGCCTGCGCGCCTCGAGTGCCTCACGTGCCTCGGAGATCCGGCGGGCATCCCCGTTCTTCTCCGCTGCTGCCAGGTCTTCCTCGAGGGACGCGATGGTGCTCTCGAGCTGGCTGAGCGCGCTGTTGGTGCGTGCCTTGGTCTCCGGGTTGGTGCGCTGCCAGTGCTCCTGCTCCGCGGCCTGCACTGCATCTTCCACTTCACGCAGGCGCGCTTCGACGCGCCCCATGTCCGCCCGGGGAACCTTCCCGGTTTCTTCCCAGCGGTCCCGAATCGACTGCAGTGCCTTCCGGGCCGCGGTGGCGTCCTTGACTGGCAGAAGCTGACGCGCTTCCGCGATGAGGGCTTCCTTTACCACGAGGTTTGAACCGTATTCCTCATCAATGGCCTCGTTTGCAGCTTTGCGGGCAGCAAAGAACACGTCTTGTGCAGCCCGGAAACGGGTCCAGAGGGCGTCGTCGTCCTTGCGGCTCGCCCGCTTCGACCCCTTCCACTCGTCCATGAGCTGCCGGTACTCGGCTGCAGTGTGACCCCAGTCGGTCGAGGCGGAAAGCTCCTCGGCGCGGCGGATCAGTGCTTCCTTTGCCTGTTTTGCCTCTGCGTTGTCATTGTCGAGCTGCGAGAAGTACGCCCTGCGGTGACGATCGAAGATAGTGCGGGCCGAGCGGAACCGCTTCCACAGTGCGTCCTCGGTGCCCCGCCCGAGCCGAAGCCCGGACTTCTGAGCAGCTTTCCACTGCTCAAACAATTCGTTCATCCGGTTGCTGCTGGCCTTCCACTGCACGGTGGACGGATCGCGGCCGGCGATCTCCTCGGCCTCGGCAACGATCGCCTCCCGTGCTTCCCTTTCGCGGGCGCGGGCGGCGTCCTGCTCGGCCTTCTCCGCGGACTCAAGCTCCGTGACGAGGCTGACCAGTGCTTCAAGCCGGGCCTCCAGGGCACGGACATCGCCGACCATCTTCCGCTCGGAGACCTGCTCGGCAAGATGGGCGGCGGTCTTCCTCATGTCCGTGGTGGGTGCTTTTGCGTGGACCCGCTGCTCCAGCAGTGTGACCTGGCCGGCGACGTCGTCGTACTTGCGCACGAAGTAGCCCAGCGCTTCCTCGCGCGGGGCATCCGGGTACTGGCCTACGGGGAACTCCTCGCCGTCCACGAGCAGGAAGACATGACCGTCTTCCTCCACGCGGGCGAACTTCTCCGCCTCCGCCAGCGGGGTGCTGTGAATCGGGGGAGCAGCAACGACGGCGGGCGCGGCGGGACCGTTGGACCGCGGTGCCATCGCGGCAGGGGTGGGGCGGGGACGCGCAGCGTTTGCGGCTCCCGGCACCGGCGCGGCCGGTTGCTCAGGAGCCGGCGCCGTGGGCTGCTCAGTAGCAGAAGGTTCTGCTGCAGCCTCAGGTTGCTCGATCCCGGTCGCTTCGGTTACAGGCATTTCGTCGGATTGCTGACTGTTTGTCACCGCTAAAAGTCTTTCGCTCGATGGACGGCCCACATGGCCGTGTCCCGTTGATTACTGCAAGGTTAATGAGTCTATCGTCACAGGCGTTGCCGGGGCTCCGTCCTCGCCGCCGCCTTGCACTCCGGCCTCGGCAACCTGCCGGACAAGGTCCAGACCGGAGGTCACCGAACCCATGATGGTGTATCCGCCGGTGTTCTGTGGAATCCGGGAATCCCTGTACACAATGAAGAACTGTGTCCCATTGCTGTCCGTCGCAGCACCGCGGGCCACGGCAATGGTGCCGGCAGGGTAGACGCCGTCTTCAGGAGTGTTCTCCACCGGACCCCACTGGTAGTTCGGATCACCCGCACCATCGCCGTTGAGGGACCCGCACTGCAGCACGCCCATGGTCTCCGCGGTAGTCAACCGGTGGCACGTCTTGCCTTCGAAGAACCCCTCCTGGGCGAGCGAGGTGAAGACGGCTACCGCCTGAGGGGCCTTGCTTCCGTCCAGCTGGACACCGATGTCGCCGACGCTGGTGGCAAGGGTCCCCGTGAACACTTTCCCCGCTGCACTCGACGGATCCGGAATGTTCGAGCTATTCGCCGTCGGCTCCGCCGGCGCGGTCTCCACAACACCGGGTGCCTCGTCAAGAACGTCCATCTGCGCGGCCGTGGGATTCGAGCTGAACCAGAACACCTGCAGGGCGAAAGCAATGGCGAGGACCGCCGCGGCCGCTATCCCCGCCGTCGTGCTGTCTTTCCGCCGCCGTTTCTCCTGAGCGCGCTCAAGCTCCCGCCGGGCCTCGATCTGACTGATATGACGGCGCATTTCGCGTCCGCGACGATCAACGGCCACGCGACCTCCTGTGTCCGGCGGTTGTTTCGGGTGCTGCCCACTTTTACCCTGGCACTCCCGGTCCGGTTAGTCCGGTCCGGCACGAACCACTAAAATGAATGCCGCAGACAGTGTAGGCACAGCTGACCGCTTACCTCTCGGCTTCCCCAGCATCCCGAACCGCCCGGTTGGGGACACCAGCGTCATTTCCCAAGGAGAGTTGCCGTATGGCACGAAAGTCCTCGTTGTCCGGATTTCCCGAATGGCTGCCCCAGGAACGTCTGGTGGAGCTGCACGTTCTGGACACCCTGCGACGGACGTTCGAGCTTCACGGATTCTCCAGCGTCGAAACCCGCGCGGTTGAAACAGTGGGTCAGTTGCTGCGCAAGGGGGAGATCGACAAGGAAGTCTACGCGGTATCGCGCCTCCAGGATGAGGACACCGGCGCCGCCGGCGACGACTCGCTGGCGCTGCACTTTGACCTGACTGTTCCCTTTGCACGCTATGTGGTTGAAAACGCCGGCCACCTTGCCTTCCCGTTCCGCCGCTACCAGATCCAGAAGGTCTGGCGGGGGGAGCGTCCCCAGGAGGGACGGGCACGGGAGTTCACCCAGGCGGATATCGATGTGGTGGGTGACGGCGCACTCCCGTTCCGCTACGACATCGAGCTTGCCCTCGTGATAGCCGAGGCGCTCAGCGCCTTGCCGATTCCCGACTTCCAGCTGCGCATCAACAACCGGAAACTGGCTGAAGGCTTCTATCGGGGAATCGGTCTGACGGACACTCCCGGGGTGCTGCGCAGCATCGACAAGCTGGAGAAGATCGGTCCCGCGAAAGTGGCGGAGCTGCTGAAAACCGAGCTGGGCGCCACGGCCGAGCAGGCGGAAGCCGCCCTCAGCCTCGCCGGGATCCGCACGGAAGACACCTCCTTCGTTGACCGGGTGCGCGCCCTTGGCGTTGAAGACCCGCTGCTTGAGGAAGGACTTGCCGAACTCGAGCAGGTCATCGCCGAGGCATCGAAACGCGCACCGGGGAAGGTGATCGCCGATCTGAGCATCGCGCGCGGTCTCGACTACTACACCGGCACGGTCTACGAGACGGTGCTGGTCGGTCATGAGGCACTCGGCTCCATCTGCTCCGGCGGCCGCTACGATGCGCTGGCGAGCAAGGGCAACCGGACCTTCCCCGGCGTCGGGCTTTCCATCGGTGTTACACGCCTAGTGACGCGCATTCTGAGCCAGGACTTCGCGGCTGCCTCCCGCCAGGTACCGACGGCGGTCCTGGTCACCCTCGCAAATGACGACTCCTGGTCCGCCGCCCAGGATGTTGCCGCCGCGTTGCGCGGTCGCGGCATTCCCGTGGAGGTTGCGGCAACGGCCGAGAAGTTCGGCAAGCAGATCAAGTTCGCGGACCGCCGGGGCATCCCCTTCGTCTGGTTCACCTCGGAGGACGGCGCTCACGAGGTCAAGGACATCCGATCAGGGGAGCAGAGCGCCGCTGATCCCTCGTCGTGGACCCCTCCCGTTGATGACCGCTGGCCGGCCGTCCTGCCTCAGGGCTGAGCCGGCGCGTTGCCCTGTAGTGCCGCCGTCAGTGCCGTCCTCGTTGTACGAGGAGCATAGCGGCGCGGCCAAGCAGCCCCACCAGCAGAATGACGGTCATGGTCAGGACCGACCGCACCGGAAGCGTGAACGCGAGCACCAGGCATCCCGTCAGGCCGAGTACATTCAGCGCCCGCGGAGCGTACCAGGGACGCGAGGCCAGGGTAAGCGCGGAGAGGTTCGCCACCGCGTAGTAGAGCAGCACACCGAAGCTGGAGAAGCCCACCACCGTCAGGACATCGGTTCCCAGCAGCAGTGCAATGACGACGACGGCAGTCGCCAGCTCCGCTGCGAACGGTGTGGCACGGCGGGCTGACACCGCGCCGAAAACCCGCGGCAGATCACCCTCTCGCGCCATAGCCAGGGTTGTGCGGGCGATCCCGCTGATCAGCGCGAGCAGTGCGCCGAGACTCGCCAGTGCCGCCGCAATCGCCACTGCCAGCCCAGGTAAGGACCCATTCGGCAGGAATACTTCGGTGAGAGGCGCCTGCGAGTCAGCGAGGGCGTCCGGCCCCACCGCGCGAAGCAGGCCGAACGCGAGCAGGAGGTACAGAGCCAGGGTGAAACCGAGTGCGCCGAAGATAGCCCGCGGAATGTTGCGCGCGGGCTCGCGGACCTCCTCGCCCATCGTGGCAATACGTGCATAGCCGGCGAACGCGAAGAACATGAGCCCGGCCGCCTGCAGGACGCCGGTGGGTCCAACCGGCACGGCGCCGGGGGCGTCGGCAGGCTGGGCAAAGGCCACAACAATGACGAAGGAGAGGACAGGCACCACCAGCGCAACGATGATCCGCGTCAACAGCGCGGTGCGCGTGATGCCTAACAGGTTAACGGAAGTCAGGGCCACTACGGCTGCCACCCCTGCAGCTTTCTCAAAGCCCGGAGCGGCGTACAGCCCGAAGGTGAGCGCCATCGCTGCACACGAGGCAAGTTTCCCGGTGATGAAGCTCCACCCGGCCAGGAAGCCCGGCCATTCGCCGAGCTGGCGCCGCCCGTAGGTATAGGTACCGCCGCTCACCGGATGCACGGTCGCCAGCTGGGCGGATGCTGCGGCGTTGGCATAGGCAACGACGGCGGCCAGGCCGACTGCGAGCGGCAGCAGGGAGCCGGCGGCTGCGGCTGCCGGGGAGAAGACAACGAAAACGCCGGCTCCAATGATGGATCCGATGCCGACGGTGGTGGCGTCGAACCCGCCGAGTTGTCTGTTCAATGCCTGCGGCATTTAGCGATGGTCCCCGTCCGGTGATAAGTGTGGCCGGGAATGCATCTCATCCGGCGGTAAACTCGAACACTGAGATTCAACCACGATTCACAGACCTGGATTTAATTCCACCGGAAGGAATGCTGTGCTGCGCACACATGACCTGGGTTCACTACGGACCGGGCACATTGGACAGACCGTCACTCTCGCCGGATGGGTGGCCCGTCGGCGTGATCACGGCGGCGTGGCATTCCTCGATCTTCGTGACGCATCCGGCGTCGCCCAGGTAGTGGTGCGCGAGGAGGACGTCTTCCATGGCCTGCGCAATGAGTACGTGCTGCAGATCATCGGCACCGTCGAGCAGCGCCCCGAGGGCAACGAGAACCCGGCGCTTGCAACCGGTGAGATCGAGGTCATCGCCGAGAAGGTGACAATTCTCAACACCTCGGAACCGCTGCCGTTCCAGATCGACGAGCATGTCGAGGTGGGCGAGGAGGCGCGTCTGAAGCACCGTTACCTGGACCTCCGCCGCCCAACGCCGAACGCCAACCTCCGCCTGCGCTCCGAGGCGAACCGGGTGGCCCGCGAGCTTCTGCACACAGACGGCTATGTGGAGATTGAGACACCCACCCTCACCCGTTCGACGCCTGAGGGCGCCCGTGACTTCCTGGTTCCGGCCCGTCTGGCGCCAGGGTCCTGGTACGCACTGCCGCAGTCACCGCAGCTGTTCAAGCAACTTCTCCAGGTGGGGGGCTTCGAGAAGTACTACCAGATCGCCCGCTGTTACCGGGACGAGGACTTCCGTGCCGACCGGCAGCCCGAGTTCACCCAGCTGGACATCGAGGCGAGCTTCGTCGAGCAGGATGACATCATCGCGCTCGGCGAGGAGCTGGTGACGGCGCTGTGGAAGCTGATCGACGTCGAGATCCCCACTCCGATCCAGCGCATGACCTACGCCGATGCCATGGCGCGTTACGGCTCTGACAAGCCGGACCTTCGGTTCGGTCTCGAGCTGACCGAGCTGACCGAGTACTTCAAGGACACCGGATTCGGCGTGTTCAAGGCTGCGTATGTGGGCGCCGTCGTCATGCCCGGCGGAGCCTCCCAGCCGCGCCGTCAGCTGGATGCCTGGCAGGAATGGGCCAAGCAGCGCGGAGCGAAGGGGCTTGCGTACGTCCTCATCGACGACGACGGCAGCCTCCGTGGTCCCGTCGCCAAGAACCTGACGGACGCCGAGCGGGATGGGCTGGCCGGCACTGTCGGCGCGAAGCCGGGGGACTGCATCTTCTTTGCTGCCGGCGAGAAGTCCTCCTCGCGTGCCTTGCTTGGTGCTGCACGGGTGGAGATCGGTCACCGCACCGGGCTGATCGATCCGGCGGCGTGGGCCTTCGTGTGGGTCGTTGATGCGCCCATGTTCGAGCCGGCGTCGGACGCCGTCGCCGCCGGTGACGTCGCCGTGGGGACCGGTGCGTGGACGGCGGTTCACCACGCCTTCACCTCACCGAAGCCGGAATACCTGGACTCCTTCGACACCGATCCGGGCAGTGCCCTCGCGTATGCCTACGACATTGTCTGCAACGGCAATGAGATTGGCGGCGGCTCGATCCGTATCCACCAGCGGGATGTTCAGCAACGGGTCTTCGCTGTTATGGGAATCAGCCCCGAGGACGCCCAGGAGAAGTTCGGCTTCCTGCTGGAGGGTTTCAAGTACGGCGCACCGCCCCACGGCGGCATCGCGTTCGGTTGGGACCGGGTTGTCGCACTGCTTGCCGGCAGCGACTCCATCCGCGACGTCATCGCCTTCCCGAAATCCGGCGGCGGCTATGACCCGCTCACGGCTGCTCCTGCACCGATCACGCCTCAACAGCGGAAGGAAGCAGGCGTGGACGCAAAGCCGGAAGGAAAGTCCGACGCGCCCAAAAATGTGAAAGAATAAGCTCGTACAACGTGCTCCGGGGTCGGTGTAATTCCGAACCGGCGGTTATAGTCCGCGACCCGCGCGCAGCCCCCTGGGGCAGCAAACGGTTGAGCCGGTGAAATTCCGGCACCGACAGTTAGAGTCTGGATGGGAGAAGCACGTGCAGCTTTGGCTGTGCTCTGTCGTCGGCGCCTCATGCGCCGTCGGCAGCGCCGGCCCTGCCTGTCGTTCCCCGGAGCCGTCATCGCGAGTTCTAAAGGGAACAGTATGGATCTACTGAGGTGGCTCTTCGAAGCCCAACTTTTCATCGGCGGCAGTCCATTGCTGCTCCGGGAAGTGCTCGGCAATGTCTTCGGTCTCCTGAGCGCGCTCGGGGGAATGCGCCGCAAGGTCTGGGCCTGGCCTGTCGGCATCGCCGGTAACCTGCTCCTGCTCACCGTCTTTCTCGGTTCGGTGTTCGGCGAAGCTTCCACGGCGAATCTCCTCGGACAGGCTGCCCGCCAGGTCATGTTCATCGCTGTCGCAGTGTACGGATGGCGCCGGTGGCGGCAGGCACAATCGGATGCCGGCGCGGCAATTACCCCGCGTTGGGCAACAAACCGAACACGTCTGGGGCTCGTTGCCGCCCTGGTCCTCGGCACTGTGGCCGTGACCCCGCTCTTCCGGGCCCTCGGTTCGTACGAGCCGGTCTGGGCGGACGCCTGGACCTTCGTCGGATCTCTGCTGGCCACGTTCGGAATGGCCAAGGGCTGGGTGGAATTCTGGCTCATCTGGGTGGCAGTCGATGTCGTTGGCGTCCCGCTCCTGTTCAGCGCCGGCTACTACGCTTCAGCTTTCATGTACCTGTTTTACGGGATCTTCACCCTCGTAGGCTTTGTTGTGTGGGCCCGGGCGCAGCGGCAGGCCGCCGCGCACCCGGTTGATCACGCACCCAGTCCTGAGCCGAGCCTGCCATGACAACCGGATCCGCCGGCTTCACCGCACCCGAAATGATGGCCATGGAGCACGCGCTCCTGCTCGCCGGCCAGGGCGTTCGCGGCGCCAATCCTCTGGTGGGCGCTGTTGTTCTGGATAGGGACGGCGCAATGGTAGCCACCGGTTTCCACCTGGGCGCCGGCACTGACCATGCGGAAGTAGCCGCGCTGAAGAGTGCGGCCCTGCAGGGGGTGGATCCCGCCGGTTGCACCATGGTGGTGACGCTGGAGCCCTGCAACCACACCGGTCGCACAGGTCCCTGTACCGAGGCGATCATGGAAGCCGGCATCACGCGCGTTGTGTACGCGGCTGCCGATCCCACTCCTGATGCCGCCGGCGGTGCCGCACGGCTCGCCAACCACGGAATCGATGTGGCGGGCGGGCTCCTCGAAGATGCCGCAACGGAGCTGAACCGCCGCTGGCTCGTTGCCGTGCAGGCCCGGCGCCCTTTCGTTACAGTCAAAGTGGCGCAGAGCCTGGATGCGCAATCCGCGGCAGCGGACGGCTCAAGCCAGTGGATCACCGGCCCGCACGCGCGCGCAGACGGGCACACTATCCGTGCCCGCGTCGACGCCGTCCTGGTGGGCACCGGCACCGTCCTTGCCGACAATCCCCGCCTCACCGCGCGGGCCCTGGACGGATCCGATGCCAGCCGCCAGCCGCTGCGGGTTGCCGTCGGGCTACGGGGCATCCCCGGGGATGCCGCGGTGCGTGGAAGCGGATTTGTGCACCTGGAAACCCGTGATCCGCTGGCCGTGTTGACTGAATTGTTCAGCCGGGGCGTCCGGCACGTTCTCGTAGAGGGCGGCCCGCAACTGGTCGGAGTCTTCCTCATGGCTGATCTTGCCGATGAACTCTTCGCGTATGTCGCGCCGATGCTCCTTGGCGCCGGTGTGCCCGCCTTCCAACGGCTCGGTGTGGCAACGCTTACTGACGCCCATGTGTGGCGTCTGGATCCGGACGGGGCCGCGGGTCTCACGCAGCTCGGTGACGACGTGCGGCTGCACCTCAAACCCATTGCGCCGCCTCCGGCGCCCATCACGAAAGGCCTCTAAGTGTTCACAGGAATTGTTTCCGGGCGGGGCAACGTCACCGCCCTCCGCACCTCGCCGGACGGCGGCAGCGCGGTGCTTGTGTTCGAGGCCGGTTCCACAGGGGCCGGGCTCGAGCCCGGCGGGTCCATCGCTGTGGACGGGGTATGCCTGACCGCGACCGTTATCGACGACGGCCGAATCAGCGTGGATGTGATGGGGGAGACGCTGAGGCGAACGACAATCGGGGGCCTGACGGAGGGCCGCAGGGTCAACCTTGAGCGTTGCGTACCGGCGAACGGCCGTTTGGACGGCCACGTTGTGCAGGGTCACGTCGACGGCGTCGGTACGCTCCTCGAGCGTGAGAATTTCGGCGATTGGGAGCGCTTGCGTTTCAGTCTGCCCGTCCCTCTGGACCGTTATGCCGCTGAAAAGGGGTCCATCGCCGTGGACGGTGTCTCACTGACGGTGACGGCCGTGAGCAACGCCGGAACACCCGAGCCCTGGTTCGAGGTCGGCCTGATCCCCACAACCCTCACCGAGACGGGCCTGGGAGCCAAGAACATCGGAGATCCTGTGAACCTGGAGATGGATGTCCTGGCCAAATACGCTGAGCGGCTGCTCGCGTTCACGGGAAAGGAAGGCCGGGCATGATTCGCAGCGGCGCGGGCAGTGCCCCGGACCCCCAGAGCGGTGCGGTGCTTGAGATTGTGCTTGACCCGGTGGACACGGCCGTTGCCGCAATGGCGGCGGGCCGCGCCGTCGTCGTTGTTGACGACGCCAACCGGGAAAACGAGGGCGACATCATCTTCGCTGCCCAGTTCGCCACAACGGAACTGACCGCCTGGACCATCCGGTACACCTCGGGAGTGCTCTGCGTTCCGGTGACCGGAAGAACCGCGGACCGGCTGGAGTTGCCCGCCATGGTGATCAACAACCAGGACGCCAAGCAAACGGCCTACACCGTGTCCTGCGACGCCGCCGCCGGCGTGAGCACCGGTATCAGCGCCGCGGACAGGGCACTGACCGCCAGGACGCTGGCGTCGTCGTCGGCGGTTCCCGCTGACCTCACGCGGCCGGGTCACATGTTCCCCCTGCGGGCGGTGGAGGGCGGAGTGCGGGAGCGGCGCGGTCACACCGAAGCTGCAATTGACCTGTGCCGGCTGGCCGGTGTGGAGTTGGCCGCCGTTATTGCGGAAGTCACGCACGACGACGGCGGCATGATGCGCCTGCCGGCGCTGCGTGAGTTCGCCACCCGCTTCCAGGCGCCGCTGATTTCGATCGAGGACCTGGTGGAGTACCTTGCCGCAGGCGACACGGGAGCCGCTGGATGAGCGCGGTTACCGGCGGTCCCGTAGTCACTATTCCGACGGCGTACGGACCGTTCACCGCGCAGGCCTGGACGGATGCGGCCTCCGGCGTGGAGCACCTGACAATGTCCGCGCCCGGCACGGACATCGCTGACGGTGCCCCGCTGGTCCGGATACACTCGGAGTGCCTCACCGGCGATGTGTTCGGCTCCTACCGCTGTGACTGCGGTGAGCAGCTTGAGCAGGCGCTCGGGCTGGTTCAGGAACAAGGCGGGTCGGTTGTCTATCTGCGGGGCCAGGAAGGTCGCGGGATCGGCCTTGCCAACAAGCTGCGCGCGTATGCGCTGCAGGAGAACGGCGCCGACACGGTCGAGGCAAACGAGCAGCTTGGTCTTCCGGTCGATGCGCGCGATTACCAGGCCGCGGCAGGAATCCTCACCGCTTTGGGCATCACGAAGATCCGCCTGCTGAGCAACAATCCCGTCAAGCGGGAACACCTTGAGCGGTACGGCATCACCGTGGTGTCGATGGTGCCTTCCGAGATTCCATCGCGACTGGAAAATCAGCAGTACCTCGAGACGAAGCGGGACCGCCTCAACCACCAGCTGTCCCATCTGGAGGAGCGGTTCCACCAGCGTCCCCAGGAAAAGATCGTTCAGCAGAGCTGACAGTTCCTTCCGCCAATCCACCCCCCCATCCCAAGGAGAACCATGGCCGGACACGGCGCCCCCACCATCGACGTCACCAGCATTGCGCACCAACAGCAGGAGCCCGTCCGGCTCGCCGTCATTGCCGCCAGTTGGCACACCGCCATCATGGACGGGCTCCTTGACGGCGCCCGCCGGGCCGCCGCGGATGCCGGCATCGAACCCGTGGTGATTCGCGTACCGGGCAGTTTTGAGTTGCCGGTCGCAGCGGCGAGGTTGGCGCCCCACTATGACGCCGTCGTCGCTCTCGGTGTAGTCATCCGCGGCGGCACACCGCACTTCGACTACGTATGCCAGGCTGCGACGTCGGGACTCACCGAAGTCAGCGTGCGCACGGGTGTGCCTGTGGGCTTTGGCGTGTTGACCTGCGATACCGAAGAGCAGGGCCTTGACCGCGCCGGGCTCGCCGGATCGAGCGAGGACAAGGGATATGAAGCCACCGCCGCAGCATTGGCAACAGCTGCTGTACTGGGGCCCTGGGGCACGTGAACCTCAGGGAGGCCTCGCGTCGGGAGTTTCGTCACACAGAACGGCCCCGGTACGGCGTATCTCATGGAACCCAGTAACCTAGACAGAGTGAAATCCTTCGACACCCTCTTCGCCGAGCTGAGCGAGAAAGCTGCCGCCCGTCCATCGGGGTCACGCACCGTGACCGAGCTGGAGTCAGGCGTGCACGGCATCGGCAAGAAAGTAGTCGAGGAGGCCGCCGAAGTGTGGATGGCCGCCGAGTATGAGTCGAATGAAGCTGCTGCAGAGGAAATTTCCCAGCTGCTGTACCACCTCCAGGTCATGATGATCGCCAAGGGACTCACGCTGGAAGACGTTTACAAGCATCTGTAGCCGCGCGGCGACAATCTTCGCAGAACTCGCGCGCGGCCCAGAGCCTGCTTTCAGGCAACCTCTCCCGCAAAACCCTCCTTCCCAAAGGAACCCCATGCTTCGAGTTGCAGTCCCCAACAAGGGATCCCTGTCCGAATCCGCCTCCGCAATGCTCAGCGAGGCGGGCTACCGCCAGCGTCGCGACACCCGTGAACTGGTGATGGTGGACCCCGAGAACGAGATTGAATTCTTCTTCCTCCGGCCGCGGGACATAGCCGTCTATGTCGGTTCCGGAACCCTCGACGTCGGAATCACCGGCCGCGATCTCTTCCTTGACGCCCAGGTGGAAGCCGAAGAGCTTCTGCCTTTGGGCTTTGGTGCGTCGACGTTCCGCTTCGCCGGCCCGGTCGGAAACTTCAGCTCCGTCGCCGAACTTGAGGGGCGGCGCCTGGCCACCAGTTATGACGGGCTCCTGCGCGACTTCCTGGCTGAGCAGGGCGTCAGCGCCACGGTTGTCCGGCTTGACGGCGCTGTGGAATCGTCAGTGCGCCTCGGCGTCGCAGACGCGATCGCGGATGTCGTCGAAACGGGAAACACCCTGAAGGCCGCCGGCATGGAGATCTTCGGCGAACCCATCCTGAAAAGCGAGGCAGTCCTCATCGGGCGCAAAGGCGCAGCGCCTGTCGGGTTGGACATCCTGATCCGTAGGCTGCAGGGGGTGCTTGTCGCGCGCCAGTATGTGCTGCTCGATTACGACATCCGCAAGGAACTGGTGGATCAGGCCGCGGCGCTGACTCCGGGTCTTGAATCGCCCACTGTCTCGCCGCTGCGTGATTCCGACTGGGTTGCCGTCCGGTCCATGGTGAAGCGCCACAGCACCAACCGGATCATGGATGAGCTCTACGACCTCGGCGCGCGCGCCATCCTGGTGAGCACTATCCACGCGTGCCGGATCTAGGGGCGGAGACCATTCATGAGCGTGGCCATCCGCGTCATACCCTGCCTTGATGTCGACGCCGGACGCGTGGTCAAGGGAATCAATTTCGAAGATCTCCGCGACGCCGGGGATCCGGTGGAACTGGCACACCGTTATGACCGTGCGGGAGCCGACGAACTGACATTCCTTGACGTCACCGCGTCCTCCGGCAACCGCGCCACCACTTTCGACGTGGTTGCAAAGACTGCTGAGGAAGTGTTCATCCCACTGACGGTGGGCGGCGGCGTCCGGGAGATTTCCGACGTCGACCGGCTGCTGCGCGCGGGCGCCGACAAAGCATCCATCAATACCGCAGCGGTCGCCCGCCCACAGGTCATCGATGAGATCACGTCCCATTTCGGCTCGCAGGTCCTGGTACTCAGCCTGGATGCGCGCCGGACGGACAATCCGGCGGCTCACTCAGGCTTCGAAGTGACCACGCACGGCGGCCGCAAGGGGACCGGGATCGACGCGGTCGCCTGGGCACGGGAAGCAGCTGAGCGCGGCGTCGGCGAGATCCTACTGAACTCCATCGATGCTGACGGCACCCGCGAAGGCTTCGATCTTGAGATGATCCGGGCTGTGCGGGCGGCAGTGAAGGTGCCCCTGATCGCCTCCGGGGGAGCGGGTAGGCCGGATCATTTTCCACCGGCCGTTGCAGCGGGCGCCGATGCGGTATTGGCGGCATCGGTGTTCCACTTCGGTCCAGTTGACGCGATAGCCGAGGTGAAGCGGGCTATCCGGGACGCAGGCTTTCCGGTTCGTTAGAACCTAACCCCCGGGGGTTGGCCAGAGCCTGGCCTCCCTAGAGCCCAACCTCGGCGCTCTCAAGGAGCGCCACGGCGTCAGGTTGTCCTTCGAAAGTGACCAGTGCATGGCGTGTGCGGCCGTGAGCATGCATGAGCAGTTCCCCGGGTTCGCCCACAATGGCCACCGAGACGGGGGCTCGTTTCGCTACATGCCTGGGACCGTCCGGCCGGACCAGCACAATGCCAAGATCCACGCCGCGGTACAGGATCGCGGCGCGCTTGATCAGCTCGTCCCACAGCGCGTTCGAGTACTCCTCGTCCAGCGCGCGCGGCGCCCACCTGCTGGTTGCCCGCCGGACGTCCTCGGTATGCACGAAGTACTCGATCAGGTTGGTGCTGGTGTCGATCGACCGCACTCGCATCGGTGAGTGAAACGGATGCCCCTTGCGGAAGTCGTTGACAAGGGCTTCGTAAGCCGGCGTTGAGGCGGATTTCGCCGCTAGTGTGCGGGTGGCCTTTTCCGAAACAACGGACAGCGGCTTGATGAGGGCCCCGATGCCGACGCTGGGTCTGTGCCCGCGCAGATACAGGTGGGCGGCGAGTTCCTTCGTTTGCCACCCGTCGCAGAGCGTGGGGGAGTGAGGCCCGGCCGCGAGGAGGGTTTCGGCGAGGACTTCACGGGAAGGATCAACGAAATGCATCACTGTTGAAAATAGCATGATGGACGCTCCCCATGCCCGCCGGTGGGCGCTCGTCCCCTGCGACACGACTAGAATCAGTTGCGATGTCACAACACCCCGAACCCGATCCTCCTTCCGTCGCCGGTGAAACACCCGGGCTCGATCCCGCGGTGGCCCACGCACTCAAGAAAGACGCCTCCGGTCTCGTTGCGGCCATCGTCCAGGAACACGACACCGGGGATGTCCTGATGCTGGGCTGGATGGATGAAGAAGCGCTGCGGCGAACCCTGACCAGCGGCCGCGTCACCTTCTACTCGCGGTCGCGGCAGGAATACTGGCGCAAGGGCGACACTTCCGGCCACGTCCAGTATGTGAAGTCGGTTTCGCTGGACTGTGACGGCGATGCCCTGCTGGTGCGGGTGCACCAGGTCGGCGCAGCATGCCATACCGGCACGCGGACCTGTTTCGACGGTAGGGAGCTTGCCGCCGTCGTCGGCTCCGCGTGAGCCATACCGTTTGCATCAGGAGACCAACAGTCCGCCCGCCGTTGCGGATGGACGCGAGATTCAGGAAGCGCATGTCATGGACGAGCTCGGAGTAATCAGCCCAGGCCTGGAGGAGTTCCGCGCCCTTGCCCGGGACCGGCGGGTGATTCCTGTCCGCCTGATGGTGCTTGACGACGCGCACACGCCGATCGGGATCTACCGCAAACTGGCAGACGGGCACCCCGGTACGTTTCTGATGGAATCCGCTGCCGAGGGCGGAGTGTGGTCCCGGTACTCGTTCATCGGCGTGAACTCGCGGGCAACTCTCACCACCAGGGACGGTGAGGCCTGCTGGCTTGGCGAGCCCCCCGCGGGAGTTCCTGTGGATGGCAACCCGGTCGAGGCACTCCGCCGCACCGTCGAGGAACTCCAGACCGCACGCTTCGACGGACTTCCGCCCTTCACCTCCGGCATGGTCGGCTTCATCGGCTGGGAATCGGTCCGTCACTGGGAACGGCTCACCTCTCCGCCCGAAGACGACCTCGATCTGCCCGAACTGGCCATGAACCTCGTCACCGACATGGCCATTCACGACAATGCAGGCGGCAAGGTGACGCTGGTGGCCAATGCCATCAACTATGACAATTCCCCGGACCGCGTTGACGAAGCCTGGCACGACGCCGTTGCACGCCTCCGCGGCATGCTGCAGCGACTCGCCTCCGCATCGGATCAGCCGGTGTCAGTCCTGGCCGGCGGCGCAACCGACAGCGCAGCGCTGATGTCCCGCGTGCGTGAACGCTGGGATCGCGACCGGTACCTGGCGGCGATCGAGCGCGGCAAGGAAGCCATCGTGGACGGCGAGGTATTCCAGGTTGTCATCTCGCGCCGGTTTGAACTGGACTGCGATGCATCAGCGCTGGATGTCTATCGGGTGCTGCGGACCACCAACCCCAGCCCGTATATGTACCTGTTCAGCCTTGAGGATCCGGCTGGACGGCCGTATTCAATCGTCGGTTCTTCACCCGAAGCGCTCGTCACCGTCAACGGCTCGGAAGTCATCACCCACCCCATCGCCGGGTCCCGGCCGCGCGGTAGGACAGCCGAACAGGACCGTGCCCTCGCGGAGGAACTCCTCGCTGATGAGAAGGAGCGTGCGGAACATCTCATGCTGGTGGACCTGGCACGCAATGACATCTCGAAGGTATGCCGGCCGGGAACAGTGGACGTCACTCAGTTCATGGAGGTGGAGCGGTTCAGCCACATCATGCATCTGGTGTCCACCGTCGTCGGGGAACTGGCCCCGGAGCGGTCCGCCTATGACGTGCTCGCAGCGACTTTTCCAGCCGGGACCCTGTCCGGAGCGCCCAAACCGCGCGCGCTCCGGCTGCTTGATGAACTTGAACCGCACAAGCGGGGCATCTATGGGGGAGTTGTGGGCTACTTCGATTTCGCCGGTGACATGGACATGGCCATCGCCATCCGCTCAGCACTGCTGCGCGACAACCGCGCCTATGTTCAGGCCGGCGGTGGGATTGTTGCCGATTCCAGCCTTGAGGCCGAGGCACAGGAAACGGTTAACAAGGCCGCAGCTCCGCTGCGCGCCGCGCTGATCGCCTCGAGCCTTCATCCGGTAACCGGTACGGGGGCGGGCACTCCGTGAGCCCGTCCTCCCAGTCAGGTGCTCCTGCCGTCTCCCGCACACCCGCCCTGCGTCGCAGGGGCTTTCTCGTCCTCGCGACGGTCGCCTCGGCACTGGCCGCCTTCGGCAGTACCACCCAGACCTGGCTGTCGGTGGCCCTGCCGCAATCCGGGGTGCAAACCCCTTCCATTGAAGTGGCAGGCTCAGATGCAGCCACAGCTGTGACCGCATTCGCACTGGTGGGTCTGGCCGCGGCGCTGGCAGCATCGATCGCCGGCCGGATCGCGCGGTGGATCATCGCAGGGATTCTGACCGTTGCCGGTGCCGGCATTGCCCTCAGCAGTTTGGCTGTCGCCACCGATCCAGGGAGCGCCGCGGCACCGGCAATCGGAGAATCTCTCGGCGTCACCAGCCAGGACGGCGCCTCCGTCACGGCCACCGCCATGCCGTGGCTGGCCGCCGTGGCGGGGCTGTTGCTGGTGCTCTGTGCTGTCTGGCTGCTCATCGCCGGCCGCGGCTGGCGAACGGCCCGTCGCTACGAAAACCGGCAGGATTCCTCGCCCACCCGGAACCCGCAGGCGAAGGCGGACACCAATGCTGACGAGATAGACAGCTGGGACAGCCTCAGCCGGGGTGAGGATCCGACAGGCTGAGTGCCCTTGAGGATTCAGCGCGGCTCTGAATCAGTGCCGTGCTGAATCAACGGCCTGCTGAATCAATGGCAGAATGGACACAGACCACAGCACAAGGAGATACGCCATGGCTAAGACCGCGCCCGAGACCCGTTCCAACCAAACCCCGATGGCTGAGCATTCCTCCGTCCACGATGAGACCATCGGACACGGCAACAGCCCGGCGGCGTGGACCTGTGTCTTCGTGATGCTTGCCGGCGCGGCACTGTCCGCGTTCGCCTACATCTTCGCAAGCACCGAGGGCAACCTGGATGCCGGAACCATCCTGTTCTGGATCGGCATCCTCATTATGGTGATCGGCCTCGCGCTCGGAATCATCCTCAAGAAGGCAGGGTTCGGGGTCGGCGGCCACAGGCTCAAGAACACCGGGCACTAAGTGAGCGTTCTCGACGACATCATCCTCGGGGTCCGGGAGGATCTCGATGCACGCAAGATGCTTCTTCCGCTTGAAGAGGTTCGTATCCTCGCCGAGCAGGCACCTGCGCCCCGGAACGCGTATGCCGCGTTGGCCGCGCAGGCCGAGGGTGTCAGCGTCATCGCCGAGGTGAAGCGGAAGAGTCCGTCCAAAGGCGAACTGTCAGCAATCCAGGATCCAGCTGAGCTGGCTGCGGCCTATGAGCGAGGCGGAGCCTCGGTGATCAGTGTCCTTACCGAGGAGCGGCGCTTCGGCGGATCGCTGGCAGATCTCGACGCCGTCCGTGCAGCCGTGAACCTGCCGATCCTGCGCAAGGATTTCACGGTGGACGAGTACCAGATCTGGGAAGCACGCGCGCATGGCGCGGATCTGATCCTGCTGATCGTTGCTGCGCTCGACGACGCCACACTCGCCTCCTTCCTCGAACTCACCGAAGAGCTAGGCATGCACGCTCTCGTCGAAACGCATACCGCTGAGGAAGTGCAACGCGCGGTGGCCGTTGGTGCCCGCATCATCGGCGTGAATGTGCGCAACCTCAAGACGCTGGATATTGACCGCTCCGTCTTCCCGGTACTTGCCGGGCTCATTCCTTCCGGTGCGGTTGTAGTTGCCGAATCAGGCGTCCGGGACATCTCCGACGTCGAAAGCTATGTAGCGCAGGGCGCGCGTGCAGTGCTCGTCGGCGAGGCGCTGGTCAGCCACTCCAACCCGGAGGCCACGGTTGGCGAGTTCACCCGCGCAGGCGCGGCATTACGCCACTGAGATTGCATCACTGAGGCAGTTCCCGCCAGCGCGGACGGCCGCACCCCATCACGACAGGACGACAGGTTCATGACTGAAACCCCACAACCGCAGGCTGCAACTGACGGCGCTGCAGACGCGTTTCTCGCCGGGGGATCGCTGCGCCATGCGCAGGGCCCGTACTTCGGCGCGTACGGCGGACGCTGGATGCCCGAGTCGCTGATCGCCGCCCTGGATGAACTGGAAGAGACCTTCGACAAGGCCAAAGCTGATCCGGACTTCCTGGCCCAGATAGCCGAACTCAACCGGTCCTACTCCGGCAGGCCGTCCCTGCTGACGGAAGCGCACCGTTTTGCAGAGCACGCGGGCGGCGTGCGGGTATTCCTCAAGCGTGAGGACCTCAATCACACCGGATCGCACAAGATCAACAACGTGTTGGGTCAGGCCCTACTGGCCAAGCGGATGGGAAAGACCCGCGTGATCGCTGAAACGGGTGCCGGCCAGCATGGAGTGGCCAGCGCCACTGCCGCCGCCCTGCTCGGCCTCGAATGTGTTGTCTATATGGGTGCGGAGGACTGCCGGAGGCAGGCACTCAACGTCGCACGCATGCAGCTTCTGGGAGCGGAAGTCATTCCCGTCACCAACGGATCGCAGACGCTGAAAGACGCCATCAACGACGCACTGCGTGACTGGGTGGCCAACGTGCAGACTACGCACTACCTCCTCGGAACGGCTGCCGGCGCCCACCCCTTCCCGGCAATGGTGCGCTATTTCCATGAGGTGATCGGAGAAGAAGCACGCGAGCAGATCCTCGATCTTGCGGGCCGCTTGCCGGATGCCGTCTGTGCCTGCATCGGCGGCGGCTCCAATGCCATCGGAATTTTCCACGGCTTCCTCGATGATCGCGAAGTTGCCCTCTACGGATTTGAGGCAGGCGGGGACGGCGTTGACACCGGACGCCATGCTGCCACAATCACGCTCGGACGGCCGGGCGTCCTTCATGGTGCGCGCTCGTACCTGATGCAGGATGATGATGGGCAAACCGTCGAGTCGCACTCCATCTCCGCCGGCCTGGACTACCCGGGAGTCGGCCCGGAGCACGCGTTCCTTGCAGACATCGGCAGAGCCAGTTATGAACCGATCACAGACGCTGAAGCCATGGAAGCCTTCCGCCTGCTGTGCCGCACCGAGGGCATCATCCCCGCCATCGAGTCTGCGCATGCGCTCGCGGGGACACTGAAAGTGGGCCGGCGCCTGGCTGCGGAGGGTGGGGATCCGCGGGAGAAGATTATTATCGTGAACCTCTCCGGCCGTGGCGACAAGGATGTGGCCACAGCCGCGGAATGGTTTGACCTGTTGCCCGAGGACAGCGCGGAAGCCGAGATCGGCGCGGAAGGCGAACAACTGTGAGCACCGGAACCATGAGCAAGTCAGCCGCCGCAATCGAGCGTGCCCGTGCTGAGGGACGCACAGCCCTCATCGGCTACCTTCCGGCCGGGTTCCCCGACGTGCAGACCACAATTGACGCCGCAGTCGCACTCGCGGAAAACGGCGTGGACCTGATCGAGATCGGGATTCCCTACTCGGACCCCGTGATGGACGGTGCAGTCATTCAGCAGGCGACTGTCGAGGCGCTGCAGAACGGCTTCACCGTGCGTCAGATCTTCGACGTTGTCGAGGGAATCACCAGACGAACAGATGCGGCAGTCCTCGTGATGACCTACTGGAACCCCGTCATGCGCATGGGAGTCCGTGAGTTCGCCGGCCGCCTGGCCGCAGCCGGAGGAGCCGGACTCATCACGCCTGACCTCGTTCCGGACGAGGCAGCCGAGTGGATGGCTGTCTCGGAAGAGTTCGGGCTCGACCGCGTGTTCCTGGTCGCTCCCTCAAGCTCTCCTGAACGCATGCAGTCCACGGTCGATTCAACGCGGGGATTTGTCTACGCCGTGTCCATCATGGGCATTACAGGCGCCCGTTCCTCGGTCAGCTCGGCTGCGCGCGAGGTTGTTGCAGCGGCCCACCAAGCCGGTGCTGAGCGGGCCTGTGTGGGACTCGGAGTGTCCACTGCTGAACATGTCCGGGAGATCGGGGCTTATGCGGACGGGGTGATTGTCGGCACCGCCCTCGTTGCAGCCCTGCGTGATGGCGGCGTTCCCGCCGTGGCCGCACTGGCGAAGGACCTGAGCAGCGGAACCGGAAAGGGCTGACCATGATCCCCGCCAGCATCCCCAGCCCGCCCGCAGAATGGGCCAGCTTCTCGATCGGTCCAGCCACTATCCATGCGTACGCGCTCTGCATCCTCACCGGCATCATCGTTGCGCTGCTACTCACCTCGGCCCGTTGGAAGCGCTACGGCGGCAACCCCGACGTCGTCTGGGATGTTGCCATTTGGGCTGTTCCTTTCGGGCTGATCGGCGGGCGCCTCTACCACGTCTTTTCCTCACCGGACGCGTATTTCGGGCCTGACGGAGATCTCTCGCGCATACCGCGGATCTGGGAAGGCGGCCTGGGAATCTGGGGTGCCGTTGCCCTCGGAGCGGTCGGGGCCTGGATAGGCTGCCGCCGCGCCGGCGTCAGACTCGCGGCCTTTGCGGACGCTGCTGCGCCCGGAGTCCTGCTCGCGCAGGCAATCGGCCGTTGGGGTAACTGGTTCAACCAGGAACTGTTCGGTGCGCCAACCGATCTGCCGTGGGGACTCGAGATCGACGCCGACAACCCCAACTTCCCCGCGGGTGCGGATCCGGGAACGCTGTTCCACCCCACCTTCCTGTATGAATCGCTCTGGAACCTGGCAGGCGTTGCACTCCTGCTGCTCCTGGACCGCAAATTCAAGCTGCGCGGCGGGCGCATGTTCTGGCTGTACGCCGCCTACTACACGGCGGGCCGGGTCTGGATTGAAGCCCTGCGGATCGACGACGCCGAAATGATCACCATTCTCGGGGTGACCCAGCGTCTGAACGTGTGGACGAGCGTACTCGTGCTGGTCGTCTCGCTCGCCATTTTCGCGTACCTGTCAGTGAAGCAGCGGGGCGTAACCGAGCACTCCGTCTACCTGCCCGGACGCGCTCCAGTCGGCACGGACAACGACGAAACCGTGCACGCAGCGGCAGATAACGGATCGGGCACAGACGTCCAGAGTTCGGACACATCGGCTGGGACAGAGCCGGGGCGTGCTAATCTTCCAGAAACAAAAGACGCCTCGGGTACGCCTGCCTCCGCTGGACTTGCCCCCGAGGAACCCCGGGAATCAGATCCCCGAAACTAGCGTCCAGCTGGGCCACCGCCCTAGCTCAAGACACTGTCACAGCGTCGTGGCTCTGCTCGGTATACCAGCTGGCTCACAGGCTTCCGCCCCGTACCGCGCTTGACCAGGCCGTACCGCCGTCAGTTCATGCCCGCATTCTCTGCCGGCGTGAGGCGTGCCGGTTCTACAATGTGCACAAGGAAATGAAGCGCTTCCCTGCAGGGGAAGGCGCGCCCGGGGCCGAAGCTGTCCCCTCCCGACGCTCCATCATGGGGGAAGGACTCTATCTATGACTGCACCCATCACTGGTTTGCCTCCGAAGGCGACCCACAGCGAATCGCCGTTCACGCGGTTCGCGTCATACCCGAAGGCATCCGGACTTTACAACCCGGAAAACGAGAAGGACGCCTGCGGTCTGGCCGTCATTGCCACGCTCCGCGGGGAGCCGGGCCACGACATCGTTGATGCAGCGCTCACCGCCCTGCGCAACCTCGAACATCGCGGCGCCGTAGGGGCTGACGAGGGAACGGGCGACGGCGCGGGCCTCCTCACCCAGGTTCCTGACGAATTCTTCCGCGCGGTCGTTGACTTCGAGCTTCCCGCCGCCGGTACCTACGCCGTCGGCACCGCCTTCCTTCCAGCCGAGGCCGGCGAAGAGGCAACTGCCCGTGCCGGGATCGAGAGCCTTGCCGAGTCCGAAGGCCTTTTGGTTCTCGGCTGGCGAGAGGTTCCCATCACCGTTGACCTCGTCGGATCCATGGCCAGGGCCTGCATGCCGCACTTCGTGCAGTTGTTCATCGCACCCGTTGCCGGCACAGCCCAGGATCTTGATGCCAGGGCCTTCCGTCTGCGCAAGCGCGCCCAGAACAAGTACGGCGTGTATTTTCCCTCGCTGTCGTCCAGGACCATGGTCTACAAGGGAATGCTGACCACGGCGCAACTCGAGCCTTTCTACCCGGACCTGTCAGACCCGCGCTTCAAAACCAAGCTCGGCATTGTCCACTCGCGCTTTTCTACGAACACCTTTCCTTCGTGGCCGCTGGCGCAGCCCTTCCGCGCCATTGCGCACAACGGGGAAATCAACACCGTCAAGGGCAACCGGAACTGGATGCGTGCGCGGCAATCGCAGCTTGCCAACCCCCTGTTGGGCGATTCGCCCGAGGAACTGTTCCCCATTTGCACCCCGGGCGCCTCAGACTCCGCGTCCTTCGATGAGGTAGCGGAACTGCTGACCCTGGCCGGACGCCCCATCACGCACGCAATCATGATGATGATTCCGGAGGCGTGGGAAAACCACACGTCCATGGACCCGGCCCGGCGCGCCTTCTACCAGTACCACTCGATGCTCATGGAGCCCTGGGACGGCCCGGCAGCGGTTTCCTTCACGGACGGACGGCTTGTCGGGGCGGTGCTGGACCGCAACGGCCTTCGCCCCGCCCGGTATTGGGTGATGGAAGACGGTCTTGTCGTCCTTGCCTCCGAAGTCGGCGTCATCGACGTCAAACCCTCCAAGATCGTGCGCAAGGGGCGCGTATCACCCGGCAAGATGTTCCTCGTTGACACGGAGGACGGCCGCATCATTGAGGACCAGGAGGTCAAAGCCGAGGTCGCAGCGGCCAACCCGTGGGGCGAGTGGGTGAAGGAAAACCTGATCGACCTGAAGGACCTGCCTGAGCGCGAGCACGTTGTACACACCAAGGCTTCGATCAACCGCCGGCAGCGTACCTTCGGCTACACGCAGGAGGAACTGCGCATCCTGCTCGGACCCATGGCGAAGGCTGGTGCGGAGCCGCTGGGCGCAATGGGTTCGGACACGCCGATCGCTGTCCTGTCCAAGCGGCCGCGCCTTCTGTTCGACTACTTTGTGCAGTCCTTCGCGCAGGTCACCAACCCGCCGCTGGATGCGATCCGCGAGGAACTGGTCACCTCAATGGGCGTGACCATCGGGCCGGACGGAAACCTGCTCTCCGCCAGGCAGGTGCGCTCCAAACAGATCGCGCTGACCTTTCCGGTCATCAACAATGATGAGCTGGCGAAGATCGCCAACCTTGAATCCGACGACGGCGACCGCCTCACGGTCCGCGTGCGCGGTCTGTACAGGGTCGACGGCGGCGAAGCATCCCTGCGCGCCCGGCTTGCGGAAATCTGTGAGCAGGTTTCCAGCGCAATCAACCGCGGCATCCAATATGTGGTGCTCTCGGACCGCGACTCCAACGCGCAGTGGGCTCCGATCCCGTCGCTGCTGCTGACCAGCGCCGTTCACCACCACCTGCTGAAGAGCGCCACGCGGACCAAGACGTCCCTGGTAGTCGAAGCCGGCGACGTTCGGGAAGTGCACCATGTTGCGGTGCTCATCGGTTACGGTGCGTCCGCCATCAACCCCTACCTCGCCATGGAAAGCTGCGAGGAACTCGTCCGCAATGGGGACATCACCGGCGTCACCGCGGAGCAGGCTGTCGCGAACCTGATCAAGGGCCTCGGCAAGGGCGTGCTGAAGATCATGTCCAAGATGGGTATCTCCACCGTCAGCTCCTACTGCGGCGCGCAGACCTTCGAAGCCCTCGGGCTCGCGCAGGAGTTGGTGGACGAATACTTCCACGGCACGCAGACGCAGTTGGGCGGCGTCGGGCTGGACGTGGTTGCTGCCGAGGCAGCGGCGCGTCACGAGTTCGCGTACCCGCAGGACGGGATCGAAGACCCGTACCGCAGCCTGGACAATGGCGGCGAATACCAGTGGCGCCGGGAAGGCCCGCCGCACCTGTTCAATCCCGAAACGGTGTTCCGACTGCAGCACGCCACGCGTGAACGCCGCTACGACATTTTCAAGTCGTACACCAAGGGTGTTGACGACCAGTCCCGCGAGCTGATGACCCTGCGCGGCCTGCTCGGTTTCAAAGAAGGGCTGCGGCCGCCGGTACCGCTCGATGAAGTAGAGCCGGTATCGAGCATCGTCAAGCGTTTCTCCACCGGCGCCATGAGCTACGGGTCCATCTCCCAGGAGGCCCACGAGACCCTTGCCATCGCCATGAACCGCCTGGGCGCAAAGTCCAACACCGGTGAAGGCGGCGAGGACGTGGAGCGGCTGCTGGATCCTGAGCGTCGCTCGGCGATCAAGCAGGTTGCATCGGGACGGTTCGGCGTCACCAGCCTCTACCTGACCAACGCCGACGACATCCAGATCAAGATGGCGCAGGGAGCCAAGCCCGGCGAGGGCGGCCAGCTGATGAGCCAGAAGGTCTATCCGTGGGTTGCCCGGACGAGGCACTCCACACCCGGGGTCGCGTTGATCTCACCGCCCCCGCATCACGACATCTACTCGATCGAGGATCTCGCGCAGCTGATCTATGACCTGAAGCGCGCCAACACCTCAGCGCGGGTCCACGTGAAGCTGGTTTCAGAGGTCGGGATCGGCACAGTGGCTGCCGGCGTCACAAAGGCGAAGGCCGACGTCGTACTCATTTCCGGGCATGATGGCGGAACGGGTGCCAGCCCGCTCAACTCGCTGAAGCATGCGGGCGTCCCCTGGGAGCTCGGCGTGGCTGAGACTCAGCAGACGCTGATGCTCAACGGCCTGCGCGAGCGCGTGGTGGTCCAGGTTGACGGGCAGCTCAAGACCGGTCGTGACGTCCTGATCGCAGCGTTGCTCGGCGGCGAGGAGTTCGGTTTCGCAACCGCACCGCTCGTGGTTTCGGGCTGCATCATGATGCGCGTGTGCCATCTGGACACCTGCCCGGTAGGCGTGGCAACGCAGAATCCGGAACTGCGAAGCCGCTTCACCGGCAAGCCGGAGTTCGTGGTGAACTTCTTCGAGTTCATCGCCGAGGAAGTCCGCGAACTGCTCGCCGAACTCGGTTTCAGGACGGTGGCTGAGGCGATCGGCCACAATGAAGTGCTTGACGTTCAGCGTGCCGTTCGGCACTGGAAGGCCGACGGGCTGGATCTCGATCCCATCCTGCGCGGAAACGAATTCGGTGAGGATGCACCGCGCCGGAATCTGATCGTGCAGAACCACGAGCTGGACCAGCACTTCGATAACAAGCTGATTGATATGAGCAGCGACGCGCTGAACCACCGCGCGCCGGTGCGCATCACACTCGACGTTGTCAACACCGACCGCTCGGTCGGCACCATGCTGGGCTACGAGGTCACCCGCCGGTTCGGTACGGAGACCCTCGCAACGGACACCATCGATGTCACGCTGACCGGCCAGGCGGGCCAGTCACTTGGAGCCTTCCTTCCGGCCGGCATCACCTTGCGGCTGCTGGGCGACTCGAATGACTACGTCGGCAAGGGCCTGTCCGGCGGGCGCATCATTGTGCGTCCGGATCGCGCGAACGTCTTTGCGGCGGAACGCAATGTTATTGCAGGGAACGTCATCGGCTACGGCGCGACAAGCGGCGAGATCTTCCTCCGCGGCCAGGTGGGGGAGCGTTTCCTGGTGCGCAACTCCGGCGCCACAGCCGTTGTCGAGGGAATCGGCGACCACGGATGCGAGTACATGACCGGTGGGCAGACACTGATCCTTGGGCGCACCGGGCGGAACTTCGGCGCCGGTATGTCCGGAGGCACCGCCTACGTCCTCGACCTCGATGAATCCCGCCTGAATGTGCAGGCGCTGAACAGCGGCGAACTGAAGCTGGAGGAACTGGACGCCGAGGATATCGAGATTGTCCGCCAGTTGCTGCTCCGTCACCAGGAGGAGACCGGGTCGCCTCTCGCAGCGAAGCTGCTTGAGGATTTCGAGAGCACCGTGCCCCGCCTGACCAAGGTGCTGCCGCGTGACTTCGCACGTGTCCTCGACGCCCGCGCCGCTGCCATCGAAGAGGGGCTCGACCCCGACGGGGAAGAGGTCTGGAACAGAATTTTGGAGGTTACCGGTGGCTGACCCACGCGGATTCATGAAGGTACGCGAGCGGCAGACGCAGCCGCGCAGGCCCGTTCCGGTCCGGATCATGGACTGGAAGGAAGTGTATGAGGCCCAGGAAAAGGGTGTGCTGAAGAGCCAGGCCGGCCGGTGCATGGACTGCGGCATCCCGTTCTGTCACCAGGGCTGCCCGCTGGGGAACCTCATTCCGGAGTGGAATGACCTGATGTGGCGGGACAAGGGCCGCGAGGCAATCGACCGGTTGCACGCCACCAACAATTTCCCGGAGTTCACCGGACGGCTGTGCCCCGCTCCCTGTGAGGCGTCCTGCGTTCTCGGGATCAACCAGCCTCCGGTCACGATCAAGCAGGTCGAGGTTTCGATCATCGACGAGGCGTTCGACAACGATTGGGTCCACCCCCACCCGCCGGAGCGGCTGACGGGCAAGACCATCGCCGTCGTCGGCTCGGGCCCGGCGGGCCTTGCCGCAGCGCAGCAGCTCACCCGGGCGGGGCACACAGTCGCGGTCTACGAGCGCGATGATCGCATCGGCGGTCTCCTGCGCTACGGGATCCCGGACTTCAAGATGGAGAAGATCCAGCTCGACCGGCGACTTGACCAGATGAAGGCCGAGGGGACGCGCTTCCGGGCGGGTGTCGAGGTAGGCCGTGACATCAGTTGGGACCAGCTGCGCCGCCGCTATGACGCCGTCGTAATCTCAACCGGTGCAACGGTACCGCGCGATCTGCCGATTCCCGGCCGCGATCTCGACGGCGTGCATTTCGCCATGGAGTACCTCGTTGAATCGAACCGGGTTGTCGCGGGGGAGGAAATCGAGGACCAGATTCATGCCGAGGGCAAGCACGTCGTCATTCTCGGCGGCGGTGACACCGGCGCCGACTGCATCGGCACCGCTCACCGGCATAAGGCAGCCTCGGTCACCACTCTGGCAATCGGGCAGCAGCCGCCGATTGAGCGCATGGCCAACCAGCCCTGGCCTACTTTCCCCACGTTGTTCGAGGTAGCAAGCGCGCACGAGGAGGGCGGTGAGCGTACCTATCTGGCGTCAACGGTCGAATTTGTCGGTGAGAACGGCAAGCTCACCGCCGTGCGTGTCGCCGAAACCGAATTCAGCAACGGGAAGAGGCTCCCGAAGCCCGGAAGCGAGCGGGATATCCCCGCGGACCTGGTGTTCCTCGCACTGGGGTTCACGGGCCCGGAACCTGCCGGAATCACTGACCAGCTCGACGCGGCTTTTGACGGGCGCGGTAACGTTGAGCGCGATGGGTACTACATGACCAACACGCCTGGAATCTTCGTTGCAGGCGATGCGGGACGCGGACAATCCCTCATCGTCTGGGCTATCGCTGAGGGGCGTGCGTGCGCGGCTGCGGTTGATCAGTGGCTGATGGGCCAGACCAAGCTGCCCGCGCCGGTAGCACCGACAGACCGCGCGCTCAACGTCCTGTAGTTCCCAGGACGCCTAGAGCGCACAGCAATCCACGAACACGACACGACAGGCAAGGTTTATGAGACGCGCAAAGATAGTGGCCACCTTCGGCCCGGCAATCGCGAGCTATGAGAACACCCTCGCAGTACTTGAGGCCGGGGTGGATGTCGCCCGTATGAACATGAGTCACGGTGACCACACCGTGCACAACCAGACCTACGAATTTGTACGGAAGGCGGCTGAGGAACTCGGCCGCCCCGTTGGAATTTTCGCGGATCTGCAGGGCCCCAAGATCCGGCTGGGCCGCTTCGTTGACGGACCCCACGTGCTGCTTCCGGGTGACACGTTCACCATCACCACCGAGGACGTCGAGGGCACCGCCGAGATCTGCTCGACCACCCACAAGGGACTGCCGCAGGACGTCAACGTCGGCGACACCCTGCTGATCGACGACGGCAAGGTAGCGATGGTCGCCGTTGCGGTCGACGACACCAAGGTAACCGCCGAGGTCACCGTGGGCGGCGCAGTCTCCAACAACAAGGGCATCAACCTGCCCGGTGTGGCAGTCAATGTTCCGGCGTTGAGCGACAAGGACGAGGAAGACCTCCGTTGGGCGATCCAGCGTGGCGTCGACATGGTGGCGCTGTCCTTCGTACGGAATGCAGCCGACGTCGACCGCGTCCACGAGATCATGGATGAGGAGGGCCGGCGCGTTCCGGTCATCGCCAAAATCGAGAAGCCGCAGGCTGTCGACGCGATAGAAGAGATCATCGATGCCTTCGACGCCATCATGGTGGCGCGAGGCGATCTCGGTGTGGAGCTGCCGCTTCAGGACGTCCCCATTGTGCAGAAGCGAGCCGTTGAGCTCGCACGCCGCTGGGCCAAGCCGGTCATCGTCGCCACCCAGGTGCTCGAGTCAATGATCGACAATCCCCGTCCTACCCGCGCCGAAGCTTCGGACTGCGCCAATGCAGTGCTCGACGGCGCTGACGCGGTCATGCTGTCCGGAGAGACCAGCGTTGGAAAGTACCCGATCGAGACGGTGCGCACCATGGCGGACATCATCGAGTCCACCGAGAAGCATGGACTTGACCGCGTACCCCCGCTGGGCAGCAAGCCCAAGACCCGCGGTGGCGCCATTACGCGCGCAGCCGTGGAAATCGCCGACCAGCTGGATGCGAAGTACATCTGTACCTTCACCCAGTCAGGCGACTCCGCACGCCGCCTGTCCCGCCTTCGCCCGACGAAGCCTGTCTTCGCCTTCACTCCGTCGCAGTCAACTCTCAACACGATGTCGCTGATCTGGGGTGTGCAGCCGATGCTCGTTGAGTACGCGGAACACACCGACCAGATGACCGCCCAGGTGGACCGGGTGCTTTTCGAGCAGAAGCTGGTGGACCTGAATGACCTCGTGGTCATCGCTGCCGGGTCGCCTCCCGGCCAGTCCGGCTCAACGAACTCCATCAAGGTTCACAAGGTCGGCGACATCGCGGACGCTGGACAATTGCCTGACCACTACTCGCCCAGCAAGGAGAAGGTCGGTCCCTGGCCGGTCAAGAACAAGCACAAGTAACTCTCTGCCCAGGAACTGAATCCGGCACAGACTGAAGAAGGGACCTTGCCTCAGCGGCAAGGTCCCTTCTCTGCGTTGTGGAGAGCCTAATTGACCTGGTTGATGATGGTTTCTGCAACTTCGCGCATGCTCAGACGGCGGTCCATGGATGTCTTCTGGATCCAGCGGAAGGCCTCAGGCTCGGTAAGCCCCATCTTCGTGGTGAGCAGGCTCTTTGCGCGCTCGACAAGCTTGCGCGTGGCGAACTGCTCCTGGAGGTCGGAGACCTCGTTCTCCAGGGCCTTGATTTCCTCGTGGCGGGAGAGAGCGATTTCGATAGCAGGAACCAGATCAGCAGGCGTGAAGGGCTTGACCACGTAGGCCATTGCGCCGGCGTCGCGGGCGCGCTCCACGAGCTCCTTCTGGCTGAAGGCAGTCAGAAGGACTACCGGCGCTATGCGGGCCTTCACGATCTGCTCAGCGGCGGTGATTCCGTCCATGACCGGCATCTTCACATCCATCAGCACAAGGTCCGGCTTATGTTCCTTGGCCAGCTCAACGGCCTTCTCGCCGTTATCCGCCTCGGCGACAACGTCATAGCCCTCGCCGCGCAGGATCTCCACGATGTCGAGGCGTATGAGGGTTTCGTCCTCAGCGACAATCACGCGCCGCGCCGGGCTCGAGTTAGCTGAGTCGCGGTTTTGAGACACTGGTGGCTCCTAGGTATGCGTTCAATGATTCTGCGTTTTCCGAGTGCAGCAGCGCAGCCGAAAAGGCACGGTGCACCGGTTCACTGGAACAGCCTATCGGCATGTAGAGTAGATTCGCGCACCCGGGGGTTCATGAGTCATGGAACTCACGTTGGGTGCATTGAACGGCCCGAATGGCGGAATTGGCAGACGCGCTGCACTCAAAATGCAGTATCGAAAGGTGTGTGGGTTCGAGTCCCACTTCGGGCACCGCCGGGTTAAAATGTCGTTCTTCCGACTCATTGCGGTATCACGGCGCCACATGCTTTCTAATGGAGACATGTCGATGTCCTCCTACCTGGCGTTTTGCGGATTGTGCGTGGTGCTGGCTGTGACGCCCGGCCCTGATAGCTTCCTCATTCTTCGCTTCAGTCTCCGGAAGCTGTCCTCCGGTGTCGCCGCTTCCTTCGGCTCCGCCGTCGGCTACCTTGCCTGGGCCGGTTTGGTCGCCGTCGGTCTTGCGGCCCTCATCGAACAGTCAGCGGTCGCGTTTCGGGGGCTGAAAGTGCTCGGCGGCATCTACCTTGTTTATCTGGGAATCAAAGCCATCCGGGGAGACGGGAAGAAATCTTCGGCTGTCGTTCCGGACGGCGCGGAGATGGCAGGTGCGCGGGCCTGGAGTTCGTGTGCAGCCGGGCTGACCTCCACAATGCTGAATCCGAAGGTGGGACTGTTCTTCCTCGCCGTGGTGCCGCAGTTCCTCCCCAAGGACGGTTCAGTCTTCGCTGTCACCATGCTGCTTGGGGCAACCCTCGGACTCATCGTGCTGGTCTATCTGGCAGGTCTGTGCCTCGTTGCGGCCAAGGCAAACGCCTGGCTGAACCGGCCGCGCGTCACCCGGAATCTGGAGATTTCATCCGGGGGCGTCCTCGGGGTGCTGGGCATCGGAACCGCCGCGTCCGCAGCCTACGCCTGAGCGCCGCTTCACCCGTTTGGCTGGCGCACGTCCCTGATCAGATTGGTGATACGGGCAGTGGAAAGCCGCTTCCCCTCCTCATCCGTCATAACCACCTCATGCGTAGCAAGGGTGCGTCCCAGGTGGATGGCGACGGCGGTGCCGGTGACCAGCCCGGCAGAGGCGGACCGGTGGTGCGTGGCGCCGATTTCGATGCCGACTGCCTGCCGGTCTGGCCCGGCATGGATTCCTGCTGCGAAGGAGCCGAGCGTTTCGGCCAGGACGAGGTGCGCCCCGCCATGCAGGATGCCCGCTACCTGCTGATTTCCCTCGACAGGCATGGTGGCGACCATCCGCTCCGCACTCATCTCCTGGAAAACAATGCCCATCTTGGCAGCGAGTCGGCCGATGCCATGTCCCCGCAGCCAGTCGTGCATGTGCGTCGGCACGCCGGCGGCAGTAAGTTCCTCGAGGAACGGGTGGGAGCGCTCGGGTCCTGCGTCCGGAGTGAATTTGTCATCCATGGGAACTAGGCTGGCACCTGTGAGCCAAACAAACCAAACCGTCCAGACTGACGAGCGCACCGGCGTGCAGGGCAGCGTGCAACCAGATGTCGGGACCGGCGCCGCGCCGGGTGCCGTCAATACGCTGGAGCGATCCCGCCTGCTGGTCGTTGACGGCCATTCCATGGCTTTCCGGGCGTTCTACGCGCTGCCTGCCGAGAACTTTTCCACGGACACCGGCCAGCACACCAACGCGGTGTACGGGTTCACTGCCATGCTGATCAATCTGTTGCGCGACCAGGAGCCCACGCACGTAGCCGTTGCCTTCGACCTCGACACGCCAACCTTTCGGGATACCGAATACTCCGAGTACAAGGGCGGACGTTCGCGGACGCCGGAGGAGTTCCACGGCCAGATTGACCTCATCATCAAAGTGCTTGAGACCATGCGCATTCCCACGCTCTCCATGGAAGGCTTCGAGGCTGATGACGTCCTGGCCACTCTGGCAGTCGGCGCGGCCGAGCGGGGCTGGGATGTTCAGGTAGTCAGCGGGGACCGCGATGTTTTCCAGCTGGTGAATGACCGCGTCACGGTCCTGTACCCCAAGCAGGGCGTTACCAACATCCCGCAGATGGATGCCAAGGCCGTGGAGGAGAAGTACTTCGTTCCCCCTCACCTGTACTCGGATCTCGCTGCGCTCGTGGGGGAGACGGCGGACAACCTCCCCGGCGTTCCCGGAGTAGGCCCGAAGACAGCCGCCAAGTGGATCCTGAAGTATGGCGGCCTCGAGGGCATCATCGAGAACCTTGACGCCATCGGAGGCAAGGTAGGCGATGCGCTCCGCGAGAACATCGAGAACGTCAAGCGCAACCGGCGTCTGAACCGCCTCCTGACAGATCTGGAACTCCCTGTCGATCTGCAGGCCACGGCCGCTCAGCGGCCTGACCGTGGTGCCGTCGAGGATCTGTTCGACGCGCTGCAGTTCAATGTGCTCAGGAAGCGTCTGTTCGATCTCTTCGGAGAGGAAGAGCCGGACATCGCCAGGGATGAGATGGCACCGCCGGAGCACCAGATCATCACAGCGGCCGCTGAACTGACCCGGTGGTTCAACGGAACCAATCAGGCAACAGCGGCAGTGCAGGTTGTCACGCGGTCCACGAGCGGGGGAGAGGAAGCTATCGGGGTGGCGCTCGTGACGGCTTCGGCAGCCGTGTACGTTCCGTTCGAGGAACTGGGTGCTGACGCGGAGCACGTCATCGCGCAGTGGCTCCAGGACCTGGATGCACCCAAGGTGGTCCATGATTTCAAAGCGGCTTACAAGCTGCTCCATGCCCGCGGTTTCACCCTTGCGGGTGAGGTCGATGACACTGCGATTTCCGGATACCTCATCCAGCCCGACCGACGAAGCTACGAACTCGCTGACCTCAGCCAGGTCCATCTGAAGCTCACCCTCCCGACGGCGGCAGCTGCCGCCGGCGGTCAGCAGGCGCTGGCGCTTGAGGAAGAGGACGTCGCCACTCCTGCCGTTGCCGCTGCCTACGCCGCTCTCGAGCTGAGCAGGCATTTCGCGGGCCAGCTGGTGGAGCGCGGAGCCAACCAATTGCTCGCGGGACTGGAACTGCCCCTGTCCGAGGTACTGGCCCGGATGGAGCTCACGGGAATCAGCGTCGCGGTGGACGGACTGGACCGCCTTTACGACGACTTCTCTGCAACCATGGCGAACACCAGCGCCGAAGCCTTCAAAATCATCGGCAAGGAAATCAATCTCGGTTCTCCCAAGCAGCTCCAGGCTGTGCTGTTCGACGAGCTTGCGCTGCCGAAGACGAAGAAGATCAAGACCGGATACTCCACGGACGCAGATGCCCTGACGGATCTGATCGTCAAGACGGGACACCCTTTCCTGGAGCAGCTGCTCGCGCACCGCGACGCCTCGAAGCTCCGCCAGACGGTGGAGGGACTACGCAAATCGGTGGCGGACGACGGTCGTATCCACACCACGTACGTTCAGACGATCGCCGCCACCGGGCGCCTTTCCTCCATGAATCCGAACCTGCAGAACATTCCGATCCGCTCCGATGAGGGTCGGAGAATTCGGGAGGCGTTCGTGGTGGGCCCGGGCTACGAGTCCCTGATGACCGCCGATTATTCGCAGATCGAAATGCGGATCATGGCGCACCTCTCCGGTGATGAGGGCCTGATCGAGGCATTCAACGAGGGGGAGGACCTGCACCGCTTCGTCGGTTCGCACATCTTCCACGTGGCTCCGGAGGACGTCACCAACGCCATGCGCTCGAAGGTCAAAGCCATGTCCTACGGGCTGGTGTACGGCTTGAGCTCCTTCGGCCTCTCGAAGCAGCTGGCCATTTCTGTGGACGAGGCGCGCACCTTGATGGGCGACTACTTCGATAGGTTTGGGGCTGTGAGGGACTACCTGCGCGGAATCGTCGAGCAGGCGCGGAAGGACGGTTTCACCTCCACCATCGAGGGCAGGCGGCGCTATCTGCCGGACCTTTCGAGCGACAACCGGCAGCTGCGGGAAATGGCAGAGCGCGCAGCATTGAACGCACCGATCCAGGGATCAGCAGCGGACATCATCAAGAAGGCTATGCTCGGCGTCGAGAATGAACTGCGGTCCCGGGGGCTCACCTCCCGGATGCTGCTCCAGGTACACGATGAACTGGTGCTCGAAATCGCTCCCGGCGAGCGGGATGAAGTTGAGCAGCTGGTCCGTGCTGAAATGGCCGGTGCGGCGGACCTATCCGTTCCGCTCGACGTCTCGGTCGGCACCGGTACGAGCTGGCACGAAGCTGCCCATTAGGCGCAGGGGCTAGCCAGGCATGGTTCGTCAGGGCGCGGACGGTTAGGGTGGATTCTCGTGAGCACGCAAACGCAGACCGACTCCGCAGTACCCCGTATCGAGACCTTCTCCGTGGACGCGGACACCGACACCTCTCCTGACGGCGCACTTGCCGCCTGGTTCGAGGGTGTGAGCTTCGGCTTCCACGAGGGGCGGCTCGAGGCTGAGGACCTGCCGAAACTCGCCGAGGCGCACGCGGCGGACGGGCGAGTCCTCTGGGGTGCGTACGACGACAACCCCGGCCCTCACGCCTGGAACCCGCGCATTCCGGTGGCCACCTACGGCACCATGGTGAACTCGCTCAATGTGGGCGGCGGCAAATTCCTTGATGCGCACCTGATTACGGCCGTCACGGTCCGGGCAACCCACCGGCGACGGGGGCTCCTTCGCCGCATGATCACCGAGGACCTGCAGGGAGCGGCAGACCGCGGGCATGCTCTTGCGGCGCTGACCGCATCCGAAGCAACAATTTACGGCCGGTTCGGTTTCGGAACGGCCACCCACACGACCTCGGTAGAGGTGGACGTCCGTGAGCGGTTTGCGGTCACGTCCCCGTCGTACGGCCGGATGGAGGTTGTGGACGCGGACGCCGCCGTCCACCTCACGCAGGAGATATTTGCCGGCTTCCACGCCCGAACGCTCGGATCGATCGGCCGCCAGTACGCGTACGCCCGCCGGTCGTCCGGCCTCTGGGGCGAGGAGCGTCCGCAGCCGGACAAGGCGTTGCGCACCGCTGTCCATTACGACGACGACGGCCGCCCGGACGCTTTTGTCTCCTACTCGTTCGCCGGCTGGGATAAAACGCCGTACACCATGCGCGTGAAGGACCTGGTAGCAGTGTCCGAGGCGGCCTACCTTGAGCTGTGGCGGTATCTCGGGTCCCTTGACCTGATCGAGCGGGTCACCTTCACTATGGCGTCCGTTTCCGACCCGCTTCCGTGGGCCCTGGCGGACCGGCGCTGCCGTGAACTGAAGTCCGACGAAGACGTGCTGTGGCTGCGCATCCTTGATCCGGTGGCTGCCCTCGAAGCAAGGGCGTATGAGCACGACGGTTCGGTGGTGCTCCACGTGCAAGATCCGTTGGGCCATGCACACGGTGCTTTCCTCCTGGAAGTGAGGGGCGGCAAGGCTGACGTGACGAGGCTTGGCGCTGAAGCCGCCGTTGGCCTCGACATGGATGTCGCAGCGCTCGGATCGCTGTACCTCGGTGGGGTGACCGCATCGACGCTGGCAAGTGCCGGCCGGATCAGGGCCAACTCTGCCGACGTACTGGAGAGTGCGGACCGGTTGTTCGCCCATTCCCGTCAGCCGTACTGCATCACACACTTCTAATTCGAGGGGCGGCAGGTTCGACCGTTGCACCAACTACGAACTGCGCACCGCCGCTGACCGGCGCTTTGACCGGCGTTGTGCCGCAACGCTAGACTGGGTAAGCATGTCCCACGCACGGTGGGTCCCGCATGAGCTTTATCCGATATTTTCATTTTCCATTTGTCCGCATCCGGGCAGGTTCCTCATCACGGTGGGTACATATCTGGTGTGCCTTTCCGCGGGGTTCCGCAAGAGTCCGGATCAACTCATAATCCACAACGGAGCCCCAACTACATGACCATCACCACCACCGAGAAGCCAGGTGCCCCGCAGGTCGCTATCAACGACATCGGCACCGCTGAGGACTTCCTCGCAGCTATTGACGCCACCATCAAGTACTTCAATGACGGAGATCTCGTCGAAGGAACGGTTGTCAAGGTTGACCGCGACGAAGTCCTGCTCGACATCGGTTATAAAACCGAAGGTGTCATCCCTTCCCGCGAGCTTTCCATCAAGCACGATGTCGATCCGGGAGACGTGGTCTCCGTTGGTGACGAGGTTGAAGCGCTTGTCCTCACCAAGGAAGACAAAGAAGGCCGCCTCATCCTCTCCAAGAAGCGTGCGCAGTACGAGCGCGCCTGGGGCGACATCGAGAAGGTCAAGGAAGAAGACGGCGTCGTCACCGGTACGGTCATCGAAGTTGTCAAGGGTGGTCTCATCCTCGACATCGGCCTGCGTGGCTTCCTCCCCGCTTCCCTCGTGGAAATGCGTCGTGTCCGCGACCTCGCTCCGTACATCGGTCAGCAGATCGAAGCCAAGATCATCGAGCTGGACAAGAACCGCAACAATGTTGTGCTGTCGCGCCGTGCCTGGCTTGAGCAGACCCAGTCCGAGGTTCGCTCCACGTTCCTCAACAAGCTGGAAAAGGGCCAGGTTCGTCCGGGCGTCGTGTCCTCCATCGTCAACTTCGGTGCCTTCGTGGACCTGGGCGGCGTAGATGGACTGGTTCACGTTTCCGAACTGTCCTGGAAGCACATCGACCACCCGTCCGAGGTTGTCGAGGTTGGCCAGGAAGTAACCGTCGAGGTTCTCGAGGTTGACCTGGACCGCGAGCGCGTTTCGCTGTCGCTCAAGGCCACCCAGGAAGATCCGTGGCAGACCTTCGCCCGCACTCACGCGCTGGGCCAGGTTGTTCCGGGTAAGGTCACCAAGCTGGTTCCGTTCGGCGCGTTCGTACGCGTTGAAGACGGCATCGAGGGCCTTGTCCACATCTCCGAGCTGGCTGTCCGCCACGTTGAACTGGCTGAGCAGGTTGTCTCCGTAGGTGATGAGCTGTTCGTCAAGGTCATCGACATCGACCTCGAGCGCCGCCGCATCTCGCTGTCCCTCAAGCAGGCCAACGAGGGCGTCGACGCCGACAGCACCGAATTCGATCCGGCTCTCTACGGCATGGCCGCTGAGTACGACGAAGAGGGCAACTACAAATACCCCGAGGGCTTCGATCCCGAGTCCAACGAGTGGCTTGAAGGCTACGAGACGCAGCGCGCGGCCTGGGAAGCCCAGTACGCTGAGGCTCAGTCCCGCTGGGAGTCCCACAAGAAGCAGGTTGAGCAGCACGCTAACGACGACGCTGCTGCAGCTAACGAGCCTGCAGACTCCGGCACGACCAGCTACTCCTCGGAGCCGGCTCCGGAAACGAATGCGGGCGCCGG
>NZ_BAAAON010000002.1:581266-589216 GCF_039530425.1 Arthrobacter parietis | reverse complement strand
GCTCCCGCCCATTGGGCGGGAGCTTCCTGCGTTAACCGGACCGTACGGTTAATCGGACCGTACCTCGGAACTAACGTGTACGCGTTGACACGGTGACCGTGAACCGCGGGTCCCGTGCCACCTGCCTGGTTGGGCCCACAAGCCTCTCGAGCGCCTGCCGGTAGTGCAGATGGCTGTTCCACACCGCCCACAGCTCACCGCCCGGTCGCAGTGCGCGCCCTGCCTCCGCGAACAGCTTCAACGCAATTCCCGCATGTACGGTGTGCCCGGAGTGGAATGGCGGATTCAGGACGATGAGTTCGTCTCCAGCGTCGGATCGTCCTGACAACCCATCTTCGCGCACGACGGCGACCTGCCCGCTGACACCGTTGGCCTCGGCTGTGGCTCTGGTGGCGGCAACGGCGGCCGCCGAGGTGTCAGTCGCTGTGACCTGGAGCGCCGGACGGGTGAGCGCAAGATACGCCGCGATAGTGCCGTTCCCGCAGCCGAGGTCCACGGCGGATGCAGCTGGCGGCGCATGATGAAGGTGCTGCAGCAGCAGCCGCGTCCCTGGATCCAGTTTGGCACCGCCGAAGGTGCCTCCGCAGGCCCGCAGCTGCAGCGGCCGGGGGAGGCCGACGTCGTACTCCGCCGTGGTGGGAAAAGGGCAGGCACCGACAGGCAGGGCACCGGTGGCGGTGAGCACGCGGGATTTCTGCCTCGCCAAGCCGGCTGTTACCGCCCCGAAGTATCGGCCGAGTATCTGGTTCATGGCCGGTGTCATGTGCTTCACCCGGCCGCCCGCTAGCACTGTGACGTTGGGCGAGGCAGCGGCCGCGATGTGCCAGGCAATCTCTTCGAGTGCTTCCAGGGAACGTGGCAGCTGCAGCAGAACCAGCGTGGCGCCGTCGAACAGGTCCGGTCCCAGCGGGTGGAAGGCATACTCCCCTGATAAACCGAGGAGGGCGGCGTTAGCGTCCAACGCGCGTTCGCTGGTGATCGGGTCCTGGTGGACGTGTACTTTCCGCGCTCCCCTGTGTTGGGCGCCCAACGTCAGCGCGCCATGGGTATCACCTACTACCGCGACACCGCCGCTGGCGGGCAGGTGTTCCACCATGGTGTCGAGGAGCAGTCTGTCGGTGGCATCGTAAGCAAAAAGGTTGTCCGCCTCGATATCCGGCCGGCGCCGCAGCTCTGTGAAGGGGAAGTCAGACACAGTCCGCCCACTCCCAGCCGGCAGGTTCCGCAGCCAGCTCTCCCGCGGTGTTCCCCGCCAGCATGCCCTGGAATGCATCCAGCGCTGCGTGGTCGTCCTGCACCGCGACGGTCAGCCCGGTGAACGTCCCTTCATAATCCACCGCCGCAATGATCATGCCTGCTCGCCTCAACTCATTCTCCAACCGGCCTGCAGTCGCGGGCCGTGAATGAGATTCACGACATCAGTTTCGGTCTCCACCCTATGCAGGACTTTGATGAAGCGGGAGCGGCGGATCTCCAACTCATGTCGGTGGTGGCCGGCGATCCTGGTGTAGCGCGCTACCGTTCCCGCCGTCTCACTCACCGTCCAAGTGTAGGCATCCCGGGCGCCGCTGCGCTCCCAATAGCCAACGACGGCGGTAGCCTTAAGTTCATGCTGAGAGTTGGATTGACGGGTGGAATCGCCGCAGGCAAATCTCTGGCAGCGTCGACGCTGCAGGAACTCGGAGCGGTCCTCATTGACGCCGACCAGCTTGCGCGGGCTGTAGTGGAGCCGGGCACGGAGGGTTTGCGGGAGGTTGCGGACGCCTTCGGAAGCGAAGTGCTTCTACCGGACGGCTCGCTGGACCGGCCGGCACTCGGTGCGCGGATCTTCGCCGATCCCGGTGGGCGGGCACGACTGAACGCGATCATCCACCCGCGCGTGCGGCGCGAGGCGGCCAAAGCAGAAGCTGCCGCCCGCGCGGCCGCCGCTGGTGCCGTCGTCGTGCATGACATCCCGCTCCTGGTGGAAACAGGACAGGAGGACAGCTTCCATCTGGTGCTTGTCATTGATGCCCCTCAACAGACGCGCGTGCGCCGCATGATGGAGAACCGCGCGATGACCAAGCAGGAGGCACTGGGACGCGTCGGGGCTCAGGCTGACTCCTCGACGCGCAATGCCGCAGCCGACGTGGTGCTGCACAATGCAGGAAACCCCGCGGACCTGGCCGCTGCGGTCAAGCATTTGTGGGCGAGGCGGATACTTCCTTTCGCCCGCAACATTGACCAGCGGCAGCGGGCAGCACGGCAGGGCGGGCCGGTGCTGGTTCAGGATGGGGACTGGCCCCGGCAGGCCTCACTGCTCATTCGGCGGTTGACGCGGGTGGATCCGCGCGTCCTGGGCGTGGAACACATCGGTTCCACCTCCGTTCCCGGGCTTCCGGCGAAGGACGTTCTGGACCTGCAGCTGACAGTGGCTTCCCTTCACGACGCCGACGGTCTTTCCGACCGTCTGGCTGAAGCGGGGTTTCCACGCCTTCCCGGTATCTGGCAGGACACTCCCACCGCGGAAGTACCGGAACCCGAGAAGTGGCAGAAGCGGCTGCACTGCAACGCTGATCCGGGGCGTCCAGTCAACCTGCACGTCCGTGTGGCGGGTTCACCGGGCTGGGAGTACGCCCTGGCATTCCGCGACTGGCTGCGAACCAATCCGGACATGCTCGCGGCCTACGCGGCCGAGAAGGAACGGTGCGCCGCAATCCACCGCGACGACGCCACCATCGCCGGCTATGCCGCCCGCAAGGAGGATTGGTTCACCACGTTCGCTGCGCCCAGGTTGACCACCTGGAAGAACGACGCCGGCTGGTCGTCCGAGCAGTACCTCCCACGCTGAGCAGTCCGTTCAGCCTCCAGCAAAGAGCACCTCTGCGGACGGTCGTTGTCCGCAGGTGGACGGTAACGTAAGACTATGAGTCTTGCGCAGGAGATCAACCGTGTTGTCGCGCCTTTCGAAGTGATCAGTGAGTACCAGCCGGCCGGCGATCAGCCCACTGCCATCAAGGAACTGTCCGAGCGCATCAATGCCGGCGAGAAGGATGTCGTGCTCCTCGGCGCCACCGGTACCGGCAAGAGTGCAACCACGGCCTGGCTTATCGAGCAGGTGCAGCGGCCCACCCTGGTGATGGTGCAGAACAAGACCCTCGCCGCGCAGCTCGCCAACGAGTTCCGCGAGCTGCTGCCCAACAACGCGGTTGAATATTTTGTTTCCTATTACGACTACTACCAGCCCGAAGCCTACGTTCCGCAGACCGATACCTTCATTGAGAAGGACTCCTCGATCAACGAGGAAGTGGAGCGGCTCCGGCACTCTGCCACCAACGCCCTCCTGACCCGGCGGGACGTAGTGGTGGTGGCGACGGTCTCCTGCATCTACGGCCTCGGGACTCCCGAAGAATATGTTGCCGCCATGGTCACGCTCCGGCGCGGCCAGGAAATGAACCGGGATGACCTGCTGCGCCAGTTCGTCGCAATGCAATACGTGCGCAATGACATGGACTTCCACCGCGGCACCTTCCGGGTGCGCGGAGATACGGTCGAGATCATTCCCATGTACGAGGAGCAGGCAATCCGGATCGAGTTCTTCGGTGACGAGGTGGAGCGCATCTACACGCTGCACCCGCTGACGGGCGAGGTCATCCGGGAGGAGACGGAGATGTACGTCTTCCCGGCCTCGCATTATGTGGCCGGACCGGAACGGATGGGCCGGGCAATCACCAGGATCGAGGATGAACTGCGGGAACGCCTTCAGGAGCTGGAATCGCAGAACAAACTCGTCGAGGCTCAGCGGCTGCGCATGCGCACCACCTATGACCTCGAGATGATGCAGCAGATGGGATTCTGCAACGGCATCGAGAACTACTCACGCCACATCGACGGCCGGATCGGCGGCACCGCACCACACTGCCTGCTTGACTATTTCCCAGACGACTTCCTGCTGGTCGTGGACGAGTCCCACGTGACCATCCCGCAGATCGGTGCCATGTATGAGGGAGATATGTCCCGTAAACGCACGCTGGTGGATCATGGTTTCCGCCTGCCGTCCGCCATGGACAACCGGCCGCTGAAATGGGATGAGTTCCTGGAGCGGATCGGCCAGACCGTCTACCTGTCGGCTACGCCCGGAAAATATGAGCTCAGCAAGTCAGACGGCTACGTCCAGCAGATCATCCGGCCCACCGGCCTGGTGGACCCGGAAGTCATCATCAAGCCCAGCAAGGGGCAGATCGACGACTTGCTCGGAGAAATCCAGATCCGGGTGGAGCGGAACGAGCGCGTCCTGGTCACCACGCTGACCAAGCGGATGGCGGAAGACCTCACCGGTTATCTGCTTGAGCACGGAGTAAAGGTCGAGTACCTGCACTCCGATGTCGACACCCTGCGCCGCGTGGAGCTCCTGCGTGAGCTCCGGATGGGCACTTTCGACGTGCTGGTCGGTATCAACCTGTTGCGGGAAGGCCTGGACCTTCCGGAGGTCTCCCTGGTAAGCATCCTCGATGCAGACAAGGAGGGCTTCCTCCGCAGTTCGACATCGCTGATCCAGACCATTGGCCGTGCTGCCCGTAACGTGTCCGGCGAGGTGCACATGTATGCGGACAGGATCACCGATTCGATGGCCAAGGCAATCGAGGAAACCAACCGCCGTCGTGAAATTCAGGTGGCCTACAACACCAAGCATGGCGTGGATCCGCAACCGTTGCGCAAGCGCATCGCGGACATCACGGACACCATTGCCCGCGAAGACGCCGATACCCGTGCGCTGCTGGAGAAGACGGCGAAGTCCGCCAAGGGCAAGGGGAAGGGCAAGGGTTCAGCGATCCGGCATGACGGTCTGGCCGCGGTCCCCGCAGAGGACCTTACAGACCTGATTAGCCAGCTCACCGCCCAAATGCATGCCGCGGCGGAAGAGCTCCAGTTTGAGCTCGCAGCGCGTTTGCGTGATGAGGTAGGAGACCTCAAGAAGGAGCTGCGGCAGATGCAGTCAGCCGGGCACGCCTGATCCATGCCGGAACAGGGCGGCGCCGGCAGTGGGTCATTTACTGAGATCCGGGTCCACGGCATCGGGGATCATGAGTACTACACCAGTCTCGGGCTGCCCGTTCAGAAGCCGCTAAATGCGTGGGTCCAGGTTGCCACGCCGCCTCCGCTGCCGAACCACCGGCTGCGCATCGTCAACTGGTCGCGTTCCCGCAGGAAACAAGCAGGCTTCCTGTGGTATCTCGCGTTCCCTTTCACGATGGCGAACGTGGCCGGACGGATGGAACCGGCCGGCGCCGGTGCTGCGCGGGCCGCACTTCTGCGAACACTCGTCGGGGTAATCGCAGTAATTCTCACCTTGTCGCAGCTTGCCTGGCTGATCGTGCTCGGCGAGACCGTCCTGCGCTACGTGAGCCTTCCGCCGCCTACGCTGCGAGCGGTCCCGCTAATCGCTGCCTGCCTGCTCACCGCGTGGTTGACGTACCGGTACCGGACCGTGGTGATGGCGCAGTCTGAGCAACATCGCCGCCAATTACTGCCGCTGGCTCATGCGGCAGTCGTGGTCTGCAGCGGTGTCCTGCTGAGCGTCGCGCCGCCGGCCCAGCTTCTCCACCGGGGATGGCCCTCCACCCCCATACCGGGGGGTGCCTCGCGGCTCGACGCGATGGCCCTGTGGATAGCACTCAGTATCGCCATCGGGTTTCTCGTGGCTCTGGTGCTGGCCATCCGCAGCAACGCCGGTATTCACAACGGCAGCAGTCCCAACGCCCCGCTTGCTGCTGCGGGCGTCCTGCTTGCCGTGTCCCTACCCCTCATGCACGCGGTCACTGCGCTTGTCCGCATGCTCCTCGACAACCTGCTCGGCTACATCACCGGCCTGTTTGGCCGGGTTCGTGTGCCCCAACCGCATTCCGGCATCCTGCTTTCCTACGACAATCCGGTCGATCCCGGGGACAGCCGACTCGATCTCTTCCCGTTCCTCGCGCTTATCGCCGCGGCGGCTGCGCTGGTGGCTACCGCCGTCGTGCTGGCCATGGAGCGGGGGCTGGGGCTGCCGCCGGTGACCCGCGGCAAGGCCGCGCGCGGGCGCTGGTGGCACGATGTCTGTGCAGCGGCACCGCGACTGCTGCCCCGGATCCTCCCGTTCGCCGTGGTACTGGCACTGATAACGATGACGACGGCGGTTGCCCTCGGCGAGGGCAGGCTCGGCGGCCCGTGGCTGGCTCTGGCCATCCTGCTGCTGCAGATCGCCGGGGCGGTGGTGGTGCTGGTGGTCTTGCTCGGGCAGCTCCGGACCCTGCGGGAGGTACTGGGCAAGATTGCCGACGTCGCAGGCTTCTGGCCCGTCCGCGACCACCCGCTGGCGGGATCGTCCTACCGGGACGCGGCCGTTGCAGGTATCGCCGAACTGACGAACCGCCACTCCGCGGACGAGGTGGTGCTCGTGGCGCACAGCCAGGGATCGGTGCTCTGCGCGTGGCTCGTAGCCCGCTCACGGATGGCGGAAGCGCATCCGCACCTCGTCACGTCCGGCTCGCCCATCGGGTCCGTGTACGCAGCGTTCTTCCCTCGTACCTTTTCACCGGAACTGCTCGCCGACGTTGCGGACGGCACACGGACCTGGACCAATTTCTGGCGGGATACCGACCCGGTCGGGTTTCCCATTCCGCACGCCGCCAACCGTGAACTGCCGGACCCGCGCGCCGATGGAATCGTACGCAGCCACAGTGACTACTGGACCGAGCCGGGGATTGTGGCGCACGTTGCGGTCCTGGCCGCGCACCATCCCTGAGCCGCTCCACGTTCCCCTTCCGTTCCGAACGCGGGTACGATGGAAGGAACGTAGGGGAGTATCCTTTCGCGCTACGAACGTCAACACGCAGGCCGACGACGGCCGGCCGGGCGTAGCGGTCGCACACTTGGTTGCGACGGAGAGACTTGCGAAATTCCGTTGTACCTTCGAAAGGGACCCTTGTGCTTGAACTGCCCCTTGCCTTTGAAATAGGCACCTTTGTCGTCCTGGGAATAATCCTCCTGCTGGACCTTCTTCTCGTCGTGAAGCGTCCGCACGAGCCCTCCATGAAGGAGGCCGGCCTCTGGGTTGCGTTCTATGTGGGGCTTGCACTGGTCTTTGCGGCCGTCATGTTTGCTGTCACAGGCCCTGAATACGGAGGTCAATTCGTCGCAGGCTGGGTAACCGAGTACAGCCTAAGCATCGATAACCTCTTCGTCTTCATCATCATCATGGCGAGGTTCTCCGTACCGAGGAAATACCAGCAGGAAGTGCTGATGGTGGGCATCATCATCGCGCTGATCCTGCGCGGAATTTTTATTCTGCTCGGCGCTGCGCTGATCAGCAACTTCTCCTGGATCTTCTATATCTTCGGTGCCTTCCTCCTATGGACCGCCTACCACCAGGCAAAGGATTCGGGCGAGGAGGAAGAGGACAAAGAGAACAAGCTCATCACCAAGCTGCGCGGTGTGCTTCCCATGTCCGAGCACTACGACGGCGGCAAGATCCGCACCGTGGTGGACGGCAAGAAGGTCTTTACCCCCATGCTGATCGTGTTCATCACAATCGGCCTGACCGACCTGCTGTTCGCGGTGGATTCCATCCCTGCCATCTTCGGACTGACCGAAAGCGCGTTCATCGTGTTCACGGCGAACCTCTTCGCGCTGATGGGGCTGCGCCAGCTCTACTTCCTGCTGGGCGGTCTGATGACCCGCCTGGTCTTCCTCAAGCACGCGCTCTCGATCATCCTTGCCTTCATTGGCGTGAAATTGATCCTGCACGCGATGCATGAAAATGAACTGCCGTTCATCAACGGCGGCCAGCACATTGAATGGGCTCCCGTGATTCCGACGTTCGTTTCACTGGCATTCATTGTCGCGACAATCGTCATCGCCGTCATTGCGAGCCTGCTAAGCCCGGCCGGCAAGCGTGCAAAGCTCGACGCGGAACTCGCTGCCGACGCCGAG